>NZ_CP191460.1:0-300403 GCF_050500205.1 Neorhizobium sp. DAR64860/K0K1 | reverse complement strand
GATCACTCGCTTTGGAAAGGCTCGTATAAACGACGTGCTTGACCCCCTGCCGACCGGCTGCCTCCAGCACCGCGCCATGTCGACGGATCACGACATCGTCCTCCGCATATCCGGCGGAGACGAGAAACAGGGTTTTAACTTCCGAGAAATCCAAGGTCTCTGGCCGATCAAAGTCCATTCTTCTGTCAGCAGTAGGTGACCGGCTGGCTGTCAGAGCCGGCAAGCCCGACTCTTTCGCCTTATTGGCAACAAGCGAAGCGAGTTGGCCTGATGCTCCCGTTATCAAAATCATGCTATGCTCCTTTTGTGTCAGTGCTGCCCGTTACTTAGGAGGTTCTGACCGCACGCATAAGGAGGCACAATCTTGTCCGATACGCACATCGATGTTCGTCCCGCCGCAGTGCTGATCCCTTGTGGAGCGCCCGGCGACGAAGACTGCGGCCTGCGGCTCATCCTCGATCGATTGGGGGAGCAGTGGACGGTCATGGCGTTGGCGGAGCTTACTCCCGGTCCACGTCGTTACCGTCAATTGGAACGGGCCTTGTCGGGAATCTCACAGCGGATGATGACCTTGACACTGCGCCGCCTTGAAAGGGACGGACATGTTGTGCGCCATGTCGAAGCGAGCGTTCCACCAAGCGTAAGCTATGAGCTCACGCCACTTGGCCAATCCTTCGCTTCTCAGGTCGCGGCACTTGTTGAATGGAGCCGAGACAGCAAACATCAGATCGAGCTTGCGCAGGAGAATTTTGACGCACGACGAGGCGCCTGAGCCGTGCGTCTACGATCGTGGGCAGCAGGAGGTCAGCATCATCGCTGACTAGAAACGCCCGACCCACCGAGCAAGCCTGAACCGTTATCTCGCAATCGGCGGATTGATCCGTGCGAACCCGTCCTGCCGGTAATATGGGAAATGCGGATAGGGTGCCGTCACCTCGCTAGCATCGTTGAGCTTGGCGACATGTTCGGCAGACAGGGTCCAGCCGACAGCGCCGAGATTTTGGCGAAGCTGAGCCTCGTTGCGCGCGCCGATGATGACGGAGGAGACGGTTGGCCTCTCGACCAGCCAATTGAGTGCCACCTGCGGTACTGTCTTGCCGACGTCTGCGGCAACCGCTTCCAGCGCATCTACGACACGGAACAGAAGTTCATCGTCAACGGGTGGGCCGAAGCTCGCCGTATCGTGGAGGCGGCTTCCGTCCGGAATGGGATCGCCGCGCCTGACCTTTCCGGTCAGCCGTCCCCAGCCGAGTGGGCTCCACACTAGAGCGCCAAGCCCCTGGTCTGCTCCAAACGGCATCAGGTCCCATTCATAGTCGCGGCCAACCAGCGAATAGTAGACCTGGTTGGCAGTGTAGCGCGGCCAGCCGTAGCGATCGGCCGCGGCGAGCGCCTTCATGATCTGCCAGCCGGAAAAATTGGAGACGCCGATATAGCGAACCTTTCCGGCGCGAACGAGCGTGTCGAGCGTGGACAGGACCTCTTCGACCGGCGTTGCGGCGTCGAAGGCGTGAAGTTGCAGAATGTCGATGTAATCGGTCCCGAGCCGCTTCAGCGCATCCTCGATCGATCGGATCAGCCTGAAACGCGAAGACCCTGCATCGTTGGGACCATCGCCCATCGGCAGGCTGACCTTGGTCGAGATCAGAACCTTGTCGCGACGTCCCTTGATGGCGGCACCGAGCACGTGTTCGGATGCGCCGTTGGAATAGACATCGGCGGTGTCGAACAGGTTGACACCGGCGTCCAGGCAGATGTCGATCAGCCGTCGCGCTTCCTCAACATCTGTGTTGCCCCATGCGCCGAACAGCGGCCCTGAACCACCGAATGTGCCGGCGCCGAAGCTGAGCACCGAGACCTTGAGACCGGAGCGGCCGAGATAGCGATAATCCATTGTTTGTCCTTTGCAACGAATGAGGGTTCAGCGGTCGCTTATTAGGGACAGGTCGAAGGCTTCAGCCACAATCTGTCCAGCAACCCCTGGCGACCAGGCCACAAGGTAGACGCTTGCTAATTTCCGATATAGTCTGCCTTTAAGAACATCATCTGTGAATTGAAAGACTAATGGCGCGCTCTGATATCAACCGATCCGGTGAAATGGAGGTCTTCGTCTGCGTGGTAGAACGCGGCGGATTTTCGGCCGCAGCGCGCGCTTGCCACATGACGCCGTCCGCAGTCAGCAAGCTTGTCGCCCGGCTAGAGGCACGGCTTGGGGCCCGATTGGTCAACCGATCAACCCGGGCTTTCCAGCTCACAGCCGAGGGGTGCTCGTTCTACGAAAGGGCGACCCGTATTCTTGCCGACATCGGCGATGCCGAGCGTAGCGCTGGTGCAGGCGAGCAGCCGGTGGGACGCATCCGTCTCAACACCAGCGCATCCTACGCCACGCACATTCTCGCTCCGATCCTGCCGGAGTTCCTGGAGCGCTATCCCGGCGTCACCCTTGATCTCGTGCAGACCGACGTGGTTGTAGACCTGCTGGCGGAGCGGACGGATGTGGCAGTTCGCGCAGGAGCACTGAAGAGTTCAAGCCTGGTGGCGCGCAAGCTTGGGGATACAGCCATGATTGTCGCAGGCAGCCCTGCATACATAGCGCGCTTCGGTGAGCCGCAGACCGTTGAAGACCTCGATCGCCACAACTGCCTTGGCTTCTCCTATATCCGTAACGTCGATGGATGGCCGATGAAGACGGGAGCCGGAACCGTCGTCATTCCGGCCGTAGGGCGGGTTCAGGCGGGCGACGGCGAAGCGCTGCGCCGTCTGGCACTTTGCGGTGTCGGGATTGTACGCCTTGCCCGGTTCACGGTCCAAGACGACATCGATGCCGGGCGTCTCGTACCCGTTCTGGAGCAGTTCAACCCCGGTGATCGCGAGGCCTTCCATGCGATCCACACGGGTCAGGGTGGACTGCTCCCTTCGCGGGTGCGTGCGCTCCTGGATTTTCTTGCCGAGCGTGGGAAAGTGCGGGGTTAACGGTGAAGCCCCGCTCGTCCATCGCGCTGCTAAGCGTAAGTTGGGACTGATATATTTCCCCGTGAGCGGTCGTGTAGGCAAAATTGCCGGCTCCCGCGATCCGGTCATTAACGGGACGCGTACGTTGCGGCATATGGAGTTTCCGAAACGGCGGCTCGTATTCGCGTCCTCCATGATGCGCGGGAATGGCCAGACACCGTGTCAACGAGCTAAACTTTGTTCTCAGTGCTGAGAAACAACGGGTCCATGGTTCGAACTGGTTCAAGGCGACTGAGCCGCAAATGGACGTTAAGCGGAAATAATTTCCGCGTAACGTTGGGTGCCAAAGGTTCGAATCCCATCAAGGCGTGTGTAAGTGATCGGCTGCGATTAGTGTGACCAATCTGATTTGGCACGAACGGTCATGATAGGCGTGACAGCCGATCGGCTAAGCGTGCCCAAATGAAGACCCCCGCCAGAGGAACACAGCGGGGCCGGATGATAATTACTTATTCATTTCCGTGGCCATCTGGAGGTGATGCTCCAGCGCGGGTCGCGTCTTTGCAGCCCAGGCCTTCAGCTCAGCGTTGTCGCCCTCGTCGCCGTAGCGCTTGAACAGATCGACCGCGTCTTCATGCACATCTTCCTGGTCGGAATGAAATTGCTTGGTGAACTCTTCGCCCTGAAGCTTTTTGAGATCGTCTAACATTCCCTGATGAGCGGATGACATGGCAGTCGGGATCGTAGCCTTGACCTTTCCGGACGTCACCATGGCCTTCAAGTCATCGGATGTCTTCTGATGGTCAATCAACATCTGTTGGGCAAAAGGCTTCGTTTTTTCGTTCGACCTTTCCAGGGCGAGCTTGCTGGATTCGATCTCCAACATGTCGCTGCTGGCAGCTTCCAAGACGAAGTCTTCGGACTTCGGTGCGACCCCGATGACAGAATTGAACCCGGTCTTTTCGGCGGTGGACTGAGCGAAGACTGCTGACCCCGTCGTTGCGAGAAGGGTAGACGCGAGGATGAAAGATCTTTTCATGGCAGATACTGCTGTTGTGGACGGTCGATCAAACCACCGCAGCGCCAGCGAGTTCCTGCGTAGGGAACAATTTTATATTCTTATGGTTTTCAGCGCATGTAGGGAGAGTGTGATGATAGCCAATGACCTTTTGAACGAGGATGTTTCGGATTTCGCGACGCGGCTTGAGGCTATGACAAGCGACGAGGTTTTTGCCTCTATGAGCTTGCTGGAAAAGCATAGCGAGGACGATGCCAGTGATCGGGAAGGAACTCTCTCCCTAATTACTCTCGTGGAAGAAGAAATCGAGCGGCGCTTTCCCGGACAAATGTTGACGCCTTACCGCGACTGGAAAAAAGACCAGCTTTGATCTACTGATCCATCGCGCAAACAACAAAAACGAGACAGCTACAGATTGAAATGAACGAAGAGCAGCACTCGATTTCGCGGACACTCGGAGTCACCTGTCGGTTTAAGCAAGCGAAGGGTGAGAGCGAGCGCTGAGCACTTTGGCGCTCCGTCCGACCTTGTATTCAAGGTACCGACTGCGGATCTAGAATCAGATGCGCCTCTGCATGCCGATGAGGAGGTCTATCGCGTCACCTACGGGGACATCAACAGTTTCTTGGTGAGTAAGCCAGTTACCGAACCCACACGGCAGCGTATTCTCAAGACCTATCGCACAAGCGGACATAAACGCGGCTTGCCGGTGATGGCGACCGACAGGATTGCAGGTTGAGGAGGCTAAGCGCCCACAGGGAGGCGCTGTCAATGAGAGCTGCTCGTATCCGGGGAGATGATGATGAAAGACATTCGATGGGTCCACCTATGCATTGATATGCAGCGTATGTTCGCTGAGGGTACGCCTTGGCATGTGCCATGGATGCAGGACGTTTCCCCACAGGTCCAGGAGGTTGCGCGGCGCCATCCGCAGCGGACAGTGTTCACGCGCTTCGTGCCGCCTAAGCGGGCAAAGGACATGCCAGGGATGTGGCGCAGCTACTATGAGAAATGGGATAACATGACCTTGGATCGACTGGGACTGGAGATGGTCGATCTCGTTCCGTCATTAAAGGCCCTGGTTCCGCCAGCGCGGATCTTCGACAAGATGACATATTCGCCATGGACTACTGGGGAGCTTCACGGCGCCCTGGCCGCGGAGGGTGTTGAGGCACTCGCGATTTCAGGCGGGGAAACGGACGTTTGTGTACTGGCTGCAGCCCTGGGAGCAATCGACCTTGGCTATCGCGTCATCTTGCTGAAAGACGCCGTTTGTAGTGGCGCGGATCAAACCCATGACGCGTCGCTTGAGTTACTAGGTGATCGGTTCTCCGTGCAGCTGGAGATTTCGTCGACGGAAGACTTTCTCAGCCAGCTGTAACGAAACATTGGCGTCTGTTGCCAGCCTGCAATTCTCCCCGTCGCTCGTGGCTGGGCGTCGTCGTGCGGCTTTATCGAGGCAAGTTTTGACCGCGCGCGCATAAGCCGCTCTGGTCCGACGGTTTGCAGATCCAAGTCCCGCTTAGAAAAACACGATGGTTGTCGCCAGCCGCCCCTCTGCGCGCACTGTGAATGACAAGGGGGACCCCGCGGCTGACGAGTATTTTCGCGACTTCATCACACTCCCCGTCCCTAAGGATAATATCGACGACGGCGACGTCCGGCGTATTGGTTTCTAACTAACTAAGCGCTCCTGCGCAGGATGCAAAACTTGTCGCTTGTCCGATTTGCGCATCCGCAAGCGTTCGTTCGACATCCAGGGCAAGGCCTCGTCTTCCAGAAGCAAAATGTTGGGCATGAGCATCGTGACCACCCGTTTAGCTGCGGTACGACTGTTATCCACCTTATGCGCGCGAGCGTCCGGCTTGGTCAGAAAGCGTACCTGCCGTAGAGCGAACAGGCGAGCGGATCGGCTTCTCTTGGTTCCGCCAGTATGCAATCCGGTTGCACCCTCAGAACTGATGTGCCCGACCTCAACCATCTCATCCTCTGTTGTGATGGCAACAACCGAAGCTAGGACTCGCTCAAAAAAACAGATTGTCTCGTTCGGCTCGTGCTGTTCAACAATTGTCAGTTTAAGGGCTAGTTCGATCGCTTGCATATAAGGTGCAATCATTGCGAACGCGCCGGGACTAGCAGCGCGAAGTAAAGGTTGCGCACTTTGTCCTGTAGCGGCGGGTTCATATCTCCTCCCGGGGAAGAGCCGGGGCACGTTGTTCCGAAACGTGTTCAACGGCTTATGATCCAGGCTTCACTTAATTTCCAGAAGCTGTTTTGGTTAGTACGTTTTCCGACAGAAACCGGTGTTTAAACACCACCTGTAACGTCGCGCGGCTCTGTTCGATGTGAGCATCCGGCGCAGGCCCCAAGTCAGGCCGCTTGGTAAGTGCCATAGCGCAACGAGCCAAAGCAGGATCAACCTGAATCAACTCTATTTCCGATGCGACAGTAATTTTGGATCGAAGCACAAGGAAGCATTAGAATACTAAGCGCCTGCAAGGCGGCGCGCTAAGCATCACCGCATAGCAGGTTTCCTGTTCGTCCGAAACCGTACAAGGCTGACGTTGCGCTATAGAAGCAGGAACATTCTCTCCAAATTGAGGTTCCCAATCCGTCATCCAATCGGATTTCAATCCCAACCTTTCAAGGAGAAATCATGTTCAGCTTTGACAAGCGTCTACAATATCCAGTTAAGGTCAACTCGCCAGACCCAATCTTTGCCCGCATGCTCCAGCAGGCCATCGGCGGCGTCGAAGGCGAAATCCGAGTTTGCATGCAATACTTCTTCCAGGCCTGGGGCGCTCGCGGTCCAACCACAAAATACCGTGACATGCTGCTTCATACGGCAACCGAAGAAATCGGCCACATCGAGATGCTTGCGACAGCTGTTGCGCTCAACCTCGACAAGGCCCCGGCAAGCCTTGCGGAAGCTGGTGCGGCCGACGGTATTGTTGGTGCCGTGATGGGCGGCGAGAACCCACGCCACGTGGTTGAGGGAATGCTCCATCGCCATATCCTGTCGACAGGCATGGCGGCCTTCCCAGGCAATTCCGAGGGGGTTCCTTTCGACATGTCCCACATCTACGCGAGCGGAAACCTCGCGGCCGACATGTATTGCAACGTGGCTGCCGAAAGCACGGGCCGCGTGCTTGCAACGCGGCTTTACAACGCTGCCCATGACGATGGCATGAAGGACATGCTGCACTTCATGATTGCACGCGACACGATGCATCAGCAGCAGTGGCTCGCAGTCATTGAGGAGCTTGGTGGCAACGAAGGTGCGCTTCCTATTCCAAACAGCTTCCCGCAGGAAAAGGAAGACCAGACGCACAACTACGATTTCTTCGCGACCGCGACGGATGGGTCCGTTCCTCCGCCGGCACGTTGGAATGAAGGTCCGTCGATGGACGGCAAGGGACAGTTCTCCGTCTTCCAGAACGTCCCGATGGGCGAAGAGCCCGTTCTTGGACCAGCGCGCCCAGACAGCGGTGCGCAGAAAGAACAGATCGGCAAGCCCTAACCTGGATATAAGACATGGCAGCGCTGCTGCCATGTCCTAGCCGATAATGATGGCGATTGTCGCGTTTGCGGCTTCTCTCCACGATCGACTGCAGTCCTTATTAGCGTACCGGCAAGTGCCGGTGCGCTGACAGCGTATAAGAGCGTTTGACGATCTCAGATCCTTAGTCTCCTCTCCGCCGACTATCGGTGACCCGAGTGCCGAGGCAATTGTTCGCTCGCAGCAACCCGATGCCGCGCCGAGGTTCCCAAGAGCATGTGAGCCCTGCACGGAAATCGGGCTTCCTTCAATTAGGGTGTTACATTTGACGAACCTGCCACGTCGAGACTGCGTCATCATTGGTGGTGGACCTGCCGGGTTGACCGCTGCGATCTATCTTGCGCGGTTTCATCTCTCCGTATCGGTCTTCGACGACGGGAGCAGTCGAGCAGCGAGCATTCCTGTGTCTCATAATCACGCAGGCTTTCCCGGCGGGATCAATGGACGCGATCTGCTTGACCGTATGCGACGGCAGGCCGTCCAATATGGAACTGATACTCGAAGCACGCGCGTGACGGCCCTGTCCGGAGAACGCGGGGACTTTGTCGTCTCAACGCATGATGGAACCCTCGAAGCTCGAACCATCCTGCTCGCGACAGGGGTGAACAATCGAGAGCCTGACATGTCCAGGGAAGATCATGATGGGGCACTCAATCGCGGCTTGATACGCTACTGCCCAGTGTGTGACGGTTTCGAGGTCACGGACAAGCGGGTCGCCGTTATCGGCACCGGGACAAAAGCCTGCAATGAGGCTGTTTTCCTGCGAAGCTACACTGCCGACATAACGCTGTTGTCGCCGGACCCCGATCATGGGCTGTCGGCGAGCGAACAGACGCTCATGCATGAACTAGGCATCACAGTCGTCGCGGGTCCCCTTGAATTCAACGTTGGTGTCGATGCGATATCGATTTCGACATCTGATGCCAGATACTCGTTCGATAGCGTTTATCCGGCGCTCGGCTCCGAAATCCGGTCCGAGCTCGCAGCCGGGGTGGGGGCCATGCTGTCGCCGGAAGGCTGCATCACCGTCGACAGTCATCAGCGCACCAATATTGCCGGGTTGTACGCAGCAGGCGACGTTGTGGTCGGTCTGGATCAGATTAGCCACGCTATGGGCCAAGGTGGCGTTGCTGCGACAACGATCAGAAATGATCTCGGCCGCATCCAGACATTGGTTCGCTGAATTTTGGTACTTGCAACAACGGCAGTCGCTGTCTGGAGGAGTCCCGGGCTGCCGGGTGCCGGACTTTCACATCTCGACGGAACAAAATGAAAGATTTTTCTCTGCTCGGGCCTGCGTGCCGCAGGCTCCAGGTGTTCACTCACTCAGTACGGAGGCGACATGTCACTCAACGTAGCTAGCACCGAAACGATTTGGCTCGCCGACCACGTTATCAAGCCCGGGGTCTCATCGGACGAAGGCGACGGAGACGAGTGGCCGGCCATCCGCGCGAAGATCCTCGCCGCCGACATCCTGATCGTCGGGACGCCGATATGGTTGGGGCAGCCGGGAAGCGTGGCGAAGCGGGCTCTTGAGCGAATGGACGCGTTTCTTGAAGAGACGGACGATCAGGGCAGGATGGTGTCCTATGGGAAGGTCGCAGGGGTCGCCGTGGTCGGGAACGAGGATGGGGCTCATCACGTCTCCTCCGAAATATACCAGGCCCTTAACGACCTCGGCTTCACCATTCCCGCAAATGCGCTGGCCTACTGGGTTGGCGAGGCTATGGGATCGACCAATTTTGTCGATCTGGAGAAGACGCCCGAAGTGGTGACGTCAATGGTTTCGACGCTGGTGAGGAACGCGGCTCATCTCGCGAGGCTCCTGAAAAACAGCCAGTATCCCAGTGACCAGTGACTGAGACTGTGCGCTCGCTGTCATGCGACGGCACGCGAAGGGAGTCCGCAAAGACAGGCGGATGCTGCTGGAAAGTCGCAGATCGGCCAAACAATCGTTCACATGCCCGATGGGATTAACGAGGATCACCTGCCGGTGCGTCCAGATATGCGTAGATTGCCGAGGGCAAAGCGCCGGCATTGCTGACCCGGACGTAGATTGCACCCAAGCTCAAAGCCGCTAGCTCGTTGGCATTGGTAGCATCAGTGGGCACGACGAGGGACATCGGCACCTAAACCGCGGCACATCTTTGCGACAAAACTGAAGTGCGGCCGTATTACAGTAGGCAATTACTATCCTGGCGCCGGCGGGGGCGAAGGCTTAGCGGCGGCTTGCCCAAGCCCCCTGGGCGATCCCGTGATAACTACAACTTCTGCCTGGTTCTACACTATGATCCCGGATGTCATCGTAAATCAATTCGATGTTGATGCCGGCTCGACGGGGCGGTCCTACATATCGCGACCATACGTGCTTCGAATCGGCGACGCGCTTCCTCGAGGGCTCCGGCATCGTCCATCAATGTTACGCTGTCAGCACGACTTTGATGCAGTTATCCTTCTTGTCCCTGAACGTCTCATAGAGCGCGGGACCATCCTCTAGCTTTGCTCGATGCGTTATGATGAAGCTAGGATCAATCTCGCCTTCCTCGATGCGGCGAAGCAGATCAAGGGAATAACGGTTGACGTGGGTTTGGCCAGTCCGGATCGTCAGGCCCTTGTTCATCGCAGCGCCAAAGGGGATCTTATCGAGGAAGCCGCCATAGACGCCGGGGACGGAAACGATTCCGCCTGGGCGGCAAGCCATGATTGCGGAACGCAGAACGTGAGGTCGGTCCGTACCGAGCAGTGTTGCTGCTTTGACCTTATCCACGATCGCATCAAAAGATGCTGTTGCGTGGGACTCCGCCCCGACCGCGTCGATGCACTTGTCCGCACCATGGCCACCGGTCATGTCTTTGAGAATGTCCAGGATATTGTCATCGACCTCGTCGAAGTTGATGACCTCGGCACCTGCGACCTGAGCCAATGCCAAACGCTCGGGAACGTTGTCGATAGCAATGACACGAGCAGCACCCTGCATCAGCGCGCTCTTGATACAGAACTGTCCGACGGGACCACAGCCCCAGACGGCGACGATGTCTGTCGGTTCGATCTCGCAGTTGGCTGCTGCCATCCATCCAGTCGGGAAAATGTCGCCAAGGAACAGAGCCTGCTCGTCGGTCATGCCATTGGGGATGATGATCGGCGAGACGTCGGCATAGGGAACTCGTACATATTCTGCCTGGCCGCCGGCATAGGCACCGGTCAGGTGCGAATATCCGAAAAGGCCCGCGGTCGGGTAACCGAACGCCTTGGTCGCATTATCGGCAGTGCGATTGGTGCGCTCGCAGACCGACCAGTTGCCCTTGAGGCACTGCTTGCATTCACCGCAGGAGATGGTGAAGGGCACCACGACGCGGTCGCCAACCTTGAGTTTCTTGTTGTCACGCCCAACTTCGACGACCTCGCCCATGAACTCGTGGCCGAGCACATCACCTTTTTCCATGAAAGGAATGTAGCCGTCCATAAGATGCAGATCCGAGCCGCAGATTGCGCAAGCGGTCATCTTGATAATGACGTCACGCCCATCTTCGATAATCGGATCCGGAACGCTGTCGCAGCGGATGTCACCCTTGCCATGCCAGCACAATGCTTTCATCGAATTTCTCCTTGATGTATATGAGTGTTTAGTCTGTCGCTGCGGTTCCGTCCGCGCGGGTCTGCGTAATCATCGTCAAGACGAGAGCGAGAGCGCCAATGAAGTAGACCGGCCAGCGGCGATCGGCGGGGACGTCAAACAGCCACGGCGAAATCAGCATCGAAATGCCGAAGAGGGCATCGAGCAGGAGATGGAAACGAATGCGCAGGAACCTCACAGCGCCGAGCTCATAGTCAGTCAGGAAGCTGTAGAGGATAACCGCTACGCCGAGGATGACAAGCACCACACGAGGACCACCGGTGAGTTCGAGAAAAAACGGGAGCGCGATCACCAGGATACCGACAAGGTAGTCGACGATTCCATGAAATAGTGTTGAGACGACACGCATATACCTTCTCCACAATGCTCTTGGAGTCCGTGAACCTATCAGGTTTAGCTTTGTTCCGGCGGGTACGTTACCGCACAGTTCCTTGCCTTCGACCGCTTTGGGCGTTCCGCCTAAGATGCATTTCTTTTGGAAACCTCACGTAGGCTCGAGGCCCGCATGTGCAGGGACAGACCCTGCTGGCAGGACCGAGTATGTCGCGCTCGTAGCCGGAGACCAGGGGGCTGCGGGGGGCGTCTATAAACGGATAGGCGCGGAATGCCGGGCATGGTCTGAAAGAAGGAGAAGTCCAGGTTAAAGCGACAGTAGGCGGGTTCTGGATGGTGGGAGAAATCATATAGTCATTTCAACCGACGCAAATCGGAATGCCTCTACGATGGATGATAGACATCGGTCGCCGCGGCGTCGTGCTGAACTTAAGGCCCTATCTGGGTTCTTACGCGTCTGGATCAATTCTTCCCGCCCTTTCTGGCTCGGGCTGCATCTAGACAGGGTAGGCGTGACCGCCGTTGTTCTGTCCTAGAAGAACCGCTGGATCGCCGCCAGAACGCAGAGGTCGCCGACGGCTAAATCATCTGTCTTCAAGGAGACGGCCTTGTTTCGCGGAAGCTTCACTGGCCTGTACAGTCAACCGAGCGGCTGGCGGAAGGAATTTCCTCATCCGGTGCTACGTTTGCTTCCTTACTCACAAAATGATGAGAGTTATCGCAAAGTTTCCGGAACGATCCTCATTCGCCCAGATTCTATCCCGCTCAAGATAGCTGTGTAATTACGATGGCCAGATGACCCAGAAGAGGGTTCCAAGCACGATGATATAGGCCATCGGCAGTGCCAGAAACCGGGCCATGCCAGTGTTAGTATTTTCATGGCCGACCCAAGCAAACCACCAGTTGGGACCTTGATTTCCACTTTGTGATATTTGGTTCCCCTACTTGGTAGTCCCGTATCCGGCTGGCCTATTATGTTGATTTCCGGCTTCACGGCGCTCTTGTTGCGACGTCCGGGAGGTGTCAACGCTTTCTTTAAACCGTTGATGGCCGTCATGCTCGATCAGCGTCCTGTCGGCTTCTTCAGTGGCGTCTTTCGGCTCTGTCATAGTTCGTCCTTTCGGCATTTACGAAGAACTTAGCAATCCATAGACAACGATAGCAATGTAGAGGCTGACGGCGCCGAGGACGTAGATACCTACGCCAACGACAAAGCTTCGGCCCAGCATTCCCTTCCCTCGTCGTATTTCCGGTGGATCTCTCAGCCTATCAAGACAGGGTTCATTCTCGGGTTTCATGTCTACACCTTTCGATACACGAACCGATATTCCCGGAGCGATCTGGTTCCGATAGGCAGGAGACGGCTGTCGCATATGGGTGACAGCCCTTCTACAATCGTTGGGCGGAGAACCACACGGCTGCCAGGATTCAAAGATCGTGAAACGTTATTGTTCCTCATCAGACAGTTTCGTCCGAAATCGTACATTCGCGGAAGGTGCCAAATTGTCGAGCTTCGCTATAGTCTTCGAGGACTGAGGTTCAGATAAGGGGAAGGCTGGGCAATGCAAATATTGAGAGACAACGGGCTGACGATTGTCCTGTCGGCGCTGACCATTGTCACGATCGCGGGAATGGTCCTCACGGGATGGTCTGTTCACAACGAAGAGATAGCGCAACACGGCGGTACGGCGCTTTCCTTTTCGGACTACGCTGCCTCCGGTCATTTCATTTCAGCCGTTTTTGAGAACTGGGAGAGCGAGTTCCTTCAGATGTCTGCTTACGTGATGCTGACTGCGATCCTGTTCCAGCGCGGCTCGGCGGAATCGAAGAATCCGGATGAGACCGCGTCCCGGGACGGGGACGCTGCTTTGAAGGCCGCAAATCGAGGCGCTCCT
The DNA here is from genome assembly GCF_050500205.1 of Neorhizobium sp. DAR64860/K0K1. Classification (NCBI taxonomy): domain Bacteria; kingdom Pseudomonadati; phylum Pseudomonadota; class Alphaproteobacteria; order Hyphomicrobiales; family Rhizobiaceae; genus Neorhizobium; species Neorhizobium sp. DAR64860/K0K1. Next base: position 287,012 of record NZ_CP191460.1, on the reverse strand, counting down.
TGGCCTGTACGAGCAGGTGGACTATTCAGGACGCTGTACTCGTACTCCCTGGGCATCGTTCTCGCTCTTTTGTTCGTCACCAGCTTCCTACTCCACCTCCGCTACAGTGCAGCCGCTGAAAACGCAGAGGCGGCAATGCACGGTCAGGCGGCGCAGTCCGTGACACAGCATCTGGCAAGTGCCCAGTTCTGGTTTGAATCCTTTCAGAACTGGCAGTCGGAATTTCTATCGACGGCCGTACTCGTCGTGCTCTCCATATTTCTCCGCTTCCGCGGCTCGCCGGAATCGAAGCCGGTAAATGCGCCGAATTCCGAGACTGGAAGCTGAGGCCTCCCGAAGATAGCTGCACGTGCCTGGTCGCGCACAGGCTGTGAGTCCTCACGCACCGTGCCAACATCTGACCCCGTTTTCTGAAAATGATCAGCGCGGCATCGCGAGCCATGCAATGTATCCTGCTCAGTCGCTCATGAAGCCGCAATTTAAATAGGAATAAACAGCAGTTTTCTGCGGTTATTACCAGCAACAATCGGAGTATTTGGGATGATAACCATGCGAGGAAACGAAGGCAGCATCCAGGCGCCTTTCCACGATCTTCTTTTTGTCGAACACAATGCCATAGCGCCTACGACTGCTGCATCAAGCGCATTGACGCCAAGTTTCTTAGTGCGATTGCGTGAGCGTCAACCGCGTAGGACCTCCGAGTCATGACAGTCTGACAGCCCGAATAACTGCCGCTCGCTGCCCCGCATAGCATACGACATCTAGCCATAGCGTCCTTCTCCCTTTGGCCTGATAATCGAGCTTATGTTACGAAGAATCGACGGACTGGGGGTTAACATGAAGCTGAAGCTGGTCGCAGTAGCGGTCGCGGCACTCGTGCCAATCGTCGCGCTGCTTGCATATAACGAAGTCTCGATGCGCTACCAGCGCAATGAGGAAGTGCGCGATCAGGCAGCGCAGGCCGCCCGTCAGGCGTCCTCCGAGGTGGAGAGGATTATCGAAGGACTCCATAGCCTCTTGATCGCCGTGAGTGCGATGCCATCGGTTCATGATCTCGAAGCCGCGCGGTGTTCGGAAACCCTCACTTCGGTGGCGTCGAAGGTCGGAAACGTCCGAACGATATTTGTCACGGATCCACGGGGGCGGGCCATCTGCGGTAGCACGCTGGTTCCAGAGGCGAACTTTGCAGACCGCGACTATTTCAAACAAGTCATTGAAACACGGGGCTTCGTAGTCGGAACATACACGAAAAGCCGGATGTCTGACGCCGCCGTGCTTCCGGTCGCACTTCCCGTGATGGAGGGGGACGCCATCAAGGCCGTTGTAGTCACCGGGGTCCGACTTGATTGGCTACAGACACGGATCACCGAGCGTGGTGTCGCGCGCGGTAACGCGGTGACGGTCGCGGACGGGGAGGGCACCATCCTCGCCCGAGCCCCATTTCCCGAACGCTTCGTAGGAACCGCCATTCCCGAACACTTCAGATCTCTAGTTCGTGCAGATGCTCCGGGTGTCCTCGAAGTGACGAGCCAGGACGGCAACGAGAGGGTGATGGGCTATCGGCCGATCTCACTTCCGGGCACCCCTCTCTACGTAAGCGCAGGCTTTTCACGTGGCGAGGCCTTCGCGCCCATCAACAGGGCGACACTGATCAACATAGTCGCCATTGTCGTCGGCGCCCTGCTGTCCTTCCTCGCGGCCGTTTACATAGGCAACAAGTTTCTGGTTGCTCCGGTGCGCCATATCGCAGATGTGATGGAGAGGTGGCGGCGCGGAGAAATCTCTGCACGGACCGGGATGGCAGCTAGAGATGAGCTAGGCGAAGTCGGTTCCACGCTGGACGGGTTACTCGACGAACTCGACTGCAGACGCCGCCGCGACGAGGCCGCCGAGGAGGAGCGGGGACTGCTCGCTCGAGAGCTGGCGCACAGGGTTAAGAACGGGTTTGCGCTCGTTCAGGCTATCGCGAGGCAGACTTTCTACCGCGCAGATCCGGAACGCTTCAGGTCCTTTTCGGAAAGATTGAAAGCGCTGGCGGGAACCTACGACCTCCTCCTTGCAAAAGACGCCGCTCCATCTTCTATTCGCGAAATCGTATCCAGGGCTGTTAGCGCCCACGCGGATGCGGGATCATCCCGCCTGGCGACCGAGGGGCCTGACCTCGTCCTGTCTCCGGAGCTCGCTCTTCCACTTTCGCTGGTGATCCACGAACTTGCGACCAATGCAACCAAGTACGGCAGCCTTTCGCAGAACGCTGGTATGGTCTCAATCGAGTGGAGCCGCGACGGCGCGACAGGAGTGCGCCTCATCTGGCGGGAAACCGGCGGGCCGCCCGTAGAACCCCCGTCGAAGAAGGGCTTCGGATCCGTTCTGATCGAGCGGGCATTTCCAGCTCCTGCAGGTGCGGCATGCCTTACAGATTACCGTCCAGAAGGCGTCGTCTTCGAACTTATCTTCTCCGCTGAAGCGCTCGCGCCTTCTTGACATCTTCCCAAGGGGGCTCTTGCCCTCCTATTTCAATCATCTAAATGAGCATTGTGCGGAAGACGAGGGGTTCTCCGTGGGGGAACCTCTATGACTGCACACGTCGTTACTCTCCAAGCTGCTTCGATGTAAGGCCGCTACCGCCTGCGGGTTGTAGCGGGTGCCATGGCAAGTCGGGCAGGGGGCATACACGCTCGGAAGGAAGAGCAGCTCGACCATGACAAAGCCTTCCCCTTCGCACCGGGGGCAGCGGCCTTTGGCGACATTGAAGGAGAACCGCCCGGCGTCGTAGCGGCGCTTCTTTGCCTCTGGAGTGGCGGCAAACAGCGAGCGAACATGATCGAAGAGCCCGGTATAGGTCGCAAGGTTGGAGCGGGGCGTCCGGCCGATCGGCTTCTGGTCGACCTCGATGAGGCGCCTGACTTTGTCGAAACCACCTTCGATCATGCCCTGCGTCGGCGAGCCCGGCTCTACCTCCAGTCCGGCGTCGTCCTCCGCATGGTTTTCCGCGCGAACTGGAGCGCCAAGCGCTTCACCGACAAGCTCGACAAGCGCCTGGCTGACCAGGCTCGACTTGCCTGACCCGGAGATACCAGTCACCGTCGTCATCACGCCGAGTGGGAAGGCGCAATCGACGTCACGGAGGTTGTTTCGTGTGAGGCCGGAAAGACGAAGCCATCCATCTGGTTCTCTGCGAGTTCGAGAGGACTTTCCAGCTTCTGCAAACAGATGCCTGGCAGTTTTGGATCGTTCGACCTGCCGCAGGCCTTCCGGTGGGCCGCTATAGAGGACCTCACCGCCCAACTCGCCGGCCGCCGGACCTACGTCGACGATCCAGTCCGCGTGGCGGACGACGTCGAGCTCGTGCTCCACGACGAACAGGATCCACTGGCGGGTGTTCTCCGGAAGCTCCCGCCACGGCCTGTCGACGTCGATGCCGAGCGTGATGAGAATGTCTCTGAGGTTCTGCCCGCCCCATGCCAACGGCCAGGCTGCCACCGCGCGCTCGCGAATGGTCAAGGAGAGATCCGGCACCATAGAGGCTTCGGTCACCTCGTGGACGCGACCAAGGCCGTGGCATTGCGGGCAGGCACCCTCGGGCGTGTTCGCCGAGAACGACTCTGCATCGAGGTGAGGTTGGCCCGGCGGATACGCGCCCGCCCGCGAATAGAGCATGCGAAGGAGGTTCGAGATTGTCGTCACGCTTCCGACCGAGGAGCGAGCTGTCGGCGATCCGCGCTGCTGCTGCAGGGCAACCGCGGGTGGGAGGCCTTCGATTAGGTCGACGTCAGGCACGCTCATCTGCGGGAAGAGGCGGCGAGCATAGGGAGACACGGATTCCAGGTAGCGGCGCTGGGCCTCGGCGTAGAGGTACTGAAGGCGAGCGAGGATTTTCCGGATCCGTAGGCACGAGTGAAGACGACAAGCGCGTCCCGTGGTATGTCGACGTCGACGTTCTTGAGGTTATGTTCTCGTGCACCTCGGACGCGAACGATGCCTTGAAGCTTTTCCGTCGCCTCCACTGCATCGTCGATAGGTCGTCTCGTCATCGGATTTCCTGCAGCTGCCGGTCGGAAGGAGATAGTTCTCAAGGTTCTGTGATCAACGGCGTATCCGAGTGATTGCAGCGTTCCCTTCACTCGAAGGTAGCGGCTTGCTTCAGTGGGCGGCGGCAGTCGATTTCGTCCATGCCGTATCCCAACGCCGGACCTACGCGGCGGACTAGCGGTTCCCACTGGCTGCGTTGATAGGCATACCGCTCGGCATCTGGTTTCGTCTCGATGCCGGCATTGCGTAACACCGCCAAAGCCGCGGCATAGCTCGCTTCAAAAACTGCTGTCCGCGAGAGGGTTTGTTTCTCATCGACTGTCGGGAAATTCTGATCCAGTGTCGCGAGCAGTAGGCGGGCGCACCGATGCAGGGATTGGACCGCCACCGAGCGTACCAATACGCCGTACTTATTGCGATCGAGGGCCGCCTCGATCAAAGTCGTCAGGTCGAGCAAGATGAAGCTCATGCGCGACACGGAGTAGAGAGGATCTTCAAAGCGGAAATAGAACAGCAAGGGATAAAAATGATGTGCCTCTTTTGTCATGGCAAGGGAACGCGCAACGTTGCTGAGCTCGCTATTGGCACTGGTGAATTTCCCATTGGGGCCCAACCGTGCCAACATTTCAGCGGCATCTCCGGTACCGGCGGTCATCAGTTCAACGGTGAGCGCCAGTGCGTTCCGCTCACGGAGGGCCGAGTAAACTTGCACGAGATAGCTCAGCACCAGCGACAGGACCGATGCACCGATCAGCGAATTGACGAGGAAGAGAATGCGCGTAGCAGATGTATGGGGAGAATAATCACCACCTCCGACGATCGAGAGACTATTGCCGGCCACCATCAGAGCGGTCACGAAGTCCGTCGACGAGGCGCCACTGCTTGGCCGAACCGCTGTGCCGAGCTCTGGGTGCACGATGAGTGCAGCCCCGATCGTTAGCCCGAGAGCCCAAACACCAATCAAGGCGACGACGATGAGAGGACCTGCCAAGGATAAAATCGTGGCGCGGTAACGGCCGGACAGCCGGGAGGCACCAAGGACTACTGCCCAGATGAACCTGTTCCATCGTGCCGCAAAAAGTCCTGTGCCGGCCCGAGCGTAGAGGACGGTAAGGAAGATGTCGGCGAGGAAGAGTAACATCAGTCCTGCACCAACAAGCTGTTGAAGATCCATTTCCTATACTCCTCCCGGCTATTAGCGCGGCCTCTGTAAGGACGGAACGGGCCTCCTCCGAACTCGGGCATTTGCCATATCTTACGTTGTGCAGGACCTTGGCGGGTCCCGCATCTTTACGCCGGAGACGGGATCAGGATGGATTGCTTGATCGGCAGCTCTCCCGTGTCACGCTCGACCTGATTTAAATCAAGTTCGCATGGGGTAAATAAGGGCGATCCCTAAGGAACTTTCCCTGACGATGTACGTTACACGTCACGGCAACATGCGCGCAGGAGGGCTGACATGTGTCTAATGACCGATCACCCGATGATACCGCTCAGGAAGCATCTACCCAGAAGCTTGTAGAACACACTTTGAGGGACGAGCGTCTGCTGCTCGCCTCGGTTCTGCAGAACCTGCCTCTCGGGGTGGGCATCTACGATAGCGATGGCAGTCTGATCCATTCCAACCAGTCACTGCGCGACTATGCACGACTCGATCGTCTGCCCTCGCGGCAGCCGACCGAGACACGGCGCTGGCGAGGGTACGATAAAGACGGACGATTGATCGGCCCAAGTGACTACCCCGGCGCGCGCGCCCTCCGCGGCGAACGCGTGATGCCGGGCATCGACTTTCTTTACGAGGGCAGCGATGAACAAGAGCGGTGGATGCGCGTCAGTGCAGTTCCTTTCCGCCGCGAAGGTCCCAAGGTCTATGAAGCGATCGTCGTCGTGCAGGACATCAACGATCTCAAGCGTGCTCGCGAGCAAATCGAGGCGGCCGCAGCGAGCTACGCCAGCGAATCGCGGTTTCTGGAAGCGACACTGTCATCCAACCCCGGACTATGTGTACGCGTTTGATGCCGAGCGCAGGTTCGTCTACGCCAATCCTGTAATGCTCGCGCTGTTCGGGCTAACTGCGGGCGAAATGCTTGGCCGAACTTCCGACGATCTGGACTACCCACCCGAGTTGGCAACCCATCTATACAATCACATCGACCACATCTTCAGGGATGCTGTGACTGTCGGGGATGAAGTATTTTTTACAAGTCCCACGGGCCACGCCGCCTACTTTGCCTTTCGTTGGGGTCCTATCCTTGCTGCGGATGGATCGGTTGAACTTGTCGTTGGTGTGTCGCGAGACACCAGCGAGCGGCGATCCATCGAAGAGGCCTTAAAGCGGAGCGAAGCGCGCTTGCGTGCCGCAACCGAGCTCGTCGGCCTTGCCATTTACGCGTGGGATCTTGTTAAACGCACATTCGATTGGGACGAGCAACTACATCGCATGTGGGGCCTATCGCCGAACGATCCAGTCGATACGTCGATATACAAAAAAGGTATCCATCCGGACGACCTTCCCGGGGTTCGGCAAGCCATCGCCGCCTGCGTCGACCCGGCAGGAGATGGTCGCTTTGCAATTGAATATCGCGTGATCGGACGGAATGACGGCATTACTCGCCACATCGCGACATCGGGTCGAACAGAATTCAGGGACGGTCGCGCCGTTGGGTTCATTGGCGCCGCCATCGATGTTTCCGAGCAACGCCGCAATGAGGCTGCCGTACGGGAGAGTGAAGCGCAATTCCGTAGCTTCGCCGAAAACAGCAGCAACCTGCTTTGGATTGCCGAGGTGGCATCGCGAACGATTGTCTACCACAGCGCCGCCTATTCACGGATCTGGGGCGAGCCGATGGATGCGGCCCCGGAGAACCTAGATACCTGGATAGAAGGCGTCCACCCTGATGATCGCTCTGGCGTGCTCCGCGCCTTTGACAGCGTCATGGCCGGCGAGGTTACGCAGTATGAATACCGCATCGTGCGACCCAAAGACGACACGATGCGGTGGCTGCGGGATACCAGTTTCCCGATCCGTGACATCAATGGCTCTATCACGCGCATCGGGGGCATCGCCGAGGACCTGACACAGGAGGATAGCCGTCAGGTCTATATCGTCAGTGCCAAGGGGACCGAAGCGCGCAACCTTGCTAGTCTGGTCCGAATGGATGGTTATCACGCCCGTATCTTCGCTAGCGCAAGCGCCTTCCTCGACATAGCACCTGTTCTGGCATCGGGCTCCGTTCTGGTCGATCTCCGATGGGAGCGAGATGATGGCCTTTCGATTCCGCGTGAGCTCAAGGCACGGTCTATCGCTTTGCCGACCATAGCACTGGATCATGCCACGGCCGGCGCTGACGCAGCGGTTGCAGCAATGAAGGCCGGTGCGATCGACTTCATCTTGGTGAACGAAGAAGGTCTATTGCGTGATAAGCTAAAGGTAGTCCTAGCGGAGTCCCATACAGCTTCGCGGCCGACAGCGCGAAACGAGGAGGCCAGTGCGCATATCGCCCGCCTGACGCCGCGGAGCGTGAGGTTCTGAGCGGGCTAGTAGATGGCGGCACCAACAAGGTCATCGCTCAGACACTTGGTATCAGTCCTCGAACCGTCGAACTGGATCGATCCCAGGTAATGAGCAAACTGGGTGCCGGCAGCCTGACCGAACTGGGCCAGATTGCGCTCGCGGCTGGCATTGCACCGTCTGCGGCCGGCGTAAAGGTGCGGAAACCTACGTAGTATTTCTCCTGATGTTCCGACGACTTTCCAAAAGAAAGGATGCGTTGGCTGCGTGATAGCCACGGGACATGGCTTCGTAGTCATTTGTACGTGCACTCGCAGTTGGACCGGTGGAACATGCAATGATTGAGAAAAAACGAAGCGAGCCCGTCCTTTTCAGAGCAGCCGGATTTACTGGACAATCTGTTGCTGCGCGAAACCTATCATCGGTGCAGCAACGATCTCCAGCTTGTTGTTAGCTTGCTATCTTTGCAAAGCCGCCTCGCGACGAATTCCGAAACCCGCGATGCCCTGGCAGATGCCATGGCTCGCGTTAGCATACTGGCCCGTGCCCGCAGTGAAATCAATCAGCGGCGCTCTCCAAGCTTGGGTTGCGCCATTCGAGGGGTATGTGAGGCTTTGCCCAGCCAGGCTGAGCCGCGTTCGATTCTGATCTCGACGAAGATCGAGTGTGAAGTTCAAGGGCTTTCATAGGAGCATATCGCCACCCTCGCGCTCGTAGTGAACGAACTCGCGACCAACGCTGTCAAACACGCTTTCAAAGAAGGGAAGGCTGGTCACATCCAAATAGCAGTTCGCCGCTATGACGAGCGCCATGCGGCGATCACGGTGGATGACGATGGCATTCCATTTCCGGCATCTCGTGACAAAAAGTCCGGCGGTATGGGTATGCTCCTGGTCAAGCGGATGGTCGCGTCGGCCAATGGAAAGTTCATTCAGCACAGGGCCGGGTCCAAATGCTTGGAGATCAGGGTACCTGTAAAAGGCGTATTCTCCAGCACCCGCTTGGTGGATATGGGCGCAATACGCACCTCGCAAAATTCCGAAATTTTTCGCTGGAAATGACGTGATGAAAGATCGTGTTTGGGCATGCTCATTCCGTTTCTCTCTGGCACCAGTGCCGAGGGCCAGCGGAAATAGGGTCGTGCCTTTAACAAAGCATGTAAGATGGGTGCAACTCGCTGGCTCCGACATCACAATTCAGGAAAGGCATAAATGATATATAAACGGATCAATTATTGATCAATGATCCGTTTATATATCATTTAGATTGACTGATGTTAGAATGTTTGAGATAACTTACCCTACTTTACGGAGAACGGTTGGGGAGGTCGGATGGCACGCTCTGCGTCAGAATTCTTGCTGGAAATCGGGCAGTTGCTGAAGGCTGCTCGAAAAGGCCGGCAATTGACCCAGGAGCAGGTTGCCGACATGTCGGGTATATCGCGTCCCCGCTATCGTGAGATAGAAGCCGGAAGCACTGCTGCGCGTACGACAACCCTCATCAATATTGCTCGCGCTCTCGGACTTGAGTTAATGCTCATCCCACAGGCGATGGTTCCGGCCGTCGATGCGTTGCTGCGGCCGCATGACGATCTTGATGATCTCCCGGCGTTCATGGCTCATCCAGACGGGGATGAGAATGTCTGAAGTTTTATCTGATCCGAGATCCATCTCGTCGCTCGACGTGCTGCTGAACCATTTGAAGGTCGGCACGATCGTCAGGACGCCCGGCGATTTCAACGTCTTCAGTTTCGAGGATAACTATCGCGCAACTGGCGGCTTTCCTGTGGTCAGCCTTTCTTTTCGCGCAGCCACCGGAGGCTTGCGCAAGGATCCGAAACCTGTCGCCAGAGCGTTGCCAGCGTTCTTCGCCAATCTGCTCCCGGAAGACAAACTGCGCGAGGCGATGGAAAAACACCACGCGGGAAGTATTCGTGCAGGAAACGATTTCGACTTGCTCGTCGCGCTGGGTTCGGATCTGCCTGGCGCTGTCCGCGTCGTACCGAGTGACAGAACGATTGCGAGTCTCGACAAGCTGCCTGTTCCGAAGCCGAAGGCGCGGTTCTCGCTTGCCGGCGTCCAGATGAAGCTTTCGGTCATCAAAAATACGGGGAAGGGCGGCGGACTGACACTGCCGCTCGGTGATGACCAGGGATCCTACATCGCCAAGTTTCCATCGACCTCGTTTCCCGGGGTGTCGGAAAACGAATATGCCAATCTCGCACTAGCTGAAGCCATCGGCATGGAGGTTCCGGAACGCGAACTGGTCGAGCAATCGGAGTTCGAAGGTATCCCGGAGGAGTTCGAGACGCTGTCGGATGGGAAAGTGCTGCTCGTCAAACGCTTCGATCGCGAGGCAGGTGGCGATCGGATACATATTGAGGATTTCGCGCAGGTGTTCGGCGTCTATCCTTCGCGGAAATACGAAGGTGCCGCCTATCATGATATCGCGGCAGCCTTGAACGTTGCCGTATCGTCCGCGGCCGCACTCGAATTCGTGCGTCGGCTGGCTCTCGCTGCCATCACTGGGAACGGTGACATGCACTTGAAAAACTGGTCAGTGATTTATCGGGATAAGGGCGACAAACCTGGGCTTTCGCCGGTCTATGACGTACTCTCGACCATTCCCTATATTCCGGCAGACGCAATGGCGTTATCGCTTGCAGGCGAGCGCCCCTTCAAAGCGCTGAATATGCACCGATGGAAAGCATTCGCCAATCGTGCGCGCCTGCCGGAGGCCGCCGTCCTGCAAGCCGCAACCGAAACTGTGGAGCGGGTGAACCAAGCATGGTGGTCACTGCCAGACCGTGAGGTCGTTCCGCCAAGGGTGCTCGAGCGTATCGATGCGCACATCAAATTGATGACGCCAATCATCGGCATGCACACCAACTAGCGCTGTGGTTCCGCGGATGGACGGTTTATGTCCGTTCAAGGCGACTGAGCCGCAAATGGACGTTAAGCGGAAATAATTTCCTTAACGTTGGGTGCCAAAGGTTCGAATCCCATCAAGGCGAGGCTACTGTCTTTTCGCACCTTCCTCCAGGTCGTCATGGTCAGATACAACACGGTCCGCTCGCCCCTCGACCATGGCGGAGACCCTTCGCATGGTGTCGCGTATACGGTCGCACAGAAGTCTGACGCGCGCAGTTTGCCGGGTGTCGCTGTGGGTTAGGAGCCAGACATCCCCAGTGTGTATGACCGGACTTCCTGGGACACGGGAAAGCGACGGGTCTGCGTCGCCGACAAAACAGGGCAATAACGGGATACCCGTATCCCAACCTTCGGGTCGAGCTCATGATGGCGGATGAACGGCAAAACCTGGTCCTAGGCGGTGTCGATCTCGCGATCCGAACCGGCGCACTAGCCGACTCGACATTCGGTGCCAGACGAATTGGCTCGCTTGAACGAATGGTCGTAGCATCGCCGAACTATCTTGCCAGAAACGGCACCCCGGCTACCCCGGAGGAGCTCACTGCACATGACTGCATTCTCGGCTACGGCGCATTCGGTCCAGTAGGCTGGCGTTTCTGGCAGGGCGATACGCTGATCTTGGTTGATGTCCGCAGCAGACTTACGATCAACTCTGCCCCCGGAATTCTGGCAGCATGTGTTCAGGGATTGGGTTTGGCCGTTGTTTCGGGCGTTATGTCGGCAGACGAACGAGCAGACAACAGACTTGTCCGGGTGCTGGAAGGATATGCGCTGGAGCCTGCAGGCGTGTACGCGGTTTACACCTCCGGCCCAAAACCATCGCGAAAAGTTAAGGCGCTGATCGATCACCTGATCGCAGGCCTACTTCGGGCTAACCGCACATGCTTCCGTGGCTGATAAACGATTACACACCGTGTTCCGGTCATGGCGGTCACTGAGAAGCAGCTCGGAATTATACAAGCAGGCTGACTTGCGGCCATTTTGCCGGCTAGAACGACTGCCGGTGCGCAAAGCTACTAGACGTCTTTTTAGCAGTTATGGATCAGGTGAGACGTCGGGGAGGGCGATCTTCGCTAAGTTACGGATCGGCCGAGACTACGAGGGCGGTTTATTAGTTAGTAAACGCTAATAAAGCAATTACGCAATAAACAACGCCAAGTGTTGACGTCTAATATACCGTGTTCCTTACGTTCGTTTTTACCTCCCACTTCTAAAAACAACGAACACGCTGGGGGGACGACTTTGACTATACGAAATATCTTACAGGATCGCGGTGGCAACTTTGGTATGATTACGGCTCTTGTGGCGACGCCGCTGATCATAGCTGCCGGTGGAGCGATCGACTACACCTTGGCAACCCGCGAGAAAGTTAGCGCACAGGGTGTTGCCGATAGCGCGGCGCTCGCTGGCGCACGCGTCTTTAACGGAACGAATGCAGGTGCCGCCAAGGTTGCAGCTGAACGTTTTCTAGCGGGTTACGCAAAGAGCTTGCCGGCCGGTATGACATATAACGTTTCCATGACCGGGCAGACAGTGCTGGTGACCGTTAGCGGTAGTTCGCAAAATGCTTTCTTGGGGATGATCGGCCTGAAGACCATTCCTATTGGTGTCGCTGCCTCGGCCATAGCGCCGATGAAACCAAAGTCAGTCACTTTCACACCCACGCAAGCCCAAGGCTTTTGGTACAAGAAAGTATCGATCCTTGTTACACGGGCTGGCAGCTCCGCAGAGCAAGCCATCGGAACTGTTATCTATCAACCAAAGACACAGCAAAATTCCGGTCAAGGGGATATGACGATATCTCCCGGAGAGGAGTTCGAGCTAGGAAAGTACTCCAAGCTCGTGCTGCAGATGGAAGTTAAGCAAGACGGATGTCCGCTTGAGTACAAGGCGAAAGTGCACCCGAACAAGGACGTTTTCTGCGAAAAGTTAGGCAAGGGTCAAGCTGGGTACACCGCCTCACTGAAGTACGACACCGTATTGCGCACTGACGATCCCAATACTAGCCACTACCTGTTCGTGGACAAAGTGCAGATGCCCAAGAACGCGGCTAGCCCGCTGGATAAGATCTTGGAGTGCGATCAGAAGGTCAACCACGCGTGGGAGGACGGTGGCGGGTTTGAGCGTCAAGACTTTTTCTATACTGCCGCATCCGTTTGCGCGCCGGATGGTGAATTCGTTCGGTTGACCAAATGACATCAAGCTGACGAAGGAACAACTGGATTCGATTGAGCGGAGTACTTAGGGGCTTCCGCCAGCGCTGATTCGTAAGTTGCGGAATCGTCCGTGGCCTGCCACCTGCATGAGCTCGGCGCTGGGGAAGCGAAAAGGTGCCCCCGACCGCGTGGTTATTGGCGCACGATCGTTTCCTGTCAGATCAGCTTGTTGGACAGATGCTGCTTTAGGAAGGCCAGCACCAGCGCCTCCTCGGGTCGTAATCCCGCTACATGATCGCGCAGTCACGCTCTCTCTCGTGTTCAATCTGCGGTGTCAGCGTCTCTGACATGTAGCTCTCGATGACTTGGGGATGCACGTAGCAACGCCGACAAACCGCGGGGGTGTTACCAAGCGTAGCCGCCACCTTCTCGAGTGCGGTACGGACATTCTTCTTAGCGGCCGCCTCGCTGTCAAACTTTCAAACTCGGTCAGCGCCAGCGTCGCAAGAACAGTACTGTTGATTTCCACTGAGAGCTGACCCTGCGGGGGTGCGGATAAAAAGTTGGACTGCTTCATAAGTTCAGGCCGAGGCTCTGACGATACTCGACCGGGCTGAGCGATCCCAGCGATAACTTGATACGCTTCTCATTGTACCAGCGGATGTAGGCGTCCACTTCGGCGACGAACTGTTCGATTGTGATGGCCTTCCAGTCACGTGGATAGAAGAGCTCTGTTTTCAGTCTGCCGAAGAAGCCTTCGCAGCTGCGTTGTCTTGCGAGCAGCCTTTGCGGGACATCGAACGGACCAGCTGCGCATTGCTGATCCTGTTGAGCCAGCCAGGCCAGCGATAGTGGGCTCCGCGATCGGAATGGATGATTGGCCGTTGTTCGCCGTCGTCCACGGTCCCGATGGCTGCATCAAGCATGGTATTGACGAGACCCGCATCTGGTTGGGTTCCGATGGACCAGCTGATGACCATGCCGTCGAAGCAGTCGATGATCGGCGAAAGGTACACCTTGCCAGCTGGGATCTGGAACTCGGTGATGTCTGTAAGCCATTTCACGTTCGGCGCTTTTGCATGGAAGTCACGATTGATCAGGTTCTCGGGCGCGGGACTTATTTCTCCCAGATAAGATCCAAACCGCCGTCGACGCGGCTTGGCAACAACCAGTTGCTCCTGCTTCATCAAGCGCTGGACGACCTTTTCCGAGATCATCACGCTCTGTCTGGCCAGCGACGCCTGCATTCTCCGATAGCCGTAGCAACGGCGGTTCGCTTCAAAGATTTCCGCTAAGCTGAGGCGCACGGCGGCGTACTTGTCTACCAAACATATGCGGGCACGATGGTAGAAGTAGGAGCTTCGGGCAATTCGAAGCTCGGCCAGCAGTTCTGGCAAGCGATAATTTTCTTTAAGGGCGTCAATCAGCTGTGTCTTCTCCCGATTACTCAGGATCTGCAGATCGACGCCCAGGTCTTTTTTTATGAGTTCGTTGGCCTTCTTCAGGAGATCATGCTCGAGCTGCAACTGGCGGACATCACGCTGGAGGGTTTCAAGCTGTCGCTCGAGCTCTTCACGTTCAGGTACCTTGGGGCTGGCTTTGCGGCGTTTCATGGATGTGTGAGCCTCGTGACCGAGTAGCTGATCTTTCCAGCTGTACAATGTCGGCCTTGAGACGCCCAGTCGGTCAGCTACCTGTTGTGCGGTTTCATCTCCACCGCATAGCCCGATGACACCAGCCTGCCGCACATCCTCGCTATAGCCCGGATGCCATGACCGACCGACCATCGATGTTCGCGTCTCCGGAAACGCCTCACGAACCCATACGGTCAGTGTTCCTCGTCCAGGATAGCCGAGCGCCCTCATCGTCGCAGAGATGCAACGATCATGGGTGCGAAAGTGCTCAAGTGCGGCCTGCTTTTGGGCCTCGGAGAATTTCGGTGCTCGAGCTACCGCCCCAACACGCAAGTCGCGGTTCTCGACATACTCCCGGTACCAACCCTTCAGGGCATTCTTTGTAGGATAACCCAACTGCCGAATGGTCGCGTTAAGTCGCTTGCCGAGCCGGAGATACAGCTCAACCGCTCGAAGTCTGTCTGCGTAGGAATACATGAACTACCTCCTTGGTGGTCCAAGTTTTCGTCCGCACCCCCTATAAGGCTGCGCCAAGTCAGCTCTCAGTGGAAATCAACACTATGGCGTTCGTAAGATCTGGCGGCATTTAAACCGTGCAGAGACGGGTTCATGTCGAGTTTCTATGGAATGCCGCGTTTTGAATCAGCGGCTGTGGATTTTTACCAAGCGTTAAGGCTAGCAGCGCTCGTTCTTGGAACGAGGGGCCGTACAGTGTTTTGATCGATGGACAGGAGAATCAGATGCGGAACCTGTCCACGCTTTTCGCGATCGCCGCAGCCTTCGCTGCAGTGCTTTATGTCGCTGCGGTCTTCATGAGTTACTGGTGAGGAAAAAGCCGATTGGCTTTGCCGGCGCTTCGGCTATCCTACGCTCGCCATCGGATTTCATTCGGGCTGGCGGCCGGAGGTCTAGCGTAGCGGACTGCACTCTCGGGTGCGCGCTAGACCTCTGTGCCGGGGCTAGATCTAGCCTATGGCATAGTAAGCCGGCGCCCGGTACGGTTCTCTCACCGTGGCGTTCCCCTCAATGCATCCACGGTAGAGGCTCGGCGTCGGTAGTCGCTTCCCTTCCACAGGCTCCGGGCCTCACGTTTTATCATTAATTATCAACAGTTGCTCACGTTGCAACCGAATGCTTACTAAGCATCAACTGCCTTCCGAGGGACGGGGGTAGTTCCGGAGAGCCGGTCGCGCCGCCGCAACATCGGCTCTCCTACAGCATTCATTCGCATCTGTTCGCATCCTACCGGCAAAGGTCCGGGACGATACTCACTAGTGTCAGCCTTAAGCTATTGGTCTCCTACCTCTCCACCCCATGCCGAGCTGACGCCAAATGCTTGGTACACGAGCGGGCCGGTCGACGCCGTGCAGCTTTGCCGCCAGATGCTCGACGGCATCGACACCCTCATCCGTCGCTGGATGTTCGACCCGAAGAAGAACCATCCACTGATGGATCTGTTCAACCAGATCATTGTCACCCAGATGACTGCAAGCGAGCATCCGTCCTCGATGGCCGGCCGCGCCGAGATCATCATCGACGCGCAGTATCTGCCGAGTGAGAAGGACGAGTTCGCCCTCGGTGGCCTTGTGAAGCGCGAGATCGAAGAACACGTCCGCAACGTCTGCCAGGCCGATCCTTATCTGCGCCAGCATCCCGCCCGTGTCGAATGGATCCTCGATGCGGATTGTACTGAGATCCCTGCCGACAGCCCGTTCGTGTCGATCTTCCAGCAGGCGGTGGAGACGGCCAACCTATTGCTCGCACTGCTCGTCCTCAAAAGGAAAGAGCAATCAAGAACTCCCAAGCGTGCTTGATGTAGTTCGCTGTTGCTATCTTTTACATTTTCAAGCGGAACCTAAAATGCGCGTTGGCCGGGGTTGCCAGGGCGGCGCATCGGAGATTTTTAGCCATGACAGTCGCGCAGATGGTCGGCGCTCTACCGTTGTCGCGAGCCGCGGGCAATTCCGCCATCCTTCGCCACGATCAACTGCTCGTGCAAATCGCCTGACAGTGCTGATGCGATGGTGCTCTCGTTCGAAAGCGCGACACCGAACTAGAACGCGCCTTCACCGCGACCCGCGACTCAAAGTGCGAGGGAGCGGCTCGGGCCTCAGCGGAAATTCGTTTGGGCAGGCTGTCTCAACCCGGTTTCGTCCAAGGGCTTTTGCTCGGTACAGAGCACCATCGGCGCTCGCGAGCATTTCCGCGAGGTCATGGCAGTCCGGTGCCGCAAGACCAATACTGACGGTCGCCTGGGTCTTCAGGCCCTCTGCTCGCGCGGCTGTGATGGCGAACCGGCGTGCGATCACCGAGCCACGACTGAGAGCTTGATGATGGTTGCACCGTGGCAGGAGTGCGGCGAATTCCTCACCACCCAGCCGGACAAGAAGCGCGTCGGGTCCCGCTTCTTCGCGGGCGGTCTCTGCGAACAACTTGAGAATCTGATCTCCGACTGGATGGCCGTGACGGTCGTTGATCGCCTTGAAGTGGTCGAGGTCGAAGGCAAGCAGGGAGACGGGGTGGCCTTGCCGCTCCCTGATGATCCGAGCTGCCTGCTCAAAAAAGGCGTGGCGGTTCGCAAGCCCGGTCAACTGATCGGTTTGCGACAGGCGGAGCAGGTGCTGCTTCTCCTCCTCTCGAACGATCATCAGAAAGGACATCGGCATCGCTACAGAATACAAGACGGCCTCGTACATCGTCGCCTTTCCGATGGTGGAGAGAACATCTGGCCCGTACTGCTGGAGGAGGATAGGGGCGATGAACGCGCGGCCGAGGTAGAACACGGCATGGACGGCCGAGATCGCTACTGCGATCGGACGTGAGCGCAGTCCCTGAACCGTGCGGCTGCGCAGAACTATCCACGCTGTCAGGCCGCAGGTCAGCGCGATGGGGAGAGACGAAACATGGTTCCAGAAGGCGGCCGGGAAGTGCGTGCCAGCGATCGCCCAGGCGAGGGCCAGGAAGCTTAGCGCTCCAGCAGACGACCAGACATATCGGTGACCGTCGAGGGCGGCGATGGCGTTTAGGACCAAAAGGTAGCCCAACATCATCAGGATGTTCGTCGCCCCCATGCCGAGCGCGACCGGAATGTGGCTGCGGTTCATTGCAAGTGCGCAGCCGAGAACGAACGCGAAGAGAGCCGCGGCCATAACATCGAGCACGCGTGCGCGACCTGGATAAGCCTGCCTTTCCCAAAGGAGAAGCGAAGCTGACACCAGCAGCGTTCCGATTGTTAAGTACCAGAGAGTTTGTAAATCGATCTGCATTGCTCTGCCTGCCTCGAGTCAAAGCCTACCGGGAGGTGTTTGAATGATTCTTTACGTAGCCTCCTATGCCGCCGACATGGTTGGCGTAACGTTAAGCGTGGAGTTCAATGCCGGCATTCATGGATAGGGTTTATTTCCGATGTCATAAGACTTGTCAGCGGATCGAATGTGACGATCGCATCTTCAGCCGCCGCGAGACCTGCACCTAGTGCCAAGTGATATCGTTTTCAGTACAGAAGACATCATCGGTTTGCATCCAGCCGAGAGCGCCATTGAAGCTGCCCGGTATAAAACCAGTATGTCTTTCGTCATTCTCAACCGCCTGCACCAAGGGGGCCGAGCGAAGCATGATCTCGCTGGGCGGCGCGTTCGCTGCCGCTCGGCGCCCGTGTGGCAAGACCCAACTCTGTTGCGCACCGCAGTAAAGTCTGTGTCGTGTTTCTGTGAACAGTGGCAGCCTAGTCAGTCTGGCGAGAACGAGCCAACGACGAAGTGGTAGCGCTCATCATACTTCCACGAACACTTGCCAACCGACCAACCTCACAATAGCTTACGTTATGCGCGGTAGAATTCCCTCTGATGTTCTTCTCCGGCCTGAAGACCTGGCTCTGCTCGAAAGAGTATTTGCGCAGGCAGTGCCGATACACGACACGCATCCCGACGAGCTCGCAATGCTGCTTTTCCGCTTGTTCCAAGAAGGAATGCGAGACGAGAAGAAACTGCTGGCAGCTGCCGAAGCGTGGTTCCTGTAAGCCAACCAAGCGCCCTTCGACCCGATCGAGAGCGAGGAGGTCGCAGATGCGTCTCTGTTACCTTCGCAAGCGGAAAGATCGAACAGTACAATCCGGTCGTCATTGCGGAGGGCGTAGGTTCATCGTCCCGCGAACTTGTATTCCCTCGACAGGCTGACACAGCGTTCCTCCACCAATAAGCTGATGAAACGTCTAAGGAATCCTAGTGATTTGACCTCTAATGACCGGGTCGTAGGTTCTGGTCCCATCAAGGTGAGCCAAAGAAATCTTTTTCCTTGTCCGGACCGAAAAAACAGTGGTGAATAGTAGAAACTTTAAACCATGAGAAAAGTCCGATATCGCTATGGCGGAGCGGTAAAAGGCCGCGCCAAGTAGGCGACAGGTCGCCAAAAGGTTTTAACATTGAGTCGAAAAAGGCAGTTATACTCCGCATTTAGTGAGTGCTGTCACCGTCTTCCGATTTCCTCACTTCTCGGCAGGGAGCGCTGTTGAGAGCTCCCAAACATGGGGGACAGAGGTCACCAGGTCCTTGAGGTCCTTCGGGTTTTTTGCTCCTTCGACTTCCTTCTTCCCGAGCACTGCGGCAGTTGCGAAGGCTACCATCCTTTGTCCTGCGAACTTCATGTTTTCCGGATTCTGCGTTTGCAGGATATGGGGCCCAAGAAAAACGCTGATATCTTTTAGTCCCTTGGCACGCTTATAGGTGTCGAGCGATCCTTCCAGGCCCTCGACGTAGTCCCAAGTGCCTTTGATAATCTGCAGCCCCGGCCATTTGTCCACGTTCGCTGGCACCACCGAGTCGACATAGTAGGTGGTGTTGAAGTCAACGCGGAGCGCGCCTTCGACGGCATCATGCCCGGCTAAGCGAAAGCCTGGACCTGCCGAATTGGGGCCGTAGAGGATTGCACCCTTGACGTTGGAAAGGCCGATAGGCTTGGCGCAGTTGGGTTCCGCGACGTCATAGTTGCAATTTTCGACAAAATTCTTGTGCATGAACCACTGAGTGGCGTAGGAGCCGCGCGAGTAGCCGCCAACAACAACGGGCATGTCGCGAAAAGATGCTCCATCGCGCAAAATCTTCGCCGCTTCGCCGCCTTGTGAGAGCTTGCCATCTGGCCCAAGCACCCGCAAACCAGCGCCGGTCTCAAGCTGCTCCAGTTCTCGGAACATGTCATTGGCCTGCTCGGCGGTGTTGAAACCGTTTCGACCACCAGATATCCCATTTCCGCGGCGATCAGTGATGAGAATGTCAAAACCCGCCATGTTCAAATCTGATAGGAAGCCGCGCCAATGACGAATGCCGGGCTCCTCGGTTAGCTCGTCGCTCTTGGCAGGGCTGTAGTCTCCGGTTGTCACGTCGACGGTAAATGGCGCGGTCTTCGTATTGTCGATCGCGGTAAATTCGCTGCCGCCGCCATTGTTCATGATAACAAGGCCGCGGATCTTCTGGCCATCATCGGCGGTCACGCCGTCAGCCCGGATATACCAGCCACGCAGCTTGATGTCGCCAGTGAGCTTTAGATGTCGTTGTTCATAGCTATCGCGCAGCACAGTGAATTCGACAATGCTGGTTCGCTTGTCCGCATTGGCGATGGCTTCGCTGTAAGGCGCTTGTCCGAAATAGGACGGTCGACGAACACTCGCAAGATCGACCATGCCGTCGAAATCAATCGCGCCTTTCTTATCGACCTTTCCCGTATCGCGTGGCTCGAACTTGGCAAAACCTTTCGCTGCGGCAAGCGTTTTTTCGGCACAAGCCGGATCGGTTTTGCAGGCCACCCACTTTTCGCGAACGCGAGCGTCAGAGAAATCTTTGATATAGAAATCGTCAGGCGAGACGCCGAGCGCTAGAAGCTGGTTTGTGGGCGTGAAGGGGAGGCATACTTTTTTTCCGTCCCAGTCAGCGACATAGCCTGGAAGCTCGCCGTTGCGGTCGACGTTCACCCGAGCGCTACATTCGGGTGTCGGAGTATCCCTGTTGACGATCGGCTCGCCGGCAGTTTGCGCAATAGCGCATGAGCCGCTTAGTGCAACAAGGATCGATGTAGCCGATAAAAGGCTTGAACGCAGCATAATTTTTTTTCCCCGCCAGATACGCCTGCACGAATGTCGTCTATGTCTTCTGATCTAGTGGCCAATCAGCAATTGACCAGTAACGGCATTGATTTGAAACAACGTGCGGCTTGGCAAAAAAGTGGAACTGCGAGGAGCGCGTAAGGATGGCAGGTTAGGTGGCGGGAGCTCGTGGCACGCCGCGGACCTTCGACAATGCATTGAAGGTGCTGAGCTCGACTGTTCAGACCACCGCCTGATGAAGCCGAGAATGAGCGCCTCGGATCCTCTTCGATGAAAGTGGGACCATATCTGGACGGCCCTGCTGCCTTGCGTCGGCTGCGCGAAGTGAACCGCGCCGGGTTTGCCGGAGGCTCCAACTTCTGAGAAAGTGGAGCCACTATGAGCAAGACAACGAACAAGTTTTCACCTGAAGTCCGTCAACGCGCCATTCGTATGGTGTTGGATCACGAAGCCGAGCACCCTTCGCGGTGGGCTGCTGTTTCATCTATTGCGGCCAAGATCGGTTGCTCGCCAGCCACGCTGCACGAATGGGTCAAGAAGACCGAGGTCGACAGTGGTAAGCGAGCAGGCCTGCCGAGCGATGTCGCCGAGAAGATGAAGGCTTTGGAGCGGGAGAACCGCGAGCTTCGTCAAGCCAATGAGATTTTGCGCAAGGCATCTGCTTATTTTGCGATGGCGGAGCTCGACCGCCCCTTCAAACGATGATCTCGTTCATTGACGAACACCGTGGGGTGTTCGGGGTCGAGCCGATCTGCAGGCTTTTGCCGATTGCCCAGTCAACCTACTTCGAGAACGTCGCCAAGCGTCTGGACGTGGATCGCCTGTCGGTCCGAGCCCGCAGCGATATCGGCCTAAAGATCGAGATACGCCGGGTGTTCAATGAGAACTTCCAGGTCTATGGCGTGCGCAAGGTCTGGCGGCAGTTGCAGCGGGAGGGCTTCGACATCGCCCGCTGCACTGTTGCTCGGCTTATGAGGGCAATGGGGCTGCAGGGCATCATCCGTGGCAAGCCGATCCGAACGACGATCAGCGACAAGGCCGCCCCATGCCCACTCGACCGCGTAAACCGGCAGTTCTTTGCTCCCGCGCCGAACATGCTGTGGTTATCCGATTTCACCTACGTGGCGACTTGGCAGGGCTTCGTCTACGTGGCCTTCGTCATCGATGCCTTTGCACGCCGCATTGTCGGTTGGCGGGCAAGCCGGACCGCACATGCGGGCTTCGTCCTCGATGCCTTGGACCAGGCGCTTCATGATCGGCGGCCCGTCCATCACGGTGGGCTAATCCACCATTCCGATAGGGGCGTGCAATACGTGTCCATTCGCTATTCCGAGCGACTGGCGGAAGCGGGCATCGAGCCCTCCGTCGGAAGCGTTGGCGACAGCTATGACAATGCTCTCGCTGAAACGATCAACGGTCTTTACAAGGCAGAGGTCATCCATCGGCGAGGACCATGGCGCAACTTCGAAGCTGTGGAGTTCGCCACACTCGAATGGGTCGATTGGTTCAACAACCGCCGTCTTCTGGAGCCCATAGGCAACATACCGCCAGCCGAAGCCGAGGAGCACTATTACGCCAGCCTGGACGCACCAGCCATGGCCGCATAACTTAAACGAAATGGCCTCCGGCAAACCCGGCGCGGTTCAACGCCCATATTTGCAGTCGATTTAGGAGCAGACCGAGGCGTATCTGCTTCGATCCGATCTTCATCGGCTTCCGATCAGGCGGTCATATTCTTTCTCAGGGGACCCATAACAGCCACCCGCGATCTCTTCAAGCTTGGCCCGGTCGCGGATCAGGATACGCCCTCGGGTGGCCTTAATGGCACGCATCCCTTCGAGAATATGCAGATTATCTGTTACGCCAGAGCGCCGCACGCCTAACATGAGTGACAGAAATTCATGAGTGAGCGCCATATCGTCATCACGAATTCGATCATGGCACATAAGCAGCCAGCGCGATAAGCGCTCCACCATATTGTACCTACCATTAGCCAATGCGGAATGGGCGAGTTGTAACTCACAAATGTGGATATAATGCAAAAACAAGTCACGAGATCTGGCGTCTTCGTCGATCAAGCGGTGCAAAGCTTGCACAGGGACTTTGATCGCATATCCCTCGATCTGGATGAAGGTTCGGTTAGGCGTGGTTTCAAGCCTCAGCAGTCGATGCGTCCCGGATAAACCTTCCCAGCCAACATGCCCAACCTCAATAGCTTCGTCATCGATGGTTCTCGCGACGACCGATGCAAGTCCGCTTTCTAGAAAAAATACGTGGTCGGTCGGTTGATCACTTTCTACCAGGACGGTCCTCTGAGGCAGCTCAATTCGCTCCATACCGGACTGGAGCATATCAAAAGCTTCTGGATCGAGTGCTCGAAGGAGCCTGTTGTGAATGTCGGTTCTTACTATCATCGTCATGTCGGTCTCCAACGGGGAGGAGCCCGCACTCAAAGCATCGTGTGGATCGGAGGATACCAATAGACTATGGCTTAGATCGGCAGACTACTCCAGTGCAATGAACGAACTGTACGATTTTGACAAGTACCCGCAACAGGGGCTGCGAACTCGTCAGCCTCTGTGTCAGCGCCGGACGCACTCCACGCTTCTGTTTCGCTACGGCAGTTGATGCAATATTCTTTTCGAAACTCCTCGACACGGATGATATCGAATTCGTCCCAATGTAATGACGATGCTGCGGGTGTGCGGAACTTGTTGTCTAAAAAGCTGGAAAGTGCGTATTGCGCGGATGCGGATTCGCGTCTCTTAAGTCAGATAATTTCTACGCGCCAGTCGCTACAAGAGCAACCCTTTAACCTTGACGCGCTGGCACGTGCAACGCTGGTCTGCTCTCCTAAAAGTAACGCAGAGAGTCCTGCTAATTGGGTGGTTAGAAGCATCGCGTTCCGGAGCTCGTTGAAGGGTTACGGCGGCTATGATTGCGGCTGGAACTTTGGTGGTGCAGGATGATTGGACATGCTGGAGGTGCTGATGCCCCGCTATTTCTTCGACCTCGTTGGTCAGCAAACCGTAACGGACATTGAAGGCTCTGAACTCGCTTCTATCGATGAAGCACGATTGGAGGCGATGAAAGATGCGCGCGCCATTATGAGCGACGCAGTCAGAGCAGGATATGATGTGACGGGGCGCCGTGTCGAAATCCGGGACGAAGCAGGAGAACTGCTGGCGGTCGTCCCGTTTGCGGACGCACTTTCCAAGCGGCTTTAAACTCCTTCAATCGTAGTATCTGACAGCGGTTTTCATAACTCGAGGCGGGCAACACATTCATTCCCTCGCTTACCTGTCACGGTTAGTTCGATCCAAGAAAGGCCTGAAACAATTATTAAAAACCCAGTCGCTGGCCTATTAGGCGCTCATATTCTCTTTCGGCAACGCCGTAGCAACCGCCAGCAATGTCTTCCAATTTGCTACGATTGAGGATGCGGATATTTCCCCGCGTCGATCTGATCGCTCCAATCCCTTCCAAGAGATGTAACTGGTCCGTAATGCCGGATCGCCGTACACCGAGCATGATTGACAGGAACTGATGCGTTAGACCGAGGTCATCGCCGAGGCGGTCCTGGCACATCAGCAGCCACCGTGCCAATCGCTCGTAGATGCTGTACCGAGCATTAGCGAGGGCCGTGTAAGTCAACTGTATATTGCATGAGTGAATGT
The DNA here is from genome assembly GCF_050500205.1 of Neorhizobium sp. DAR64860/K0K1. NCBI lineage: Bacteria > Pseudomonadati > Pseudomonadota > Alphaproteobacteria > Hyphomicrobiales > Rhizobiaceae > Neorhizobium > Neorhizobium sp. DAR64860/K0K1. Next base: position 262,978 of record NZ_CP191460.1, on the reverse strand, counting down.
ATCTCAGAATTAAAGCCCTGAACTCTGGAATGCTTTCGAGAGCGGACGTGACGACTGAAACGGGAACAAGATATCCTAGTCCTTCGCCCTGCATAAAGGTTTTGGACGGTGATTGTGTCGCATGAAGTGCAGTATGCAATCCAGTCGCGCCCTCAAAACCTATATGCCCGACTTCTACCATTTCATCCTCTGCCGTGATGGCAACAACTGAAGCTAGCCCTCGCTCGAGAAAACAGATCGTCTGGTTGGGCTCGTCCTGTTCAACAAGTGTCAGTCTGAGCGGAAGTTCGATTGCTTGCATATAAGGTGCAATCGTTGCAAACGCCTCGGGACTAGCAGCGCGAAGTAGAAGATTGCGCATTTTCTCCTGAGAAGGCAGGTTCATATCTCCTCCAAAGGAAGAGCCGGGGCTCGTTGTTCCAAAACTTGATCAACGGCTTATGATGCAGGCTTCACGTAATTTCCAGAAGCTGTTTTGGTTTGTACGTTTTCAGACAGAAACCGCGCTTCGTGACCTTACGCCGTATTAGCAGCCCAGTTTGATCAGTGCTTTTGTTGATAAAACGCTACAAATGCTCGTTACGAAGCAAGCCCTAGTGGTAGTGAAGTAATTGCGTTTAGCGCTCAAATCACGACAGAGGCCCAAGGTAAAATCGCTGTAGCGGCTGCAAGGTGGTGGCGCGCTAGACATCACCGTATAAGAGGGTCTGTCGTCTGTCCGAAACCGTACAAGGCATAAGACTTCACGGACAGTGCAGGAACATCTCCGACGAGTTGTGGTTCCAAACCCGTTATCCGATCGGATTTCAGTCCCGTCTACAATATCCAGTTAAGGTCAACTCGCCAGACCCAATCTTTGCCCGCATGCTCCAGCAGGCCATCGGCGGCGTCGAAGGCGAAATCCGAGTTTGCATGCAATACTTCTTCCAGGCCTGGGGCGCTCGCGGTCCAACCACAAAATACCGTGACATGCTGCTTCATACGGCAACCGAAGAAATCGGCCACATCGAGATGCTTGCGACAGCTGTTGCGCTCAACCTCGACAAGGCCCCGGCAAGCCTTGCGGAAGCTGGTGCGGCCGACGGTATTGTTGGTGCCGTGATGGGCGGCGAGAACCCACGCCACGTGGTTGAGGGAATGCTCCATCGCCATATCCTGTCGACAGGCATGGCGGCCTTCCCAGGCAATTCCGAGGGGGTTCCTTTCGACATGTCCCACATCTACGCGAGCGGAAACCTCGCGGCCGACATGTATTGCAACGTGGCTGCCGAAAGCACGGGCCGCGTGCTTGCAACGCGGCTTTACAACGCTGCCCATGACGATGGCATGAAGGACATGCTGCACTTCATGATTGCACGCGACACGATGCATCAGCAGCAGTGGCTCGCAGTCATTGAGGAGCTTGGTGGCAACGAAGGTGCGCTTCCTATTCCAAACAGCTTCCCGCAGGAAAAGGAAGACCAGACGCACAACTACGATTTCTTCGCGACCGCGACGGATGGGTCCGTTCCTCCGCCGGCACGTTGGAATGAAGGTCCGTCGATGGACGGCAAGGGACAGTTCTCCGTCTTCCAGAACGTCCCGATGGGCGAAGAGCCCGTTCTTGGACCAGCGCGCCCAGACAGCGGTGCGCAGAAAGAACAGATCGGCAAGCACTAACGGGATAGCGGACATGGCAGCGCCCCTGCCAGGTCCGCACCAATACTCACACGTTGATTGGCGCGTTCGGACTTATCGCACCTCATGGTTCGATTTTTCTCTGCTCGGGCCTTAGTGCCGCAGGCTCCAAGTTGTTCACTCACTCAGTACGGAGGCGACATGTCACTGAAGGTAGTAGCCCTGAACGGCACCCTGAAGTCGTCATCATCGTCCCAACAGTCTTCCACCGGAAAACTTCTTCATATGATCAGCGACGAGGCAACGGAGACGATTGGCCGGCCATCCGCGCGAAGTTCCTCGCTGCCGACATCCTGATCGGCGGGACGCCGATATGGTTGGGGCAGCTGGGGAGCGTAGTAAAGCGGGAAAATAAGGACCGGCTAGGGGTCCCGTCCTTAAACCAGCTTCGGGTACGTCTAAAACCGTTCGAATGAAATCGTCGAGGCAAGGGGCGGGAACTGGAACTGAGGAGCTGGCTCCGCATTCCGTAGTGTTGAAAAAGCAGTCGCGCATGCCATACAAGGTCCTCATCATTGAGGATCAATCCCTCATAGCAGCTGCTGCCGAACAGGCCATTGCCGATCTTGGCTATGAAGTTGTAGTGCCGCAGCGAGCCGAAGTCACGCTTTGGACTATGTGGGCAAGGCAGATATCTCGCTTATAGACCTCAATTTCTTGGATAGTGCGAGCGGCTTGGACGTAGCAAAGGATTTTGCAAGAACCGGGATTTCATTGGTTATTGTAACAGACAATCCAACCTCTGTGCCATCGGATACAGAAGTTGCGATCGGCGTCCTGACGAAACCTGTGGACGACGGGTCGCTGTCCAGGACTTTTAAGTATTTGGTCTCCAGGATAGAGGGTCGGGCGATCCGCTACCCTCGCGAGCTCCATCTTCTAGAAGGTGCTCTGACCTCTGCAGATTAACGAGACGACGTCTATCGAGCAAGCGATTGTCTTTTTAGGCCGGAGTTTTGGCCGAAAGCTAGTTCTGCCGCATCTGGACCTAGATTGTCATGCAGGTCGAATGCCGCAAAGGCACCACCATACAACTCGATGCAGATATTGAGGAACAATCGGTTTTTTCTCTTGTTGAGGGGCCTCTGCAACCAGCGAACATCGGGAGATCGACATGATCGTTCACGGAGAAGAAGCATCCGCATCATCGGCTGAGGATCTGAAGCAGAAGATCAGCGACGACATGCAGTCCGTTTCGGACTTCGCCCGCAAGGAGGCTTCGACCGTTTCGGCCAAGGCAAAAGAAGCAGCGAGCGACCAGAAGAACATTCTTGCCGCAAAACTTGGCGGCATCGCAGAAGCCATGGAGAAAGTGGCTGGCGAACTCGAAAGCGGTGATAACCGCGACATCGGCAAGCTAACCCGCACTCTTGGCGATAATTTGCGCAGCGCTTCTGACCGGATCCAGGATCGCAGCATCGGTGAAATCGCCAACATGGCTGAGGACTATGGTCGCAAGCAGCCGCTTGCATTCCTTAGCATTGCGGCAATCGCTGGTCTCGCAGCCAGCCGTTTCCTCACGGCCAACGCGCCCAAGTCCGGCACAGTCAAGTCCGGCCCAGTGCAAAATTATGCGTCCGCAGGCCAGGCGCCAGCGCACAACACGCCATCGACCTATGTCGCCCCAACTAGCCTTGCTAACACGGAGGGCCGTGCCCGTGACTAATTCAACCGAAAACCGATCCCTCCCTGAACTGGTGACAGGCTTGGTTGGCGACATCTCCGGCCTTTTCCGCAAGGAAATTGAACTTGCGAAGACCGAAGCCTCGGAAAAGATGTCCCATGCGCTGACGGGCATCGAAGCCTTCACCGCAGGCATTGTTCTGGCAATCTGCGCTGTGGGCGTTCTCTTGGCCGCACTGGTGAAGGGGATCACCGCGCTGCTGGTCTCGCAAGGAATGACCGAACCGAACGCTGACGCTCTGTCATCCGTCGTCGTCGGCGTCGTTGTCGCCCTCATCGCCTGGGGCCTTGCTTCGCGCGGACTGAAAGCCCTGAAAGGGGAAAATCTCACGCTTGAGCGCACCTCTGCCTCGCTGCAGCGCGATGCCCAGATCGTAAAGGATAGAACCTGATGGCCCATATTTCAGACAATTCGCGATCTGCCGAAATCGAGCAGGAAATCGCCAAAGACCGCCAGCGCATCGAAGAGCGGCTCGACGCTATCCAGCAGCGTATGTCTCCAGGCCAGATGGTCGACGAGGCGCTCGCCTATGTGAAGTCGAGCGGCGGAGGCGAGTACGCGTCCAACTTCGGCGCAGCAGTTAAGAACAACCCCATTCCGCTCGCCCTGATCGGTGTCAGCCTCGCGTGGCTGATGGCTGGACCCAAGACCAACGGTGCCTCCTATGCAAAGAGTTCGGGAGAAAGCTACCCGCTTGCTCCGACCAAGGGTGAGCTGCGTCGCATCGGTCCGCCGGAAGCCGACGGAGACGTCAACTACAGCCATTTCAGCGACGCCGGCGGAAGCCGCTACAAGGCGCTGACGGATCAGACCGGACGCCGCGCCGGCCACTTCGTCGACGCCACGGGCAAAACCTTCCGCGGTTTCGCGGATGCCTCGGGTCGTCAGATCCACGACATTCGCGACGAGGCCGGCAACCTTTTTGACGAGGCCTCGGGTTGGGTATCGAGCACTTGGCAGAGCATCACCGGTTCTGCCAGCAAGGCTGGACAAGGGCTGTCGAGTGCAGGCAATAGCGCCAGCGAAATGGGCTCGCAGCTCAACGACGCTGTTCTGAAGCACTTCAAGGACCAGCCACTCGTCGGCGGGGCGATTGCCTTCGCGCTGGGGGCTGCAATCGGTGCCGCACTTCCGCATACCAGTGCGGAAGACGAAGCGATGGGTGAGACGTCGGACCGGTTGAAGGACAGCGTATCCTCCGAGGTCTCCAAGACGGCTGACAAGGTCGGCGATGCGGCATCTGAAGTCTATCAGAAAGCCGTAAATGTTGCCTCCGACGTTCATGACGTCGCTCGCGAGAAAATCGTCGGCGAAACCGGTTTGGCTGGCTCAGCCGAAACGTCGAAAAACTCCGCGGGCAGCATTTGATGTTGCCGGCCTGCCCGCTAATTTTGCCGGGCAGGCCGTGCTGGCTGGGACAGAACGAACACGCATTGAGAGCCAGTCGAAGCTCACGCTGTCGTATCGCAGGCCATAGCTGACTTGGATTTCATAATGGCCGCCGGAACGTTTAGGCAATTCCGCCGCCGCACCGATGCCTATCTACTGTGGATCAGAATTCCTCCCAGTTATCTGGCGCTGCGGTGGCTGTCGCTCCGCCTCGGTGGCTGAACGCATGCGCAAATTTGCCGACCATACTGCGAGCCGGTGACGCGACAGGTATAGAGCGACCAGAGTTGCGCATCAATGATGTCTTGTTCCTAAGCGCCGCGGTAGAGCTGGTGGCTTCGGATGCGCCGCCCGAGCCAAGCTGGAACTGGCTGATCAGTTCGCGCAGGCGGCCGGAGTCGCAAGCGTCGCACCCGCGGCATTTGCTTCTTCGACCATAGCGGCATTCTGCTGGGTAACCTGGTCCATCTGATTGACGGCCGTGTTGACCTCCGCCAATCCGACAGACTGTTCCTTTGACGAGGTGGCGATGGAGTCCATGTGTTGGTTGATCGTGACGATATGGGCCTCAATCCTACCCAACGCTTCGCCGGTGTCCTTGACCAGCTTAACACCCGTGCCGACCTCGACCGAAGACTTGCTGATCAGACCTTTAATCTCTTTCGCAGCCTTGGCCGATCGCTGGGCGAGCTCGCGCACTTCTTGCGCGACGACGGCAAAGCCCTTGCCAGCTTCTCCAGCGCGTGCCGCCTCGACGCCAGCGTTCAGAGCGAGAAGGTTTGTCTGGTAGGCAATGTCGTCGATGACGCCGATGATGTTGGAAATCTGACCAGAAGATTGTTCTATACGACCCATTGCCTGCACGGCATTTGAAACGACTTCACCCGAGTGACGAGCGCTCTGGTTGGCCTGGATAGCAATCACACGAGCTTCCTCCGCCCGTTTGGAAGAGTTCGTGACATTTACAGTGATCTGGTCAAGCGCAGCTGCCGTCTCCTCCAAAGAGGCCGCCTGCTGCTCAGTGCGCTTCGACAGATCATCGGCGCTGTTACTAACTTCGCGTGACCCGCTGTCGATCGAATCGCTTAACGCCTCATCAACCGAATGCGAGCATGAGGTACGTGCTTCAAGTTGTGAGAGACGAGAAGTGGACGGCAAGCTCGCTTCTTTCAACCGTAGGGAGCCTGCCGCGCTCGTCGACACATGCGCCAGCGGCCGTTGAGTAGACTTTTGGTAAAAATGGCCTATGCTGGCCTCATCGTCCGCAACCGAAGAAATAGGCGCTGGCGACTGAGAGTTCATACGTGCTCCCGCCTGCATAAGGAGGGATACGACTTGGTTCGTCTTCTCAATCACTATTTGAGCACTGTATTGGAAGACCGCGCTACGCTTTACAGTGGTGTGCCCGCTGTACGTGCGGATCTGGTGAGGCGTACGCTTCTCGCGGCTCATGAAATTGACCTCGGCCTGACGTCGGACATCGAGGAAGATATCGTGCGATTGATGGACCGGGTCTCTCTCGCTGACGAACGAACTGATGGCACGGCAAGCCGTCGCTAACGCACTTTCCAGAGTTGGGATCCGCTTAGCAGCCATTGTCTAAGCCCTCCGTGGCAGCGAGGCCCCGTATCACGGCGTCCATCTGCCAAGTGGTCAGGTCGCGGTCTCCTTTGGAGCCTTCCGTCATTCTCGATCGAAGAGCGCACGCATGACGCGTCCCCGCAGGCCTTCGGACGCCGCCACATGCGGCTAGGGTGACGGGTGGGACTGCTATCGGTCGCGGCGCTGGTTTCTTCGATCCTGCTTACGACAGCTGTCCTAATCCATGCCGCCTTCCCCGCTTATCCCGTGACGAGGATCTCGCTCGCTATCTCTCCGTCGCGAGGCGAGGGCACTGCGATATCAATAGCTCGTACAGCGTCGCAAGGATCATCCTGACCTGTTCGGAATCGGTTCTGTAGTAGATGGTGTGCCCATCGCGTCGCGTCTGAACCAGCTCCGCGTTCTTCAGTATAGTCAACTGCTGTGACAGCGCTGCCCCATGCCCAACATGACCGCCAGCTTGCCGACCGACGTTTCGTTTTTGCTGACGATATCGATTATGAGCTTACGCTTTCTGTTGCCCATGGCGGTCAGGAGGCATGCGGCCATGGCGATCTCCGCCTCTGAAAGCTTCGTCGTATGCAATTTGGTCTCTCCTGGCGCACGACGATATTTTTCAGTTGGGATTCAGGTCTGCCGTTGATGTTGCTGAATTGGTCGTCGTCTTCGACGTCCGCCATATCGAAAGTCAGGTGTTGCGATACGACTTGTGAAACTTGCGACACCATCCCGCTCTCGTTGTGGCGGGAGAACAGAAGCGAGCGGATTTCGTTCCGCAACGAAACTCGGCAACGAAAAAAATCCAAGCAGACGGGCATTGAAGTGCCGCGATGGAGGCATTCGACTTGGCTGAAGACATCGATATTGAGACCGCTCGGGAAATACGACACCCGCTTTGGAAAGCTTCAGTGATCGCGTTGACCTCAGACGCGGTTTACCAAAACCTTGACCCTTAGCCGCTACCGGGCTGATCGTTCTTCCGTGGTCGCAAGCACGAGGCTGGGCGGCACGTATGCGACGCGTTCTCCGCCGACATAGGCTTCAAGATATGCCAACGCGCTTTGAAAACCGTTTGCCGTGTACGGCTTTTCTATCGCGCCGATAGCGCCGACGTAGTCCGCGGGAATGCGTTTAAGGTTGGCTGACACGAAGACGTACGGCACTCGTAGAAATGCCAGTTCGCGTCCAACCTCTATGCCAGTTGGGCCGTCAAGCAACTGGATATCCACGAACGCGAGGTCCGGCCGTGCTGCTCGAACCAGTTCCATCGCTGAGTTGTGGTCCCCAGCGAGGCCGACCACTTCGTGGCCTGCGTCCGTCAGTTCGCTTTCCATTTCCAGCGCCAGCAACGCCTCGTCTTCCACGATCACGATCCGCATTCTTCAGTCCCTTTATTCGTCGACGAGCAGCGTGATGCTGACGTCCGTTCGATGTCCCTCGACGATTCTTTCGATTCTTGCTTCGAGCTGGCGCGCGGAAGTTTCAACCATCATCGCGCTGAATGCCTGATCTTGACTGTCCGCTTCTACGGGCGAAACGGTATCAGTGACCCGTATCAGGAAGTGCCCGTTCAGCCGCCTGACTTCAATATGTATCTCTCCGCCACCGTCACCCAGTCCGCGCCTGACGGCGTCCCCGATCAGCTCGTTGACGACAAGCGCTATAGGGGACGCCTTTGCCGCCGGAACGATGACCCGGTTCAGATCCGTAGTGACGCGGATATCGCTTCGCCTAAGGGCGCTCACCAGATCATGCAAAAGTTCGCGGGCAAAATCCGCGACGTCGAAATGCCCTACGTCGTCGTCGTTGAGAAGCTTGCGCTGCACCGTGCTCAATGCCTCGACGCGGTTCAGGACTGAGCGCAATGTCTTGCGAACCGTCTCGTCCTCGGACATCCGCGTCTGAAGCTTGACAATGGATGCGATGGTGAGGAGGTTGTTCTTAACTCGGTGATCGACCTCGTGAACGAGAGACGTCTTAGTAGCGAGGGCCTGCCGCAGATCGGCCGTCCTTATCTGCACTTCTTCCTCGGCGATGTGTCGTGCCGCGGCAAGTTCGGCTTCCCGGCTCTTGATGTTGGTGAAGTCCAACTGGGAGGCGAAGAAGTAGATGATCTCGCCGTTCCTATCACGGACCGGACTGACGAATAGCGCGTTCCAGAAGGTTGATCCGTCTTTACGGTGATTGAGGATGTCGATCGAAAGGTCTTCGCCTGCGCTGATGGCCTCTCTGATACGGCTCACGGAGGCTTGATCGGTTTCAGGTCCTTGAAGAAGTCGACAGTTGCGGCCAACAAGTTCGTCAGCGGAATACCCCGTCAGGTCGGAGAAAGCCGAGTTAGAGTAGATGATGGGGTTATCGGTTTGGCGGGGATCGGTGATGATCATCGGCATGCGGGTCGCCTTGAAGGCAGCAGCAAACGGGTCCTCTGAGGCATGCCCCGCCAGAAGCCTATTGCCAGCCTTGCGGGCATCGCCGAATTTGTCTTCGATCATTGTAACCCGTTCTAGCTTGATTGCCGCACGCGGAATGAGGTAGGTAGCGCGTCGGTTTCATTCGTGAAGACCTGACAACTGATCGAGAGATCATTTGAGCGTTTCTTTGCGGTTCGTCGATCCCTATTGTCATGTCAAACTGCTGTTATATCCTTGCGGTTACGAAGTCTTCGTTTAAGCACGATGTAGATTGAGGTCGTGATTTTGCGTAAAATATCGCCACCAGCAAACCAGTATACCGCCGTCAGGCTTTTGGGCACCGTCGACTGGACGTCCAGTCCGCTCGGACCGAAATCCGAATGGCCCGCTTGCCTACAAGCGGCTATCAGCATCATGATTCCATCGAAGGCTCAGATTGTCGTGTTCTGGGGCCGCGAGTTCGTTGCCCTCTACAATGACGTGTACGCGCCGACCATCGGAATCAAGCATCCTCACGCATTCGGGAGACCCGCTCGGGAATACTGGAGCGAGCTATGGGATGACCTTCACCCGTTGCTCATGCGTGTTCTTGAAAACGGAGAGACTGTTTCCGCCGAAGACAGACCTTTCGTCATCGAGAGGTTTGGCTATCCAGAAACCGTCTACTTTGACATTTCCTATTCTTCCATCTCTGATGATGACGGTACCGTCCGGGGCGTCTTCTGTATCGTCAACGAGACAACGCAGCGCGTAAGGGCGGACATCGCCTTGCGTGAGAGCGAAGAACGTCTGAAATCGGTATTTTCTCAGTCCGCGGCGGGAATGGCCATCGGCGATCTGACAGGTAAGCTTATCAGTGTGAACGACCGATATTGCCAAATCGTCGGGCGGAAGAAGGAAGAACTCATCGGAACGCGGATGTACGACATTACGTTTGCCGACGACCTACCCGAAAACAGGCGCCTCTTTCAGCGTATGGTCGAAACCGGCGAGAGCTTCGAGATAGAGAAGCGGTATATCCGGGGGGATGGAAGTCTCGTTTGGGTTTCGAACTCGGTATCGGCGATCAGAGACAACGAGGGAAAAATTTCGCAGGCGGTAGCGATATCCATCGATATCAGTGAACGAAGGCATGCACAGGATGTCGAAAAGCATCTCGCGTCCATGATCGCCTCGTCGAACGACGCCATCCTCGGAATTGATCTCGACATGAAAATCACGAGCTGGAATGCAGCGGCCGAGAGGCTCTACGGCTATAAAGAGGCGGAGGCCGTCGGTAAGTCGGTTATAATGCTTGTACCCGAGGACAGACTGGACGAGGAGCCTACCATCCTCAGCCAAATCAAAGCCGGCCGTTTCGTTGAACCCTACGAAACCCGACGGCGAAGGAGGGATGGGCGTTCGGTCGAGGTCCTCCTCAGTGTGTCTCCCATTCACGATGCCAGTGGAGACGTCATAGGTGCCTCCAAGATCGCCCACGACATCACTGCTCGCAAGGATACCGAACGGCTCAGAGAGGTTCTCGCCAATGAACTGCACCATCGTGTCAAAAACATTCTGGCCACCGTCATTGCCATCGCAAGGCAGACGATCGGACGTGACCAGACCAACCACAAAGACGTAGAGGCTTTCTCGGATAGGATTGCATCGCTTGGTCGAGCACAAGACCTTCTTGTTCATGGTGACTGGCAGAGCGCTGACCTCAAAACCATCGTGATACAAGCGATGTCTCCGTACCCGGCGGATTGCTTCGAGGTGTCGGGTCCGAATGTGCCGCTACCACCTAAAGCCGTTGTGTCTTTGTCCCTCGCGCTACACGAGCTCGCCACCAATGCCGCCAAGTACGGTGCGCTTTCCGCTCCAGGCGGCCGGGTTTCCATCACCTGGCAATACACCTGTAGCGCCGGACGCGGCCTTCGGATGGTCTGGCAGGAAACGGGTGGACCGGAAGTAGCTCTGCCCGAACGGAGGGGATTCGGATCCACCCTTGTCGAAAGGCTGTTGGCGGCCGAACTGAAAGGCGAGGCAAAAATCGACTATGAGAAGACTGGTGTGGTCTGTCGTATCGAAGCGGATATTTTGGGGATGTCAGATGAAACAGCCGGCGACTGGTATTGAGTTAGCTTGTGCAATTTCATGGATCGGACGCCTCAAGTCGTGTAAGTAGGTGCGCTTCATGGCTCGTTCCTTGCAACTGATAAGCTACTGTTATCTATCGCAAGGCGCACTTCATCCTTGAACCCGCCACACCTAAAAGACGTGTCAAAGCTGGTTAGGGCTGCGATACCTTCAGCCAGTTAGAAATGCGACGCTGGCTCTAATGATCAGCCCCGATCTGAGCGGCAGACCCGCTTGCAAGATCAGATCGGGGCGGGTGGGACACACCGCTTCGGCTTTAGCTTTGAGACTGGCTAACGTCATTCCGCCGCCTCCATCCGCGCCAACGCCTTCTGCCTCTTAGCAATGACTTCCGGATCGTTCATATAATCCGTCCTCGGCTTGCGTCCTCGCTTCTGGTAGCCGTTCCCCGTGCTGCCGTCGCGAATGCCGAACATATGATCCGTCTGCCCGGTGCGGCGAGGGCCGCTCTTGCTCCGTTGCTGTTCTCGTCCAGCCTGCATCTCGGCGACAACAGACAGCATGTCGTCCAGACGCTTGTTCTCGACGACTTCCGGCCGATGGACCGACCGCAGCTTGTCAAAGGTTCTATAGGGTAGGGCAAAACTCTCGTGCATGATCTCAAGGCGACCGTCCGGATAATCGCAAACAATCACCTTTTGGCCGGCCAAGGGCCTGGAAGCGTCGGTCGGATCGAGAATGAACAGCACCTTGTCATGGCGCAGCGTTAAAGCCTGCGACAGCGTGCGAACCTCCTTGCGGCACATGGCGCCATCAAGGTTCTCGTGATCGGCCAACGGCCGGTGCATGTCCTTCGGATTGCGCGGCTGTTTGCCGAAACGCGCGTTGAAATCCGTCATGAACTCGGGCGCATAGGCGTTGGCAGCCTCTATCGTGTCGATGCCACGAAGCCGCATCTCCTTCACCAGCCGATCCTGCAATGTCTGGTTGGCACGTTCCACACGGCCCTTGGCTTGCGGGGTGTTGGCACAGATGATGTCGATGTTCAGCTCATAAAGCGCCCGGCTGAATTGTGTCAGGCCGCTCGTTCGGTCTTTCTCCGAGGCATGGACCGGGCGGAAGACACCATGCTTGTCGCTGTAGAAGGCGATCGGTTTGCCCCATTGCTGCAAATAGGCCTTGGTCGCGTGCAGATAGTCGAATGTGTTCTCCGATCCGGCAAACCGTAGATGCAGCAGCTTGCCAGTTGCGTCGTCGATGTAGACGAGCAGGGCGCATTTGCGGCCGCGGTTCTCGAACCACCAGTGATGCGAGCCATCGATCTGCACCAGTTCGCCAAAGCAATCGCGCCGGCCGCGTGGCTGGAAAACCCGTCTCTTGCGTTCTCGGCGTGAGACCCAGATACCGGCCTCGGTCATCCATTGCCGCAGCGTTTCCTTGGCAACAGAGATCCGGTGCAGCTCGATCAGCTTCTCGCGCGCCAGCGTCGGACCAAAATCCAGATAGCGCTCGCGGATCAAATCCAGCGCCGCATTGCGAAACTCCTCGCTATGGCGCCGATTGCTCGGCTGTGATCGCTTCTTCGAAACAAGGCGGCCGGACCATCCCGGTCATAGGCCTGCAGCAGACGATGGACCTGACTTCGACTGAGGTCGAGCAGTTCAGCAGCCTGAATAACGCTCATGCGTTCGTCACGGATCGTCTGGATGACTTCGAGGCGATGCAACTCTCTCTGCGACATGGTGATCATAAAGGACATGACGACTCCGTTCGCTCCTGGTCTCCACCAGGCTAGACGTCGTCATCCTTGCTCCCAACGTTAATGTTGACCAGTGCATCGAAAGGCGAGACTGTCGCATCTCTAACTGGCCCAACTGTCGCATTACTAAATAGCCGCTACAAGACGCGATCACGTAATGCACGTTATGGAACTAATTACAGAACGCATGCCTGGACAAAGGTGATTGCGTTTGATGCCGTGCATAAGAATTCAGAACCAATTTCTCGATCCGATACCATCCGAGTTCGACGGACGGTCCACTGACCCCTTCGATGGATAGGCCGGACGGCTCGACGATGCCCCTCACCGTACTCAAGGATTGAATCCCGTTCAGGCTTGTGGCTATAGAGAAGGTGGAAACAGTGAAGCTTGAGGAGCAACAATGCAGATACAGGTCAGAGATAACAACGTGGATCAGGCACTGCGCGTTCTGAAGAAGAAGCTGCAGCAGGAAGGCGTCCTGCGGGAAATGCGACGTCGAGAGCACTACGAGAAGCCATCCGAAAAACGTGCGCGTGAGAAGGCCGAAGGTATTCGGCGCGCAAGAAAGCTCGCCCTGAAGAAGCTGAACCGGGAGCTGGGTATAGTCACCGCCAAGTCGAAGCCAACCCGAGGTAAGTAGGCGCTCACGCACCAAGTTGGTCGTTAAGCTCGGCCGTCTCCCATGGCATACCGCTCGAAGAAGCTGCCATGGAGGAACCGCTCTTATTCCGCCGTCAGAGGTCTCGACAAGAACACTGCATCCATCGCTTCCACGACCGCCTGCTCTACCGACATCTCGAAAAACACTTCCGGTCGGGTTGCCAGGGCTAAAAATGTCTCTTCAATGAGATCATCCTTTTCTGGTCCCGCCAGGTGGTATCTCAAAGCGTATCGGCCAAGCAGGGATTGAAGCACGAGCTTGTCGTTGTCCGAAAGATTACGCACGGACCTGTTCATCGAATCCTCCCAGTCAGAGGTCCTCCCGACCTCCTCCTTTCTTGCGAAGGACCGTAATCTACAACAAACGTCGATTACGACAAGCCTGATGCGGGGACGCCCGTCATCGATGATCTAGCCCGCAGACTGCTGCGGACTGGCTGACCATCTGAAGCTTTCCCGTCGCTGCCATCATCACAATCGATATGGCTTACCCCAGGCCAGTGGCGTGCACGTTGAACGACGAATGAGTGTCTCGTGCGTAGTGACTTCCAGACAAGAGTTTTTCCGCGTTCAAGCCCGAATTTTCCCCTGACTGGCAGTTGGTGGTGTTGGATGATTGAGCTAGGCAACGCGGAACATATGGGGCCCGCCGGGTTCGCTCCCCTACCACGAGGCGTTGACAATTTTCGATCAAGACGAAATCTTTTCAGGATCGTCGAGTGAAATGTCAGTCGGCTCGGGGCACAGATAAGGCAACGCGGCCGCCGGAATATCCCTGCGGCCTTTTTTTGCTTACAGAGAACGGGATAGATCCCTGGCCGACACCAAGAATCTCGCAGACCTTTTCCACGACACGCTCAAAGACGTGTACTTCGCCGAAAAGAAGATCGTTGATACCCTGCCGTTGATGAACGAAGCCGCTAAGACCAGGAGCCTCAAGGACGCGTTCACGCAGCACCTTGCCGAAACGAGGGTTCATATCGAGCGGCTATCCTCGGCATCACCAACGAAGGCGACGAGATCATGAAGGAATACGCAGGCTCCCCGGCGTTGGACGCAGGGCTCCTGGCCGCGGCACAGGCTGTCGAGCATTACGAAATGTCGCGCTACGGCACGTTGCGGACGTGGGCGCTCGAGCTCGGCTTGACCGACGCAGCCAGCCTTCTTCAGGCAACGCTGGACGAAGAACAGGCAACCGATCTAGCCCTGACTTCGATCGCGACATCCGTCGTAAACCAGAACGCTGAAGGCTAAAAACAGCGGTAAGAAGAAGTGGGGCACCAACACAGCGGCGGCCCCTCTTCCTCACGGACCAGCAAGACGCACCAAGCGGCGGATCACTCTTGCCTGACTTCGGGATAGCCATAAGGCGCCTAGGTTGCTTGGTAAGGCTGCCTTTCGGTCCGCCGTGAAAGGTTAAATCGCCTTCGCCGACGAGCGGGGTCTTGCCCCTACTCCACGATGTCTACTGCCACAGACCTCGAGTCGGCGACCAAGACGCACCAAGCCGCGAGACCACTCATGCCGGATTTCGGGAAAGCCATAATAAGGTACCGAGGTTCCGGGGGGAGACTGCCTCTCTGCTCGCCGGGATGAATGACGGCAAGCCAGTTTCGCCCACACTCTCTCAACGTCCAGCGAACTCCCACGAAGGTTCCTGCAGATTTGTCCATCCCGACGCGTCGGCGGGTGGTTTTCGCGGCACTTCAACGTGTAGGTTTCACCTGGCGATCGGACGCCTCCTGGTACGCACGGGGACCCCGATCATCTACACCTCTGCGATCGGCGCCGAACAACTGGACGACCCTCTCGAGATCACAAGGTTTCGGAATGAACTCGACATGGTCGGCAAGGTCCGCTGCTTCCGGTCCTACTCTCGCAGGCGTCACGACCGTGCGATTTGTTGGCCATCGGCTGCACACCAAACGGGACAGCGCCAGCCCGTCGTGCCTGCCGGCCTGTTGACGTCAGTGAACACGATGTCGATATCGCTTCGGGACGACAGAATTCACAACGCCTCGTCCCCGGTTAGGGCCTCTGTCGGCTAGAACCCGCATTCTCCGAAATAGTCGGAGGTGCACATCAGTATCAGAGGTTCGTCGTCGACGACAAGGACAACGGTCTTACCGGTCACGGTCTCGGTCATCTAACATTCAGTCTGGCGCCGCCGGGACCGCTGTTCCCGACATTTCCGATCCGCGGGCCGCGGTTTTTAGCAACATGGTTCGCGAAGCATGAGCTGCAGTTTCGCGGAACTTCATGCCAGTCTGCTTGGATTTTTTCGTTGCCGAGTTTCGTTGCGGAACGAAATCCGCTCGGTTCTGTTCTCCCGCCACAACGAGAGCGGGGGATGGCGTCGCAAGTTTCACAACGTCGTATCGCATCTTCTGACGTTCGATATGGCGGACGTCGAAGACGACGACCTATTCAGCAACATCAACGGCAGACCTGAATCCCAACCGGAAAAGATCGTCGTGCGCCAGGAGAGACCAGATTGCATACGACGAAGCTTTCGGAGGCGGAGATCGCCATGGCCGCGTGCCTCCTGACCGCCATGGGCAACAGGAAGCGTATGCTCATCCTCGATATCGTCAGCAAAAACGAGACGTCGGTTGGCAAGCTGGCGGTCATGTTAGGCATGGGACAGTCCGCGCTGTCACAGCAGTTGACTATACTGAAGAACGCGGAGCTGGTTCAGACCCGACGCGATGGGCACACCATCTACTACAGAACCGATTCCGAACAGGTCAGGATGATCCTTGCGACGCTCTACGAGCTATTCGATATCGCAGTGCCCTCGCCTCGCGACGGAGAGATAGCGAACGAGATCCTCGTCACGGGATAAGCGGGGAAGGAAGAGAACCGGGAATATCAGCATGAACATCATCGGGGACGACTTCTACGCCCTCTAACGGTTGCCCGTCGTGCGAACCATAGACGGCTGGCACTAATGCCTCCGACGGCCAGCGAGCACGGCGACATGGACCAGGACAGCTGTCGAAAGCAGGATCGAAGAAACCAGCGCCGCGACCGATAGCAGTCCCCGGTTTGTGATCTCTACCTCCGCCCTTAGGCCGCTATGCCTGGTTACCATTAACGAGACTTCGGCTCTCTGGACATCATGGATCGGCGAGACACACGGGGCCTGATGCTTCTTCTGGTCAACGACATTTGGCCCGCCATCTCTCATTTATTCAGCTTGTCCTCGACCTTGGCACGGCTGTTGCCAGCTTCCTTAACTGTCTCCTTGACCTTTGCCTTGGACACGCCTTCCTTCTTCGCCTCGTATGCGACCTCGTGGTCCTGCCCTGCGGCGACCCGTGCCCTGTCTTGATTGCGCCCGCGTGTTGTCGTTGCCATCTGAGCCTCCCTGGTTTGAGTGGTCACCGATAACTGTGAAGGATTCGCGAAGTTCCCTGACAGGTGAAGTGCGAGCCGGCCGTTCTTTAACCTTTCCATGGTCTCCTTGCGATCATGGCATGGAAACCATCGGATCGTCCAAGACCTCAGAGCCTGAAAATCGAGCCCGACGCGCCGTTACTCGGGGGCCGACGGAAGCCACGCGATCCAAGCCAGCCACAGCTACCTCTCGACCCCATGCCCGCCCGCGTCGAGCCTTGTCTCGCACTTTTAGCAAGCAAGCCGCCGGAGGGCCCGGCGTGGGGCTACGAGGTGAAGTGGGACGGCTACCGTGTCGCCGTGCATGTTGAACTCGGCGGCAAGGTCCGCATTCTGACGCGCGGCGGACACGACTGGACCGACCGATTTCCAACCCTCGCAAAGGCTGTCAGGGAGCTCGGTCCGGGGACGATGATACTGGACGGTGAGGCTGTCATCCTAGACGAACAGGGGCGAAGCGACTTAAACCTGCTCGTGGCGTCTCTCGGTGGCCGAGGGGGCAGGAAGGTGTCCTCGGACACGGTGCTATACGTCTTCGATCTCCTGTATCTCGACGGTCACGACATATCAATGCTGTCTCTTGAAGAACGTCGCATGCTGCTCGACCCGCTGTTGGAGAACGGCTCGGATGCGATCCGACTTTCTGAGATGTTCGACACCGACGGGGCCTCCCTGTTCTTGAGTGCGGCGGAACTCGGCCTCGAAGGAATCGTCGCGAAGAGGCTTGACGCGCCCTAGAGGTCGGGACGTGGCGGCGACTGGCGCAGGGTCAAATGCATTCAGGCCTACACCTTCGTCGTCATCGGTTACGAGCCTTCTACTACGGGCGCCATCGGCAGCCTGATGCTCGCCGCACGCAAGGGCGACGACCTGGTCTACGTCGGAAACGTCTGGACAGGTTTCTCGGCGGTCGCGCGTCGGCTTAGGAAAGAGCTCGACGCGATCGCTACGAAGCGACCTATAATCCGCGTGAAGGCAAAGTCGGCCGTCTACGTCGAACCGATCATCGCCGCCGAAATCGAATACCGCGCGTGGACAGGCGACGGAAAACTCCGACATGCATCGTTTAAGGGCGTAAGGGAAGCTTCGGACGAAATCACGATCTACAAAGTCATAGACTGATCACTGAATGCGACAGGCCAGTTATCGTCTGGGCGCTCTCTCGCGGCAACAGCCAGCTGGTGTTCCTCCTCCAGCGTCGACAGACGCGCATTCGCGGCATCGAATTCGATTAGCCAACGGACGGCTAACGCCTGTCTACCGTCAGCGCCTTCAAGTGTCCGAACCCGCAGTCGCTGTCCTCAGTCGCGAGTTGACAATTCGTTTTCCAGCTCGAGAAGCCTTGTTCTGTGGCACGAAAGGAAAAATGAATACTGAGGGTCACCTTCGCCGCCAAACCCATGAGCGGCCTCGTATTGCTGGATGATCTCCCGCAGTTCCCGGTGATCTTTTTCCAGCGTTGCCCTGGCGATATCCATGCGACGCTCCTTATCGCAGCTGAGAATTTACAACGAGCGAAATTGTTCCAACTGCAACGCCGTATGGATAACAGGTCATAATCGCAGCCGAGCTGTGTCGTTGCCTCTACAGGTTACGCCGGAATACTCGGAAAGCAGGCGCTACGACCCGATATCCTGCATCGCAGCCAGTGGCGCTTTGAAAGCCGCCGTGAAGCCCGTAGGACGATAAGACCTCTCGACGGTCCGTGTCCCAGCGATCCCCGTCCTGATCAGCCTCGATCCAAATCCGCGCCGAATCCGCTCGGAGACGTGAGGTCCGCCGCGCTCGGTAATTTATCCCGTCGACACCGCCTCACGCGGAAACCGAATTTGGTCATCATCAGACTTCTTGGAGACAGTGCTTGACGAAGTACGCTAATCGCCTCTCTTTCTCGCGACCAGCCAGAAGCTCCTGGTAGTGAATTCGAAGACTCTCTGCCGTGATCGATCCGACAATCCACTCTTCGACAGCTTTTAGGTACGTGGGATCGTCCTCGAATTGCAATCCAAGTGCGTGGGCTCTGTTTCGGACCGCTTCGAATATCTCACGGCGTCTCTCAGTCGTCATATGAGCCTTCAATGTTTCGCTGACGATAGCAACACTCATCGAAAATGACAGTAACTCACGATTGTACGGGATCGTACCACGGGCTCTGGAGGGGAACGTCTCTGGCTAGAGATGCTCAAGTCTCAGCGGTCGTAAGGTCCGCCGGCTAAAGCGACCGCAGAGCAGGCGACATTCTCAATCGGAGTGTCGCCGGTTTGCTCCTCATGACAGGAAGCCAGGCGCGTACTGAACTGAGAAGGTGAACCCTAGTACCGCTATAAGTCCCCGCGAGGCGTCAGACACCGTTATGGTGATGCTCTCTGCAGGTGGAAACTTACGAGCCACAAAAATGGCCAACGCGTTATAACCATCGTTCACTGCCGTGTGGGCATTCGCGACGTCAATCTCGACCTCTGCCTCGACACCGTCCTGAATATGCAGAATGAACTTTGGCATGCCATCTCCAGAAATTTAAGATTTCAAGGATGGTCATGAAAACGATCGCTACGCCACCGAATTCCGTAATATCACGCCTCATAACCATTGGCGGCCGGTTTTCGGAAGAAGATGACGGTGGGTGAATTAATCAGTGTCATTGTCGGGCATGCTCCAGACTAGATGAAGCCCTACGAGCATCTGACAGTCGGCCCATGGGCGGCGTACCGGCTCAACGGTACTGGCTGGTCCTTCTGGTTCACGCGTAAGGACGTCGTTAATATCTTCCATTAGGACCATCACCTGCGTTGAACGCTCACTCTCGGTTAAATTTCGCCGCCATCCCCTCGCCGCTCCGTAGCTAAGAAACGACGATGCCGTCCTTAGTTGCTCGTGCAGAAAGGACGCATCAGCGATAACTTCACGTAAGGCTGCTACGGCATCGCCGTGGTGCGCAGCGAGGATAACTTCCAACAGATCGGTCTCAATCTCATCAGGCGCGTTGGCTTGGATAGTGTGTATCATCTTCGAACGTGACCTGGAGTTGAATTTGTTCGATCTATGTTCTCGTGTCTCTAAGCAAAGGAGTCAACGCTACCGAAGAGGGAATTCACAACAGAGGCGGAGCTGAATCGCTCTCGTCACCCCAACTGACCATAGGGGTATCTAATTTGAACACTACGCGGCGCGGGTACGCCATCGCGCGAGCGACCTCCCTCACCTAATAACCATGGGCTTCTTATTACACTGAATGCTTTGGCGCGCGCGTAGTTGCCAATCAGGCGATCAAGGGGTGTTTGCGCTGGTTCGCTTGGCCAAACTTTCGCAGCTCGTGGGCTGCCATCAGTATCCGGCTCTAACAACATGCGCTAGGTTGCGATTTGTCGGAGTATCCAAAGCATGGAACCAGCTATTCGCATCCGGTTTCCTCAGTTGGGCGGCTGCGCTACCGGCGAAATCGAGCGCTAGGCCAAAGCCTTCGGTTCAGTGCACGGCACACTCCATACTTTGTTGTTGGAATTATCGGCGGCAGACGATACGCACTTTCACGAGAACTCGCTTACGCAGCGAGACTTGGCGGTGTTCCAGAAGCAGCTTTCTTCAATAGCTCGCACAACACAGTGAACCTTCGGTCAGCTTTTGCTAACACGCTTGCGTCCGCAATTGGTAGTTCGATTACGCCGTGGAGCGAACGAGCGAGATTTCGAGCCGCCTTCCGAATCTCCGGAGAAGCCAAAGTTCCGGCCTCCCCGATCTCCAAAGCGATTGCATACATCTGCCTATGGCTTTTTGCTTCGATAGCCGCTGAGAGCCATAATCTCAAATGAGCGTTGGTCATAAGCGAGTGTACGCTCCAATCCGAGATAGGTTGCAAGATATGCGATACGTAGTCAACCTACCGTTTACCAATACATCGACAGCTCATCCACGAGACGCGACTGCTACCATGGTAGTCACTGCAATCAAGCCACCGCGTAAACCGACGGTAGGCGGCGTGGCTCGGGACGAACCATGCTTGGCGTGCATCACTCCATCGCGCGAGGGGAATCGTTTCCGGAACTGCTCCACGGTCATTCTATCGAACGGAACGCTGACATCAGCACCGAGCTTGGTGTCGGCTTCAGTCGTCGGTTCGACGTCGTCTGGTTTAGATTTGGCGCTCATTGACATGATAACGCCCATCGGCCTGGTCAGGTTTCAGTCGGGACTATGCCGCCGCCCGGAAGCGCAGGGCGGAAAGTTCAACCGAGAGGTTCGGGTCGACAGACAGGTCAGAACGTATCAGGCCGTGGCTCCAGCGGTCACCAGAGAATGGTCGATGCCAAGGAGGGCAGTCGACGATGGGATACCAGCACACCCCGGCTATGACAGCACCATGGAACACCGCGATATCAACCTGCTCCAGCACGTGCCGGAGCCAGCCGCCCTTGTTGAGGCCGGGATATCGGCGGTGGTGGACGGGATGTCCGTCGTGCCAGCTTGTCTCCGACACCATGATCGGCTTGCGGTAACGTTTCCATGTCGCAAGCAAGACCTTCACGAGCGACGTTCGGGCCGTATGCGGGTAATAGTTAACCCCGACGACGTCCACATCCACCGCGGAAACGATTGCGTCTGTCGCCTCGAACTGGCGCTCCCCCACTCCCGTGATAGGGTCGTTCGTTAGAATCCCGACATCGGGATGATGATCCCGAGCGACCTTTGCCATCAGCACTGCCATCTCGACAGCTTCGTGACGCGGCATCCCGGCGATTATTGGATAGAGCGACGGCTCGTTGACAGGACAGAGCCAAAGCTTTTCATTTCCATTCACCGCAAGTGCCGCTTCGGACGCGATGCGAGCACAACGCACCGGATCCTGATTGCGGTGATAGTGGGAGAGATCCCAAATCGCTTGAACGCCCGCGTCTCGTGCTGCAACGAGGCGAGAGAGCGCGTGGTGTCCGGGGACGAGGCCGTCGCGGATCGTGAGAAGTCCGTGCTCGCGAGCAATACGGAAATGGTCGGCCAACCGCGCATCAACCGTGTGCCCGGTGGTGACAAGAAGGTCGTGCCGGCCGCGATGAACAAGGCCGCATTCGAAGCCCGCCATTATGCGGCTGCGGAAAAGACGAGCGGGGCGGAGGGGTAGCGGCAGTTGGTTCATTTCGTCGGCTGAGACCGCACAGTCAGCTTGTTTCCGTCCGGGTCACGAAGGTAAGCAACGAACGATCCGTTAGGTCGCTCGGAAGGAGGACTCTCGATCGCGGTACCCCCATGTTCGGTTCCAGCCACATGCCAGGCCAGTACCTGATCGTGGCTTACAGCCGAGATACCGATAGTCCCGCCGTTTGCAGCGGTGGCTGGCCCGCCATCGATTGGCTTCGTGATCATAAGCCGATCGCCCTCGTGGAGGTAGATCAGTCTCCCTCTTTCATCCACCTCGCCAGGCTTTCCACCTAACGCAGCAAACGTGGCATCATAAAAGCGTCTGGCCTGCTCGAGGTCGTTGCTACCAATCATGACGTGGGTGAACATGCTTCATCTCCAGTTTGATCCCAGGAGTTACCATCCGGTAGCTCAACGACCAGCGTTGAGTTGATAAAAACAACAAGGCAGCCGTTCGCCATATAACCCTATCCGGAGAAGTCCAGCTAGGGATTAAGGGCGGTGTCTTACGTTCGATGGACTTCGTAGGATCGCTGCAATGGAGTGTGATCCAATGGTCGGAGAGGATGGTGATCGCGTTTTCCATGTCAGCGCTAGAGGTGAAAGATTCCACCCCGTCATCTAGTCTGCGCGGGACGTGGTACAACCGTCTCCGTCCGCATCTGTGGTCACGATGCCGGAGCAGAACTGGGCGACCCATCGCACCGCCTATCGAGAGCTACTGAATCAACTCCGTCGATCAGTCAGCGTTTCTGATCGCCACGCTCACGCCCAACCGCGCGAGGGAGAACACGACCTCTAAGCCTTCCTGACGACCGACCCCAACGAGATCGTAAAGCCCATCCATCCGAAGGCCATGCCCGTTCTTCTGACGACGAAGGAAGAATGCGAGATTTGGATGAGCGCGCCGTGGAGCGAGGCAAAACCGCTTAACGCCCCCTGCCCGCTGGCCGAATGATGGTGTTGCCGCGCTACACGGCGGTTGGAGGCCTAGGGGAACTCCCGGCACTGACGAAAGCCCTGTTCGGCTGACCTATCGTCAAAAGCTGGCGCCGAAGGAAGGCAGACGCAGAGCTACGAAGTCGGAAACAGCCAGTACATCGTCATCTATGCAGACGAGGTTGCCTCGGCACTCCCAGAGACCAACCGGACGCTCGAAATCGATGCGCTCGACCCGTGCGGCGCAGGTGGCAGACTGATACTCAGGCTGCTCGCTGGCCAGATCCGGTCTTGGCTTACTATGAGGTGCAACAACCGCGTTCCTTAGTCGCTCCAGAGTCAGCATCCATGAGTATTGGAACTGGGCCAAATTCTCAAGTTAAATCGGGCGGACAGAGCCTCTTGGTGAGATGGGCGTCGCTGTTCTAAAAGCCCTGTCCAACTAGGAGGAAACCGGCCGTCGCTGACCGGGTCAAGCAGATGCTCGGCAAATGCTGAACCGGCTTCTGTGAACGATTTTTGCCACACCTCAATTCCCGCCGAAGCAAACCAATTCCGGTCTTTATGGGTGGCCTCCTTGACCAGGCCCGGTTCTCCGTCGATCAGCCTACTATGAGTGTCGGCTAGCAACGGCTGGGTTCTGAGCTGGTTTTCGTTCGACGACGAAGGCTTGGTCTGCTGGCGCATTGTCTCTCCAGGTTGCGATTCGAGCTTCAACGATATCGCATGGGGCAGTGTGGCCCGGTTCGCCGGGCCGGTACCTCCAGCTCAACACCATGGTTCTCGCCGGCCGCTCCATGTCCTGGCGAGACCTTGGATGGGACCCTGGTCAACATCAGCGCCTCGCGCTTGTCATTGCGCAATGTCTATGGAAAGAACCGCCGAAGCAAATTCAGGAGGACAGATGGAAGACGCAATCCAGATCGACAACCGCG
The DNA here is from genome assembly GCF_050500205.1 of Neorhizobium sp. DAR64860/K0K1. Classification (NCBI taxonomy): domain Bacteria; kingdom Pseudomonadati; phylum Pseudomonadota; class Alphaproteobacteria; order Hyphomicrobiales; family Rhizobiaceae; genus Neorhizobium; species Neorhizobium sp. DAR64860/K0K1. The sequence continues at coordinate 239,308 of NZ_CP191460.1, read as the reverse complement.
GCGACTCTGGCCTCTGGGCCATCGAAGTCGCTAAGCAGATTGTTGCGGCTCAGGGCTTTGATCTTGCACGTGCTGCCCGCGATGGTTCTGAGGACGACGTCCGCGCGGCTGGCAACGCTCTTGGCGAAGCCATAACCGACGCGATGATGGAGGTTTTCGACGGACTGACAGTGGGTGTCTCCGGCGAGTAAGAGACCGCCTGAAGCGGAATGCCTCTGTCGGGGGCAGTCGGTTCCGGCTTCCGCTTGCACGGCGCTATGCTAAGCCTCCTGCGGCTGCCTCATATCCGACCGATGCATGACGAGAATTCCCGAAATCACGCCCTGTCGGTCGTCGCGATGCTGATTTCTCCGATGCTCTTCATTTTTTTGTCGGCAGGCGCTTCGCGCTGCCAAAACCTGCTCCGTCCGACGCGGCTGTCATATCTTCCCGCCGAAACCAGATAGCGCGCTCGCATCTGAGTGGCGGGTTGCCGGCCGTAAATACGATTTGCTCATCCTCCCGCATGCGCAATACTTCATGCGGCTGGATCAGCGGCCGGGCGACCAACTGCTTTGAGCGCGTTCGAGACGAGCCGCGTGACTGGAAACTGCGGCTGACCTGATCGATCTCTACGGTCGTCACAACGCATCGACGAGAGATGTAATCGGCGGTTGCCGGATCGTTGATACGGCAAAACTGATCCAGCTTGCGCACTCGAACCATTTGCTCGACGCGTTGCGCCCATAGGTTTCACGCGGTTGGCCGATCGATTAATAGATTATTATCAGCGAGATGCCATACTTCCGGCCGGCATCTCGCGCAGTCTCCAGAATACGCATGTGGCCAAGATCCCCTCGGTTATCGAGGCGAAGGATGCTTCTGAACTGAAGGTTGACCCCTGCGCCAACCTGCGCATGGGCACAGCGATGTTCGCCAAAATCCTTCGTGTCGTTGCGAATTGGTATGATAATCCGAGGAGCGAAGAGGTTTTCCCGCAGTTGTTCGATGACGCGATCCACGTTCGGCGGCCGGGCAAGTTCAAGGATGAGGCCTTTTTCAGGCTGAGGATACGGGTAGCGCGGTCGCACAGCGTTCGCCGTGGAGGCCGATGATGCTGGCGAGGACGGATCTTTGGAAATGCCAGAGCAAACTCCGACCAAACCCGACGACGCTGTATCAGGATCGATCCGACTAGGATCGGAGCCCAAAAAGTGACCGGATCGAGCCGCTGTTCTCGGAACGAGTGAATTAAGGATGTTCTCAGTTTGCCGGGAGCGAATAGCGTGTGAGAACTGCCTCATCGCCCTCAATGCTGATCTCGATCACCTCGTTCAGGACTTCCTCGCCGCCTGCAACTGCCTCCAGTACGAGCGTAAACAGGTCGCGCTGCAATGCCGGAACAACCTGAGGCACGATGATGATCAATCCCGCATGGATCTCTTCATTGCCGTAAAGTTTCCTGAAATCGCGCGCGTTGTTGGTCACAAAGGTGTAGTCCTCCGCCACGATGCGCGGCATCAGATCCCAGTCTTTCTCGCCGCTCAAGCCGAGCCAATTTACGTGGAAGCCATCGTGGCCGTTGTCCTGAGCGACGGCCACGAGAGACGTGTGCAGGCACTCATCAATCAGGAACTTCACGAGATCAGCTGCCGGACGATTTGCTAGCGGCCTTCGGAAGTGAGAGACGCTTTACAGATTTCACGGTCGCGCCAAGGTCGGAAAGTTTGCGGGGCCGGCCCCGTGCCGGGTGAGCAGCGGTCCAGATCTCTGCGAGTTCTACCATACGCGTAGTGAGCGAAGGATACCCGTCGACAATTTCCTCGGTGGTCGCGCCGTGGGCCTTCATGGCGGCAATCGTCCTGACCGGAACACGGGTTTTGCTGAAGACCGGTTCGCCGCCAAGGACACCCCTTACAGATCCGATAACGCGTTCCGCTTCCCGTAGTGCCTCCGCACGCGCAGCAAGCTGTTCCCGGGCCCGGGCAACATCCACGATCAGATAATCGTCTGCTCGAACAGTATCGGCATCTGGATTCTGGTCTATGGTGTCGAACAGCCGTTGGCGAAGCTCAGCCGACAGGATTGAGCCGACACCGTACCAGAGCTTGAGCCGCAGCAAATCATCGTCGGAAAGCGCGCGCCCTTCATTTCCAGCGAGACGTCGGGCGATAATCCGTTTGTCGATTGCGTTATGCACCGACTTCACGGCAATTTCGCTGACGGCGGCTGCTTCTGCAGGCGTGTAGACGCGTGAAATCTGAGCCATAATCATTCTCCTTGTGGAGAATATATAATAGCATCTGGATAGGAAGTGAAGAGGCGTTTCGATGATCTGGTAGATTGAGTGGACTCATCACATCTGAGTGGCGAGGCCGAGCCATTTGCTTTAAATCTCTCTGTCCGCCGTGACCAGTTCGACATGGCTCACACCCAGTGCCTGGGCAATCTCATGTAACGTAATCACGAAGGAGTTTTGTTTCCCTCTTCCTCTGGCGCGGTCATAAACGTTCTGACTGACCTGTGCCGAGATCCTGCCCGGAAGTCACAGTTCAAGCCAAAGATCATGGTCGCAGGAAAGACGGATCCCCGCTTCAATTCGTAGAGCGAAACTGTGGGACGACTTGGTTTGGGAGATAGCCGAGATCATTCATGTCAGAGCGGTCTTCTGGAGAGGTGTGTGCGGTCGGGTGCATCGTGCGACGGAGCAGCGCGCCTCAATGATTTCGTCCAGGCATGGCCTCAAAACCATCTACGCGAGAGGATGCAAAGTTCCGTTCCGGTAATCTCCCACATGTGGCGTTGTCTCATCCATTCGATTGAGGCCTGTAGGCGCTATGCAACGCAGCCCACTTGTCACAACCAAAGATGCCATGCCGTGCCCCTTCATCTGCCAGCTGGCATGTCCACTGCGGTCTCGATGAGGCATGTCTGACCAAAGACCGCCTCGCGATGCTCGGCTCGATCGGCATCCGCAACGGCCGGCTCGTTTTCTTCCCCTGTGCGCTGAAGCGCCAATTCCTCGCGATGGCCAAGAAAGCCTCTCCTCTGGCCGTCCTCCACTCCGTTTCGGTCCGTTGGATGCAGGCCGATCGTCCCCGGTCCTATCGACTGCCATCGAGGCCGCGATGGACGCGGCCCGAACAACCGAAAAGGAATACGACAATGGCAACCATCGGCTCTTTCACCGCTTCCGGCAACGGCTTCTCCGGCACCATCAAGACCCTCAACCTCAACGTCAAGGCAACCATCCGCACTGTTGAGCGCACTTCCGAAAAAGGCCCTGAATACCGCATCCTCGCGGGAGCCACAGAATTCGGCGCCGCCTGGAAGAAGACCTCGAACGAAGGCCGCGATTACCTCTCGGTAAAGCTCGACGATCCGAGCTTTCCGGCCCCGATCTACGCAACGCTGATCGAGGTCGAAGGCGAGGAAGGACTCTCCCTCATCTGGTCCCGGTCGAACCGGGACTGAGACGGGATGCCCCGCCCGACAAGGCGGGGCTCTCCAAGTCAGGGATCACTTGTTCAGTGCATCCTTGAGCGCCTTGGCAGGCGCGAAGGTCAGCTTCTTCGAAGCCGCAACCGTCATCTTCTCACCGGTCGCAGGATTGCGACCCTCGCGCTCAGGCGAAGCTTTCACCTTGAATTTGCCGAAGCCGGGGATCGAGGTTTCAGCGTCGGAGCCTGCGGCATCGGAGATTGCCTGGAAGACGGCTTCAACGATACCCTTGGCCTGAACCTTCGTCAGGCCGTTGTCGGCGGCAATCTTGTCGGCGATTTCATTGGTGGTGGTCATGCAATTCCTCGCATCTTGTTGTCAAAGATAAAATCCGTGTCAGCTTCTGACTGGATTGTCATCGGTGACGATGGAGACGAAGGTCAGATCCGCTTGATGTCCACAGGTGGTTTCGGGCGATAGCCGCGTTTGCGCTTTTCGCGCAGCACGTCAAAGAACAGATTGATGGCCTGGCTCTCGTTGTCGAACAGATGCACCATCCGCTGTCCGCGCGTTCCAATCCGCCCCCAGGCGCGTACAAGCGACACCTCGCCGAACAATGTCGGCTGAACGGCGAGCGCGTAAAACCGCGCCATGTTTTTTTCCGGCGCGATACGCTCGACATAGAGGTGGTAGGGCTGCGTGATCATAACAGAAGAATCGCGCGTTCGGAATCTGCCGTCCAATGACACTTTTGAATCGGTCGGGCATCATCGATTCACAACAGTGATCCGCCGGCGCCCGGATCATTCGCACCAACTCTGTCGTGATCCTTCCCACTTCCGAGCCAAGCCTTCGGCGACGAGAATATCGCCGACCGATCGCCGATCGCGGTAAACGATCCTGAGCTTGCGACCGAAGCGATCTTCATCCCTGGCGGTCGTCTTGAACGAGAGCGGACCCGAATTGAGGATGTCGAGCAGACGCTGTTTTGCCGCAAGGCCTCGCTCGCGTTCGCGCTCGCATCTCGGCGGGCTGAGCTCCGGCGTATCGATGTCGGCGATCCTGATCTTCTCACCTCTAAACCAGAACGTGTCGCCATCCACTACGCAGGTGATACGGTGCCCGCTTCCGCAGAGTGAGAAGGGTTCGCTCACGCTGCTTGCACTGCTTGAAGGCTGGGCTGAGGCAACAGATGCGAGGAAGCCAATGGCTAAGGGAGATAGGCTGGCAATTGCCGTAAAACGTCTCAATATCATGTCTCCTCAGTGTCTGTCGTTGGAGCGGCCTTATAGCTCTGCACCCCTTCTGTGATTTGCTTGTGAAACCGGTTTTCTCCGACGGACGCGCTCATATCTTTGCGTCTAAACCAGATAGCGCGTCCGCATCTCAGCGGCGGATTGCCTGATGTGAACACGATCTGCTCGTCCGCGCGCATGCGCAGCACCTCATGCGGCAGGATCAGCGGCCGGCGGCTGAGCTGCCGAGAACGTGAGCGCGACGATCCCTTTACACCTGAAGAGCGGTTTGTCTGGTCGACCTCGACCGTCGTATCGCCGCAGCGTTTCGAGATATAGTCGGCAGTATCAGGGTCGTTGATCGCGGCAAACGAAATCCACGACGCGGATTCGAACCATTTGCTCGTGGCGTCCCGCCCGCCATAGGCCTCGCGCATCTGGCCGATGGACTGGAAGATCATCGTCAGCGTGATGCCGTATTTGCGTCCGGCGTCGCGGGCTGTTTCGAGGATGCGCAGATAGCCGAGCCTGGCGACCTCGTCGAGCAGGAAGAGCGCCCGACCTTTCACATCGCCGTTGCGATTGTAGATGGCATTAAGCAGCGATCCGATAACCACACGCGCCAGTCCCGGATGGGCTTCGAGCACCTTTAGATCGAGCGCAATAAAGATGTCGGTTCCGCCATCAGCGAGCTCGTCGGTCGAGAAACTGTCGCCCGAGACGATGGCGGCATAGTTCGGATAGGACAGCCAGTGGGTTTCTTTTACCGCATTGGCGTACACCCCCGAAAACGTTTCCGGCGTCATGTTGACGAAGACCGAAACGTTCTCCTTTACGAAGTCCGATTCCGACTGCTCGTAGATTTTTGTCAGGCGCGCCCGCAGCTGTGGTTCAGGCTCCGAAAGGTTCTTCCGCACACGGCGCAGGGTCTGGTCTTCCTCGTCCGTGTGACCGGACAGGCAGACGTCGGCGATGAGGGCCGTCAGAAGCTGCATCGCCGATGCCCGAAAGAAGTCGTCGCGGGCAGACGCCGAGCGAGGATTGTCGGTCATAATCCACGTTGCGACGGCGACGATGTCTTCTTCCTTCGTGCTGCCGTGTCGCCCGATCCAATCGAGCGCGTTGAAGCCGACACTTGGTGCCGAGGGATCGAGAACGATCACCTTCCGGCCAGCCTTGCGGCGATGCTCCGCTACCATCGGCGCGACCTCGCTCGACGGGTCGAGGACGACGAGGCCGCCGCCCCATTTGAGCGCGGTCGGGACCGTCACCGACGTCGTCTTGAAACCACCGGAGCCGGCGAAGACGATGCCATGCGAGGAGCCGAAGGAGCCGTCGAAGCAAAGGAGCGGGCTCTTGCCGCCCGCGCCCCAAGTCGACGGATCATCGGCGCGGAACGACACAGCAGCAACGCTGTCGCGATCGACGCGATACCGTTCGCCGACGACAATGCCGCCGGGATCGGGGAAAAGTTTTGCGGCCTCCTGCACCTTCATCCAGTCGGCCTCGCCATGCACCGCTCGCCTTCCCCCAATCCGCCTTGGTGCGGCTTTGGCAAAAGCTGCGTTCCCCTTCATCGCGACGCGCAGTGCGAAGACGCCGGCGAGGAACGTTGTCGATGCGCCAAGCATCGTTGCGGGGTCGGCATATCCGAGCACGGATTGACCTTTCGGGATGTCGCCAACGATCCCGGCCAGGCGAACCCCTTCGCGCAGGAGAGCGATGAGAATTGCCACTCCGTTTCCGCCGACGACACCCCATCCTGCCCGCTTGATACCCGCGGTGCCATTCGCCGCGAACAGGAAGATCGTGCCGATTGCAGCCGCGGTGGTATAGGGCAGCGCGAGGCCGATCCGCCCGAGCATCAGCTTCGCCTGCGCAGTCTTACCGAACGCGGCCAGCCAGTGTTCGATCCCCGGCATGAATACCACGACGACGATCATCGTCGTGGCGGGGATCACGGCGGGAAACACTTTACTCGCCGTCATGAGCGAACGCCTCCGCGCCTATCACTGTCAGGCGCGACTGCTCCGCATCGTCGCCCTTGAGGCGATGACTGGCATCGATCAGCAGGCCGAGCAGTAGTGCCCGCTTCTCGTAGCGCAGTCCTGCCTTGACGATCAGGCCACCGAGTTCGATTTTTTCGCGGGTGTCTTTCTTGCGTGCGTCATTCGTCATCGTGCGGGCCATGCGTTCAAGCCTCACGACCGCTGCCCGCAGCACCGCTAGTCTCGATCGTCGTGACCGTCTCGCCTGCTGTCCTGCCGTCACCAGCGTTTCTCTTCCCGGTCGAAGGCGCCTTACCTCCGCGAAATCGCCCGGTGATCTCTTCGAACGCGGCCTGTAGCTCGGTTTCCTCGATCTCGATCTCACCGAGACCGGCCTTCAGCGCGATCCGGCCGATGCGCTCGGCCTCGCGTGTTTCTGCTTGTCTCAGCTGATCCTGTAATCTGGCGATTTCTTCCCTGATCTTCGATGATGGTTTCTTCATTCCGGTCGCATCTCCCTGAAAATCTTGGCGGCGTCTGTTCCGCTGCAAGATTTCCTCAAAAGCACGTCTGAAGGAATGTGCAGATCTGCACGTCGGCAAAGCCGACACTTTGGAGGATGATCCCGCCGTTCCGAAGGAGCGGATCCAAGGGCGCAATTATACGTCGCTGATGCGACGCGTTGCTCAGCGCCCGAAGTGCGGCCGACCATGGCCTGACCGCTCCCAACGAACGGCGTTCAAACCGGGAGCTTTACCGCCGTGGCCATCGCCCACTTCTCAGCCAGCATCGTCAGCCGCGGCGGCGGCCGCAGTGTGGTGCTGTCTGCGGCCTACCGGCACTGCGCGAAGATGGAATATGAGCGCGAGGCCCGCACCATCGACTACACCCGTAAAGAGGGGCTGCTGCATGAGGAATTCCTGCTTCCGGCCGATGCCCCGAAATGGGTCCGCACAATGATTGCCGACCGCTCTGTTGCCGCAGCTTCAGAAGCCTTCTGGAACAAGGTCGAGGCTTTCGAGAAGCGTTCCGATGCGCAGCTCGCTCGCGACCTGACCATAGCGCTTCCACTGGAGCTGTCGACCGAGCAGAACATCGCCCTGGTGCGGGACTTCGTGGCAAAACACATCCACGCCAAGGGCATGGTGGCCGATTGGGTCTACCACGACAATCCAGGCAATCCGCACATCCATCTGCTGACCACATTGCGGCCGCTGACCGAGGAGGGATTCGGATCGAAGAAGGTTGCGGTCAATGGCGAGGATGGCCAGCCGGTCCGCACGAAGTCCGGCAAAATCCTCTATGAGCTCTGGGCGGGTTCGACCGACGACTTCAATTCCTTACGCGATGGATGGTTCGAGCGACTCAACCATCACCTGGCGCTCGGCGGGATTGATCTCCGTATCGAGGGCCGTTCCTACGAGAAGCAAGGGATCGAGCTCGAGCCGACCATCCATCTTGGCGTCGGTGCCAAGGCGATCGAGCGAAAGGCGCAGGGGCAGGGCGTCAGGCCAGAGCTTGAGCGCATCGAATTGAACGAAGAGCGGCGGAGCGAAAACACCCGCCGCATTTTGAACAATCCAGCCATCGTGCTTGACCTGATCACCCGTGAGAAAAGCGTCTTCGATGAACGCGATGTGGCCAAGGTTCTGCATCGTTATGTCGATGACCCGACTGTCTTCCAGCAACTAATGTTACGCATCATCCTGAACCCGGAAGTCTTGCGTTTGCAGCGCGACACGATCGCGTTCGCGACCGGAGAAAAGGTGCTGGCCCGTTATTCGACCCGTGCGATGATCCGGCTGGAAGCAACGATGGTGCGGCAGGCAATCTGGCTGTCGAACCGGGACGGTCATGCTGTCTCTGAAGCTGCTCTGGACGCAACGTTCCGGCGGCATGAGCGGTTGTCGCAGGAGCAGAAAGCGGCGATCGAGCGGATCGCCGGTCCCGCCAGGATCGTCGCCGTGGTTGGTCGCGCCGGCGCCGGCAAAACCACGATGATGAAGGCTGCCCGCGAGGCGTGGGAACTGGCCGGATACCGTGTCGTCGGCGGCGCGCTTGCCGGCAAGGCGGCGGAGGGTCTTTCGAGCGAAGCGGGCATCGAAAGCCGCACACTGGCATCATGGGAGTTGCGGTGGAAACGGGGCCGTGACGTTCTCGATGACAAAACCGTCTTCGTCATGGACGAAGCAGGTATGGTCGCCTCAAAACAGATGGCCGGCTTTGTCGATGCCGTCGTCAGGGCAGGCGCCAAGATCGTTGTGGTCGGCGATCCCGAACAGCTCCAGCCGATCGAGGCGGGGGCCGCCTTCCGCGCCATCGTCGACCGCATAGGTTATGCCGAACTCGAGACGATCTATCGCCAGCGCGAGGACTGGATGCGCAAGGCATCGCTCGATCTGGCCCGAGGCAATGTCGAAAAGGCGATGACCGCCTATAATGCAAATGCCAGGATCACCGGAACGCGCCTCAAGGCCGACGCAGTCGAGCGGCTGATCGGTGACTGGAACCACGATTACGATCAGACGAAGACAACGTTGATCCTCGCGCATCTGCGTCGTGACGTTCGGATGCTGAACATTATGGCCCGCGAAAAACTCGTCGACCGCGGCATTGTCGGTGAGGGCCATGTCTTCAAAACGGCTGACGGTGTCAGGCAGTTCGACGAGGGCGACCAGATCGTCTTCCTGAAGAACGAGACCTCGCTCGGCGTCAAGAACGGCATGATCGCTCATGTCGTGGAGGTCGCACCGAACAGGATCGTTGCTGTCATTGGAGAGGGCGATCAGCGCCGGCAGGTCATCGTCGAGCAACGCTTCTACAGCAATCTCGATCATGGATACGCCACGACGATCCATAAAAGCCAAGGCGCTACCGTCGACTGCGTGAAGGTGTTGGCAAGCCTCTCGCTGGACCGGCATCTGACCTATGTGGCGATGACCCGCCATCGCGAGGATTTGCAGCTCTATTACGGCCACCGGTCCTTCGCCTATAACGGCGGCCTGGCCAAGGTGCTCTCCCGAAAGAATGCCAAAGAGACCACGCTCGATTACGAGCGCGGAAAGCTTTACCGCGAGGCATTGCGGTTCGCGGAAAGCCGCGGCCTCAACATCGTCCAGGTGGCCCGCACGCTGGTGCGCGACCAACTCGACTGGACGCTGCGCCAGAAGACGAAATTGGTCGAGCTTGGCCAGCGCCTTGCCGTCTTTGCAGAGCGTCTCGGTCTGCACCATCCCTTAAAAACTCAAACGATCAAGGAGGCCGCGCCCATGTTCGCAGGCATCAAAACCTTTTCCGGTTCCGTTGCCGACGCGGTAGAGAACAAGCTCGACACCGATCCAGCCCTTAGGAAACAATGGGAAGAGGTCTCGACCCGTTTTGCTTACGTCTTTGCCGATCCCGAGACCGCCTTCCGGGCGATGAACTTCGATGCGGTGCTAGTGGATAAGGAAACGGCCAAATTGGCGCTTCAGACGCTGACGACCGCCCCGGCGTCGATCGGACCGCTCAGGGGCAAGACCGGCATTCTTGCCAGCAAGAATGAGCGCGAGGACCGTCGCGTTGCAGACCTCAATGCTCCGGCCCTGAAGCGCGATCTTGAGCAGTATCTGAGGATGCGCGAGACCGCGGTGCAGCGGCTGCAGGCTGACGAGCAGGTATTGCGTCAGCGCGTGTCGATCGACATCCCGGCGCTCTCGCCGGCAGCACATGTGGTGCTGGAGCGCGTGCGTGATGCGATCGACCGCAACGATCTGCCGGCGGCCATGGCATATGCACTGAGCAATCGCGAAACTAAGACTGAGATCGACGGGTTCAACCAGGCCGTCACTGAGCGGTTCGGGGAACGCACTTTGCTCACCAATTCCGCGCGCGAACCATCCGGAAAGCTATTCGACAAACTCTCCGAAGGGCTGCAGCCCGAGCAGAAGGAGCGTCTGACAGAAGCCTGGCCGATCATGCGCACGTCCCAGCAGCTCGCCGCTCACGAGCGCACCGTCCAGACACTGCGACAGGCCGAGGATCTGCGTCTCGCCCAACGCCAGACGCCGGTGATGAAACAATGAGGCGGCGCGTTCTCTTGCTCCTGGCCTGCGTGGGCGGGATGATCGCGGGTCTCGCGGCAATCGCCTATATGGGCGGCTTCCGGTTGAACCTGACACCGAGCGAGCCGCTTGGGCTCTGGCGTATCGTCGCCCTTCAGCGTCCGGTCAAAGCCGGCGATCTCATATTCATCTGCCCACCGGCGACCGCGTCATTCGAGGAGGCACGCAGCCGCGGCTATGTCAGGCGTGGCCTCTGCCCCGGTGGCTTTGCGCCGATGATCAAGACAGTTGCGGCGCTTTCCGGACAGCATGTGGAAATCGGCGCGAATGTCAGTGTCAACGGCAGGCCTCTTCCCTCATCGATCGTTCGAACCAGCGATGGCGAGGGCAGGCCGATCACACCGTTCAAAACCGGCACCGTGCCACTGAGAAATCTGTTCCTTCACTCATCATTTGCGAGCTCCTATGATAGTCGGTATTTTGGACCGGTTCCCGATACGGGCCTTCTCGGCCTGGCGCGGCCGGTCCTCACGTTCGATCCATAACTGGCGGCGACCCTGCCTGCTCATCGCGGTATCCGTCGCTTGCGGCTGGACTGCCTGGAGCGGTCATGTGCTGGCCCTTCCTGTCGCTGTGTTGTTCCCGACGCTATGGGCCATGTCGCCATCACGGCTGACGGCGGTGCTCGTGTCGGCCGGATATTTTTTTGGCGCCTCGCGCGGGCTGCCGCAGGGCGTCGCCAACTTCTATGCCGCCGATCTCTGGCCTGGGCTTCTGCTCTGGGCAGTTGCTTCGCTATCCTTCGCCGGCGTGCATGCGGCGCTCTGGAAGGCGCGACCGGCAGGCAAGTCTCCGGGAGTAGGTCGAACGGGAATGGCAATGGCGGCGCGCTATCTGGCGGCGGCGATGCTATTAGGCCTGCCGCCCCTCGGCATAACCGGCTGGGCGCATCCGCTCACCGCTACTGGTGTGCTCTTTCCGGGATGGGGATGGTGGGGGCTGGTCGCGATGACAGCCGGCCTCGCGATGATGACATCGCGATATTGGCCGGCTACCGCCATCGTCCTGGGAGGATTCTGGCTCTGGTCCACTGCCACGTGGACATCACCTGACCTACCCGAGGGATGGAAGGGCGTCGACCTCGAACACGGTCAGAGTCTCGGACGAGACGGCTCACTCGATTATCACCGTCACCTGATCGCAACGGTGCGCGCGGCTGCATCGGTGAAGACTAGGTTCATCGTTCTTCCCGAAAGTGCTCTGGGGTTCTGGACGCCGACCGTGGCAAAGCTCTGGAGCCAAGGCTTGCGAGGCTCGGCGCTCACTGTGATCGCCGGCGCGGCCGTCATCGATCCGGGCGGCTACGACAATGTCATGGTGGCGATTTCGGCTGACGAGGCACGTATTCTCTATCGCGAACGCATGCCGGTCCCGGTGTCCATGTGGCAGCCACGGCGGGCATGGACCGGGCAGGACGGTGGAGCTCGCGCCAACCTCTTCGGCAATCCAGTTGTGCAAAGCGACGGCCAGACGATCGCCGTGCTGATCTGCTACGAACAGCTCCTCCTTTGGCCGGTCCTGCAGTCGATGCTGCATTCCCCCACCGCAATCGTTGCCCCGGGCAACGGATGGTGGACCGCAGGAACGTCGATCGTCGCCATTCAAAACGCGAGCGTGGTCGCCTGGGCAAAACTGTTCGGTCTGCCCGTCGTCACGGCTTTCAACAGATAAGGAATTGTTCGCGATGGTCGATGCCGCCCTCATCCAAGAATGCAGCGATCCCGGCCTGAAGCCGGCGATCGTCGAACAGTTCATCGAGCGGGCAGGGTCGCAGGATCCCTTGGCGGTAACGATCCGCTCCGGGAACCGGGTCGTACTGGTGCCCAGGCCGAAGACGGCGGAGGAAGCGCTGGCGTTGATCCGAGAAAACCTCGGTCGCAATACCGTTCGCGTCGGGATCACACAATATCCCGCCGGGCTCGGCGTCGTGGAGGCGGGCCAGATGAAGGCGGACCTGGTCGATGCGTGCGGGAACATCCGCATGGGCACGGCGCTCTTTGCCAGGGTCTACCGGATCGTGACCGAGTGGTACGGCAACCCGACCGAGAGGCAAGTCCTGCCGCAAGTGTTCGACGATGCGATCATCGCCTGGCAGACGGGATACTTCGAAGGAACGGCAGTGTTTAGGGCGGAAGATCCAGCTGATGTAAAGCTCGCCCAGCCGCGGCCGGTCCGGCGAGATGGCGCCGACACGCAAGCCGGCCTTCCGGGAGATGAAACCAAACCCGAGGTGCCTACTGAGACTTCGGCATCCGATCCCAACAAAGCAGGGATCAGGATCGACCTGTCCGGCATCGCCGCAAAGCGTTGACTTCCCCTTATCTGCAGATCTGCACCGCAATTGTTCTTCCGTCGCCCTAGCGAAAAAAGCATTCGCCTGTTATAAGCACGGGTAGGGCAGTACGCGCTGTCCCGGGGTGTGGAAACCTCTACTCGGTGGTTGATGTCGGCCGTTTCGACATCAGAATCCTCTGGCCATTGGCCGGTGGGCCTGCGACGTATGTCCAGGTGCCCCGGTGCTAAAGGTCGCAGGACTGTCCGAGTACAGTTTCCAACCCCCGGCTTGGGATCAGGGATTAGCGTCTGCGGGGGCGAACCGCGGACTAAACTCTGGGTTGGATCACAAATGGATTTGGAAAATTCAGCAGCGGACACATGCGAACTGCGCCCGGTGATCGGGTTGACCAGCGGCCTCGGGCCGGCAGAACTCGAAACGCTGACAGTCAATGCCATCAGGCTGCACAGGCAGCTCCTGGAGAAGGCGGATCAACTGTTCCAGGCTTTGCCGGAGGATTACAAGACAGGAAAAACCACTGGCGGCGTTCAGCATCTCGAATACATCGAAGCAATGATCGAGATGCATGCACAGATGAGCGCGCTTAACACGCTCCTGGGGGTTCTCGGGTACATTCCCAACATGGCCGCTAACTGATCCGGTTTTTTACGCCAGACTGGTGCGCCGACAGATCCAGTGGAGTCAGCTGCCGGTCTTTCAAATCAGCTTTCTACGAATTGCGAGGGCTGTGAGATGGGCCTTGCTCCGGACATCGAAGCGCTTCATAGACTCGCGAAGCTTGACGCGGACGGTGTTGTATTTGACCCCTTCGAGATCAGCGATCTCCTCCATCGTCATGCCGACGGCAATCCATCTGAGATAGGTCGCCTCTTTGGGATCGAGCCAGGCGGCATCTTCCACGGTCGGAGTGGTTTGAAGGAACGAGATGCGGGCATGGAGTTGTCCGACGGCCGCGGCGGCAGCGACCGCGTCTATCTCACGGTCAAGATCGATTGCTGGCCTTTCCGACGCTAAAGTGAACATCGACATCGAGCCGTTGGCAGTCTTGATCGGAACGGTTACCCCGGAGCGGATGCCGAAATCGGCAGCATGCGCGTAGAAAGTACGCTCTTCCTTCGATTGCTTCGCGCGATCCTGTTCTCCGGACCACGCAAAAACTTGCTTCCTGGATTTCGCGCGTTTGACGACCGGATCGAGCTTGTCGAAGTTCTTCTGGAAATACGTCGACCGCCACTCGCGATGATAATTGGTGATTGCGATTGTATGCTTGTGCTGGATATGGAGATAGGCGTAGCCGGTATAGCCGAAATGCTCGGTAAGGTCTGCAAGACCTCGTGTAAGGATGCATTCGTCGCCTTTGATCGCCGCGAGATCTGTCAGCTTATCCAGCCAGTGCTGCATTTTTTACTCCGTTTTGGTGGTCAGGTGAACAGATCACGTGAGCCCCTCGACGTTTTCTATAATATGCGCTCATATACAACTATAAATTTCATTAGCATAATTATAGAATAGGGGTTTGCATCGGCGATCGCAAAAACACCGAATAGAAGGGCATTTCGGCAGGCGTCCAGCAGCAACGCGAGCGTCTACCTAAACTTAAGATGAGCCTGAACACCGTCCACATCCTCTGTCGTCGCGAGATTGTTAAGGCAACTTTGGGGAAAGTTGCAAAGTGGCTGTTCAGTGACTTTTTGGATTGTCACGTCGCCGATTTGGTGGACTTTGCTTTCATGAGTCATGATGGCCTCGTTTTGATGGAGACTTGGCCGACTCAGAAGACCTAGACTTTAAGAGCAAGGCGGGCTAATAATCAAATCGATGAAAGATATAGTCTCCATTGATCATTTCAATTTATGGTCTTTCGACCTCAATCTCCTTGTCGCTTTTGACGCTTTGATGCGCGACCGGAGCGTGACGCAAGCTGCTGGGCGACTAAAGATCCAACAGCCTGCAATGAGCCACAATCTATCAACTTTAAGAACATTATTTCAGGATGAGCTGTTTGTCCGAGTAGGTCAGGTGATGAAGCCCACACCGAGGGCGCATGCTCTCGCCCCGACCATTCAGCAAATTCTTGCGCAGGCGCACAATGCACTGATCATCTCGGAAAGTTTTGATCCGTCGAAGGAGTCGCGGATATTCCGCATTGGATTTTCGAGTGAGCTCGAGGTTATCTTGATGCCAGAGCTCACTGCTAAGTTACGGAAGGAAGCACCAGGGGTTAAACTACTCGCTCGCGCAGTTTCTCCCGAGCAGGTCCATCGTTTGCTGGACGAGGGCGTCATTGATCTCGGCGTCGGCTGCTACGGGAAAGGAAACAGCCGCCATCGTCACCGACAGTTGTTCGAACAATCATTGATGTGTTGCTACAATGAAAATCTCCTTCCAATTCGGGGCCCAATCAGCCGAGGTGCGTATCTGAAAGGCGAACACGTTATGGTGTCGCAAAAAGATGCCATTGAAGGATGCTTGGACGAGGCTCTAGATAAAATCGGCGTTCGGTTGAACGTAGCGATGGCAGCGCCCGAGTTTCTCACCGTTTTGTCTACTGCAAAGGTCGCGCCGCTTCTTGCGACGCTACCGACACGGATTATCAAACGGTACGCCCCATTGTTTGGATTGACGGAAAGCCCTGTGCCGCTTGAACTTACGGTCAATCCTATCGCTATGGTATGGTCAGCCCATCTAGATCGTGAGCCTGCCACAGAATGGATTCGTTCGCAGGTAGCAGATCTGGTTCAGGCGGTGATAGAATAGACTTCGCAAAAATACTCGCATCATACGACAAGCTACAGGTCCAGTGCGATCTTAGATGGGCCGTCGGCGACATTGGCAGCGCCCAAGTGGAGCGATCGCGTGAGCGGTGGTTTGATCGGAAGCTGTTCCGGGGGCCAGACGCAGCGTAGTTCCTGCTGATATATGACCCGGATGCGAAGCCGGTTGCCGCGAGGGTTGAAGCAGCCGAGCGCTAGGTCCAACCGCTCTCTTCAAGGGCACATTTTACATCGCGTGGATCGGCCAAATGACCTACCACTCGCACGCCTCGGTGCTTTGGGTCGAAGCACAGCAATCGGTAGTGGCATCAGCGCCAGCTTCGAGTCACTCGCAAAGCCGAGCTGGAACATGCGTTTCTCGATCGCACGTTCGAAAGCTGGCGACACCCGCACTGCACCTTGGAAGATTTCCGGAGCTTGGGCGACCCATTCGTGAAGCAGAAGCTAATGTTGTGTGGGCTCACGCTATGGCCAACGAGCACCACCAGTTCGTCTCGCGGAAGAACGCTTAGCGTCGCCAGCAAATGACCCATGGATGGCTGGCCTACCCTCACGCGCTTCGCCGCCTTGGTGACCGAGCGCTCGCATATGAGCGCGTCGACCGCAATCAAAATGGTCATAAAAAAATCCGCGTAAATCGAATATATCGATAGGCTATATCATTCACATCGATTTGATTGATGAATGTCTTTCGGCGTACCTTCGCCAAGGTAACAGCAAGGAGCCGCAATGCGACATTTTCAGGTGGGTGACGCCAGGATCACCCGTATCAGCGAACTCAATCTCGACGGCGTTGACGCCGCCTTCCTCTACCCCAGTGTTGATCCCGAACAGGTTCGCATCGGCGCACGGCCTTTGTCGGCCGGCTCATTCGACCCATCCACCGGCACGCTGCGCCAGAGCATCCACACTTGGCTTGTCGAGATCGGGGGCCTGACAGTCCTAATCGATACGGGGACGGGCAACGACAAGCAGCGCCCCACCATGCCCCCGCTCGACCAGTTGAAAGAGCCCTACCTTGAGCGGCTGGCGCGGGCGGGTGTCCAACTGGACGATGTGGACGCCGTTCTAATGACTCACGTTCACGCCGATCACGTCGGATGGAACACACGCCTCCAAAACGGCGCTTGGGTCCCGACCTTCCCCCATGCCCGCTACCTCGCTTCCGGCGTGGAACTGGACTACGGCGCGGCCGTGGATGCGGACGACGAGGCCAAGGCGAACGCCTTGCGGCAAGTCGCTGATTTGGGTCCCATGAGTCATCTTCCTGCCGCTGGCATCTATACCGACAGCGTCGCGCCTGTATCTTCGGCCGGTTTGATCGAGCGGGTCAAGGTGGGTGAGGGCGAGGTGTTGCCGGGCTTCAGTTACCATTCCCTACCCGGGCATAGCATTGACCACGCCGCGATCTTGCTGAACTCGAACGGACACCACGCCCTGTTCTGGGGCGATGTCCTCCACCATCCTGTCCAAGTGACGGCCACTGAATGGAACTCCGTCTTCTGCGAGTTCCCGGACGCTGCGGTTACGGCCCGACGGAAGGCGTTGGCCTGGGCTGCTGACACCGGCGCTACGGTGTTCACGACGCATTTCGCGGAGAGTTCGGCGGGCCGCGTGACCCGCGACGGTGACGCTTTTGTTTGGACCTTTATCGAGGGAACTGTCGCATGAGCCAGCAGCCGCAAACCGCACGCCATCTTGGCGTCACGACAACCGATACGCTGATCCCAGGCAAGACCGATGGGATCGAGCTGTTTCTGCGCAACAAGTCTCCGGCCAACCGCGACGTGATCGGTTCCGTTCTTCTCGTGCACGGGGCCACGTTTCCCTCCGTCAGCTTGTTCGACGTAGACGTGGGCGGCCAATCGCTGATGGACGCCTTGGCGTTGGCGGGGATCGACGCCTGGGCGCTTGACGTACGGGGCTATGGCGGCTCGACCCGGCCACAGCGGATGGCTGAAGACCCCGGCACTGAGGCGCCCCTGGTGCGAGCGGTTGAGGCCGTTGACGATGTCGCATCGGCCCTCGACCACATCCGAACCAACCACGGACCGGTCCGTCTCGGGTTGTTAGGAATGTCGTGGGGTGCGTCCATTGCCGGACTTTACGCGAGCCGCCAGGCTCGGCTCGATGCGCTGGTGCTGGCCGCCCCGCTCTGGCTGTCGGCGACACCGCTCCGCTTCGATCCCGGTGCTCCGATCGCTACCCATCGCAATGTCGAGGTGGCCTCCTATCGGCAGGCGTGGCTTGCCCCCGTTCCCGAGGATCGTCGCGCCACGTTCCTGCCGGACGGATGGTTCGACCGGTGGGAGGAGGTAACTGAGGCGACCGACTCGCAAGCACCTCACGGGTTCATTCGCGCGCCCAGTGGCGCGGTAGCTGACGTACGTGAACATTGGACCGCCGGAAAGCCCCTCTACGATCCGTCCACAATCACCGCGTCGACGCTGATCCTGCGCGGGACCCTGGACGTGGACGTGCGCCGGGACATGGCGCTCGACCTGTTCGACCGTCTGACGGGCACCAGCGAGCGCGTCTATAACGAGATCGCGGACAGCACGCACATGCTTCTGATGGAGCCCACACGCCAGCTCGCGTTTAAGCAGATCGTCGGCTTCCTTACCAAGGTGTTCGCCGAGCCGTCACATTAGAAGGTGCCGTGATGTTCTCACGCGCTCAACTAAGCGGGCGGGCGGCGATCCTGCTGTCCGCCGTCCTGCAAGCCTTTGGTCAGGTGGCCTACAGCACGTTCCTAGCCGCCATTCCTTCACCTGCATTCGTTGCCTATTGCTTTCTCGCCGCAGCCATCCTGTTTCTTGCGCTTTCGGGAGGGGGCGTACGTCTTGCGGCATGCAAGCCGCTTTTGGTGCTCAACATTGGCACAGTTGCAACCTTCGTGCCGTTCTTCTACGCCTTGCAGCTCATAGAGTCGGCGGCAGCCAGCGCGATCAACGTCGGCGTGGGACCGCTTGCTGCAACGCTGATCGGCACTGCTATGACCGGATCGATTCCCAGTGTTCGCCGAGTTGCGGTTTGCCTTGGCGTCCTTTTGGGTGGAACGGTGCTTGCTGTGGCCGCGACGCACGGTGATCCCCTGACGGCCTCAACAGTCGATTCGCGTTGGTTGGGCGTGTTGGCGAGCGTTGTGACGGGGTGCGGCGTTGTGATCGTCACCCTGTCGTCTAGGGCGCTACTCGACCGCGGCTGGAGATCCGGCACGGTCCTGGCGCATCGGTTCTACCTGATCGTACCCCTCTCCCTGGCGATGGCTCACGGGACTTATGATCTGGCGACCGTTCATTGGAGTTGGACAATTATTTTAGTCAGTGTCGCTGTCGCCGCTTTGGGCGTGATCCTACCTCTCTACCTGAACCAAGTCGGCATCAAGCGCGCCGACACGCACACCGTTACCGTTCTGTTCGCCATGATTCCTGTTTTTGCCTTCGCCATTCAAAGCGCGTCGCCCTACAATTCCGTACATTGGCAAACAGCACTTGGCATAGGGATTATCTTCCTTGCGGTCGTGGCTGATCTGTCGAAAAGACGCGGTTGAGAAAGACGTTCGTGTCTCTCCGACAAATTCGCAACCGTTTCAAATACGAAGCAGTTATCGAATGTCAAAGTAGCCGTCGCACCTATGCGAGCCGGTTTGAAGGACGGGCCCGCCGTAGAAGTGTGCTGGCCTCTAGCTCGTGTTTAGCATAGTAGAGTTCTATGCCGAAACACGAGCAACAAATTCATCCGGAGGCGGCCGTTGCACCGGGCTATCTAGCAAATCATGCCGCTCGGGTCTTTAACCGGTTGGTGGATGCGGATCTTAGACCGCACGGGCTCTCGCTTTCTCTCATTGGCCCTATCATGCTTCTGTCGTGGAAGGGAGCAATGTTGCAGCGCGATCTGGTGCGGTCATCGGCGGTCAAACAGCCTGCGATGGTCGCACTTCTCGATAAATTAGAAGCCTTGAACATGGTTCAGCGCTCGCCTTCAGTGACCGATGGAAGAGCCGCTATGGTGGAACTGACACGTGAGGGCCACGAAGCCGCTGCGCGTGGACGCGATGCGCTTCTTGCTGCTAATGCGAAAGGAACAGCAGGCTTTTCGCCGCAAGAGGCAGCGTTGATGGTTCAGCTATTCCAGCGATTAATTGAAAATTTCGAGCGCTGACACGGAACAAATACATCACGTCTGATGTTTATGGGGCAAAGGAGATCGATCCATGTCCCGACGTATTCTTATCTCCGGCGCTAGCGTTGCCGGTAACGCTGCTGCCTGGTGGCTCGGCCGCTACGGCCATGACGTAACAGTTATTGAACGTGCCACCGAATTTCGAGACGGTGGTCAGAACATCGACGTGCGCGGCGTCGGCCGAGACGTGTTGAAACGTATGGGGCTGGACGGTAAGGCGCTTGAACGCGGAACCGGCGAGGAAGGTACCGCTTGGGTTAACGCCGACAACAGCATCGCAGCCGAATTTGCCAATAAGGAACTGGAAAGCGACGGGCCGACGGCTGAGTTAGAGATTCTGCGCGGGGATCTTGCAAAGCTGCTATATGAGTCCGCCCGCTCACATGTCAAATATCGTTTCGGCATAACGATCAAGAACATCCAGGATGGTGCTGCCAGTGCTGCGGTGACGTTTTCCAACGGGGAGTCTGAATCCTTTGATCTGGTGATTATTGCCGAAGGCGTAGGGTCCGCGACCCGAGAGCTAGTGTTCAAAGGGGAGAACGATCCTCGCTGGATGGACCTTACCATTGCCTATTTCACTATCCCGCGTTCGCCGCAGGATGATCGGCTATGGCGTTGGTACAATGCACCAGGTGGTCGCAGCATTTCGCTTCGACCCGACACACACGGCACCACCCGTGCAAACTTTGCCATTCAAGAAGTCGCCAATGGCGAGCAGAAATGGGATGAGACACAACAGAAGGCCTACATGCGTGAGCGTTTTTCGGACGCAGGTTGGCAAGCTCATCGCATTATCGCCGGGATGGAAAAAACAGACGACTTCTATTTCGACGTGCAGAGGCAGGTTCGAATGAAAAGATGGTCGAAAGGGCACGTTGTCCTTACAGGCGATGCCGCTTGGTGCGCCACCCCACTGGCAGGCACTGGTGCGACACTCTCTTTGACAGGCGCGTGCGTGTTGGCCGGTGAGCTTGAACTCAATCGCGATACAGCAGCGGCGCTCTCTGCTTATGAACAGGCGTTGAGGCCAATGGTTGAACATGGCCAAGACGTTCCCAAGATTGGAACACGTCTGATGCACCCCCGCAGCCGTCTCGGAATCCATCTGCTTCACAGCACGCTCAATGTTGCCAGCAAGCCGACCATTCGCGACTTCTTCGCGTCAAAGTTCCTTTCCAATCAGCCAAAGTCGCCTGACCTTTCACGCTATCCGATGCCCTCGAATTGACGTAGAGACATGGCTCGGATTCTATTTGGCGGTCGGTGGCTTTGATGTTTCGACCAGGGTGAAGGGGCCACCGGTCGCTAGTTACGTCTAGACTGAACCACCGTTGATATCGTCATCATCCACGCATTCAACCTTTTTACCAAGGGTGCCTCACCAGCGTGGATGAGGTCCCGTCGTGGAAGAAACCGCCTGTCGGGCCGAGAGCATCTAAAGTAGCGAGCTGAACTGCGATCGCTGCCGCTTGAGTCGGTGTGCGCTCACCCATGTGTCCCGTGAGATCCGTGGCTGTCAGCCCCGGATCGGCAGCATTCACCTTGATGCCCTCGTTCATGAGATCCTTTGCAAGCTTCAGCATGAACATATTAAGTGCTGCCTTAGACGCGCAGTAACCCGCAAACCCGACCGTCCAGTTCTCGCTGGTCATGTCGGCAGTTCCCTCGATTGAACCCAGGCCGCTCGACATCATAACGATACGCGCACGTTCAGCTTCGCGCAAAAGCGGCAAGAACGCTTGTGTGACACGAACGGGACCGAGCGCATTAACGTCTAGCATAGCGCGCATCTGATCAATCGGCTCCTCGCTTGCCGGTGGCGGATAACCGAAGTGCATACCGGCGTTGTTCACAAGAACGTCGAGAGATGTAACCTCTCGTCCAATCTTCTCGGCCGCAGCACAAACGCTCCCGTCATCCACAACATTCAACACAATGGATTGTGCGTCATGACCAAGATCGCGCAGCATCTGCGCAGCCAATTCGCCGCGCTTCTCATCGCGGCATCCAAGCCATACTAAAAATCCTCTTTCTGCAAGTTGCCGCGCGATGGCGAAACCGATGCCTTTATTGGCACCTGTGATAAGGGCTGTCTGCCGAGCCATGTCTCTCGTCTCCAACATTTCAGCATGCATCTGCATTCTAGAATGCGCTGGAAATTGCCCAGCGGCTTCAGCGATCCTGCCAGAGACTTGCCTGATCCTTCCATTTCGTTATCAATACATTTGAGGGAGGTAATGATGATAAGCGAACACATGATTGCCGATGCGACGAGTATCGGGAACCTGAATTGCATCTGCTCATCCACGCAAAGCGCCATTCCAGGTTTGACAATCTACAGCGGATGCCAGCCGGCTGGTTTAGTGCCGGCGCTTTTCGAGCCGCGCTTCTATCTGCTCCTGCAAGGCGCAAAACGTATGGTCATCGCTAGGCAGGACATTGTCATACGCCCGGGGGACTATGCAATGTCATCGCTAGGCCTTCCATTCCAAACGGAGGTGATCGAGGCCTCGCTGGAGAAACCCTACCTGGGTGTCGCGTTCACTCTGGATCAGGCGATGGTCGCCGAAATCCTGCTTGCCTGTCCCAATTTTCACGATGTTGACGGATCGGCTTTCTCATCTGGTCGAGCTAACCGTGACGTTGTCGATCCAGTCGCTCGCTTGCTTACCCTCTCGCGCTCACCCTCCGACATCGAGGTTATGGCCCCTTTGCTGAGCCGTGAACTTGTCTATCGTCTGGCAAAGGGACCTATGAGATCTACGCTGCATATGGCAGCGAAAGGCCACAGGCGCTTTGACCAGGTCCGAGCCGCAGCAGAATGGATCCGCAACCATTGCTACGAACCGATGCGTGTCAGCGATCTAGCGTCACGGGTTGGGATGAGTGTGACATCGCTTCACAGAAATTTTCGATCGATTACTGGGAAAAGCCCCTTGGCCTACCAACGCCATTTCCGACTTCTCGCCGCTCGCGAGCGTGTCGTCGCGCAAGGCGACACGATCACAACGATTGCGTTTGACAGCGGCTATGCCAGCGCCTCGCAGTTCAGTCGAGAGTATAAGCAGATGTTTGGCGTTACGCCCCGGCACGATAGCACGAGACACGATCGATCCCGCAGAGCGGAATGGTATAGTCGCGAAACAGAGGATTCGTAACCATTTCACTAATAGGAGCTTCGTCGACGTTTGCGCCGAGAAAGGGTTCGACGCGATCGAGTTTGACAACCTCAACTCTTATCCGATCACGCGGCCATATCGATCAAGCAGATGCATCATGCGTCGTGAAGCTATTGGTTGACGGTGCGATCGTGTCCCAGGACGTGGTGTAGCTTAGACGACCACGGTTCATCCCAGAGGGCCGGATGAGTGTCAGCTTGCTGCTGCAGCGGACAATCAGATCATCGACACCTTCGCCAGAAAAATACAGGCAACAATTGGAAGGCGGTAAGTCGAATATTTTCCTATCGACGCAATTGCGATCAGTTTCGATACTGACCCGGGAAAATAAAGTCCTGATCGACAAGGACATTGAACTTGTAGCCTGGGCGAATTTCGAGGGTTGGCTGAACATCCATATTCCGTTGGATGGTACGATTAGCAACCCGCCCAAACGTCTCTGCGAAATTCCGCCGCGTCGCATCCGAGGCCGTGTCCTGGGTCGCGAGTGTCGAACTTTCCGGAACGGCCATGTCGATACCCGTCCCGATCAGGGCAATCAGCACCGCCGAGCCGAACGTTTTCAAATAATGGTTATTCACCTTGTCGCTGAAACCACCATATCCTTGCGCGTCCGTCCCCGACATGCCGCCTATCTGCAGTGTAGAGCCGTTCGGGAAAATGATGTCGGTCCACACGACAAGAACGCGTTTCTGTCCAAAGGAAACCTTGCTGTCGTAGCGACCAAAGAGCTTCGTTCCCTGTGGAATGAGCAGACGATGGCCTGTCGCGCTGTCGTAGACGCTCTGACTTACCTGGGCGGTGATCCGGCCCGGTAGATCGGAATTGATGCCCGTAACCAGTGTTGCCGGTATGACCGAGCCTCGCTTCAGCTCGAAAGGCGATTGCTGAGGCACGACACGGTTCGGCAGGTAGCCAAGCTCTTTCAGGTCGGCGTTGAAGAAGTCCTCTTTGGCGCCTTGGGCATTGGGATCAAAGTTTTGAGCACCGAGCCCGGCGCGGAGCGCGGCCGCATAGAGATCGGGGGAGCTTCCGGTGTTTGTCGGAGCTGTCGCGGCTCTCGCAGCCGTATCTGCGGTCGCATCATGCGTTTCAGCACGCACGCCCAATTTGCCGCGATCGATGGCAAGCGGCGCATCATAGGCAGCATTGTTCGCCTGCAGGCGGGCCATCCGCTGGCGCTGCTGCTCCCGTAAAACCTGTTCCTGTTGTTCTCGCTGAAGACGAGCCCGCCAGACGGCTTCCGCTTCGAGCTCCAGGCCGCGCTGCTGCACCTCGCGTTGCCCCGGCTGCGGCGTGAAGGGATTGCCGGCCTTCTCGTCGACTTGTTTCGTCTCGACGGGCGTCGGCTGGAAGATGGTCTGCTGCTGTGGTTCGCCGATAATGCCATCAGTGACGCCGCGTTTGATCTGGTCGGCATAGGTTGAGGCCGGGTTACCCGAACTGGTCTCCGGGCCGGTGTCCTTGCCGAAGTACAGTCCTCGGGATGCAAGCCCATAAAAGATCACGCCAAGAAACGCGAGCGCCAAGACGACAATGACGATGATCGGCAGACGGTTGATCCGCCGGATAGTGGATGGGGCCTGGCTGTTTTGCGCGCCGCCGAGATTGAGGGATTGCACCATAGGATCCTCCCTCACCCGCGCCGCATAAGCGACAAGGCGCTCGCCGGCGTCGCGCCACTTACTGTTACGGAATAAGCGCGGCCGAGCTCGACGCTGTTTGTCGATAGACGGGCCAGCACCTGACCATCTATGGCCAAGATCACATAGGCGAGCGGGATGACCGTCGCGTCGCTATCTGTCTTCTGGTCGGTGACGACGGCATAACCCCATCCCTTCAACGCCGCTTCCAAGGCCTGGCCGAAGTGCGAGGCATCCACCTTCAGCGCGATAGTAGCCTTCCCCGGCCCAATCTGTTCGGCAAGGCGGCTCACCATATCGCCGGCGATTGCGCTGGCGGCGGGACCGGAGATTTCCGGTGGCGCGGTGCTCGAAACGAGCCCTTCTGTTCCCATCGACTGGCATCCGGAAAGAAGGATGGCGAGGGCACAGGCTGCGGCAAAGTTGCGGAGGGGTTGCAAGGCGCGCGAATGGGAGAAAGGGATGTTCATGACCGCCCTCCCCGCTTGATGGTGATCTTCTCCTGTTTCCAGCCGACCCCCGACACGAGCACCGCGCGATCGACATGGTAATCGACGACCATCATGTCGCCCTTCATCCGGTAGTTGACGATCCGGTTCTGCCCGCCTGACGTGACGAACAAAACCGGCGCATCCTGACTGGTTATCGAGCGTGGAAACTGGATGTAGGTCTTGAGCCCATCGGAATAGACCCGCGTCGGTCTCCAACCGGCCCTGCCCGAAACCGAATAGGAGAAGTTCAACTGTTCTGCAGGGACGCCTGCACCCGGAATGGTGGTCGCCTCGATCCGGGCGTTGATGTCAGCGAGCTTTGTCGAAACATCTTCCGGATATTCGAAGCCGACGCGCGCCAGATACTGGGTCGAATGAGACTTGAGCTGGATGTGATAGGTGCGACGCGACGTTGTCACCACCATCGAGGTCACGAGACCCGGCTCCGACGGTTTGACGATCAGGTGGATCGCCTGGCCACCGGCAGCGCCTGAAGTCGCGGGCTCGACCTTCCAGCGCACCGTGTCGCCGACCAGCACGTCGCGGACCACCTCGCCGCCCTGAAGCTCGATATCGCAAACCTGCAGCGGCGAGCAGACGACGGATGGCTGCACCTCGCCGTAGAGGAAGATCACTTTTCCGTCGGCACCCTTGGTCACTAAGCCGCGCGACCCGCGCCACTGGGTGGAGATACCCATGCCCTTTGCTTCGTTGGCGGTGACGCCATCGGCAGCATATGCATGCAGAGGAGCGACCACTGAAGACGCCAACATTGCCGAGGCGAGAGCGCCCGTCAGGGTGGCCCGTGTTCTTGTTCGCGGGATAATCATGTTCGGGCCATGCCTTTCAAAGCTGTGCTGTCCAGTCGAAGTCGCGGAGATAGAGACCGATGGGGTTCAGGCGGATGACGCCCTCGTCCTGTGGCGGCGTCAGCGTCACGGTTGCAATTCCGCGAAAACGGCGAACGGCGGTTTCCTTGCCGCGCCGGTCGCGCTCGAATTCGGTCCAGTCCATCTGGTAGCTTTGGTTCGACAGCGCGACGATGTTGTTGACCTCAATGGCGACAGTCGAATTCTTCGCTTTCTCGAACGGTGAGTTAGAGCGAAACCAGGCATTGACCTTCTCGGTCGCCGGATCCGAAGTCCTCAGCAGCCCATAGGTCCGGTCGATATATTGCTTCTGCACGACCGCATCCGGCGTCACGCTTCGAAAGTTCGACACGAAGCTGCCGAGGGTCGCACGTACCACACGCGGATCGGCATATTCGATCTGCTGCGGAAATCCGGCATTCACGGCCGTGCCGAGCTTGTCGACCTCGACGATATAGGGAACGAGCTTGACCTGGGTGCTCTGGTAAAGCGCGTAGCCAAAGCCGATCACCGCCATGGTCATGCCGGCTATGCCGACGATGCGCCAGGCGGCGGCGGATCTGACATAGGATCCATAGCGCTCGTTCCATTCGTTGCGGGCGGCGATGTACGGATTGGCAAGATCGGGATTATCGAGCGGATTGGGCCCAGTCATGGCGGATCGGCCTCCAGTTATTTGGTCTCGTTAAGGGGCGGTGGTGGAGGCGGCGATGCGGTCCGGCCCGACTGCTGGTCGAGCTTGGCGTTGGCGAGGCCGAGCAGTGACCCGGCATAGGCGCCGGGCGATCCGACCGCCTTGTCCTTGGCGGCCGAGCCAACCGCGCCGGCGGCACCACCGATGCCCGCCTCCATGCCGCGCATCGCGGCAGTGCCAAGGGATGCTCCCCCTGCCCTTGCCGCACTTGCAGCTTGAAATCCTCTGCTTGCTGCTGCCGTAGCCAAAAAGCCGGCGCCCGCAGCAAAGGATGCGGCCTGGCCACCGTGGCGGATGGCTTCCATACCACCGGAAACGGAAGCGCCCTGAACGACACCCTGCAGGATGGGCGGCACATACATGGCGATGACGAAGACCACGACCGAGATACCGGCAATGGCGAGCGTAGTGATGAACTGCTCTGATGTGGCTGTCGGTGCCTCGGCCAGGCCCAGCAGGATGTCCGAGCCGATTTTCGCGATCATCACCAGCGCCATCAGCTTCATGCTGACGGAAAAGGCATAGACCAGATATTTGATGGCAAAGTCCTTGGTATAGGACGTGCCACCCAGTCCGAGCATGATCATGCCGGCAAGCAGGCCGACATACATTTCCACCATGACTGAGACGAAGATCGCGGCAACGAGTGAGAAGCAGACGACGACCACGACCATGGCGAAGACGGCGGCGATCGCCAGGGAGTTATCCTCGAAGAGGCCAAACTTCGCCTGTTCCGACATCTTGGTCGCGACACGAATACCGGCGTCAAAAATGTTGGCGGGGGAGGCCGACCCACCGCCGGCACCGATCTGATAGAGACTGTCGACCACGGCCTTGGCGAAGGCCGGCCCTCGATCCAGGATGAAGGCGAATAGCCCGATGAACATGATGCGCTTCACGAGTTCCGCGAACCAGCTGTCGAGCGAGGCAGCGTTAATTGCCAGCCATACTGCGGCAATGCCGACCTCGATGCCCGCCAGAATCCAGAACAATGACCGGGCCGCATCCATGACCGTCGTCTCCCAGCCCTTGGCGGCCGCGACGACGGAGTTCTCCAAGGTCGTCAGCACTTGACCTTGCTGCGCCAAGGCCGGCGTGCTCGCTATCAGGACGAGGCCGATCGCGACAAATGCGAACTCGATGCGCCGGGAGGGACGAACGATCACCATCTCGGCTTCATCTCCTGGCCGCCGCGGATATCGCGGTTGGCATCACCACCAAAGAACTTTTCCCGGTGAGCACGGCGGTCGGCGTCGGATGCAGCCGGCGGTGACGCTTCGCCCGTTCCGGACAGGGCTGCTGGAGCTGGCTGGACGATCCATCTGGTGGCGACGACACCGGACGCGATGATCCCCACGACAGCAAGGATGATGACAAGGCGCGGGCTCACCAGCGGGGCTCCATCGTCTGCCCGCCGCGGATGTCGCGCTCGCTTCCGCTGAAAAATTGTTCACGGCGCGCCTGGGCGAGATCCTTTTGCGCCTGTTCCGACCGAAACCACGTGCCCATCATCGTCATCTGCTGGGAGACGAGACCGCGCAGCTTTTGCATCTGCGCGACCTGCTGGGCAGCGATCTGATGTCCGACCTGCAGCGCCTTCATCTGCCCGTCGGCCGATTCCGACATCGAGCGCAGCGATGACATCGTGCTTTCCTCGCTTGAGAACTGGTCGGCCGTCAGGTTTGCGGCCTTCAAGGTGCCCCCGATTGTATCACGGTTGGTGTCGGACCAGTTCTGATAGGTGGACGAGAAGCCTGCCCCGTCAGGCAGATTGCTTTTCATCTCGGAAAAGCTCTGGAAGCGCTGCTTCAGGACATCGTCGATGTTGCCCATGGAGAAGGCGACGCCCTGCCCCTGCTCCACGACATTCTGCAGGTTCTTCAGGTCGCCTTCGACCTGACCCCAGATGTGGCTTGGCAACTGCGCCGTGTTCTGCAGCAGGTTGTTGTAGATGTTGATCTGGTTCTGGATCTGCTCGGCCAACTGCGAGATCTGCGTAATCTGGTTGTTGACCTGTTCGGCCGACTTGCCGACTAGCGAGATAAGTTCGGTATTGTTGGCGAGCTGCGTCCATTCGGTTGCTTCACCCGTCACGCCGCCGGCGCGAGCCGGAAGCGGCAAGGTAATCGCAAGCGCGGTCGCAAGGACGACGACCATGTGGTGTGTCTCAAGAGGTCGGGAAAAGTGTCTCGGCATGGGCGATCCCTCTTTGCTGGAGCCAGTGAAGAGGCCATGCGGCCCCGTGTTCAGAGCGCAGGCTGCGAATGCGTTTCAGATCTTCTTTCCCGGTTGCCCCGACAAACGAGAGCGCGACCGGACCGAGCGCCATGTTGAAGAGCCTTCGGCCCTCCGGTGAGACGACGTAATATTCGCGCTTGGGAATGGCGGTTGCGACGATCTCGATCTGCCGCTCGTTAAAACCGATGCGCTCATAGAACTCACGCGTGCCCGGTTCGCGTGCCGCGCCGTTCGGCAGGCAGATTTTTGTCAGGCAGGCTTCCTTCAGCACATCGATGATGCCGGACCGCTCCGCGTCGGAAATCGACTGGGTGGCGAGCACGACCGCGCAATTGGCCTTGCGCAACACCTTCAACCATTCGCGGATCTTGTCGCGAAACACCGGATGACCGAGCATCAACCAGGCCTCGTCGAGGATGATCAGGCTAGGCGCGCCGGTCAGGCGTTTCTCGATGCGCCGAAACAGGTAGGTGAGAACGGGGACGAGATTGCGCTCGCCCATGTTCATCAGTTCCTCGACCTCGAAGCATTGGAATGCGCCGAGCGCCAGGTCGTCCTCCTCGGCGTCGAGCAGCTGGCCCATCGGACCGTCGACGGTATAGTGATGCAGCGCGTCCTTGATCTCGCGCATCTGCACGCCCGAGACGAAGTCCGACAGCGAGCGGCCGCGGGATTCCGCCATCAGTGCCAACTGCCTGGAGATGGCGTTGCGATAATCCGGGGTTATGCTCACACCCTGCAGCGCCACCAGCATCTCGATCCACTCGGAGGCCCAGGCGCGGTCACTATCGGTCGAGAGTTCAGCCAGCGGGCAGAAGGCAAGGGCTTTTACCTCTCCAATGGCGGACGCGCCAATATCCCCGCCGATTTGGTAGTGATCGCCATCAAGGCCCAGCGTCAGCGGCAGCATCGAGCCGCCCTTGTCAAAGGCGAACACCTGCGCGCCTGCATATCGGCGGAATTGCGCGGCAATCAGCGCCAACAGCGTTGACTTGCCGGAGCCGGTTGGGCCGAAGATCAGCGTGTGTCCAACATCATCGACATGCAGGTTCAGCCGGAACGGCGTCGATCCCGACGCCACTTGCACCAAGGGCGGCGACGCCGGCGGATAGAACGGGCACGGCGCCACTGGGCTTCCTGACCAGACAGAGTTCAACGGGATGAGATCGGCGAGATTACGGGTGTTGATCAGCGGCTCGCGAATGTTGGCGTAGGAGACGCCAGGCAGGCTGCCGAGAAAGGCATCCGTGGCGTTCAACGTCTCGATGCGTGCACCAAAACCTTCGGCCTGGATCAGCCGGCGGATGGCCTCGCACTTTTCCTGGAGGCGGGTGGGGTTTTCTTCAAATATCACAATGACCGGTGTGTAATAGCCATAGGCGACGAGCTGCGAGGAGGCTTCGGCGATGGAGTCCTCGGTTTCCGCCACCATCATCATGGCGTCCTGATCGACGGAGCGCGACTGTGTCTGGAACAGCTGGTCGAAGAACGGCCGCACCTTCTGCTGCCACTTTTTGCGGGTGCGTTCGAGCCTTGCCCGTGCTTCCTCGGCATCGAGGAAGACGAATCGGGAAGACCAGCGATAGGTGAGCGGCATCCGGTCGAGCGTATGGAGAATGCCCGGCCAGCTTTCGGCCGGCAGACCGTCGATCGCCACCACACCGAGAAAGCGGTTCTCGACCATTGGGGTCAAGCCATGCTGCAACTGCGCCGTCGCCAGCCAGTCGAGATACATGGGGATATCAGGCAGGCGCACTGGGTGGTTCTCTCCGGTGATGCAAAAACGAATGAACTGGAACAGCTCGTCGTAGCGCGCGACGCGGAACCCGCCACGCTCCGGCGTTTCCCGGGTCATCATCCGGCGGATCGACACGACATTGGCCAGATACTGCTCGACCTCGCGGACCGAGGTGAGAAAATTCTCCAGGGCCTTGTCGGCGTAAGTGGCGGAGCGGCTGGCCGTATCCGAATAGATATAGCGCGTCAGGCCGGACCGCCGCGGCTCCGGTGGCCGCCAAGTCAGAATTAGCGCATGCCGGCTTTCGAAGTGCCCCCTCACCTTCTGGAAATGTGCGCGCCGCTCGTCGTCGATAGCGCGCGTGACGGGATCGGGAAAATGGGATTCGGCTTCGGTTGGGTAATCTTCCGTCGGCACCCTGATGGCCTCGACCTGAATCATCCATCCGGAGCCCAGCCGCGACAGGATTGCGTTGATCTGTCGCGATACCTCGTTGCGCTCGGCGTCGGTCGAGCTCTCGCTATCCGGACCCGCGAAATACCAACCGGCCATCAGGGAGCCGTCTTTTAGCAGGATGACACCATTATCGACGAGGCCGGCATAAGGCACCAGATCGGCAAACGATGGTCCGGAATGGCGGAATGATTTGAGCGCTACCATCTCTTAGAACTTGCGCCACGGCGACGACGTCGCGCGATACGACGTCTTGTAAGAGATGTGGCGGAGGTAGACCCGCCGCATCAGTGGATCGGATTTGGCCATCATGCGCAGTGCCGAGACTGCAACCAGCCAGAACGCGATGCCGAACAGTGCCGCGTACCAGGTCAGGACGACGAAGATCAGGATGATGGCGGCCAGCGCCGTCAGAAGCACGAGCTCGCGGTCGGCGCCCATCAACAGGTTCGGACGCGATAATGCCCTGTGCACACGCGAGCGCGCTAGAGAAGATCCGGCCTCAGCCATGAGCCCCCTCCCCTGCTGTGGCCGGCGTCGCCTTTGGTTCGGGAGTTCCTTGCTCGGCCTGTGCGTGGCCCTCGCCGATCGAGGCGCCGGTGGCACCGAAGAGAGCAACGATCTGGGTAGCACCGAGGAGTACCCCGCCCACCAACGCGACGTAGCAAAGTCGTCTCGCGAAATCATTCAGCTCGCCGCCGAAGATCAGCATGGCGCCGGCAATGGCGACAGCAGCCAGCGCGATAAACCCGGCGACAGGTCCGGTGATCGATTGCTGGATCTGTTGCAGCGGCGATTCCCAGGGAAGACCGCCGCCTCCCGAGGATGCCAGTGCGGGATCGGTGAAGCCGATCGAAATGGCGACAAGCGTCGCGCCGGTTAGAAGAATGGAGATTTTACGCGACATGGCTGTCCTCATCGATCTGGGCATAATGTTCGGTCTGGTAGCGGCCGTTGCGGTATCCTTCGAGGTGGATCACCTCACGGACCCGCCTCCCCTTCCCCGTTCGCTCAATAGAGACAACGAGATCGACGGCTTCGCCGATCACCTCCTGCATTGGCTGCTGGCTGGCTTCCGCCGTCAGTTGCTCGAGCCGGCGTAAGGCTGCCATCGCCGTGTTGGAATGGATCGTGGTGACGCCGCCGGGGTGGCCTGTATTCCAAGCTTTCAAAAGGGTGAGTGCCGCGCCGTCGCGGACCTCGCCGACGATGATGCGGTCGGGTCGCAGGCGCATCGTGCTCTTGAGCAGGCGCGCCATGTCGATCGTATCGCTGGTATGCAGCGAAACGGCGTTCTCGGCCGCGCATTGAATCTCGGCGGTGTCCTCGAGGATCACCATCCGATCGTCCGGGGCAGCGGTTACGATCTCGGCGATAATGGCATTGGCGAGTGTGGTCTTGCCCGAGCCCGTGCCACCCGAGATCACGATGTTCATCCGAGCGTCGATCGCGCTGCGAATAGCGGAGGCTTGGGCTTCCGTCATCACCTTGGACTTGACATACTCGGTGAGTGGGATCAGGCGCGAGGCACGACGGCGAATGGTGAACGCCGGTCCGGAGACTACCGGTGGCAACAGGCCCTCGAACCGGTGTCCGCCAATCGGAAGTTCGCCAGAGATGATCGGCCGCTCGTCGTCGGCCTCCGACTGCAGGGCATGAGCAACACTGCCGATGACAACTTCGGCTGCGGCGGTGCTCATCGCGCCGGCAGCTGCAACGCCATGCCCCAGCCGTTCGATGAACAGCCGGCCATCGGGATTGAGCATGATCTCGACGACGGTGGCGTCATCGAGTGCGATGCAGAGTTGGTCGCCAAGCGCGTCCTGTAGTTTACGGACCAGGCGAGGATGAGAGCGCAGTTGGGTCACGCGGCGCTCCTGAGTAATGCTTCGCCGGTCCGGGAAAACGACTGATAGCCCGGAGGGCATACCTGCTCGAAGCTGCCACGGTCGGCCGGCAGGCTTCCGGCGATAGCGATGGTGTTGCCGATCGGAGCCGGTTCACCGAGACGCCGCATCGGCCATCCCGCTCGCTTCAGGATGCGCTCGAAGCGGAGATCGGTGACGGTGACGATCTCGCTGTAGCCGCTCGCCATCGACCATTCGATGATACCGGCGAACAAGCTGAGCGTCGCAAGATGCAGCTGGCTCGCCTGCCTCTGCGAGATAAGTGAGGTATCGACGCAGAAGCGTGAACTCTCGACCATCCCAGAATGAGGGCGAAGCGAACCTGCATCGAGAAGCCGGGGGAAGGTCTGCTCCAGCATTGTGGGACCAGAAGCTGGAAGGAGACGAACGCAACCTGCGACCTTTCCACCGTTGGCAATTGCCAGAAGATAAGTCGGGCTGCAATCATCGTACTGGTCGCGCTCTTCTCCCGCGGTGATGGAGACGTCCCATGCGAGACGTCCGCCGAATACCGTCGCGCGAAGACGGTGCATCTGTCGCAGGAAGTCGCGATGGCGCTCGCATTGGTCGGGTGCGACGGTCAATATCCGCATGATGATCTCCGCATGAACAAGGTCATGCGGACAGTAATCATCTCGTTGAGCGTGTGCCTATGTGCAGATCTGCACCTCAGGTGATTCTAGCGGCTCGTTGGTCCGGCTCGTATAAAGTGAGCGTGTGGGGAGCTACGATGAGGAGATTCATGTGCAAATCTGCATTTTGTGATGACTGGGCGAAAGGAAGTGAATCTGGTTAACTCACGGTAAATGATCGCAGATTCTCCTTGGGCGATGAAATCGGGAAAAATGTGTTAACTCCTTGTTAACTTTAAATCCCTTGCCCAGAGTGGGGAATCGGGCAATTGTCACGATAACTGGATCAGTTCCTTAAAATTATCGTGACTAAAGGCGAATAGCTGAATGAACGTGAAAATGGCGACTTCGGAGAAAATGTCGAGTTTCGCTGATATTATCCTCGCGCAGGGCGGAGATATATCCTCGAAACTCGACATGCTGCGGCGCGAAAAATTTCCGCCCAGCGCACAGAAATCGCTTCGCCAGTTCTCATTAGCGGAAGTCGCGGACTTTGTCGGCGTCTCGCAGAGCTATCTTAAGAAGCTGCACCTCCAAGGAAAGGGCGTAGAGCCAAGCACGACCTCGACCGGCCGACGCTATTACACCGCAGATCAGGTAAACGAACTTCGTCAACTTCTTGATCGGGTTCCGCACCGGCAGGCTCACGAGAAACTGCAGGTTATTGCAGTCGTCAATTTCAAAGGCGGTTCGGGTAAAACCACGACCTCGGCTCACCTAGCACAGTTCCTGGCGCTGAAGGGCTACAGGGTTCTCGCTGTAGATCTCGATCCTCAGGCATCGTTGACCGCACTTTATGGCATTCAGCCAGAGTTAGACGAAAAGAAGTCCTTTTACGAAGCACTGCGCTACGACGACGGACGCAAGTCGATCAAGGACGTAATTCAGCCTACCAATTTCCCAAACCTCGATGTAGTGCCAGCCAATCTTGAACTTCAGGAGTATGAGTACGACACACCAATTGCTATGCAGCGAAAAGATTCGACTGCCGGCAAAATGTTCTACACCCGTATCGGCGACGCCTTGGCAGAAGTCGACGATCGCTACGATGTCGTTGTTGTCGACTGCCCTCCCCAGCTCGGTTATCTGACGCTTACGGCTCTGACGGCAGCAACATCCGTCCTAATCACGGTGCACCCGCAGATGCTCGACA
Source organism: Neorhizobium sp. DAR64860/K0K1 (assembly GCF_050500205.1). Lineage (NCBI taxonomy): Bacteria > Pseudomonadati > Pseudomonadota > Alphaproteobacteria > Hyphomicrobiales > Rhizobiaceae > Neorhizobium > Neorhizobium sp. DAR64860/K0K1. The sequence goes on along the minus strand of NZ_CP191460.1, from coordinate 204,307 downwards.
TCATGTCGATGTCCCAGTTCCTGCTCATGCTGGGCGAGATCCTAAAAAGTGTCGAAGGCGTCGGCGTTGACGTATCCCTTGACTGGTTCCGCTATCTGGTCACGCGGTACGAGCCAACCGATATACCGCAGCAACAAATGGTCGGTTTCATGCAATCGATGTTTGCCGAGCACATGATGAAAAATCATATGGTCAAGTCCACTGCCGTATCCGACGCAGGTCTGACCAAGCAGAGCCTGTATGAGGTCGAGCGCGCTTTGTTCACGGCCGCGACATATGACCGAGCCCGTGAGTCGATGGACGCCGTCAACAATGAAGTTATCGAGCAACTTCAGAAGGCCTGGGGGCGTCGGAATGGATAACCCGTTGTCAGCCGTACAAACTGCGACTTTCCGCAAAAAAATCAGGAAGATGACCAAGCCCGGAGTGTGGGTCCATGGCTCGTAAGGACATTTTCGCGAACATAACGTCTCCCACAAACGCGGGTATAGAGCGTAAGGCAACGCCTGGATACGCCACCCATGGTGCTTCAAGGTCGATGATCAGCTCCTTGAGCGAGCTTCGAGACAAGGTTGAACAGGCTGCGCAACAGGTTCCAGGCGAGACTATCATCGAGCTCGATCCCGAGGCGTTAGATTCCTCTTTCGTCTCAGACCGGATGGGAATCGATGATGTCGCTTACGCCGAGCTCCTCGAAGCGATCCGGGAGCGGGGACAAGACACGCCAATACAGGTCCGCCCTCACCCGACAGCTGAAGGTCGCTACCAAATTGTCTTCGGGCATCGTCGCGCGCGCGTGGCCAAGGATCTCGGACGCCAGGTCCGTGCTGTCGTAAAGGAAATCTCAGACGCAGATCACGTCATCGCCCAGGGTCAAGAAAATTCTGCGCGAGAAAATCTGTCTTTCATCGAGCGCGCTATGTTCGCCCAGCGATTGGTCGAGCTGTCTTATGAAAGGGCGACGATCCAGACCGCGCTCTCCGTTGATGCGCCGATGCTAACTCGGATGCTTTCGGTATCCGGTCGCGTGCCAACTGAAATCGCGAATGCGATTGGCGCGGCGAAATCAGTAGGCCGTGATCGCTGGACCGAGTTTGCGCAGCAAATCGAAAGACCGGCAATGCTTGAACTGGCAAGGACGCTCGTTGACGATCCATCATTCTCGTCGCTCGGATCGGACGGGCGCTTCGAGTTCCTTGCCAAGGGCATCAAGAAGGCAGCGAAGCCTTCGAAGCGCCCGAGCAATGCGAGCGAATGGCGCGCAGATGATTCAAGTGTTCGGGCAGAGTTTAAGGGAAGCGGAAAGAGCTACTCAATCTCACTGAAGGCAAACGACGCTGGAAGGTTTGGTCGGTTTATTGCCGAAAACCTCGGTCGTTTTCATCAGGAGTTTCTGAAATCAACTGAGACAGAAGGAAAATAGCGGCAAAAGAAAAAGGCCCCCAAACGTCGCCGTCGTGGAAGCCTTCCTCATGTCTAAGCAGCCTGAGAATCGCATTTCCATGAATCGTAGTCAAGAGTCTTTGGCGCCAGTTTGGTGAGCGGATTTCCTTTGCCTTTAGAAAGGTGAGAGAAAAATGCAGATAGGAAATGTGACGACGCCATTTGGGCGGCGACCGATGACGCTTTCCTTGGTGAAGGCGCAGCTTGCCAGGGCAAACATCAAGGCCGGTAAGTCCGTCGACAAGTGGAAAGTTTATCGCAGCGCATGCGAGGCAAGAGCGACTCTCGGTCTGCGTGACCGAGCTCTTGCTGTCTTGAATGCGCTGTTGACGTTCTACCCAGAACAGGAGCTCAGCGAAGAGAGCAATCTCGTCGTCTTCCCGTCGAACGCGCAGCTGTCGATCCGCGCGAACGGGATCGCAGGGACGACGCTACGCGAAAACCTTGCTATTCTTGTCGAGGCTGGACTTATCCAGCGGAATGACAGCCCGAACGGCAAACGTTACGCTCGGAAAGGAAACGACGGTGCGATCGAAACCGCCTACGGTTTCAGTCTCGCGCCTCTCCTTGCCCGCGCAGAAGAACTCGCAATCATGGCTCACCAGGTCGCCGAGGAGAGCAGACGGCTGCGCGTCGTGAAAGAGCGCATCACGATAACCCGCCGAGATATTCGTAAGCTCATTAGCGCTGCGGTGGAGGAAGGCGTGGCAGGAAACTGGCAAGCTGTCGAAGACGCTCTCGTGTCCGCGATTGTTCGTCTCAAGGCGGCAAAGACAGCAGCATCTTTTGAAGCTTGCCTCGACGAACTGACGTTGTTAAGCGAAGAAGCTATCAACATGCTGAAAATTCAGCTTATTTCTACAGAATCCGACACCAATGATAGCGGAGACCGTCATCACTTACAGAGTTCAAATACCGAACCCTTAAATGAACTTGAACCTAGCTCCAGAAACGAGCAGGGCGAGAAGATGATGCCAAAACGGAGATCGACTGCCGAGCCGATAAAGGCTTTCCCGTTGGGTATGGTGCTTCGGGCTTGCCCGCAAATATCGGATTACGCGACAAGTGGCGCAATCTCGCATTGGCGGGAGCTGATGACCGCCGCAGTGGTGGTGCGAACCACACTCGGGGTCAGCCCGTCGGCCTACCAGGAGGCCTGTGAAGCGATGGGACCCGAGAACGCTGCGGTTGCGATGGCTTGCGTATTGGAGCGGGCAGGGCACATCAGTTCACCCGGCGGATATCTTCGCGACCTGACGAGGCGCACGGAACGCGGCGAGTTTTCGCTTGGGCCAATGCTAATGGCGCTACTTCGTACGAATGCGGTTGATGGGCGGCAGTTAGCATAACCACAAAAGTTTTAGGCAGGTGTTAGAGGATCACTGCAAACTGCAGTGTCGAAAATTGTTGATTGTCAGCCGTACAGACGTTCAATTTCTCTTTGAGAAACAAGATGATAGTCAGAATTACCCAGGCTATCATCTTGGTGGCATCCTTTCATGCAGTTCTGCGAGCATCGCTGGGTAGAACCGGAAGAGGGAAATCGGCCAACGGCTGAAGGCAGTGGGTTTTGATCCTAAAGTTGTTCGCTGGGTGGTGGTGACGCAGGCGGATAGGTCACTTCCCGAACAGCACTACTCTGCTCAGCAAGCCGGAGGCGAATGCAGCGCTGGCCCAAAGGCGGTTTCGCCGAGCCTCTCCGAAATCTGCTAGAAAGCTAAGAAACCAAGGGTTTCTTGTCATAAGAGGCCACCAATAGCCAGTCTAGATGGCGACTACTTGTGTTGTATCGACCATGTGTACCTTCGGAAAACCTTGATAAAACCTGATGTCGAGACGCTGGCTAGCATCCACCAGCGGGCCGGTGATGCCTCAGTTTTGCACAGAGCTCGTTGTTGTAATTCGAGAATGACAAGGTGCTCGTTCGGGTTTAAACGTCTTCCTACCAAGGAGAGCCCCGCAAGGTGCTGAGATACCGCTGGCGCAAGCAGCGCGGTGATCCTTTGAACCTGATCCGGATCATGCCGGCGAAGGGATGGGATTTAAGAATTTTGCCTTTGCCGGCCCCTTTGCGAGGCCGCTCTATGTCCAGAACCTGCGGGCTCGCTGCCAACCAAGAAAGGGCAGCACTATGACCGAACGATGGACCGAAACCCTAAAGAGCACCAGCGAGCCAAGCTGGACCGAGGCCGTTGAACACCGCTTCGTCAGCCAAGTCTTCGCCGGCACAATTCCCGCCAAGGTTATGGCGTCCTATCTCATTCAGGACCATCGTTTCCTGGACAACTTCTTGGCACTGTTGGGCGCAGCGATCTCCACGGCGGATACCTTCGAGGCCCGGCTCCGATTTGGTCGGTTTGCCGGCATGGTTTCAGGCGAGGAAAACACCTACTTCATGCGCGCGTTCGAGGCTCTGGGGGTAACAGAGGAGTAGCGTGCCCTCATCCCCGACACCCCGCCCACCACCGGGTTCCAGGCGATCATGCGCGAGGCGGCGGGACGCGCTCCTACACGGCCGTGCTCTCGGTCCTCAACGTCGCCGAATGGCTCTATCTAGACTGGGCCTCCCGTGCGCCGAAGGTTCTGCCTGTGAACTTCATCCACGCCGAATGGATCAAGCTGCACGACAATCCGGACTTCCGCGATTTAGTCGCATTTCTGCGCGAAGAACTGGATCGGGTCGGTCCATCTGAGCTACAGGCGAGCAAGGATTTTTTCCTGCGAGCCGTTGCGTTCGAACTCGCTTTCTTTGACGCCGCCTACCAGCCAGGGGAGTAAGCCCGTGGACGTCTTTGACCGCCTTAAACAGGCAGCCGCTTCCGATTGGGCAGGCTATGTAGACCACGAATTCGTGGTCCAGTTGGGTGACGGCACGCTGCCACAAGCGGCTTTTCGCTTCTATTTCCTTCAGGACTATCTATTCCTGATCCAGTTCGCCCGCGCATGGGGCTTGGCGGCTTATAAGAGTCGGACAATCGCCGACATCCGCGCGGCTCAAGCGAGGCTTGCCGGCATACTGGATGAGACTGAACTTCATGTACGGCTATGCCAGCGCTGGGGTATCTCCCGCCGAAGGCTGGAAACCATGCCGGAGCATCAGGCGACGGTCGCCTATACCCGCTTCGTGCTGGATTGCGGAGCCGCTGGCGATGTCCTCGATTTGCAGGTCGCGCTGGCGCCCTGCATCATCGGCTACGCCGAGATCGGGCTCGCCCTTTCTCCCGCCGGCGTCGGGGCGCTTGGGAAGCATCCATATCGCGAGTGGATCTGTGAATATGCAGGCGACGCCTATCAGGGCGTCGCTATCGCGGCGCGACGCCAACTCGACGAACTCGCGGATAGGAGCATGACCGGGCGACGGTTCGAGGAATTGGCCAGCCTTTTCGCAAAGGCGTCACGGCTAGAGACAGACTTCTGGCAGATGGGGCTCGATGCGGTCGGGCTAACACTAACCGCTTCAGAGACCCATGCGCCGGATGGTGTCATGCCCTAGCCTACGGGAGAGGGGAGGAGCTTTCTTCCAATACTTCCATCGCGGAAACATAACCGGCGGAACCCGTGCTGAGAGACGGTGCCAAGGTCTCCTTGACGTGAAGTTAGGTGCGTTAATGGGCAGTATGTCCGATGATGCAACATTAGCAAAGATCTACGGATCCGCGGAAAGCATCTCGCGTCTGCGACGATCTCCCCGGCAAGAGGTAACGGCAGAACGTCGCCCATGTTCGGATGTGCTATACGAATGGATAGGAGCAATGAACGCCGTGTTTGTGCCGCATGCCCCGCGACGCCATTGAAACGGGGCATGCGTTTATCGCCTCGGTGATCAGTTCGTGCGGTAGCGTGCCAACCAGTGGGCGTAGGGCGCCGGCAAGGTTGCCCAAGCAGGATCTTCGACGCCGAGCGTTTTTGCTGCGGCATAAGGCCAATGTGGATTGGCAAGCAGTGGCCGGGCAAGCATCACAAGATCAGTCTTGCCGCTCTGGACGAGTGCATCGGCCTGCTCGGGATCGCTGATGAACCAACTTGTCGACGTCGAAAGACCGGTTTCGCTATGGACGCGCGCGGCTGTCTCGGCCAGGAAATTTGGACCCCATGGGATCTGCGCCGTCGGTGTGGAGAACCCGACGCTGACATCGATGGCATCGAGACCCGCATCCTTGAAGCGGCTGACCAGAGCAATCGATTCCTTGAGCGTTTCTTCGTCGCGTCCGTCAAACTCGATGACGCCGAAACGCGCTGTCAGCGGTCGGTCCTCGGGCCACACTTTGCGGACCGCTGCGAGTGTCTCCAGTAGGAAGCGGCCGCGGTTTTCTGCGCTTCCGCCATATTCGTCTTCTCTCTGGTTGGAATGGATGGAGAAGAAGCTCTGCGCGAGATAGCCGTGCGCAAAGTGAAGCATCAGCCATTCAAATCCAGCGTCGCGTGCGCGTTCGGCGGCGTCAACAAAATCCTGCTGTACGCGCAGTATGTCGGCCTTCGTCATCTCGGTCGGAACCTTACCGAGGTCCCCACCAAAGGCGATTGCCGACGGCGCTATCGTCTCCCAACCACGTGCGTCTCCATCGACGATATGGTCATCACCTTCCCAAGGACGATTTGCGCTGGCCTTGCGACCCGCATGGGCAATTTGGATACCCGGCGTCGCCCCGGCAGCTTTGATGGCCTGAACTATCGGGCGAAGTGCTTCTGCCTGCGCGTCGTTCCAGATGCCAAGGTCGCCGGGTGTGATGCGTCCTTCTTTCGAAACGGCGGTCGCCTCAAGGACAATCAATCCTGCGCCACCGCGCGCCAGGCCGGCATAGTGAGGAAGGTGCCAATCGGAAACCACGCCATCCGTCGCCATATATTGACACATGGGCGAGGCTGCGATGCGATTGCGCAAGGTGATGCCCTTAAGGCTGAAAGGATCAAAAAGCTTTGGCATTGATGTTCTCCGGTGGAATTTCCCGGCTGGTCTATAGCTTCGTTAGTTCGAGTACAATAGAACAATAGCAGTAGGGTTGGTTCGGTGCTAGAGGACGTCCCATGAGAGCCATGAAACATCCGGCCATGCACGAGATCAGTATCGAACAAGTGTTCTACGCGCTGAGTGATCCGGTGCGTCTCGAGATCGTGCAGAAGCTTTGCCGCACGGACGAAGCCAGCTGCAATGCGCTCGATGGCGGCAGACCCAAATCGAGCGTATCCCACCACTTTCGGGTGTTGCGGGAAGCAGGCCTTGTCTGGACGCGCTATGAAGGGGTCTCGCATATGAATGCGCTTCGACGACGTGAGCTCGACGAACGGTTTCCAGGGCTGCTCGCTGTCGTCGAGGCAGCAATTTTCGCTAGGGCAGGGGCGGACGCCGCATAGCGTCATGATCAGCTGGAACGTACGCTTTTGCGGAGGGGAGGGCTGTCCTCAAGCGGACTTGACGGCTCGACGCTAAGATGATCCGCGCGACTGCCGGCACTTTCTCAACCAACGTAAGGACGACAATCCACCGTCGCGGGCTGTGATTAGACTCGCGCCCGACTACGCAAAGGAAAAAACCTCGTCGTCGCAGTGCTGCTCGGCAGCGCCTCACCGACAGTTAACTTCCTCGCGTATAATTCTCACGATATCGCTGGCCGTGCCATCCTTCATCTGCGCCGATGGCATCGCAATCGAGATCGCAGCAATTGCTCCCAAGTCAGGCCTTTCGATCAGACAAGCAACGCCAGCCGCCTCTGGATAGGTAAGACTTATGTCGTAGCTAAAGCCCTGCCGTTGGACGTTTTCTACCATGGCAGTGACACTCTGTGAATCCGTCCCCCGCTCCACATATCGGCCGGTATTGTGTTCAATCACCGTGTTGCGAGTTACCTCATCAAGTGCCGACAAAATGCAGAGACTACCAGGTCCTACACCGAGCGGGATACGACCTCCAACGCCGCCTGAAAGAGTACGAATGATGGCGTTGCCCTCATGCATGTCGATGCATAAAGCTTCGAAACCCGCGCGGGTCATAAGGTAAGTAGAATGACCTGTGCGGGCGGCGACAGCCATAACGACGGGACGAAAGCGCGCGACCAGATCGTTTACTGTGCTTGGTTTGTTTGCCAGCCCGTATATCGCCGGTCCCAAGCGATAATGCCCGCGTTTAGTAGTCGTCTCTACAAAGCCGCGGATTGAGAGGGCGACGAGTGCCCGACGGGTTGCCGACTTGGCGTCACCCAGTTGAGCGGCGATCGTTTGAAGGGCCAATCCTTCCGTGCCGGCATTGCCGAGATGTACGAGTATCTCGCCAGCCCGCTCGACATTACTGGAACCTTCGCTCGCCATGTCTATCTCCTGTGTCCGCACGCAATGCCGGCTATATTCGCGCATTTACTGATACCGAGGTAGGCCGCTGCTCAAAGGCGTCCCAACAAGAAAATATTCCGATATTCGGAACAGAGAAATATTACAATGCCAATTATTGGTTTTTCCAATTGACGTGATCTTTGTCTCGAATAAGCTTCCTGCAGGCAATTGCAAGAAGGGAAACGCAATGGCGGACGTGGTTGTCACAGGAGCAGGCATCAGCGGTGCAAGCACTGCTTACGAACTAGCAGTACAAGGCCACGACGTGGTTCTTGTCGACCGCTATGGCCCGGCTGCGATGGCGTCGGGCTGGAGCATGGCGGGTGTCCGGCAGTCAGGTCGTCATCCGGCGGAGTTGCCACTCGCTCGAGCAGCGGTGGATATGTGGGCCAGCCTTCATGAGCGTTTGGACGGCGAAACTCATTATCGGCGCGGCGGCAACCTTCGCTGCGCCCGCACGCCGAAAGAGGTCGAGGCGATCCACACGATCGTTGCTTCGCAATCTTCGGCTGGTTTGGATATCCGGTTTCTCGACAGAGAAGAAGTGCGCAGCTTCGCACCCTATCTGTCCAAAGAGATACTTGCGGCTTCCTTCTGCGCGACGGACGGGCAGGCGGATGCAGTCGCCACCGTCAATGCATTCGTAAACGCAGCCGAACGGGCAGGGGCCAAGCTAAGGTTCGGGGAACGCGTGCTCGAGATTGCGGTATCGCGCGGCCATGTGCGTGGGGTCGTCACAGACAAGGGCACTATCCCTGCATCCAGGGTTGTTCTGGCTGGCGGTGTATACGGCAACGAACTGTTGGAGCCGCTTGGTCATCACGTACCATTTCAGACGATGAGCGCGACAATGATACGGACCTCTCCGGTTGAACCGAAATTCGCGCAGGTAATCGGCGTCGCCAATGGCGACACCACCGGACGTCAGGAGGTAGGAGGGCATATCCGGCTGGGAGGTGGTCACGAGGTCTGGGACGGCGAGATGGACCACAACCCTCTGCCTTCGGTCAGCCCAACGCTGCAGAGCGTTCAGGAGATCCTGCAGCGGTTCACAGCGCTCGTGCCGTTTTCCGCCGAACTTAAGATTGACCGGATGTGGTGTGGGCTTATCGACCAGTCGGTAGACGCCATCCCCGTCATTCAACAACTAGAAGAGCCTGCGGGGCTTGTTATTGCAATGGGCTTTTCAGGTCACGGTTTTTGCCTTGGTCCCGTCACCGGCAAGATCCTCAGCGCGCTTGCGGTCGGCAACACTTCGCCATATCCGATCGAGCCATTTCGCATCGACCGTTTCCCCGAAGGTGCGAAGGCGGGTGCTGTGGAATTGCACGGATGACTTCGTTGTGCCGTAAGATAGACATGCGGCACCGTTTCGCTCAGGTGAAGTCCTCATTGAGCTCCGCTACGAAATGGTCCCGGCCAACCTCGCGGAAGGCCTGCGATTTCGGCTCGTAACCGAGTGACCGGATCGGGCTGCGCAGTTCGGCGACCGGCGCCTTTCTCTTCAACCGGCGATCCTTTGAAGGATCTGCGACCGGTACCGCTGACAGAAGGCGCTGCGTATAAGGGTGCTGCGGGTTCTCAATGACCGACGCGCGCGGCCCGATCTCAACTATACGGCCCAGGTACATGACCGCAACTCGGTGGCTGATACGTTCGACAACGGCCATATCGTGGCTGATAAACAGGTAGGAAAGGCCAAGGCTCTCCTGCAGATCGATCATGAGATCAGTCACTTGCGCCTTGATCGAGACATCAAGGGCCGACACCGCTTCATCGGCGATAATCATGCGTGGGGACAAAGCCAAGGCCCGAGCGATACAAATGCGCTGTCGCTGCCCGCCGGAAAATTCGTGAGGGAAGCGGCTTCCGCGGTTCGGGTCCAATCCGACTCGGTGCATTAGGTCGGCAACCCGATCATTGACTTCGCTGCCGGATGCCAGCCCGTGCACTGCGATCGGCTCGGCGATGGCGGAGCGAACCGTCTGCCGCGGATCGAGAGATCCGAATGGATCTTGGAAGATCATCTGGATGCGTTGTCGCAGCTTCTGGAGCGCTGGTCCTTGCGTCGCCAGCACGTTCTCGCCTTCAAATATGACTTTTCCTGCGCTTGGCTCGACCAACCGGAGAATGCTTTTGCCGGTCGTGGATTTCCCACATCCGGACTCACCGACAAGTGCAAGCGTTTCGGCTTTCGAAATGGCAAAACTTACATCGTCTACGGCATGAACTGCGCCCGATACGCGACCTAGTGTACCGCCGCGCACCGCAAAACGTGTCATCAGATTTTCCACGGTCAGAAGCGGTTTGCCGTCGTTATCGCCTTCCACTTCGATCGAAGCCGGCGCGGGTTTTCGATCGTCGGCCTTCAGGATTTCGGCGAAACGACGAGGTGTACTGCTGCCGCGCATATCGCCGAGCCGTGGCACTGCAGCGATCAAGGTTCGGGTATAGTCATGCGAAGGACGATTGAAGATCTCTTCGACTGGTCCGCTTTCAAGCAGATCGCCATGGCGCATGACCGCCACGCGGTCAGCGATCTCGGCCACCACACCCATGTCGTGGGTAATGAACAGGATAGCCGTGCCAGTCTCCTGTTGCAGGTCGCGAAGGAGGTCAAGGATCTGCGCCTGGATCGTCACGTCCAGTGCAGTGGTCGGTTCATCGGCGATCAGCAGTTTGGGGCGACAGGCGAGGGCCATGGCAATCATGATGCGCTGGCGCATGCCACCGCTGAACGTGTGGGGAAACTCCTGGAAGCGGCGTCTGGCATCAGGGATGCGGACCCGGTCGAACAGTCTCAGCGCCTCGGCCTCGGCCTCGCTGCGGCTCATGCCCTTGTGATAGCGTAAAGCCTCGGCCACCTGAAAGCCTGTCTTCAGCACCGGGTTGAGACTGGTCATCGGCTCCTGGAAGATCATGCCGGCCAGCCGCCCACGCGCTTTGCGCAGATCCGTCTTGGAGAGCGACAGCATGTCGATACCGTCGAGATGAAGGCTGCCGGAGCCTATCACAGCATTCTGGGGCAAAAGTTGCATGATCGAAAGAGCAGTTACGCTCTTTCCGGAACCAGATTCGCCGACCAGAGCCACCGTTTCTCCGGCTTCTGCGTGAAGCGAAAGGCCTTTGACCACGTCGTTCTTACCGAAGCGAACGACCAGATTGTTGATATCAAGAACCAGAGGCGTGATCTCACTCATGTCTCTGACCCCAGTTTTGGATCGATCGCGTCGCGGAGGCCGTCACCAATTAGGTTGAGTGCAAGGACGAGGACAAGCACAGCAAGGCTCGGAATAATCGCCAGCGAATAGCTGTCGAGCATGGTCTCGAACCCTTCGCGAACCATGCCGCCCCAGGTCGGGGTTGGCGGCGCGATGCCCAGACCGATGAAAGCGAGCGAGGCCTCTGTCCGAACTGCCGTCGCCATCCAAAGTGATGCCATGACAAGAATGTCGGAAAGGATATTCGGAAGGATATGGCGAAACATGATGCGCAGATTTGAAAAGCCGAGTGCCTTGCCCGCCTGAACAAATTCTCGTTCGCGCATCGCAATCACCGGCGCCCGGGCGATGCGCGCAAACTGCGGCACAGCAGTAAACGCGATGGCGATGATAATGTTGGTGACAGTTGCGCCCAGCATGGCGACCAAAATGAGACCGAGGATAAGGGCAGGGAAAGCCAGGACGACGTCCATTGCCTGCATTACGATTATATCGGTTCTGCCGCCGACATACCCTGCAATAAGACCGATCAGTGTGCCGACGATGACGGCAAGCACAATTGAGAAAAAGCCGATCACGAGTGAATACTGGGCTCCGACCAGCAGCCGCGAGAAAGTATCGCGGCCGTAATTGTCGGTTCCGAGCCAGTGTTCCCATGAAGGGGGTTGCAGCCTGGCTATGATGTCCTGCTCGAGAGGGTCATGGGTTGCAATCCAGGGCGCCAGGAGTGCCAGTAGGACGATGGCTAGAAATAGAAGCGTGCCGACCCAGGTCGTCACGTTCGATGAAAAAGCCCGCTTGAGCGTTCGTCCAGTCAGACCTGCCAAGGCTGCGAACTCGGATACGGGCTTCGTCCGCGATGATGGCGGAAGTGCAGATGGTGGTGTCGTATTCATCGATATTGCACCCTCGGATCGATAAGACCATAGACGAGGTCGGTTGCAAGGTTCACGAGCACGACGATCAAAGTGTAAACGACCATCATTCCCTGGAGCATCGCATAGTCGCGTTGCGACAAGGCGCCGACGATCAGCTTTCCCAGACCTGGTCGGTTGAAGACGATCTCAGTCAGAACTGAATTTCCGATCAGAATACCGAGATACAGCCCGACAACGGTGACGACCGGGATCAGGCAGTTTCTAAGCGCATGCCGCCAGACGACAATATAGTCGGGAACGCCCTTGGCCTGGGCAGTGCGGACGTAGTCCTGGCTCAAGACTTCGAGCATCGCCGAGCGGGTGACGCGCGTGACGTAGGCAGCCATGATGAGCGCAAGGTTGATTGCCGGTAGCGCCAGCTCCTGCATGCGTCCAACGAAGGTCGTGGCGCGACCGCCGCTGATCACCGGAAACCATCTCAGGATGATGGCAAAAACGATCAGCAACAGAATGCCGGAGACGAACGCCGGCGCGGACAGCCCAAGCAAGGAAACCATGCGGGTAAGATAGTCGGGAATGCGGTTGCGGTTGACGGCGGCCCATATGCCCGCCGGCAGCCCTAGAGCAACACCGAGTACCAGGGCTGCAACTGTCAGCTCGATCGTATATGGCAGGACGCGTAGCACTTCCTGCAGGACTGGGCGGCCAGTCATCATCGAGTTGCCGAGATCGCCCCGCAGCGCTCCACTCATGAAGGTGAGATACTGCGTGGTAAATGGCTGATCGAGGCCGAGCTTCTGACGGAGGGTCGCAATGCTCGCGGCACTCGCCTGGTCGCCTAGCATCACTTGCGCCGGGTCTCCGGGCAGCACCCTGATCACAAAAAAGACCAGGGTGAGCACGCAAACGAGAGTTACGATGGCAAAGCCGAGGCGTCTGAGAACGAAACCGGTCAAGGGCTTACTGTTCCAGAACGGTTGTTTCGTCGATCGGCGGAGATAAGCTTAGAGCCCCCTCGACAGGATAGGCGAACTTCAGCTTGTTGGTCCATGCCCACGGCTGACCCATCTCATAGAGCGGTACCGAGCATACGGCATCAACGATCTTTTGCTGTGCAGTTTCCCAAAGAGCTTTCTGCTTTTCGGCATCCGGTTCGCTGCGAGCAGCGGCAATTTCCTGGTCGGCAGCGCTGCAGTGTGAGAAGTTGACGATCGCACCAGGTGTTCCGACTATTGCCTTGGATTCGTAGAACTGGGTCAGAAAGCTGTCGGCGATCGGCAGGCGCGCTGCACCGTAATAGACGACCTGAGACACATCCTGCCGGATCTGTGCGTGGAAGGTAGGGTGATCGACCAGCTGAAACTCGAGGTTAATACCGGATTTTTTCAGCTGAGCCTGAACCACTTCCATCGTCGTCAGCATGGCAGGCAGGGTCGTCTGCACGGACTTGATGGTAATCCCGTTGGGATAGCCCGCTTCCGTCAAAAGCTTCTTAGCTAGCACCGGATCATATTTTGCGAGCTCGATGCTCTTGTAACCTAGATATCCAGAAGGAACGACGGAGCTTGCTGCCTTGGTGAGGGAAGCGCCGCGGAAGCCGACAATGGCATCTCGGTCGATCGCATGCGCAATCGCCTGACGGACGCGGATATCGTCCAGCGGCTTGCTAGACATGTTCAGGTGGACCGCATGGAGCTCTGGCACGCCGAGAACATCAACCGTTGTGTCAGGCAGCGTGGCGACGCGTTTCAGCCAGCTGTCTTCGAACTTGCCGTTGACCAGATCGATTTCGCCGGACTGGAAGGCCAGATCGCGACTGGCGTCGGATGCCATGTACCTGAATACAATTTCCTTTATCTTCGGTGCGCCGCGAAAATATTTCTCGTTGGCCTGAAGGCGGACAAACTGCTGCGGCTGATATTCGACAACCTGAAACGGACCAGTGCCGACAGGTGTCCTTGCAAATTCGGCGCCCAGCGCCTCGACCGCCTTTTTGCAAACGATGTTTCCACCGTGATAAGGCACGAGGAGGCCCAGGAGGCTGGGGACTGTCGTCTTAAGCTTGATGCGAACAGTTTGGGGATCGACAGCCTCGATCGTCTCGAAGGCAGCATAGTCACCAAAGAAGCTGGACGTGTCCTTTGTGGCTGCTCGCTTCAGCGAAAAAACGACGTCATCGGCGGTCAGCTGGCCATAGTCACCCTGACAGGAAACGCCCTGTCGCAACTTGAAGGTCCACTCTTTCTTGTCTTCGGAAGAGGTCCAGCTTTCTGCCAGATCAGGCTCGATCATGCCGAGGTTATATTGGCCTGGCTTGATGCGTACGAGGCCGTTGAACAGCCAGTTGGTGACGTTAACGTCAAGCGTTGCGGTTGCGCGGTATGGATCAAGGCTCGCCATGTCGCTGCCAGGCACTGCGACACGCAACGTCTGCGCTGCTGCCGTTTGCGAGCCAAGGGCAATAGCCCCGAAAGCAAACACGGATGCTAGAACTTTGGTTCTTGTAGTTCCCCTTGTCATCGTCATGCCATTCCCCATTGTTTTGCGTCGATGGAATTAAAGGCAGTCGGCGGCTCTTCGGCCGCTATCCGTGTAGTGTTGCAGGCTCCTGCGCATTGCGCAGCGTATCGAAACGCCGGATGTGGAACGGTTCGATCGGCAGACGCGAAGGCCTGCCTTGTACGAGGTCGCAGATGATCTTGCCTGTCACAGGACCGAGGCAGAAGCCGTGCCCTGAAAAGCCCATGGCGACTACTAGTCCCTCAACATCCAGCGTGTTGTCGATGACCGGAAGCGCATCAGGTGTCATGTCGATGAGGCCAGCCCAATAGTCTTCCACCTGCGCTTCTGCAAAGGCTGGAACGACGTCACCGAAGAGTTCGACGACCTCGGCCATGCTGCGACCCGTCGGCAGGACGCGGGGTCTGACGCCGCCGTCCTGAAGCCGTTGTTCGATCAATCCACCATGCCAGTCCTGCAGACCACTGGTGACCCTGAAGCGACCATTATATTCCTGCCGCCCGGCACAATCGGCATTGGCAACACCGATCACCTGCTGCAGCACGGAATCGACCGGCGAAGAACGCAGCACGGTAACCATCGGTATCTGCAGCGGTACTTCGTAGCCCAACGGCTTCAACACCTCGTTGCCGAAAATCCCGGCCGCTACCACGACCCTGGACGTCGCGATTCGGCCCTGATCGGTGACGACCGCCGATACTGCGCCATTTTCTATTTCAATCTTAAGGACTCGCTCCCCAAAGCGAGTTTTTACGCCAAGCCGTTCAGCGGCGCGCACGAAAGACAGAACGGTCGAGGAAGGATCGGCACTTCCATCGGTTGGGCAGTGAGACGCAACCAGAACTCTCTCTGAAACGGCGGGTGCGACCTCGCGCACATCTTTAGTAGAGGATAGGAAATGCAGTTCCAGCCCTTCAGCACTCTGCTCACGCACAAGATCTTCGATTATCTTTGCTTCTTCAGGTGTACGTGCGAGACGAAGATTACCCCCACGACGATAGTGGGTATCTCCGTCCAGTTCCTCAGCGAGCGTTGCCCAGGTCGCGACCGCAGATTTGGCAAGCGGCAGTTCCGCGGGATGACGCCCGGACTGACGCACGCCGGCAAGAGTCCAGCCGGATGCCATGGAAGCGGGACCGAAACGATCAATCAGGACAACGTCAAGCCCTTCCTTCGCCATCTCATAGGCGCTCGCAGATCCACTTATTCCTGCACCGATAACGACCACATCAGCCATTGAAAAAATCCTTGACTATAAGGGTTGCGACAAAATCAGACGGTCACTGACTTCACGATGTCGGGCGTTGCCTGGTCGCGGATGAACGCAACAAGGGCCAGTTCGACCTTCATTTCCGGATGCGGCATGGCGCCGATATGAATCGTATGTGCCGGATCGCTCCCGCGGATGCGGTCTGCGATTACACCAAGCACGATTTCAAGGTCTTCCGGCGAGGCGACGCTGATATCGAAGCGGACCGTGTCATTGAGGGTGGCGTCAACACCGGAAAGCGCACCGGCAAGATTGTCCAGCGCCTGGTTAGCCTGCGCTGCGGTATCGGGGGACATTTCGCGGGTTTGATAATTGCGGCCCGCGGTATTCGACGAGTAGATCCATCGATCGACTTTGACCAGACGGGAGAAGCAGAAGAGTTCCTCAAACTTGCTGCCGCTCTTAACCCTTACGACTTCAGTCATCAGCTCAATCCCTCTCGAAATCGTTCCTGCTTGTAAGAAAAGCGGGATTAATATCGATTGTCAAACGAATACCGATAAACGTGTCATAGGAAATTAGAATTCCGATTATCGGCACAGGAGTTATGGATGACTGTGGGAACCGAGCAAAGCAGTCCGGAGCCGGAAAGTATTAGATAGTTGCAATCAGACTGCGCAGGTTTCGTATGTAGCAACGGATAGCACGGCCTTACTCCGGGCAGCGGCGACCGTTGCGCTTGCGCGCTAGCCGATCACAGCATGCGGGCTGCCCGCCCGCTACGCCGTGTAGCGTTGTTGTAGTAGCTGGATGCCTGCTGGACAGATCGATGCCGCGACTGCTCCATGGCCTCAGGCAGCGGAATGCCGCGATTGGCGGCTTCCGTCAGATATCCTGATCGCAGCCCGTGCGCGGAAAACTCCCCAGGCTCGAGCCCGGCCATTTCAGCCCGCTGCTTGACGATCGCATTGACCGCGCTGGGCTCGAGAGGTCGCTTGGAGAGATTGCCCCAGCGGTCGACCTTTCGGAATATGCTGCCCTTGTCGATCCTGGCTGCCGCAAGCCAGGCATTCAGGGCATTGACGGGTCGGCCGGTGAGATAAACGACCTCATCATGATCGGCGCCAGATGTCTTCGTGCGGCCAAGATGGATCGAAAGCGAGGGGAGGGGAGAGCAATCGGGAACGTCGATCGATAGCTCGACGGTCAACTGTTCAACGCGCATAGCCGCAATCTCGCTGCGGCGCCGACCGCCCGAGGCGAAAGCGACCATCAGGATTGCCCGATCACGGATGTCGCGCAAGCTGTCGGTGCTGCAGGTTGCGAGCATCTTGCCAAGGACATCGCCGGTAACAGCCTTGTTGCTCTTTCGACGACGTTGTCGGGGCGTCGCCCGCACAGCCAGCCGTATCGCGGACTTGAGGGCAGGGGAGGCGAAGACGCCGGTTAGTCCGCGCCATTTCGTGAGCGTCGACCACGTGGCGAGGCGCCGGCGCACGGTATCTGGTGCATGCGGGCCTGCCGACTTCAGAAAACCTTGCCTTCGGAGGTTCTGCTCCACCTTTGCCGGCATCCCGTGATCCGGATCGGTTTCGCGCTTCTGCGGGTCCCACAGGTGATGAGCGACGAATTTGAGGAGAAGGGCTTCGGGCGCCGGCCAGGGCAGGGATTTGCCAAGCGCTGCCAGCGACCAGGCCTGCAGATAGGCAAGATCAGACGTGAGGGCGCGTAGGGTATTTTCGCCCATTCCCTCGTTGACTAGATGGCGCAGCGTTGCGACATCCTGGTCGGTGAGCAACTCGGCAAGTTCGTCGCGCCGCTCCAGAGGAAGCACTGCTGCTATCGTGTCCAACTCTTGGGCGCGGCGATCGACCGGGTCTGAGCCAGTGCTTGTCATGCCATCGACGACGCGGGATGCAGTTTGAGATCAGTGTGGCCGAAGTCATGCCCCTTGAACAGGAGCGGCGCCTTGGCAACAGCGGCAACAGCGTACGAGAAACAGTCGCCCATATTGAGCGCAGCTGGATGACGACCACGGCCAAAACGCTCGAAAGCCTCTTCTGCCGCCCGGTAGTGCTTCTCATCGAAAGCGACAGTCGTGACATTCGCAGTTTCGGCAAGCCGCCCGATGATTTTGGCTGCACTGACGAATCCTTTACCCGACAGGACCATCCGTGCCTCAAGCAAGGTCGGCCAGCCGATGATGACCGGCTCGCGTCCCATCAGTGGTCTGAACACATCTGCTTCCGGCTCTTTCATCGATATCGCGATAATAACAGACGTATCGACGGCAATCATATCGGCAGACCGTTCTCATCGTAGAAGTCATCGTGATTGGACGTCGTGCCGGGTGCGATATTGCGTAGATCCTCGGCTGCCAGATCCCATACTGCGTCCATGGGATAGCGGATGTTATCCGCGCGCAGCTCCTGGTCGTAACGCTCGAGTGCCAGTTCGACGAGCCGATTGATCGGCTGGCCCGTGCGGAGGGAGAGGGCATGGGCCAGATCTCGGGCCTTGCTGCTGCGAATGGAGAGCTGCGGTTCGGACATGGTGTGCCTCGTGAAATCGTGGCTTCAATATAGAGATTGCACCTAAGATGGCAAGAAAATTACCATAGATGGCTAACCATCGATAAGAGGTACTTATCGATGGTTACCCGCTCAACCGACAACCATACCATGTGAAGAACCACAATATTCAGATAGAGTTCCTTTAGCAAATCATTTACCATTATTTCAATGGCTTATGATCTTGCGAAAATCAGCATAACAGCCCTCATGCGGCCGGCTTTCGACGCCGGCATCGCCCTGACGCGTCTCGATGAGCGCATCGCCCGCTCACTGGTCGGTCAGGGCTGGATCGAACGCCAAGACTTCGCCGATGCCTGCGCCTCGCTGTGGATCGACGGCGAGCTCGTCCACCTCGAAGACCTCGTCCTCCACGACGCCACCCGCGACATCCGCACACCCACCCACGAACTCACCATCGCCCGCGACGTGCTGCGCACCCGCCGACGCATCGCCGCACAGGCGTCCGACTGGGCCTTATCCGCGGAGGGTATCCGGATTTTGCGACAAACGTCGGACAGCAGTCTGGTTGGAGAGGGCGTGGCGGAGCCGGCCGGTATCGTTCGGTTCGCATCCCCGATCGATGCAGAAGGGGAGGAGGACGATTGTGATGACGCGGACAATCTCCCCGGAGTCGACTATGCCGCCATCGATGCGGTTCTGGCCCGATCGGAGGCGGCGATCGAGAATGCCAAACGACCCGGCCGTGGCAGCATTCAAGAAAAAGATCCGATGATTTACGATCTCGACTGGGACGAGGATGCGCGGCTTGACGAATGGCGCGGCGTGCTGCGCCAGGCAACCGATCTGCCGGCCGTGCTGCAGGCGATCGTTGCCCTCGACGCGTGGACCGAGCTTGCCGTCCTGCAGCATGCCCCCTGGCTCGGCCGGCTGTTTGCCGCGTCGATCCTGCGCCAGGCTGGGATCACCACCGGAGCGCACCTGGCCGCCGTCAATCTCGGCCTGAAAACCATCCCCGTCGATCGGCGCCGGCATCGCGACCGAGAGACAAGACTGCTTGCCGTAGCTCACGGATTGGTCGCGGCGGCGGAGATCGGCATGAAGGAACATGATCGGCTGGCGCTGGCGCGAAAAATGTTCGAGCGGAAGCTGGAGGGGCGCCGGATATCGTCAAAACTGCCGGAGCTGGTCGATCTGGTAATGGCGAAGCCGCTGGTGTCGGCACGCATGGTGGCCAAAACGCTCGAGGTCACGCCGCAGGCGGCGCGGCGGATCGTTTTGGAACTCGGCCTGCGCGAGATGACGGGGAGGGGGAGGTTTCGGGCGTGGGGGGTAATCTGAATCAGGTGTCGGAGTGATTTCATTGGAGGAGCGCGTCCTTCCTAAGGCGACGAGGGCCGCCGCGCTCGGTATTGGCAACTGCTCAAACCTCGCCACTAGGATCAGTGCTCGATCTCGTCGAGAAAGCGTGAGCGCTTTTGCGACCTGAGGTCGCCCCAGGGCATTTTCCGGCTTTGGGGATAGGTGATGTAGAGCCAGCGGCGCGCTCGCGTAACAGCGACGAACATGGCATTGCGCTCTTCATCAATCTGGGCAGCAGATTGCGCTCGGTAGTCTGGAAATACTCCTTCGCACATCTGGACAAGGAAGACGATGTCCTTTTCCAATCCTTTCATGGTGTGGACGGTGCTCAAAGCCAATCCAGCCGTCTGCTGGTCCCCAGCGAGCTGCCCGAGCGCCATGGCATTTCGAAACGCGACTAAAGACGATCCCATGCCCTTAGACTTGAACAGAGTCCATCGTTCACGAAACTCATGCAGTTCGGACAGGCTGCGCTCCAGTTCCGACCTGTCGAAGTCGCTCAAACTGCCAGCGGCGACTTGACCAAGCTCAGTTTCGCAGTCAGCGACAAATTTCCGAACGTTTGGTTGTTCTGGATCCAGTTGACGTATACGCTCGATGAGCGAAGTTTGGATGGCGGGGAAGACCGCCGATTGGGATGCCTTGGAAGCAAGCCATTCGAGTGTCACGGCTTGGTCTGAAGGCGGTTTGCAACCTAAAATGCCCGCGAGTCGATTAGCATTGACCCAGTCCTTTGGGTTCACCTTCAAACGTATAGCATTGTCCAGAACTCTGCCAAAAAGGCTACTGGCGTCGCTCAATCGTTCTCCCTTTCGGAAGTAGAACGGAATGTTTCGATCGCTGAGTTCTTTCTCCAAGGAGGAAAAGACAAAGCGATTCCGTCCAATCACAACCATTTTATCAAGCCCTATCTGTCCCTCGATCTCCGGGTGAACACCGAGAGAAAGCAAATGCTCGATCATGTGGATTACGCCCGACGCCTCCGAGACCTCGTCGTCGTAGGCTGTGATCGCCATTCCTCCCTGCAGGGCGAACTTTGTAACCTCCTGGGTGTTTGGCTTGAGTTTGTTTGCAACCGCTATCACCGCTCTGGTGCTGCGATAGTTTTCGTTGAGTTTTACGACATAGGCGCCGAATTCTGCGGGGAAACGGGTCGTCATATATTCGGCGCTCGAACCATTGAATCCATAGATCATCTGGTTGGGATCGCCAACAAACAGCACGCTCGTTACAGAGGTTCCGCAAAACGCCTTTATGAACTCGTACTGCAGTCGATTCAAATCTTGCGCCTCGTCGACGCAGACGTGCCTGAACTTGGTCCTATAAATGGTGGCGACCCAATCCTGCATCAGCAAGAGTCGGTGCGCTAGAACCAAGACGTCGTCAAAGTCGATTCCGTCGCTTGCGAGGAGCGCCCGTTGGTAATCCTGAAAAATTCGCCAAACGGAGGTCTGCTCGGGAAATCGGGCGCTTGCCTCCTCTTCTGTAAGCATCTCGCGCTTGATGACAGAGAAAGAACTCAAATAGCTTTGGAGGATGCGCTCACGGTTTCGATGCTCGCGCTCATCAGAGACATCGAGGTAGTCATCGATATCGACGCCCGCGTCGCGCAGAGACTGCATGAACAGCTCCATCCGGTCGATGTCGCGTTCAATTATCTGAAAGTTTGCGGGTAATGCAATCGTATGCCCGTATTGTTCCAATATGCGTTGAGCGATAGAGTGAAGCGTTCCGACCCAGATACGTTCTTCAAAATCGTCTCTAGCACCTTTTAGACGCTCCTTGATCTCGGCTGCCGCCGCGTTCGTGAATGTGAAGGCGACGACGCCGTCCTTCTTCGTCGAAGAGAGAATATGACGAACTCTTTCGGTTAGAACCCGTGTCTTTCCTGAACCGGCAGAAGCCAGAACTAACAACGCACCCCCAATTGGGGCCGATACGATCGCTTGCTGGTTTGGTGAGAGCGTCAGTTCAGCCATTGGGTAATCTTTTCAAACGCCTGTCGAACCGCCAGCGGGATGAGCTGTTCGTTCGAAAGGTTTCGGGAATTCTTCTCAACCAACGTCGCAAAGCTTGCAGAATACGATGTCTTCGCTCCCCGCATCCTTTTAATTAGATCGACGTCGCCCAGTGCCTTGAGCTCTGTCATCTTCGCTTCTCGCCAGCGCTCGTTGTCCGTTCCTCTAGTCTCAGCCTCCGCGAGCGCTGCTACCGCCTCTTCGCGCAGGCCAAGTACTGAGACGAGCTCCGCTTCGATGTCGTTCCCCTCCCCTAGATATGAGATTCCATAGTTGCTGTCATTAAGGACAAGGCCGGTCTCGGGGGTGATTTTCCCAAGCTGGGCGTCGACTGAGGTTCTTGTGATCGCTTCGTTGTCGCTGACAACATAGATCGGAATGCCGAAACTCACCGCCATCTTCACGAAGGGCGAGTAGTGTCTTCCGCCGACACCTATCAAAGTCACCCCCTTAACGAACGAAGGCTTACCGAAATATTTCTCGAACATGGCCGGAAATATTTGCTCCTCAGTCAGCCCTTCGAAGACTATCGCTGCTCTCGCAAAAAGGATTTCACCTCTATTTCGCATAACCTTGCGCTGGAGGACGCTAAGCTCTTCAGCATCCAAACCTTGAATGAGCTGGCGGCATTCCTTGCGACCGCTGGGACTGGCAATGCACCTCAAAGAATCGAGGCCGCACATTGCAGCGAGGTAGGGGGAGTGGGTGCTAATGACAACCTGGCCAACGGAATTGGACAGCTGAGCATAGAGTGCGCGTTGGGCATTGGGATGCAGGTGCGCCTCGGGCTCCTCGGCAGCGATCACGGGATGGAACGGGCTGGCTTCATCTCGATGCCGCTGGGCCTGCATGTCGGAGAATGCCTTTACTGCAAGCATTGACGCCCAGCTACGGGTTCCCATTCCGTGGTATTCCATAGAGAACGAGGTCGTCGCCGAACTTCCGAAATTGACGGAGAAACGCCGGGAAAGATCGCGGATCTTTTTGGGAAATGGTGTGACTTCAGCGCTGCCGGTCCCGCCAAACGAGTCCTTCAAGGAGTCGAGGTGCGATTTTAAGAGTGTGAGCGGTGCGCTCTTATCGACCGCCTCTCTGTTTAGGTCGGCGATCAAAGATTCCAGGCGAGAGACATCCTCCGCACCATATTGGATGCTCGAAAGGATCCGACCCACGAACGATGCCTTCTCATTCAGTTCCTGATGGATGTCGCGCTGTGCGTCTATCGAAATAAAGGGAACGATATCGTATCGCCTGCTATGTCTCGTCCGCGGCGCCGCCCGCTCGGACATCCAGTCGCCGAAACTCGGCCGGAGGTCATGAAGGTACCTATCCACCAAGAAGCCGCCTTTGATGGGATCGGGTCGCGCGACTGTTCGAGTGGCCTGAAACTGGTTGCCGTCAGCATCTGCACGGATAGTGTCTTCGAACTCCTGGATCCATTCCGGTTCAAAAGTTTTCAGTCTTTTTCCGGCCGGGTCGACGGGCACAGTTCGGACATCGACGACAATGCGGAGGGAACGCGTGTCAGTCGCGTCAATGTGGAAATCCTCTGTGGTGAGGTATCGGCTATAATCGCCCAACGAGAGATGAAGGGCTTTGATGACCGAGGTCTTTCCGGAATTGTTTGTGCCGATCAAAACAGTGATCGGCGGAAGGTCGACCTCAATGTTCTGCAACCCCCTCAACCCTGCGATGCGCAGAGTGTCAACACGAATTGGCACGTTTCCTCCTTCTGCAAGCAACTACACAGCTTACGCGGCAGCCCGCGAAAAAGCGACACCTGATCGCGTCCCGTCGAGTGGTGTAGCTGGATTTCATAGCCATCGGTTATTTCCGGTGGGGTCAGGTGAGAATTTGCAAAAAGTCAGGTTCGGCGGGACTCGAGCCGCCTACCAAATGCCTCCCCCTGTCTGTCGTACGCCCGCCGGGCCGATGCAGGCAAAAGCACGTGGAGAAGTCCCCTTGCACGCGAAAGCCCGGCATAGTGGAGCATGGCCCATCGTTCGTCGCCGGTTTCCGCCATGTCGATCGCAATCACGACCTGCCGTTCCAGCCCCTTGAATGAATGCATCGTCGTAAAAAGCAATGATCCGGCGCGCAGTGCAGCTTTGTCCACGGGATCACCGAGTCGACGGCCCGCTAATTCGCGCTGCCCTGCGAGGAGTGAGTTGTCATGGCGGCGGGTCGAGAGGATAGCGATGTCGCTGGCCGGGACATCCCGGGCGATGAGATCGCGAATGATTGCTTCTAATTGCGCGATTCCATCTTTCGCATCGGCATGGTAGTGGACTTGGCACTGCGGCCCGTCCGGGGCCCCGACTACGGCTAAGTCAATCCCTGAGATGATCGAAGCCTGCACGGCTACCTGTCGAGTGTTCCGGCAATTCTCGAACAGATCATCAAAAGCGGGCGCTCCTTCGCTCAGCCTCTGCTCCACCATTTCCTGGGTCTCGACGCTGTAAATGTTCTGAAGCGGGTCCAGGAAAAGGTGCCACTGGCCTCGCCTCAACCCGTCACGAACCAGCAGATCCATAACGTCAAGATGCTCCGGGGTGAGAAGGTCCTGAGCCTCGTCAACAATCAGCACGTCCCATAGATCAGGAGCGTGTTCGCAAAGCGCTTCCGCCGCCAGTTCGGGAAACCGCTTCGGGAAGAACTCGTGGTGGTTAGAGTCCTCCTTCTCAAGTTGTGGTAGGAGACCGGCGGCTGCGATAAGTTCGCGGTAAAGGGCGTGTATATGGCGGACCTCTAGCTTCGCGCCACGATCATCCGATGCGAGCCCCTCCCGCACATGGGCGGCCAATAGCTGATTGAAGCAGAGCATTAGTACGCGCTTGCCATCAGCGGCGAGCTGCCGCGCTCGTTCCAGCGCGATAACCGACTTGCCCGTACCGGCCGCTCCACGGACGACCGTCCGCGGATTGGCCGCGAGGCGGCGCGATGCCCGTATCTGCTCATTAGAAAGGTAGATCAGTCGCGCATCGACACCGGTGAGATACCCGCCCAGGCTTAGTGCCGTTTCAAGATCCGGCCTTAATATCTGCCTCGCGAGAAGGATCTCGTCCGGTCTGAGGCCGCGATAGGTCCTACCACGCTTTTCGAGACAGACATCATGCCAGTATCGCTGAATGGCGGAGATGAAGTGGGCAAGGGTATCGCGGAATTTCCGCTTGTCGAGTAGAACCTCCGGTATGATTTCCGCGCCCGTCGTAGTGAAGGTCGTGTAGGGCATCACTACGCCAAAGCCAAAAAGTACATCCTTGAACGAGGCTGCTGCGGCATGAAGACGGTCCCTCACTGCGTTCATGGCGCCCGACGCCTGTGACCACGGGCTCTCCTTCTTTGTGTAGCTCTTGAAGTCGCCTGAGAAAGTCCATACGCCGTCGGTACAGGATACCTTTCCTCCCTTCACCTCGATCGCAAAGATGCCGAGGTGCGACAGGATTATCATGTCCGCTTCGCCCCAGATCTTTTTCTCGTGACCCGGCAATCCCAGCGAATGGAGCACAACCCAGTCGTCCGGCAATTCGCGACCCAGCCGCTCATAGACGAGCCGCTCGCTGTTAGGACAACGCTCAGGAACATCGGGGATCAAGACTGCCATTCGGCCTCCGGCATCAGGTTGCCAAAAAAGCCAGCAAACGACTGATCCGCGTCACCGACCAGAACAGCGCGGTCGAGTTCGCGGTTGAAGCGCTCACAGGCGGTTTCAGGAAGAAGAAGGCAGCAGTGACAG
This sequence comes from Neorhizobium sp. DAR64860/K0K1, assembly GCF_050500205.1. Taxonomy (NCBI): domain Bacteria; kingdom Pseudomonadati; phylum Pseudomonadota; class Alphaproteobacteria; order Hyphomicrobiales; family Rhizobiaceae; genus Neorhizobium; species Neorhizobium sp. DAR64860/K0K1. Next base: position 179,064 of record NZ_CP191460.1, on the reverse strand, counting down.
GCCGCACCACTAATCCGGTCGCCTGACTGCGCGGGATCCGTCTCCAGGCACACTGGATCGCTGCCACACCATCCGGCATTCGCAAGCGTTCGAAGTACGATCGGTTGAAGCAGGTCGGGGGTGCTCAGGCGGACAAGCCCTCCAAGACTGCCTTCGGAGTCTGGCGAGCCGGTGTAGATCAGGACGCCATTCATGGTCCTCCCAGTGTCCGAAACAAATAGCCGTTCGCGCAATGCAGAGGCCGAGTAGCCGCACTCAACCGAAATCTGTCGAATGAAAGCGTGAGCGAAAGAGTGTACGAGCAGCAGACGCGGGGTGATCGTGTAGTCTCGCTCATAGCCGCGCTCTTCGGCAATCTGCCTGCTCCGAGTTTCGAGAATGGCGACGCGGCCGGCTAGGCTAGGATTGTCGTCGATCCACTTATCGACGGTTTCCGTCCTGAAGCGCAGAAAAATGCCTTCACCTCTGATCTCAGCGCCGGGCAGCCAGGTCCTTTCAGTCTTCGAGAGTGGGGAAACCTTTCCTTCGGCAATCGCTTGTCGGACGCGCTCCGGACTCACTGGATGCGGCTCAATCCTGGAGAACCCTGCAAGGGCACGCACCTCGCGAAGCCGCGAAGTAGCCCCCACCAGATCAAACCAGTGGGAGAGCGCGGGAGGCGGGTCGAATATTTCGTTCTGGAATTGCGGCACAACCCCGCCGACGATAGGGTCGTCGCGGTCCTGCGACAGCGCGTCATACTCTTGCTCACGCGCGATCTTGTCGGTCAAAGGAGGGCCGCCTACTTCAATCGACCGCAGCCGTCGGTATGCGGCCAGCAACTGGTCAACCGCGACGCCGTACGTCTGCGACACACCTGCCAGCACAGAGGGAAGCGCCGCCTCAGGCACGCCATCCAGATACATCCGGGATTGCTCGACGATCTGCGTTAACGCCTCCGATGCAGGAGGTATGGACAGTGCTGAGCCAACTACACCGAAGTGCACGTTAGAGGCACCGCGCTGCAATGCGCGGACCTGCTCCCGGCAGTCAGCCTGACGATCATGTAACCAGGGCCTGAAGCCATCGCACGTCCATCCGGTCAGCGCATCAGCACCAAATGCTGTTCCGAGCGATTGCATGGTTTTCCGTTCCGGGGTGCTGCAAGCCTCGCAGACCACAAAGAGGTCCGCGAGCGATGCGGACTCACCGCGCGAGCCCAGCCGCAGCAGGGGCCGCTGGCAAATGCCCCCTTCACAACCACGATGCGCCCACCATTCCCAAGGGAAGTCGCTGAGGTGACCCCGACGGCAGGCTACGACAAAGCGGACGGGGTTCGTGAAGACTTTGCCACCATGGGCCGTGCAGCGAAGCCGAGCCCCGTCGTCGGCCAGTTCGAAGGGAGTGCCCTCCCGTCCTATAATATGGCACTTCGGGCATTCATGCCACTCGGGGAATCTGACGGCAGGTGCCGCGCTGCGAGCGCGAACCTGTGTTGTTCCGGCAATTTGCTCCTTCACAGGACCCAGGCGGAAGTGGCTGACGCCAAGCATCGACTGCAGCCGCTCCTCGCCGATCCTAAGCGACGGAAGCGAGTTGATCCGCTCCCAATCCTCCAGTCCCATCGGCATGAACGAGCCCTTCTCCAGGTCGATGATCGCCCCAATGCCGAATGAAGAGACGAGCTGCGACCGGCGAACCGTCCCAATCGGTTCCACCGCATCAGTCGGTTCGGAGGCAGGGGCGCTCCGGGGACGTCTTGCCATATTCAGTTCCTCCTGATGATCGATTTCAAGGCAAAAGCTGTCGAGGGTTCGACCTCACGCATAGAATTCGGGGTTGCCCAGGCAAGCGAACCCGGTTGTCCTCCCTCCTCAGCCGACAGCATCAGATGTGGCTTGGTCCTCCCGAATGGCGCGGACCGTTTCCAGTAGAGCAGGTCAGTTCCAGCAGCTTGAGCGCTTTGGCTTCTCGACGCCCATTCTTCGACAATGGCATCAATGTCCTCAGCGGCGTCTTCTCCCTCAATTCCGTCGGAAGCAGAAACCGCACGTTTGCATATGGCGCCAATTAGCCGTCTGACTTCTCTGTCCTGGGGGTCGAAGGCTTTTGCATCCTGGTCCTCCCCCATACCATCGGTGAGGTGCCGGACTGCGGCCGCGATTACAGCATGAAGTGCTTTGTCTCGCGCCCGGGGAGCCCAAGGAGTGACACTGGTCGCCTCCACGCTTCGGTATAGTGCGCTGTGATAAGTGAGGAAGTGCTCGAAGTGAGAGACGTCCCGGGGACGGCCGAAATTGTAGAGAGTCATTACAAGACCGTCGAGGCCCCGGCCCACTCGGCTGCTCGCCTGAATGTACTCTGCCGTCGACTTTGGCTGTCCGTTCACCAGCATCAGTCCAAGTCGGGAAACATCGACACCTACGGAAATCATATTTGACGCCAGGACAGAATCACGCGGCTCGGGTTCGAACGGATCGCTACCATCTGTAAGCGGATTTCCAAGTTGCGCGAGGAAATCGGGGAGGTCGCGGGATGATACCCTGCTGCTCAGCTCGATTGCATCTGTCTCCAGGACGCGCCTACGACCGCCAAGGCGGCTCGCGATAAAAGAGATCTGGCGCGGAATGTCGTCCTGCAAAAGCACGTGTGCGCCGCCGAGTTCACGAAGGCTGTTGAAGTAAAGAACCGCCGTCCAGTAGGGATCAGCGAGCGCAGGATCAGTTCCAGTATTGACCAGATGACCGATGCCTTGAAGAAGCGCCGCGGCTGCCGCTTGAAGGGCAAACTTCGGGCTTCGGCCGGCAGAGCACAAGCCAACATATAGCCGGTCCGGCCCGTGGTCATCCCGGACGGCGAAGAAAGAGTCCGATGCCTCGAAGCCGGACGGTGGGAACTGCAGCACCGGACGATCGAATAATGCCCTGACCTGGCGTCCTGCCTGTCCGATCGTCGCCGTTGAACCAATCACTTTGGGGCGGAAACCATCATCGGTGCAGAGCAGGTCCACGACGGTCTCATACAGACCAGCCATCGAGCCGAGAGGTCCAGAGATCAAATGCAATTCGTCTTGAATAATCAGCCCAGGTCGGAGGCCTCCATCAAGGCCAAAAAGTACCCGCAGGTCGCTTCGGCGGGGAAGCTGAGCGAACTTGTCGATTGTGCCTATCAAGAGGCTGGGCGGCGCGTCGTAGATGAAGTCGTCCACCGTTATCACTGGCAGCGGCGCGCCGTAGGTCACACAGTCTTCGTTAGAGCAGCGGATATCTATGCCAGCGTCGTCTGGAGCCCGTTGGTAACAATCGGCGCCAAGCCTGTTACCGCAGACCGGGCACTCTAACAGTTGTCGGGGGGTCGACTTCGGCTTCTGACCGTCGTGTTCAAGATCGAGCGCTTCCATTGCTGCGCTACCCCTGTTTGGAGTGGCGTCCCCACCGACATAGAGACCGAGGGAGATCGCCGCTTCGCCGAGATCGTCGCGCTCAATCCGGATGGCCTCGCATGCGCAAATCAATGCTGCCGCGCGCTGGAACTGCTGCACGGTCAGGAGCCGGAGGGTATACCGCATCAGCACATCTACGCCGCCTTCGGAGCGTCGATCTGCGTCAGTGAGGCGGCGGTGAAGGATTTGGAAGGCCGTCAATCCCAGATACGCTTCAGTTTTCCCGCCGCCGGTTGGAAACCAGAGCAGATCGACGTGATCGCGGTCCGGATCCCTCGGATCAACCAGGCCCGGTAAGACCATAAGGATGTATGCGAGCTGGAATGGCCTCCAGGTAAGCGGCCCGGCGCGTTCGCCCTTGGCCGGGAAACGACCCTGCCGGTCCATTGCCGCGTTAGCTAACGTGAAGGCTTTCCAGGCGTGGATGTCACGGGCAAGCATATCGACACCCGCTTCTAAGCGCCTCAGTGCCGCGCTGCAGAGATCCATGTTCCGCTCAGCTGCGATCCGGAGGCCGCCAGAGAAGCTGTCGACTCGAGAAGCCAACTCCTCGCGGATCCATTCTTCGTACACGCCCGCAAAACCACGAAGAACATCCAAGACCTCGCTACGGTCCCCGTCTTGGGCTAGCCACTGAGCAGATAGTGTCTGCGGGTGTCGGCTAAGAAATTCTCTCAGCATCCGATGCCCAGATGCGTTCATTCCTTTCACGGTTGCGACTGGCATCCATGCCGTTTCCAGCCAGCCTGTCCGCTGATCTGAACTCGGCTCCCAGATCACCGCCACACCGTGTCCAACCGCGTATTCAAGCACATCGCGGTAGAGAAGCGCAGCGGAACGGGCGTCATCGTCTGCGCCGGCAGGCAACGAAGTCTGCCGGGGGCGGATTGCCCCTACACCTTCGCGCGTGATCGATTGAATCTTGAGGCCAGCCTGCAGAAGGCAGAATTCGTCCCTCAGACGATCTTCTGTCGGCTGCGCTTTGTTGATCAGGGTGATCGTCAGAACCTGTCGACCTCCAGAGAGCCGGCGGCGAATATGGAGGTTGACTGTCGGGTCGTGAACAGGAGTGTTGTCTGGTCCGGTGAAGTCGTGAACGCGCCAAGTGCCGGTATCGCCGGGCTGGATCTCATAGAAATAATTAAGCTGCTGCCTTGACCACATCCGGCGGCGTCTCTTGCCCCCTTCGGCAGGCTCACGATCGATCGGCTTGTATCGCGCCGTCGACGCTGTCGACACGGTTACAGTAGCGTTCTCGTCGGCGGAGAACGTGAGTCCGATCGAACAAGGGCGGACGGCTCGATAGCCTGGCACACCGCCATCGGTCTCGCCGTCGATGTCGTTCGGCGCGCCATCATCCTGGTCGTCCTCGATCGCGTCGAGCGTTGCGCCTTCAGGCCAGAGTATGCCGGTGAGATAGGTGTCGACGGGTGCCGAAGAGATCTCTTCGTCTGCTTGGAGAGGTCCCAGGAGCAGAGCTTCTGTAATGCGCAGCAGATCTCTGCGAACCGGGCGGTGATCGTAGCGAGTCACTTCTTGTCCTTCCATGTTTGGAAATCCCCGGTGCCGAACAGGCCTACGCCAAGCCACAGCCCACTTGTTTTCTCAGGCTCACCGAGGCAAACGGCGCCATCGGAGGTGACGGTTCCTACGGACGATATTCGGAGGTTCATAATGATCCGCGGCAGCTGAAAACCTCGCTTGTGCAGAACGCTCAGCAGATCGAGCGAAAGCTGATTAGCTGTTCGGCCGATTAACCGGCCAGGTTTCGTACCCTCCTGGATGCAGATGTGCCACACGGCTTTGCCATCCGCAGGTTGCTTGCAAAGCATGACCTTCTGGCCCGCGAGCGCTCCGGCGTTGGAGAGTAGAAACGCCTGTAGATCCTCGACGCCAGCCGGTCCACCCAAGAGAGTCGGGTCGGCGAAACCAATGGGATCGACATCCCCGCGCAGCCCCATTTCCATGTTGATCCAGTTCCTCTGCCATGAGCACAGGCGGCGGCGGCCGCCGGCGAACTCCCAATGTACCGGTGCCGGGAGAATCTGGTCAGCGCTTGCGCGGTCGAGAGACTTGGCGGCCCGAGTCACGGCGACGTAGGCGACGCTGGCGCGCTCACCTTGCATTTCGTCACTCGCGTTGTCGGCCTCTTCATCGCTTTCCCGGTTACCAACATCCGAAAGTTCAAGAAGTGTGACGGCGTCGAACTCCATGCCCTTTGATTGATGGACGGTGGTGACAATCACACCATCCTGGGCGAGCGGCTGGTCATCCGGGAATGCATCGGGCCACGCCAAACGTTCGCGAAGCTGGCCGACGTCGATGGCGGTCGCATCTTTGGCCGCTCCGCTTGCCTGTGCCAATCGACCCCAGGCGACCTCTTCGTCCGGCAGACCCAACCGAAGGCAAGCCTCTTCGCCCCACAGCTTCTTCAGGAGCGCATGAATCCTCGCAAACTGAGTACGCGGCAAGGAAGTGGAACGCAGCTTTCTCAGCAAGCCGCCAATCCATGCCGGTGGCAACATCGCGTGGCTGCCGGCGTGCAACCTCACGGGTATCGCACTAGGTTCTGGGTCCGTGCCATACAGCGCCCGGAGCACCCTCAGCGCCTCTCCGTTGGTTTGGGTCAATATGGCCCGACTGCCACCGGTGGTAGCCTCGAGCAGATCGCGTCCGAGGGGCCGCGAAGGTTCCGGCAGCGCAGCTACGGCCGCAAGCATGTGACGCAGCTTCTCGTTCTCCGACATGCTGCTTACGAGCACACTGCGCAATTCAGCCGACATGCGCGCGAGCGGCGGATCGGCACGAAAGTTGCGCGCCAGCCTCTTTTCGACGAGTTGGCCGCCGTAAGTCACTGAAACCTGCTGCCAATATTCATGAGGTGAAGGGAATGGTGCTCCGTCCTCGCGAACTCCACGCGCAAAACCAAAGATAGCTTGTGCTGGATCGCCGAGGATAGTGAACCCACATCCTTCGTGGTTCGGGGGAGCGAGAAGCGACAGGAGAGTGAGGACGAGATCTCCACGGACACCGGGAAGGTCCTGAAACTCGTCCACAATGAGGTGTCGCCGATCACCCATGAAGCGACGAATGTCGTCGCGCCGTGGGCCAGCGGCCAACTTAGTCAGCGCAGCGATGTTAGAATCGTGGCTTCGTGTCAGCAGGATGCGTGGTGCTTCTCCAAGCAGTCTCAGCATCCGAAAGGCCCATGAATCGAATGTGCGCACAGAAAGATGGCGCAATTCTTCCAAGACGCGCGGATCTGTCTCATCGATCCCGCTAAGACGGCTGGTCAGGGTTCTGACCGCGCTTCGAGAGAAGCTGAGCACCAGGATCTGTGCCGGCGAGAGTTCGTTACGGATAAGGCTGGCCAGCCGACGTGCAGCGAGCTCAGTCTTGCCCATACCCGGCCCCGCTTCTACGATCATGCGGGCCGCGGCCGGTGCGTTGATGATTTCCTGACGCGTATTGGTATCATCCGGCTGCTCGATCAGCACCATTCGGCTTGCTGCTCCCGCCCCGGCCGTAAATATAGGGGCTTCGGCTCCCGATCTGTCGAGTGATGGCTCGTCAAGGTCGATAAGCCCGTCGATTATGCGCCAAAGTTTGCGGCGGTAGACTACCGCCGGTACGCCGGCGGTTTCACGCAACGGCCGGTCTATCGTATCAACAATCTGGCCCGCCTGACGAACGGCGACACGAACCGTACTCATTTACCCCCCGTATGCAGGCTGCCCCATTAAACGTAGTTGAATCAGCCACGACCTGTGATTCGAAGTCATCGCCCACCACCTCCTAAAAAGTGCATCACCCTTAGTCATAAAGCAACTAAAGTTGAAAAACTGTAAGCTCTCCACGACCTGTTGAGACAGATTTTTTCGGAATAACTCTGATAGCCAGCCAAACGCTTGCAGATGCACGGCAGTGCATGAGCATTGCTTGTCCGTCTTCTTTTCAATTTAACCAACAAGGTTTGACCGGAAGAAAAGCCTTTCGACGTCCATAGCTTTCTTGCGGACCTTTGCTAAACAATGTGAGGTAAATTTAATATAATTTAAGGGCGATGGCGTTGTTTGCCTTAGCCAGTGGCAGAAAATGTTGATGTGGCCCCTATGCTGGAAAGCTCGCATTTTGGTTCTTGAAGAAAAGCCTCGCAACAAGTAAGAACGTCGCTAAGCGGCCTGCGCTTAACTCCCTTCATGGAACACTCCCAAACCGTGAGGACACGCCACCCGGCGTCGGAAAGAGCTTGGTTGGTCCGTCTGTCACGTTCACGATTTGACGAAATCTTCTCCGCCCAGAAATCCTGACGCGAAGAAGGCATCCTGAACAGATGACAGTCGTGGCCGTGCCAGAAGCATCCGTTGACCTGAATGACAGCTCCGTACTTCGGAAAAACAATATCCGGGCGGCCGGGAAGACCGGTCACGTTCACCCTGAAGCGGTAGCCTCGCGCATGCAGCTCTTTGCGCAGCAGCAATTCAGGTTTTGTGTCCCGACCGCGGATGCGGCTCATGTTCAGACGGCGTTGTTCCTTCGTCAGAACATCCATTATGCAGGCTCCTCTGACGAAGCGTCGGCGATGATGAGTCGGAGGGCTGCGGCCAGATCTGACATAGCCATGCCCGGCTTCAAAGTCATTGCTCCGAATCGGAAGCCGGCCCGATACTGGGGATGAAACAGCCGGCCGGGCATAGCGGTCGAGCGGTAGGTGCTTCCGATAACCGGCATATCAGGCGTGAGCAGATAGGCTGCGCTGACAATTCCTTTGACGTCTCCTGCCTCAGCTTCCTGAACCAGCGCGTCACGATAAGTGTGAATTGATGTCAAAGCATCGTTCAGCCCGTCGGCGACCCTGTATTTAGCATCGAGAACGATCATCCTGCCCCGGCCGCCGTCAGCCGCCGCGTTTCGAGCGGCGACGATGTCAGGCGTCATGGTGCGGCTGTAAGATCCGCGCCGATCCGGCTCGAGCCAGAATTCGCGATATTGTTTCTGGAAGCATAGCTGCCAGCTATCGCCGACAGAGACGGTGACCGCGCCGGCTGCAAGAGTGAGCCCTCCCGACGCATCGGTGATAAAGAGATCCTGAACTGCGACGCTCTCGTCTCCGAATTCCAGCGTCGCGGCGCGCACGAGCCGCAGAAAACACCAGAGTTCGTACAGCTCGAAGGTTCGCGCCAGCGGCAGGTTCAGGAAGTCACCGAAGATTGCGGCGATGCCGAGATTCATGTCCTGCCAGAGCCGATAGAAGCGGCGATAGGACGGGTCGTTCCGAAACAGAGCCGAAATCGTCAGACGCGGAGGAGCGTCTCCAGCCTCAACGAATGGTGCGGACGTCCCGAGCTGGCTGAGCCGTCTTGCAAGACGCCTGCAACGCCTCGCCCAGGCGCTCGCTTCCCTGCCCACCTCGGTACCGCGCTCGCGGCCACCTTTGTCCAGTTGCTCGGCCGCTACCGTCAGCCATGCCGTCCAGGCGCGAAGACAGGCGGCCATCTGCCGATGTTCCGGAAGATCAAGAGAACTCTGGCGCTGGCGGATACGGATCTGAGCTGGAAGAAAACCTTTCAGAGCGGCCGGCAGGCGCGTCGTATTCGTCGTCTCTCTCAGAACCGGTCCTGATTGGAAGGACCGCAGGATTTCGGGGCCCGTTGCCCGCGTCGCCTGATAGTGTGCGACATTCCGATCCTGCGCCTTCAGGATCCGCCTTGGACTGCGTGCAATCGCAGCGACGATGGTCTCCAGTTCCTCAATGCGCGACCGAAGGAATTCAAGCCTTGCTATCGCCGGTGGGCGGACGCCGTTCCCCCTTGCGATCCCCTTTCTGAAGCTGCTCAGCGAAAAAAGGGCGAACGTATCGTCGAGGATTTCGCGAACCATCGCATCGAAGTCGTCTCGCGTCAGCTTGCGCAGATCAGGATCAGTGGTGATTTCGAAACGGCGAGGTGAGCGACCTGAAAGACGAAGCTCAGCTTCTACCAGCCCGGCCTGGAATCCCGGCGGCCATCGCCACCGCGCGGAGTCGGGTGCCGGAGCGCGCAAAGCCTCCAGCCTCACCTCGTCAATAAGGAGATCCGCTGTATCCGCGTGCTCAGCTCCGGTGAGTTCGAAGAGGTAGGAGCCGGTTTCGTGAATCGATCCCGCCGGTATGGCCTCGGGATCTGGCCAGACGCGCCATTCAGCGCCGGTTTTTTCGTCTCTTATGAGCAGGGCTTCCATCTGGCTACCTGTTCGCCTGGAAGGCCCCGTACTCGTCCAGATCTGAAAGAAGCTTCGTCAGGAAGGTCTGAGAGCGCGGAAGTCCTGCAAGAGCTTTTGTCAGTCCCGTCAGCATCGGGCGCTGACCCTCACCGCCGCGCAGTTTGACCAGAATTTTCTGAACCATCAGATCGTCGATAACAGAGTTCGGAGCCGGGTTCAGATGCTTCTCTGCGAAGGTATGGTAGCGCACGACTTCTTCAGCAACGCGATAGCCGAAGCCCAATCCGTGCGCGGCAAGGATTGTCCTCGCCTGACCAAGCACCTCCTCGCAGGCCGCTCGCGCGTCGGTCAGAGAGGGTTCGCGTTTCACAAGGGCATCAAAAAAGCCCGGGAGATCGACGTTGGACATGTCGATCACGATGGCCCGGTCCAGTACTTTGTCGCTGACAGGATTGGTTGTTTCATCGACGTTGATCGTGCCGGCAATGTAGAGGTTCGACGGGAGTTCAAGTGCGGCAGGAACCGGCGTGCCGTTTGAGCCTTCCAGCGGCACGCCGCTTGAATGAAGGCGGATTTTTTCGCCACTTTCCACTGCGGAAAGAACATCGGAAAGGTAGTACTCGACCCGAGCGAGATTCATTTCGTCAAGGACGACGAAGACCGGCGAATCTCGATGTGCTGTCGCCAGGAGAACCGCCTCAAGAAACGGGGGGATCATATATCGGTTCGATAGTACGTCGTAATAACCGGTCAGGCCCGTCGGATCCGTCCACTCCGGCCTCACCGGGCAAATGAACAGAAACGGATCGCGGCTCTCCTTGCCAGATAGTCCGTGGACGGCATGGGCATACTGGATTGCCAGGCGGGTTTTCCCTGAACCGGACAATCCGGACAGGATGACAAAATGCTTAGAGGACAAGAAATTCATAGCGCCGTGGAAGCGCGAAATTTCTCCGTCGGGATAGTGACCACCCGCGGCGGCAACTGCGTCCTCGATCTCCTTGAGAGACAAAGCAGTTGGCATGCGCTGCATGTCGGCGCTGACGGCATCCATGTCTGCCCACACGCGTAACTCATGGATTTTCTCACGCCCGATCAGGTTGCCGAGATACCCGATCAGTTCGCGAGCCATAAGGCCCCGGCTGGCAGATGCTGCCGGCGGCCATATGGCAAAGACGATGCGATCAATTGCGACAGGCTTGCTGATCGTTGAGAGATCAGCTGGCATCGTATCCCAATAGCCTTTATTGCGAAGATAAAGACGCCCGTCGCTGGCGATGTAGCCTTTCACATTCTTGTTGTTGTCAGTGTAATCCAGAGTGTCTGGAGCGGTGGCAGCGACCGGCTCTTCGTTTGCGATGCCCTCCTCGACAGGCTCGTCCTCATCGGCAACGCTTTTCTGGCCGGAGTTTCTCGGCTTTGAGCTGCCTGAGGCACGCATCTCTTCAAGCCGAGCTTCGAGGACTGGAAGATCGTTCTTCACGAAGATCGTGAAATAGATCTCGTCTTCCGGCGGGAAGCGAAGCAAACAATGGACCGCTATCTGGTCATATGCCGCGCTGTAGGAAGCGAGATTGATGTTGAAGGCAAACAGCGCTCCGCCGACAATCTTGGCGCTGTTCGAAACACCAAATGCGTCGGCTACGCGTGTGCCTTTCGTCATGCCCGGAAAGGCCTGAACTGCGTCCTTATACTGCTGCTGCCGCTCTCGGATATCCATCAAGGCTTTCTTTCTGACTCGGACACAAGGTCTCCATGATCCGGGCAGCAAGTGCTCTTGCCATCAGGGGAGGTACGGCATTTCCAATCTGTTTGAAACTCGGGTTCATGGTACCGCTGAAGACAAATCCATCCGGGAACGACTGCAATCGGGCAGCTTCACGCACTGAGATCGTACGTGCCTGCTCGCTGTCATAGTGGATATGGCTGTAGCTGTCCTTGCCCAGATGAGCCATCAGGGTTCTGGCCGGCTGATCGCTCCACATCTTGCGCCACTTGTTCGGAAACTTCGATGCGTCATAGGGTGGAACGATCGCGTCCCTCAGGCTCTCATATTCAGGAGATCCCTCGGCGATTTGTTTCCCGGCCTTTTTGAGATCAGCCAGTTTCTCATTGAACATGTTCATCGCGTGCTGCCATGCCTGCGGATATTGATCGCCGGGGTTAAGACGAGCAAACAGAGGGTAGTCTCTGGGCAGGTAGCGGATGACGTGGTCGCGCAGCCCGTCTTGCGGCGCTTCGAAGCCCGGCCAGGACCTCATCAGCTTCGCGTATGCCGATATCTTCTGTCGCCGGTCGTAAGGGATTGTCTCATCCATGCGGCGCGCGCCACGCCGCAGTTCTCCTGAGGCGAGTTTGCTGCGGGCATCGATGCGCGGAAGATCTCCGATCGCTTGTTCGACGGTGACTGCCGCGGGCAGCGAGGGGAGCGCAGACGGGGGTTCGAGATAGTCATGGGCTGACGAAAGGTGGCCGTTGAGCACCTTGAGCGCAACTGCTCGGGATCCCTCATAACCCGGAGGAAGGACCAGCCAGTTTGTCGGGTCCGGGAATGATATCTTTTCGGAGACTTCGCGACGATAAGCAATCAGGAACATACGTTCCCGCATCTGCGGCACGCCATAGAAAGCCGCGTTCAGCAGTGTATAGCCGCAGACGTATCCTTTATCCTCGAGAACCTCGCAGATCTCCTCGGCAATGTTCTGGCCCCCATGGTTCAGCACATCCGGAACGTTCTCCACCACAACAACCAAAGGTTTGAACGCATCGACGTAACGCAGATATTCCTGATACAGACGCGCGCGCGGGTCGTGGCGGAAAGCCTGCGGGTGAGCATCGATCTCACGGAGCTTCGGACGGCCGACACGTGCGAATGCCTGACATGGCGGGCCGCCAACGAGAATGTCGAACGCATCCTGGACCGGTCCCAGACTGAGCTCTGCAACGAGATCTTCAGGATGCGTATTGATGATGTCGCGTGCCTTGCTGTGACGCGCGTCTCCCCCGTGAAAGTTCAGACCATGGGAACGCGCTGCGTCCGGGTCGAACTCAACGGCAGCACGAACTGAAAAGCCGATCGAATGAAAGCCGAGTGAAAGGCCACCGCATCCGGAAAAGAGGTCTAGAAGTCGCGGTTTGCCACCAGCCTGTAGTCGGGCGATTTTCTGACGAATCGTTTCCGCGCTCATCTCACATCCTCTTTCGATCTCGGAAGACGCAGCGGGAGGTTCGTCTCTTCACCGTGCTCCGCGAGAAACTGCATGACTGCCGCACGGATAACCCACGCGGCTGAAACATCACTGGCATCTGCAAGCGACTGGATGCGGTTATGAACCGCTTCCGGAAGCATTACCGACGTCCTGACGGTTTTCTTATGAACTGGAGCTTGCATGAATCATACCGGGTGCAGTTGTCACCGAAGCTATGCCAAAGTGGTGCACATTGCATCATCACGCCTCCATATTCCTGTGGACCGCCAAATCACTGTGAACGTATAGGGAACAGTTTAATATTTTGCAATGAAGAGAAGGTCCCTGTGGCCTATGCGCTGATCAACTCGCGCGTGCATTTAACCAATTGGTCAAAGCTATATGATACTGATTTCTCTTAGATGGGGTCCGGTAAAGTGATCAGCCTGTAATGGGTCAGGGAAAAATATGAAGTTAAAGATTTTGGACAAGTTCCGCGAGGGAGATGCCACATGCTTGCTTTGCAAGGCATCCCTCGCTGATTATGTAGATGGCCTACCGGAAAACTTTCGCGAGTTCTACATTCAACGCGGCATTGTCACGAACAGGTTTCTCGACAATCTTTGGGATACTCTTTCGGCGCAGCGTCACATACCGCCCATTGTTCTGGTGGGAGGCGAGATTCCTCCTGATCTATCCTCACAGGAAGAATTCGACCTTTCCGCAGATTTCAAGGTCCTTGACGGATTGCAGCGCAGCCATCGTTTGAAGGAGATATGGGATACCGTTGTCTTCATTGAGAACGACTTTGAAGACAATACCTCGCTGAACGTACCTCAACTTGCACGGCAGCAAGCAAATAATCTCCGCAAGAAAGGTATCAATCCGCAGATTTTTCAGAAAGCGCTTGGAGCACATCGCGAGGGCAATGGGCGGGATTTTCTTTTTGAACGTAATACCATCTGGTTGGAGGTATGGTTCGGACTCTCGGAAGCCGCGCAGATTCAGAAAATGCTCGTGCTCAATGCTGGCCACAAATCTGTTAATATCAAACACCAGATCGAATTAATCTTTTGGAGCCGGTTCGAGAAGCTACAGGCCGAGCTTGCACCGGGCGTGGTTTACCGCGAAAAAGATAAATCTTCCATCAGCTACAGCAAGGGCCGCAAACCGGGCGAATATCATTTTGCCCACCTGATCTCCGCATTCGTTTCGTTGCTTGATGGGGCGCTCGTAACGACCAACGCAGAATATTCGGCCGACCAAGCGTTTCCAGGAGAGAGAGAGCCGGATGAAACCCTCCTGGATGTCGACGATCAGGTTCTACGAGCGTTTGCGCATGCCATCTCCGTACTTGATCAAAGCCTCCGAACAGACGTCGGTGTCCGCTGGTTAGGTAGGGAAGTCGTTCTTGTCGGAATTTTCGGAGCCATCGGATCGCTCGCTGAAAAAGGAGCGGCAGGCAAGGTAAAGGCACTCAAGGATTTTGAGGCAAAGATGCCTCAATTTATCTCTAGTCTAAATCTTGATGACTTTGAACGGTGGCGCAACAATCTCGAGTTATCAAAGGTCAACATCGGAAACGTGAACAAGCGCGAAGTGTATAACGCGACCCGGCAGTTTCTCGAGGGCAGGGATGATGGCCCGATCCAATGGGGGGAGATCGGAGAGGGTGACAATGACGCTGCGTGAGAATATTATCGAGATAATCTCTGACGCCTTGACGGCAGACGAAACGATACTGCCGAACGATATTCTGGATGCCAACAACAACATCATCTTCGCCGCATCGGAACTCGCGTCCCGGGCCACCGATTTATTCCTGGAGGAAGACGATGACTACGCTGAACAGGTCAAGTCTTTCCTGGACGGCCTTCCCCCGCAGCTCCCCCTCGCGTCTATCTTTCCGAAGGCAGTGAACCTTCCAATTTTCCTGGACTTAGCCAACCTTATCGACTTGGATGCGTTAGACGACCCGGCGCCCGCCGAAATCAATCAACTCAATATCAGCGAAGTCACAGACTTGGAGGCCTTCGCACATGACGATCGGCGGATCCAGTTATACATCTATGAAAGACCTAATCATCTCACGGAATCCTTTGCATTTATCGACCTGACACAGAGCAGCCCGGTCACTGCCCATACCGTCCCGAGAGTGATGACGGCCTGCGCAACGCTCTTGGTCGGCCAACATGCCGGCGACATGAGTGGGAGGCGATGGATAATCTCCTCGATGAATGACGGAGCTCGACGGCAATCCTATGTAAAATATCACCTCCTCTTGAATGGATATCGCCTTACAAATGCGATCATCGCCCCCGGCTCAACTGCGCTCGTAGGAATCGCAGAGACGTTGACGACCGTTAACGAATACAGTCAATTCTCAGAACCATTCGAGATCCTGGGTGAGATCAACGGCCGAACGACGGTGCTCGATACGATATTGAGCAGCTATCACGTCCTCGAAAATTATATGATACGAGCACAGATAGCCAAAGTCGCTAACGGGAACGTCGGTACATTTTTCGGCATACGCCACTTTAAGCAGATGGAGCTTGCGGTCGAGAAGAAGGAGCTGGATCACCTTACTCAACTGTTCAGGACTTCCTGGGACATCGTAATCGGCGGCCTGACACTCGCCGATTTCGTTGACACTAAGTTCACGGGCCTGTTTCAGCGTGTGGATTTCTTGGAGCAGCCGTTCCAGGAGTTCATGCGGCGTCTGACGGTTAAGAAGCGAAATGAGGTGTTGCACGTCAACAACGCGGGCGAGCTCCGGACGGCGCTCCCCAGAATTATCTATCAAGTCCGGTGCTCAATCGTGCACAACAAGGAGACTGAGTTCCATCTTTCGAATAGGGAGCTCCTCAACCCCGTCGTGCTGATGACACTCACCGATCTGTGCCTGCCCTGTATGCAAAGGCTCGCGTTCGGTCTACCTGCAGCTCAGGCACCGAATCCTTTGCGGTATGATCGACCTGCGCTGCAGCTCTACTGAAGGAAACAGGCGCTCCAACCAGGGTTATTGCGCTGCTCTGGTTGTCGGGTCACAGGGCTTTGCATGGAAAGCGGTTGGGTCTTAAGGAAAGTAATTTGTCAGATATCTTGAATTACAGAATTCCTGCGAGACTACGCGAGATGCAGGCGTTTATTGATCTTGGTCCAGCGCTGGAACATGTGGGGTCACTTAGAGTGGTGACGTCCAGCCTTGAGATCCGCATCTCTGACCAGCGCTTCTTGACGCATTCGCTGGCGGATGCTGCTGTTCTCGTGTCTCGCGGGTTACTTTTTTTTCTCGGCATCACCGCATC
This sequence comes from Neorhizobium sp. DAR64860/K0K1, assembly GCF_050500205.1. NCBI lineage: Bacteria > Pseudomonadati > Pseudomonadota > Alphaproteobacteria > Hyphomicrobiales > Rhizobiaceae > Neorhizobium > Neorhizobium sp. DAR64860/K0K1. The sequence continues at coordinate 162,943 of NZ_CP191460.1, read as the reverse complement.
GGGTGGAACCCTCCAGGCAGTCCAGCCAGCGCGATATCACGCTGACGACCTACAAATGGCGGATCTGGGGCTCTCGTCGCTTACAGTATCGCAAGTGACGAAAAACTGGCCGGGGATCTCCCCAGTTCGCGCGGAGTCACTTCTTGCGCTCTGTATCGTGGCGGGCAGCAAGGTTTCCGCCCATCTAACCAAAGAAACTGCAACCAGCTTGAATGCATCGTTTTCAGAATTGGCCGAAGCGTTCAATCTTGTCATTAATATTGTCAATCGTGAAGTTTATGATGCCCTCGGCCTGCCGCGCATTGAGTTTGTCGCAGGTTCGATGCACGGTGCGATTAATCAAACGGTACTGTGAGTGCGGCTTTTTTCGCTGCGTATAGTCCAGCGGCTTGACGGCTCAAGCGCAGCTCCTGTCAAAACAGCCCTGGGGTAGGTTCCGCAATGCCGAAAGATTTCCTCGCTAACCGCCAGAACGTTGTCGCGATCGACCGCGAGCAGTTGAATGCCAAGCTCCAGGCGATTGCTGATCAGTTCGACGAAGGCTGGCTGAACGCTGTGGGGGGGCACCCCTTGCAAAAGTTGTGGCGCCGGCAGGATGCGCTATCCACCAATGAGCTTTTGATTTTTGGGGACGCGGTCGAGCGTTTTCGGCGCGACTCTCCGGCTTGGCTTCGGGGTCAGGTGCGCAACATCAAAACTGGTGATGAAGGCCAATCCGCAGGAGCTCTCTTCGAGATTGTCGCGCTCAACCTGTTTCGACAGGATTCCTGCCGGGTCGAGCCGGCGCGGGGTGCCATGCCAGGCTTTGACGGAACACTCTTCCTGTCAGACGGAACCCGAATATTTGTTTCCATAAAAAACCACGGGATGTCCACGCCCGAGCGAGAGTTTCGCTTACAGGCAAAAGCGTTGGATGACGACTTTCAGTCTCAGCTTCGAGAGACAAACTTTAATGACCTGGAAGTCACCGTGCTGGCGGCTACCCCAATGAGCACTCGCCTGTTTTCGGATTTGAATTCTGACATCGCAAACTGCCTGTCGAAGCTCTCGTCGAATGAAACACCCGCTAGCGTCAACAACCCTTACGCAATACTCCTACGAAACCTGGAGGAGCAATATGGCCCGCTAAGCTCGTTCGGATTGAGTTCTGGGTGCAGGGTGATGGCCCCGATTGCTGTTAACGAACAGAAGAACTTCGAGGACGCTATCCGGAAAGGGTGCAGCAATCTCAGCAAGCATACAAAAACGGACGATCCTGAATGCTACAGGATGATTGTATTGCGGCTCTCCAATACGGCATTGATCTCCAAATGCGTTGAGTGGGCAAACTGGTACTTTACCGAGTTCCCAGATGATCCTGTCGATATCATCTTGCTCTACCAGTGCTCGGTCACGACAACTGGAGACGCAAGTTCAATAACGCATTTCATCCAGCCCATTTTCGGCCCTCGCTATCTCAAACGGGAGAAACGTGCAGGTGGGAGCCGGCTGCGGTTGCCTACGATGAGTGTTTTCGACGGAAACGTGAGCACCGAGCAGCCAGCGATGCGGCTTTTCAACGGCGAAGGACAGAGTCTCGATTTGAGCGGCTATTACGTTTATCAACGTGTTGACGCTTACCAGAAAGTGGAAGTTGGAGAAAACACGATGGGCAACCTGTCCAATCCCGCTGATGGGATCATGGTACATTCTGTCTTCGAAGAGAACGGCATTCCATCCTTCACCGTGGAAGCCAAAGCAGAACGGTACAAGGCCCTTCTATTATTGCCTTAGTGACGCAGTTAAAGCTGCAGTTCGATCCGCCGATCAAAACCAAAATTGGCCAGGGGTTTTTCGTTATGGCTGCGGTGATTTCGGATCGACGCGATCTACATATGCTCTCCATTCTCATCAATAGGCCTCAGCCGCGTGGTTTTCAGGAACAGCGGGCATCGCACTGGCGCCTTCAAAGCCGAAAGCCATTTGAATCGCGATCTTCGTAATAGATGTCGTTTGGCATTTGATTGTGAGAATGCGCCCGTTCCGGATGTTCATGGCACCTAATTTGAGATTATTCGGTGTGATTTTCCAAGCCTTACGCCTTCCGGTTCGGCGATAAGCATCTGTAATCGAATATATTTTCTGATGGAAGCTTGGCCTTAGGCCACCGACTTTTCCCCTGCGGCGAATCTCACATTAAGTGCCAAAAGTGAAACCGGAATCTCAAAGATGCCAAGTCTCAAATTAAGTGCCGGGCTATCTTGTTGAAACTGTTAGGACTGGAATCTTACGACTAAATGCAAAACGACAGAAACTGCGGTCAGTCTCGCGAATGGTCTGAGGACGAGATTCTTCCCGGACCATTCGAGGATATGCAGCTCCACTCTCAGTCTGCCGTACTCACGAATGTGACCATGGAAACACGGGTGGCCATTCCCAACCATGGTCATATTGGGCCTAAGGCGTGGCGCTTTGATATTCCCCCAGATCATAGAGAAAATGCCCGAAGGAGTTGTCGAAAAACTGGATTATATCGTCAATCTTGTTGTGTTCCGTCCTTATGGATTGGCCGATTGCAGTTGCGCCCCATGGCCGCCCATCTATCGAAGCCTGATCCTCCTTCGCTATGCCGCCCGCGTGGACTATCTGATTTCGGGCCTTGTAGAGGTTCGTCCAATACCGCGCGGCATGCGTGGAAACAGCCGGTGTAAAATACTGTTCGCTCGGTAAGGTGGCTAGTGTTTCACGATACAGTTTCAGCCACATGTTGATGATTTTTGTATCGTAGATCCCGCCATCGAAGTCGGGATATTTTGCGCCACCGGTCGGATTCTGGACATTGAAATGGTGCATCGCCGCAACCACAGCAGCCTCGAACATCGAAGTAAAAGACACGACCATGCGATTGCGTGTCTCCGCCGCGAATTCATCGCTTCGGATGCGTGCTACCAGTTCATCGATTGTTGTCGTCGACGTGAATATGCCAGTCGGGAAATTATTGCTGATGCTGACAACTGCCTCAGAGAAGAGACTTTTCCCACTTTCGTTCGCCGAGAGCTTTTCCAAGAAAAGGAGGGACGCATATAGGTCGGCCTGGGTTCTGACAGATTGAATCAACGTCTCTGCGATTTCACGGATCTCTGGTGACCTGATGGTGGGCAGACGTACCTCGAGTCGATGCATCGGTGGGTGTGGGTTAGCAGACAATTTAGACCCTATATGTCTCTGTACGAAAAAGTCGCGATTGTAACGATCTTCTTATTAGTCAGCCGCCAGTTAACGAGGACTAAAGCCCACGTCATGTTGTCGTGCGTCATAGGCTTCCAGGGACCCAACAACGCGACAACAATATGATCGCGCACAGTCAGGCGCGGTGTGTCTTCAAAAAAATGAAAGCCATGTCAAATTCTGCGGAAAACAAAAACTTGCGAGAAATCGAACCCGTACCATCGGTTCGATTACCATCAAAGCGAGCATAAAGGCGTAAGTCCCAACTTCGCAGACGGCCACACCAAGACGTCCGTCTTCAGATCGCCGCCGGCATAACTATCTCGAGTCGTGATCCTCGACCCGGAGCATCGAGATGGAAGACGACACCGTTCACCTCTTCGCAGACGCCGAAATCGAAATCCTACCGCCGGAGACGCTTTCGGCTGATCCAGCTACGTCCCCATGCGCCTGTTGCGGACGGCCCGCCTCGACGGACGAAGACTGTTACGGCATCTGCGAGGAATGCCTGTCGCCCTGATGGGTCCTTGTCGCGCCTTCTTGCCTCTGCATGCACTACCCGGGCGTCGTCACCGTTGATTCTCCTGCGACGAGCCCGTCTACCAACGTTTCGGCTCGATCCAGGCAAACAAGTGGCCCCTCGACCACGGTTGCCCGAGGCTGCTTCTCCTGGAGATCAAGGACTCGGTTGCTTCCGGGCGCGGTGATCACGGCGAAATGCGAACTCGGACTGTAGATCGCGATACGATATCCTTTGTATTCATGCACCGTGGCTGGCATGGGCCGGCTCCTGCCGGATTCCGCGTGGCGAACGACGTCGCGACGAGATCGGTTCGCTGTGCAGCCCAAATGTCCGTGGCGACGAAAGGACCGCCGCCTCCGTCACCCAGACCTTGCCTTCGATGTCTTCGCCTCGGCGGATCGCCGCTGCGGCCAGGTCGCGATAATACTCTGCGAAACGAACGAGCCGCCGAAGCGACATTTCCGGCGGGCGTGCTGTCGCCTTTATGGCTTCGCAGGTGACGATCACAAGCCAGACGGATGCGCCGTCGGTCACGGCCATCTGACCGTTCTCAAAGTACAGGAAGGGTGCCGGCTCGCAGAGCTGAATTTCGCCGTTCGACATCATCCAGCCTTCCTGCTTTTCAGTTCGTCGGCGACGCTCTTGCGCAGGGCGTCCATGATGTTGATGACGTTGGAAGCCGGGGCCGGAGCGTCTTTTGCCTTCGCGGTTTTCTTTTTCGGCTTCAGGGCCTTCTTCTTCTCCTCGATCAGCTTGAGAAGACTTTCCTGGATAGGATCGCTGACCATGTCGGGTGACCAGCGCTTCGTCTTTTTCTTGATCAGTTGCTGCACAAGCGGCACCAGATCGGGATCGGCCTCTTCGTCGATATCTTCGAAGTATGCCTCCTCTGGACGTACCTCGTCGCCGAAACGCAGGGACCACAGAACGATGCCTTCGTCCCGCGGCTCGAGCACGACCGCCTTCTCGCGTCGACCGACAACGAGCTTCGATATTCCGACGACCTTGTCGGCCTTCATCGCATCCCGGATGACCGCGAACGCCTCATTGCCGACGGCGTCGTCCGGCATGAGGTAGTGCGGCTTCTCCAGGTAGACCCATTCGATCGATTCCGCCGGAGCGAACTTCTCGATGTCGATCGTTTTGACGGTGTCGAGCGCCACCCGGTCGAGGTCGTCGTCCGTCAGGATCACGTAGTCGTTCTCGCCGCGGGCGTAGCCCTTGGCCTCGTTCTCGTCCTTGACGGGCTTGGCCGTGACGGAATCGATATATTGGGAGACTACCCGGTTGCCGGTCTCCTTATTGAGCGTGTGAAACCGTACTTTCTCCGATTCCGACGTCGCCGGGCTCATGTTGACCGGGCAGGTCACGAGCGAAAGCTTCAGATAGCCTTTCCAGTAGGGACGCGCCATGACTGATCCCCTAGCTCGCCTTGCGCTGCGGAGCAGCCTTGGAGGAGGCGGCCTTCGCAGCCGCTCCGCGCGCGGCGCGCTGCCGACCCGCGCCCTTGTTGGCATTGGCCGCAGTGCGCTTCGGTTTGTCGTCGGCGGCCTTTAGCATGCCGGCGCTTTCGCGCAGGGCAGCAAGCAGGTCGTTGGGCTTCGACACCTCAACCTTCTTTAGCTTCGGCAGGGATCGGCCTTCCATCTTCGCCTTCACGAGATCGGCAAGTGCAGCTTCGTATCGATCGTCGAACGTGGCCGGATCGAAATCACCCTTCTTGGTGCTGATGATATGCTTGGCGAGATCCAGCATCTCGCCCTCGATCTTCAGCTTGGGCATTCCCTCGAACGCCTTCTTCGACGAGCGGACTTCATAGTCGTAGTTGAGCGTTGTTGCGATCAAGCCTTTGCCGTGAGGCCGGATGAGGACGGTGCGCATGCGCCGGAACAGAACGGTGCGGGCGATAGCGGCAACCTTCGACTTCCGCATCCCGTCCCGTAGGGCAACGAAGGCGTCGCCGCCCATTTTGTCCGGTGTCAGGTAGTAGGGCTTGTCGAAGTAGACGTCATCGACATCAGAGCAGGGAATGAACGCTTCGATCTCAAGGGTCTTGTTGGATTCCGGGATCGTAGCTGCGACCTCGTCCGGATCGATGATGATGTATTGACCATTTTCGATTTCGAAGCCCTTGGTCTGCAGCTCCTTCGGGACAGGATCTTCGGTTTCACCGTCGATGAAGACGCGGTTGACACGGTTGCCAGTGGCCTTGTTGATCGTGTTGAATGTGATCCTGTCCGAGGTACTCGCTGCTGTGTAGAGTGCCGCTCCGCAAGAGACTTCCCCGAACTTGATGAAGCCCTTCCATTGGGCCCTGTGTCCACTCGCCATACCCGTTACTCCCGAATCGCTACTGGCGAATCAAGTTCCGGCGAAGTGATTCGTTCCGACTCGAAACGAATCATTTTTCAATGGCTTAGCGCCGTTTGTTGCCAATTTGAGTCCGGCTGCATCGGCAGGCACCTCCGGAGGATGCGATCGTCGACGCCTCAGGCGAGGAACAACGTGAATCATCAAACGTTTAGGGGCTGGACCACGTAGCCAGCAAGGAGATATCGACATGGCCACCACAACACGCGGCCGGGCGCAGGACAGAGCGAAGGTCGCAGGAGGACAGGATCATGAGGTCCGATACGAAGCGAAGAAGGAAGGCGCCTCGAAAGGTGAAGTGAAAGACGCCGTCAAAAAGGTCGGCAACAGCCGCAAGAAGGTCGAAGCGGATCTAAAAGGTTGATGGATCAAACGCTCGATAAAAGCGTCGCGAGCTCAGCGATTGACGCTCGCGCAGGATCAACTCCGACACACGGCGACCGTCAACGGGCGGAAGTCGAGATCAGCTTCACGAAGAATGGGGGTTTGCGCGCAAGCGTCGATATCTCCAGCGGGGGTCTTCTTTCGATCGCCGCTCTCGTCTCCACCATACTTCTATCGACGGCCGTTCTCGTCCATGTCGCCACGCGCGATGCTCGGTCGAAAAGCCTCTGGCGGTGACGAAGCTGCGCCTGGACGCGATCTTGAAGATCGTCTTTGCAATCCTCATTTAGGGACTACCACCCGAAACCAACGACAGCCGCACCGCGAAATTATTTTCGCGTGGTCGCGGCCGTCCGGGTGAACGAGGGCGCTCCCCATGACGGGTCGAGCGCCCTCGGCATGTCAGAGCCCGAAAGCGAGAACCCTTGTCCGATAAAACTTTGATCATATTCCTGCATGGGATCGGTGCCTCAGGCGCGCAACTCATGCCGCTTGCTTCGCCCTGGCGCGTTAGCCCTCCTGGGACGCGTTTCGTCGCTCCAGACGCCCCGATGCATCACAAGTACGGACATCAGTGGTTCAGCACGGAGGGCAATCCCCTCGATCCGGAGCGTATCCAAACCGCCAGAGAAGCATTCGACGGACTTATGAACGACGTCGTCCATCGGGAAGGGTTTGCGGACGCCCATGATCGGATCGCCTTCGTCGGCGTCTCGCAAGGCGCCATCGTCGCGCTCGACGCCGTTGCCTCGGGAAGGTGGAAGGTCGGCGCACTGGTCGCGTTCTCCGGCCTGCTTCCTCCACAGCCGGTTTCGCCCGCAAGCAAGAGTACGCCGGTGCTTCTGGTCCATGGCGAAAACGACACCACCATCCCTCCCATGGCCTCGCGGCTCGCGGCCGCGCAGCTCGCAACAGCCGGCTTCAAAGTCGAGCTCGATGTTGAACAGGGCGCCGGACACACGATTTCCAGCACCGGCGCTCAAAAAGCGCTGTCTTTTCTGAAGAAGATCCTGCTTTGGCCGAAACTCGACAGCGGTCGGAACGTTCTTCTTCCATGACCGATGACCACCAGAAACGGGACGAGGCAGACCGCCCACCACAGGAGACGGTTTCCTTTGCGTTCGACCGGATGACGGTCGCCCGTTTCAGGGAGACCTTCGCAAACGCCAGGTGGAGCGACCGCCTTCAGGCCTGGACAGTGCCCGGCGGGACGGCTCGAAAACGCATCGACCGGTGGCTCTCGACGGAAGCCGACCGCCGGAAACCTTATGACGAGGAGCGCGGCCGCGATGCTTTCGAGTTCGAGCCGATCCCGAGCCCGTACCTGCAAGTGTTCGACAGCGGTTTCCGCATAAGGACACCGTATTCCAGAACGGTTGTCGATGAGCTTCGGCAGGTACCATTCGCGCGATGGAACGGTGACGACAAAGTCTGGGAAATCCCGTTCGCTTCATACGATGATCTCCAACACCGCTGGGAGACGATCGAGGAAGCCGCGAAACGGTCAGAGCCCGAAGAACGCCGGAAGCGTGCCGAGGCCCGCAGGGGGACAGAGGACGAAGCCAAAGCCAGGCGTCGGACCAGCGAACGAAAGAAGCGCAGATTAGCGGTATCGAGCGACGACCTCCCGCCAGTTGGCCGGCCGGTGGCCACGGCAGCGTATGGGATCGTCGTCATCACGGATGTGTCAGGCGAGATCGTGGATCCGGAACAGATCGCGGAACATCATCCGGCGGCGACTGAAGAGCATGTGTGGGCCGGGTGGAGACCCTCCACTCTTGATGAACTCGTCCATACATGGCCAGCAAGGTCAGAGCCCGGAGAATACGAGCGGCTCCGGGGATGGTGGAACCCGACACTCGACGAGCTCAGAGAAGCAAGAAGGGTCGCCAAATCTCGCGAACGACGGAAATCGGAGTTCCGGTGGTGCTGCGAGCCGCGGCGATGACGCCCTTTACGCCGTTCAAACGTGGCAAAGGCGTTTTCGGCTCGCGAGCCATTTGTGCCAAGGGGGTGCGAATCCTCACGGGATCGGGAAAAGCCATGGGTGGATTTCCCATGCTCGGAGCGCCGCTACCGACTGGCGATTGCTACAGCGGAACTATTTAGGGACACTTGGGTTCTTCGCTACGGGAAACAACGCGTCCCACCCGCGTTCAAGATAAACTGAGCCTCTGATCTAAATAGGATGACATGAAGCAGAACTGGCCAAAGCGGATCTGGATCGTACGGCATGGCGAAAGTGCTGGAAATGTTGCCCGCGATGCTGCGGATCTTGCAGGCTATACACGCATCGAAATCGCGGACCGGGACGTCGACGTCCCACTAAGTCCGCTTGGCCAACAGCAATCCGAGGCGCTGGGGGCGTGGTTTGCAGCTCTGCCTGAGCAGCCAGACGTTATTGTGGCGTCGCCCTACAAGCGCGCTTTGAGCACGGCGGATACGATCGCTCGGCAGCTCAGGGTGCGGCCACAACTCACTGTCAGCACCGATGAGCGGCTGCGGGAAAAGGAGTTTGGCATCCTCGATCGGCTGACGCGGCGAGGCATCGAAGAGCTCTATCCAGACCAAGCCGAGTTCCGCCGCATCCTGGGAAAGTTCTATCATCGACCGCCGGCCGGTGAGAGCTGGTGCGATGTGATCCTTCGACTGCGAAGCATGCTCGATACTATCAGCCTGCATTACGCCGATCGGAGCGTCCTGATCGTCGCGCATCAGGTTGTGGTTCTCTGCATGCGATACATCATCGAAAATCTCACCGAGGAGCAGATCCTTGAAATCGATCAGCAGGCGGACGTGTCGAACTGCGGTGTTACCGAATACGTGACTGAGCCTGATACCGAGGTCGGCGGCGGCCTGGTCCTGACGCGTTATAACTTTGTAGCGCCCTTGGTTGAGGCAGGGGCGCCTGTGACCGCTGAAAAAGACGCAAATGTTGCTGCCCGGTGATGGAGATGCAGATCATCGACCGCGACCTTCTTCGAAGCCTGCCGCTCCCTCAACCTGCAGAAGGCAGCAAGGAAGAGCGCGGTCGGGTGTGCATTATTGGCGGAAGCAGAGAAGTGCCCGGAGCGCTTCTTCTCGCAGCTCTAGGTGCGATGCGGGCCGGATCTGGCAAGCTTCAGATTGCGACAGTTGAAAGCCGCGCCGCCGCGCTTGCAGTGGCGATGCCGGAGGCGATGGTTATCGACCTGCCGGAAACGTCAGCGGGTGGATTGCAGTTCCGACCGGTAGCATCTGCCGCCTCGAGATGGGCAGCGGCAAACGCGCTCCTCGTAGGCCCCGGTATGGTGGAGGAGCGGGATTGCTACGACATCCTGAAGTATCTGCTGGATAGCAAGACCGAGTCAGTCATCGTGGTGGATGCTGGAGCCCTGCCTGAAATCAGGGAGCAAGGCGATGGTCTTCGAAGGCGTTCCGGGCGCGTAATCGTCACACCCCATGCAGGCGAGATGGCCAACTTGCTGGGGATCGAGAGGGCGGTCGTCGAGGCCGATCCGAGATCAGCTGCTGCCCGGCTGACGGACGAATTTGGGTTGGTGGTGGTCATGAAGGGAAGCCAGACGATCGTCACCGCGCCGAGTGGACATTGGCGCTACGAAGGCGGTGGTGTGGGGCTCGCGACATCCGGCTCCGGCGACGTACTCGCCGGCATCATAACCGGACTGGCAGCCCGTGGCGCCGACCCGGTGACAGCAGCGATCTGGGGCGTTTTCCTCCACGGCGAGGCAGGTTCTCAACTCTCGGAAAGCGTCGGTCCACTGGGTTTTTTAGCGCGCGAAATTCCCGACGGTATCCCAGAGCTCCTGTCCGAGCTGTGCTGTAGGTCCGACGAATGAAATGGTAGAGCCCACTGCGGAAGAGATCGAGGAACGAAGAGCCCGACGCGTCGAACGCCGGCAAAAGCAGCGCGATGCCAATGTGATCCGAGCGGCCAAAATGCATCTCGCCCGCCTTTCAAGTGCCCCGGCCACTCCGGCGCCGGATGACGCCACTGGCAAGATTCATATCGGTTGTTCCGGATGGTACTACTGGCACTGGAAAGGCAAGTTCTATCCGACCGGTACGCCTTCAAATCAGCTGTTCTCAATCTACCAGGATAATTTCGCGACCGTCGAGCTCAACGCGCCATTCTACTCGTGGCCAACAATTGCGGCGGTCAAAACCTGGATACGTCAGGCCATTCCTGGCTTCGTCTATACGATCAAGGTGTGCGAGCTCATCACGCACATCAAGCGGTTCGAGGACACACAGGAACTCGTGAAGGATTTCGGCTATATCGCCGACCTGCTGGGGCCTCAAATGGGATGCTTCCTCTTCCAGCTTCCACCAAGCGTACGCTATTCGCCTGACATGCTGCATTTGATCTTGTCGCAGCTTGATCCAAGGCATCGCAACGTCGTTGAGTTCCGCCATAAAAGTTGGTGGAACGAGGATGTCTACGCCGCCTTTACGTCGGCTGGGGCGATCTTCTGCTCCTGCAGTGGGCCGCGGCTGCCAGACGAACTCGTGCGCACAAGTGATGATATCTATGTGCGCTTTCACGGCACCCAGCAGTGGTATCGCCACGACTACAGCGATGCCGAGCTAACGGTATGGGCCAAGCGCATCCAGCAGAGTGGCGCCAAGACGGTCTGGATCTACTTCAACAACGACCGGGACGGAAGTTCGATCAAAAACGCCAAGCGACTATCTGAGATGCTTGCGGCAGGCAGCTAGCGACCGGCCTATTGTCGGGACAGGACATGGAAAGGCGGGCGCGTCCATAACTATGCATCAGAGTCATTATGAGCGACAAAGTTCTTCTCGCGTTTCGGCACCGCGATTGCAGATCTTTCTGAAGCCAGTGACGTTTGTGCTTGCCGTCGCCCTCGTGCTCATCCGGGCCGTATCGGGCCCTTTCTTGGCTACTCCGAGACATGGCAGCTCGTGATGAATACCGGTACGACGATCATCACCTTCTTGATGGTGTTAGCCTCGCAGAAGTCCCAAAACTGTAACGGAGGCGCTTCAGGCAAGCTTGACGAACTGATCCTCACATTGCAGGCTCAGAACAAGTTTGTCGGCATTAAAAAAAAGCTTGACGAGCAACAATTTAAGGAGATGAGCCAGTCATTGGACGAAAAGGCCGAACAGTCGAGGACGTCGCCGCGGTTAAGCAGAAGAGAAAAAGCCTGACGGCGCCCGACTGACGGGGGTCGTGGACGGCGCAGCGATCCCGTATTGATGGCGGGGGTCCACGCAACGTACACCGCTCGGCCGGCAACGAACGAACGAACACAATCCCGATGCATCTTTTGCAAGATATCGACGTTAATCGAGTCCCGCCCGCACCTTGGATCCCCATGAAGACAACTGTTCCCTTTGAAGACCGGCTTCGGCTTCTTCTCGCTCAAAAGAATCGCAAAATGGCTGCCTCGGCCCATGCGTATGTCCGTGGCAGCACCCGCCGCTTCTACGAATGGCTGGAGCGCGCCGACCGGGTCGAGCTCCCGGCTGGCCACCGATCTGGATCTGTGGTGACTGCCACGTAGGAAATCTCGGTCCGGTCGGCAGCGGAAACGGCAGCCTTGCCATCCAGATACGGGATCTCGACCAGACGGTCATCGGCAACCCGGCGCATGATCTCGTACGTCTTGGCCTGTCCCTTGCTATGGCGGCCAGGTCTTTCGATCTGCCGGGGTTGTCACCGCGTTGATGATCGAAAGAATGGCGCGGGGATATGCCTCTGCGTCTCGCCCGGACGCGTCTCCCGACGAGGACGACGGCGCGACCCCGGCGACAATATCGCACGCCCTTCGTTTAGCTTCTCGCCGGTCTTGGAAGCATCTCGCAGACGAGCGGATCGAGGGCGATGCTCATCTGCCGCTGGGCTCGCGCTTCTGGCCGCTGACGCACGACGAGCGAGAGGCGATTGACGAGTTCTTCGCGCGTGACGGCATCCGCGACCTAGCTGCGTCGCTAAGACAGCTCGATGGCCATGGTCTCGTCAAGGTCAAAGACGCCGCTTACTGGAGAAAGGGCTGTAGTTCGCTCGGTCGGCTCCGGATCGCTGTGCTGCTCCAGATGGGCAAGGGCCGCGATCGTCGCTATGTCTCATGGATGTCAAGGAGGCGGCAGAGGCGGCGGCGCCGACCGATCAACCCTTTGCTATGCCTTGCGATGATGCAGAGCGCGTCCGTGAGGGGGCCCGCGCCCTGTCACCCTATCTTGGTTCGCGGATGGTCACAGGCCTGTTGCTGGGTAAGCAGGTGTTCGTTCGCGAGCTTTTGCCGCAAGACTTGAAGCTTGAAATCGAGACCCTCCCCCAGAGCGAGGCGGTGACGGTTGCCGGTTTTCTTGCCCCCGTTGTCGGGACCGCTCACGCGCGCCAGCTCAATGCTGCGGACAGGTCGCGCTGGCTTGCGGAACTCGAACGCAGTCGCGGCTCTTCACTCGAGGCCCCCTCATGGCTCTGGAACGCTGTCGTCGATCTCGTTGCGTTCCACGAAGCGGCCTACCTTGAACATTGTCGAAGGTTCGCTCTGAAGGATGAACGATGATCCGACTAGCACGCCTCCTCGGCGTTTTGAACGAACGTCGCCGCAGTCTTGACCTCTATCGATAGGTGTCGTTACCGCTCTTGCCAGGCTTAGCCGGGTTATGGGCATAGGGCCGCCCCTGAGGGACGGCAACGTCTCTAAAATTTGCTGCCAGCTCGTGCAACCGGTTTCTCATACCCGGCCCCCTAACTGGCTGACCGTGGCCGCTGATTACTAACTGAGGTTCCAGCGCGGCAAGGCGCTTGACCGATTGTTCGGCCTCGTCCCAGTCGGGAGTGAAGTAACGCGGCGGTCCGTGCATTTCAGGGGTCTGCATGATCGCTTCGTAAACCGACTCCTGGCCTGTCGTTACGATTGCATCACCAGAAATCAGAGTGCGGTCACTCTCGCGCCATAGAGAGATGTGGCCAGGCGCATGTCCAGGCGTGTGAAGCCATACCCATCCAGGCATCGCTGGCACTGTGTGGTCTGCCGGAAGTATCTTCAGCCGCTCCTCGACATTAACGGGCGACCGAGGGAAGAGGGGCGATAGCAAGGCCATCAGACCACCGCCGACCAGAGGATCTGCCGGTGGATAGGAGGCTTGTCCGTTGAGGTAGGGAAATTCCAGAGGATGGGCATAGACCGGTACAACCCAATGGCGCGCCAATGCTTCGAGCGAACCCGCGTGGTCAAAATGCCCATGGGTCATGATGATCGCTGACGGCCTGGTGTTGTGGCCGAAGCGATGTTCTGCAGCGTCAATGATGCTGCCTTTGGATGTAGGCAGGCCCGCATCGATCAGAACCCATCCGTCGCCCTTCGTTGGGTCTCCGAAGAAGACGACATTGACGATCGATAGCCGCAGGTATGCGAGATCGGGTGCGAAGCCGAGAACGCCCGAACCTGTTTCGGTTGTTGGTGCAATATCATTGGCCTCGAGCGAAAGCTGAACAGTCATACGAGTCTCCTGCGATGCACGGGAACCCACTGACACGGTTTAAGTTCCATCTCGCAGAACTTGTGTGAGACGACCCGGTTACCGAGCAAGCACAGGAGGGATGCAAATGACCCGTGATGATCCGAAGCGCGCGCCGTTGTCGACGCCGGCAATTACCAAGCAAAATTTGCAACCAGAATAGCTTAAGCTCAACGGTGTTGACCTAGGCCACGACGGAAAACCCCAGCCGGCGAAGATTGATAATGTTGGCTCGCCTGATCAGCCTCCGGCACACGAATATCGTCAAAACCCAACCAATATAAGGGATCACAACAAACGTCGCTTTACGCCTGGAAGGTCATGGCCCCCGCACGGCCGCCCCACGAGAAGATCGGTACGCTGGATGAGCTGGAAGCATATCTGGATGCTTCAGGCCTTCAAGGCACCAGTCCTGCGAAGCCGATCGTCGAGCGTACCCGATTGATGCAATCCGAGGGCTGGGGACACTACAAGGAACCGACGAACGGAGAGAGCTGGTCCCTTCTGTGGGTTGAATTTCGCGCTGGCGAGTAGGCTCGCGTACCGCGTTATTGACTGGTTCGGACCCTCCGGACTGGGGACACGGCCATGGGAGACAAGAACGATCATGACCAACGAGTCGGAACAGAGGATATGTGACTGTGCGGTTATCGGAGGCGGTCCGGCGGGCTTGACGGCGGCAATTTATCTGGCTCGCTATCATCTCTCGGTGACGGTATTTGACGACCATACCAGCCGGGCGTCAATGATCCCGATATCGCATAACCATGCGGGATTTCCGGATGGGATCGGCGGCGAAGAGCTGTTGGCAAGAATGCGTACACAGGCTCAGCGGTACGGCGCCTTGGTGCAGGGCGGCACGGTGACGGCCCTCAAGAAGGAGAACGACCTTTTCATCATCCAGTTCGAGAGCGGCCTGGTGGTTGCCCGGGCCGTCCTCATGGCAACTGGCGTTGTCAACAGGCGGCCATCGATGTCGCCCGATAAGCACGATGACGCTGTCGCTCGCGGGCTTCTTCGATACTGCCCGGTCTGCGACGGTTTCGAGATCTCGGATAAGCCGGTCGGCGTCCTGGGATCAGGCACGAAGGGCTCCAAAGAAGCAAAGTTCCTGCGAAGCTTCACCCGTGATGTCACGCTGGTGGCGCCTGATGGCGTGCATGACCTTGCTGACGACGAACGAAGCAGCTTGGAAGTTCTCGGCATCAGGGTCGAAGCAGGACCAGTGATATCGGTCGAACCGGGTGCCGATAAGATCACCGTTACAACAGCCGCCAGAGCTTACGCGTTCGCTTCCCTCTATCCAGCCCTTGGCTCCGACATTCGTTCGGGCCTGGCAGCAGAACTCGGAGCCCGTGTGTCGGAGGAGGGCTGTATCGACGTCGATGCTCATCAGCGAACGAGCATTCCAGGTCTCGAAGTCGAGACGCGAACGCGTCCGGTTAGAACGCGCTCCTTCTCGACGTTGACGCTTTCCTCGACGAGCTGGATTTTCTGGTCGTGGTCTGACATCGTCACCGCCTGTGTGCCGGAAAAGAACCCCGCAGATTCCGTATTGTTCCGTGTTTGACAAACATCATCGGTCCCATGGGGGTATGAGGCGGCGGTCCTGGTAATCCGAGATCAGCCCAGAATGTAGCGGCCGCAGCCAGGTCTCGTCCTTGGTGTAAACAATCGCCTGTAGCGGCTCGCCGCCATCATACGCCCGGACAAGTATCGAGGCCCTGAAACTGCCCGGCGATCCGATGTCTTCGAGACTGTCGATCAGCTTCAGCCGCTCCTCATGCGCTACATAGCCCTCGCCTGTTACGGGAAGGCCCTCTCCAGGGCGATCCAGCATCATCGGGTCCGAAGAACGGCGCAGCGATATAGAGCGAGGAAAGGAGCTCCTGTCAGGCCTATCTCGTGAAGGGCAAGTCCGTTTGAGCGTCCCGTAAATAAAAACTGCGGCATTAAGCATTTCTTCCAGAATGCGAAGGCCGCAGGCAATCTCGCCTCCGGCCACGACCCGATCAGGCCTTCATTATTTCGAGGTGGGCGATATGTTCGCTGATCATCCCGCGCGCGAGCTTTGCCGTGTTCAAGTGTTCACGTTCTGCCCCACCTTAAGATAGTCCTCCTGGATCGTGAGAAGCTTCTTGTGGCCGTCGAGCTGACCCATCAGGTATGCCTTGTCGAAGTCGGCGCCTTTCATGGCCTTGAGCTTCGTGACCATCTCCTTGCCGGTCGCGTCGAGCATGGCCTCGACTTCGGCGTCAGTCGGCACCTTGAGCGCGCCCTGGGCCTTATCCATCGTCATAGACATGAGAATGTCGGCGATCGGTTCCTGCTCGGCGACTTCGAACTTGGCAAACATTTTCACCATGTCGCCCGAGGCGTTCATCAAGGCGACGCGGCTGGTTGCGAGGGAAAGCGCGCCCGTCATCTTTGTCATTTCAGCGTGTTCTTCTCGGCATCACCCATCATGGCATTGTCGGCGGCGAAAAGCTGTGGGGCTGCCATGACCGCTGGAATTAAGGCTGAAGCAGCCAGCGTGGAAAGCATAATACGGCAATCCATAGGAAGTTCTCCAGGAGACGGAAATTCATCCTGTCTAGAAGCTCCAGGATAGTAGAAAGTTCCCGCCTAACGCCTCAAGGAAGAAAGCTCGATTATGGGCCATCATGGCAGCTCTGGAATGCCTTGCGGTCTTAGTTGAGCGAGGCGCTGATGTGACTTCCCGGGCCGGTGACCAGAGGACATCTTCGGATCGTAGGCCTCGCTTGCATGGTCATCCGGCTTTGCGAGATTTTAATTCCTGCGCGACCGACTTCTTCAGCGCTTCCATGATGTTGACGACATTGCTCTTTTCCTCGTCATCATCCTTCGTGGATTTCGAAGTCTTGGCCTTCGACGGCTTCTTGGCCTTCTTCTTGTCGGCTATCAGTTTCAGCAAGCTTTCCTGGATCGGGTCGGACACCATATCCGGTGACCAGTCCTTCAGCCGTTTTTTGATGACTGCCTCAAGTGCCGAAACGCCTTTAGCGTCCGACTTCTTCTCGATGCCTGTGAAATATTCGCCTTCCGGCCGCACCTCGTCGCCGAAGCGTAGGGTCCACGCGACGATACCTTCACCACGCGCTTCAAGCACGACCGCCCGTTCTCGTCGGCCGAGGACCACGCGTGATATGCCGACGACATCCTCGGCTTCCATCGCTTGCCGGATGACCGCGAAAGCTTCGTCGCCGATTTTGTCGTTTGCGGTGAGGTAGTACGGGGTCTCAAGATAGACCCACTCAATGCTGCCGCGTGGCACGAACTTTTCGATGTCCATTGTACGGACCGTCTCCAGCTCAACGGATTCCAGATCCTCGTCGGTCAGGAGCACATAATCGTTGTCGCCGCGCTCGTAGCCCTTTGCCTCGTGTTCATCATTGACGGGCTTCCCGGTCACGCTATCCACGTACTGGGAGACGACCCGGTTTCCGGTATCCTTATTGAGGGTATGGAAGCGTACTTTTTCGGATTCGGATGTGGCCGGGGTCATTGCCACAGGGCAGGTGACGAGCGAGAGCTTGAGGTAGCCTCTCCAATAGGGACGACGCGGTGCCATCGGTTAGCTCGCTTTCTTAGCTGCAGGTTTTGCCCGGCTCTTGGTGGAGTTGGAAGCCGTCGCTTTCTTGCCTGAGTTTGCGTTGGCGGCCTTCGGTTGTTTTGCCGATGGCTTTTCCATGCCAGCACTCTCACGCAGCGCCTTGAGCAGGTCGTTGGGCTTGGAAACTTTGATGGGCTTCGGTTTTGGAAGGGTCTTGCCCTCCGCCTTCGCCTTCACCAGAGCGGCCAGCGCATCCTCGTAACGATCGTCGAATTTCGCGGGATCGAAGTCGCCCTTCTTCGTGGTGATGATGTGCTTTGCCAGATCGAGCATCTCGGCTTCGACCTTGACCTTCGCCACATCCTCGAAAGCTTCTTTCGAGGATCGGACTTCGTAATCGAAGTTGAGGGTCGTCGCGATGATACCCTTGCCGTGGGCCCGGATCAGAACAGTTCTAATCCGGCGGAAAAGCACTGTCCGAGCAATCGCCGTGGCACGGGTGTTGCTCAGAGCATCTCGAATACTGGTGAAGGCGTCCTGATCGGCATCGTCGACGGGAACGAGGTAATATGGTTTGTCGAAATAGACGTCGTCGATCTTGCCGCAGGGGATGAACGCTTCGGCTTCCAACATTTTGTCGGAGTCAGGCACGACCGCTGCCACTTCATCAGGATCAATCATGATGTAGTCACCGTTGCCCGTCTCGAACCCCTTGACCTGCTGATCGCGTTCCACGACTTCCTCGGTCTCACTGTCGATGAACTCGCGCTTCAGGCGGTTTCCGGTGCTCTCGTTGATCATGTGGAAGCTGATCCGCTCCGCGGTAGATGCGGCGGTGTACAGTCCGACGGCGCAGCTGAGTTCAGCGATCTTCAAATGACCTTTCCACTGAGCGCGATGTGCTGCCATATTCTTCCCTCCAAATCCGTCGCGTAGGGAACTGGAAACGTCCTCGTTAGTTCCGGCGCTCTCCGCCCTTCAGCCGCGGAAAATGACTTGCCAGCGGCACGAAGGGTCCCAAGCCGCCGAAGACGCGGTCCCGCTCTCCGGTACCGCAGGTCCGTCGTTTCGACATTCGCGCTGATGGAAAGCTGCTGAGGAAACCAGTGAGGGGCTCGGGCGTTTGTGCATGTGACGAAGAAAAGGAGAGGTCCCAATGGCAGAGGAAAGCACCACCACCATCCGAGCGTCATTCGGTACCCGTGCGCCAGCCGACCTTGCAGTCGAACACCTCGTTCAGCACCATCGAATTTCCAGGCCTAACATTTTCATACAGTCGGCGAGTGGTGAAAACACCGCGGGTTCCCGGCCGTCCGGTGGCGATGCCTCGCAGGACGGCGGCGATCGCCACGATGGAGCAATCGAAGGCGAGATTGAGGTCTCGGCTGATATCGCCGCCGATCAGGTCGCTGCCGTCCAACGGAGCTTCGGAGATGCCGGAGCAATCCGCGTTTCGGGCAAATAGCAGTCACGGGTCCGCCTTGAAGTTGGCCCGTTTTCTTTCATCAGGATGACTACCATGGTCGACAATCTCTCGAAATACCGCGGCAAACGCGATTTCAAAAAAACCGCTGAGCCGAGCGGAGAGGCGAAGGTCAGTGCGTCAAACCGTCGACGGTTCGTGATCCAGAAGCATGACGCGACGCGCCTGCACTACGATCTTCGGCTGGAGCTCGACGGAGTGTTCAAGTCCTGGGCGGTGACAAGAGGGCCGTCTCTCGATCCTGGCGACAAGCGTCTCGCAGTTGAAGTGGAAGATCATCCACTCGACTACGGAGATTTCGAAGGCACAATCCCGAAAGGGCAGTACGGCGGCGGGACGGTCATGCTGTGGGATCGCGGCTACTGGGAGTCAGAGGGAAAGAAGACGCCGGAAGAGGCGCTGGCCAAAGGTGATTTCAAGTTCACGCTTGAAGGTGATCGCCTGCATGGCAGTTTCGTGCTCGTCCGCATGCGGCATGATCGCGATGGCGGCAAACGCACCAATTGGCTGCTGATCAAGCATCATGACGAGTTCTCCGTCGAGGAAAATGGTGCAGCCGTGCTTGAGGAAAACGACACTTCGGTGGCGTCTGGCCGGACGATGGAGGCTATCGCCTCCGGTAAAGGCAAGAAGCCAAAACCGTTCATGGTGAAAGGTGGCGCGGTCGAAGCGGATGCGGTCTGGGACAGCAATCATGGTCTTGCCGCCGAAGAGCGCAAAGCCGGGTCGAAGACAGCCACCAAGTCAGCGAAGAAGCCCGCGGCCACGAAACGCGCGAAATCGTCGATGCCGGACTTTATCGCGCCGCAGCTCTGCGAAACCTTGGCACGTCCACCATCTGGAGCCGGCTGGATCCACGAGATCAAGTTCGATGGTTATCGCATCCAGATGCAAGTCGAAAACGGCGAGGTCACCCTAAAGACCCGCAAAGGGCTGGACTGGACCGCCAAATGGCCCGCCATCGCCGCGTCGGCGTCTAAGCTTCCCGACTGCATCGTCGATGGTGAGATCTGTGCACTCGACGAGAACGGCGCTCCCGATTTTGCTGCGTTGCAGGCTTCGTTGTCGGAGGGCAAGACGGACGACCTGGTCTTTTTCGCCTTTGATCTCTTATTCGCCGGAGACGAGGATCTTCGCGAATTGCCGCTGACTGAGCGCAAGGAAAGACTGCAGGCGTTTCTTTCCGACGCCGGCGAAGATCCGCTTCTTCGCTTCGTCGAGCATTTCGAGACCGGCGGCGATGCGGTGTTGAAGTCCGCTTGTCGTTTGTCGCTGGAAGGCATAGTCTCGAAACAGGCTGATGCGCCTTATCGTTCAGGCCGTACGGAGACCTGGGCTAAATCGAAATGCCGGGCCGGCCATGAAGCGGTCATCGGCGCCTATGCCACGACCAATGGCAGGTTTCGCTCGCTGCTGGTCGGGGTCAACCGCGGCAACCACTTCGTCTACGTGGGCCGCGTCGGGACAGGCTATGGTGCAAAGGTTGTCGAGACGCTCTTGCCGAAGCTGAAGGAAATGGAGACGTCAAAATCACCGTTCACAGGCATCGGTGCACCTAAGAAATCATCCGACATCGTCTGGCTCAAGCCAGAACTGGTCGCAGAGATCGAGTTTGCCGGCTGGACCGCTGATGGCCAGGTCCGGCAGGCGGCCTTCAAGGGGTTGAGAGAAGACAAGCCGGCCGACGAGGTCGAGGCCGAGACGCCGGCTTCTCCGGTCGAGAACGAAGTGCCCGATCCGGAAACCGCCAAGCCGCCACCCAAGCGCTTTCGCAAGGGGGCGAAGGTGGAAGTGATGGGTGTGATGATCTCCAGTCCGGACAAGCCGCTCTGGCCGGATGCTGGCGATAAGGAGCCGGTCACCAAAGTCGACCTGGCACACTACCACGAGGCAGTGGGATCCTGGCTGATCGACCATATCAAAGGCCGGCCCTGCTCGATCATCCGCACACCCGATGGGATTGGCGGCGAGCAGTTCTTCCAGCGCCATGCCATGCCGGGCACCTCCAACCTGCTGGAGCTTGTCACCGTCTTCGGCGACAAAAAACCGTATCTGCAGATCGACCGGGTCGAAGGGCTGGCTGCCATCGCCCAGATCGGTGGGGTCGAGCTTCACCCCTGGAATTGTGAGCCCAACCAGCCGGAAGTGCCGGGGCGCTTGGTCTTCGACCTTGATCCTGGTCCAGACGTTGAGTTTTCGACCGTCGTCGAAGCCGCGCGGGAAATCCGTGACCGGCTGGAGGACGTGGGGCTTGTCAGCTTCTGCAAGACGACAGGTGGTAAAGGCCTTCATGTTGTCACGCCCTTGGCTGTGCCGAAAGGCAAGAAGCTGAGCTGGGATGAGGCAAAAGGCTTTGCCCGTGATGTTTGCCAGGAGATGGCGCGCAACAATCCGGATCTTTATCTGATCAAGATGGCCAAGAACCAGCGCGAGGGGCGCATCTTCCTCGACTACCTGCGAAACGACAGGATGGCGACGGCGGTAGCGCCTCTTTCGCCGCGTGCACGTTCCGGAGCGACAGTCTCGATGCCGCTCAACTGGAGCCAGGTGAAAGCTGACCTAGACCCCAAACGGTTTACGATCCGGACGGTGCCTGACCTGATGAAGAAAAGCACGGCGTGGCAGGATTACTGCGATGGGCGGAGACCGCTGGAGCAAGCGATCAAGCGGCTGGCAAAATCCCGAAAGGTGGCGGCGTGATTGGAGCCAGCAAGCAATAGAGCAATGGAAAAAGAAACGACCAGCACTGTAGAAGCCGAACGACGCGTCGGAGAGACCACGGACCTGCCTCATGATCGCATCACGGTGCAACGGTTTCGCGAGACGTTTCCAAGTGCTCGCTGGAGCGATCGGCAGAATGCTTGGTTCGTGCCGGGCCCGTTGAAAGGCACTGAGGAGGAGGAAGGTTTGAGCGACGGGCTGCCTTCGGTTCACATCCCATCAAGAATAATGGAGCGCCGAGCCAACGGCGTCTCCACGAGGCTAAAACAGTTCCGGGATCAGGGCGGCCACGAAGCAGGCCTTGTCGGCATGGGCAGACGTTTAGGCCGTACCTCGCCGGGCGCGATGCGTGGGACCTGCTCGCCTAGGTGTTGAGATTCACACGTGGGCCTGTCTGTGTGCGCACAGATCGTGAAACAATGGAACATCACCGCCAGACAAAGGTTTTTTCGGAGAATACGATCGGAGGTCTACCGTGGAAAAGGTCATCGAAGTCGAATTTCGGGTCACTTGGCGGCTGCCTGTCTTCATCCGGATCGGGAATGGCTTTCGAGAACGCATCGATGGCCCGGATGCTGCACTGCAGGCGCTTCTCCATCGCTGGCCGGCGTCCAGTCCATCAGAATACGCAGTCGCTAAGCGTCGCTGCGCCGTTGCGATATCGAACCAAGGCAGCCCCGACCTTGCCCGCAACGCATTCGTTGAAGCGGCGGTTGCGGCTAAGGTGCTCGCATGACGGCATTGAAGGAGCAGCCGACACGAAGCTTCCGCTATCCGCAGGGCTACTGCTGGGCCTGGGACCGGGAGGTTTCTCTGACGGCATCGTTCTACACCAGCTTCCGCTCTGGCATAATATGCTTCAGCTCCTGGTACCCGATCACCACGATCAAGAACCTTAAACTGAACACGGTCTGGGACGGCGTCTTCCATTCCGTTACATACTCCTTAGTGCTGGTTGGTCTCTTCATCCTGTCGCGGTCGGGTCCTCTCAGCCATTTCCAATGGTCGACAGGCGATCTCCGACGATGCTCATCGGCTTCGGAGCGTTTAACCTTGCCGAGGGCGCTGTCGATCACCAGCGTCTTGGCCTGCACGTCAACGAAACGGCTCCCGATCGGGAGTGGTCCCTCTGGGACTTTGGCTTCCTCGCTTGAGGTGGAGTGATGGTCGCCGCACTCTTCATTTCGACCCGGCCGGTGTGGTCGTATCATTTGTTCCGTCCGCAGCTCACGCTTGAGGCCGTACTCTCATTACGCTGCTTCGGCGTCCTGACACGACGCGTCGGTTGAACAAGCGATGTCCCAGACGCGATCGAAAGAGGTCACAATGAACGCATCTAAAGAACGAGCTAATCGCTTGGTTGGACAACGCGCCTCCCGCCATGTTGTCATCATAGGCGGCGGTTTCGGCGGCCTCGCGTGCGCAATCGAACTCGGAAACGCTCCGGATACCGATGTCACCGTCATCGATCGTCGCAACCATAACCTTTTCCAGCCGCTCCTTTACCAGGTAGCCACTGCCGCACTGTCGCCGGCCGACATTGCCGAGCCGATCCGCAAGACGCTGGCCCGCTTCAAGAATACCAACATGATCATGGCTGAGGTGGTCGGTGTTGATCCGCCCCGACATAGCGTTGTTCTGTCTGACGGCGGTTCGCTGTCCTATGATAAGCTCGTCATCGCGACCGGTTCCGAATACAACTATTTTGGACACGAAGGATGGCGGACGTTCGCGCCAGGCCTGAAGAGCATCCACGAGGCGCGGCAGATCCGCCATCGGCTGCTTTTGGCCTTCGAACGCGCTGACCGGGCAAAGAGCGAGACGGAGAAGCAAGCATTTCTCACCAGTATCGTTATCGGCGGGGGACCGACCGGCGTCGAAATGGCGGGCGCGATCTCCGAGCTCGGGCGCTTCATGATCAGCCGCGACTTTCGAAACCTACAGCCCGACAATCTGAGAGTGATCTTGGTGGAGGCAGGACCACGCATCCTCGCGGCGTTCCCTGAACATCTATCTGAGTACGCAAGGTCCTATCTGGAAAAGATCGGGGTCGAGGTCCGCACAGCCACACGTGTCTTGGACATACGGGAGGAAGGGGCTGAGATCGAAGGCGAATTCGTTCCGGCCGGATCGATTATATGGGGGGCAGGCGTCAAGGCGTCCCCCGCCCATTCATGGCTTCGAATAGCCGGTGTCGCGGGAGGTCGGATTCCTGTTGACGAATATCTTCGAGTTCAAGGACTTGATGACATCTACGCTATTGGGGACACATCTGCGATCGCTGGGGCGGATGGGAAGTTCTTGCCCGGTCTGGCACAGGTCGCCAAGCAACAGGGCATTTACCTTGGGAGAAATCTCCGAAGCGGAAAGGCTGTGTCGGGTTTTAAGTTCAAAAATCGCGGCAATACGGCCGTGATCGGACGAAATGCCGCTGTTTTCGACTTCGGAAAGTGGACGATGAAGGGCAGAGCGGCGTGGCTGCTTTGGGCACTCGTTCACGTCTATCTCCTTATTAATTTCGAGAAGCGCCTTCTGGTCGCCGTTCAATGGATCGGGCGGTATCTCACCCGACAGCGTGGGGCACGGATCATCGACGAAACGGCCGAGGAGACCGACGTCGCCCGTCATATCACCGCTGCTGGTGGCGCCGGAAAAACGTCGGCCGACCGACCCCGATCGTGAATCGAACGCTCGACCGTGGCATTCTGGCCGCCATGTCGGAAGGTCTCATCTGACTCTGTTGCCTAACGTTGTTGATCAGCGGGAAAGTTCACGATTGCATTCGCCGACGCCTCTCAGCTGCGTGACGGCACGTCCGCTACGCTGACAAGGAAAACGCTGAGCGACGCTGGGTTCGTCAATAAACGGTCGTATGGATGTTTTCGGGGCGAGCCGGCCCAAACGTCCTTACAAGGGCACAACTGAAAAGACTGCTGATCGATCAGTTGCGACGAGATGACCCATACAATGGTTCAGAGGATCATCAGTCCCGTGGGTGATCGGGACAGCTGCATGATGAAAATCTGTTCGCAGGCAGGTGGAGATGCTGACCAATAAATTTACGGACTTCACTTTCGAGAATACCAATTGTGACGGCAATGCCGGCATCGCGTAGAATGGAAATCCCTTTGCCATTGTTTCGGGGGTCTGGGTCGAGCAGGCTCACGACAACGCGACTTACGCCTCGTTCAACAAGCATTAGAGCGCAAGACGGGGTTCTACCTTGGAAGGAGCAGGGCTCCAACGTAACATAAGCAGTTACACCGTCTAAGCGACAATCGGTCTGGCTGACAGCGTGAGCTTCGGCGTGAAACTGGCCAGGCGCGTGTGTGTAGCCTTCACTCAAGACCGCGCCTCTACGCACCAGGACGCAGCCAACGGGTGGGTTAGGGAGACAGGCGGGGAGAGCCTTTTGCGAAGCCAGTAAGGCACGTTTCATGAAGGTTTCGTCGGTTCTCTCGCTACCAGCAACGACACTCATCTTAGTCCGTTCCTCTAGTCTAGGCTCGTTCCGCATCTTACCCAAAAGGCGGATCATTAGGCGGTAAACGTCGCAGCGCTACATGAGGGGAGCGGCACGCGCAGTATCCTCAGTGAAATATACTCTCCGCAGCGCCTTTGAGCGACCACTCCTGCACAGCAATCAATGTAAGGGCTTTCCGGTCCGTCCAAAACCGTACAGAGCTCAACTCACACCAATCACCCAGGAACATCTCCGCCTGGTTGTGGTTCCAAATCCGTTATCCAATCGGATTTCAATCTCAACCTTTCAAGGAGGAATCATGTTCAGCTTTGACAAGCGTCTACAATATCCAGTTAAGGTCAACTCCCCGGACCCAATCTTTGCCCGCATGCTGCAGCAGGCCATCGGCGGCGTCGAAGGGGAAATCCGGGTTTGCATGCAGTACTTCTTCCAGGCCTGGGGCGCTCGCGGTCCGACGACAAAGTACCGTGACATGCTGCTTCATACGGCGACCGAAGAAATCGGCCATATCGAGATGCTTGCGACAGCCGTTGCGCTCAACCTCGACAAGGCGCCGGCAAGCCTTGCGGAAGCTGGTGCGGCCGATGGTATCGTTGGTGCCGTGATGGGCGGCGAAAACCCCCGCCACGTGGTTGAGGGAATGCTCCATCGTCATATCCTGTCGACCGGCATGGCGGCTTTCCCAGGCAACTCCGAGGGGGTTCCTTTCGACATGTCCCACATTTACGCCAGCGGCAACCTTGCGGCTGACATGTATTGCAACGTGGCTGCCGAAAGCACGGGCCGGGTGCTTGCAACGCGGCTCTACAACGCTGCCCATGACGATGGCATGAAGGAAATGCTGCATTTCATGATTGCACGCGACACGATGCATCAGCAGCAGTGGCTCGCAGTCATTGAGGAGCTTGGTGGCAACGAAGGTGCGCTTCCTATTCCCAACAGCTTCCCGCAGGAAAAAGAAGATCAGACGCACAACTACGATTTCTTCGCGACCGCAACGGATGGGTCCGTTCCTCCGCCGGCACGTTGGAATGAAGGTCCGTCGATGGACGGCAAGGGACAGTTCTCCGTCTTCCAGAACGTCCCGATGGGCGAAGAGCCCGTTCTTGGACCAGCGCGTCCAGACAGCGGTGCGCAGAAAGAACAGATCGGATAGTTCAAGCAGGAGAGGGGCGGGACGGTCGCTACTGCCTTGCCCCTAGTCTGCGGCCTGGGCTCGGTTAGCCCATGATACGTCGTGGAGCTCCAGCTCGCACGGTTTTAAAGCCAGACTGCTTTCAGTCGGGGCGTCGACCAACTCCTTATGACGCTCCCCGCCGGGAGGACAGCGTAACCTTTTAAGTTTGTAAAACCCGACAACGTTGAGTAGGAGGCCCAAAGTTGGAACGTTATGCTTGGAAAATTCAGTGCCCAGGCCGCCCCGATTTGGAAGGGGTTTCGACATTGGAAGAACTAACTACCATATTGGCTGAGGCCGATCTGCCGGGGGACGTTGCACCGAGTGAGATCGTCAGACGGACGAAGATCATGCAACACGAGGGGCAAGGTGTCTGGAAGTCCAGAGCTCAGCCTGAGGACCGTTGGACCCTCCTCTGGATCGAGCTTGGATGGTCGTAGCGTTTCTCACGCGGGGGTAAGAGCCTTGCAGTTTCTGTCGACTGCTAATGCCCACGCCATTCGAAGCTCCGGACGCACTGGGCGGTTTGCTGTCCAGCGTTGTCTACGGCTGCCTTAGATGGTTGCATGAGCCGTGAATATGATTTCGACGCGATATGCACTTGCGCTTTCCGTTCGCCAAGCTGTATCCCATGAAATTGCGTTACGCTCACTCGGCAGAGGCACGCGATGTCATCGTCAATGACAATGGCCTGCCTGATTCAGCGGGCAGCCTTTTCCCGGCGCGTTGCCGAGTTCCATTGTACAAGCCAGACCGCCGAAACCGCCGCTAATTCTGACGACATGGCGAGAAATACCACGTTCGGCGTTGAGGTCGGCTTAACACATTCATAGTCCGCTCCATCAACTATTTCTTAGATGTCTCACGGACGCGCTATGTCGGGAGGCCGAAACAGCGCCGTAAGGATAGGTCTTCAAGCGGATGTTTTTGCCGAAGAGATGAATCGACAGACCGGTCGGGTCGTACACAACACCGAGATGGAGAGCAGTCAGCTCAACGCAATATCCCGCAGGCAAAGTCCCGGTCAGAGAAGAGGCTTGAGCAAACCTTTCAGCTGTTTTCGATGGTGGATCCCGAAGTGATACCTCTCGGCACGACGAGAGCAGCGGCTCGCGGCCGTTATCTTTGATCCGACCATCACGACCGCACCTTATGTCGATGTTATTGATGGGTGGAGCGGCGACCAGATGGTCACTGGCAGGCCCGTTCCCGACGCGCCACAAACGGGGGTTGTAAGTTGAGGCAATGCTTCGCGTGCGACGCGGCTGGCCAGCACTGGCCGCTTCAAGAAAGCGGGATATGGCATTTCGTTCAATCAACTGCTGGAATTTAATGATGAGATGTGAGGCTCGGCGCTAACTGTAGGATTTTGGAGACCCAACGCCGAGCCTCTGCCACGATAGCCCTCGAGTCCTGCCATGACGAACCGAGACTACTTGCGCAGAAACTGATTCGCTAGCTGAACCGTCCCAGATTGCAACAGGCGCCGGGTAACCGGGCGGCCGGAGCTCAAGGTAGCTCCAACAACGGGTCTTGTTTCGAGCAAAGGTCCCGTCAGACAGACAGCAAGTTACTGTCGCACCCGTACCCTAGGGGCAGGCTCATGTGACCAGCTGCGGATTAAGAAATCAAGAAAAAATGCAAGCCGTTGAACCTACGCAACCCGGCGAGACTGAAGATCGATAGTTCCAGTTGTGGCCTCCAGACAGTGCAGACCGTCAATCGTCAAGCGGTAGGGCTCTTCGGAAGTGCAAAGACCAAGCGACGCGAGCTCGTAAATGCAAATAACATGCTTCGATCTAAGCAGCCGCGGCAGTTGCCCTGCAAGTATGCGTAGCGTCTCGATCTCGTCCGGAATTAGTTCTGGCATGGGTCCTCCGGCGTGCAGTTAGAACGCCGGCCGCAAATACGTCAACGAACATCAACAGGTTTTAGGCCGCCCAGGTACTTGCTACCCGGCGGTGTGGCCGTGTTGCCGCTCTGAACAACCAGTACACGTCATAAGACGGGTACTTCAAGGTCAGTCGACATGAACTTGCGTTCAGCATGAGCAGATCGGCCAACCGTAAAAGGCGCCAGTTGATGCCGGGAACGACTCACACGTTGCATTGTTCATGGTCGAAAATGGAGGAACACCATGAACGTTTTGCCGCCGAAGCATCCGAAAACACACCTCGATTACGGTATCAGTTGCGAGAAAGCTCTAGATCTGCCGGTGCAGGATTTGATCGACCGTGCGGTGCAGGCTGGGTGGGATACACGAACCGTCGTCGTGGCGTTGCAGAGCGTGGCGTGGAACCGAGCGTCCGCATACGGTGAGGATCCCGATCCCGAGGATGACGAGAGCGAGATCGGGCAGCGCCGGCTTAGATCGAATAGACGCGTTGTTTAGCTGGCCGTTTGCGGACCGCTTAAGGGCTGCTCCCTGCGGAATAGTGCCCTCCGGTGGTGGAAAGCTCCTACCGATGGAAACGAGATACTCAATTATTTCCCCGAGAAGGTGATCAGGTTTGCCGTAGGCGTCCGTAATTGCCTTTAGCTTTGGCATGACCTCCTCAAACTGGTCATAAGGAAGATCGGAGTCGCCGATCAGGTAACCCGCGCCGGCAATCCCTGTGATGTTACAGCCGGTGGCAGCCACTTCCTTAACGAACGCGGGGATGTCTTCGATTTTCATTCTATGCATCGTGATCTGCCTTATACACCGTCGTTATAGCGACTGATCGGAATATGATCGACTAGCAGTTCTGCTAGTCAGCGTGGGGCTAGTGGATTCCGCACGCAAGGCTCTTTGCCTTCTCAAGGCAGGGCCAAGAGGGGGTGGGCGCACTGATCTCAATTATGGTCAATAACTTCGAAAGGCTTCGCTGATATCGGACGTCTTGTGACCGATCATGCGATGCCTCATGTGACGGGCGGGGACCTGACGAAGGTAATCGGCCCCGAATAACCACAGATCAGGATGCTTGTGTTATCCGGATGGCCACTGATCTACGACGATTTACAGGGGCGAGCAGTTAAAGCTTGACGTCACGTTTCCGCACAGAAGGTAACACCTCACGCGACATGAACCGCATAAATCCTACCTGGTCACGCGACACGTTGTGAACATAGATCTCTTCGAAGCCCAGGGATTGCGCATCTGCGATCATGTCAAGCATCTCGCGTCCTTCTGTGACGAGTGGGATGACGCCCTCGATCTCACCAGGTTCAAAATCGCTCGTGAGCTTGTCGGAGTCCCCGGGAGTGCGGAGATCGGCCAGAAGGTGGGGCGGGGCAGCGGCGTTACGCCATTGTTGCCAAGCCGCTATCCGGGCCTCATCCCTGGCCTCGCTCCAGGACACCTGAAGCTGGAGCGCCATCGGTTTTCCGAATCCGCCATTGCCGGCAAAGCTCTCCACAACCATCCGGAGTTCCGCTCTCGGCTTTCGGACGGTGATCAGTCCATCGGCCCACGGGCCCAGCCATGCCGCTGTCTCGGGCGTGAGCGCCGCCCCGTACAATCGCGGCGGGGTCGCTGGAAGAGACCAGAGCTTTGCCTCTTCGACGTCGAACCACGGATGATTCGCGGTAACCGTGTCGCCTTTGAACAAAGCTCGTAGGATGTCAGCCGAAGCCCGAAGTCGCGCGTTGCGCTCGTCCTTCGAGGGCCAGCCCGATCCCACGACGCTCTCGTTCAACGCTTCGCCACTACCGATCGCGATCCATGGCAGACGGCTGGGAAACATCTCCGCCAGCGTTGCCACGAGATGCGCAAGCACTACAGGATGATAGCGCCAACCTCCAGGGATCGCGAGGCTGCCGAACGGCAGTGTCGTCCCGCTCAAGGCGGCGCCGAGCCATGCCCAGTTGTTGCCCGAGTTCCCTTGGCGCTCGCTCCAGGGCGCAATATGATCCGATGTCATGGCCGCATGAAAGCCAGCCTGTTCCGCAGCCTTTACAAGCGCAAGCAACTCACTCGGGGGAAACTGTTCGTGGGAAGCATGGTAACCGATGATCATTCCGCAGCACCCAGGTACCCTGTCATCATGGGGATCACTGGAAGAGGACAGGGTACTCCTGGAATATCCCTCCTGACCGCGAATACGTGACCGGAGAGAGGTGCAGTCTCGAGAGCAGAACTGTCCATGCCGTCGTACGCTGTGGTGATGAACAGGGTTTGCAGATTGTCGCCGCCGAAAGCGCAACTCGTCACGTTCGGTACCGGAAGCGGGATCCGCTCCACCTCGTCGCCGCGCGGTGAGTAAACCGCGACGCAGGAGCCGCCGTAGATCGCGGCATAGACGTTTCCTTCCACGTCAACCGCAAGCCCGTCGGGGTTCTCGCCTTCGAGCTGTACGAACACTCTCCTGTTTGCAATAGCGCCGCTCTCGGCGTCGTAGTCGTACCGCCAAACGATACCGCGCGCAGTGTCTGCATGGTACATGACCGTGCCGTCAGGACTCCAGCCCTTGCCATTGGCATTCTCATAACCATCCTCGACGTCGAGCAAGCCCTCGCTCGTCAATCGATAGAGTGCTGCAGTTCCGGACGGATCTTCAGATGTGTCTATCGTTCCGACCCAAAGACGTCCAAGCGGACCGCATTTGCCGTCGTTCAAGCGATGGTTCGCAGGGAGATCAAGCCCCGCGATCAGTTCCTCTTCGCCGCTATGGAGATCAAGCTGGTAGATTCCGTCGGCAAGGCCTGCGATGATCCTATGTTCTGACGGTGCCGAGAATGCAAAGCTTACGGGCAGGCGGGTATCGACATGCGACAACTCTTTTCTTCCCAGATGATAGCTATAGATTTTCTGTCCGAGGATGTCTGTCCACAACAGACGACCGCTGACGTCCCAGAACGCAGCTTCGCCTAGACGGCAACGTGGTAGCTCAAGATTGATGGGTGTTGGGATCGCCATTATGTCTTGCCCTGTAATCAGTTTCGCAAACAACTCAGCGAAAACTCGTCGGTTCCCTGCACAGGTAGATGCGACAAGGTGCGGAAACTTCATAATCCGGTCCGTCGATCGTAGGATTGCGTTGCTCGTAAACTCGCGCTGCCTGGTGCTCCTTTAACCTGCTGATGAACGGTGCATCAGCGAAACGGTTGCGCTTCATCCTGCGGTTCTCTCAATGCGCCAGATCTTACCTCGAAACGGGATAAATCAGCGGAGCAAGGCACTCCTAAGGAATGTGGACCAAAAACTTAGACGGCTATTTATGGCAAAGCTGATTATGCATGCTACATCGCTGGCTGGTTAGAACTGCGACACTTTTCCGGTGCATTTTCCTGGCTGGAAAATGACGGAAGGACGATGAAGGCATCGCAGTGCACGGACGCTCAGAAGGCGTTCATTCTGGCTGCTTCGTCGATCTTCCGTGCAGCGTTGGGGGTTCCAGTTTACGACAACTATCCAATTGCTATAGCTGGTGGAACCTCGCTTCAGTCTACTCAAGCATCAAACATTTTCTGTAACGAGGCAACTTTGCGCGGTCCTAAGCGGTTGAGAAAGAGACATTGATTAGCCGATACATATTCTAGAAGGACGTCTTTTGATGACCGCCGACATACGGACTGCAATTCAGCACGAGCTCGGTGCTGCGGGCGCAACAGCCGAAAACCCTGCTGATTTACTTGAGGTGGGTCTGGTTCTAGTACAGCAAGGGTTTCAGCAGGGCGACATCGCAGATGCTCTGTATGAGATGGAATCCAACGGGATTGTGCATTTGATCTCTGGAAATCGTGTCGTACTGTTGCAACGTGCAGCCAAGTGAGAAAGGCGAGGGTGAAGACCCCGATGCTTCGCTTTGAAGAGAAGCCATTTTCTGTGAGTAGCTTTCTCACGTAGGCTAGAATGTATCGTGCGCCTCTGGAACTGCCAGAGCCACTTGTCCGCGGAGCGATCGCTCCGCGCTCGGTTCAGCAGTTGTGGCCGCGCTCCCTCACACGCTCGCAGAAGATGAGGCGATTGGTGAGACGTCGGACCGTTTGATGGACAGCGTATCCTCCGACGTTCATGACATCGCTCGCGAGAAGATCGTGGGCGTAACCGGTTTGGCTGGCTAAGCCGAAACGTCGAAAATCTGCGCGGTCAGCATTTGATGTTGCCGGCCTGCCCGTCAATCTTGCCGGGCATACTGCCGCATCCGTTTGCGCGCCGGATGGTGAATTCGTTCGCTTGACCAAATGACGAAAGCCGCAAGGCCCGTCCGCTTGGTCGCTTCGAACCGTCTTGGAATTACCGCATGCTTGCTTCGATCGACCGCTACATCAAGCAGGCCTGTGCGTCGGACCGGTTCGAGACGCGACGCAAAGTCCTCGCATTCGCATTGCTCATCACCGTTTGCGTGGTAGTTGTTGCCGACATTCTCAACGTTGCGGCCCACGACACGCTTCATGCCTTGGGATGGCTGCCGTATGACGTCGTGCCCGCCGCAACGGTTGGCTTATCACTTTGAACCGCGCCGGGTTTGCCGGAGGCTCCAACTTCTGAGAAAGTGGAGCCACTATGAGCAAGACAACGAACAAGTTTTCACCTGAAGTCCGTCAACGCGCCATTCGTATGGTGTTGGATCACGAAGCCGAGCACCCTTCGCGGTGGGCTGCTGTTTCATCTATTGCGGCCAAGATCGGTTGCTCGCCAGCCACGCTGCACGAATGGGTCAAGAAGACCGAGGTCGACAGTGGTAAGCGAGCAGGCCTGCCGAGCGATGTCGCCGAGAAGATGAAGGCTTTGGAGCGGGAGAACCGCGAGCTTCGTCAAGCCAATGAGATTTTGCGCAAGGCATCTGCTTATTTTGCGATGGCGGAGCTCGACCGCCCCTTCAAACGATGATCTCGTTCATTGACGAACACCGTGGGGTGTTCGGGGTCGAGCCGATCTGCAGGCTTTTGCCGATTGCCCAGTCAACCTACTTCGAGAACGTCGCCAAGCGTCTGGACGTGGATCGCCTGTCGGTCCGAGCCCGCAGCGATATCGGCCTAAAGATCGAGATACGCCGGGTGTTCAATGAGAACTTCCAGGTCTATGGCGTGCGCAAGGTCTGGCGGCAGTTGCAGCGGGAGGGCTTCGACATCGCCCGCTGCACTGTTGCTCGGCTTATGAGGGCAATGGGGCTGCAGGGCATCATCCGTGGCAAGCCGATCCGAACGACGATCAGCGACAAGGCCGCCCCATGCCCACTCGACCGCGTAAACCGGCAGTTCTTTGCTCCCGCGCCGAACATGCTGTGGTTATCCGATTTCACCTACGTGGCGACTTGGCAGGGCTTCGTCTACGTGGCCTTCGTCATCGATGCCTTTGCACGCCGCATTGTCGGTTGGCGGGCAAGCCGGACCGCACATGCGGGCTTCGTCCTCGATGCCTTGGACCAGGCGCTTCATGATCGGCGGCCCGTCCATCACGGTGGGCTAATCCACCATTCCGATAGGGGCGTGCAATACGTGTCCATTCGCTATTCCGAGCGACTGGCGGAAGCGGGCATCGAGCCCTCCGTCGGAAGCGTTGGCGACAGCTATGACAATGCTCTCGCTGAAACGATCAACGGTCTTTACAAGGCAGAGGTCATCCATCGGCGAGGACCATGGCGCAACTTCGAAGCTGTGGAGTTCGCCACACTCGAATGGGTCGATTGGTTCAACAACCGCCGTCTTCTGGAGCCCATAGGCAACATACCGCCAGCCGAAGCCGAGGAGCACTATTACGCCAGCCTGGACGCACCAGCCATGGCCGCATAACTTAAACGAAATGGCCTCCGGCAAACCCGGCGCGGTTCACTACCACGCTTATGTACCTCCAAAGGTACTTGGCTACACTTCCTATTTCGCAGGTTGTGCAATGACCGCTTCTGGCGCAAAGCGACCCAACTCGCTCCTTCACATTCGTTTCGGGTGATGGTGTGAGCGGGCAAATGCCGCGTGGTGTCTCGCAACTATGAAATCCACAGTTGCCAAGCGGACCCGCTCCTCACTTCGGGCAACGCTTAATCGTATCAGCATCGAGGTAACGAAGCTCATAGGTCGGATGGAACGGGAGAGGATGCGTGTATTCCATCACATCCAGGCGTATGCGAAGCCGACCTTCGCGGGCTGCCAGGATCGTTCCGAACTCTGGCGTCTTGCCGCCAGTGTATTCGACCCTGCCGCTGCGCTTCGCCGGAACGCCGTACCTTTTCCTGATCCACTCCATGCTCATGGCCGGCCCTCCGTGGTGGCGAGGGCGCGCTTGATCGTGTTCCAGGCAGTTGCCTCGAAATCGATCTCGCTGTCGCTCGGCTTCCCGCCGGTGTAGATCGTCAGATCATTGAGGTAATGCCATCGAGCGAATTCCTTGACGGTCGCCAGCAGCTCGGCACGATCTACACTCTTTAAGGTCGACGGTGTTCGGAAGGGCGCGTCGAGACCCTTACAACCAGTCTGATGTTTGCGCATATCTGAGCGGCGCGGCATTGAGCTAGCGGAGGAACGATGCTCACTCACTGGGTCAGTTTGATCGGATATCTCACCATTTTCTTGGCTATGGTTGGGATAATCTTCCAGCACCCCCTTGGCCTTGAGGGATATTGGGCTTGGTTTCCTGCAACGTGCCTCTTGCTCGGCATCGTGATGATTTTCGTCGGTGTCATCGCTCGCGGGTTTGAGCGGGTGGAGAAGGCAATCATCGACAAGCGGCTTTGAGGTTTCTGCCGGTAAGAGACCAAATGCCGGTAGGATCATCATGGCCTCCTGCGACACTAGATTCTTGGGCTGTGCGCGCGGCGGCGTTAACTGATCGTTAATCGAAACGGCGCATGAGGTACGTGCTTCAAGTTGTGAGAGACGAGAAGTAGTCGGTAGGCTCGCCTCGTCCATTGATCGCGAGCCTGCCGGGTTATCGTCCGATTTTGCCATTGCGAACAGCGGCTCGATCTCCAGCTGGTCGCCAAGATGCCACATGCACTCCCGCACACCGTCCATGTCGCCCGCGTTGCTGACGTTCCATTCGGATGAGCCCGCCAGCCGGTAGCGATAGGCAACCGGTTCCCCATTCTGCCGTGGCAGTAGTGCAGCGCTCAGAACGCTTCGGAAAAAAGCGCCGCTACTGAAGTCCCCAAAAGCAACGCGAGCAGGATCGCCATAAATCCAATCGTGCCCGTCCTGTCCCTCATGTCGTAGCTGCCAAACATTAGGTGTCGAGTGATCATTCCCGCACACGCAACTACCATCACGAGGACAAGCAAGACTATCTTTTGGCCTATCGTCATTTTGGTCCCCCAGCCGCGAGTTCTTACCATGACTCGGTGATGTTAACGAATGACCCATCAAATTCGTTTCGGGTGGCGGGTTGCGCAGATCGACGGTGCTGTCGCCAAGGTGCAGGTTCAAAAGCAGTGCAATCCGCTCTGCTACTTCCGTCAATTCGTCGTAGCTGAGGGCGTAGGAATAGGCAGTTGTCGCCAGACCTAAGTGGCTGTGGATCGGATTGTTGTCGCCAAATGTGCGGGTAAGCCGGGTGTCAGTTACTAGCAGAGCGCTCCAAATTCGACTGGGGAACTGAAATCGTTTGGAAAGGTCAAAGCGGTAACGTCACCGCGTTGTGTCGTTGAACGTCTGCGGAAGGTTCGTAACTTGGGTGAGTTTGTCAGTACGTACATCCGGATCCTCCTCGATGTTTCGCTATACAGCCGATTTTCGTTGGTTTCTTATGTGAGCCTCGGAGGGATAATCGGCATTCTAGGGGCTGCGCTCACAGACACCCCGCCGCTCTATTGGGCTGCTGTTGGCATCCTTGTTGCGATTGCAGTCTATGTGCGGATCAGACTTTCTCGCCGGAAACGGGACAGGCATTACCGCCCCTGATGAGGCTCGGGCGGTGGGGTCGCCTATCGGCCCGAAGCGGTCACTAAGAAGAATGCTGCCTAATCCACGCATACAGGCGGGACCACATATCTTTCACATTTGCTGGGCTTTCAAAAACGTGTCCTTCGCCCCAGTAACGGACAAATTCGACGGGCTTTCCGAGAGTCCGCAACGCCGTGAACATTTCCTCTGCTTGGGTGATTGAGACATAATCCTGATCTCCGTGGATCAGCATGACGGGTGCCTCTATACTAGCTGCAGAAAACACCGGACTGTTTCGGACATACCGGTCTAGTATTTCCCAGGGCGGCCGAGAAAGCCCGAAAATACGGCTCATAGATGCGAGGCCGTCAGTGTCGACGTATTCGCCATGTCTGAATCTGACGTCCGATATGCCGAACTCTGAAATCAGATTGGTAGGGGCTGCGGCAGCAATTGCGCTTTTGAATAAATCTGTTTGTGCGACGAGATGAAGCGCTGCCCATCCCCCAAGACTGTGTCCGGCAACGTGAAGTTGCTGTCGATCGGCAAAACCAGCTGTCACGGCCGCCTCAATCGCTGGGAGTACGGTGCCCAGAAGCTCTTCCGAGAGTTCGCGACCTCCCCCAACCTCGGAGTCGGTTGGCATTTCAGGTATTAGAACGATGAAGCCCTCTGAGGCGAGAGGATGTAGGTTCAAAGGACTTGGATCGTTTCTCGCGTCCAGATGGTGGCGGTAGTTGAACGAAGTTTCGTAGCCGGGATAGACCCAAACTATGGTTGGTCTCGCCTCTCCCGGCTGATGATCATGTGGAAGGAGGCACCGCACATGCGCTGTCTGTCCGTCCATTGTTTGGAATGGAAGACGCCGGACGTTGGGAGGAGGCAGCTCAGCGAGATGGGTATCTGTTTCGAAGACAACCTGCCCTCCATCATTGTCGATATGCCATAAGCGTGTACCGTCCGAGCTGCGGGCGAGGTAGATGCCGCTTGATGAGCTTTCTGAACCGGCAACCAAAATGCTTTCCGGTGGGGCTTTGGAGCCTGGGCCGACGCATCGCGGCGGATATTCGATCATTGGTCGATTTGCGAACGACTCTACGGCAGCCGATAGGCCGTCCTGTTCTGTGAAGCTTTCGGCTTTACCCGTCACCGTGTCTATCTCAACGTAAGTGATGAGCGGCGGGCCGATGGCAGGGCTATCGTCCCTTAGCGGGCTTGCCGTGGCCTGCTGCCCATCCCAAGCACGTTGCCAGACAGCCGTCATGAACCTAGCTCCCCTTAGATCGATATCCATCCATGTCGGAAGTACACCCTCTGGGAGGAGCTCGCATAAGATCTTCGTTGGTCCATTTCATGCAAAGACCCCACGAGGCGATTCAATGCAGACATTACGATCCGAGAGAAATGTGGCCAACCCGGTGGACACCTCAATCACTGCTGGCCGGACGAAGCTGCCGTCAGTTAGGGCCACCGCAACCATGGTGCCGTCAGGCGACCAGCATGGCGACAGCGCCCCGCAGCCGACTGGAGGAGGGATCCCCTGAAGTTTCCGGGTCGCCAGCTCAATGACATAGAGGTCCGCTTCGCTACCGCCTAACGTGGTGGCGAAATGGCGTGTCGCTTCGCCCGCTGGCTTCAGTAATGCGAACGCGAGATACCGCCCTGAGGGATCGATATCGAATGGATGGCCGCCTAGCGTTGGAAAACTATGAAGGGATAGAAGATCGTCTAAGTTGAATTGACCGGACAATGCCAGAACCTATGCGCTTGATCCTGCTATAAAAACAGAGCATGGCAAGTTTAACAACGGTTGCCGTGACGGAGAGACCACCGCCTGCGGCAATGATCTCACCTTCCTTGCCTCATTTTTGATGTCGTGAGAGCTATCAGGTTACCGAGCATAGCAGAGAGTACGGCGAGAACTGGGACTAACGAAAGGAATGTCCATGGCAGCTACAATCCACCCATCAGGTAGAAAGGAAAGATAAGCGAAAAGAAAAGCGGGACTATAATCGCTAATATCTTGGCCCGAGCCACCATGAGCTCTTTCAGCTACTACCCACCAAGCCCAGATTCGATACTCCCATCCGCCCGTCTCCTCCGTTCTATGGAAAATTCAACGCCTCCATTACAATGAACCTGCGGGATCAACGACGCCACCACCGTGCCCGTCTTGTCGATGACCTCTAAAGTGCCAACCCAGATAGGGATGTTCGCCTGATATGAAAAACCTGATGCGCGCGGGGTGAGTTCAGCAAGCGGGGAAGTAAACTCCTTGTCGTTGTTGAAGCGCTTGAAAGCTGCCTCGCTGGCAGTGACTAACTCTACAATCGGTTTAGTTGCACACTCTTGAGCGTCAGCTTCAGAGCATGCACTGATAACGACAAGTGATCCTAGCGCTAGCGCTCGTCGC
The DNA here is from genome assembly GCF_050500205.1 of Neorhizobium sp. DAR64860/K0K1. Lineage (NCBI taxonomy): Bacteria > Pseudomonadati > Pseudomonadota > Alphaproteobacteria > Hyphomicrobiales > Rhizobiaceae > Neorhizobium > Neorhizobium sp. DAR64860/K0K1. The sequence continues at coordinate 124,306 of NZ_CP191460.1, read as the reverse complement.
ATAAAGCTTCCTCTCCATATCAACTTAGTGAAGCTTCATCACACGTAACCTGCCGCCCTGTAAATGCGGATGGCCTGTGATGCGTAGGGCGCCGTGGCTAATTAGGGCGCATTCGCCGCGAACTTGGTCTGCTATCGGCCCAAAGCGGTCATTGGCGGCCGAATGTGATGGCGCAGCTTTAAGCCGCCAAGTTGAACGTTGTGGTGATCGTCATCCCGGGAGGAAACAGACACCGTAGTACGGACAATCGAGCTAGCTAAGCTCGGTTGCGGTCACCGACTGAACCATGGCGCACTCCAGTGGGACGAAGTCAGCCACACGGGTAATGCGCCCAGCGCAATTATGAAATGTACTCCCCCATAATTATCCGCGCTAGCACATCAATCTATATCCGTGTCGACCAACACGGAGCAGTTCACCATGAGCAAATCAATCGCAATCCTTGGCAGCGGCATGATCGGCGGCCAGACGGCACGCCTCGTTGCAGCCGCAGGTCTCGAGGTCGTTGTCGCAAACACGCGCGGCCCGGACTCCCTGAGAGAGCTCGTTGCCGAACTGGGGCCAACGGCCCGTGCAGCATCGGCCGAAGAGGCGATCCAGGCGGCCGACATCGTCGTGGTCGCCATTCCTTTCCAAGCCTATTCGAAGCTCTCGCCAGACCTGCTGGCAGGCAAGATCGTCATCGACACCATGAACTACTACCCTGAGCGGGACGGCCATATGCCGGAGGTTCAGACCGACGTTCTTAGCACGAGCGAACTGGTCCAGCGCCACCTAGCCAAGTCGCAGGTCGTTCGCGCGTTCAACAACCTCGATTTCGTGCGCCTGCGGCGCCTAGCGCGTCCTGCCGGCTCCACGGATCGTAGCGCGGTTCCGATCGCCGGCGACGATGTGACCGCGAAGACTGCTGTCGCGAACCTGCTGGACGTCATCGGCTACGATAGCGTGGACATGGGACCTCTCGCCGAGAGCTGGCGCAGCGAGCCGACGACGCCGATCTACGTCGTGCCTTTTGTCGGCAACGTGCCCGACACAGTTGCAAGCCGCGACGACGTGATGAACTGGTACATGAACACGCCAGGCTACACGGTGACCAAAGCCGAGGTTGAAGGGCTGGTCGCCAAGGCCGAGCGGCACGACCGCATGTTCGGCGATCTCGACCAGTTCAAGATCAAGGAGCTCTTCGGGCCCGCATAATGGCTATGTGCTTTCGATCAAGGCGTCTGGGATCGGCCATACATCTCCGTTGCGTAGCCACTTTGCGGTTTCGTCTACGAACAAGCGGGTTTTTGCTGGCATGAGAGTTCCTGGCGGCATTACAGCGAAGATGTTGATCTCCCGGATGCTGCGCCATTCCGGGAGAACGGGAACGAGGCTGCCTTCGGCCAGGTGGCGCGTCACCATCCAGTAGGGCAGCAGGGCAATCCCGGTGTGATCCAGCGCTGCGTACAGGATGAACTCGCTGCTGTCCGCCACCATGGGGCCTTCGGGGCGGACGGGAGTTTGTTTCCCTTCGCGTTCCAGGATCCAGCTTGGCCAGTCCGGGTGCCGTGTAAAGCCGAGACAGGCATGGCTTTCCAGTTCAGTCGGCGTCCTAGGAGAGCCGCGTTCTGCAACATACACAGGAGAAGCGACGAGGATGCTCCAGAAAGAGCCCAGACGCTTGGCCATCAGTGTGCTGCCCCGCAATACGCCAATCCGGATGACGACGTCGAAGCCTTCTTCAACGATGTCGACGGTCCGATCTTGGAACTGGGCCTCGATCTTGATCTGGGGGTACTGTCTAAGAAACTGAGGGAGTAGCGGTGCGACTACCAGGCGCCCGAACGTCACCGGAAGCGAGATCTTGAGAGTACCTTGGGGATCCGCAGCGAAACCGCTGACTTCTCGGGTTGCAAGATCGAGCTCGTCGATCGCATGGCGGAGGCGCTGAAAGTAGTGGGATCCCGCCTCGGTGAGGGTGACGCTGCGTGTGGTCCTGACCAGAAGTCGCACGCCCAGACGACGTTCGAGCTGCCCGATCCGACGGGAGATGACGGAAGCATCTCGCCCTAGCTGCTGTGCCGCCTGGCGGAAGCTGCCTGACCGCGCCACCGCCACGAAGGCGAGCATGTCGTCAAAGCCTTCATTTGGCATTCCTGCGCCTCCCGCATCTATGTCATGCATACCATCCATATTGTTGGATTATTCGCATCTAACTAACTTCTCAGCAACTCAAGGATATCTAGTCATGAAAACATTCGTCAGCATTGGCTCGGGACCCGGCATTGGCATCGCCACCGCCGAGAGGTTCGCCAAAGAGGGCTTTCGCGTCGTCCTTACCTCCCGAGACCAGTCGAGGCTCGAAGATCAGGCGGCGCGCCTGCGGGAGGCCGGCTACGCCGTGGAAACCATGACGGCGGACGCCGGCGACTTGGCAAGCATCCAAAGGGTGATTGCAGAGACGGAAAGCCGGTTTGGTTCGGTCGACGTCATGCACTTCAACTCTGCATCCATGCATCAGGACACGATCGAGACGCAGGCACCAGAAACATTTGTGCCCGACCTTGCCATCAATATCGGCGCCGCGCTGGCCGCGGTGCAGGAAGCCTCGCGAGGCATGCTCGCCCGTGGCGAAGGTTCTCTGCTTCTAACAGGCGGCGTCTTCGGCGTTACGCCAAATCCGGACTATCTTTCGCTCAGCATCGGCAAGGCCGGCATCCGCGCAATGACGCTCGGCCTGTTCGAAAACTTCCGCGAGCGGGGCGTGCATATCGCGTCGGTGACGGTCGGCACGCTTGTGGCAGCAGGATCGACGGCGTCTCAGGAGATCGCTGACGCCTTCTGGGCTCTTCACGACCAGCCCAAGGATTCATGGACGGCTGAAGTCAGCTACCCGGACTAATCAATTTGCGATCGCACCCCAAAAGTGCAGGCGGGTCATCTGCCTGCACTTTTGCTTTAAAGAAAGCCCGCATCATGACCTCCAGCACTTCGCAACAAGTCACTGGTCGGCAGGTCTACCTGTTCGCTCTTGCGGCGGCCATCATGGTTGCCAACATCTACTACTCCCAGCCGCTGCTGGCCGTCATTGGGCGCTCCTTCGGAGTAGAACCCGCCAACGCGGGTTACATGGTTACCCTGACCCAACTCGGCTACGGCCTCGGCGTTCTGTTTATTGTGCCATTGGGCGACGGCGTCGACCGCCGCAAACTTGCTTCCTACATGCTGGCGGCCTGTGTGGTCACGCTGGTTGGCACGGCCCTCAGCCCCACCTTCCTGACGTTCGCGGTGATGCAGCTCCTGATGGGAATGACCGCCTGCGCGACAATGGTGGTCATTCCCTATGTCGCGTCCCGTTCTCCCGAGGAGGTGCGCGGCAGGCGAGTGGGGATGGTCATCACTGGGCTTTTGCTCGGCATTCTGCTTGCAAGAACCGTGTCCGGCCTGGTCGCCGAACTCGTCGGTTGGCGTTGGATGTACGTCTTTGCGGCCATGGGCGTCGCGACGTTGTGGTTTGGATTGCGCCGCACGATGGTGAGCGACGTGCAGACTGCCCCTGTGCACTACCTCGGCCTGATGCGCTCAATCGTCGCTCTATTCAGGGAAGAGCGGGCGGTGCGTCACCGGTCGTTCTACTGCCTGCTCGGCATGGGGAGCTTCAGCGCGCTCTGGACCGGATTGACCCTGCACCTGGCGTCCGCTCCATATCATTTCTCTTCAGCGACGATCGGCCTCTTCGGCCTTGTCGGCGCGGCCGGTGCATTGTCGGCCGGCTACGCAGGACGTCTTGCCGACAGGGGGCTGGTATCTCTCCTGACCGGTGGTCTGGCGACGATGCTGGCTGCATCCTGGCTGCTAATGGCAGTCGGCGGACACTCCATCCCTCTCCTGATTGCAGGCATCCTCACGCTTGATGTTGCCGCCATGGGCCTGCAGGTCGTTCATCAATCCGTCCTCTACAAGCTCACCACCAACGCCCAGTCGCGTATCACCTCGATCTTCGTCACCTCCGGTTTCGTTGGCATGCCGATCGGTTCGGCTCTGAGCAGTCTTGCCTTCGCCCATCTAGGCTGGCAAGGCGTGTGCATTGTCGGCGGCGGAATGCCTGTGCTGCTCCTTCTGCACTGGCTGTGGACCAGGATCCGGCGTCGCGAAACGTCGGACGAAAGGAGCCTGAGGTCCGTTCCTGATTCATGATTACCTTGACGGCTTCATGTGCGTGCCGCAGCCGGATGGCTTGGTGGTTCTATGGCCCATCCGGACGTCAGACCCGAGCAGCCTGGCAAACAGCGCAAGGGATCACGGGAAGTGCGTCAAGCGGGTGTTTAGGAGACAATGGTCTTATCCGAGGCCGCGTTCAGGTATTGAACGGGGTTTTCGCTATGGCGACCGCTGACTGCATTCCTAGCGCTATCTAGCAGGCTTACTCGACTTTGCGCTACGAAGCGGCGAGTCCACTCCCGGCCCTCTTCCAGCTCCGACCCTCGGAGCAGCTTATGTCTCCTTTTGGCGCATTCTTGCCATCAAGGTCGTCGCGGCATTTTTCCGAATGGCCAATCGAGCTTGGTCAGTGTGCGGTGAAAAACGCCGATTACAACTAGGTAACATCTGCTTCAATTTACTCAGTGACTTAGCGCAATTAGATTTCCCCGGTTGTTGGTTCGTATCCCATCAAGGCGCGTGAAAGCGGCAGGGACGTTCGAATGCGTCGCGCTCAGGGGAACGATACATTTTCGTCCAAATTACTCTGAAGTGAGCCTGTCCGCAGGTCAGCGGATAAAAGTCGCAGCTGCTGGTTAGTAGCCGGAAGTCGATACCCCCTCCCTGGTTAGTGATCACTTCACGAAGCTGCACGGTTATGGATGCGGTAACGCGTAGAAGGTTCGTGACGTCACCGTGCTAGATCAAGTCCTTTACCCGAAACGCTCGGAAGGTCTCGAAATCCGGTTCCATAATGATGACGAGGCAGGAAGTTGCCTTGCCCCAGCATTTTGTTTCGAATTGTACCAGACCGATATTCTTTTTTGTATCTCCCGCGCCTCTGAAGTTCCGGGATAAGATGTTCTATTATGTCCTCATATGTCCCGGGCATAAGCGCGTAAGACAGATTGAACCCATCCACGCCGGTCGCTTCCACCCAACGCTCCAGCTCGTCAGCAACCATGGCGGCAGAGCCAACAAAGACCGGGCCGCGACCACCCACGCCGCACCATTTTGCCAATTCAGATATCTTCCACTCTCGTGCCTGAACAGGTGTGGTGAATACTTCGATCACCGACTGCCCCGCCTCAGTAGGGACATAGCGAAGTGGAGATCGTCTATCGTATCCGCTCAAGTCGATGCCGGTGGCTCCAGAGAGCAGCGCAAGCGAGGCTTCTTCGTCCACGAGCGACAGGATACGCTCGAATTTCCGTCTCGCTAGTTCAGGTGACCTGTCGACAATGACGGTCGCCATGTTGAAAAAAGCGACGTCGTCGACTGTGCGATTTTCATAAGCCAGTTCTTGCCTTATACCTGAGATCACCTCTGCGAGAACGGGGATTGTGGGACACCCAGTGAAAACGCATTCTGCGTGGCGAGCAGCAAACTTTCTACCGCGGGGGGAGCTTCCGGCTTGGAAAAGGAGCGGAGTACGTTGCGGAGATGGCTCGCAGAGGTGAATACCAGGCACATTGAAGTATTTTCCTATATGCTCAATTGGCCGAACAAGTTCCGGTAACGCAAACGTCCCAGCTTCCCGGTCCCGCACCACGGCGCCGTCTGCCCAACTCCCTTCCCAGAGTTTATACACGACATCCATATATTCGTCCGCCATATCGTAACGTTCATTGTGGCTCATCACAGATTTGGACGTAACGTTAGGTGCTCCACTGTTCAAATAAGAGGTCACGATATTCCAAGCTACCCTCCCGCCTGTGAGATGATCGAGCGTCGACATTCGCCTAGCAAACGGGAAAGGGTGCTCAAATGAAACTGAGGCCGTTAACCCGAAACCGAGATTGCGCGTGGCGAAAGCCATAAGCGGAACAAGCGGAAGCGGATCATTGACCGGAACCTGCGCTCCCGGTCTGAGCGAGGCGTCGACGGTTCCTTTATACACATCATAGACACTCAGAACGTCCGCGAGAAAGAGCGTATCGAACAGGCCTTCTTCAAGGAGCTTGGCCAGTGCTACCCAGTGGCCCGGATCATTATAGTTTAGGGAGCGGTCAGATGGATGTCTCCAGAGCCCAGGAGATAGATGACTCATGCAATTCATCATGAAGGCACTAAGACGAATTTCTTTCATTTCATAACACCTTCAGCAGGTGCAGGGATCTCCGAAATTCCCATCTTTTTGAGCACATGGGCGGTTGCCAAGAGGTCTAGAAAAGCGTGTCCCGTGGAGCTGAAAAGCGTCTGCTGCTGCCTAAGTTGAGGTCGAGATGTTTTTAGGAGGTCAGTGAGGTCGATTGCAGCAGCGTGCAAATGGCCACCTTCTGAGACGGCCGTTGATTTATCTTCCACGATAACCAAGCGATCTGCGAAAATTTTTGCTTCGACTTCGGAAGTGTCTACATCATGGGCACCCATGCAATTGAGATGCGTCGTTTTCTCTACATCGCGTGCTAGTAGAAGCGGCGAAGCGGACGAGGTCGCAGTACAGACAATGTGCCGGCCCAACGCCGCGGCAGCCGGAGAGCCCACCAATCCAACTCTCGCGTGGTCTCCGAGCATACGTCGCGCAAATGTTAGGAAGGCCTCGGCGCGGTCGCTCCCTCGGTTATATATCGCTAAATCAGCGATTTTCCTCACCGTGCTTATCCCCCAAAGCTGGGCTCGGGCAAGCGCTCCCGCCCCGAGGATCCCAATGCTGGTTTCTCTTTCTCCAGTGCATTTTTCGGTCACAAGTCCGCAGACCGCGGCGCACTTAATCATGGTGATTGCATTCCCTTCGAGTAATGCCAAAGGCATCCCGGACCGAGTGGAGAACGCCAGGACATAGGCATTTACGCTTGCATTGGTAACCTCACTCTTGCCGTCCACGAATGTAGCCATCTTAGTTGTAAACAGGTTCAGCTCGTTCGAGACGGAACTCATAGCTCCGAACAGCTTGTCGGGCTGGGCGACAATCGACCGAGGAGGCGAGATGGCATTCTTAATATAATCTCCTTCATATGCTTCGCGCATGTCGCGTATCAGCGACGGAAGGTCGACGGCGCGCAAAATTTCGGCGTTGGAGACTGTGCGGATCATAACTACGCCCGTTCCTGACCGTTAGGGTTACAAGGAATGAGAGCGCTCCTCCGGAAAGTCATGAATTGGGCTCCGTCCGCCTTGCGGCCCGTTGTTTCAAAGGTCACGATGCCTGTGCCTTCGCGGCTTTCGGAAAGCCGCTTAGCGACGATAGTCGTTTCGGCATAGACAGTGTCCCCGACGAAAACAGGTGCGGTCAGTCGGATGTTGTCCCAACCGAGATTGGCAATGGCCTGTGCACTTGTCCCGGCCGTTGTCATACCTCCGACGATGGAAAGCGTAACAAGGCTTGAAACAACGGGCCGCCCGAATTCTGTCGTCGCGGCGTAAGCGTGATCGATATGTAGAGGGTGCGTGTTGTGAGACAGCAACGACATCCACACGTTGTCCGCTTCTGTAATCGTTCTGCCGGGATAATGTTCGATAATGTCCCCGACGTCGAACTCATCATAAAAGACGCCTTGTCTCTGGCGATAGCGGCCCGGCGAGGTTTTCTCGAATGCGAGGATGTCTTTCACGATGTTGAAGCCTTCCCGGACACTATGGAATGTGCTCGCCGCACAAAAGGGGGGCCGATCATTGTGCCATCGACAACCGAGATGGCGTCGCTATGCCCCTCGACGGCATCGAGGACTTTTCTTGCCCAGATCACGCTTTCTTCGGAAGGGCTGAAATGTTTATTGATGTGCGATATCTGCCGGGGGTGGATAGCAATCTTCGCGTTGAATCCCATATTCCGTGATCGACTGCAGTCCTCCTCCAGTTGACCGAAGTCTTCTAGTGCAAAGGTTGGCGCATCTACTGCGATAAGGCCAGCCGCTCTCGCCGCCATGACGACTGTCGCCCGAGCGTGGATCATCTCCTCCCACTGAGTTGTAACGCCGAGACAGGCTGCGTAATCGGCTAGGCCGAAACAAAGTGCGACGAGACGGCGGTCGGAACGCGCTATCGATAGAGCGTCCCCAACCCCGCCCGGCGTTTCTAATATTGCGCAGAGAGACGTTGAAGCAGCCTGTTCGTCAAGAATCGCACTTACAAGCTTAACTACTGCCGGGTCTTCGACCTTCGGTAGGAAGAGCAAATCCGGAACATGGCCAGTGTCCATCATCGCCTCGAGGTCACGTAGTCCGCAAAGGGTATTTATTGAATTCACCCTGACAGATACTGGCTTTGTAAATATCCCCTTATCAAAGAGCCGCCAACTGTTCCTCGCGAGATCCTTGTCTACTATTCGGACGCTGTCCTCCAGGTCGTAAAGGAGCGCGTCTGCATCGCATTTTTGCGCAGAGCGGAACCGGTCCACGGCGGTGCCAGGGGTCACGAGAATGCTCCTGCAATCCTTCAGCGGGTTCGCCACGGCTGATCGCTGGATGGCCAAGCTCATAACACTCGAACCCTGGGGAGTACCTCGTTCCTAAGCAACGTGCAGAAGCGAACGAGATCCTCTGGTCGGTGGTCAGCCCGCAGCATCACCCGCAGTCCTTCCCGTCCTCTAGCCGTTATCGGAAAGTAGCTTGCGGCGCAGTAAAACCCGTTCTCCAAGATCAGGCGCGACAATGCAATTGTGAGCGAAGCGTCCCCCACGTGAATGGAGCGTATCGGGAGTAGAGAGCCTGTCAATTCAGTGGGTACCATCTCGTCGAAGTACGCAATATTCTGACGCAGCTTGGTTTGAAGTTCTTGCAACTCAGAACTGGCGTGGATCTCCGTGCTGGCGAGGATACTGCCAAGGCTAGGGGTATTGAGGCTCTGGGACCAGCACATCGGGCCAGCGAAAGTGTTGACAAATGACGTGTCGAACTCTCGATCGAACATAACCACGCCGCCTGAGCAGCCGAATCCCTTGTCAAGCGATGCCGAAATGACCGTTAGAGGATTTAGCTCACCCATATGCGACCTAACCATCCCTTCGCCGTTTCGTCCCGCTACTGAAAGCGAGTGTGAATCGTCGAACCATACAAATAGCCCGTACCGATCTTGGAGTGAGAGAAGCGCGTCCAGATTTGCAGTTCCGCCGAGCGAATAAGCACCGTCGGCGATATAGGCTACGCTTTGGTTTCGTCTGCAGACGTCTTCAAGGAAGTCCATGTCGTTATGTGGCGCAGAGATAACCGGAGCCTCGTCGGCGCAGATTGGCTTAATCCAATCCATGCAGAAATGTGCCTTCTTATCAAAAACGGTGACCCTTGGTCCTCCGTTTGCAAGGTGGCCGGACGATATCAACGGCAGCAACCCCGAAGTTGCGACAGAACATGAGAGGCTAACGAGGCACTTTGCGTCGAAAAGGTCGGACAATCCCTCCTCAGTTCGTTTAACCAAGTTGGATCTGATCCGCGTTGGAGCGATACCGAGACTTGTAATGCCTTCGTGTCGGAGCGCATCGATGGCGCCTTCAATAACTTGGGAATGTCGGTTCAGCCCAAGGTAAGAATAGCAGCTCATGTTGATGAACTCTGTGGGGCCGTCGTCGGTATCACGAATGTGGCCGACGTCGCTTGAATCCACGTAAAGGCTGATGAGCTGTTCCTTTTTCGCCGCGTCCCAGCTGTCGGAACTCATCGCAGCCAGCTTAGAAGTGTTTCTGAACCTGTGCTGGGTAAGATTAGGCATGATTTTCCCCTCTTTCATAGCGTAGGGCCGAGCTAGCGGCGTCGATGGGTGGCAAACGATAGTATTGTAGAGACCGTTTGAATGACCATGAGCATCGTGAAGTGGATTCCTTCTGCCGCGGCGACCGATGTCGGTCGGGCAACTGGATATACGCCCTAGAGCTACAACACCTCGTCATATTTCGGGTTTCTGTGCTGTGTGACGATCGGCGCTGTCTTCGGTTGCAACCATACAATCAGTATCGAGCACACAATAAGGACGCTTCCCACGGTAAGGCCCCAATCAAAGGCACGGCCGCTTATCCAAGTGTCGATGATTATCACCAAAATTGGCACTGCAAGAGACGCCAAACTCGATTGAATCATCTCAACGCGCTGAACAATGAAAAACCATAGCGACATCGCGACAATTGTCCCGAAGATGGCTACGTAAAGAAGTGTCAGAACGCTGGCGTAATTCATTTCGAAAACAAAGCCACCGTCAACAAACGGAGTGATTATCGCAAGACCAAGCGCCCCGATGACGGTTTGCCATACAACAACATGCACTTGGTCAGCTTTAACTAGATTTCTTTTGGTAATCAGCATGGCCAGCGCCCAGCATAAGGATGCTGCTAATAGCACCACAAAGCCAACCAAAGGCTGACTACTAATGGTTGGCAATATAACAAACGAGATGCCGATGCAGCCGAGTGCAACACACCCGATTTTCCAGATATTCAACTTTTCTCTAAGAACCAAAGGCCCAAGCGCGACCGCCCAAATAGGTGTGGCGTAAATTAATATTGTGGCTCTTCCGATATCTACCAGCAAAAGCCCGTATGCGGAAAAGGCATACATTAAAGTTGTCTGCAAGAACCCTATCGCTCCAATTGGCAGCCAATATGCTCGATCAGGCAAAATTCGCCGACGAAGAAGGGCCAGCCCGGCCAGCATCAGCGCCGATCCGATGGAAAACCGCGCCGACGTAAACGAGAATGGTGTTGAATAGGATAACCCTACTTTGGTGAGGAACCATCCCAAGCACCAGATTGCCGTTAACGTGCATAGAGCCGCGGTTGTTACGAGCCTATGCAACGGCTTGATCCGAAGCAGGATGTTTCGGCCATGTCTTGATCAGGCCCTCAATCATTGCATTGTATGAAATGTTGGCTAGCTCACATCCTTTGGGAAACACGCTATGATGGTTTAGGCCAGGCAGCGTGTTGATCTCCAGCAGGTATGCTTGGCTATCCCGAACGATGAAATCCGCTCGAAAATAGTCTTCTATATTCAACGCCTGAGCTATAGCTGACATACTCCTTTCAATCCTTTTTTGAGTTGTGTCCGGAAGAGACGCTGCGGCAAAGGCGGTAGAGTTGGATGACTGGAATTTTGCTTCCCAAGAGAAAAATTCCTGGGAGAACGTGATGGCCAGTGGAGGCATAGCCCGGCCGTTTAGATAGCCTACTGTAATTTCGTCACCTTCAATGAACTCCTCACACAGCACGCCCCGTTCGAAGGCGGCTGCATCCGCAAACGCTTGGTCGAACTCCGCCGCGCTCGAAACCAACGACACTCCGACGCTGCATCCTTCGGCGTCTGGCTTTACAATGAACCGGTGCCCAAGGCGCCCAACCAGGTCAGCGTACCCTTGTGCATTCGCCCTTGATGGCACAAACACACAGTCTGGTGTCGCAACTGCCCAATCCCGTACAACGAGCTTCGTTAGATGCTTGCTCATACAGATAGTACTGGCTTGGCCGCTTGCCCCATTGAACGGGACGTTGATGCTCTCAAGTATGGCCTGGATCGTTCCGTTCTCGCCAAAGCCACCGTGAAGAGCGAGAAATACGCCTTGGTAATCTTCAAAGGGGAGGGACATCACCTCTTTCAAGGACGGCACATCGACCACGTCGAACGGCATTTGCAACGCAACAAGCGCCTGTTCAACTGACGACCCCGTATGAAGCGAAATCTCTCGTTCCGAAGAGTTTCCGCCCTTTAGTAATAGGATTTTGTCACGCATGGTTCCCCTCCAACGATAGGAGCTTCTGTAGATTCTTGATTTTGCGAGCGAGCTGATGCGCAGCGGAATCCATATCCGCGAAGGGAAGCTCGGATCCGAATGACACACGGATGGATGATTCAGCTCTTTCTGCAGAATGACCCACAGCGGTGAGGACGTACGACGGAGCCCGTGATTGAGAGTTGCACGCTGAGCCCCAAGCAATTCAGACGTCTTTAAGACCGCTAATGATTGTCTCCGCACGCACCTTCCTTGTCCAGATATTGCTTATATGCGGGACAGCTTGGGAAGCGTCTGAATTGTACTCAAAGTCGACGCCGTGAGCCTCCAACGTCGCTTTGAGATGGTTCCATCTCGGCCGTTACGGCGGCGATTAGTTTCTCTTCGGAACTCACAGTGTTATGGCTAGCTGTAATGTTGTGCATGTGCCCTCTTTCAGTGTCAGCAGTTTCGCGCTTCAAGTCGAACTGTCCGGGACAATGGATATTGGATCCAATGCAAAGTGTCGTCTTAAACGGAGGAGATTGCAAGTGAAAAGTCTGTTGGACGAGATCATTGGCGAGGAGCGTCCCCGCTTTAAGACTGCTACCGAGTTTGTGGTGGAGACGTTGCGGCAGGCGATCCTGTCCGGCCGTCTCCCGGCAGGAACTCCGCTTCGTCAGGACGATCTCGCTGAAGAGTTTAAATTGAGCCGAATGCCTATTCGTGAGGCCCTCAGACGTCTTGAAGCGGACGGGTTAATAGACCATCAGCCTCATAAAGGTGCTGTCGTTGCGAGCATGGAAATTGACGACATTAGAGAAGTTTTCGAGATGCGCGTTATGGCCGAGTGCACGGCCCTTGAGATTTCGATCCCTAACATCCAACCGAAAACAATCGAAGAGCTGTCTCAATTGCTTGTTGCAATGGACGACACATATGACCCGGATCGCCTGAGTGATCTCAATCGACGGTTTCATGGTGCGTTATACAGCAGCGCTAACCGTCCGAGGCTTATAGCACTCGTTAATTCGTTGCATGACTCCGTTGACCGATACATCAGATTTTTGCTTATCAACCTTGACTATCATGAGCGTTCGCAGAAAGACCATTACGATATTTTCGAAGCGGCAAAGCGGGGCGATGTCAAAACTGCCTCATCAGCGTTGCGTCAACATCTTACCAACGGGAAAGAAGAGGTGCTTGAGTTTTTGGAGTCACGAAAGAGTCACCCTGGCCTCACTGAGCAGTGACCTACTGGCGCAAAGTGAATCCTACAATTTCGGATATGATTTGTTTTAGCGGCATGCCGGTTTGAATTAACATCCTCGGAAACATGCTGATGCTGGTGAAGCCAGGCAGGGTGTTTACTTCGTTGAAATAGATAATTCCGTTTGCCGTAAGAAAAAAATCGACACGTGCAAAACCGCTTAACTCCAGATCGCGGAAAATCCCGATTGCGAGCGACTGAATTTGGTCCCTGAGCGGTGCAGCAATATCTGCAGGAACAATTAGGTCGGCACCATCTTCGTCCTCGTATTTCGCGTCATAATCGTAAAATACGTGAGCGTTCTTGGCCCTGATCTCCCCAAGGGCGGAGGCGACCGGCCCTTTGCTTGTTTCAATAACTGCACACTCAATTTCGCGACCCGATACCGCCTGTTCCACGAGGACCTTGTGGCTGTATCTACAAGCCAACTCGATGGCTTCCTCTAACTCATTCGGCCCAGTCACACGACGGACGCCTATCGAAGATCCAGATGTTGCTGGTTTGACGAACATCGGGCTTCCGTGCCGTCTGACGAGTTCCTGCCAGTTAGGCGCATGTTCGCCAGCGCGCACTACGTCCCAAGTTGCCGTGAGATATCCCTTTTGAACCAAGAGTCGTTTCGAAACATCTTTGTCCATTCCGATCGCTGAGCCCAAAACTGATGAGCCGGCACAGGGAATACCCAAAAGCTCAGATAGGCCCTGCAACGTGCCGTCTTCGCCCCAAGCGCCGTGCAGCGCAGGAAAAAATATATCTGCAGAGATCGTGACGCGGGCGTCTTTTGAAAAATATGACAAACTTCTCGAGCCAGGAGACAGGTTTACCTGTGGCTGACTTGTATCGACCTCCGACGCAACTTCTGGACCCATATAATGCCAGCTTCCAACGCGACTGATGCCGACGCAATGTATTTCATAATCGTTTGCGCGGAGACCTTCCAAAATTGTCGCCGCAGAACGTAGCGACACTTCGTGTTCTGGGCCTCGGCCACCGAATAGCAAAACCACACACACTGACATCTTTTTCAGTTCCCCCTAACGACAATAGGCCGTGGCTGTGCATATGTATTGGATCCAATCATACTGGATCGCAAGCCATTCTAATTAATTTAGGGATTTTTTAAATGTGGGATAAAAGTGACCTGCTTCCTCAGTTTTCCCGTGATCGCGTAGGACAAGATGCGCGAAGCTCTCTTGTGTCACCAAAACTAAGGGCTATCGCTGTCGCCGCCCCCGACTGGATTTCAGGTAACAAAAGCAGTGAGGCATTGAACAGTACGGACCCGGCCAGCCTGTTCAACGCATGCCGCCTTGCAGCCTCTAAGGCGCGGTTAAGCGGCAACGAGTGGTCGGCGAGCAATTGGAGCGGCGGGCGGTCCACGGTCCGAGACAAATTTTTGCTTATGTACTCGCTCGATGATCTGCCGCGTTTCAAAGATCTTATTCTGAGGGAGCGTCCAAACCTGCTTCTAATCGGCGCAATGACCCTTTGCATGCCGGGTGCGGTTGAGTGTGCTACGATCGCTAGAGAGTTACTGGGTGATGAAGTATTGATCGTCTTAGGAGGGCGGCATCCGAGCGAGACGCTCTATTTGACGAATGAAAGAATTAGAGCGGTCGACACAGTTCAGCATCATACCGCTTCGCCGGGAGGGCTAATTCGCCGAGGCTCTATTCCGCCGGTGTTTGACGTGGTCATTTCTGGGGACGGCGAGCACGTGATCTTTGAACTTGGTCGCTGCGTCGTAAATCAAGGCCCGGCTGATCATTTCGCGATTTCCAGTGAAATCGTATCATCAATTCCTGGCAACTGGATAGCGGATTTCCCTGTTATAGATCGACTTGTGGTTAGCAATGGCATGCCTGTGGCCTACGATACGATGGGCGCGCTTGCCGACGTATTTGGCGTGTCGGCGTCTTTCGATGTGTTTGAAGGACGCAAGACTGCTCATGTCTTCAGTGATACGGGACGCGGGTGCGTTTACGACTGCTCATTTTGCAGCGAGCGGAGAGGAGTGACCGGCGGCATCCAAGACATCAAAGGCGCGCCATGGCGGTTGTACAATCAAATGATCGCCGCTGTCCGAGTGATCAAGGAGGACTGCCCGGGCTGGCAAGCAAGTGCCTTCGTTGAAGACTCCATTTTTCTGAGTGGAAGTCCGGTCGCAATCGAGCAGTTTTGCCAGCTGATGGAGAGCGATCCCATCGATATAGTGTTTGGGTGCCAGTTCACCATCGATCAAGTTATCAGACGACAAGACTTAATCAGGCGGCTCTCCAGTGTCGGCCTGCGATACGTGTTTATCGGCCTCGAAACGTTTGACCCGGACGAAATCGGCGGCATGAGCAAAGACATTGGCGGACGCACCGAGTCTTGGCAGAACCGTTTTAGTAAGGTCATGCAAATATTCGCGGCAAACGACATTTCGGTTGGCTGCGCGTTGCTGTTTGGACTTGGTGAACCGCATTCTAGCCGGCTTGCCCTCCTGGATCGTCTGATCGTCGCTCGTCGTGAGCAGGGTCAGCCTCTTTCAGTGAGCGCGAACTGGGCAGTCCAGCACCCATTACGCTCGATCCCAGAGAGCCAAGGGGAAGATTACCTGAGATGGGGAACCCCGCCAGGTCCAATGCTCACCGCTTTTCATAGGTTTGGCGAAGCTTCTGTTGAGTATCCGCTCGCAGGCGTTGCGCCCCCAGACTTACCTGAGGTGATCGAAGTCATACGCATGCTCGATAGGATTGCAGATGCTTGAGAACAAAAGAACCGCCTCGGCGCGAGTAGGGATGTTTCCGCTTGGAGATATGGTGAGTCCAATCCTGCCGCCGATAAACGCAACCACGCTGATTGCGCCTTCCTTAGAGCGTTTGGCACCCATCGCCGATAACAGTCTTCTGCGGACGGCGGATCATGTGATGGAAGGACTATATTACGGCGGTGTGGATACCCCGACCACTCTGTCACTTGCCAAAGAAATCGCGAGATTGGAGGGTGGAAATTGCGCGGTTCTGTCTCCCTCGGGACAGGCAGCTATCAATCTAGTTCTGTCTGCTCTTGTTCAATCCGGCGATCATATCCTGGTCTCGGATTGTATTACCTACACAACCAAGTGGTTGCTGGACCGCCATTTCGCCCCCCTCGGGGTAACCGTCGATTATTTTACTCTCCATGATTCACATGATCTGGAGAGACTGCTCCGATGTAATACGCGACTGGTCTTTTGGGAGTCTCCAGGATCTTTTCTTTTTGAGGTTGTTGACCCAAGGCCTATCGTGAAGCTGTGCCGCTCTCGCAACATTATCACTATGATCGATAATACTTGGTCTGCATCGCACTTCTTTAACCCTTTTCAGCACGGCATAGATGTTTCCGTTCTTTCGCTCACCAAAACCCACGCGGCCATCGCGGGTGTTTCACTCGGCGCAGCAGTTACAGTCAGTGAGGACTTGTACAATTCGTTCAAGACCAGATCAGCATTACTCGGGGACTACGTAAGCTCATCGGCCTGCTCAGATGCGGCAAAATCAATGTCAACACTCAGTTTGCGTCTTGATGCACAACAGCATTCAGCTTCCGCCATCTTATCGCGCCTCGCTCAAAGCTCGGTTGTACATGAGGTCTTTCATCCGGCTTCATCGAAAAGCCCCTATCACATGCTTTTTCAAACCTTGTACTCCGGGTTCAATAGCCTGATTTCAGTCGAATTTTCGCTCCCTCCCGAGATACTGCGTGACCGGATTAATAAGCTCTCAACGATCAACGTTGGATACGGGTGGGGCGGGGCGGTTAGCTTGGTGAATCTTTTTGCCCCAGCGCAGGTGCGCACCATAGCAGCTGACAAATTGAAGGGACCATGTGCTCGGTTCTACATTGGATTGGAAGATCCGAGCGATATCCTTGCAGATTTCGACCTGCTCCTCAGAGAGGACTAAAATTCGCTTTCTGTGAGCATTCATGGCCAGGTGACCATACGCACTTTCAGAATACGATCACCTTAACCCAAACTCTTGGCAGTACCCGATAGGAGTGGTGTGCTCGCCGGTGACTGCTTCATCGGCAAGCCATTCGTTCAATTGTAATTCTGGTCCCGTAAACTCCAGGGCGGCGGTTCGAATCCCTTCAAGGCGTGAGACTGTAGAAGCCTGTTACAACGACTTGTGGTCGATCGCGCCGTGCATCTGGCGTCGCAGCGCGGCTAAACAGAAGTGTAAAAGCCTTGTCGTCACGCGACCGAAAAAGTGTTGAGACCATGTCGTTCGTTCGCTCCTCGCTAACCTTGTCCCACCTGGAGCGAAAGTTTGCAGCGGTGATGACAATCTCGGCTACGGGCTGAAGGTCTTCGCCGCCTCCACCACTGATATGGCACATGGGAATACCTTCAGAGACCACAAGTGCATAGCCGTTCTCCTGACCTGCATCGATGCGCCAGTATCGGTTCGCGCGGCGCAGTGAGGGCGGCGGCAACAAGGCGTCCGGTAGACCGAAGGTCTCGCGCACGTGTTCGGTAAGTCCGATCACGGCAAGGAATGGTTCGACACCGTCGCTCCAGCTTGCAGGCTCCAGAATCCAGGCCTCACACCCGCGCAATGCGCCTTCCAAGGCCTGGCGCAGAAGAGCCGGGCCTTCCTCGTCCTCCGCCAAGACAGGCGCCGTCAAATGGATCAGCGAAGCTAATATAAGGATGACAAAGCGCAAGGCGAACGGATCCTTCCCGGGGAATAAAGGGCGGATGGGCACGGACCTATCCGCTAACGAGATTAATGTTGGATAATCGGCAACGATGTCCGGGACGCTATCGAAATAGGTCTTCCCGCGGCCGCGTTCTAGATAAACCAGCTGCCGGCCGATCAGGTCGGCATCAAATATCTTTGGTTGTCGTTGCTTCTCGCTGAGCAGGGCATGCGTCGCCTCGAAACCGAGGGTATCCCGGCTCATCTCAATGTTCCGCCACACGATCTCGACCGTTCCACCAACGGAGGTGTTGCCATACTGTCCGTAGAGCATGTCGTTGAACGCATCGAGGCTGTGTTCAAGTGACCATGTTTCGTTCTTCATGAACACCCGGTTGATCTCGTCGTAGAAGGACAGGATGTCGTGTATCCTCTTACCCAGAATGATCAATCTCTTGGACAAAGCCCACCTATGCACACTACTTCCAGCTCGTATAGTCGTCAGCGACGCAGCCGAATGGCGCACGATCCTGTCCAAAGCGCTTCTTCAGCTGAGCGCACCCCCAGTCGTTCAACGTCTTCGGCATCAGGTTGTTGATGTCCATGCCTGGCGACTGGAACTGAGTAGCGGAGCTCGTGACATACCAGAGCCTGAACCCTATGACGCCGGTAAATATCAGCATAATCACGCCGAACACTAGCTTGAGCCGCGTCCAGGTCGAGACCCTGCGCGTTGTCGCTTCGACGAGCCGTGGAGCAGACCCGTCACTTTCTTGCAGAGCCAGAAGGGGTCCCAAAGCTTCACTGCGTTCCTCATCCGAAAGATTGATACGCTGCAGGGTGTCGTCGAGAAGAACGGGGAGGGCGGTGTCCCCATGGCGAACGGCCAAGCCAATCGCCTTGCCGTTATATTCGCCAACTATAAGTGGCTCCTGTCCGGGAGACATGCGCGTATAGCCAGATCGGCCCGTCTTATCGGCCGCGATCTTGTCGTTGTAGGTTATGTTCAGCAAGCCGCGCTTACGGTCGAAGGCCGTGATTTCGACAGGCACGGGGATGAGCAAAGCTGGGTGGCGCAAGCGACGTTTAACGCGCCAGATGCGAAACCCGAGCGCGATCATCGCCAGACCCATGCCACCGAGAATCATCACGAAAGCGGCAAGGGTGATGATGCGGTTCCACAGCTTGTCCAAGCCAAGACTGATGGTGGCCAGTTCCGGACGATCGGCTGAGATGACCAAACCGGTCTCGTAATCGCCGGTATGGAAATCGACGAACATCACCTCGACTTCGGTATCGTAGGCCTGGCCCCGGTAGGTATAGACGAGGCGGGCTTCGCAGTCGGTAAGGATTGCCCTGCGCGTTGTGCATCGGCCGTTCTGTACATCTCCATCTTCGATCAGTACCGGGTTTTGACTGATCCGAAAATCCCGGATGACGCCCGGTGCTTCCCACACGAGCAGGAACACGGCCAGCGCCAAAATAACCGGTGTGGACCAGAAGTAGGCATTCGGGGTGGAAATACTATTCGGAGCCAGTGAAAGCGGACGTTTAGGCAGTGCGAGAAACGGCAGCAACGTGAACTCCTCATTCCGATGGTGCGATGCTAGTAGGGACGTCCGACCGCACCACAAGCCCCATGCTTCAGCCTTTGTAGCCCAACCTCTTGCCAGAACGAGCAGACTGATGAAAGGTCTATTCGAACGCAAATTTGATGCCATAGCGCACCGCCGCCAAAGGGTGGCGCGTAGCTCTGCCAACTGTAAACTTCGGAGTTTCTCATGGCCCGGCGTAACTGGGAGGAGTTGTTGAGATGCGAGGTTTGTGGGCGCGTTGGTTGGGTAAGGCTTTCGGAGGAAAGCTCTCAATCTCCTTGTCGCAACGACGGCATCCACGTCGAGGAGGTGCCTGACGGGTTCAAGGACGCGGGAGGTAATGGCAGGTTTCACTGCATCGATCATCCCGCCGCTAAGGTTTAGCGTTATCAGCAGCCCCAATCCTTCTACTGAGGGGAGGGGTCGACTTTTGGTGCGATTAAGCCTATTCTTATGACATCGTCCGCAACCGATGAGGTAGGCGCTGGCGACTGCGAGTTCATACGTGTCCCCGCCTGCGTAAGAAGGAATACGACATGGATCGCCCGCACCAGACTTTGACGCAAATATTGGAGATCGGGCAACGCTCTATAGTTCAGTGCCCGCCGTCCGTTCCGAGCTTCTCAAGCGAGCGCTTCTCGCGGCGCACGAGATCGACATCGGCGTCAACTCCGACATACTCGAAGATGTTCATTTTTTGTTGGATCGGATCGCAACTGCCGACAGGAGATCTGCGCGAATGGCGTAGGTTCGGAGCGCCCGATCAATGTTAGACGTCTTGGCTTGCCGAGCTGGTATTGTGTGGGATCTAGCCGGAGATAGCAGTTATTATCGACCGGTGAAATGAACGGCTGAGTAACCTAACTTAAGCGCAGCGTGGGTGGTAATGCTACAGCCCGCTTCGCTGGCCTTATGCAAGTTCGTCTCCCTACTTCTTGGTAAGAGAATGCCGGCTCTATCTGAATAGACTAGAACCCCATGACATACGGAAGGATGAGGCGAACAGCTTTTCCATATCGACACGCAGCGGAGTTGGTTCCTTGGCGTGCCGAAGCGGAAAGTGAAACGAGCCCTGCGATCTTCTTCAAATACCACCGGCGAAAGGCGCGCGTAGGCGAAATGTCAATCAGAAGTGGACTAGCATCCAAGAAATCTTTACTCCGATCTCTGCACCGTGGTCAGCCCGTCGCGCAAATCCGTCTCCGTGAATCCGAAAGCTTTTTGAGTGAAGAAAACACAGCGCAGTTTTGCTGTCGAGTACAAGTCCGGCCGTCGGAAGCTTGATGCCAAGCCCAAGTCCATCTGGGGAAACGTGGACCTCAAGTCCGTTGCTCGTGACGTAGAGGACGAGGCGATGCCGTCGCTGCTACTAGGTATCGTGGGGAATGTCCCGAAACCGGAGTTGTCAGTGCATCGTGCAGACCCGCATCTCCTATCATTGACACCACCCGAAGCGACGCCGACAATTGCTGAAGAATCGAAAGAGATGCTCATGGCCGACGATGCCGAGACAATAAACGATGTTGAAGTGCCTGCGCCGGAAGAAGCGCCTATTGCCGTAAAGAAGCAGCGTAAGCCCCGGGCGAAGAAAAGCTCCGTTGTCGCAACGACCGCGGAGAGTGCACCAGCCGGTACCGATGGCCGCAAGAAGCGAGGCCGCAAACCACGCGTGCTCGTAGTCTCAACGCCGGTCGAGCCCGCTGCTTCGACGCCTGATCGGATCGCAGATGACGCGGCGACTTCAGCTGGCGACGAAATGGCTGATCTGCTGCAGCTAGAGGCGGAGAACCAAACGCTGCGCAAGATGCTGGCCGAAAAGCTTCGTGCTGAAAATGCTGATTTGCGGAAAAAGCTTAATATCGATTGATCTTCCCGCTGCCGCCGGGAACTGCTCATACCTCTAATCTAGATAGTCAGCTCGGCGGCGATCAGACTGTCGCCGGACTGAACCTGCATAGACCGGTAACAGATGCGAGGCCTGTCTCGTGGCATCTCCCTGGAAGTTTCTAAGCCGACTCGTGCCACGCCGCCGTGAGTCGAAGCAGGACGCGGTGGTTGCCGACGCGAAGCGGAATGTCCTGGCTCTTTCCGGCCCAGCGGAAACCGCTGCTGATGAGAGCTTGGCTACCTCAAGCGCAGTCGGAGATGCTGAGCTATCGCCGTCGGCTGCATCCGATCCTGATTTGGTAGAGCCTACGGTGGTGGAAAGCGCGGTAAGCAGGGCAGATGATGGGGCAGGGACTGTCGTTGCTGACGTAGTCGTTGGTGATACTGCGCCATCCGATCCCCCGGATACCGTCGTCATCCCATCTCCGGACGCAGTGGATTTGCAGGTGCGAGGAGAGACCAAACCGCGCAGGCAGATAGGTCGAGCCAGGAAACCGAAGCCAGTTGAAACAGCGCCTGTCTCACCTGATCAAAGCAGCCCGTCTTATCGACGCTGGTCCCAGCCGTCATCCGTACTTGGTCAGCAGTCCGGGTAGTAGGGGCTGACCTCGACCAAACAACCGAGCCGCTCACCAAGTTCCTGCCCAAGCGCCGTCATGCCGTCGGGATCGCTGTGCTGCGCTATGAACACAGACTGGTTGTCCGCGCCGGGTGCATGCGTGAAACAATGGGCATAAAGCGACGAGCCGCCCCCGCCCTTGGCCGGCGTCATACGAATGACCTCAAGATGCAGAATGTCGGTGCGGGGCATGACGAAGAGCTGATCCGAAACCACGATCAGCGCTTCGCCGTCTGCTGACAGCCCAAGCATCCGCTGCCGGTCCTCGATCAGGTCTTCTGGGTCGCGCACATATTCGAGCTCTGTCTCGCCCGGCGCAAGGCGGCCAGCCTGAGCCATGCGCGCTGCCCCGACATCCCCCTCGAATGCGAGAGGCACGAAGCCCGTCACCCATTCTCGTTCTCGCGCGCTGAGAGCCAGTCGGAAGCCCGTCATCAGCGTCACGTGGCAGGCGGTCTTGAGGCGAGGGTCACGATCCTCGGACGGGTTTTGCAGACCTTGCGATTGCCACTCCGGCGGCCAGGCTGTCAGCGAGACCTCAGCCAGCCCCGACCGCCACGCGGCGACGACGGTGTTCCACCGCTGGCCGACCGGCGTGGGCCCCAGCGATTGCGTCAGATTGTCGGCGACGCGCCGAAGGTTGGCGTGCGCGTCGTCCTCGAACCACGAAGGGGCGGTGAACCGGCTAATCGGGAACTGGGGTGGGATGCGCTCAAAGGCGCTTGCCGTCCAAGGCGCAAGTGCGCCTGGTAGGGGTTCGGCGTCAGTCATGACGAGCGCTGGCCATTTGTAGATCGGATCGGGCAGAACGCCACAGCGCGACAAGACCTCCGTGCGCGTTTCGTGACGCGGTAAGCGCCAATGGTCCGCAAGGCGCAGGATCGGGTTCATGCCATCGGCAAGTAATGGAACCTCCGCCGACACGGGACCGTCAGGCCAGGACGTCAGCGGCACCAGTGCGGCCTGTGTGCGGCGCAAGAGGCGGTTCAAGAAGCGTATCGCTGCCTCCGTTCATGCTCGTCGCTCAGCAACGGGTCCAGGTAGAATAGAAGATATGCGCTGCCCATGTCCACGTTCCAAACGTCTCAGCAAAAGCATGGTATGGCCGGAAGCTTTCCTACCAAAAGCCTGTAGGCTTGACATGGGAGCTGCAGAAATCTCACATGCCCGACTTCATGCAACCAAGGGAAAATGATTGAGATGCGTCATGCAGTGATCACGGCGACGAGCGCCATTCTTATGGCTTTGACAACGGCGGCGCCCGCAGCGGATATCAGCCAGGACGGCGCCAACGTCATCCGCGACAATCTCAATAACCTGCTGCCCAAGGACATTGCCAAGAGCGCGCCTGTTACGGTGACGCCGGCCGGATCACGCTACGAGATCGTATACGACTTCGCGAAACTGCTAGCAAAGATCAAGAGCGAAGATTTCGACATCAAGGGCCTGAAACCCTTCAAAATGTTCGCCACACCGCAGGACAGCGGGCTCTGGGATCTCGAAGGCAATAACAATCTCAATGTCACCAGCCATTTCACCGGGCCTGACAAGAAGCGCTCGGACTTCACCTATTCGGTTGCCGACATGGTGTTTAACTCGGTTTTCGACCCGGCCATCAGCTATTTCCGCTCCGGAGATTTTAGCGCCAAGGAACTGAAATTTACCTCGTCCACCGATACCGAGGTTGTGAATGCCAGTTTCGGCAACACGAATTACAAACTGAGCTCCGCCGACAGCGCCACTGCTGGCCGCCTGGATTTTGCCGCCAACGGCAAGCTCAGTAGCTTTAAGGAGCAGGTCAGCGGAAAGGAAATGCCACCGGTCAATATCTCAGCAGACAGCATTGACTTCGACGCCAAGGTCAATGGAATCGCAGCCAAGGACTTGAATGAGATAGTTCTTTTCGTGCTCGATCACGTCGACGAGGAACGTCTTACCAGGAAAAGCGAGACCAGGCTCAAAGCCATGCTCGATAATGCCTTTCCGCTGCTGACCTCGCTCGAGGAAACCATCAGGCTCAACAACTTCGCCGTCACCAGCGCCCTCGGCGGCGGCGGCGCCAAGTCCTTCGGCTATCATTTTAAGGTCGATGGGCCAAGCAACGCGACGCGCATTGGCGTGGCGGTGGATGCGACCGACGTGAAAGTAGACAGCGTTCTGGTTCCTGCCGGTTACACAGCCTTCCTGCCGCAGGCGCTCGATATCCAGTTCGGCGTTCCGGGCCTGAATTTTGCTGCCCTCGGCGACAAATTTATGAAGACGAATTTCCTTGAACCGACAGATGATAGCGAAAATGCGGGGCAACAGGCTATCGAAAAGCTGATCCCCGGCGGTGTTCTGAAAGTTGAATTTCCGAAAGTCAGCGTCAAGTCTAGCGTCTACGACGTCCAGGTATCCGGGGAGCTGGAAGGCCGTGTCGATACGCAGCAGGGCTACATGATGAACGCATCGATCGTGGCGCGCGACTACGATGCGACGATCAAGGCCGTGCAGGAGCTAGGAAAAACCAATCCGGAACTTACCCAGGCGTCTTTCGGAATGATGATGATCAAGGGCTTTGCCAAGACCGATCGCGAAGGCGCCCACCACTGGGATGTAGCGGTTGCCAGCGACGGCTCTATCGACGTCAACGGTCAGCAGATCAAGGGCCCGGACGAACCGATCACTGAAGAGGCTGCTCCCTCGGACCAGGCGACTCCCGCGGATGACGCAGCACCTACTGACGATGCCAAGCCCTAATCCAGAAGAAATGATTTGGGCGAGGCACTATGTCCGCGCAGCGAGCAATTCGGCGGTCTTTTGGCATCAAATCGATCCGCCGGCAACCGCCTGAGGGCGGTTGCATTAAAGGAGGCCCGACGCTCATTGTGGGGAAGGGACTACCCAACGCCGAGCCTCCACCATGGCCAGTGATTTGAGGGCAACCACAGCATCTGCACGCTATCGCGCCAATACTTGATTCGCCATAGGACAAATCTAGCTTCTGGACAGAGGTCAAACGCATACGTTAAGTTGCAGTCCGCTAAACGTTCCCTATCGGCTATAGCCCATATGGGGGATTGGCGGGATCAAACGATCAGTCCCCCCAATCCAGCGTATCGCGATCAGAATTCCTCCCAGTTATCTTGCGCTGCGGTGGCTGTCGCTCCGCCTCGGTGGCTGAACGCATGCGCAATTTTGCCGACCATACTGCGAGCCGGTGACGCGACAGGTATAGAGCGACCAGAGTTGCGCATCAATGATGTCGTGTTCCGTAGCGCCGCGGTCGAGCTGGTGGCTTCGGATGTGCCGCCCGAGCCAAGTTGGAACTGGCTGATCAGTTCGCGCAGGCGGCCGGCTTCAGTCGCAAGCGTCGCACCCGCGGCATTTGCTTCTTCGACCATAGCGGCATTCTGCTGGGTAACCTGGTCCATCTGATTGACGGCCGTGTTGACCTCCGCCAAGCCGACAGACTGTTCCTTTGACGAGGTGGCGATGGAGTCCATGTGCTGGTTGATCGTGACGATATGGGCCTCAATCGTACGCAGCGCTTCGCCGGTGTCCTTTACCAACTTGACACCCGTACCGACCTCGACCGAAGACTTGCTGATCAGATCTTTAATCTCTTTCGCCGCGTTGGCCGATCGCTGGGCGAGCTCGCGCACTTCTTGCGCGACGACGGCAAAGCCCTTGCCAGCTTCTCCAGCCCGTGCCGCCTCGACGCCAGCGTTCAGAGCGAGAAGGTTTGTCTGGAAGGCAATGTCGTCGATGACGCCGATGATGTTGGAAATCTGACCAGAAGATTGTTCGATACGACCCATTGCCTGCACGGCATTTGAAACGACTTCACCCGAGTGACGAGCGCTCTGGTTGGCCTGGATAGCAACCACACGAGCTTCCTCCGCCCGTTTGGAAGAGTTCGTGACATTTACAGTGATCTGGTCAAGCGCAGCTGCCGTCTCCTCCAAAGAGGCCGCCTGCTGCTCAGTGCGCTTCGACAGATCATCGGCGCTGTTACTAACTTCGCGTGACCCGCTGTCGATCGAACTTGTAGCCTGAGAAACTGAGCCAAGTGTCTCGCGCAGCTGTTCGACAGCTGCATTGAAGTCGGCACGCAGGCTCTCGAAGTCCGATGCGAAAGCTTGGTTCAGTTGGTAGGTCAAGTCACCTGACGCCAGATGCTTGAGGCCAGTCGCCAGGCCGTTAGTTGCTTCAGCCATTGCTTCTGCCCGGACACGCTGCTCGTCCGCGGTTTCGCGGCGCTGTTGTTCGGTCGTGTTGCGTTGTTCATCGGCCTGACGCTCCAGATCCTTTGTCTTGAGCGCATTGTCCTTGAATACCTGCACAGCGCGAGCCATCGCGCCTGTCTCATCGGGCCGATCCTCGCCCTCAATCTGAGCGGATAGGTCGCCTGCGGCAAGCCGCGACATCGTTCCGGTCAGGCGGCCGATGGTGTTGCCCAGTGACCGGGCAAAGAGGAAAAATACCGCAAGCGCGATCAGCGACGTCACCAGGGTTATCCCGGCCATTGTCCACAAGGCCGCTCGAGCTTCGGCGATAATGTCGGTCGCATCTGTCCCGATTTCAAAGACGCCAATCTTTTCGCCTGAGAAAGAACTGAATGGGACGGCTTTGATCAGCATGTCACGTCCGTCGAGGAGCGACGCTTCAAACACAGGCTTTCCGTCGAAGGCAGCCTGGATAGTTTCAGCGGGAAGAAGCGTCTTGCCGTTCTCGGTGGAGGACTGGTTTACCAGCTTGCCGTCGGAGACAACGTTGACAGCAATTTCAGCGTCGAGCCGTTCAGCAAGCGGTGCGAAATAGGCGTTCGAGAGTTCAGTCCCGACATCGACCACGCCGACAACATTGCCATCGACGAAAACAGGCGCGACTGCATACATTCCGATGCCAGTGCGGCCTGGTTCGATACCAGCGGCGACTATTCCCGTCGCGATGGCTGAGGCAACCGTCTTGCGGCGGCCCAAGTAGTTGTCTCCGAACTTATCCGGAGCGTGCGCCCTGGCGACGACGTTGCCCTTGGCATCTGCGATCGTAATGTTCTGAAGGCCGCCGATCTGATTGACGGCCTTCATGCTGGCAGAAAACTTGTCGAGTAGCTTTTGACGGTCGCCTGCGCGGATGTATCCGGCGATATCTGGCTCTCCGGCAAAAGTTAGCGCCAGTGCCGAAGCGGAACGCTGAATGGCGGCCATGTCAGTTTGAATGACAACAAGATCGCTTGCTGCTTTACTCTCGAGTGCCTTGCTGTTCATGTCGGACTGGCTAAGCCACGCTAAGCCGCCAATCGCCGCGCTTGCGAATAGCACTGCGGCAAAGCCGTAACCCGTTATCTTAATCCAAAGTGGTTTCTTTACAGTGTTCGCAGTCATTTTTCAGTCCCCTCAGCCCAATGTGTCGTTTGAAAAGAACAGGCCACTAAAAGCCTCAAAATTCAGTAAAATTGCATATGCTGGCGAGAGGTTTTCACGTGGCGAGACGGGCTTGAGAAGTGGTTGCATATCGCCCGTCATTTTCGCCCTCAACGACGGTCTGGAACGTCCACTCATTGCTCACGGGGTCCAGCAGAGGCTCCATCCGCTCCAGCGGCTGCGTGAGCTGGCTTAGCGATCTGCGCATGCCGCCAAGGAGATCAAAGATCTGATCCGGACTTCTACCGATGAGGTTGCAACTGGTGTGAAGCTAGTTAGCGAGACCGGTGAAGCCTTGAAAGCAATCAAAGGCTTCATCATTGCTGTCAATCAGCACATGAATGCGATCGCAACCTCCGCACGCGAGCTGTCTGCTGGGCTTTCGGAAGTCAACATGGCTGTCAACCAGATGGATCAGGTCACCCAGCAGAATGCAGCGATGGTGGAGGAAACAATTGCGGCAAGCGCAACTCTTGCAACGGAGAGCACACGTCTGCGTCAGTTGATCGGTCGTTTCGAACTCGGAGGCTTGAATCCGCGCAGAATTGAAGCCGCCAAACCACAGATGCGTAGCGCGCCGGGATCACAGCAATTTGCGGTATCGTCAATACGCAGTAGCAACTCAGATCGTTCGGAAAGCGCAACCGTTACCGTGCTTGCAGATCATCGGGAAGAATTCTAGTTCGGTCGATGTCGTTCCATTCCTCGAAAAGCCTACCGGATCTTACCCGCGGCAGGCTTTTTCGCTGGTCCTGTGTGGAATATGCCGGAAGGAATGTTTTCCGTGAATTCGATCGCTGTTGAACGCGTGATTACCTGTCCAAGGCTTCAACTCTTCAGAGCGACGAGCGGGCGCCTTCAGTTGCAGTAGAGACCACGTAACAGATGAGGGAGGCGGGCTCGCTCTTGTCGAGAAAAGCGAGCCTGCCGACCGCTTCTCGTCTCTCACAACTTGAAGCACGTACCTCATGCGCTGCTTCGGTTAACGAAATGTTAAGTTTCCAAGAACTCATCAAATGCGTATTCGCGTATAGGGATCAGAAAATCCTTCGACAGCTTACAAGTTATCACGAGTAGTTCGATGCACACGCAGCAACAAGGTACTTTAAGGAGTCGTTCCGTGGTGAGTAGTCATCTCGAGGCCGTTCGGGCAGTGGCGGCTTAGTTTGCCATCGCACGGGATAAATCTTCTGCCGTCATCGATGTTGTGCGATAGGCCTTCCAGTGCTGGTCGATAGTAGCGATCGCTGCTCGCACACCGGCAAGTCCCGCGCAAGAGTATAGGCTCCAGCCCGCATGTTATGGCCGTATCAACTATACTCCCGGCATAGCTGTCGGCGATTATTCGCAAAGGATCGAAAGATGACGCCGTCTCCTAATATAGATAGAGCACATTAAGATTGTTACTCAGGCGGTTTGCTGAAGGTTACCGTACCTGCTACGGTCATCAAAAAAATAATAAGCCGCGATATGCGTTTAAGCCGAAAGTAGTATGCTAAATTTTGGCAGGTAGTCTTTTATTCTTTTGCATTAAAAGTATCTCAAGCGGGTCCGGTATTGCAAGCAAGCAAGCTTTGAGTGCGTCTACATCTCATGCAGCCTCCTGTGACTGCTCTCTCAAAAACCGTCTCAACAACGCACCATTGACAGGGCGACTAATAAGGTAGCCTTGTATTTGGTCGCAGCCCTCAGCAACGGTGAAGGCCCGTTGTTCATTTGTCTCAACACCTTCAACAGTGACAGACATATGAAGTTTGGAGGCAAGGGTCGTGATGGCCTGTATGATGGCGACGCATTCCTGATCACGGGGAGCATGTCGGATGAAGGACTGATCGATCTTAATCTTGCTGAAAGGGAACCGACGGAGGTAGTTTAGCGACGAATACCCCGTTCCAAAATCATCCATTGAAATTCGGATGCCCATTGCTCGCAGGGTTTGCAGTGTTTCGAACGCGAGCGCTTCATCCTGCATCAACGCGCTTTCAGTGATCTCAAGCTCTAGTCGAGAGGCAGGCAAACCGCTGGCCTCCAGCGCTGACAAGACAGTCAACGGAAGAGACGTATCGCGCAACTGAACGGACGACAAGTTTACCGCGACGGTGATGTCATGCGGCCATGTAGAGGCTTCAACGCATGCAGCGCGCAGTATCCATGTTCCTATATCTCCTATCAGGCCTATCTCTTCGGCAACCGGAATAAACTTAGCAGGCGGTATCATACCGCGTGTGGGATGCCGCCATCGCGCGAGAGCTTCGGCACCTTGTACCTTGCCCGTTTTGGGATCCACTTGTGGCTGGTAATGGACTTCGAATTCGTCCCGCGACAGTGCGCGACGTAAATCAATCTCTAGCAACCTACGATGTTCGGCAGTCACGCTCATGCTTTGTTCGTAGAAACGGTACGTGCTTCCCCCTGCGTGTTTGGCGGCGTAAAGTGCAAGATCTGCATGGCGCGTCACAGTTGAAGGGTCACCGCCGTCTTCGGGAAACATCGAAATGCCAATGCTTCCTGCGATATCGATAACCGATCCATCGATGAGGAATGGTTTGCTGAGGACTTCGATAATAACAACGGCAATCTCTGCGACCGAGCCTTTATCATCGATAATCAACGCGAACTCGTCTCCGCCCAACCTGGCGATCAATGACGCACTGGCTCGCCGCGCTGACAGCCGTTTCGAGACACGTACGAGAAGTTCGTCCCCGACCATATGTCCAAGCGTGTCATTGACTGTCTTGAACCGGTCTAGGTCCAGGAAAAATAACGCAAAGCCTGCCCCAGACATGGCTGCTTCGGTGCACCGAGAGGCTAACGCCTCGTTGAACTGAAGCCTGTTGGATAGACCTGTTAGAGTGTCGGAGTAGGCAAGCGATCGAATCTTGTGTTCGTTGCGGATACGCTCACTTTGATCGCGCACTGCGATCACGGTCTGCTGCCGGCTTCCGACGCTGACCGACTTCCACAGGACGCGCACGGGGATCAGCTGGCCTGATGTTGTCAGCAGTTCGGCATCTTCCTCTTCGTGCTCCGGGATAGCGCTTATATCAACGTTTGGAAGGAGAGTGGACAAAGCCTTTCGCGCCAAACTCTCGCTCGTACAGCCAGCTAGTCGCGCGAGGCTGGCGTTGACTGCGTCGATCGTTTCGCCATCGCAGATCGCCAGACCTTCTACGGCGAGATCAGCGAGTTGGCGGAGCTTCTTGCGATCACGCGCCAATTGAGCCTTTGCCGCTATCGCAAGACGGACGCCGACAAGAGCGAGCAACACCAGTCCTGCGCTGACTGTCGCGACGACAGGCGCAACGATTTCAGGCGATAGGGCAGATGATGGCAGTTCGATCCGCGGGTCAAACTCAAGCTGCAGTGCAGCCATGCCGAAGAAATGAAGGATGCTGATGCCTGCAATCAGTAGCAAGCTCGCCCAGTTTCGGAAAGCCGGTCTTCGCTCGCCGGCCCCGACCAACGCTGCACCGAAGAGAGGTATCGATAGGATAAGCGACCAAGCTATCAAGCCGTAGTTCCATCTCACGTGGCCGGTCACGACGTAGGAATACTGGCCGAGATAGTGGAGAAGGGTAATGCTTATTCCGAGGAACACGCCGGCGATCAGGCGCCGCGGACGACTGCGTGACCCGATAATACTCCCTACAGATAGGCCGATGCCTACAATGGTCAATCCGAGCGAGAGCACCGTCAAAACTGGATCAAACCCGGATAGCATGCCGGGTTGGAACGCGAGTAGGCCAATCATATGCGTTGACCAAGCTGTGCAGCCCGCTGCCATGATGGCTATCAGAGCCCACTTTCGTTTCGCGCCTTCGTCTGCGCGTGCCGCATGGCGTGCTACGGCAAAAGACGCGTAAACGCCGACAAGGCAAACAAGGCCTGCCAATAGAAGAAGGCTTTGATCGTGAGCTTCGCGCAGACAGGTATAGACGTATTGCACTTTTTGACCCTCAGATCGTGCCAGCCTACTTCCTGCAACTTAACATTTTGCAGTCGTTTATGAGCTTCGGTAGATGTTCCACAAGAAGCAGTTAATCAATCTGAATTAAGCCATCGATCGATGTTCTGCCAGCGGGCATGGAAGAAACAAGAGCATCCTCTCAGCTCGGAGGCTTTAACAGTTTTGAGCCCACAAGCTTTGAACTTAGGATACGAGCGGGTGTCAACAAGTGAATGGAATCGCCGCATAAACATGCGCTTGATCATCTCGTTCAACGCGGCGTACCGATCAACTACAGCGGCGACATAGGGCGCATGAGCCAGGAGGTTGCCGGCATGAGCGAGCGGCTAGCGGGGATCGAGCAGTCTCCCATCCTCAAACAAGGTCCAGAGCATTATGCCCGGGTGCTGGAGCGGGGGAGGCGAGGGGCTTGTTCGTACCGCGGCACATCAGTTCCAGAATGAAAGTCGTGACTTCCAGCGGGCGGCGCGGGAGCGGGCGGAGCATACTCGGGGTGCGCTGACGCGGAGGCAACAGGCTGTTCGAGTTTGGGTAGCTGCTGGCTGCGGTGTGATAGTGGGTGTGTTCGTTCTCTTGGCCTTTGCCGCGCTTCTTGCCGGTTGCCGCCAGTAGCCACGTCTGCATTGGTCATGGGTCAAAACCGTATCGATGCGGGTCATGCTCTTATCTATTCGGCCGACCCATCGTCTGCGGAGGCTGTTTCCAGGGGTGGCTGGATCTATGAGACCAATCGCAAAGTTATCGACGACTACATCGCTGAAATGTTTAAAAGCGGGAAGGAGCAACGATGTGCGTGGTCCTGCCTGCGGTGGAGAAGGGGCGAGGGGATCCGCCATGAGCAAAGTCACTCGAAGCCAGCCGCCGTTTAGGCTAGTCGTTTCCTTGTTGCTTGCTAGAGACATGTGCGCCGAGCAATCGTGAGCTCAACGCAGACGAGATGTGGGGTGACGAATGACCATCGATCGAAATGAGCCTGCAGCGCAGGACGAGAACGTCTCACTCAAACCTTCGGAAAGCTCGCTGGAGCTCATCAAGGTCGACCCTTATGGACTGAAAGCGGCGACTGCTATCAACGATCTCCTGACCAAGCCTCTCACCGTGCTTCCATGCGCCGTGGGGGACGAAGTTCGTCCTCTTACGATCGGAATCCGCTTTGAGATGGAACGCTGGATGAAGCCGAACATCTCTACCTCCACCCTTCTATCAGCTCTACGACGCTATGTCCGAAGCTCGGTGTACTTGATCGCAGCATCTCAGCCCGGTGCCTATCACCACGATGGGAACGGTACGCCGATAGAGCCGATCGACCAGATGGACCGTCTTCGCGCTTGGCAAATGTTCACCAACGGTCAGCAGCAGCGGCAGGAGCGTTCGCGGCAGCAGCGGCAGGCTGGACGCTCCCGCAATGGCGGCGGTTGCTGACGAAATCAGATAGCGCATCGTGGCTGTAGTTTTTGCAGCGTGACCAGTGCCTCAAAACCGCCCCTTCGGCCCTACAGCCCTTTATGAGAGAGCGGGCCTACAGGGCTAACCTCTGCGTTTGATTCAGAAGGATACGTTGCAACGGTGGTCGGCGCTACAAGCCACCCTGGAACAGGAACGTAAACCGATACGGTACCACGTCGTCACCTCGTCTGCGTGACGACACGTCGGGCGTGACCGTCGTCAGTGTCAGCATGCCATCCGCGACGGGAACTGGCTTGCCTAGAGTCAAATCAACCTGCTTGATCCAGTTGCCGCCCGACACGGTCGCCCGCAGTATGAACTGGCCCTCCCACACGCAGTGCTCGATCTGGCAACGGCTATCTTCAACGACCTGGTCGGCTCGCACATGCGGCCCTCCGACAGCGATCGTTTGACCAAGGCTGCTGGGTTGGTCGGCTACGACAGTTGAGACGGCTGCTGCGAGTGAGATGCAACTGGCCAGGAGCAACGTTCTTGGCAATACCAGCCCCATATTGCGACCCAGGTGTCCTCTATGCGTTCCATCGCAGCCGGTTAAAAACGAACCGTCCATTCTCATCACCGTGTCAGATTTAGTCTGAACCAGACCTTAGCAACTTGTCATCTCCATACTCACGGACGGAGGAAGCAGATAGCTAAGTTTTTGGCTTGAACATCAAAGAAGGATACAGCCGAGCCGACCGCCGGACGTTGAGTCGGATGTTGGTACGAAGTTGGTGTCGCGAAACTTAGAATTTCCGCGGCGACCGAAAGTCTGTTCGCGCGACTGATTTTTGCGACGATCTAGCATGGCATACCGGTCGTTCCAAGGTTGGTACGAAATGCCATAAGCGGCTACCTTGTCGTCTTGGAACGCGGGAGCGATCTTGCGTACGGCAGACTTAGCGATACCTATTCTGCAGCAGTGGCTGATCGACCGAAAAATCATAGTGTCCTTCGGAGACCTTCCGCTGTCTCCATCATCAATTGCCTGCACTAAACGGTACGGTAACTTACCGCAGGATGGTCACAGGGGATATAAAGGCTGGCTTCTAACCACTGACACCGCTCACATGTCTTTCAAGATTGAATCAACCAACTGGGAGTTAAGAGGTCGAAGCTTTACAATGCGAAGATGCTTTTGTGGCATTTCGCTTCAGGTCACCCCCGTTCACGCACGACAACGAGGCGCGTTCCGCTGGTGATCACCGTTTTGCCAGATGTATCAACGCAGCCGCGTGCGTGCCTGGCTGCGTTCTCAAGCGGCGACGGCTTAAATTTCCAGCCGACGGCCAAGCTACAAGAAGCGATTGTTTTTTCCAGCATTAGGAACAGGCAGGTATTGAGCGTGGGGGCGTATTAGTCCCTATCTTCACTAGCATCTGCGCAAGGCCAAGCTCCCGCCTAAAACAACCGTTCTACGTCTTAGGGTAAACCCGAGATGTCGTTGGCCTTTTGCAGAGTGAAGTGTACGTAGCAGAGTTCAACTTTCTGCTATCGCTTCTAGCCCACGTTCTGCCTTCAACGATACACGAAAGGCTTCATTCGGCGTAAGTAAATCGAATGGGCTGATCGGCATTCAGCGCGACCTGCCCATTTATATCCTAATAAACAATTAGTCGTCGTCGTACTCGGCTGCGGCGGCGTTCACCGACTCCTCCGCAAGCTCCGTGAGGCCCGCATCAGCGCCCTTCTCCTCAGCAAGGATTTCTTCAATAAGCTGCTTGGCTTCATCCATACCTAAGGCCTCTGCGAAGGCACGCATCGAGCCATATCGCGTGATCTCATAGTGCTCGATCGCTTGGCAGCTGAATATTATCGCTGCGTCAGCTGCGACGCTCGAGCCGAAGTCTTCGAGTAGGCTTTCGCTTTCTTCGAGGATGCCATCGATGGCATCGCACTTTTCAGCTTTGGCTCGCTTGCCGAGAAGCCCAAAAATCGCTTCTAGTTTCTCGATCTGGCCCGCGGTTTCCTCACGATGCGAGGTCAGAGCCTGAACCAGCTCAGGGTGGTCGGCTGCTTTGATCATTTTTGGCAGAGATTTGTAGATCTTCTTCTCAGCATAGTAGATGTCGCCGAGCGCATGCTCGAACAGGTCTGAAAGACTCTTGGCGTCCTTCGCAGAGACGCTTGCGGCCGTACGAGCGGCTGACTTGGTTGCCACCGCCTCCGCACGTTTCTTTCGTGCTTCACTAGTTGCGGGAGTGCCCTTGGTTCCGGAGGCACGTGCGGTTTTCGTAGCAGCAGTCTTCAAGGCTTTGTCGGCCTTTGTGGACTTTTCGGCAGTAGCCATTGTGTTCTCTCCCTAATGATGCCCTTGACTAGGCTGCGAATAACAAGTGCGGCAAGCCAAGGTTCCGAAGAGTTTTTTCACCGCGCACGCTTGCAAGAGTTGGAGTCTTCGAGACCTTTGACAGCTATGCCGCAGAAATGAAAATCAGGCGCTTTAGCGCAGGAAGTGTCATCTGAATGCCGGCACTTCAACCGTCAATCAACTGACCATCGATAAGGTCAATACCGAGAGAAACACCGACGATCCAGAGTAGGATCCGAAGCGCGTCCTTGCGCAAAGTCACGTCCATGAAACGGTATGCTATCTCGTCCCTGATCTTGCGAGCACGGCTTCGCTTGTAAAGTTTGTTGACGATCGGAAACCATGCCCGGAGTGGGATGAAGGTTTTGTCGCCGATACCGTCAATAAGCACTATGCTATCGAGCGTCTCATCGAAGACAATGTTATCGAGGTGCACGTCTGCGGCCACTATACCACTCTTTTCATACCAATCGAGGAACTCCCGCATCCGCGTGTCGATCGCCTTGTCGTAGATCCCTAGCTGGATTATCTTTCGTAAAGTGAGCGCCAAAGTACCATCTAGACGGCGCGAAGCTCGCACGACGAGTCCCACCCCACGATCGGTCATTACCAAGTGGGAGAACCGCTGCAGATGTCGCTTGGTTTCTGCCTCATAGGCCTTCATCCGACTATACTCGCCCAGTTCTCTGCGCAGTGGGACAACGTTTTTGTATACGCGTCGAACCGCCTTCAGTACGCTCCAGCGTCGAAAGAAGCGTCGAGGAGATGGAGCGGCTTTGTTGACCTTGATCAGCAGACTTCGATCCGTTGGGTGTCGGAAAACGTCACGTGTGCTACCAGACGCAACAGGTTGCTCCAATATTTCAATTGCAGGATAATGTGTGAGCCGATGCACGGCCCTATAGTTTTCAACGATTTGAGACATGGAGTGAATATCCGGTAGAAGGTATCGCTTGGGAGCCGTCTCGTGTGCTAGAACCTGCTACGCACACCTATGACGTTTGCATTCGAGCCTCCGTGCATATCGCCAAGCGTGCCCCACGCACCGGAGCGATGGTGAAGTCGCCAGAACACTTCCGTATCCGGCGCCGTATCGCGTGCAAAGCTTACCTCGGGCGCAAGGTAGAAAAGCGTTCGAGCGTCACCATCACGTTTTTGCTCATGATCCCGTTCTCGGCCCTTCTGGCTTTGGGTGACGTGGCTGAGGCCAAATGTGAACGACGGTGAGATACGTACGGAACCGAGTCCTAGAGCGTCATATCGTCCGACTGCGCCGCCCCACACCTCGCCGCTCGCATTCCGCCCGAACCTACCTGCGAGCCCGGCCTCAAGCCCAAGGTTGAACGCCCCGATCTGATATGGGAATACCTGGTAGCCGAGACCGAGCAGCGTGTTGCTTTCGTAGTTTGCACCGACAAAATCAGCAGCTGCAAACATGTCCTCATTGACCATTGCACCACCGAATAACGCGACTGACTGAGGCATCTCCAGCAGGTCTGCACGGGCGTAAGCCGGCTCGAGCTGCAACGCCGCGGTCGTTAATACGAGCTTCAAAAAGAACTTCATGTTGGATTTTCTCCAGTGCTCGTTCTGTGACCGAGCCCAAGCTGCTCAGCGATTGGCACACGTGATGAGCCTTCGTTCCCCTGCGCGGGAGTGACGGCATCAGCCCTGCAAATTCTAACCTTGTCGATGTTGCGACCCTCTAGGCTATGGATCTCGTAGACGAGATTACCATAGGGGACTTGCTCTCCTGCGTAAGGCAGGTGCCCGATCCGCCACAGAAGAAATCCTGCCAATGTCGAATATCTATCGGCGTCGTCGACCAGGTCGGTTTCCAACAGTCGAGATACGTGGCGGATGTCGATCCATCCGTCGACAAGGATGGATCCGTCCTCGCTTGTCTCAATGACGAGCTGGTCATCGTCGTCGCCGGCGAAGTCGCCGGCGATAGCTATAAGGAGATCTGTCGGTGTCACCATCCCCTCCATTTGACCGAACTCGTCAAGAAGGACGGCGACCTGAAGCGGCGACTGTCTGAGCTGTTCGAGTAACCGCAGCGCGCTGACGCTCTCGTGGACGACAAGCGGTTGGCGGATCAACCGTTGTAGATCGATCATTCCGTTCTCGATCAGGTCGCCCATAACATCGCGAGCAAGGGCCACCCCAATGAAGTCATCGAGGCTACCGCGGGCAACCGGAAACCTCGAATGTCCGGATTCCAGAACCTTACGACGCAGCTCAGCCTGGTCATCGCCAGTGTCGAGCCAGTCGATGTCACGACGAGGGGTCATCACAGACTTGGCGGGCCTATCCGCGAGCGTCAGCACGCTCTCGATCATGTCGTGTTCGACGGGGGTGAACAAGTCACTTCCGGCAGGCTGGTCGGTTACCTCGGCGGGCTCTCCCACCTCGACGTCTCCCCGGCGGCTCCCAAGCAGTGAGAGTACAGCGTTGGCAGTCCTTTCCCGCAGATCACCAGTGCTCATGAACCGCTCGTGATTACGTCGGCCTATCTGGTTGAACGCCTCGATCAGGACGGAGAAACCGATCGCGGCATAAAGATAGCCTTTTGGAATGTGGAAGCCGAGGCCCTCCACTACGAGCGAGAAACCGATCATCATCAGGAAGCCAAGGCACAGGATGACGACCGTCGGATGCCTGGTGACAAAAGCCATAAGCGGCTTTGACGCGAGCAACATAATTCCGACGGCGACGATCACAGCGATCATCATGACGGATAGATGCTGAACCATACCCACCGCCGTAATGACGCTGTCCAGCGAGAACACGGCATCGAGAACGACGATTTGCACCAGTACCTGCCAAAAAACAGCGTGCTTGACCTCGCCTTCCTCAACGCTGGAACGTCCTTCCAGTCGCTCATGCAGCTCCATCGTACCCTTGAACAGAAGGAAGAGTCCGCCCAAAAGCAGAATGAGATCGCGCCCAGATATCTCAATACCTGCGATCGTAAACAGTGGCGCAGTCAACGTGACGATCCAGGCAACCGACGCGAGGAGAATAAGACGCATGACCAGTGCGAGCATCAAGCCGATCAAACGGGCTCGCTCACGCTGATGTTGCGGCAACTTGTCGGCGAGGATTGCTATGAAGACTAGGTTATCGATGCCGAGAACAATCTCGAGAACGATCAGGGTAGCAAGACCCGCCCAGGCAGCGGGGTCGGACATCCATTCGAAAATCATTCTGCTTTACAGCTGCCTAGCAGGCTAGCCAATCCTTCTGCGGTCGTTCTAAATATGCCTTTGAGACTCCCGAAGGGAGCTAGCTCAAGAGCGTCGAACGTTACCAACAGCGGTCTTGGTGTCAGGCCGCTTTGCTGGCAACCGCGCCTTTTGGCATAGTAACCTGACAACAGTCTGATAAGTCTTGAGATAGCGGCCAGCACTAGAGGCTAGTACATCAGCATCGGCAAGCCATCGGATGAAATTACACGCGCTTGGAGCAGCAGTATGATGAAAATACCCAGCGCGATCCGGTAGTAGACGAAGGGTGAGAAGGAGCGGGTGGAGGCAATCTTCAGGAATGCGACGATTACGGCGTAGCCGACGACGAAGGCAGCAATCGTCGCGACCGCTGTCTCAGCATGCCCCACGACCTGCACATCTTTCAAGGAATTTATTAGTTGGTAGAAGCCTGATCCGAACACGGCGGGAACGGCGAGAAGGAACGAGTAGCGCGCTGCCGCCTCGCGAGTGAGCCCCAACAACAACCCGGCGCTGATCGTGCCGCCCGAACGTGACACGCCGGGGATGAGTGCCAGCGCCTGAGCGAACCCGAGAACTAGACCGCCTCGCCATGTGAGCGTTCTCAGGCTCTTCTGCTTCGGCCCCATCCGGTCAGCGGCACCCAGAACGATGCCGAAGGCTATCAGCATGAACGCAGTCACATAAAGATTGCGCAAGGTTGTCTCGATCGCCGACTGGAAGAGCAAACCGAGAATGACGATCGGGACCGATCCAATGATTATGTGCCATCCGAGCCGGGCATTTTCATCCGCCGGCATTCGACGGAGCATATGCGAAAGCCACGCGGTCGCAATCCGCCACAGATCGTTGCGAAAGTAGCTGAGAACGGCAAGCTCGGTTCCGATCTGGGTAATCGCTGTAAACGAAGATCCGGGATCGGTCCCCGATGGCAACAGCTCGCCGAGCAGGCGCAGGTGAGCGCTTGAGGATACGGGCAGGAATTCAGTCAGTCCCTGCACGATACCCAGAACGATTGCTTCCCAAAATTCCATTATAACTCCAGCAGCGATTGCGCCGCGGGAGTAGCAGCCTAAGCTGACAGGTGCCTGATGGGATCAAGCAGGGGGGAAAGTTAGTCTGACGGTGAAGTTTTGTGCCGAGAGGATGCAGGCGCTGCCGCCGATATTCTCCATTGTCCGACGGACGATCGCAAGCCCAAGACCAGAGCCGCTCTCGCTCTGTCGCCCTTTGCGGAAACGCTGAAACATTTCTTCGAACTCGTTGGGGTCTCGTGGCGGGCCCTCATCAGCCACATCGACATAAGTACCGCTGGGACCATGCAGCAATCTTACCGTTACGGCTCCCGATCCGTGGTAAAGGGCATTCTCCAGAATATTGCGCAGTACATGTCTTGCGGGCTCAGCACCTGTTTTAAAGTAGACTTCGTCCTCCAATTCGACCTGGATGCTCCGGCCGGCCGCCTCATAGAGGGGCAGAATATCGGCGACGGTCTCCCGGATTACACGGGAGAGGCGCGAATGTCCGGTATCTGAAGGCATTGCTTCGGAATCCGCTCGCGCAAGTGCAAGAAGCTGATCGACCAGACGCTTCATCTGCAGCATGTCCCTGTCAAGAACGTCCCATTCAACCGCTCCTTCCTGTCGTGCCTTCTGCAGCCTCAGACCAAGCACTGCAAGCGGCGTGCGCAACTCGTGTGCTGCATCGGATGTGAAGCGTCGTTCGGCATGATAGGCGGTCGCCAGTCGGTCCATAGCTTCGTTTGCAGACCTTGCGAGTGGGACTATTTCGGTAGGCAGCTCTTCCAGGGGAATGCGGCGATCAGGGTGTCGGACGCCGATCAAGCTCCCGAGCTCGGCCGCGCGTTGAACGCTTCGAAGCATCCAGCCTGCTAGAAGGTACATAGAGACAAGGGAGATGCAGGCGAGCCCCGAGAGCAGAAGTGTGCTACTGGCGAGGCGCTCTCTAAAGATCTGGCAGAGTTCTTCGCACTCGTCCCAGTCATTGCGTGACATGACAAGTACACGGTCGGGCCCCACTTCTTCGGCCATCACAGGCTGTCTCAATTCGAGATCCGAGCCGCCCGCAGGTACGAAGGGTAGGGGCGGCAATCCCGGAGGCGACGTTGCAACAAGTTCGCCTTCGGCTCTGTAGAGTGAGTAGCGCCAGTCCGATTGCGAGAAGCGGTGCGGCAGAAGACCGAGGTTTCTCCCGTCGTCCGAAAGAGGAACTGTTGCAAGGATAATCGCGACCTGCTCCCGGAAGACGTGCTCGCGAAGGTCACGGTCAAGGTCGAGCAGATAGATGACGACGTTTCCGATGCCGAGCGCGAAGACGATCAGCATCACCGCGACCAGCCTACCCCTAACGCTCCTAGTCCACGTCATCACTGGACTTACTTTCGACTAGCCTGTAACCCACACCTCGTACGGTGGCGATCCTAATATCAGCATCCGCCGCGGCTAGGCTCTTTCGCAGCCTCGAAGCGATCGCCTCGATCGCATTCGGCGTGACCGCTTCGTTCATTGTGTAGAGTCTGTCCTCAAGCCTGTCCCGCACCAGGATCCGAGGCGCCGCTCGCAGGAGTTCATCGAGGAGTGCAAGCTCGCGTCTTGCAAGCGCAAGCGGCCGGCCGCCTACCTGCACTTCCATGCGTGCGGGTGCAATCGACACGTTGCCGAACTCGAACAGCTCCGGTGCGAGCTCCGATGGACGTCGAAGCACTGCCCGGACGCGGGCCTCAAGCTCGCCCCAGTCGAACGGTTTCGTCACATAGTCGTCTGCGCCGGCGTCGAGTCCATCGATCCGGTTGCGGATGTCATCGCGCGCGGTCAGTACAATGATCGGAAGCCTTTTCCTACCCGAGGATCGGACAGTCCTCAGAACAGACATCCCATCTTGTCCGGGCAGCCCCAGGTCCAGCAACATGGCGTCGTAATCGTTCGCCTCGACCAAGAGCAGAGCTTGGTCGCCAGTGCGCACGGCATCGACCGTGTAACCAGCACGGCTGAACTGGTCCATGAGCATCTCTGCAAGCGAAAGATGGTCTTCGACTAGAAGCAGTTTCATGCGCGCACTCTCTCCCAACCCGCGAGGTCTTTCCACGGGCCGTCGCTACGCATACACCCGGGCGTGAGGAGGTCAACAGCAAGGGTTAGTACCGACGGTCGACGGATGGTTCAACGGCTTCAGTTCTGGTCGGGGATCTGGCCATCCTACGACAGTTGTTGAAGCAACCGCAAGACTAACAGTAGCATATGATCCAACGCTAAGTCGTGCACGATCTCCGCAGCGGCGGCGAACCTGACAGCACGCTGACAGCGGCATCAAAAGACACGATCTGGGAGGAACATTTTCAGGAACTGAGATCCGATACGGGCGTTCCGATTTCGTCTTGCTGACGGTCAGCGGGAGTCACAGAAGAAAGAGATCGGAATGTTGAAATTTATCGGTGGCACGGTTGGCGCAATCTTTCTTATCGGGTTGATTGTCGTCGTACTTTTTCTGAAGCTGATTTTCTGATCAACTAGGTATACGCTTGATCTCTGAGCCGGTTAGGGAACGGACATTCCAGCCCTTTTGAACATCCGATCAACGAGAAAGTAAGATCCGAACCGATACCTAAAAGAGACATTGCGTCGCTTGTGCGGCTACGGATCCAGGTAGTGGACACATTTTTAGATGATACCTTCCCGCGTACCGCGGCGAGCCAATGACGCGTAACACTTTTCGTTTCAGCGGGCTATCCTAATAGCCTGTGGTTAATTTTGAAGAGCGGCGCTGCCCTGCATCATAGTACCGATGTCGGGATTTAAGCGCGCTGCGACTTCCTTCGCGGCGTGCTTCCCCTTGCCGCGATCTACTCGGTGTTGGAAGCCTCGAACTTTCTTGTTATCCAGCCGGCGATGCTCTCATCCTCCGCCTCCTTGAAAGCGATCGGCTGGTCGGAGTCGGTCGATCGGCGCTAGCTCAGCTTGGCATCGACCAGACGGTCCATGGTCCATGCAGTCGGGAAGTTTCCTCGGGTCGAAGCAGAGACGCAGCTCCTCGCGCAGAAAGCCCTTGGACCGTCGACAGTCCCATAGATCCGCTCCGAATGGACAACCTTCTAAAACCGCGCGTAAAATTTAAAGCCGAAGTTTTGATGAGGAACCCGGTGCGATAGCCCACGAGATTGGGGGTCGGCGGTTCGGATCCCTTCAAGACGCACGCCACCTATCCTATATCTCAGACCAACTTTTCCGACGCTTCCTTAGCCGCTGCTCCGCTGACAGCGAAACTATGGAAACGATGCTGAATTCTGTCTGCAATCAAACCCTTGCGATCTGCTCGGTCGAGAAGGGTGCAAGGATCAGCACTCCTGCCCGACAGTGATCGCTGCCAGCCCATTCCGTCAGATCTACGGTTACCGGTTCCGCGGTAATGTTGATCAACCAGATTGACGACGTTTCGCTATCCTGCGCTTCAAAGCATAGAAGGCGCGTCGGGTCGGACGAGATGCATTGCTTCCAGGTTCGACCGGCCAATCCGGCAAGCGCGTGTACGATGCGCAATAGCGGACGTGCTTCACCTTCCGGTGACGGCTCGTTCCTGCCTGCGACCAGCCCGAGAGGTCCCGTCAACGCCGAGAGGGTCAAGCATTCCAGCCCGGCATCGAGGGTCCCGCTCGCATAGGCCATGGCAAACGCCGCCGCAAAAAATCCGTTGTGACGGGGATCCGTACTGGCCATGGCGATGCGTCTGTCGCCCGGATTGTCCATCGTCCGGCTACCGTAGGGGTTTTGGCGCATGGGTATCGTCGAAGGGCCGATACGGTAGGGCTTGTCGCCGTAGATCTCGCGCACGGATCGTGTGATGAAAGGCAGGGCTTCCAGGGTCTGCATTACGCTCAGATCATCGGCCGCATGGACGATGGGGTTGGTGCAGTGGCTGATGAAGTCGAGATTGTCGGCCGGCACGCGCTTGCGGTTCAGTTCGGTAAAGTAGCTCAGCATTCCGCCCCCAAGCCTGATGCCCGGAAAAGCATTGCGCGCCGCCGCATAAACATCTCCCAGGGGCGGGCATTCCGGCCAGGTGCTGCCGGGTGGCGTCGATTGCCGATCCACGGCGGGCGAGATGACGATCGCGTCGGGCCGAAACCCGGCTGACTGCATCCGTTCGGCGATCTCGACAGTTTCGTCTGCGAGAGGACGCTGGCAGGCGAGTGCGATTTCAAGTGTGATCGTGCCGGTATGCAGCCTGGAAATGGCGGCAAAATCGATAAAGCAGTCCGCGTTGTGTCCCGCTAGCGGATCGAAATGAAAGAGCAGTTCCTGGGGTGCGACCTGTGCCAGAAGGGCCGCCTGCCGCAGTGTGGATTTTGCCTCTTCGGAGGTGATGATCAGGCCGATTTTCGGGAATGTGCCTGTCTTCGATCCGTGGGTGATGACGACGCTGGCAGCCGAAGACTTCTTCACTGGCGCAGATGCGGAAGGGCGATGGTCTCTGACGGTGAGCGTTACCGCCTGCGCCACTGTTTGCGATGGCTCGATTGTGTAAGGCCAAGGCAGCGCCAGGGGGCGAACATAGGTCTTGTAGGACGCATCCGACCAGTTGCGCTGATCCTCCATCTCGAACGTGTCACCATCCATCCTGCATTCGGCCACGACGCCGGGCAGGACCGTATGGGTGATTGCCCGCATGTTCTGGAAGGGTTGCCAGGGTTCTATCAGATCAGGCAGGCAGGTTTCTTCGGACCGGCCGTCGACATACGCAACGGTCACCGGCGATCCTGCCAGACCCACGATCGGATGCAGGATGCAAAATCCGCAGCGATTGGTCTCGAAACCGGTCGATGACAATGCATCGGCAGAAAATGTCAAACTGCCTGAAGCGTCTCCCGAAATCGACACACGAACCGTCAGTTCGGTTCCGGCCGGACCCGCGTAGCAAGCGGAGTACGCGACCGTGAAGACACCATCCCGCGGCAGGATGTCGAGATCCGTCAGGTCCGGGTTGTACGTTCCCCAGTCGCGATCCCGCACAAGGTAGGAAATGGCGCGAAGCACCTCCACGCCGTCATACGTGATGCTGCGC
The DNA here is from genome assembly GCF_050500205.1 of Neorhizobium sp. DAR64860/K0K1. Lineage (NCBI taxonomy): Bacteria > Pseudomonadati > Pseudomonadota > Alphaproteobacteria > Hyphomicrobiales > Rhizobiaceae > Neorhizobium > Neorhizobium sp. DAR64860/K0K1. The sequence goes on along the minus strand of NZ_CP191460.1, from coordinate 80,017 downwards.
AGATTGCCGTTTGAGAGATCCACGGAAAGCTTACCGGCAGTCAGCCGGACCGGCGGCGTCTCACGGGCATGGGTGCCGTAAAGCGCGAAATGATCCGGCGCGATACTCATCGCAGGAGCGCCTCGATGTTCAGAGTTTGGCCGCTCGCCGCGCTGGCATAGGCGGCTTCCACCAAGGCGAAGGTCTTCAGGTTATCGGCGCCCGACGTGGACGTTTCGGTGCCGGCCTTGAGCCGATCCGTCCAGTGCTGCTGGATGGCAAACACGCTTTCCTGGATGTTGTGCCAAGGCCGGGATGCCCAGGGTAAAAGGCTCGGAGATACGTCCGAGATTTCGGTGCCGCCGGGGCTTGTGACCTCCATTCGATAACCTTGCGAAAGCCGTAGGCTGCCGTGGGTACCGTCGAGTTCGATCAGCGTTTCCGGGAAAGGCTCGGTCGAGAGTTTGCTGGCATAACTGACATCGACGATCGATGTGGCGCCGTTTTCATGGTCCAGCAGGATCGTTGCCACATCCTCGCCCCTGATCGCCGGATTGACGCGGCGGGTGCGCGCCGAAAGAGCGCCGACATCGCCAAGAATGTAGCGGGCGATGTCGAGCGTGTGGATGCCGAGATCCTCGATAATGAAACGTTTCCCTTCAGCCAGATATGGCTGCCCGGAGAACACGTCGTAGCCGGATCGGAATGAAAACCGGCCCCAGAAGGGCTCGCCGATCGTCCCTGAATCAAGCACCCGGCGCACAGCCTGGATCGGCGTCTGCCAGCGAAAGTTTTCGTGCACCATCAGGGGAGTACCGGCCTGCTTGCAAATTTCGACCATGGCCTTGGCGTCGGCGAGAGTTTTTGCGAACGGTTTCTGGCAGATGGCGGGTATCCCGTGCGCAGCGGCCATCTCGACCAGAACCCGGTGGCTCTGCACCGTCGTGGCGATGTCGACGAAATCGAAGCCGCCATCAGCAAACAGCGCGGCCGCATCGCTGTAGCGGTGCTCGATGCCGAACTGGTCGCCCACGATTTCCAGGCGGGCCGGATCGCGGTCGCAGATCGCCACGATATCGGCACCGGTCACGTCCCGCCAGGCATGCATCTGGTTGACTGCGAAGAAGCCGCAGCCGATCAGGGCGCCACGTAGCTGATCCGTCATGCTCAACCTGCCTTTGCCATCTGCATCAGTGTGACGCGCTGCTGGAGGCGACGCTGCGCCTGGTCGACAATGACGGCGATGATGATCACAAGACCCTTGATCACCATCTGCCAGAACGACGAAACGCCCATCATCACCAACCCGTCGGAAAGGATGCCGATGACGAAAGCGCCGATGATGGTGCCGCCGATCGTGCCGCGACCGCCGGACATCGATGTGCCGCCCAGAACCGCAGCCGCGATCGCATTCAGCTCGAAACTTTCGCCGGTAGCCGGATGTGCTGCCATCAGCTCCGAAGAGATGATCAGACCGACGATGGCTGCGCAGAGGCCAGAGAACATGTAGACGAAGATTTTGACCACATCGACGCGGATGCCCGACATGCGGGCCGCGCGCTCGTTGCCGCCGACCGCGAAGATGTGCCGCCCGATCGGTGTCGAACGCGCGATGTATGCGGCAATCAGGGCCAGAACGACGAGCATCCAGATCGATACCGGCAAGCCAAGAATTCGGCCGGCGCCCAAAAACTCAAAACCGGTCGTTGCAAACTCCGGGCGACCGACGAGGTTCGGAAATGTCTGGCCGTCGGAGGAAAGCAGCGCCATGCCGCGAGCGATGTAAAGCGTTCCGAGGGTCGCGATGAAAGGGGCGACATTGAGCTTGGTGATCAGCAACCCGTTGATCAGGCCGATGAACAGGCCGACCAGCACCGTGATGATAACGATCTCGTAGATGTTGAAGTAGATCGTGTAGCCGATCGGCAGGACGACGCCGTTGAGTATCAGGGCGCCGGCGACCATGCCGCACAAGCCCACGATCGACCCGACCGACAGGTCGATGCCGCCGGTGATGATCACGAACGTCATACCCATCGCCAGGAAGGCGTTGAGCGCGACGTGCTTCGACATCAGGATCATGTTGGCCGTCGAGGTGAAGTTCGGTGCGAAAATCGAGAAGAAGATGATCACTGTAAAAAGCGCAATGAATGTTCTCAGCTTCATCAGGGTCAGGAGCCAGGAACCATTCGATCGCGTCGCGGGGATTGCGGTGGAGGTGTCTGCAGTCATGACGCGTGGTCCCTTTTTTGTGTATGCCCCTTGGCCGAAGCCGCGACGATGGCTTCTTCCGTGACCCCATGGCGGTCGAAAACGGCAACAAGCTTACCGTTGCTCAGCACCGCGATCCGGTCGGAAAGCGCCATGACCTCCTCGAGATCCGAGGTCGAAAACAGGATCGCAAGGCCGCTGCCGGCCAGTCGGCGCATGGTTCGAAATACGTCGGCTTTGGCGCCGACATCGATACCCCGGCTCGGTTCGTCCATCAGCAGCACTTTTGGATACGTCATCAATGCCTTGCCGATCACCACTTTCTGCTGGTTGCCGCCCGACATTGAGGTGACTTCGAAGTCAGGATTTGGCGCCTTGATTGACAGATCCTGAATGATCGCCTTGATCGCCCGTTTTTCTGCGCTTTCAACGACGTGAAATACCCGGACGAACCGTCGAAGGCTGGCCAGCGTAAGGTTGCTGGCAATGGACAAGACCGGCACCAGGCCTTCTCGCTGGCGGTCTTCCGGGATAAGCGCAAGTCCGCGCCTTATACGCCGCGTCGTGTCGCGTTCGCGGACCTCCCGGCCGTTGATAAAGATCTTGCCGGTGGCGTGCCGATGCCGGCCCATCACGCATTCGAAAAATTCGCTGCGGCCGGCGCCCATCAGTCCGTAGATACCGAGTATCTCGCCCGCACGGACCGACAGCGTCACATCATCGACCGCAAGCCCGCCGGTGCGGCGCGCGAGGCTGATGCCTTCGGCCCGGAATGCCTCATCGCCGATGGTGGGATCGACCGCGCGGGCAAAATCCTTCGCGTCCGAGCCGATCATTGAACGCACGATCCATTTCGTGTCGATGTCCTTGACCATCGCCTGGCCGGTGATCTGGCCGTCGCGCAGGACGGTGATGTAGTCGCCGATCCGCATCAGTTCTTCCAGCCGGTGCGAGATGTAGACGATGGCAACGCCCTGTGCCTTCAGTTCGTTGATGACCTTGAACAGGATCTCGACTTCGGCCGCCGAGAGCGCCGACGTCGGTTCGTCCATGATCAGGATGCGGGCGTTGAGGGACATCGCCTTGGCGATCTCGACCAGTTGCTGCTGACCGATCGGCAGATCCTCGACCATGGTCTCTGCACTGATGCCGGCATCGAGCCGCTTGAGAAAGCCGTTGGCTTTCGCGACCTGCTCCGCGTGGTCGATGCCACGCAGACCGCGGGTAATTTCGCGCGTCGCAAAGATATTCTCGGCAACGCTCATATTGGAAAACAGATTGAGTTCCTGGAATATCATGCCGATGCCGTGGGCCTGGGCTTCGGCGGGACTGCTGAAGAACACCGGCTCGCCGTCAAGGATGATACGGCCCAGCGTCGGGCGCTCGACGCCGGCGATGATCTTCATCAATGTCGATTTGCCGGCTCCGTTTTCGCCGACCAGAACATTGACCGCGCCGCGCCGCAGTTCGAGATTTGCGCGCTTGACGGCGACGATGCCGGAATAGACCTTTGATACATCGTCGAGGCGCAGGATCACCTCCGGGTTGTGTTCGATGCCGGTCGCCGTCATTCGGGTTGACCCAGGTTCAGCGCGGACGGCGTAATCAGCGGCAACTGTCCTGATGCGGGCAGGGGAAAAGCGCCCACGACGGAGATGTTCCGGCCCGTCAGACCGTCGCGCGGAACTTTTGCTAGGAAATCGGTGGCGATCTTCTCGTTGAATGCCTTGCCGAATTGCGCCCATTCGATCTGGTTCTTAAATTCATTGAAATTGACGAACTCCAGGGCGTCGCGCAGCGCCGTTCCCCGGATGGCAGGACCGATCTGAACCTTGGCGTTCGCCTTGCCATCGCCATCGGTGTCGACGTCGAGGGTAGCGGCGCGTGACTGGGTGTCGGCGGCAACCACCTTGCCGGTAAACTTGACGGCATAGGTCCAGGGGGCGCTCGCCTGCTTGCGCGGGTTGCCGTACTTCTGGCCGGCTTCGTCCGGTCGTGATGCTGCAAGGTCGGTGACCTCACGGATTTCAGCTGCACGGCCCTGCAGAAACGTAACTGCCTGTGATTGCCAGACTGCGTCCACCTTGGCTGCCGGATCGAATGCGGTTTTCGCCGCCTCTGCGGCCTTTTCTTCGGCGGTCGGCGTTTTTATAATCTTGCACGCAGGCAGCGTTGCCGCGAGCACGGCGACGATCACAACGCCTCTCATCCTCAGCATCGAATGCACTCCACTTCGCTGGAAGAATTCGGAGAGCCCGCGGGGTGCGCGCTCTCCGGTTCTGGAACCCGGGTTATTTGCTCAGTGCAAAGGTCTCGAGCTTGGAGGCGTTGTCGGCATTGATGAGCACGCAGTCCATCAGCTGCTTTTCTTCCTTCGGCGCAGTCTTGTTCTTGATGTAGGCATCGGCCTGCTCGACAGCCATCTGGGCCTGAGCATAGGCAGGCTGCAGAACGGTGGCCTTGATGCCGCCCGCCTTGATCGAGTCACGCACATCGTTCGAACCGTCAAAGCCGACGACGATCACGTCCTTGCGGCCGGCGGCCTGCAGCGCGGCGATGGCGCCCATCGCCATGGTGTCGTTGCCGGAGATCACGCCCTTGATATCAGGGTTGGCCTGCAGGATGGTCTCCATCTTCGCATAGGCTTCCGTCTGGCTCCAGTTGGCGGACTGCTTGGCGACGTTCTTCAGCTCCGGATAGTCGCCGATGACGTCGTTATAGCCCTGCGAGCGGATGCCGGCATTGGTGTCGGATTCCTTGCCGACCAGTTCGACATAATTGCCCTTTTCGCCCATCAGCTTGACGAATTCCTGGGCACCGAGCTGGGCGCCCTGGTAGTTGTTGGAGACGATCTGCGCAACGGCGACGCCGGTGGCATTGATCTCGCGGTCGATCAGGAACGACGGAATGCCCGCGTCCTTGGCTTTCTTGAGAGCAGCCACAGTTGCATCGGCACCGGCATTGTCGAGAATGATGGCCTTGGCGCCGCGGCCGATCGCCGTGTCGATCATCTGCGACTGCTTGTTGGCGTCGTCGTCGTGGGTCATGACTAAAGCTTCGTATCCAAGCTCCTTCGCCTTGGCTTCGGCACCGACGGCCTCGGCCTTGAAGAACGGATTGTCATGTGCCGGTGTGATGATGGCGATCAGATCCGCTGAAAAGGCAGGCATCGCTGCGCCCATGGTCAGCAAGCCTGCAAAAACGGTCACAGTCAGTCTACGTGTCAATTTCATGGTTTCCTCCCGGTTAAAAAAGCCCCGTCTCCCTCGGGGCTGCTAGTTGAAGGGCAAAGCCCTCGGCGGATCAAGTAATACGCTGAATGCTGTCGGCGATTTCCTTAGGCTCGAACACCCGTTTCCAATCGTCGCGCATCAGCGCCGGGATGCCGAACTCGATCGCCTTGTTGCAGGCGTCAGAGAACACTCCATCAACCTCCTTGAAGATCACGGCGCCCAGGACGTTCATGTGGCCGAGCAGGAAGTCGCGAGCGGCTTCCTCGGGAACACCCCTTGCGACACATTCGTCCATCGCCTGGCGCATGACGACCAGAAGCGAGGCGCAGACCGTTTCGGAAAGACCTGGCTCCAGCATCGCCATCTGCTCGACAGTTACCCTGTGCGAGCGCATGACCGGCGCCCAAATCAGCTTGGCTATCTCTTCACCCACTTCATAGGCACTATCAGGCCCCTGCATCAGCGCCGAGACTATGTGCTGCTTGGCAAAGACGCCGCCGAAATGATCCTTTTTCGCTCGCATGTCCGTCTCGTCGTTGAAGATCGGCGGGTGGCAGGGATGCGTGACGAAATAGATCAGGTCGTCGCGCTTGGGCAAGTGACCGGCGAAAGGCGCTGCCGCATCGAGCGCCACTACCATAGTGTCGGGCTTTAACTTATCGGAAATCGATGCTGCAACCTTGCCGATTGCGGTGTCTGGCACTGCCAGGATCACGACATCGGCGCCATCAAGCGCGCGGTCAGCCGGCACGCAGGACAAGCCGAGCTCGTTTTCTAGCTTAGCCTTTCCGGCATCGCTCACTTCCACGTGGCGAACGTCGTAACGTGAACCTTTGAGGTTTTTAGCGAGCCGGTATCCCATCTTCCCGCCCGCGCCGAACAGAGCAATTGCAGTCATGTTTCCTCACCACCTTAGTTTTAGGTGGTTTACGCTAACTGGTATGATGAGTCAATGAGTATGTTATGATGTTTCTGTGAGGCGGCGCTGTCATCTCTGGCTCGTCATATGTCAATCAGCATTGATCCAGGCGCCATTACTAGCTGCTTCTCCCATCCCGGATCTGTGCAAAGTAGCTATCCGTCCCGACTTGGCCGCCCTTGAGCGCGATCTGCAGGCCGTTTGTTGGGCGGTAGTTGCCGTGTGCGGTGCAAAGGGGGGAGCCCGGGGTTTGGGGAAGGGGCAGGAGTGTTGTCAGCGCTTCGATGCGCAACTCTAGGAGCGCATGGCTCGACGTATCTCCGCCGGCGATCACAGCGCGCTTTAGGCCCTCTTGTTCGACCAGCCGGCGGAGGATGACGCCAAGGCTTCTGCCGAGGCAGTGGCGGGCGCCAGGAACGCGATCGATCTCCCCGCCGCGATCAGCAGAGGGACCAAGCGCGGTATTCAGCACGACGCTTCTGCCAGCGCTCAAGCTGCTGATCCCGCGCGCGACTGCTGATTCAACGACACGGTCACCTTCTTCGCCCAGCAGGGCGAGCGGATCGACTCCCACGGTATCGAAACCTTCCGACGCAGCGGTCCGGATCTGCCTCTCGGTGGTCGGCGACACGCTTCCCGATACGACCGCAATTCTGTCGACCGGGCCGGGCGAGGGGAACTCGGTCTTTTCGCCGATCACGCCTTCGTTTCTCCATGCGTTAATCACCGCGTATTCGACACCGGACGAGCCTGCGACGAAAAGCCCGTCGGTCGCCGCTTTCTGCCGCAGCAATTGCCGGCCGGCCGCAAGCTGTGTTGCGTCGCCTTCGACATCCAGAATGCAGATGCTCGGTGCTTCATATCTTTGTGCATCGACAAGCGCATCCGACCCGGCGGCTGTCAGTGTTGCGAGGTCGGCGAGACGGATCGGAAGGCTGGTTTGCTTGCCGAGATGCAAGGTAAGGTCTGCCTCATCCATCGGCGTGACCGGATGCCGGCTCATCACGGGATGGCGGTCGATCCGGTAGACCTTGCCCTGATAGGCGGCAAACAGGTGCCCGAAGGCGGTGTAACGTTTGAGCTGGGGGGCGCCGACCACGACCGGAACACAGGGCTGGTTGAACAGGCGTTTGCCGATCTCTATCGCCTTGCCGATATTGCCAATTGTCGGGCTTGAATCGAAGGTCGAGCAGACCTTGTAGTGGCAGATCTCGGCGTGTTGGTTCTGCAGCCAAGCGAGTGCCGGCGTAAGATGCGCTTCCATCCATTCCGGCGTCTCGCTTCGGCTGGAGCCGGCAATGCCGAGCGCCCGGCAATCCTTAAACCGCTCCAACATGTCACCGTCGGGCCTGCCCAGGAACAGCACGGTTGCGATCCCGTTCGATGCGAGCGCCTCCATGACGTCGGTGGAGCCGGTAAAATCGTCGCCGTAAAAGCTGAGGAGAAGCCGGGACATGAGCTTCAAGCCCCCTTACCGTCGGAGAACTTGGCAATCGAAGCGGCAAGTTCGGGATGGTCTGCGGCATAGATCTCGATCGGTACATTGGACACCGCTGCCTGCCACGCCTGCTGTACCGCCCGGACACCTGCGGCAGGTCCCCCCGGATGGCTGACGATACCGCCGCCGCAGAGATAAAGCAGATCCGTGGTGCGGCCGGTCCGGTTATAGGTGTCGGCTGCCTGCCCGCCCCATTGTCCGGAGCCGGCCACGGGAAGCGGGCAATCGGAGGCGTCGAAGAGCGGCGTGCTCAGCGCCTCGAACGACGCAACGAAACTTTCGTCCGGTTCCCAGTATTTGACGCGGATCCCGTTGATCTGGAACTGGTCGACGCCGATCAGACGCCAGAACTGCTGCCAGACCTTGAAATCCATCCCGGCGCCCGGGTCGCGTGTCAAAATGTCCCATCCGTTGCGATGCGCGTGGAGGACAAGTTCTGATCGCTTGCGCAGAAACGTTATGCCGCCGAGCCCGATCGAGTTGATGTTGACGACCGCGCAGTTGCCGCCTGCCTTCAGAACCAGATCGTGATTGCGCATCATCTGGTCGGGGTCGGCATGCGAGATGCCGAATGCGTACATGACTTTCGTGCCGGTTTTCTGCTCGTGGTCGAGGATCAGGGGCATAATGGCGGCAACGCGCTGCTCGAGCGATGAATAAGCCGGGCTCATCAGCTTCTCGTCGTCCTTGATGAAATCGACGCCGGATTGTACCAGTTCGTCGACCAATTCAGCGGTTTCGTGCGGCCTCAGACCGAGCGCAGGCTTGACGATGGTTCCGATGATCGGGCGACCCCGGACGCCCGTAAGGCGACGGCTGCCGGCAATGCCAAATTGCGGGCCGGGATGCGCTTCACCGAAAGCCGCAGGCAACTTCATGTCGATGACGCGGATCCCGGTCATGCCCTTGATCGAGTAGACCCCGCCAATCGCAATCGTCATCAGCGCCGAAAGATCGGTTCCGATCGCATCGAGCGGAAACTCGATGTCCACATCAGCGCGAGACAGCGGGGGATGGGTTTTTCCGACCTCCGGCCAGGTCGGCGTCTCGGCGTTTTCCAACGGGCGGACCGCGACGACGCGGGCAGCGACCCTTGACTTCAACTCCTCCGTCTCGCCCGGTAAGGGTACGAAGGTGCCCGTCGACTGATCGCTGGCGATCTTGGAGGCCATGGCTTCGGGACTGCCGGGGGTCTCGATACGGTATGTCAGTGTGATCGTCATTGAACTCGGTTGCTCCTCTCGCCAGCCACTCAGGGCTTGGCGCCAACTGCGAAAGTGGTATAATGAGTATTCCATTCGCAGGAAAGAGGAATTTCGGTGTCGAGCTTTGATTTCCAGCGGGCAGGACTTGTTGAAATTGTCTAAAACGGCACGAGGAACAAAGTTGTGAGCCAGCGTGACGCCATGAACCAACCAGAAGAACAGATTGTTCGTCGGAAGCTTTCGGACGAAGTTTTCGACAGACTGGAACGAATGATCACTCTTGGAGAACTGAACCCGGGTGACGAAATGCCGTCAGAGCGGGTGCTAATGGAGCGGTTCGGCGTGGGACGCCCAGCAATCCGCGAGGCGATGCAGTCGCTTGCTAATATGGGCCTCGTTAGCATTTCGCACGGCGAACGCGCCAAGGTGTTGCAACTGACCGCCAGATCGATCTTCAGACAGGTCGACCTCACTGCCAAGATCATGCTGCAGCGATCATCCGACAGTCTCGAGTATCTGAAGAGCACCCGGATATTCTTCGAGCGCGGCATGGCACGCGAGGCCGCCGCGCGAATCGGGCCGCAGGACATAAATGATCTGCGCGACATCATCCAACATCAACGCCGATCCCTCGGAAACGCGGAGGAGTTCATTGCGGCGGATATGCAGTTTCACACGCGCATTGCTCAGATCACCGGAAACCCGATCTTCGTTGCCGTCAGCGAAGCAATGCTGGCATGGCTGAAGACCTATTACACGGACATGCTCATCTGGACCGGCAAGGAGAAATTCACGCTCGTCGAGCATGAGGAGATCCTCGACCGACTGGCCGCAAAGGATGTCGACGGTGCCGATGCGGCGGTCCTCAAGCACCTCGAACGGTCTAGGGCTTTGTACACACGGTAGCAAGGCCATAGAGGGACGGGTGTTCTGACAGCAGGTCGACGGGTATCGTAAGCAAAATCACTATTTCCATCAGTAGACTATTCGATCCGTAGGTCCGTGCGAAGGGGTCCGGCGTACGAGTACGCGGCGTCTTCTGCAACGAAGGTTTAGCCAGTCACCTGCGAGGTAGCGGTTCGTCTCGTTCAAAGCGTATAACAGCCAGACGAATATGTGAAATATGAGAAATCTGCGCACATAGCTTGTCCGCTGGTGTCATTAGCCGACATTCCAACAAACGCACCGGTGAAATTGGCGTGTTCCCCTTCGCCGCTTTCGTCGGAGAGCGCGGAATGATCGAGCACTGGTCCAATCCGCAGCCAAGCATCATCTTCCCAGTAAAGGAACCGTGCAACGGCTCCCCTGACTTCGATCCTCATTTTCACAGGCCCGGGGGGCACGGCAACAGCGTCCTCCAGAGCGAGCGTCGTTTTGCCTTCGGGCCACGCGCCATCGCAATAAAGGAGCTGAAGCGACCGCCCCACTTTTTCGTCATGGGTCAGGCAAAGGTAGTAGTAGGCGAAACTATTGTAGTAGGTGATCAGCCCTGCCATCTGGTGGTAGCTTTCCGGATCGGCATCAACTTCAGTTTCGGCATCGTAATCGAAATGCGTTTGTCGCCGCGCAACAAGCGACTGCTCATACCAAGACCCGACGGATTCCCGCCCGATCAGCCGTAGATGGCCCGGTCGCGCCGCAAGAGAAAACAGCCTGTCAGGATTAGGGGTTCGCAACCACTGGAACGGGTCAGCAAGGCCGGTCTGTGGATCGAACGTGTAACGTTCCGTCTCGGACAACGAAATTTGCTGCGCGCCGCCGGGCATCGAAACTGTTTCCTGCGGAACGAAGGGCTCGCCTTGTAGCCGCAACCAGCCATCGTCACCCCATGCGCATTTCTGTATCGCGGTCTCCCGCCCCAGCACCGAACGGCCGATACCGGGAAGCCGGCGGCTGCAAAGATGAACGAGATAAATTTCGCCGTCCGGTGTTTCCACCAGATCGCCGTGACCCGCCCGCTGGAGGTTGGCGTCCGGATGAAACCGGCTGGTGACGACATGGGTGGCCGGGTGAAGCACATAAGGACCGAAAATGTCCGTCGAGCGCGCCATCGTCACGGCATGCCGCATACCGGTGCCGCCTTCGGCGACCAGAAGATGGTACCACCCGTCGCGCCGGTACAAGTGTGGGCCTTCGGCAAGGCCATGTGGCGAGCCGGCGAATATATTGGTGATCGGACCGATCAGCCCAACCTGGTCATGGTTGTATTCCTGCAGGACGATGCCGCCGAACCTCGACGGGCGCGCCCGGTAATCCCAGGTCAGGTTCAACAGCCATTTGCGGCCATCGTCGTCATGGAACAGTGAGGGGTCGAAGCCGGAGGAATTCAGATAGGTGGGGGCAGACCATGGACCGTCGATGGTATCCGACGTCACCAAATAGTTATGGCAGTCCTTGAACGAGCCTCTCTTGCGCTTGACGTCTGTGTAGATCAACCAGAAACGGCCTTCGGCGTGGGTCAGGCACGGCGCCCAGACTCCACAGGAATCCGGTGTACCACGGAGTTCCAGCTGCTCGGCTCGGTCGAGCGGTCTTTTCACAAGGCGGCAGTCCCGCAAATCCCGGGAATGAAAGATCTGGACGCCGGGATACCATTCGAATGTCGAGACAGCGATGTAATAGTCGTCTCCGACTCGGCAGATGGACGGATCCGGATGGAAGCCGGGAAGAATGGGGTTCTGGATCACGGTCTCACTCCACTAGGTCATGCTGTATTCGGGGCTCGTGACAATCAGGCGGTGACGCCGGTCACGCCAACGGGGCCAGCGGAGAAACCGGTAGCGATGTCTCGCTTTCTGGGTCGGGCGACATAGCCACGGCTGCCATCCATAAGCGTGCGGGTGTAAGCGTGCTGCACCGTATTTTCTAGCAACTGCTGCCTTGTAGCGATCTCGACAAAACCGCCGCTTTGCATCACCGCAACCCGGTCGCACAGATGTGCGACGACTGCGAGGTCGTGGCTGACCAGGATATAGGTGAGGTTTTCACGCTCCCTCAGATCCTTGAGCAAGTTGAGGATTTCCGCCTGGATCGAGACGTCGAGCGCGGAGGTCGGCTCGTCGAGAAGCAGGATCCGAGGCTCGAGGATCAAGGCGCGGGCAATCGCGACGCGCTGACGTTGCCCTCCTGATAGCTGGTGCGGATAACGATAGCGGAAGTTAAGCGGCAGGCCGACATCAGTCAGGACTTTCTCGATGCGTTCGTGGCGCTGGTCCTTGCCATGGATTTCCAGCGGCTCGAGCAAGGTGCGACCGATCGTGTGTCGTGGGTGGATCGAACCGAATGGATCCTGGAAAACCAGTTGTTGTTTGGCAAGCTGCCCACGGCTACGCTTCTGTGTGATCGTTTCGCCATCGATTTGAAGGGTCCCCGTCCATTGCTTGTTGCGCCCGGCGAGCGCACCAAGCACCGTGGATTTCCCGCAGCCGCTCTCGCCGACCAGTCCAAAAGCCTCGCCTTTCGCGACCTCGAAGGAAACGTCCTGGACGACCTGTACGAAGGTTTCACCGCTGCCATAGGAAACGGCGAGGTGATCGATCTTGATCATGGGCATATCAGTTCTCCAGCCAGGCGGGGTCGCGACGAAGCACTTCCAGCCTGTCGCGGGGATGGTCAAGACTCGGCAGGGCGTTGAGAAGACCGCGCGTATAAGGGTGCGTGGCCTGATGAAGGTCCGCGGCGGCGATCGTTTCCACAACGCGACCCGCATACATGATGATGACCCTGTCGCAGAAACTGCGAACGAGATTGAGGTCATGCGAAATGAAAATCAGACCTATGTTTCTCTCCGTCACGAGTTCATCAAGGATCGAAAGCACCTGCTGGCGGACAGTGACGTCCAGCGCCGAAGTCGGCTCATCCGCGATGATCAGCGAGGGGGAGGCGATCAGCATCATGGAGATCATAATGCGCTGTCCCATTCCGCCAGAGACTTCGTGCGGGTAGAGATCGAACACACGCTGCGGATCGCGTATCTGCACTCTTTCCAGCATGGTGAGAGTGCGGTCGCGGGCTTCCTTCTTAGAGGCTCGCTCATGCAGGATCACCGTTTCGGATATCTGCTCGCCGATGCTCATGACCGGATTGAGTGAATATTTAGGATCCTGAAGGATCATGGCGATGCGTCGACCGCGTATCGACTGCATCTCCTCTTCCGTGGCGCTGAGCAGATCGATGTCTTCAAATCGCATCCGATCCGCCTTGACCGCGGCATTCGGTGGCTGCAGTCGCATGATGGCGCGCCCGGTCGTGCTCTTGCCTGATCCGGATTCTCCGATGATGCCGATCTTCTCGCGACCAACGGTGAAAGAGACATGCTGTACAGCTCGGACTGCACCTGACAGCGATGGAAATTCGACCGACATGTTGTCGACCGTCAGGATGGTGTCTTTCGATTCATGCATTGCGGGGATCCATGATGTCACGCAGCCCGTCACCGAGCAGGTTGAAGGCAAGGCTGACGACGAGGATGGCGATCCCCGGAACAGTCGTTAGCCACCAGGCATCCAGCAGGTACTGCCGGCCGGATGCAGCCATCGAGCCCCATTCTGGCAGCGGTGGCTGCGCGCCGAGCCCGAGAAAGCCGAGGCCGGCGGCGGTGAGGATGATGCTCGACATGTTGAGCGTCAGGCGTACGATCACCGACGGTGCGCAGAGCGGCACGATATGACGCAGCAGGATGCGGCCCATACCAGCGCCCTGCAGTTCTGCCGCAACGACGAAGTCCGCTTGGCGAATTGTCAGTGTTTCGGCGCGGGTAAGACGGGCGATCGGCGGCCACACCGTCAATGCAATGGCGATCACTGCATTCTCAATACCAGGTCCCAGTGCTGCGGAGAATGCCAACGCGAGGACAAGACTTGGGAACGACAGGAAGATGTCGGTGATGCGCATCAAAACGACATCGACCCAACCGCCGAGATAACCAGCAGTCGCACCGATCACGAAGCCGATCGGGCCGACAATGATGGTGACGAGAATGGCGATGTAAAGCGTCGTACGACCGCCATAAACCAGCCGCGCGAAAACATCGCGCCCGAATTCGTCGGTGCCAAACCAGTGCGCGGCAGACGGAGACTGCAGTGCCTTCATGAAGTCCTGGGCGATGGGATCCTGAAGCGGGATGACAGGCGCCAGGGACGCCATGACGACCAGGAAGACTATGACAACGAAACCTGCCAGAGCAAGCGGATTGGCGACCAGGCTGAGCCAAGCGATATAGATGCTGTGCAAGCGTGCCTGGCGCGTGGAAGTGAATTCCTCACTGATCAGCCAGGTGTGAATGTCTGAGAACGTGCCTGATTTTGTCATGGGATCACCGGGTCCTCGGATCAATAAAGCGATAGGCGATGTCGGACAGGAAGTTGATGGCAATCGAGATCAAACCGATCAGGAAAACACTTCCGAGCACCGCATTCATGTCAGCGAAGAACAGGGCGGAGGTGAGGTATTGTCCAAGCCCTGGCCATGCGAACACTGTCTCAATCAGCACGGTGCCGTCGAGCAGGCCGCAATAGGCGAGGGCAACGACGGTAAGGAGCTGTACCCGGATGTTGCGGAACGCGTGCCGCCAGATGATCGGTCGTTTGCCAAGGCCTTTGGCGCGGGCGGTGAGGATGTATTCCTGGTGAAGCTGTTCCAGCATGAAGCTGCGTGTCATGCGGCTGAGATAGGCCATTGCCGCATACCCGAGGATCAGAGCCGGCGCGATAAGGTGGTGCAACGCACTCCAGAAGACATCCCAGTGTCCGCCCAGCAGGCTGTCGACGAGCACGGAATTTGTCCGCGCTTCGACGATCCCCTCGTTGTAGACATAGATCCGGCCGCCGGGCGGGATCACGCCGAGGTGCGCGTAAAACAGCAGGATGACAATCGTGCCGAGCCAGAAGATCGGCGTCGAGTATCCGAGCAGGCCGACGACACGGGCGATATGGTCCACCCACGTACCCTTGCGGACCGCGGCGATCACGCCGAGGGGGACGCCGAGACCGGCGCCGATCAGTGTCGCAAGGGTCGCCAGTTCCAGCGTGGCGGGAAACACCCGCGCAAGATCGTTGACCACGGGCTGCTTAGTGATATTCGACTGACCGAAATCAAGCTGCACGGCATTGCCGAGGTAATTTGCGAACTGCACGTAGATTGACCGGTCTAGGCCCATCTCCTTGTAGACGCGGTCATATGTCGCTTGGTCCGCCTGATCGCCGATCGCGGCGATGACAGGATCGGCAGGGACCATGCGTCCGACGACGAATGTGATGACCAGCAGACCGAGCATTGTCGTCATGATCACGACCGCCGAGGCGGCGACTTTCCGTGCTGCCTTGAGAAACGAATGGCTTGGAACGGGAGGGGCTGCGGTTTGGGAAATACTCATGGCACTATCCTTGGTTCGCACGTCATTCGCTTTTTGAAACGGTGTCCCAGCGTGTCAGCCAAGTCGGATGCCCAACATAGCCTTTCACTTCCGTGCGGACGGCTTTGGGATCGGTACGCTGGAACGACGTGACCAGAGCGGGCGAGGCGCGCATATAGGCTTCGTTGATCCGTCCATACAGTTCCTCGCGTTTCTCCGGATCGATCTCGTGAGCGGCCGCCATCACCAAATCCTGTATATCCTTGGGGACATCCCAGGCCGTGCGCCAGGCAACCAGCCCGGCAAGCTTAGCTGCATCGGAATTGTCGGCGTTCGTGGCATATGACTGAAGAACTGCATGCGGATCTGGAAGGCGATCACCAGTACGTGAAGAGAACAGCTCGAACTGACGGGAGCGGAACTTGCCGATCTGGTCGCCGATCTGCAAATCGAGTTTAATGCCGGCCTTGGCGGCATTGTTTTGCAACGAGATGCCGACTTCTGATTCCGGGGTGCCGGGTTGTGCGAAATAGACTTTCGAAAATCCATCAGGATAACCCGCTTCAGCAATTAGCTGTTTCGCTTTGTCGATGTCTAACTTGTACGGGTTGTCGCTCCGTGCGCCCGGGAGGCCAGCCGGAATGATCGACTGCTGTTTGGTGCCGTAATATTTCATCACGGTGCTGCTGAGCCCGTCGTAGTCGATAAGATAGCGGAAAGCCTCGCGAACTTTGGGCTTTGAGAGGATTTCATCTTTTTGGTTCAGTGCTAGATAGTAGAAGCCGAAACCGGGTACCTTCTGGACGGAGACCTTGCCATCGGCCTCGAGCCCTAAAAGGTCCGTTGAAGACAACCGCGTCGCGACGTCAACGTCGCCGGCATCGATCTGCAGCCGCTGGGCCGACGATTCCGGAATATGGCTCATGAACACGCGCCGCATCGCGGGCACGCCCTTCCAGTATTCCGGGACTGCATCGGCGATCAGAAGCTGATTGGAGCGCCAGGTCGTCAGGGAATACGGCCCGGATCCCGCGTCTCTGGTCTGAAGATAATTGCGCGCCCAGTCGCCGTTTTTCTCCCGGCTCGCCAGAAAGGCGCTGTCAACGATCGACGTCGAGAAGCTGGCCAGGGAGTAGAGAATGAGGTTCGGGTTCCAGACTTCGGGTGTCTGCAGTACAAGTGTATGATCATCCGTCGCTCGGATCAGAGTATCGACATTTTTGGCCGAGAACCCCCATTGGCGAAGGTCGGTAGAAGGTGCGAGCCCGAGATTTACAAGCCGGTGCAGAGACCACTCCACGTCCTTTGCAGTGAGGGGATTGCCAGAATGAAACCTCACGCCTTGACGGATTTTGAAAGTGAATGTCCTCCCATCCTCAGACACCATCCAGCTCTCGGCAAGTGAGGGTTTTGGCACTGTGACATTATCGGCAGGCAGCTCGATAAGCCGATCGTAAAGATTAGCGACGACCTCGGCTGCTTCGAGCTGGTTGATCTCGTGAGGATCGAGGCCGCGCATCGTCGTCATCATGATGGCGATGACCAATTGATCCGGCGGTGTTTTTGCGAATACGGGGGCGGAGCTGCATGCGAGGACCGCAGCACTCGCGATGGCAACGAAATTTAGCTTCGGCATGTTCTTCTCCCAAGGCTCCTCAACCTGGTTGTCCAAAATTTGCTATCGACAGGAATAACAAATCTGATATACCAGATCTCATATTAACGACAGCGCGTCAACGGAATTTGGAAAATGATCAGCAGCTTGGGCACGCCAGCGAGTGGAGCTGGATTTGAGAAAATTGACGCAAGCTTTAATGTGACCGTGCGGGATCATGTTCATCGGACGATGCGTGCAGCCATCCTGTCAGGGCATTTCGCTACCGGCGAAAAAGTTAACGAGCGCAGCCTCGCCGAGCAGTTCGGCGTAAGCACGACGCCGATCAAGGAAGCCCTTCGTCAGCTGGAAACGGAAGGGCTGGTCGAGGCCCTGCCGCGGCGCGGTGTGATCATCCGGTTTGCGAGCAGCTGGGCGGAGGAGATGATCCTTGCGCGCGCTGCGCTGGAATCGATGATCGCCCGTCTGGCTGCGAAGCGGATCGACAGGAAGGATGGTTCGGAACTGGTGGCAACCGCCAACCTGATGCGCGAGGCAACCACTTCGGGTGACGCCGATAGTCTGATTGCGCTCAATGAAGCCTTCCACGATCTCATCCATAGAAGCTCGCGGTGCAGCTATCTGGCTAAGTTGATCGAACGTCAGCAATTTTACGACGCCAGCATCCGTCGCGTTATTCACCTCGATCCGGCGGAGCGCCAGAAAGCGCTTGAGGAGCATGTGGCCATCGCCGACGCGATCGTTGCCGGAGATGCGGACATGGCGGAGCGCTCTATGCGCGACCACGTCGTACGTTCGGGCGAAACCTACCTGTCGATCGTATTCGGAAATCAGAAGGATAGTGAGCGTGACTGACAAACTACAGGCCGTAAGACGTGCCCTTTCCGGGATCTCAGGCGTTCCAGTGACGCCATACGGAAGCGACGGATCGATTGATGTTGAGAAGCTCGATCGGCTGATTAAGGGACTTGCCGCGGCAAAGGTCCACAATCTCATGGCGGCCGGCAATACCGGCGAGTTTTTCACGCTGACGATGGATGAGATCCGTCTCGTGCACGGTACGACGATCAAGGCTGCAGACGGCATGGCACTCGTAAGTGCGGCCGTTGGCCGGTCGCTAACCGATGCGAAGGCGCTGGCGCGCGACGCTATCGCCGAGGGCGCCGACGCGATCATGGGGCATCATCCCATGGACCCTTTCGCAGGACCGGCCTTCCAGGCAGCCTATTTTCTCGATCTGGCAGATTTCTGCACGGTCCCAGTTATCGCCTACGTGCGCAGCGACGGTTTCTCTGTAGACGATTTCCGCCGACTGGCGCTGCACCCCAACATTGCTGGCATCAAGTTCGCCTCCCCCAATCTGATGCTGTTGGCCGAGGTTATCCGCACCACCCATGATGCCCCGGCAATTTGGGTCTGCGGACTGGCGGAAGGCTGGGCGCCGGCATTTTACGCCATGGGCGCACGCGGCTTCACCTCGGGCCTCGTCAACGTCTTCCCCGAGCGCTCGCACGCCATCCACAAGGCGC
Organism: Neorhizobium sp. DAR64860/K0K1; assembly: GCF_050500205.1. Taxonomy (NCBI): domain Bacteria; kingdom Pseudomonadati; phylum Pseudomonadota; class Alphaproteobacteria; order Hyphomicrobiales; family Rhizobiaceae; genus Neorhizobium; species Neorhizobium sp. DAR64860/K0K1. The sequence goes on along the minus strand of NZ_CP191460.1, from coordinate 61,476 downwards.
TCGAGTCCGGCGATTATGCTACGGCGCGCAGCCTGATCGATGGAATTGCCCCATTCGAGTCGCTTCGCACAAAATACAACAACGGCGCCAACGTCACCGTCGTCAAGGAAGCGCTCGGCATGCTTGGAACGGATGTCGGGCCCGTGCGGATACCGGGTGTGGTCGAGTTGAACGCGTCCGAGCGCAAAATCCTTGGTGAGGTTGTGGACAGCATTCGCTCCGCAAAAGCTGCCTAAGGGAGGATCAGCAGTGCATATCACCGGCATCAAGACATACATGCAGCGCGTGGACGAGCGTCCCCGCCTGCTGCTCAAGATCGAGACCAGCGAAGGCATCAGCGGCTGGGGCGAATGCTACAATCACGGCCCGGACTGGTCGCTGCCGCCGCTTCTCGACTACCTGTTTCACCAGATCGAAGGCGAGGATCCGCGCCGGGTCGAATATCTCGTCCTCAAACTCAACCAGCAATGCCGATTTCCTCCCGGAGCCCTAGGCCTTGCCGCGATTTCCGCCATCGATCACGCATTGTGGGATATCGCCGGCAAGGTTGCTGGTCTGCCGGTCTACATGCTGCTGGGCGGCAGCGTCCGTGACCGCGTCCGCGTCTATTGCGGAATCTACACGGCGCCGGATGCCGAGTATGCGCTTGACCAGACGCTCAAGCTCAACGAGGATTACGGTTACACGGCGTTCAAGCTCAGCCCGTACCGGCGCGATCTGCACACCGGGCGCTGGGGGGAACTGGTCAAGGAAACCGGCGACTGGTTCGGGCGAATCCGCGAAATCACGCCTTCGCATTTCGAATTTGCCTTCGACGCGCATGCCAAGATCTTTGAACCCTACAAGGCGGTTCAACTGGCGGCCGCGATTGCCCCGAACGACCCGCTTTTCTACGAAGAACCTATTCGCCCCGAGCACATCCCGGCATGGCGGGAATTGAAATCGAAGGTGAACGTTCCGCTCGCCACGGGCGAGTCTCTATACAACCGCTTTGAATTCCTATCGCTTTTGTCGGCTCAGGGCGCTGACATCATTCAACCGGACATCTGCGTTGTCGGTGGTATGTCGGAAATGCGGCGCATCGCAACGCTTGCGGAGGCGCACTATGTGACGGTCGCCCCCCACAACCCAATGGGTCCGCTAGCAACCGCCGTCAACATCCATTTCTGCGCCGCCCAGCCGAATTTTCAGATCCTCGAATTCAAGCCACATGTCTACGCGCCGTGGGCGCTTGATCCATACATGCCAGTCGATGGCCATATGGAGCTTCGCCCCGACCGTCCCGGATGGGGGATTGAGATCGACGAAAAGGCTCTGCGAACCGACGACTACGTCCACTGGCAGCGCAAGATCACACAAAAACCGGATGGCTCGACGGCCTATCCCTAAGCTTACGAGCAGTGATATCCAGTCGCTGCTTGTCGTCGACCAATCATAGGATACTTGCGTTATCATCTGTTTCGAACTCCGCGTCACGCAGAAGAGGAGCTCGTCACTAGCACCGGCTCTTTCGCGACGTATCGAAGATCCAATATGAAGGCGCGAATGCGATATCAGGTGCGATGAGGAAGCAGCGCCTTGCGCCCTTGCCATCTTCTCGACGCCCGCCTACTCGATCTTGCAGATGGGAACGCTCCACAGCATTCTAGATCGAGCTGGTCGCCGAGGCATGACATCTTGGCCGAGATGTTGTGATAGTCCAGTTATCGAAAAATACGCTTCAGCTGATATGACAAATAAGAACAAGTCGTCCTCAGGGTGGACCTGTGCTATTTGTCTAGCCGCTGGTTTAATGCGAAGGATCGATATGGGCTGGGTCCAAAAACAAGGAATACGCCGATCTCTTTCATCGGGCGTCGTCGATGCAATCAGAGTTCAGATAGACGACGGATACTTTGCAATCGGCGACAAACTGCCTACGGAGGCGGCGCTGATCGCCAGGTTCGGACATAGCCGAACGGTTATACGAGAGGCGCTCGCCGAACTGCGGGCAGACGGGCTTGTGGAGTCGCGACAAGGGTCGGGAGTTTACGTCACTGGCCTTTCACAGGTGGACACGATCGCGGGTCTCTTTACTGGAGAAACCGACAGGATTTCAGACATAATCGAGGAACTCGAATTACGGATCGGAATTGAGGTAGAAGCCGCAGGCCTTGCTGCATCACGCAGTTCGCCTGCCCAGGAGGCAGAAATACATAGCCAGGTCGAGCGATTTGGCGCTCTTGTGGCCAGTTCCATGCCGACGGACGAGGCTGACTTCGCATTCCATGTCGCGGTTGCCAGCGCCACGAACAACGCGCGCTTTCGCACGTTTTTGGAGCATGTCGGGCGCCGAATGATCCCACGCGTGAAGTTTCGGAAGGTCATGGGTGGGTTGGATCCTCTGCCCAGCCGTGACGAATCTATATGGGAAGAGCATAGGAGTATTGCCGACGCAATCGCAGCACGCGATCCTGAGCTCGCTCGCGACGCAATGCGAAAACATCTCGTGACCGGCATAAAGCGCTATCGAGCATTAGCTGCTCGCCGCCCTAAGGACATATGACAACACGCGTTGACTTGTATTTTTAGTTGTCATATGACTTTCTCTCGGTAGATTACTAGGAGGAAGTCTGTTGTCGCCTGATGAACTGAAAGCCCGCGTGGGTTCTGGCCTTTTGTCGTTCCCCGTTACGCATTTCGATCCGGACTACAAGCTCAACCTCGATAGCTACCGGCGTCACGTTGAATGGTTGTCTGGCTTTGGCGCAGCCGCTCTCTTCTCCGCTGGCGGTACAGGAGAATTCTTCTCTCTTACTCCGCAAGAAGTCGGTCTCGTTACGGAAGCCGCCAAGGATGTTTCAGGAGATGTGCCAATTATCGCGGGTTGCGGCTATGGTACTGCTCTCTCAGTAGAGACGGCGCGCATCGTGGAAAAGGTTGGCGCAGACGGCCTTTTGCTGCTGCCCCATTATCTGACCGAAGCTCCACAGGACGGCATCTTCGCCCATGTGAAAGCCGTCTGCGACTCTACGGACCTCGGCGTCATCCTTTACAATCGTGCAAACTCCGTGGCGAACGCCGATACGGTTGCCAGGCTTGCGGACGCTTGCCCAAACCTCATCGGTTTCAAGGACGGAACAGGCAGGGTCGACCTGGTTCGCCATGTCACAGCAAAGCTCGGCGATCGACTTTGCTACATCGGCGGAATGCCGACACATGAACTCTTCGCCGAGGGCTTCAACGGCGTCGGTGTGACGACGTACTCGTCGGCAGTTTTCAATTTCGTCCCGCAACTTGCTATTCGTTTCTACAATGCGATGCGCAGCAACGACAGCGCGACGATGGAGAGCATACTTCACACATTCTTTTTCCCATTCGCGGAGTTGCGAGATCGGAAAGCTGGATATCCGGTTTCCATCATAAAAGCGGGCGTGGATCTGGTTGGATACACGCCGGGCCCGGTCCGGCCGCCATTGGTCGATCTGACTGGAGATGAAAAGGAAATTCTCAGAGAACTTATCGAGGCCGTGTCGGCCTGAGAACGATAATGGTTCGCACGCCTAAAGGGCATTCATATCGAATGGTCACTATTCACTTGGGAGGAGTGCAATGACAATGAGATACAATTTGATGCTGGCAAGCGCCGTAGCCGTCGCCGTCCTGGCCGGCCAAGCCGGAGCTCAGACCACAAACGAGATCAAGATCGTGCTGCCTGAGCAGCCTGCAAATCTCGAGCCTTGTGGCACGATCATAACCAATGTCGGCCAAATTCTGAGCCGCAACGTTGTAGAGCCGCTGACTGTTATAGACGCGGCAACCGGCCAAGCCACTCCTGCACTTGCGACCGAGTGGAGCCAGATCGATCCAAACACCTGGCGCTTCAAGCTGCGTGAAGGTGTGAAGTTTCAGGACGGTGAAGCGTTCAATGCAGCAGCGGTAAAATACTCTATCGAACGCATGACCGGCGGCAAGGTGACTTGCAGCAACATTGCAAAATTCGGCGATTCCAAGCTTACCGTCACGGCAACCGACGAACTGACGATAGAGGTCAAGTCAGACAAGCCGCAGCCGATCCTACCGACACTGCTCAGTGTCGTCATGGTTGTCTCGCCGAAAACACCGGCTGACAAAGCGGTCAATGATCCTGTCGGTACCGGGCCATTCAAGCTGGCCAGCTTCTCACCCCAAACGGTGGTTCTTGACGCGTTCGACGGCTATTGGGGCAAGAAGCCCGCGTTTACCAAGGCAAGCTACGTGTGGCGTCAGGAATCATCGATCCGAGCTGCGATGGTAGACACTGGAGAAGCGGACCTGACGCCTTCGATCGCCATTCAGGATGCGACCACGCCGGAGACTGATTTCGCCTATCTGAACTCGGAAACCACTGCATTGCGCATCGACACCGGCTTTGCGCCACTCGATGACGTTCGTGTCCGCAAAGCGTTGAACCTTGCCATCGACTGGGATGGACTTGCGCAGCTCTTCGGAGACGACATCAAGCGCGCCTCTCAAATGTCGGTGACCGGCATTAATGGTCATGACGACAAGCTTGCTCCATGGACTTACGACGCGGCGCAGGCCTCCGCGCTCGTAGCCGAGGCAAAGGCAGCAGGCGTGCCGGTTGAGACCGAAATAGAGCTCATCGGCCGCAATGGCATTTATCCGAACGGCTCGGAGGCTATGGAAGCCATGGCGGCGATGTGGCAGGAAGCCGGCCTCAACGTCAAGCTTACCATGCTCGATGTGAATGACTGGCTGCGCTATTTGCAAAAGCCGTTCCCGGAAGGACGCGGACCTAACCTTCTGCAGATGATGCATGACAACAACAAGGGCGATGCTGCCTTCACGATCCCGATCTTCTACACCTCGGCAGGCAGCTACTCGACAGTCAAGGATGCCGCGCTCGACGCCGAGATCGCCGACGCACTGGCGGCAACTGGCGACGACCGTACGACGAAGTTCAAGGCGATCTTTAACAAAGCGCATAACGAACTCGTGCTTGATATCCCGATGTTCCACATGATCGGTTACACCCGCGTCGGTAAGCGTCTCGACTGGAAGCCGGATATCTCGACCAACAGCGAGATCCCCCTTGCCAATATCGGCCTGAAGAACTGACGGGTCACGCCAGTCGATCGAGCGCCTGACCACGGTGTCTGGCGCTCGCACTCCATCCAGTAAAATCAGGGGTATGCGCGATGTTCGCTTATATAGGGCGGCGAGCTTATCACAGCGTCATTTCGGTGATCGGTCTGCTGACGCTCGTCTTTTTCCTCACGCGGCTTACGGGCGATCCTTCAGCCCTCTACCTGCCTCTCGACTCCAGCCTCGAAGCTCGCCAGGCGTTCGCAAAGTTGAATGGTCTCGACCAGCCTCTCTATTTGCAGTTCCTCCAGTACCTGAGCAATCTCTTGTCACTGGATTTTGGTCAGTCTATGCGCCAGAACCGCTCCGCGCTTGAAGTGGCGCTTGAGGCCTTTCCCGCAACGCTGCAACTCGCCCTCATCGCAATGACGCTTTCGACAGGCCTGGCTATTTTTATCGGAGCGATGGCGGCCGCACGTCCCGGAAGCCTTTTCGACCGTATAGCCGGAGTCGTGTCGCTGGCGGGTGCGAGCACACCTGATTTCTGGATCGCAATCGTCGGCATCCTTGTTTTCTCTGTTGGACTTGGTCTCTTTCCAACGTCAGGAACTGGAACGGCCCTTCACTGGATCATGCCAATTGCAGTGTTGATGCTGCGTCCATTCGGCCTTCTCGTACAGGTCGTACGCGGCACAATGATTTCGGCACTTGCCTCACCTTACATCAAGACTGCGCATGCCAAAGGCATGAAGCGGCGTAAGATCATCTTCGGTCATGCGCTTCGCAATTCGCTCCTGCCAGTCATCACCGTCGCGGGTGACCTTATGACAGGTCTGGTCAACGGTGCAGTCGTGGTTGAAACGATCTTCGGATGGCCTGGCATCGGCAAGCTCATGATCGATTCGATTATCCAGCGCGACTTTGCGGTAGTTCAGTCGACGATCCTCGTCACAGCGATCGCCATCTTCGTCGTCAACATCGCGATCGACCTTCTTTATGTCGCACTCGATCCACGCATCCGCTACTGAGGGAGGACGACCATGACCGATACGACAATCGTTTCTACAAAGTCGCCCGGGAACCTGCACCAGCTCGCGATCTATCTGACGCGCGACAAGCTGGCTTTTTGTGCGGCGATCTTCTTGTTCATCCTTGTTGTCTGCTTGCTGTTCGGCCCGCTGCTGGTCGGTGATATGGCTGGCAAGCTTGGACTCAGACAACGCAACCTCGCGCCCTTTTCTCTCGATCAGGGATTCATCTATATTCTAGGCGCGGATACCCTCGGTCGGCCGATACTTGCGAGGCTCATCGTGGGTGCCCAGACGACTCTCGCCATAGCGGCGGCCGCTGTGTGCTGCTCCATGTTTGTGGGTGGCGCTCTTGGATTGGTCGCAGGTTATTCGGAACGTTGGTACAGCCACGTTATCCTGCGTCTTGCCGATGTCATCATGAGCTTTCCATCGCTGCTGCTGGCACTGATCGTGCTTTATACGCTTGGTCCCAGCATGACGAATTTGGTGATCGTTCTCGCCATCACTCGCATGCCGGTCTTCATCCGAACGGCACGAGCTGAAGTGCTGGAACTGCGCGAGCGCATGTTTGTCAGTGCAGCACTTTCGATGGGTGCAAGCAGCCGTCGCATTCTGTTCCGGCACATTGCGCCGCTAGTGCTGCCGACACTGGTGACAATCGCTGCGATCGACTTCGCCACCGTCATCCTGGCGGAATCTTCATTGAGCTTTCTCGGTCTCGGCATCCAGCCGCCGAACTTCACTTGGGGAGCGATGGTTGCGAATGGCCGCGGTTACCTCTCGACTGCGTGGTGGATCGCCTTTTGGCCGGGCCTCGCGATTCTCCTTACTACCTTGTCGTTGAATATACTGGCGAGCTGGGCTCGTACCGTTGCCGATCCCTCCCAACGCTGGCGCCTGCAGTCGCTGCGAAAGGCGCCTCGATGACCCATTCGAAACCTATCCTCACGATCAACAATCTTACCGTCGATTTCTTGTCCGAAGGCGATCCCGTGAGAGCCGTGGACAACGTGTCGTTCAACGTATGTCCTGGCGAGACACTCGTCATCCTTGGTGAAAGCGGTTCTGGAAAGAGCGTCAGCACCGGTACGGTGATGGGGCTCATCGACTGCCCGCCGGGCGATATCGTCGCCGGATCGCTGGTGTTCGACGGCAACGACATTTCGCGTCTTAGCAACGAGCATAGGCGCAAGCTTAACGGCCAGCGCATTGCGATGATCTTTCAGGACCCCTTGGCATACCTTAATCCCGTGTTCACCGTGGGACGACAGATTGCTGAAGTGTTCGAGGCCCACGGGGAGGCCCAGACAACCACAGTCCGCGATGAGGTTATCCGATTGCTCGAACGCGTCGGCATACCGGACGCGAAAGACCGTATAGACTACTATCCGCACCAGTTTTCCGGCGGTCAGCGCCAGAGAGTTATGATCGCGATGGCGATCGCGCTAAAACCGGACATACTGATCGCTGACGAACCGACGACTGCCCTCGATGTCAGCGTGCAAGCGCAGATCCTTGAACTGTTGCGTGATCTGCAGCAGGAAACGGGAATGGCGCTGATAATGATCACGCATGATCTCGAGGTGGCGGCCGCGATGGCCGATCGGATCATCGTCATGAATGGCGGGAAGGTCGTGGAAAGCGGAGAGGCGAGGGAGGTATTCACCAATCCCGCGCACGCTTATACAAGGCGGCTCATGGCAGCCGTGCCGCATCTGGAGGACACAAATCGCCCCCAGCGTGAGGCTGTAGGCAAGGAAGTTTTGCTGAAAGTCGAGAACCTCAGCAAGCATTACCTCCTGGGTTCAGGCGCGCTCGCGTCCAAGCAGGAGTTTCGGGCAGTTGACGAGGTATCTTTCGTACTCCACCGTGGAGAAACGGTAGGTATTGTCGGGGAGTCCGGGTCCGGAAAATCGAGTATCGCGCGCATGCTCCTGCGGCTGAATACACCGACCTCCGGTCGTGCACTCTTTGCAGGAGAGGACATATTCGAACTTGAGGGTAAGGCGCTAAACAGCTTTCGACGTCGTGTACAGATGGTGTTTCAGGACCCATTTGGCTCGATGAATCCCCGCATGAATGTGCGACAGATCATCTCGGAGCCATGGGCTATCCACAAACATATCCTCCCACGTGCCCGGTGGAGCGAACGCGTGGTGGAACTTCTGGAACTCGTTGGGTTAAAGGCCGAGCACGTTGATCGTTATCCGCACCAGTTTTCCGGTGGTCAGCGTCAACGTATCGCAATAGCGAGAGCTCTTGCGAGCGAGCCCGAACTCATCGTTTGCGACGAAGCCGTTTCGGCTCTCGATGTGTCTATACAGATGCAAGTCATAGAACTTCTGGCCGATCTGCAGCGCACACTCGGGCTCTCATATATCTTCATCACGCATGATCTGCCGATCGTTCGAGCAATAGCAGACCGGATTCTTGTGATGCAGCGTGGAAAAGTGGTGGAAGAGAATGATGCCGTTTCACTGTTCTCTTCACCTAAGCACGATTACACACGCTTGCTTTTGAACGCGACCCCGAAACCGAAATGGCTCGACCTCCCGTTGTCAGAAACGGTAAGGGGCGCTTAAATCACGCATGTCGCGTCACCAGCCCGGCAAGAGCCGCGGTATCAGTCGATATCCGCGGCTTTGCTTTGCTGATCGCTGGAAGCTGCGTCTCAGAATTCCTCCCATTCATTGGCAGCTACAGCGGCATTGCCGGAGAAGGCAGTTGCCACTTTTTGATTCAGGGCACGGGCCGGCGACGCTACGGACGCTTGGCGGCGTTCTGAAGAGAGCACTGCCTGGGGCGGCGTATATCCACGTCGGCCGCCTCTACCCGACAGCTTGAACTGTGACAGGAGTTCGTTCAGCGAAGCTGCATCGCGCGCCATTCCATGGCTTGCGGCAGTCTGCTCCTCGACCATTGCGGCGTTCTTCTGGGTGTCCTGGTCCATCGCGTTGACGGCGGTGTTTATTTGCTGAAGGCCGGACGATTGTTCCTGAGCGCTCTCGACGATTGCGCTGACATTGCGGTTGATTTCCTGGACTTCCGCAACGATCGTTTCCAGTGCGCGGCCGGTTTCGCCAACCAGAAGTACGCCGTTTTGGACCTGTTGGTTGGACGCATTGATCAATGTCTTGATCTCTTTCGCAGCATTGGCAGAACGCTGAGCAAGTTCACGCACTTCCTGTGCGACGACCGCAAAACCCTTGCCGGCCTCCCCTGCGCGGGCGGCTTCGACCCCGGCGTTCAGAGCGAGAAGGTTGGTCTGGAAGGCAATCTCATCAATCACCCCGATGATGTTGCCGATTTCGCCCGAAGACTTCTCGATCTGCTGCATAGCCCTGACAGCGTTCTGGACGACTTCACCGGACTTCTCAGCACCCTGGCGGGTGCGGGCAACGAGAGAGCCGGCTTCCTGAGCGCGCTTGGCGGCGTCCTTGACGGTGGTGGTGATTTCTTCGAGCGCTGCTGCGGTCTCTTCGACAGACGCGGCCTGCTGTTCGGTTCGCTTGGCAAGATCATCGGCGGACGACTTGATTTCAGCGGAACCAGCTTCGATGCTGCGCGCATTCTCGGAAACATGTTCAAGTGCCGATTGCAACTTTGACGCAGATGCGTTGAAGTCGTTACGGACGCCGTCGAGCGCTGGCGTAAACGGCGTATCAACGCGGTATGACACGTTGCCTTCGGAAAGCTGGCTGAGCGCTCTGGCAAGGTTCTCTACGGCGAACTTCACGTCGGCAGCTTCTTGGGTTCTCAATGCTTCGCGCTCGACGCGTTCACGTTCAGAAAGACCGCGATTGTCGGTTGCCTCCTGCTCAAGGCGAAGACGCTCCAGCGCGTTGTCGCGGAAAATGGCGACAGCCTCGGCCATCATACCCACCTCGTCTTTGCGGCCCAGGCCATCGATCTCTGCGTCTGTGTTGCCGGCAGCAAGCGAAGACATGCGTTCACGAAGGCGCGCCATCGGAGCGGTGACGCCTGTGTGGGCGATCGCCATGGCAATCGCAACAGCAACCGCGATACCAATAAGCATTCCGATGAGGGCTAGCTGGATAGTGGAGGAAACTTCCGCCGACAGCTGGTCACCGCCGTTCTTGATCATATCCGTCATTGCTCCGTTGTTTGCACCAAACTTGGGAGACAATTCGATGACGATTTTGTCGAGATCGCCTGACAATGCAGTAACCTTAGCAGTGTCGCCGGCGGCATGAGCCTTCAACAGAAGGTCGCCGATGGCTGCCAGCTTGTCGATATCGAGGAGAAGCTCTTGCACCGCAGCATGACGGCTAGGAACGAGCCCTGGGACCTGCTCCAGACGACTGCGAGCTCCTGCAAGCTCCTTGCCGAAACGCTCGGAAAGATTTGCAAAAGCCGCCGACTGCGGGGCCTGAGCCAGTGCGCGACTGAGCCAGGTTGTGGCTGTCCAAGTGGCTGCTGCGCCGCGAGGGACAAACGCCGCAGCGGTGCTCTCCTTATGAAGGAAGCTGGAATAGGACTGGTTCGCCGCGCTGAACCGCTGCGTGACAAACAACAGGCCAGCGAGGGAAATGACGCCGAGGATGGCAATTGCCATCAGGAACTTGGTCTTGATCTTCAGATTATTAAGCATGGTGGACCTTCGCAGGGAAAGGAATGAGCGCAGCGGGGAGAAAGGAGACAGGAGCCGTCGTAGACGGCGCGCATCATGCGCGTAAAAGGATCTGATCGATCTCGGTGTCCTGGCGGGAAGGTAAGAGAGTTCTCATAAGAAAAGATTACTCAGGTTTCCCATGAGTTCTGGTTTCCCTGTGAATACGCGATAGCCTGGTAGAAATATGCGCATGGGACAGTGCATGATTGCTGCCGTCAGAAATTGTTGACCCGCTAAAGCTGCGGAATGCAATAATCGCAATCAGCGCAACGCACTAACTCAGACGTTCCCGATCGCCGAGCGCGTCGCATCCATATATGGCACCTGCAAAAACGCCGTAACTCTGCTGAGATAGGAAAACAATGTATGCCAACAGGAACGGTTAAGTGGTTCAGCGTGGCCAAGGGGTTCGGGTTCATCACCCCTGACGATGGCACTGAGGACGTATTCTTGCATGTCTCAAAGGCTGAGGAAGCCAATCTTCCGACCTTGGAGAACGGCATTGCTCTTCGGTATTCCATTGGCTCGCGGAACGGGAAAGTCTTTGCAGATGGCCTCTCGGTCATTTCCAAGCCAAAGGCACCTCGACGGGAACCTGAACCGACTAATGCAACTTCAACTTTCGAGACAGAATTCGAGAAGGAGTGGGGTCTTCGACGGGGATAGCGGTCATGGATCGCTAATGGAACAGGCAGGCCCGAATTGCCTGTCCAAAGATCGTCAATTGCAGGATCGGCTCGCCCCGCACGAAACTCTCCTCGACCAGTTCAAGCTACTCGAGACGGTCGACAATTTTCCCCGATAAGTGCGCGTTGCCAACCAGCCAGCCTTTACCGACCTTTTTCTGTCGGCGGTAGAAGGAAATCGCTCGTAGAGCATCCTGCTGCGTGCGAGTAAGGCGCTTTGTCGTTTCGATTGGCCGACGGTGATCTGGCGACATCACAGAAACTACTCCTTCGCTTCTTGGTCTCTGTCGGCATTCAGACACCTGTTCGCGGGCTCCTGCTAAGGGCGAGAGTAACGTCTTCAGGTCCGACGATGCTGCCATTCTTTAGAAGGCGCCAGTAGCTGACCTGGAAAGCGATCCTCAATGGCTGTCTCGACTAGGGCAATTTTTGCGAACACATCGCTAGTTTCGCGCTCGTCGTGGCTGATGTCATCGCTCGCTTTTTCGAGCTCCTGCATGGCTTGGAGTAATTCGTCGTCGCTGAAGGTCTCGAGCCGACTGGCGAAATCACTAGCATCGAAGTCTGATTGCACGCTCACAGGTTGATCCTTACAAATTATACGAGATGGAATGCGTGGACACATGGTCTAATAACGACGACAAAGGCTAGAGCGTATCTAAAGTCCTATTGGGCTTGACAAAATGAGCTCGAAGCAATCGTCTCAACGTGTCAAGCCGAAGATAAACCCAACGCCGGATGCAGTGGCGATAGCAGCGATGGGACGGGCGCGGACCGTGCTCTCCAGCGCCTGCCGCATGCTCATGTTCGTCGCGACCGGCGCTTTGCCCGACCGCGTGGTATGGGTCATCGATACTGGATCAGATGCGGGAAACGCGTCCTCTAAAGCTTCGTCAAGCTCTCCCCTCGTACTACCTGTCGCTCCCGTTCGCGTTGGTACGATTCAGCCGCGGGCGATATGCTATTGCCAGTTTGTATTACGGATCTCCTACTATCGCATCGTATAATCGCAGAAGAATGAAACGAGTTCCGCTACCTTAGCAAAAAGCCGATTGGACGCTCAAATCGTCAGCGCCTTTCGTTCCGCGCGCACGTCGATCCTCATTGTGCGCAACCAGCTCCGCACCTTTTCCTAATAACCATTCAGCGAAATTGTACGTTCAAATCGTTCAAGGTGACCGGCTAGATCCCGCGTTGCCCTTGACCTCTTCGTATCCGAGCGGACCTGATGGAGGGGTCCAAAGAACGGTTGGTTAGTTTAGTCAGTCGTTCTTATCCGAGGTTGGCCGAGATGTGGGTTCATGGCGGTACGTTCCCCGACCGGTGATGTGCAAGAGGCAATTTTGCCGGCGCGTCTCAGTTGGTTCTGATGGCTTCCTGACCCCTCATGCTATCTTGATCGCGGTCGGTCTAGCAGGCGAGGACCGGGCGAACACCCCGTTCCGCACGTGGTGCTGCACCGCAAAAACTATTTTGCTTTACAATGTATAATAACTTTGTGAAGTTAGGCCTCTGATCAATATTGATAGGGCCGAAGACATTGTCGAATCTCCGTTTTGCCACCCGTCTCAACTCCTTCGCGTCGAACCCCGCCGGTGAATGGCCGGAGCTGAAGGGCAAGCCGAGCGTACTGCAGATGGCGGCACGGGCGGCAAAAGTCGACGGTCTGACGGACCTTGATCTCAACTACCCTGATCATGTTGGCGAAAATCCAACTGAACTCAAGAATAAGCTGGAAGATTTGGGTTTGGCGATCAACGGCTTTGCCATGCGCTACTACACCAATCCGGCTTTCAAGCTTGGTGCGTTCACCCATCCGGAGGAAAGCGTTCGGCGCGAGGCGATCGATCTGACCAAGGCTGGAATCGATGCCGCACGCGAAGCCGGCTCCAACCTCATGACGATTTGGCTTGGCCAGGACGGTTTCGACTATGCCTTCCAGGCCGACTACGACCGGATGTGGCAACACGAAATTGACGGTATTCGTGAAGTCTGTGAGCATGACGCGGATTGCATGATCTCCATCGAGTACAAGCCGAACGAACCGCGCTCCTACAGCCTGATGCCAGACTGCGCCACCACGCTGCTTGCCATCAAGGAAGCCGGCTGCGCCAACCTCGGCGTCACGCTCGACTTTGCACACGTGCTCTACGCCGACGAGCAGCCGGCCTTTGCCGCTGCCATGATTGCCCGCCACAGTCGCCTGCTCGGTGTTCACCTCAATGACGGTTACGCAAAGCGCGACGACGGGCTGATGGTCGGTTCCGTTCATTCGATCCAGACGATCGAGCTGCTGCGTCAGATCCGCCGCGATGGCTATGACGGCGCGATCTATTTCGACACCTTCCCTGACATGACCGGTCTCGATCCGGTTCACGAATGCGAGGTCAACATCAAAACCGTGAAGCGGATGCTCAACGTCGTTGATCGGCTTGAGCGTGACAACCGTCTTGCTGGCGCGATCGACCGCCAGGACGCGGTCACGGCACAGTCCATCATACAGGAAGCAATGCTCGGCGACGTCGCCTGAGGAGAGGCTTCAAGAGCGTTTTTCTGTTTCAACACACCACACCTGGGAGGATAAACATGAACATACACCTGAAATCCGCGATTGCCGGCATGGCTCTGGGGCTGATGGCAAGCGCCGCCTTCGCGCAGGATCTTGCGCCGCTCAATTCTGATACCGAAAAGGATCGCGTCGACTGGTCACAGCTTGAAGCAAAGTATGGCGCGTTTCCAAAGATGCCGGAAGGCACGCGCGCGGGCGGCGTTTCCAAGACGCTGACCAACGAGTACTGGCGTTCGCTCGGCGAAGGCTACAAGTCTTTCGGTGAAAAAGCCGGTGCGACTGTTGCCTATCAGGCAGCGCAGAGCGAAGGCGACCAGCTGGGACAGCTGACGATTGCAGAAGGCATGGTCACCACAGGCTTCAATGTCATTCTCGTGTCGCCGCAAACCGACGCGAACCTGCAGCCTGTCATGGAGCAGGCCAAGGAAGCCGAAATTCCGGTGGTCAACGTAAATGACGCGGTCGTACCGCAGGCCGAGCACTACGTCGGCAACGTACAGCGCGACAACGGCGTTCGTGTTGCCAAGTGGTTCATCGAGAACCGCTCGGAAGGCGGCAAGGTTGCCGTCATCGAAGGCCAGGCCGGCGTCTTTGCGGCCGTCCAGCGTACCGCAGGCTTCAAGGGTACCATCGGCGAGAGTTCCAAGTTCCAGGTCGTCGCCAGCGTTCCCGGCAACTGGGATCGCCAGCAGTCCTACGACGCTGCCACCAACATTCTCCAGCAGAACCCGGATCTCGTCGGCTTCTACTGCAACAATGACGGAATGGCGCTCGGTGTGATCGAGGCGGTCAAGGCGGCAGGTCTTCTCGGCAAGGTCGCCGTATTCGGCACGGATGGCATTTCCGACGCCTACAAGTCGATCGAAGCCGGCGAACTGACGGGCACCGTTGACAGCTTCCCGGTCCTGACAGGCGAAGTTGCAATGGAAACCGCATTGCGGCTCGTTGCCGGTCAGAAGCTGGCACGTGTCGTTGCGACACCGCAGGCGCTGATCACCAAGGACAACCTTGCCAAGTACAAGGGCGACGGCATCGATATTCGCCAGGTGCTGATGAAGGATGCTGCCAGCGCGCAGTAATCGCAACAAGAGCCGGTCCCTTCAGGATCGGCTCTCCTCCTTTGATGAAAGCACCGAGATGACGACAACGGCTCGCCTCAGGTTCGAGGGCATCACCAAGACCTTCCAGAGCGCCAAGGCGCTCTCGGATGTGTCCTTCACCGTCAAGCCTGGCGAAGTTCACGCTCTTCTCGGCGAAAACGGCGCGGGAAAATCGACACTGCTGCGCATTCTCTCCGGCGTCTCGCCGCAGACCGGCGGCGAGTTCTTCGTCGATGGCAAACTCGCGACATTCAAGAGTCCTGAAGATGCCCGCCGCGCTGGCATCGCCATGATCCATCAGGAACTGCAGCAGATCCCGAACCTGACGGTCGCGCAGAACATGTTTCTCGGTCATCCGCTGAAATATGCGGGTGGATTGCTGGTCAATCGTCGCGAGCAGGAAAAGCGCGCGGCGGCAGCGCTTGCCATGATTGATCCTTCGATTGATCCGTCGACTCCGATCAAGGACCTCAAGGTTGCACAGCGCCAGATCGTCGAGATTGCCCGTGCGCTGCTCGAGAACGCCAGGATCGTCGCCATGGACGAGCCGACGTCGAGCTTGACGCCGGCAGAGTTCGAGAGCCTCGCGGTCGTCATCCAGAAGATGGCGGCCTCAGGCGTCGCGATCATTTACGTCTCTCATAAAATGGATGAGGTGTTTCGTATCTGCCACCAGGGAACCGTCATGCGGGACGGCAATGTGGTTGGCACGGTCGACCTGCGCTCCGCGGTGCAAGCAGACGTCATCGCAATGATGGTCGGCCGCGAACTCATGCAGGAAGAGCACAAGACGTTTGTGAAGGAGGACGTTCGCGTCGAGGTGCGCAACCTTTCCTCCGCGGTCACGCATGTCCGCGACGTCTCCTTCACAGTCAGACGTGGTGAAGTGGTCGGCGTTGCCGGGCTGGTTGGCTCGGGACGGACAGAACTCCTGCGCCTCATCGCTGGCGTCGACAAGATCGGGTCCGGTGACATCAACGTCGATGGTCGCGCATTGAAGCTGACAGGTCCGCGCTCCGCGATCGACGCCGGTATCGGTTTGTTGCCGGAAGAGCGCAAACGCGAGGGCATCATCCCCATGCGCCCGGTTTCGGTCAATATGGCGCTGCCGTCCCTTCGAAAGTTCGCGCGGGTCGGAATAGTGCGCCACTCAGCTGTCAACAAGAGCGCCGAAACATTGCTGAAGCGGGTCAACCTGCGCCCATTCCAGATTGATCGCCCGATCAAGCTGTTCAGTGGTGGTAACCAGCAAAAGGCGATCATCGCCCGCTGGCTGGCCGCCGGTTCCGAGATCCTGCTGTTCGACGAACCGACGCGCGGGATCGATGTGGGCGCTAAATCCGAAATCTACCACCTGATCGAAAACCTTGCCGCCGAAGGCAAGTCCATCATCGTCGTATCCTCAGAACTTCCCGAAGTCATCCGGCTATCGGACCGCGTCATGGTCATGCGGGACGGGCGGATCGCTGCACAGTTGGAACGACACGAAATGACCGAACAGGCCATCGTTTCGCACGCCGTCGGCGATCGCGAGCCAAACACAGATTCCTCGACGCAGGAGCACGCCCATGTCTGATATCGCCGCCGAAATTCCAAGGCGTTCCCCGAAACTCTTCAGTTCGTTCTCACTGCGCGATGCAGGCACACTCATTGGTCTGATCCTGATCGTGGCAGTCTTTGCAGCGCTGGTGCCGGGCTTTCTGTCTGAGCGCAACCTGATCAACATTCTGCAGCAGTCGAGCATAAATGCCTGCATCGCGCTCGGCATGACCCTCGTCATCATCTCCGGTGGTATCGACCTGTCGGTCGGTCCGACGGCGGCAATCTCCGCAGTACTCACCGCGACACTGCTGGTCTCAGGCGTCCCCGTGCCGGTGGCGCTTCTGGCCGGCCTCGGCATCGGCGCGTTCTGCGGTCTGGTGAACGGCGTTCTTGTTGCCTATGTGGGCCTTCAGCCATTCATCGTCACGCTTGGTACTCTCAGCACCTACCGAGCCATCGCGCTTATCTATACGGGCGGCAACCCCGTTCTTGGCGTGCCACAGGGCTTCCGGTCGCTGTTCAACGGCAATGTTGCCGGCATTCCAAACTCGGTCATCATTGTTGCAGTTGTTGCCTTCGTGGCTTGGGTTCTTCTCAAGAAGACGCCGATCGGCGAATATCTTCTGGCCGTCGGTGGAAACGAGGAAGCTTCCTATGTCGCAGGCGTGCCGATCGCGCTGACGAAGATCACAGCCTATGTCATCTCCGGCGTTCTGGCCGCACTCGCGTCCTTTATCCTGATCGGTCGCCTCGGGGCTGCCGAGCCCATTCTTGGAAACCTCTGGGAGCTGGACGCAATCGCGGCCGCTGCCATCGGTGGTGCTTCCTTGATGGGCGGCAAGGGGTCGATTGTCGGCACCATCCTCGGTGCGATCATTCTCGGCGCTATGCGCAACGGTTTGACGTTGATGAACGTCCAGGCTTTCTATCAACTTCTCGCAACCGGGCTTATAATTCTTGTCGCAATGATGATCGATCGCGCGACAAGGGGACGGGGATGAAATCCGACAAAATGGATCCGAAGGCAGTTGGCCCGCGTATTCGCATGCGCTTGCCACTGCTGACACCGCTCGAAGCGCGGGTTGTTGAAACCGTGTTTGCGCTGCGCAGCTTTAACGACGACACGTCGTTGAAGGAAATCGCAACCGATGCCGGTGTTTCGGAAGCCATGGTCGTGAAGATCGCCAAGAAACTGGGATTTGCCGGCTATCGGGAGTTTCGCAACGCGGTGTCGCAGTACAACAGTTTGCCGACCGCTGAAATGCACCAGGAACTATCGGTCGAGGACACGTCCGAGGAGATTATCCAAAAAGTGTTTCGCACCTCGATCCATGCGCTCGAGGAAACGCTTTCGATCATGGATGTCAAAGCGTTCGATCGCGCGGCCGACCTCATCCACGGTGCACGTCATCGGGATTTCTATGGCGTCGGCGGTTCTGCACAGATCGCACGCGACGCTGCGCACAAATTCCTTCGCATCGGTGTCCGCGCCAGCGTCTACGACGATTCCCACATGATGCTGATGTCGGCTTCGCTGCTGGGAAGCGATGACATCGCGGTCGGGTTCTCGCATTCCGGCAATACGATGGCCGTCATCGAGGCGATGCAGACGGCGCGGCGCAACGGCGCCAGGACGATCGCCATCACCAATTACAATGAATCGCCGCTCGCTCAGCATTCGGACGTCGTTCTGTGCTCGACGGCACAGGGTTCACCGCTGATGGGCGAGAACGCCGCCGCCCGTATCGCCCAGCTCAATATTCTCGATGCGGTGTTCGTCGCCGTGGCACAGCGTGATTACACCGCTGCCGAAAACAATCTCGAAAAGACCATGGCGGCCGTCGCCTCCAAACGGAAAGACAAATTCCTATGACCGCATCCAGCCCCGCTGTCGTCGTTTTCGGCAGTCTCCACTACGACATCATCGTCAAGGGTCCGGCACGGCCGCGCAAGGGCGAAACAGTCACCGGGTCCGCCTGGAACCCGGCATGTGGCGGTAAGGGGGGAAACCAGGCCGTTTCCGCCGCCAAGGCCGGCGTGCGCTCGGCAATGATCGGTGCCGTGGGCGATGACGACTTCGGGCATACGCTTCTCGACAACCTGGCCGCAAACGCCGTCGAGTTGGACCAGGTTCGTGTCATCGACGGTGCCGCATCCGGAATGAGTGTCGCGATTTTCGATGCCGAAGGCGATTATGGTGCCGTGATCGTCTCCGGCAGCAATCTTCAGCTCGGCCAGTCGGACGTGGCACAGGCTGAGCATCTGTTCCGCGCTGGCAATATCCTCGTCTTGCAGAACGAAGTGCCGGATGCCGCGAATGTGCTTGCGGCTTCCGCAATGAAACAAGCCGGCGGCCGTGTTGTTCTCAACGCTGCCCCAGCGAGAGATCTGTCGCCCGAACTGGCGCGGCTGATCGATGTCCTCGTGGTCAACGCGGTGGAGGCGGAAGCGTTGGCAGGCGGCGGTGAGGTTGAAACGCTCAAAGACGCGATCGCCACGGCAGAGGTTCTTGCGCAATCATTTCCGGTGGCGGTCGTTACCGCAGGCGGAGAGGGCGTCGCATTCGCCGAGCAAGGCGAAGCCAAAGGGACCATCCCGGCTATCAAGGTTAAGCTCGTCAGCACCCACGGGGCAGGGGACGAGTTCATCGGTGTTCTCGCAGCTCAGATGCTGCAGGGAGAAAGCGTAACGACCGCTCTTTCTGCGGCCAACCAAGCCGCGGCGCTCCTTGTGAGTTCGCAGCGATGATCTTTCAGTTATTCCTCAGACAGTGCGTCGCAGAACTCCTGATCTTCTAATGCAGTGTTTTCTTGGCTTGTTTTTGTGTCAACGAGCCAAGGCTGGTTCGAATCCTTTCAAGGCGATGGCGACTGGTTGCAACGCGGATCACATATTCGTACACCGGTCTGCCATGTATATCCCATTGACATATCCCAGTCGCGGCACTAAGTTGTTATCGACGAAATTCGGAGTGAGGCAGTTGGAGCAGGGCGCAGTATTCCAGAGCAATCGTAGCCAAGCAATCCGTTTGCCAAAGGCGGTTGCTTTGCCTGATGATGTAAAGCGTGTCGACATTGTTGCGGTGGGACGTACTCGCATCATTGCACCAGCTGGAGAGATCTGGGACAGCTGGTTTGAAGGAGCGGACGCGACATCCGACTTCATGAGTGAGCGTGATCAAGCTGCTTTGCAGGAGCGCGAGGCATTTTAATGCTGAAGTACATGCTGGACACCAATATCTGCATTTTTACGATCAAGAATCGACCGCAGCAGGTGAGAGACGCGTTCAATCGCTCCCATGATCAGCTGTGCATCAGCTCGGTCTGCCTAATGGAATTGATCTACGGAGCGGAAAAGTCAGCCAGTCCTGAAAAGAACCTTCCCGTCGTGGAGGGCTTCGTTGCACGCCTCGAGATTTTACCGTACGACGAACTGGCAGCAAGCCATACCGGTCAATTGCGGGCCGAACTGGCGCGTAGCGGAACTCCGATAGGTCCATATGACCAATTGATTGCTGGACACGCGCGTTCGCGTGGACTGATTATTGTTACCAACAATCGCCGGGAATTTGATCGCGTACCCGGCCTACGAGTAGAAGACTGGACTGCTTAGTTTCTATATTCGATTATTTTGACCCGAGCTCGGCGGACCTCCATATGCATTAAGCACAGAGTCGTCGGACCGTATCCCATCAAGACCTGAAATCTACGCGCTGTCATCTGGAGGTGTGCGCGTCATATCATAGGCTGGCGGGCGAGCGCTGGGCGGAACTTTAACTCGGTCCCTCAGTTAGTTGCTTCAAAAATTGGGTATCGATATCCAAGAAACGGGCCCTTTGGCGTTAGGAAGCAATCGGCGTGTTGGATGTTCGTAGATACGGCATCAGGTGGTTGTCGGAAAGTGGCACGCCTTCCGCGATAAGGGGCGCAACAACTCGAACGGCCAACCGCGCCAAAATTGATCCAGTACCTACGTAAACAGGAGTTATCCATGCGCCTCAAAGCTCTCGCTCTCAACGGCACGCTTAGATCTTCAGATTCGTCGGAAGCCTCGTCTACCGGAAAACTGCTCGAGCTGATCGCCGAGGAATTCAAGAACTACGGCGTTGAAACTGAAATCGTCCGGCTGGCCGACCTCAATATCAAGCCGGGCGTGACATCGGATGAAGGAGAGGGGGACGAATGGCCTGCGATCCGTGCAAAAGTGCTTGAAGCCGATATCTTGCTGATGGGAACACCGATCTGGCTGGGCCAACCTGGAAGCGTGTGCAAGCGGGCGCTCGAAAGGATGGACGCTTTCCTGGAAGAGACTGACGAACAAGGCCGGATGGTTTCTTATGGCAAGGTCGCGGCCGCCGCCGTGGTGGGGAACGAGGATGGTGCGCATCACGTCTCAGCGGAGTTGTTCCAGGCGCTTAACGACGTCGGCTTCACCATACCAGCGAACGCGGTGGCCTATTGGGTTGGCGAGGCCATGGGGTCGACGAATTTTGTCGACTTGAAAGAGACGCCCGAAGCCGTTCAGACGATGATATCGATCCTTGCGCGAAACACGGCACACCTCGCCGGTTTGCTGCAGCAATCGCAGTATCCCGGTGACGCGAAATAGGTCGTGGTTGCGGCGTCTGCAAAGCCCTGGTTCGCCTGCGGCCGGTATTCGTCTTGCCCGACGATGGCATGGTGTACAACGGAGCTTGCCTGTCAAGACGGGTTCCCAAGATGGTCCGGGAACTTTGCCGGCGGTCGAGCGTCACCGAATTAATGATAGGCTCGCGAACACGGCAACGTGCCGCTGCGACTTTCTTCGCTGCGGTCGCTGTTCCACTTCGAGCTGTCGGCGACCTTGGCAACAACACAAAAGCCGCCCAACCGTAGCAGTCGAAAGATCAACGACCACAACTTAACCTAATCACTATCGATAGACGTCATTGTCCCCTCTGCCTGGCGTTGCCGGATCACGAGCGTATGTGCCGCTTTTAGGGACAGCGATGTCTTTAAAGTTTGACCTGAGACCCTAAACTTCCGCCAGATTTTGGTAGAGTCCGTCCCAACGAGGAGACGGACGAATGAAGCGTTCACGGTTCACGGAAGAACAGATCATCGGGATATTGAAGGAGCAGGAGGCGGGTGCGAAGACAGTTGACGTCTGCCGCAAGCACGGCATCTCGGACGCAACCTTCTACAAATACAAGGCGAAGTATGGCGGCATGGACGTGTCCGATGCCCGCAAGCTGAAGGCGCTCGAGGACGAGAACGCCAAGCTGAAGAAGCTCTTGGCCGAGGCCATGCTGGACAATGCGATCCTGAAGGATGTCGCGTCAAAAAATGTATGGTCCGCCCCGTCCGTGCAAGGGTTCGCGACATCGCAAATGACGATTCCAGTTGCATAAATGTATCCGGCCTCTCGCGAGTGGGCTGCGGTTGCAGCCAGGCCATGATGAGATCCGCACACGCCGTTCCCAATAAATGGTTCGGGCACGAAGCCCGCTTTTTTGCACAGGACTTACGGCATGTTGATCCACTGTTTCGTCATCACTATTCCCGAGCCTTGCAATCGAGCTTGGAGCTTCAGGTGAAGGCAGGGTCTCTGCGTTCGTAGAGTGCTCCAGGCTTGGTCAGGACGACCCAGACAATCCGGGCCATTTTTGCGGCAAGTGCGACGACAGCTTTGTTTGGGTGCATCCGGGCTTGAAGGCCATCCAGCCAGTTCCCCAGTCGATCCCGTGTTCGGTCGAGATGCCGAAAGCATGATCGTGCGCCATGCACGAGAAGTTTGCGAACATAGCGGTTTCCTCGCTTGCTGATGCCGAGAAGCTTTTGCTTTCCGCCGGTCGAGTATTCTCGCGGCACGAGGCCAAGCCACGCAGCCAGATCGCGGGCTTTTTGGAATTGCCGACCGTTGCCAATCGCAGCAAGAAGTGCAGTCGCCCCCAATGCTCCGATGCCGGGGATTGTCATGAGCCGTCGAGCCACATCCTCTCGACTGGCTATGGCTTCAATCTCGCGTGTGACGTCACCGATACGTTGTTCCAATTGGCGTAGATCGGCAAACAGATCTGCGAGCAGCTTACGCATCGCCGACGAAAGGTCGTTCGATTTGTCTTCGAGAACCTGTGGCAGGTCGAGCTTGAACAGACCTGCGCCCTGACGCAGCGCGATCCCGTATTCGAGGCAAAAGGCTCGCATCTGATTGATCAGCCGGGTGCGCGTTCCGATCATCTGGTCTCGCACCCTGTGCAAAGCCTGAAGATCGGCTTGTTCCTCGCTCTTGAGTGCTGCAAACCGCATCGTTGGTCGCGTAGCTGCCTCAGCGATCGCCTCCGCATCGATGATGTCGGTCTTGTTCGATTTTACGTAGGGCTTCACAAATTGCGCCGGAATCAAGCGCACCTTATGTCCCAGAGCCTTTATCTTCCTGGCAATCCATTGAGAGCCAGCGCAAGATTCAATTCCCACGATCGCCGGCGCTGCGCGCTCGAAGAACTGTAGCAGCGTATCGCGTCGGAAACGAACCTTCTGAACTGGCACGCCATCGCTTCCGAGACCGACGACGTGGAAGATGTTCTTACCGATATCAATTCCGTAGACAGCCGCTGAACGCGGCACATTGAGTTGTGGCATTGCAACCTCCTTCGGTTTGACAGCCTCATAATGCTACGGGAGGACGAGGCGGACCATCCCATTAATGGTGACGCCCGATGTGAAGCGGGATGTGGTGGCTCATGTCTGTGCGCAGCATGGAGTGAGCCAGCGTCGGGCGTGCGAGGTTCTGTCGTTAGATCGGTCGAGCATGCGATACCGCAGCGTGCGGCCTGACGATGCGACTATTCGGGAGGCAATGAAGAAAGTGGCGTCGGAGCGCCGACGCTTCGGTTATCGCCGCATCCACGTGATGCTCGACCGTCAGGGGATCGTCATGAACCTGAAGAAGCTTCGACGTCTCTATCGGGAGGAGAAGCTGACGGTGCGCAAGCGCGGCGGCCGAAAGCGGGCCTTGGGGACAAGACGCCCCCTGGCTCTGCCGTCACGCCCCAACGAGCGCTGGAGTTTGGACTTCATCAGCGATGCCTTCACCGACGGTCGCCGCTTCCGGGTGCTGGCGGTTGTCGACGACTTCACCCGCGAATGCCTGTGCCTGGTCGCCGACACATCTCTGTCGGGCGCTCGGCTTGCCCGCGAGTTGGACACCCTTATCGTCAGACGGGGGAAGCCGAAGACGATTGTCTCGGACAACGGCACGGAGATGACCAGCATGGCCATCCTCAAATGGTGCCAGGAGACAAAGGTCGAATGGCACTACATCGCCCCCGGCAAGCCGATGCAAAACGGCTTCGTCGAAAGCTTCAACGGCAGCTTCCGTGACGAGTGCCTCAACGAGACCCTGTTCTCGTCACTCACCCAGGCCCGCGCCGCCATCACCGCATGGAAGGAGGATTACAACAGGAACAGACCCCACTCGTCGCTGGGCAACATCACACCCAGAGAGTTCGCAATGAAAATGGCTATGGAAAAACAGGCCGCATGAGGCCAGATTGAAAACCCAAGACTCTCTCGAAAACTGGAGGGGAGTTGGGTCTCAGGTCAAGTTCGTTGCCAGATGGCGGAGCCGTTCCCTCATGCCAGCGCCTTTCACCGGCGGACCGTGGCCGCTGATCACCAGCTCCGGTTCCAGAGCGTTCAAAAGCTTCACAGAATTTTCCGCCGCGTTCCAATCCGGGGTGAAGTAGCGCGGTGGTCCGTGCATTTCCGGTGTCTGCATGAGCGCTTCGTAGACTGACTCCTGGCCGGTCGTCACTACTGCATCACCCGAAATCAGCGTTCGGTCAGTTTCGCGCCATAGCGATATATGACCGGGTGCATGTCCAGGCGTGTGTAACCATTTCCAACCGGGCATGTGAGGCAACGTTTGGTCTGGGGGAAGCGGTTTCAGCCGTGGTTCGACATTGACAGGCGAACGGGGGAACAGCGGGGATAGCAATGCCATCAAGCCGCCGCCAACGAAGGGATCCGCCGGCGGATAGGAGGCCTTGCCGTTCAGATATGAAAACTCCAGCGGATGGGCGTAAACCGGGACGTCCCAGTGAAGTGCCAATGCTTCGAGCGACCCCGCGTGATCAAAGTGGCCATGTGTCATGATGATCGCCGATGGTTTGGCGTTGGGGCCAAATCGACGTTCCGCGGCGTCAACAATGCTTTTCCTGGAAGTCGACAGGCCCGTATCGATCAGGACCCAACCATCACCCTTCTTCGGATCTCCGTAGAAGACAACATTTACGATCGATAGGCGCAGATATGCAAGATCGGGTGTAAGCGCGAGAACGCCCGAACCAGTTTCGGTTGTGAGTGCAATATCATTGTCTACGAGAGAGAGCTGAACTGCCGTATCGGTCTCCTAAATGGAGGACAACGAACAAGAGGACTGGGTTAAGGTTCCAGGCGGCGACTTTGAAAGCCAAGACGGACGCGCCCGAAGCAACCGACGACGAACTCGTTGCGCGGCAAGTAGCACACTATTCCCCCGGCAGAGCCCGTTGCGCTCACATGCCGAGATACACGCCTGTACAGACAACGATCGCCCATGTGACTGCGATTGCAATGTAGACGGTGATACCGCCGTTCGTGCTTCTAGGATCTGCCATTCTCGTTCTCCCTTTTGTTGTCGGCCAACTACCTTTGAGGACGATAGTTTCACAGAGCGAATAGATATCTCCCTGCGCTCCATCTGCTCACCATCAGCATCTGCGTGTTGAGGTTGCACGTGGGCCGAACAGTTGCTCTCGCCGCTAAGCACCCAGAAGACCCCAAGGATTGCCATCTGGAACTGAACCCAGCTTTCCTAGTTCGGCACGCTTATCGACGATAAAGGACATACAGATGGCTGAAGGTCGCAAAGCTGCTCCGAAACAACCGCCAGCGGGAGGCTGGGGTGCGCTGAATGCCGTCGAACAGCATTTAGGCAAGCAGAAAATCCTGTTGAAGGGCAATCGTGCATTGCTTTCGATGAACAAGCCCGGCGGCTTCGATTGCCCGAGTTGCGCGTGGCCCGATCCAAGCAAGCCGCATGTTGCCGAATATTGTGAGAACGGCGCTAAGGCCGTTGCCTGGGAGGCCACGAAGAAACGCACCGGCCCATATTTCTTTGCCGAGCATCGGGTTGAGGAGCTGAAGACATGGAGCGATCATGATCTGGAGGATCACGGGCGGCTGACCCATCCGATGCGCTATGATAGCGCAAGTGATACTTATCAAGCTATCGACTGGGAAACAGCGCTGGCCGAAATCGGCGCCGCCGTCGGCAAGCTCGATCCCAAGAAGGTCGAGCTCTACACGTCCGGGCGTACTTCCAACGAGGCGGCCTTTCTTTGGCAGCTGTACGGGCGGCTCATCGGAACGAACAATTTCCCTGATTGCTCAGACATGTGCCACGCGACAACGACGGTCGCCCTTCCGGAGAGCATCGGTGTAGGTAAGGGAACGGTCACGCTAGAAGACTGGGAGCATTGCGATGCTCTCTTCATCATAGGCCAGAATCCCGGCACCAACAGTCCCCGCATGATGGGCTGTCTCCATGAGATGGCCAAACGAGGCGTGCCGATCGTTACCTTCAATCCGCTGAAAGAGAGGGCACTGCTGCGTTTCACTGATCCGCAAAGTCCTGTCGAGATGTTGACCGGACGGGGGCAGACAATCAGCTCCAGCTATTTCCAGGTTCGTACCGGCGGAGACATCATGGCCATGCAGGGCATCTGCAAGGCCGTCATAGATGCCGATGATGAAGCGCAGTCACGCGGAGAGAAGCGGGTTGTGGACGTCGAATTCCTCCGGGAACACACCCATGGTTTCGATGCCTTTGCGGCTTTCGTGCGCGACCTGAGCTGGGATGAAATCGAGCATTATACTGCGCTCAGCCGCGCGCAGATCGAACAGGCGGCCGCGATCTATATGAAGGCCAAGCGGGTCATAGCCTGTTGGGGCATGGGTATTACCCAACACAAGCATGGCGGCGATGCCATGCAGCAGATCCTCAACCTCCTCTTCCTGCGCGGCAATATTGGCCGGCTAGGCGCCGGCGCTTGCCCGATCCGCGGCCATTCCAACGTCCAGGGCGACAGGACCGTCGGAATCAACAAGACACCAACGGAGGCTTTCCTGAACCAACTCGACAAGGCATTCAATTTCGAAAGCCCGCGTGAGAATGGCCATGACACGGCAGAATGCTGTGAGGCGATTTTGCGGGGGGAGGTTGATGCCTTTCTCGCCATGGGCGGCAATTTCTTCCGCGCCATTCCGGATACCGAGCGAGTCGCTGCAAAAGTTCCGCAGATCGGTATGACGGTCCACGTTGCAACAAAACTCAACCGCAGTCATCTCATACACGGCAAACGCGCCTATATTCTTCCAGCACTGGGGCGTACCGAACTCGATCTTCAAAACGAGGTTCCACAGACGATAACGGTAGAAGACAGCTTCTCGATGGTGCACGGCTCGACCGGGCGGCTCAAGCCAGCAAGCGAACACTGCCGTTCCGAACCGTGGATCATCGCCAATCTTGCCAAGGCCACTCTCGCTGGCCGCACAGCGATCGACTGGAACGATCTTGTTTCCGATTATGACCGCATTCGAGACAAGATCGAAGAGGTCTTTCCCGATCAATTCGGAGACTACAACGGCCGTATCGCCGCGCCCGGCGGTTTCCGGCTACCTAATGGTGCCAGCGAAAGGGTTTGGGATACCCCAACCGGCAAGGCAAATTTCCTGTTCGATCCCGACCTCAAGGACCAGAACAATGAAAGGCCGGAGGAACCTCACCTGCAACTGATGACCATTCGCAGCCACGACCAGTTCAACACCACGATCTATTCCAACAATGACAGATATCGAGGCATTTCCGGCGAGCGCATGGTCGTCTTTATGAATGAAACCGACATGAGCGAACTGGGTCTTGACGAAGGCTCTGTGATCGACTTCAGGTCCGCTGCCGCTGACGGGATAGAGCGGTACGCAGGTGGCTTCAAGGTGGTGGCGTATGACGTTCCCAAGGGTTGCTGTGCCGCATACTACCCGGAAACCAATGCGCTGCTGTCTCTCGCTCACCGGGACAAGCGAAGCAACACGCCTGCCGCGAAATCGGTGCCGGTAGTGGTGTCAAAGGCGCGTCCAGGCGAGCCGGTATCCAGCAAGCCAGAAGTGGCGGAGCAGTATCCTACTGCGGCCGGTCTCAGCATTCCGGCAGCTTAACGTTGCTGCACTCCACAAACGGCTGGTACGAGGCGCGGCGGTGTCGCGCCTCGATGGTTCTACCGTGTCGGAATGATCCGCTGTCCTTGATGGGACGGTTTGCTGCTGAGGGTGCTTTCATTTGACGCGTAATCATAGCAAGGGATCGGGCTCTCGCCGTCCTGTTGCACTAGTTCGCGATGTGTTTACCGATCCACTGCCTTCCGAAAGCATTGGTCTTACCCGCCAATCGGGTCGGCATTCGATTGAAGCCGTGGGGGCCTTCTGGAACAACGACGAGGTGCGCATTCCCGTTGGTCTGGTCCCAGCGGTCATGCATGTTGATGCTGTCGTCGGAGATAGGATCAAGCCCGCCGGCGATAAACAGCGCCGACGGAAGATCCTGGAGATCGGCGTGCAACGGTCCACGACGCAGATCGACAGGCAAAGAGGGAGCCAGCCGCCCAAGGTTCGCGAGCGCGGAAGGGGCGTCAATTAACAGGGCTTTACCGCTACTGGCGCGCAGACTTTTGGACCCCTCGAGATCGAAAGCTCCACAGACTGCATAAAAGCCTCGGACAGAGCCCTGTATTGATGCGGACCGCAGTGAGAGTAAGGACTCCATCGCCAGATGCGCACCAGAGGATTCCCCGGACAGTATGAGGCCATCGACTCCAAAACTCTTGAGGTTCCTGACCACCCAAGTCGTGGTGGCTACGCACTCTTGTGTCGTGCTTGCAAGATCGTCGTTGATCGCATTTGGGAAGTTCACGGCTGCAACAAGCATATTGCAGTCACAGGCGATCCGAGCGACCAGCCGATCCTCTAAACGAGCGGCGCCCATGACCCATGCGCCTCCGTGAAAATGAAGAAGCATGCCGCGCGCCTGACCTAACGGCTTGGTGAGTCGGATCAAAGAGGACGTGCCCGGTATTCTCAGGACAGAGACTTTCGAAGTCCGGCGCCGGCGATCGGGCAAGCGACGGTGAGCGTCAAGCAAGATCTGCACGAAGCGTGCGTTCCAACGCCTTCCGGTATGGAATCGCGGAAGTACCGCCAAGAGCCGGTTAAGTCGTCGAGCCCCAACTATATCGGCATCATCAGCTCTGAGGTCGGCTAAATCGAGTATCGACATTCGCCTACGACATGCTTTCTTCAACGCTCGCGGCTATCACGCTTCTTGTCCAGGGTCGTCAGTGCGTCACCTTCTACGTCAAAACGCACTCAAGTTCCAACTCCCTGAAGATTGATGCGGTATCAGTCGTCGAAAGGACCATCGATGATGTGTCTGTCGATGATACGAAGGCTGCGATCAGGATTGATCACGTAGGTTTCGCTCACTCTTTCGCCAAACTGGTTCCGGAACTCATGCGGTACCGTGCTCCCGACTGGGACCTTTTGCAGGCGGGAATGGTTTTGGCCCTTGTATGTTATGCTGCCCGGCACCGGAGGCAAGTCGAGCTGCGAGGTTGAGCAGGCTGATAACAAGAGCGCCAGAGACGTGATTGCGAAAGGTTTCATGACAAACTCGGTCGTTGATAGGTTTCGTCTCTAACATGCACCATGCAGGATAGTTTCACTTAAGAGTGAGAGGCCGACAGTGATGCCGGCAAGAGACCCATGTGCCTCGAAGGAGCGACAATGCGCATGTCCGACGGCCCTAACTTTCCCTGCGGGAACTCTCGAAAAGCTGCTTCCTTTTCCTTGGGCGCTTGCAACCTGGAACATTCACCGTGGCGGTTCGTTTCTGAATTCCACTCACCAAACGGAGAAAGTTCATGGTCACCATGGTCGGAAACGAAGGCAACGTGGAGAAACTCGTCCAGGATTTGCTTTATCTGGAGCACGACGCTATCGCCGCATACGATTCCTGCATCGAGCGGCTGGATGACAAAACGCTCAGCGCGAAGATCGCCGAATTCAAACAGGATCACCTTCAGCACGTCGTCGTTCTCAACGAGATGGCACGCGAACTGGGTATCGAGGCCCCGACCGAAGGTGACATGAAGCAGATGCTGACGACTGGCAAGATTGCGCTTGCCGACCTCATGGGAGATTCGGCCATCCTAAAGGCTATGAAGACGAACGAGGATGACACGGTTACGGCCTACGAACGCGCCTCCCAGCATAAGGATGCAATCCCGCAGTCCAAGGCCTTCTTCCTGAAAGCGCACGAGGACGAGCTTCGTCATCGCGCGTGGATGGAGACGACTGCGCAGGGGAAGTAATCTTCAAATACCGTAGGTGGTCCTGAAAAGGATCTCCATTCGCTTGGCAACGGACTGCAGCACCTACGACGGTTGCGATGTCGCTGACGTTGTTGAAGAGGGCGCGCCCTTCTTGGGTTGAGCGCCCTCTTTCAATTTGCAGGGTTTGAGGCATCTCCGGTGCTGATTGCGACAATCAGATCAACATCATAGGGCTCGGAAGAGAACTGGGAGGAGAAGGGCCGGTCGGTTGCGGTGGCGTAATGTGACTATGTTCCCGGAAAACGCGCAGCTACGCCGTTGGCGAGGTCAACGCCAGCAAGGAGAACCGGTCAGGACGTCGTGGATCAGAGAGTGGATCCTGCCTGACGGGATAGGCTGGCTATCTTGAAACGGCGGCTAGCATGTCTTGATCAGTTCGTCCTGCTCGATACGGAACTTGTGATGGATGTCATATGGCCGTAGGCTTGTGCTAGGTCGTCAGTGACCAGGTCGAGCGTGTTTGCAAGTCGCAAGCTCTGCCCGCTCGCCCAAGAACGTGCATGATCTTCTCGACTGAATTCATTCTCGGTCGTCTTGCCGTCTTCCGTAATGCGGACGACAAACATCCCCTCAACAAGTTCAATAGCGATACTGTTTCGCATTTCCAGGCTCCTCGATATAAGCGTCTAAGGGGGTCTGAGGCGCCGAAGCGGTACTCCTCGGAGTCTCGCTTTTGTTGTCCGACTTCAAATCCTCCCGCATTTGTAGCATAGGATTGAAGAGGAATTTCGGAGCGTCAGAAACCGTACAACTGAAGGTTCGTACCTGGATCGGAGCGAGTCCCTCGACCGGTGCTTTTGGCGCCAAAAGCTCACAGCCGCGTCACGCACACCGCGCGGATCACGATCTCCTCCTGCCTGAAGCGAAGCTCGAGTTCCTTGCGGTAGCTTAGCCACCATCCGCGATCCAGCTCGGTCGCCATGACCTCCGCGAGCACGATGCTGCACGTTTCCGTCATTGTCCCAGAGGCCCTGCGCGGGAGCGTCGCGATACAATGTAATGCCACCGAACTTGGTTGTCAGCTTCGCGAAGCAGATGGAACAGAGGTGCTGGGATACTTCGCCATGCGTAACCGGCAGCAGTATCTGTATGAGAAACATCTGACTCTTTACGGCAATTCCTGCATCGCTCGTTGAACCACAAGTTCAAGCGCGAGTTCCCCAGTAATCCGAGCCTCAAAAGGATATTTTAGTCTGCGACGTTGGCTCGTGAACTACATGTTCGAGCGCGGCAGTCATACATGGAAGAACGTCCACACGACAGTGTTGGGGCTGTCCGTGTGGACGTCCACTACGGTAGCGACCAAATAACCAACGTCAGAACACGCGGTTCCCTGAACCCGGAAACAGATTAGGGCAAGGTACGCTTTCGTACGGTCCCTTTGCACAACGAGAGCCGCTGTGAACCGTTGCGACATGGGATTGTACTTTTGGATCTGCGTCGGCACTAGGCAGTACTGAAGGTAATAGACCTGCCAGGATGCGCGCTGTGCAGAGCGGAACAGTCTTCAGCAAGCGCGGATCAAAGGCCGCCGATGTTAGCGCCACGGTTGCCCCGCAGGCATGGCGGTATGTCTTCAAGAGACGCAAGCTTGCCGTTCTGCTTCAGGAATCGCTCAAAATTTTTCCGAACAGCAGATATTGGCCAGCGGCCGGCCGCCGCCTCGTTACAATACCGGCTGAGAGTTTGATAGGCGACGTTACGCTTATCCTGCGGCCACTCATCGAGGAAGTCGAAGACATCATCAAGGCCGGCGACCTCCTGAACAAAATACCGGCGCTGAGCGTAAAGCGGTTTGTCAAACAGAGCGAGCGCCATGCTAACCTCCTTGCTTGGCTCGAATGATTGAACTGGAGAGGCCGGCCATCCCGGACCGGCCTCTGATCTTCAGCGTATAGGGTTCGCCTCAGACGAGGGTGTTCGAAGCTTGCGGAGCAAGTTCGCAAATGCCTCCCCAACACTGGCTACCCCTTTGAGACCTCTGCGTCCCCAACTTACGACGGCGGAAAGTCTCTTGAAAAGCTTCGTACGCAGCGTCCGGTCAAGCGACCTGGCGATCTGCTTCGAGCTGCAGCGGCTCGTTGTGAAACGTGGCGCCTCCAATGGCGATCTTGCGCGGCTTCAATGCCTCTGGGATCTCGCGTTTCAAGGTGATCTGCAACAAGCCGTTGCTAAGCGATGCGCTCTCGACCCTGACATGGTCGGCAAGTTCGAACCTGCGCTGGAAGCTTCTGCCGGCAATGCCACGATGCAGGTATTCGCCGCCCTTCGCCTCGTCCTTCTGGCCCCTGACGACCAGGACGTTGCGCTCTTGCGTGATTTCGAGATCTTCTTCGCCGAGGCCTGCCACAGCCATTTCGATACGATAGTCGTCTTCACCGGTTTTTACGATGTCGTAGGGCGGCCACGTGTCGATCGCCTGAAGATGCTCGGCTTTGTTGAGAAGATTGAAGACGCGGTCAAAGCCGACGCTGGACCGGTACAGTGGTGCAAAATCGAGATCAGTTCTCATAACCATATCCTCCGTAAAGCAACATGGAATGGGGAGCGGAACGCCCGCTGCCCCGGCTCTTCGGCCCCCTTTGGGCTGCCGACGCCGAACGATTTAATTTCGCGCTCTTGCAGTTCAAGACCGGTCCAAATTTTTTTCGTCAGTATTCGTCCTCATCCCAAGATAAGGCGGGATTCACGGCTCCGCCTTTATCAGCCTCCCATTCCCCTGTGGCTCGCGTCCAATGTTCTTCGTGATAACCTTCCGGCCGACCAGCGTCCTCCCACAGCTCGTAGGCTCGTTTGGTGATCCATTCTTCCCGGTCAACTGCCATGTTTTCCTCCTGGCTATCGTCGCCCTCTAGGTTCTGGCGACACGAACTATCTGCTTCGTGGATAGTTTCAGCCGTCTTGTTGTCCAACGCCAGGAGGCTTCCGTGAGCACCTCGAATGTATCAGGCACCAGTCCCCTCCCGAGAAAATTCATATGGGCCGGTATGGCTCTCGGCTTCGGGCTCGGCGGGTTCTTTGACGGGATTCTGCTTCATCAGGTTCTGCAGTGGCATCATCTACTCAGTGGCGTGGAAGATGCCCGCCTGGATATCCGAACCCTGATCCTGATGGACGGATTGTTCCACATCTTGATGTATATCATCACCTGCTGTGGCTTATGGATGCTTTGGCGCGCCAGGCGAGACGTGAGTTGGCTTGTTCCTGATCGGACGATGGTCGCGTTCGCTGCAGCCGGCTTCGGAATCTGGCATGTCATCGACAGCTTCCTCTCTCACTGGATCCTGGGGATCCACCGCGTCAGGATGGATGTCGACAATCCCTTGTTCTGGGATTTGCTCTGGTTTGCCGCTTTCGGTGCTGGGCCCTTGATCCTGGCCGCCTACTGGCTGAAATCTTCGCCAACCTCAGGAACTCCTATCTTGAGCTCGCCTCTAGCCATCGTGTTTGCTACCTGCGTGGCAGGCTCGGCAGCGCTCTTGCCCCCGCCTCAGTCTGACACGGTCATGGTGATGTTCCGACCGGGTTTGACCGCTGGGCAAGCGGTCGGTGCGATCGAATCCGTTGGTGGTCAGATCTTGTGGATCGACGATACGCAGCAGGTGTGGGCGATCAAGCTTTCCGAGCCGGGCAGAGCAAGCGATCTCTACAGCAGGGGGGCCCTGCTTGTCGGGAACTCGATACTCCCGACAGGATGCTTCGGGTGGTCACGCCCGGGCTGAGGCAACTAGGGCGTCACGGATACGATAGCGGTAGTGACCAGGAGCCAGGCCTGGCCGGGCCAAGGTCGGAGGCGGGGAACCAAAAGCCACAATTCTGGTTAGCCAGGGAACTTACAATCAACAGGAAATGGCAAGATGGGGGCGACAATCGGCCTGGCAGTGATCGCCCGGTGGCGCGGCGGCCAGAGCTACTTCCGCGCGCGATCAACATAATAGCGAAGGCGCTCCCGTTACCCTAGCTCTGGATCTACAGAAGAGGTTTGTAGTCAATGAATACTGAGAAACACGTTGTATCGAGAATGCTGGCCTTCGTCGGTGCCATTCTCATACTGGCGCTCGGGTTGGTTGGACTTTATTTCTTCGTTCTTACACCCGGCGATCAGAATAGCGAAACTCTTCAACGCCCCCAAGATGGAACGCTTGAGCAGCACACACGCTGAAGCTCGAAGATCATTCGAGGGCGATGCCATCATCCGCATGGCGACGTTTGACACGAAGAACAGTCTGCAGTCTGCAAAATCTACTGTGAGAGGTTCAGTTTTCTGAAGACCTGCTCGGCCATGAAGTTCATGAACCCAAGCTGATCACGAGATACGTTGTGGATGTAAATCTCGTCAAAGCCACATGACGTGCATTCTTCGACCAGATCGAGAAGTTCATCTCCGCGTGTAATCAATGGGATGAACTTCTCCATTTCATGAGGCGTTACATCCCGCGACGCAGCATCGAATTCACTTGGACTCCTAAGCTCAGCCAACACATCGGGCTTGATCGCCGCGTTGCGCCACTCATGCCAGGCGGCCGTCCGCGCCTCATCGAGTGTGGGCGCCCACGACACCTGCAGTTGGAGCGCTAGAGTCTTACCGCGCCCGCCACTTGCCCGAAATGCTTCCGAAATTTGCTTCATTTCGTCTGCGGGTTTCTTGACTGTCACCAATCCATCCGCCCATTCTCCGAGCAAGCTTGCTGTCGGCTTCGTGAGCGCGGCGCCCAGCAACAAGGGTGGCGTCTCCGGCCGCGACCAAATCCGTGCTTGTTCCGTTTGCATCTGAGGATGTTCAAGTGTGACCGTCTCACCTGCCATCAATGCCCTGACAATACCTGCGCCGACTTTCAATCTGTGGTTTCGCTCGGACTTTTCCGGCCAGCCCCGCCCGACGGCGTGTTCGTTGAGGGCTTCACCGCTGCCAAGAGCGATCCATCGTAGCCGTTCCGGAAACATCTCGCTCAAAGTTGCGACCAGATGTGCCAGCACCACGGGATGGTAGCGCCAACCACCCGGTATTGCGAGAGAACCGAACGGCAAACTGGTCTTTGCCATCGCAGCGCCCAGCCACGCCCAGTTGTTGCCCGAGTTTCCCTGCCGCTCACTCCACGGTGCCAGATGGTCGGACGTCATGACGGCTTGGAAGCCGGCGCGCTCAGCTGCCTGGACGTAGTCAAGGAGTTCGCTTGGCGCGTATTGTTCATGTGAGGCGTGATAGCCGATCAGCATCACCTATATCGACGTTGCGCTGCTTGAAGATGCGGTTCTCGGTCAGAAGACTGGCTATATCATCCAGCGTCTTGGGAAAGGTCTCACACCGTGGGCAAGGCAGATATCTCGCTTATAGACCTCAATTTCCTGGATAGTGCGAGCGGCTTGGACGTAGCAAAGGTTTTAGCAAGAACCGGGATTTCATTGGTTATTGTAACAGCCAATCCAACCTCTGTTCCATCGGACACAGAAGTTGCGATCGGCGTCCTGACGAAACCTGTGGACGACGGGTCGCTGTCCAGGACTTTTAAGTATTTGGTCTCCAGGATAGAGGGTCGGGCGATCCGCTACCCTCGCGAGCTCCATCTTCTAGAAGGTGCTCTGACCTCTGCAGATTAACGAGACGACGTCTATCGAGCAAGCGATTGTCTTTTTAGGCCGGGGTTTTGGCCGAAAGCTAGTTCTGCCGCATCTGGTCCAAGATTGTCATGCAGGTCGAATGCCGCAAAGGCACCACCATACAACTCGATGCAGATATTGAGGAACAATCGGTTTTTTCTCTTGTTGAGGGGCCTCTGCAACCAGCGAACATCGGGAGATCGACATGATCGTTCACGGAGAAGAAGCATCCGCATCATCGGCTGAGGATCTGAAGCAGAAGATCAGCGACGACATGCAGTCCGTTTCGGACTTCGCCCGCAAGGAGGCTTCGACCGTTTCGGCCAAGGCAAAAGAAGCAGCGAGCGACCAGAAGAACATTCTTGCCGCAAAACTTGGCGGCATCGCAGAAGCCATGGAGAAAGTGGCTGGCGAACTCGAAAGCGGTGATAACCGCGACATCGGCAAGCTAACCCGCACTCTTGGCGATAATTTGCGCAGCGCTTCTGACCGGATCCAGGATCGCAGCATCGGTGAAATCGCCAACATGGCTGAGGACTATGGTCGCAAGCAGCCGCTTGCATTCCTTAGCATTGCGGCAATCGCTGGTCTCGCAGCCAGCCGTTTCCTCACGGCCAACGCGCCCAAGTCCGGCACAGTCAAGTCCGGCCCAGTGCAAAATTATGCGTCCGCAGGCCAGGCGCCAGCGCACAACACGCCATCGACCTATGTCGCCCCAACTAGCCTTGCTAACACGGAGGGCCGTGCCCGTGACTAATTCAACCGAAAACCGATCCCTCCCTGAACTGGTGACAGGCTTGGTTGGCGACATCTCCGGCCTTTTCCGCAAGGAAATTGAACTTGCGAAGACCGAAGCCTCGGAAAAGATGTCCCATGCGCTGACGGGCATCGAAGCCTTCACCGCAGGCATTGTTCTGGCAATCTGCGCTGTGGGCGTTCTCTTGGCCGCACTGGTGAAGGGGATCACCGCGCTGCTGGTCTCGCAAGGAATGACCGAACCGAACGCTGACGCTCTGTCATCCGTCGTCGTCGGCGTCGTTGTCGCCCTCATCGCCTGGGGCCTTGCTTCGCGCGGACTGAAAGCCCTGAAAGGGGAAAATCTCACGCTTGAGCGCACCTCTGCCTCGCTGCAGCGCGATGCCCAGATCGTAAAGGATAGAACCTGATGGCCCATATTTCAGACAATTCGCGATCTGCCGAAATCGAGCAGGAAATCGCCAAAGACCGCCAGCGCATCGAAGAGCGGCTCGACGCTATCCAGCAGCGTATGTCTCCAGGCCAGATGGTCGACGAGGCGCTCGCCTATGTGAAGTCGAGCGGCGGAGGCGAGTACGCGTCCAACTTCGGCGCAGCAGTTAAGAACAACCCCATTCCGCTCGCCCTGATCGGTGTCAGCCTCGCGTGGCTGATGGCTGGACCCAAGACCAACGGTGCCTCCTATGCAAAGAGTTCGGGAGAAAGCTACCCGCTTGCTCCGACCAAGGGTGAGCTGCGTCGCATCGGTCCGCCGGAAGCCGACGGAGACGTCAACTACAGCCATTTCAGCGACGCCGGCGGAAGCCGCTACAAGGCGCTGACGGATCAGACCGGACGCCGCGCCGGCCACTTCGTCGACGCCACGGGCAAAACCTTCCGCGGTTTCGCGGATGCCTCGGGTCGTCAGATCCACGACATTCGCGACGAGGCCGGCAACCTTTTTGACGAGGCCTCGGGTTGGGTATCGAGCACTTGGCAGAGCATCACCGGTTCTGCCAGCAAGGCTGGACAAGGGCTGTCGAGTGCAGGCAATAGCGCCAGCGAAATGGGCTCGCAGCTCAACGACGCTGTTCTGAAGCACTTCAAGGACCAGCCACTCGTCGGCGGGGCGATTGCCTTCGCGCTGGGGGCTGCAATCGGTGCCGCACTTCCGCATACCAGTGCGGAAGACGAAGCGATGGGTGAGACGTCGGACCGGTTGAAGGACAGCGTATCCTCCGAGGTCTCCAAGACGGCTGACAAGGTCGGCGATGCGGCATCTGAAGTCTATCAGAAAGCCGTAAATGTTGCCTCCGACGTTCATGACGTCGCTCGCGAGAAAATCGTCGGCGAAACCGGTTTGGCTGGCTCAGCCGAAACGTCGAAAAACTCCGCGGGCAGCATTTGATGTTGCCGGCCTGCCCGTCAATCTTGCCGGGCAGGCCGTGCTGGCTCGGCAGTCGGAATTAAGAACTCGATTTAAGCCGGTGAGCCGTGCGGGTTGGCTATTTTAAACTTTCGCCGACCGTATCAGCTACTTACGCCCTGCGTTTTCCCATGGGTCTAGGTTCGCCGAGTAGATTGGGGTAGAGGCGTTTGCGCAGGAACGTCGTACTTTCATGTCTTAGTCTGTGATGGGACCAGTCCTCACGATCTAAGAGTTGTTCCCGTCAACCTTTGGTATTCACTTTCTGGAACCCCATAGCACCCACTTGCAATCTCTTCGAGTTTGGCGCGATCGCGTACAGTGATATGGCCGCGGCGTGCTTTGATGGCATGCTGGCCTTCCAAGAGATGTAACTGATCGGTCACTCCAGAGCGCCGAACGCCCAGCATAACCGACAGAAACTCGTGGGTGAGGGGAAGCTCGTCACCCAATCTGTCCTGACACATCAAAAGCCATCGCGCCAACCTCTCGTAGACGTTGTAGCGAGCGTTGGCTAACGCTGAATGCGCCAGCTGAATTGTACAACTGTGAACATATCGCAACATAAGTTGACCGAAGGCGTGATTAGATGCAACGATTTCAATGAATGGCGCGACTGGTATCCTGTAAGCTGATCCTGCGACCTGCATAAAGGTCTTCGTCGGCGTCTGATCGGTCATCATCAAAACATGGTGTCCCGCCACGCCTTCGCGGCCGACATGGCCGACCTCGACCATCTCCTCATCGGTTGAAAAGGCGACAACCGAGGCAAGCCCACTTTCCAGGAAGTACACGTGTCTGTTGGGCTCATCGGCGCTAACGAGAACATGCTTAAGAGGCAGGTCGGTGAGCTCGAGATGCGAAGCCAGCGCCTTGAACGTATCAGGCTCTACAATCCTCAAGAGCCTGTTATGGACGTCAGCTTGGTTCGGCGAAACCATCGGCTCCTCCCATCGGGGAAGAGCCCGGGCTCATGCCCGTGGCAAAACGTGGCATGGGCTAGCTTATGGGCTAACACGATGGTAATAGCTACCAGACGGAGAGTTATGTCCGTTTCTGACAATCTTTCCGTAGGCGCACTATCACACGTTTCACTTTTGTCTTAGTCATGCTTACGACAGGAACGTTCATTGTCGCCCGGTATGGCCCTTCCCGGGTACGATGGGTGGTGCGGTGACCTATTGGCGGATGGAAGGCAAGAATGCCTAGGTTTTATTTTGATGTCGTTTCCGGCGGCTCTATCGTTTCCGACGAAGAGGGGGCGGAGCTGCCGTCGCTGGAATATGCGCGCTTAGAGGCGATTTCCGATGCGCGGTATCTGATGAGCCAAGCTGTCCTGCAGGGCTACGACGTTTCCCACAAGGTCATGCGAATTCGTAATGAGCAGGGTGATGTTGCCATCAGTGTCCTGTTTGCGGATACTATCAGCCGCCCACTATGAACCGGTCGGTCGTAGTGATCGCCAGCCGGTTTCAGATGCTCTGCCTAACAATCCGGCTTTCAAAACCTGAGCCGCGCACCGATCAGGCGCTCGTATTCCCTCTCCGCAACGCCATAGCTACCACCCGCGATTTCCTTGAGTTTCTCTCTGTCAAGAATGCGGATATTACCACGGGT
Organism: Neorhizobium sp. DAR64860/K0K1; assembly: GCF_050500205.1. Lineage (NCBI taxonomy): Bacteria > Pseudomonadati > Pseudomonadota > Alphaproteobacteria > Hyphomicrobiales > Rhizobiaceae > Neorhizobium > Neorhizobium sp. DAR64860/K0K1. Next base: position 22,007 of record NZ_CP191460.1, on the reverse strand, counting down.
CGACCTGACGGCCCCAATACCCTCGAGCAGGTGCAATTGGTCAGTTATACCGGAACGGCGAACGCCAAGCATAATCGACAGGAATTGGTGGGTCAGACCAAGATCATCACCTAATCGGTCCTGGCACATCAGCAGCCAGCGGGCCAGGCGCTCGTAGATACTGAAGCGCGCGTTGGCGAGTGCCGTATAGGTGACCTGAATATTGGCAGAATGAACGTAGCGCAGTATCAGCGTACGGAAGTCTGGCAGCGTCTCAAGAACTGCCTCTAAGACCGGTACGGGCAGCAGAAATCCATGTCCTTCGCCCTGCATGAACGTTTTTGAAGGCGACTGATGAGCATGAAGCGCGGCATGCAGCCCAGTTGCTCCCTCGAAACCTATGTGACCGACCTCGACCATCTCCTCTTCTTCTGTGATTGCCACAACTGACGCCAGGCCGCGTTCCAGAAAGCAGACGGAGTTGTGCGGTTCGTTCTGCTCAACGAGCGTAAACCTCAGCGGCAGTTCGATGGGCTGGAGGTGCGGAGCCAACATGGCGAAAGCATCTGGAGTGGCAGCACGAAGCAGGAGGTTCCGCACGCTGTTCTGGGTGGGCAAGTTCAAATCTCCTCCAATGGGGAAGAGCCTAGGCTCGTTGGTACAAACATGGTCAATCGCTTATGCTGCATGCCTGCCTCGTTTGCCATATCGCCGGTAATTTTGTACGTTTTCCGACAAACGATTTCCGTTGTTCTCTAGGATTAAGTTCGACACTGAGGCAGCCGGCATGCATCTGCCGCGAAGAAATAAAGCCTGTTAGATATGTTCGATTTCGGCAAAGGAACATTCGGTGGCTGAAGCGATTGGATCGTCTGGAGGTGCCCGATGGCCCGTTTCTTTTTCAACCTCGTTGGTTCCGAAACCGTGTACGATAGCGAAGGAACGGAGCTTTCGTCGCTGGAGGCAGCGCGCTGCGAGGCTATAGAGGACGCACGGGCCATAATGAGTGACGCAATAAGGGCAGGTTTCGATGTTTCAGAGCGACGCGTAGAGATCTGTGATGAAAGCGGAGACGTGGTAGCTGTAATGCCATTCGCCAATGCCGTCTCAAGGCGTTTTTAGCCCTTTAAGATAGGGGAGCGGTGTCCCCGCAACGCGTTGGTTTCGTCCGGTATGACAGTTGCGGATATTGAGAGAACAGCGTCATGTCTCCTGGAGGTGCCACCAGCAGGGCCGAGCCGCCACCTGAAATCATTGCGACCACGAGATCCTCCTTCGAGTGCCCCCGAACCGCCTGCAATATGATGCGGCCGGCTTCCAAGCTCATTTCGTCCGGAACCGGATGCGACGCTTCGATAATCCGTATGCGGCCTTCAGGGACTGCATGTCCGTACCGTGTCACAAAGATACCGGACACATCAACATCCGGCCATGCGGTTTCAACTGCTGCCGCCATCGCGGCCGATGCCTTGCCTGCGCCGATAACGATGCATTTGCCAGTAGGTTTCGGCGGCAGGTTACGCAACACCGCCGCGGACGGGGCAGCGCTTTCGATTGCAGCGTCGAACATGTCAATCGGCGCGGTATGTTGGCTCTGACTCACTTTTGATGAATTCTGGGCGTCGGCTGACGTTGGTTTTACAAAAGGAATCAGCGCCATGGTCCATTCGCTCCACCCCTGCATTCCTGCCTCGAGGCTTTATCATCGATGAGACAACTTCTGCTGGCGACGCGATCATACTCACTGTCCGTTCGACAGATATATCCAGCGGTTGTCCAGGCTGCAGAACAAGATCGGTGCGGATACACAGTCATTATCATCGACGCCTGACGGATCTGCCCATCGCGGGAAAGTCTGTGCGATTGGTTATTGCCGCGCGCCGGTTCTACTGCGACGCGGTGCTTTGTGGCCAAAGGATTTTTACCGAGCGCTTCGAGACAGATGTCCTGGCGCCGTGGGCGCGGCGTACGGCGCGGCTTGATCATATCGTCCATCATCTCGGGCTTGCTTTGGGTGGCCGGCCAGCGGCGGCGTTCGCCCGCAGACTTAATGGTGCCGGTCAGCAACGACACCTTGTTGCGCGTCGTCCGACGGCGCGGCACGTCGCGTTTCGTCCCGCCAACGGTGATCGGCATCGACGACTGGGCGTGGCGGCGCAACCAGCGTTACGGGACGATCACTGCGATCTCGAACGGCGTAAAACCATTGCACTTCTGCCGGACCGAGAGCCGGCAACCGCTCAGGCCTGGCTTTCGGATCAGCAACAGATCAGTATTGTCGCCCGCGAACGCGGTGGCGCCTACGCCCTTGCTGCAGCCCAGGCACTGCCTGAGGCAACCCAAGTGGCCGATCGATGGCACTTGGAAAACGCCAGTCGGGCATTCCTCGACGCCGTCCGCAAATCCATGCGCCAGATCAAAACAGCGATCGGGTCCGCGACAATCAATCCGGACCTGCTGACGGCCGCTGAGCGGATCCAATCAGGGATATCTTCATCGAGAAGACACGAACGCCGCGATTCTGGACTTGGCCAAGTCCGGTGTTGCAATCAAAGAAATCGTTCGTCGCGCCGGCCACGTCCGTGGCCTCGTCAGGCGAGTGCTACGCGGTCAGCGATCCGACGTGTTCCGCGTGCGGGTTAACTCGCTTGAAGTTTATCTCCCATGGCTCGATGCTCAATGGAGTGCCGGTCACCGCAATGGCACACAGTTGTGGCGGGAGCTGACGCGCCAGGGATTCCATGGCTGCCTTCGCGTCGTAACCGAATGGGCGACGCGTCGACGAAAGGCGAAAAGATGGATTGCGAAGCGTTGAGCCGTACACCGTCGGCACGGGATGTCGCACGCCTCATGACCATCGGTCGCGACGATCTCTCCAAGTCTAAGACCGTTACGGTTGCCGCGATTGAAGGCCGCGTGCCGCAACTCGTGGAAGCACGGGAAGTCGTCGCCGCTTTCCAAGCCATGATCCGCAGGAAATCTCTCGCCGATCTCGAACCATGGCTGGAACGCGCCCGATCTAGCTTGGTCGCGGCGTTCGCCAAGGGTGTCGCCAAAGACTGGGCAGCCGTGAGTGCCGCGATCAGTTCGCCTTGGTCAAATGGACAGACAGAGGGGCAAATTACCAAGCTCAAGCTTGTAAAACGCCAGATGTCCGGCCGAGGAAAAATCGACCTCCTTCAGGCCCGCGTCATTGGCGCCGGATAGGCATCTGACCACCAAAACTGCGTCAGAGCCCATATTCCACGCCAAAACACACATAGGGGGCTTGTTCTGGTGTGGAGGAACTTTGCAGTGACGCTGTAGAGGCCGGAAGCAAGGCTTAAACCTGTGGAGTTCGCCGAATTCCCGATCCTAGGAGTCAGCCCCCTTGCTGCTCCACATCACGCTTCGCTACGAGCGCCTGTTCGAGGGCAAGCGCCAGACTGTCGTGCGCCACCGGCTTACGGACCACTGGAACGTGGGACAGCCCTTCGGGGATACTCACGCTGTCCCTGTAGCCCGTAGCGAACACGTAGGGTATCGCCAGTTTCTCAAGTTCAACTGCTACGGCTTCCGAAGTCGTTTTGCCAAGGTTCAAATCCAGGACTGCACAATCAGGCCTCTGTTCCATTACGGAGCTCAGAGCCGTGATTACCGTGGCGGCGACGCTAACGCTTTTAGCCCCCAGTTCGCGGAGCAGTTCTTCGGTATCCATGGCGATCAGCGACTGATCCTCAACAAGGAGTACCTTGAGATCGCTGACTGGCCGAAGCGGGACAGGCTGCTTGTTTTCGAATTCGGTGGATCGAGCCGCAATGGCACGCAAATGCGCTTTCGGAAGTACGATCCGCGCCTTTAGTCCCTCACGCGCGAACTCGATATGGACTGTGCCGTCGAGGTCATGTCTCACCGTTTTTTCGATGAGCTTAGAGCCGAAGCCACGACGCGTAGGTTTTGAGACTTCCGGACCACCGCTCTCGGTCCAATGCAGCTCACAATCGCCGTTGTCGTCCAGCGTCCAGGATATCTTCAGGCTACCCGAAGGGACTGACAGACTGCCGTACTTGGCCGCATTGGTCATCATCTCGTGGAGCAACAGGGCGATCACGCCGAAGGCCCGTTCAGCGAGCCCGACGGGTTGGCCCTCAACCTTGATGCGGTCCGGCATCTGCGCGAAGCGATGCATGCCCGCTTCGGCCTCGATAAGGTCGCGAAGCTCGCCGCCCTCCGTGCCGGAAAACGACTGGTCGTGGGCGAAGGATAGCGCCCTCAGTCTGCCCTCGAACGATTTGGCATAGTCATCGACCGAGTCCGCGTTGGCGCCCGTCTGCGTGGCGATCGATTTGACCAAGGCCAGAATGTTTTTCACCCGATGATTAAGCTCGGAATTCAACAAGACCCTCTGGCTCTCGGTCTTCTCTCGGCGCTCTTCGGTCGCGTCGTTGTGGGAAAGCATCACATCGCGGACATAGCTCCGAATGGAATCCGCGACGACAATATCCGCGCTTGTCCAAGGCAAGGATTTGTAGCGAACATCTTCCCGCCAGGTGTCGAAGCTGCCGCGCGGACTTAGCCGGCGGTCAGTGTCGTTCCTAACCTCGTGCTTGCGCGGCTCGCCCGCCCATTCGATCTGGTGGGCTTCCTCGCTCCGGAACATAACGAGATAATCGGGTGAAGAGACGGAGATAGGGATCGCAATCAATCCGGCGACCCGTGTTCCGTACGCCTCTCCGAACTCCTCTCTGAGAGACTGTGTGTCCCAGATGTTCCTGCCCGCCTTTTCCGATATGCGTTCCATAAGGTCGAAGATAAGCTCCTCCGCCGGGGTCACGCCATAGGATGCCCACTGCCCACGCGACCATAAGCCCGCGCCGTCGCTGTCGATCAGCGACGAGAATTCGCGAAGCCTGTCGCGGATCGTGATCTCGACAGGGACTTCCGGATCGACACCGTCTATGATCGCGTCAAGCCTGCCGGCGGTGGCGGCCGCAGACGCGTTCTCCGTCCGGTTCTCGATTGACGCGACGTGGAGCGAGAAATACTGCGCAAAGAGTTCGGCGGCGATCCTGAGCGGGATCGAGAGATGCTTCGGCGTGTTGTGATGACACGCGATCAAGCCCCAGAGTTCCCCGTCCACGACGATGGAAATCGACATGGAGGCGGCTACGCCCATGTTGCGGAGGTACTCGCAGTGTATGGGAGAGACGCTGCGAAGATGGGAGAACGACAGGTCGAGGGCGGGCTCGTCGTCCTTGATGTCCGGCACAAGCGGGACAGGAACGAAGGACGTATCGCCAATGACGCGCACCCAGTTCTTCACGTAAAGTTCTCGCGCCTGAACCGGAATATCGGAGACCGGGAAGTGCTGGCCTAGAAAGCTCCCGAGCGACGGTGCCTTGGCTTCAGCGACAACGCGCCCTGCTCCGTTATGCAGGAAACGATAGACCATCACACGATCGTAGCCCAGCATGGCACGAACCAGGCGTGCCACGGCTTTGAATAGCGGGTCGAACTGCGTAAAGCCGTCGACGCGACGCACCAGTGACTGTGTCAGATAAAGTGCGACTTCGGTGTCTTCCACCGAAGCGGGTGGCTCGAATTCGAGGAATGTTCGCTCTTTGTAACGGTGGACAGTTATGTCGGTGGGATCGACGCTGTCTCCGACCTTTGCTCTGAGAACGACACCGGCTGTCTGACCGGTCCCGGCACGGGCAATCGCATTTCCGATATCATGGGCGACGGCGTTGCCGACCACATCAGCAAGTTCGACCCCGAGGTAGTCCCGATTGGTATCTCCGAGGAAGTCGGCGATGTTCTGCGACACGAACGAGACCAGTCCGTCCTCCGAAAGGACGATCATTGCACCGTGAGGCTGGACGCTTCCCGGAATATGGATCGGCTCGCGATCACAGTTCGTAAGATCAACCTTCGATCTATCGTAAACCAACGTCGGCTTCTCGCTTTCATACCGGGGTCGTAGCGGGTAAGCCAGACCGAGCCTTGCCAAAAGGACCGTGCCTGTGCGGCGGGTCGACCGACATCTAGTGCAGTCAAATCCCTTGGCCACCCTCTGTCCAATACAGTACTTGCCGGCCTGCTCCGTGCCGCCCGCCTTGTGCTCACCGACAAACGTCATGTCTGATGACCACGAACGCAACGGCGCGCCCGTGGAGCAGAACACGTTATTGACTTATAGTCCGGGGGGTGGTCGAGCAAGAGTTAAAAGTACCAATGGCGATGGTATTTTTATACCACTTAATCAGGTTTTGTCCGTGCACGATCGCTACCGCCAATGCCGCGTTCTTTCGCCCAGAGGATCGCGGCACCCCGGCGGTTCACGCCGATCTTGCGATACAGCGACGATACATGGTTACGCACGGTGTTGCTCGAAAGACCGAGTTGCTGACTCATCTGCTGATCATTCATGCCTTGGCAGATCAACGTGAGGATATCCTGCTCGCGCTCCGTGAGTTCCGAAACACGCACACCGGTGATGTTATCCGGGAGGGGAGACCTCTGGCGTAGGGCAGCGAGTTTTTCCACGATGCCGCGGCTAAACCAGGACGTGTCAGCCATGACCGACTCAATCGCCGACATCAGCTCTTCCTCGGATCGCTTGCGGTCCGTGATGTCCTGTATCACCATCATTATGCAGGGGATGTCGTCAATCTTGATCTCTTCCGACGACAGAAGGCATTCCATCAGGGCGCCGTCGCGCGACTTTAGGCGGAAGTCGATGTCGCGCAGCCTGCCGTCTTTGAGTAAGGCCGTCTCGACAACCTTCTGTACGTCTTTGTCGAGCCATATGTCGAGATCGGCCTGGCTTTTGCCTATAACCAGTTCCTCAGGCGATCCGATGAGCTTGAAGAATGCCGCGTTTGCCTCGATCACTTCGAAGTTGTCTGTCCGGACTATAACGGTCGGGACGGGCGACAGGCCGAAAGCCTTGGAGAAACGCTCCTCGCTTTGCTTCAGAACCTGCTGGGCCTTTTTGAGTGGTTCGACATCCGCGAACGTGAACAGCATGCACGGCTCACCCGATACGTCGATCGGCTCACCGGCGACGATAACGGTCTTTGCTCCGCGCTCGCGCAATGGGATGATCGCTCCCATCTGCGGGATGGTGCGCCCTTCCTTGAGCTTTGCCAGCGCAAGTTCTCGTTTTTCGGCGAATGCCAGCACGTCGATCTCGTATGTGGTCTTACCGACTAGATCGCTACGGCTGTATCCTGTCATCTCCAGAAAACCCGGGTTCACCCGCACGTAACGGAGATCGGAGAGCCTGCAGATCACCGCGGGTGCGGGATTTGCGTTAAACGCCGCTTCAAAACGATCCTCAGCCTCGTACCTGCGTGTCTCGTCCTGGAAGATCCAGGCAACATAGGCGTTCTTGTCCTTCTCGGACACCATGAAACATCTGGAGTCGTGCATCCAGCTTTGGTCGCCGCCCTGGGTCGGCCGTACCTCCATGGTGACGTCGGCGGCGCTCCCGGTTGCGATAACACGATCGACAGGATGGTCGCCGTCGCCTACCTTGTGGTTGTTTCGGTACTTGAGGTCGAAGCGCGAACGGTACTCCGAAAGGGAGTTACCAAGCTGCTTCTGGTCGTCGAGGCCATGCATTGCGACGGCCGCCTCGTTCGCCCAGAGGAATTTGCGCTCAAGATCAAGGAGGATTACCCCTTCCTTCAGCCCCGCGGCGAGCTGATGAACCTGTACGCGATCCTGATTGCTATCCAATGCGAAACTCCTGCCAACGGACCGCAAGTACCGCTTTCATGCGGATGTGCAAGGCTCCTCAAGAAATACCTATTAAAGGAAGCTCGAAGTCCATTAGGGCATAGTCTCGATTGGCGGCGCTTCGAAATTCCTCTTACCTGCAAACAATCAACTGTACCATCGGCTGAAGTTCTAACGAAATCAGTGGTACATTGAATGCAGACGCGGGTTGCTGGTTCAAACCTCATCAAGAGCTTAATCTGCGTGGTAGAATTCCGCGAACCGGCTAGAGCTCTGCTGGTCCGCCACCTCCTATGCGAAGTCGCCTACCCTGCCTGATCGAAATATAATCTCAGGTTCACCTTCTTCTCCGACGACCGGATCGCCCTCCCGCTTCCAGACGACAACGCCGGCGTGCCGCTTATCCAATTCTTTGGCTTCCTCGATGGCCGCCTTCTCGGTCGCTGCAGGGCGCGGACCGAAAGCGCTGACGGGCTGTCCGCGGTCATCGAGATCAAAGGCCAGGACATAGATTGAGACGAATGTACCGGGCATTATAAAGCTCCTTAACGTCGAAGGACGTCCTTTTGACCACGTTGTTTCACCAAATCTGGCCGGCTTTGCTATTCCAGTTTTCGCTGCCGGTTTACATCTGTCATGGCATTCTGCTGATCAAGGAGATATCGCTCCACGTCGCCGCCACAAGCCTCCTTGATCTCGGCGACCGAGAACCCGTCGGCTCTGGCGCTCTCTACCAAGACTTTCGCCTGGTCGCGAAAGTCGCCCTTGTCGTCATGCAACGCTGGAGAGCGAATAATTTCCTGTACACGATCATCTAGCCAATCGGCGATAGCAGCCATTGTCTTCTCCATTCTGACGTAGGTCCAGGTCGGACCGGAGCTTCAACATTGGTTTTGCTGCTGGGATCGTCAAGGCGCCAGACATTCATCGCAGATGCCGCAGCCATCCTCGTCCATCATGGAGCCCGGGCGTCGGCAACAACAACAAGCGCGAATGGCCGTTTCGCTTGCCGCGATGGGCTCCGGCGGCATGATTTCCAGGTCGGCATCCGAAAACGTGTCACTCGCTACGTCGTCCATTTCGATGCTCCCAAGTCGAGGACTGGATATCGACATAGAATGGGATTTACGACGAACAAGGCGCCATTAAATTCGCTCTAAAAATTCCCCCATGAGGTCTTGAACGGTGAAATCTAAGAAACCAAATCACCGGCGCCGACGGCCCAGTGAGGGGTCGGTTGACCGAGGAAGCGGATACGTCGCTTCCTTCCATGTTGCTTTACGGAGGATATGGTTATGAGAACTGAACTTGATTTTGCCCCGCTCTACCGTTCGAGCATCGGCTTCGACCGCGTGTTCAATCTGCTCCGCAACACGCAGCGCCTCAACGCAATCGATACCTGGCCTGCCTATGACATCGTCAAGACCGGCGAAGACGACTATCGCATCACGATGGCTATGGCGGGGTTCGGGGGCGGCGATCTGGAGATTACCCAGGAGCGTAACGTCCTCGTGATCAAAGGCGGTAAAGCCGAAGAGCTCCAGGGTGAATACCTCCACCGCGGCATTGCCGGGCATTCGTTCGAGCGGAAGTTCGAGCTTGCTGATCACGTCCGGGTGGAAGGCGCCGATCTCCGCCACGGCCTGCTGACGATTAGCTTGAAGTGCGAGGTGCCGGAAGCGATGAAGCCCCGTAAGATCGAGATCGGCGTCGCATCGCTCAACAGCGAACCGCTTCGGTTGGAAACTGACCGTCAGGCTGCCTGATCAAAACCTGACAGTCCGCGATGGCATTCGCCTGACCACCTCGGATCATCATCGAATGGCGTTCGATGAAAGGGTCTTGTATCAACCTAGGTATGGCCGGCCTAAAAAGGGCCGGCTCCCCTCAACACATGCAGAGCAAAGGAGGAGGTTCCAATGTTACTCGCTCTGTTTGATAAACCGCTCTATGCGCAACGCCGGTATTTCGTGCAGGAAATCACCGGGCTCGATGACGTGTTCGACTTTCTGGATGAGTGGCCGCAGGAGAAGCGCAACCTCGCTTATGAGACGCTTGTCCGTTACTGCCGCGAGACAGCGAATGGTCGCTGGCCGATCGACGCGGTTCGCGAGAACTTTCGCGTGTTTCTGAAGCAGAATGGTAAACTTGCCGAACTTGAAGATGTACCGCCGCATCTCCGGCGTGACACAAGCGCCAAGATCGGCGGAATGTAGGGTGCCGGCCTAGCCTAGCATACCGGTGCCGGGACAAAACCGGCACCTTGATTATCGTCTGCTAAAACACACTTACCGCAGTGAAGCTCTTGTCTTCGGAGGTTAGATGATAGCGGAACCCTATACGGCCGACGATCCCGGTACCCGCCTGGCGCTTTTTGACTTCGCCTTCGAAAACGCCCCGATTGGCATTGCCCTGGTAGACCTTGAGGGGCGCATCATCCGGAGCAATGCGGCGTTCGCCCAGCTGCTGGCTCTTCCTCCGGAAAAGGTACTGGGAACGCACTTCAAGGACTTTACCCATCCCGACGACATCGAGGCGGATCTGATCCTGTTTCGACAAGTGTTGCAGGGACGACGGGACGGTTACACCATCGAAAAGCGGTACTTGCGGCCGTTCGGAGAGATCGTTCATGTCCTCATTCACGTAGCCGCCATGCGCAACGCCGACGGAAAAGTCGTGCGTTTCATATCGCAGATCGAGGACATCACTCGCCACAAGGAGCACGAGCGGCAACTCGCAGAACGGGCAGCACAGCTGGAGCTGGCGCTCGAAGCCGTTCGCGGCGGTTTCTGGCAGATGGACATTTTGACCGGCATGTTCGAAACGTCGGACCGCCTGGCACAGTTTATCGGTGGGCCGACCGCAGCCCGGCTCGATCTTGAGCGCTACGTCAACAGGGTCAATGTGAACGATGGCGCCCAGACCGACCTTACGGCCTTGATTGCCGGCGAGATCGATCAGAATGTTGCCGAGTATCGTCTCGATACCGTCCAAGGCGAACGCTGGATGCGCTGTGACCGAAGGCTCTTACGCGACAGCAACGGGCGGCCGGTCAAAATCGTTGGAATGGCGATCGACTTCACCGAGGAACGACGCCGGATCGACTTGCTTGAGGAGACTGCGCGTACCGACGTGCTGACGGGACTCCTGAACCGCCGAGGACTATTGATAGAATTCGCCAGCCTGAAGTCTGCAGACGGTTTTGCCGTGCTTGCACTCGACCTCGACGGGTTTAAGGAGGTCAACGATGCCCATGGTCATGCCATAGGAGATATCGTTCTGCAGACTGCCGCTTCGAGAACCCGCTCGGCTGTCCGGGAGAATGATCTCGTTGCTCGAACCGGCGGAGATGAATTTGTCGTGGTTGTTGCCGGAAACCGATCTACGGGAGAGGCGGCTGCCGAACGGATACTAGAGTGGATGAGGGAGCCTATTCCGGTCGCCGACGAGATCGCGGCTGTTCATGCCAGCATTGGCGGGGTGTGGACTTCCGGAAAGCGTGACTTGTCAGAGCTCATAAAGGAGGCGGATAGGCTTCTGTATGAGGCGAAAGCGGCTGGCAAAAACGTTGTCAGATTTTAGTCGACATCGCGCTCGGCCGTCTCATTAAGATCGGCTGCAAGATCAAGCCTGTGGATGTCGGCGGTTCGGGGAACGTTACCTTCCTCTCGCTTCGCGCGGAGCATGCTGCTTGTGCCCGACGCGAGACCAGCTCGTTATACCGTGGCCTGAGCTCGGTATCCGCCGCTCATCCAGCTCTACGCAGGCGAGGAACTCATGATCATCATCGATCGGCGCACCTCGCAACAAAGGTCGTGACCCGAACACGTTCGAAAATCCCCGACGCTGGTCGCTGTCTATCGTCAAAACCTGTTCCGGGCGAAGTCGATCCGGAAGGGCGCTAGAGGAAAACCGCAATCCCTTCCGTGTTGATGACATCGTCGAATTCGTCCCATCCCTCATGATCGGAGGCGAATGAATCCGTGCATCCGTGATTTGCTTTTCAAGGCAGTGACCTCCATCTGCCAGGAGTTACGACCGTACGGCATAAGGTTACGGACGATCTTTTGGTATTGGAGCTTCCTGACGGTGCGACGGCAACGGTTGCGATGTATATGAAGCGAATTCTCTCTCATGCTACAAATTCTACTTCGAAACCGGAGTTGAGAACTCCCTCGCCTTCGACAGATGAACCTTTGTTTTTCAATGGCTGTCGGAGCGAATGAAGGGGTCGTTGGTTGGTTTCGGTTCAAGGCGAAGAGCACATCCTGTGAAATTGACCGATGCAATTTCGTTTTACCTGAACAGCGGCTGCGCGCGATGAGCAAGGAAGTTATGACAAGCTTTCCCATCACCCGGAAGCTGAGGTGACTTCCGTTCTTGAAGTTCGCCGCGGGGATCACGCAGATCGTGCAAGCGACTCGGAGTTTCCAACGGGGGCCAGTCCGAAATGTGAGCGTAGCGTGTGGCCTTCGTACTCCGTCCGGAATAGCCCCCGCTTCTGCAGGATTGGAACGACTTCCTCGGCAAACAGTGAGAGCTGGCTGTTGATAATCGGCGGCATCACGTTGAAGCCGTCGGCGGCGCCGGTGCGGAACCAGTCTTCAATGATGTCTGCGACTTGTTCGGGCGTGCCGGTCGCTACGAAATGGCCACGGGCGCCCGCAAGCTTGCGCAGCAATTGCCTGAGCGTCAGATTTTCCTTCAATGTCATGTCGACATAGCCAATGACCCGGCTCTTCGAAGCTTCGACGGAATCCGGATCTGGAAAGTCGTGTTTGGTCAAAGTGCGGTCCAGCGGGACGCCGCTGAAATCGTGACCGCCGAACCGAGCCGCGAGCCGCGTCAGTCCCACATCCGTGCTGGTCAGCGCGTCGAGCTCCTCCCAGACCTGTTCCGCTTCCTTTGTCGTCGACCCGATCGCCGCGCTGATGCCTGGCAGAATGACGACATCCTCCGGGCTGCGTCCATAACCCACAGCGCGGTTTTTCACATCCGTGTAGAAGGCCTTGGCAGATTCCTTCGTCATGTGGGCAGTGAATATCGCTTCCGCCCATCTTGCCGCAAATCCGCGACCGGCGTCGGATTGACCTGCTTGAATGTAGACCGGGCGGGACTGCGGACTTGCCGGCACATTGAGCGGACCCTTGGTGCGGTAGTGGTCACCTGCATAGTTAACAGGCTTGATCCGATCGACGTCTAGATACAGTCCTCGTTCCCTGTCATCGAGAACAGCTTCTGCCGGAAAGCTCTTCCACAAGGCATCGACCGCTTCGACGAATTCTTCCGCCAGCTTGTATCGATCCGCGTGGTCGAGATTTTGCTGCAGGCCATAGTTCGCACCGGCCTCAGGTGCCCAGGATGTGACGATATTCCATCCGGCGCGACCATTAGAGAGGTGGTCGAGCGTGGCGAACTGGCGTGCCAAAGTGTAGGGCAGGCTGTAGGTCGTCGAGGCCGTTCCGATGAGACCGATCTTCCTTGTATTAGCCGCGAGCAACGACAGCAGCACGATCGGCTCCAACGACCCCGACGACGCCAGGCCGCTGCTGTTTCCGGCCGCCAATGTATCGGCAAGGAAGACAGCATCGAACTTTGCGCTCTCCGCGATCGCGGCAGCTTCAACGTAGAGCTGAAGGTCGGTCAGAGCCTTGCGGTTGGCATGCGAATGACGCCACGCCCCTTCATGGTGGCCGCGGGACATAAGGAAGAGATTGAGATGCAACTTGTGCGACATGGGGTGCCTTTCAAATATTGTCGGCTTCGACGCCGAGGCTCTTGAGCAGTTTTGACCGAAGCGAAAACAGTTCGGCCTGATGCTCGTGGCGCGGGTGGGGAAGCGAGATCGAGTGATCTTCGATGATGCTGCCATCCTTGAGGACAAGGACGCGGTCTGACAAAAGCAGGGCTTCGTCGACGTCGTGGGTCACCAGGATAATGGTCGGTCGCTGACGTTCGACAAGGCGCATCAGCAGCGCCTGCATCTTCAGCCGCGTGAGCGCGTCAAGCGCACCGAACGGTTCGTCCGCCAGCAGAAGGTCTGGCTCGCGCAGGAGGGAACGCGCCAGTGACGCCCTCTGCTTTTGTCCGCCAGAGAGTGTCGACGGCCAGACATCCGTCTTGTCACCTATCCCGACATCCCTCAACATATCACGTGCGGCAGCCTGACCATCGGCGCGGCGCAGCCCGAGCGTGACGTTGTCGATCACCGTCTTCCACGGCAGAAGCCGTGAGTCCTGGAAAAGCACGGAGACACTTTCCGGCGTACTGTAATGTCCCTTGGTTTCCGCATCGTCGTCGAGCCCGGCAAGCGCCCGCAGCAGGGTTGTCTTGCCGGAACCGGACTCTCCAAGAAGAGCCACGAACTGCCCCGCCGGAATATCGAGCGAGATGCGGTCGAGCACAGTCTTCCCCTTGAAACTGCGGGAAAGGTCTCGAAGGACCACGGCATTCGTCACATGCGCATTCATGAGCCCAGAGCCCGTCGATAGGAAAGCGCGCGGGCCTCGATGAATCTGACGACAGCGTCGGAAAGCAGTCCGAGCAGCGCGTAGATCATAATGCCGACGACGATGATGTCGGTCTGGCCCCAGTCGCGTGCCCGGTTCATGAGATAGCCGATCCCTGTTTGCGTATTGACGAGTTCCAGCACGACGAGTGCCGTCCAGCACAGCGCGACGGCAAGCCGCAGTGACACGAAAAAGCCGGGTAGCGCCCCGGGCAGTGCGACATGACGGATGAACTCGGCGCGGGTCAGACCGAGCGTGCGTGCAAGCTCCACATGCCCTATGTCGATTCCGCGCAACGCCGCATGGGTGTTGATGTAGACGGGGATGAGGACCGCCGTGAAGATCAGGAAGACCTTCATGGCCTCGCCGATCCCGAGCCAAATGATGACTAGCGGGATGAGCGCAAGTGTCGGCACCGCACGCTTGATCTGCACAAGACCATCAATCAGGGCTTCGCCAGTTCGCGTCAGTCCCGACAGGAGAGCGAGGACAACACCAACCACAACGCCAAGGAGGAGCCCGGAATAGGCGCGTGCTGCCGAGGCGGCGAGGTGAGGCAGAAGGCTGCCGTCCACGACCATGTCATAGCCTGTCTTTACCGCCGTGGAAGGGGCGGCGAGCGTGCTGGGCGAGAGGACGCCGATGCGAGCCGCCGTCTCCCAAACGATCAGAAGGATGATGGGGCCGAGAAGCCTCAATCCGGGTGGAAGCTTTGCGGGCGTCAGTTGTGTCGGCCTGCGGTCGAGGGCACGACCTTTTATCCGCTCCGCGCGCGCGTTGACTACCCTGCCTGAAGATATGTCCATCATACTACCTCCGATCAGCGTGATTGCTCTACGACCTTGTCGAACGTATCGACGAACGATCCCTTGGCATCCAGACGCTCCTTGATGGAGCCTGCCTGGTACAGGATGTCGATCAGCTTCTGGTGATGGGGGATCGCCTCAACCGATGTCTGGAAGAGAAGGGGCGACTGTCCTGCAAGGATGGCGGCGCTGTCTTCCGGAGATACACGCTGGAAGGCGGTATAGTAGAATTTCGCCCATTCTTGCTGGTGCTCGTTGCTCCAGTTGCCGGCTTTAACGAAGGCGGCCAGAAATTGCTTGATCGATTCCGTCTTCTTCGGGTCGGCAAGAACATCTGGACGTGCATAGAAGTAGGATGTGCTCGGCAGAAGCTTGCGCTCTTCTGGATCAAGTACCGGGCTCGCGCCGGACTGGTTCGTCAGCCGTGTGACGAAGGGCTCCTGGAGGGGCGCGACATCGACGGCGCCGGACCGCAGAGCATCGGGCAAGTCCGCGACGCGAAGGTTAACCAGGGTAACATCCTTCAGCGTCAGCCCGGCCCGGTTGAGCGCCTCGATCAGAAAGACCTGGCGGCCGGAACCCTCCACATAGCTTAGCTTTTTGCCCTTGAGTTCGGACAACGCGTTGATATTTAGGCCGGGACGACTGGTCAGCCGATATTGGGCGATCTCGCGTGTGAACGTGGCGACGATTGGCAGCAAGGTGCCGGAGGAACGCGCCTGGATCGGCGGGGTGTCGCCGACATAGGCTATGTCCACCGCGCCTGCCCGGATTGCCTCGAGGATGGCTGGGCCACCGGCAAAGTTTGGGAACTCGATGTCGAATGCCAGGTTCTTTCGCTCTCCGCTGGCGTCCAGCAGATTGCGCACGAGTTCGGCCTGGTCGGCTACGATCAGCTTGGTTGCCGGATCGGCTGCGCTCGCCGCAGACGCGACCAAGGAAAGACCCGCGAATACGCAGGACGCGGACGCTTGCAGAAATGTTCTACGATACAAAGAAAGCTCCATTCTGAACCTGCAAGCCCGGAGGACACGCGGTGGTGAGGAAAGAGATTTCAGTGTAGTTTAACTCGACCGCATTGGTAGAGATACCGATGCGCCGAACATCGGAGCTGCGCATTTTCGTTCTTCAAGATGGAATCTGTTGAGGCGATCATTCTAATTTCACGAGTAACTGGAACGCTTGGGTAGGATGTTTGCCCTCAATATTTTTTTCATAAGGGGCTGGCCTCTGTGTTGAGAGCCCATACGGTTTTTGGCGCTGTTGCCGCCCTTCTGCCTGGCTCAGGCTCCGTATTTGCCGGACTATGAGATGAAGTCAGCTTCGCTATCCGTGTCGCGCCAGAAAGAGCCATCGAGATCGGTTGGATTATGCTCGGCGCGTCGCGCGTCCTTCGGCGACGTGAAGCTCCGCGGATATTGCCTCTGCGATCCGTTTGGCCTGGACACGAATGTCCGGCACCGCCGTGATTTCCCAGAACTGGCCTGCAGTCAGGGCCCCGACAGCAAACAGTCCTGCGTTCTGCAACTGCGTATCACCGAGGACACGCGACGTCTTGTCGACGACAATCCCGAGGCCCAGTTCGTCGATGCGGATCAGCCCGAGGTCGCACATCGTTCTAAGAAGTGGCGAATGTCGGGTTCCGGCCTTTTCCATTCCCGTACAGTTCACCACCAGATCTGCGATGAAGGTCGTGGCGTTCTGGCTGCCTCTTGGCCGGTACTCGACTCGAACGCCGTCCCCGTCGTCATGGATGCCGAAGAGAAAGCCCGCCTCAACTTTCACTGTGCCGTCCGCCACCAGGGCTTGGAACTTCCGGTGCACATCCGGAGCGATACGGTGACGGTGAATATTCCACCAGGCCAGCGCATGGCGCATGAACCGCGATCGCTGCGCCATGGTTAGCCCCTGCCAGAGTGCCTGGGTCTTCGGACGCAATCCGTCGATGACGGACCGCCAATCCGCGACATCGTCAGCGGACCGGCGAAGTGCATGCAGCACCTGGCTAAGCTCAGCTCCGTCCGGAAGATCGACCGCTACGGGCTCGCTTCGGCGATCAAGATGCGGCATCGGCACGAGGCCGCGACGCGAAAGCGCGCGGATCTGCCCGCGATGCCCTCTGGCGCGAAGCGACAGCACTTGGTCGATCATCGTCAGGCCTGAGCCCAGCACGCAGATCTCGTCGTTTCGCCCGACGTGCGAAAGCCAGCCCATGGTCCATGGATTTTCGATAATTCGCCCGCGGGCAGCTGCCGAAACACGGTCTGACGCGACCGGCAATCCTGCGCTTCCCACGCCGAGCGCAAGGACAACGGTTCGGGCCCGCAGGCTTCCACCCGTGTCGAGAACGAATGAGATCCCGTCTCCCTGCCCATCGTTGCAGCTCACGGCTTTCGCCCGAACGAAATCAAGACGTGTGCGATGCTCCCGCGCTCGAAGCCGGGAGGCGAGCCTGTCACGCAGGTAGAGACCAAAGTCACCGCGAGACGCAAAAGCGTCGGGACTGACGGCTTTACCCCGCGATGTGAGCCAGTCGGTGAAGTCGTCAGGCTGGTCGGGGAAGATACTCATGCGCGCAGCGGGCACGTTGAGGCGGTGGAGATAGAATTCTGTCCGGTACGCCGTACCCCGTCCGAACCCCGGATCGTCTCCGATCACGGCAATAGTCGCCTCTGGTGGCAGGATATCGAGAAGATTGATTGTCAGTGCGATCGCCGAGAAACCGGCTCCAACAATGGCGACATCGTAGGTCAAGGACGTTCTCCTTAGCCGTTGAGGGGCGCTCTGTCTGAGGTGCCCGAGACGCAAACATGTCAGGTCATTCCCTCAATCGCTACGAGTTTAGTAGAGATTGAGGGGATGTAAAGTGCGGGTATCACGGAGGCGAAGGTGAGGCTACTAGCGCGCAACCTTCTCGATGTTGCGCCTACGGCAGCCTTCTAATCGTGCTGTAGATGATATTGCGGTTGGTCCCGAACCAGACGCGGGCATCGATTGCCTCCGCATCGACACTGGCACAGACGATACGCCACATGTCTGACTCCGAACGCTGCAAGAGCTCCCAGTTCATATAAGATTCCATATAGCCGTCGTCAGACATCTCATCGGAGAAATTAGCGAACAAGAATACTCCGCCCGGCTTCAGCATCTCGACGCAAATCTGCGTAAGTTTAATCGCTACTTTATCACTAAGGTAATCGTAGAGACCCGCGGCATAAATCAAATCAAATGTTCCGAGTTGATGCTTTCCCGTGAGGAGCCCACGCACCGATCCGTCGATTGGATCGACAGACGTCCCTTCGAATTGTCTTATGATTGAGCCGATGCTTTGGGGATCCTGATCAAGGGCGACCCATCGCTTGATTTCGCCTTTTGAAAGGGCCGTCGATGCCTCCGCTTCCCGGAGGTGTCCGGCGGCAATCGCCAGGATTTCAGTATCCGAGGCGGTCCTCGCCGCGGTCTCATCGACGTAGCTAATTAGAATGTCTCGCCTTTCCCTGACCGCAACCGGCCCTGGTGCGTTAATTGTGTACTCAAAGATCTGAAGCCCGACAGGAGTCGCCTTGGCAACTTCTTCAGCTACCGCTTCATGTCCATAGATGAAGTCTATCAGTCCGGCATCTCCCGAATACCCACGCGGCTTCTCGAACGACCACCGGGTGAAGGGGCACTGCTGCAATATCTGCGCGGAAGGATGCGCTTGTATGATTGGGACGAGCATCTGCCAGACTTCGGGCCCTGCTTTTTGCCTGATATCATGCAGTTGACCGATCAACCATCTGGTCATCTCGGGTAGATCCTTCCCAGCATCCAACCGCTGCATGGCCATGTTTATGACAATGGCAAACTGAGCTTTTGCTACAGCTAGATGTTCTGCCGGGTTGGTCGGTTTTTGAGAGATAAGACTGTCGCTGACGGATCGGGGCATGATCAAGCTTTTGCCGTCAGGGGAGAAAAGGGGCTGAGCCAAAAAAATAACCTCATGATTAATGAAATGTTAATACAAGGTTAAATTCTTCACCGATTTGTTATTCGTCAAGGATTATTAGTCTGTCCCGCATTGGGCCAATCAAGCGTCACCAACTTTAGAAATTATTAAATAAGCTGGGCGGTTCGTATCGAGTGCGCGCGCGATAAGCTCGTTATCGTTTGTCGCGGATGTCACATGGCGCTACTTAACGTACAGCGGCGATCTACGACGCGTAGCTACAACCGAATTGGTTCTTAGGCCATGCTGCACATGTTTGCCGAGGCAGGTTACGTCGCAGCAGGTACGACGCCCTCGCCGGAAGACTTGCGTGATTTGTACGTGCGTGAGAGCGAGCGGGGCAGGAGACGCGTCACGCGCAAAGGCCTATGGATAGCCGTCGTCGCGTATCTGGCGTATTCTCTTACCGACTACCTCTTTATTCCCGACGTCGCTTACTACACCGTCGCGGGCCGTCTCGTCGTTGGGGTCTGTGCCTTAGCGATCTTAGAGGTCTTGATCTACGTCGGAGCAAGATCCGGCCTGATCGACACTGTCGCGGCTACAGCCGTATCCGTAGCCTATCTTGTTTGGGTTCTCACTGCACAGATGTCCAGTGCTGTGGAGGCGCTCTCCTACTACATGGTTTTCGGCGCCATCTTCATGATGAGCGTGAACCTGTTTTTCAGCTTTCGCTTTCCCGTTGCACTCACAGCCTCTGCAGCGAATATGCTCATCTTTCTGGGCACGCTCTATCTATATTCACCCATGTTGCCGCTTTATAAGCTGATCCTCGGAGCCTTCTGCATCTCGTGCTTCATATTTACTTCGTACGTGAACCTGAAACTCAACCGAGAGCGTTACAACGTGTTCCTCAACGCTCTCGAGGCCCGTGTCCAGCACGACGCGGCAGAGGAGAGGGGTAAAGCTCTCCTCCTTTTGTCCAACACTGACTCGCTCACTGGGCTGGAAAACCGCCGGGCTGTCGATGAGCGACTGCGTGATTACTGGCGACGTTGGCTCGACCATAGGTCGATGTTCTACGTGCTGCTGCTCGATGTCGATTACTTCAAACGATACAACGACCGCTATGGTCATCAAGAGGGTGACCGGTGCCTTGTCGCTGTGTCCCATCTTCTTCAAGAGGTTGTCAATTCCCACGGAGCTAGGATTGCACGTTACGGCGGCGAGGAATTCATCATCATCGCGCAGCAGCAAAGCGTTGAGGACGCCATCGCTTTTGCAGAGGCGATCAAGTCTGCCATACGTGCGCTGGCTTTACCTCATGAGAACCGACGAGATGGAACCTCGATCGTTACGGTCAGCATCGGATTGTCGTTCGCTAGGAACCAGACCAAGCACCTCGACCGAGTTGTCCACGAGGCGGATCTTGCCCTCTACGCCGCGAAGAAAGGCGGTCGGAACACGGTGGTGGTGTTCGATCCTGGTGACGCGAGGACACAGGATGACGAGGAGGACATAGCAGCGATCCTGAAGGTCGCGGTCGCCCAGCGGCTTGTATCCCTCGTCTATCAGCCGATCCGAAATGTTCAAACGGGCAGAGTGGCGGCTGCAGAGGCTCTGATGCGCTTGCGTCGGCCCGACGGCACCTCGATTTCACCCGCTGACTTCATCCCCGTCGCCGAACGATCGGGGTCAATAATCGAACTGGGGCGGTGGGCGATACGCACCGTCTGCAACGACACTCTGGCAGAGAATAAGGTGGAGGTCGCAAGTGTGAATGTTTCGCCGATTGAGCTCAAAATGCCCGACTTCTCAAGTTTCGTCGCTTCAACTATCTCTGATTTCGGTTTAGCAGGAGCGAGGCTCGCTCTCGAAATTACAGAAGGGATGGAGCTGGAAATAGACCAAGACGTAGTGCGCTGCATCAACGATTTGCGAAAGTTGGGCGTCCAGGTCTGGCTGGACGACTTCGGTACGGGGTTCGCCGGATTATCGTGGCTGCGTCTCATAGAATTCGATACCGTCAAAATTGATCGGTCCTTCCTCCATGACTGCAACACGGAGAAAGGACGACGAATGATGTTGGACATCATCGGCCTGCTTCGTAATCGTGGTACCCGCATTCTTGTCGAAGGGGTAGAAACTATCGAGCATCAGCGTCTGATGCAGCAGTACGGCATTCATCAGCTACAAGGGTACTATCTTGGCCGACCGGCAACTGCAGACCAACTTCAATCCATCAACGTGTTACCGTTCGATATGATGAAGAGCCGCGTAGGCTAGGTTCCAAGCATTGAGAGTAGTTTTGAGCCTGTTGGCACTGATGCGACTAACGCAGCTTGTGTTCGACAACCTCGCCTGGCCCTGAGTTCAATTCCTCTCAATGCGATACAACTGAGCACGGATCTTTCAACTTGTCGCGAGACGGAGCGCTAGCACTTCGATGCAATGAGCCGTCCTTCTTACGCGATCCGCTACGACAAGCAGTGCGCTGAGCTCTTAGTCATCACGTGTCAGGTTTGCCCTCGGCTCACTCCCTACGTCATCATTCCAGAGCATAGGCCTGCCGAGCCGCCACGCAGGCGATGGACAGGCTGTCGCGCGGATTTGCTACGAATTTTGGAAGGTCGCTTGCTTCGGTCTTCAGAAAACCCGCCACTGCAGCCGACGAGATCGACAAGAGCATGGCGGGTTGAAACGGCAAGAGTGATAAGCCAGAGAGCCGTTGGCGCTCCGATTCCAGGCTCGTCGGCTCATAGGAAACTTCCAGCTGCCTGGCCAGATCGACAACTGAGAACGGCGTTGTCCCCGACAGCTCGTATGTGACGCCAGCATGGGCTTCGGGCTTCGCCAGCACTGCGACGGCGGCGTCGGCAAGATCAGCCCGTGCCACGGCGGAAATGGGACCTGTGCCGAAGGGGGTGGTGATCCGGCCTTCGCGAGGTGCGGAAAGGGCGCCGATCAGTTCGGCATAGAGGCCGTTTCGCAGGATGGTCCATGCCATGCCGCTGTTCATGACAGCCCGTTCGGTCCATCGATGGGCGAGCGCGAAGCCGAGAT
>NZ_CP191458.1:665000-1042185 GCF_050500205.1 Neorhizobium sp. DAR64860/K0K1 | reverse complement strand
GCCTAGTCGCAAAAACTTCAAGAAAACGGTAAGGTGCTGATATAGCGTGATAAAATCAGGATCTTCTGGAAAGAGGCTCGGAACGGGGTATTTGGCGCCAGGTTTATGTGTGCAATCCACCCTGTCTTTGGCCCCGCCTTGAAACCGCCCCGACATCTTCACAATCGCATGGGAAGAGCTTTGCATATGAAGAGTGATTTCGCCCTTATAGAGTACGCGCGAAGGCCATGGGCTTCGACCCGCGAGCCGAGTTTGACTCATGTCGCTAGAACGGGCACATGTTTGGCCCAAGGTACTGCAGGCAGCATTCCCTTGCTGTCTATGGAAGAACACGCATCACGGGACTGGCAAAGACTGGCATGATGACGGCCCGCAGCATGATACGCACGCTCGGCAACGAACCGCCGATCCTCGCCGATGGCCGTCGCGCGCCGGATCGGCGCGAAATTTCCATGCGCTGGCTTTCCGGCACCTTCCTGACCGGCATTACATCGTCTCTCCTGATGGGGGTCGCGCTGTTTGCAGCGCTTGACGGGCGCCAGCAGCTTGCCACGCCTGCCGAAGCCTCTGCCGCGGTCCCCTCGGATCATGACGACGACATCACGTCGCGCGGCAAGCGTCTGCTCGGCGGCAATATCGTCGCCATGCCGACGGATCGACGGATCATGGAAGTGTCGACCGTCGTTCACGAGGGCAATAAGGAAGTCGTGCGCCGCCGGCCCTTCGCGCATGTGAAGATGAACCTTGCCGTCAACAACGTCGCGCCGGAAGCCTATCCGAAATTCGATCCGCTCAGCATCTTCTCCTCCAGCGAAGCGCCGCCGCCGCCCAACAGCCGCACCGGCGTGATCTACGGATCCAATGTGGAATCCGATGTCAGCCTGCAGACCGTGCCCTTCCCCGTGAAGGGCGGCACTTATGCTTATGCGGCGCCGATGACGCTCGAGGAAGTGGAAGAAAACGTCCGCTCCAACGGCTCCGTCCTGACCTCGGGCAATACCCAGCTCTCGGCACTCTATTATGTCGACCCGCAGCGCTTCTCCTCCGAAGACGAGGATGTCGACCTGACATCGGGACTTGCGGCCCGCATCGTCGAGCAGAACATGTCGGTCTCGACGCCCGAACCGTTCACCGCCCGCAGCCGCGAATATGCAGATGATATCATCCCGGTCCGCCAGCCGACCACGATCGCCCAGGCGATGACCTCGGTCGGCTACCCCGAGACCAAGGCCCGCGAAATCGCCGGCTATCTCAAGTCGAGGATCGGCAGCGAAGATGTGGCCGCCGGCGACGTGATCCGCATCGGCGTGATCCAGGAGGGCCAGATGGTCCTCGTCGTGCGCGCTAGCATCTATCGCCGCGGCAATCACCAGATCACGGTTGCCGCCGACGACAAGGGCCATTTCATCGACGGCAAGGAACCGCAGATGCTGGATGCGGTCGCATCCGCGTTCAGCGAGCAACCGGCCATCGTCGCCGGCCGCGAATTGCCCGACGTCTATGACGGCATCTATCGCGCCGCCCTCTCCTACGGCATGAACAGCGACATGACATCGCTGCTCGTCAAGCTTCTGGCGAGCAACGTCGATCTCCAGGCGCAGTTGCGTCCCTCCGACATGATCGAGGCCTTCTTCTCCGTCGCGGACGAAAAGGGCCAGGCCAGCCGGGATTCGGAACTTCTCTATGTAAACGCCCGGTTCGGCGACACGACCACGCGCTTCTACCGCTTCCAGGACCAGGACGACGGTTCGGTCGATTACTTCGATCAGGACGGCCGCAGTGTCCGGCAGTTCCTGCTGCGCAATCCGGTTCCGAACGGACGGTTCACGTCAGGCTTCGGCATGCGCAACCATCCGATCCTCGGCCGTGCCTTGATGCATACCGGTTCCGACTGGGCGGCCCCGCGCGGCACGCCGATCATCGCCACCGGCAACGGCACCGTTGAAAAAGCGGGCTGGGACAGCGGCGGTTACGGCAACCAGACGCTCGTGCGCCATGCCAATGGTTACGTCTCGTCCTACAATCACCAGAGCGCGATCGCCAAGGGCGTGCGCGAAGGCGCCAAGGTGACCCAGGGTCAGGTGATCGGCTATGTCGGCTCGACCGGCCAGTCGACCGGCGCCCATCTCCATTACGAACTCGTGGTCAACGGCACCAAGGTCGATCCGATGAAGGTTCGCCTGCCCGGCGGCAAGTCGCTCGACGGCAAGGCGCTGGCGCGGTTCGAGGAAGAACGCACCCGCATCGATGCGCTGCTGAAGAGCACGTCGAAACCGGCCGAAGTCGCCAGCCGCTAATTTTGCCCTGATACAAAAAAGGCCGCCCCGTTTCCGGTGCGGCCTCATTTTTTGATCGCGGTTTGCGTTTACGCGGCTTCGCTCATGCTGCCCTTGATGCGAAACAGCAGCCGGTCGGAGCCCGACGTCACGTTGATCGTCGATCCGTCCGGGATCTGTCCGGCCAGGATCTGCTCGGCCAACGGATCCTGCACGAACTTCTGGATCACCCGCTTCAGCGGCCGCGCCCCATAGACCGGGTCGTAGCCCTTGTTCGCCAGCCATTCGCGCGCATCGCCATCCAGGTCCAGTTCGACCTTGCGATCGGCCAGAAGCTTCAGCAGACGCTGCAGCTGGATATCGACGATCGCGCCCATCTCGTTGCGCTTCAGCCTGTGGAACAGGATGATTTCGTCAACGCGGTTGAGGAACTCCGGCCGGAACGAGGCCTTCACCACGCCCATCACCTGTTCGCGCACGCTTTCGGAATCCTCGTCCTCGCGAAGACCGGTCAGATATTCGGCTCCGAGATTGGAGGTCATGATGATCATCGTGTTCTTGAAGTCGACCGTGCGGCCCTGCCCGTCCGTCAGGCGCCCGTCGTCGAGAACCTGCAGGAGAACGTTGAAGACGTCGGGATGTGCCTTTTCGATCTCGTCGAACAGAACGATCTGGTAGGGCTTGCGCCGGATGGCTTCGGTCAGGGCACCACCTTCGTCATAACCGACATAGCCCGGAGGCGCGCCAATCAGCCGCGAGACGGAATGCTTCTCCATGTATTCCGACATGTCCAGGCGCACCATCGCCGTTTCGTCGTCGAACATGAAGCGTGCGAGCGACTTGGTGAGCTCTGTCTTGCCGACCCCGGTCGGGCCGAGGAAGATGAACGAGCCGATCGGCCGGTTCGGATCCTGCAGGCCCGCGCGGGAACGGCGAACCGCCCGCGACACCGCCTGCACCGCATCGCCTTGGCCGACGACCGATTTCGCCAACTCGTCTTCCATCCGCAGCAGCTTGTCTCGCTCGCCTTCCAGCATCTTGTCGACGGGAATACCGGTCCAGCGGGACACCACATGCGCGATCGCATCGGGATTGACCACTTCCTGCACCATGGCATTGGTGGAACTGTCCTGCGCTTCGGCCTGTGCGAGCTCTTTTTCGAGATCGGGAATGACGCCGTAGGTCAGCTCGCCGGCACGCTGGTACTCACCCTTGCGCTGCGCAGTGGCGAGTTCGTTGCGGGCTTCGTCGAGCTTGCCCTTGAGATCAGCGGCGAGTCCGAGCTTCTGCTTTTCGGCCTGCCAGCGCGCGGTCAGCGCATCCGCCTGCTCTTCCAGCGACGTCACCTCGGTCTCGAGACGCACCAGCCGGTCGGCCGAAGCAGTGTCGGTTTCCTTCTTCAGCGCCTCGCGCTCGATCTTCAGCTGCATGATGCGGCGATCGAGTTCGTCCAGCTCTTCCGGCTTGGAATCCACCTGCATGCGCAGCCGCGATGCGGCTTCGTCCATCAGGTCGATCGCCTTGTCCGGCAGGAACCGGTCGGCAATGTAACGGCTCGACAACGTCGCGGCCGCAACCAGCGCCGAATCCGAGATGCGAACCTTGTGGTGCTGCTCGTATTTTTCTTTCAGGCCGCGCAGGATCGAGATCGTATCCTCAACCGTCGGCTCCTCAACCATGACCGGCTGGAAACGACGGGCAAGGGCTGGATCCTTTTCCACATGCTTGCGGTATTCGTCGAGCGTGGTCGCGCCGACGCAATGCAGCTCGCCGCGGGCAAGAGCGGGCTTCAACAGATTGGACGCGTCCATCGCGCCATCCGCCTTGCCGGCTCCGACCAGCGTGTGCATCTCATCGATGAACAGGATGATCTCGCCGTTTTCCGACTGCACCTCGTTCAGCACGCTCTTCAGCCGCTCTTCGAACTCGCCGCGATATTTCGCGCCGGCAATCAGAGCACCCATGTCGAGCGCCATCAGCTTCTTGTCTTTGAGGCTTTCCGGCACGTCGCCATTGACGATACGCAGCGCCAGACCTTCGGCGATCGCCGTCTTGCCGACGCCGGGTTCACCGATCAGGACGGGATTGTTCTTGGTGCGACGCGACAGAACCTGGATCGTGCGGCGAATTTCGTCGTCGCGGCCGATCACCGGATCGAGCCGGCCATCGCGCGCTTCGGTCGTCAGGTCGCGGGCATATTTCTTCAGCGCTTCGAAGCCCTGTTCAGCGGTCGCGCTATCGGCGGTGCGGCCCTTGCGCAGGTCGTTGATGACCTGGTTGAGACCCTGCGCCGTCAGCCCCGCCTTCTTCAGGCTGGCCGATGTCGAGGCCGAGCTTTCGATCAAAAGCGCCAGCAGAAGTCGTTCGACCGTGACAAAGCTGTCGCCGGCTTTCTTGGCGGCTTCCTCTGCAGTCGAAAACACTTTTGCCAGCGGCTGCGAAAGATAGATCTCGCCATTGCCGCCCGAAACCTTCGGCAGTTTGGAAAGCGCCGCATCGTTTGCGATCCGGGCGTCCTTGGCGCTGCCGCCTGCACGCTCGATCAACGCGGACGCCATGCCCTGGTCGTCGTCGAGCAGAACCTTGAGCAGGTGCTCTGGCGTAAAATGCTGATGACCAGCGGACAGGGCCTGGGTCTGGGCAGACTGAAGGAAGCCCCGTACCCGCTCGGAATATTTTTCGATGTTCATAAGATAAACCTCCTGAATCGCCCCGCCCTCCATGGAGGCACGGACCGATGATTGAGATGGGGCTCCCTTTAAAGGCGAACCCGGCCGGCCAACCGGCCTTGGTGAAGATATGGGAGCGCGATTTTGTGATTTAAAGACGCGGAGAAGAGGATTTAGGCGATATTGGCGCGGCGTCGATCGAGCCGGGATCGCGCGATGTCGTCGAGCCGACAACTCGCCGCCGCACCCGGGTAAGACCGGCGAGGTAACAGGTGCAAAACGTGCAAGGGACAGGATCCAAGACGAGCCAGGTGCAGCATGGCGATCTCCCGCACGAGCATTCGGCTACCCCTCAAAGAAAAACTCCGGCCTTTCGACCGGAGTTTTCATATCAATCGTACAGTGTCAGACCGGCTTATTCGCCAGCTTCTGCCAGGGCCGGCTTGTCGTCACCGTCGCCGGCATCGCCGCCGTCTGCCGCATCGGCATCCTTGCGGGTCTGGCGACGTGGACGGTTACCTGCCGTGCGGCGACGGCGTGGCGTGGCTTCCGTCTGCGACTCCTCTTCGACCGAAACCTCGACCGGAGTGCCTTCGATATCAGGCTGCGGTCCGGATCCATCGACCACAGGCGCAACGGCTACCGGAGCTTCGGTGACCTGAGGCGCGCGCTGTCTGGTCCGTGTCGGAGCGACCGGCTGTTCGGCAGCAGGTGCAGCAGGCTGCTCCATCGGCTGCTCGCTGCCCTGTTCAGGCGCGCGCTCTGCACGGTCCTGACGTTCCGGGCGGTCGGAACGTTCCGGACGACGCTCGCGGCGCTCGTTTCGGTCACGCCGGTTTTCGCGCGGCTGCTGGTCCTGGCCGGACTGGCTGCCCTGGTTGTGCCCAGAGTTTTGACCCGGGTTCTGTCCAGAGTTTTGACCGGAATTCTGGCCTGAGTGCTGTCCAGAGTTCTGGCTGGAATTATGCTCGCGGCGTGGCTGCTCGTCCATCATCGGCTGTGGTGCGTAGCCCATATCGTCGCCGTCACCCTGATCCATATCGTCTTGATCGATCGAGTTGCCGTCGCGGTCCTGGTATTCGCCACGCTCCTGATGCTGGAAACGGTCCTGCATCTGGGCCTGCGCTGCAGCAATGATGCGGTAATAGTGTTCCGCGTGCTGGAGGTAGTTTTCGGCCATGACACGGTCGCCTGCGCTATGCGCATCACGAGCAAGGGTCGAATACTTTTCGGCGATATGCTGAGCGGTGCCGCGGATTTTTACATCCGGGCCGGAGCTGTCATAGGACCGGCTGAGCGGGTTGCCGCCCTTGCGATTGAAATTGTTGTTTCCACCGCCGCTGCCGCCGCCGCCGCCATTGCTGCTGCCGCCATTGTTGCTGCCACGCCCCCGACCGCGCTTGTTTTGCTGTCCTGGCCTCATATATCGTTCACCAACTCTCTGTCTTCGCTGATAAAAGGCCACGCGGCCCGCCGGTCATCGCCGGAACAGGACTTCGCGTGCCATGCGCAGGTCGACCAAGGCGGCCTGCCGCTTTCAAAGTCAAATTACCTGATCACGCACTGGATCTGCTCAACCTGCTCGGTCTTCGAAAAGAGCCGGTTCTAC
Organism: Neorhizobium sp. DAR64860/K0K1; assembly: GCF_050500205.1. Classification (NCBI taxonomy): domain Bacteria; kingdom Pseudomonadati; phylum Pseudomonadota; class Alphaproteobacteria; order Hyphomicrobiales; family Rhizobiaceae; genus Neorhizobium; species Neorhizobium sp. DAR64860/K0K1. Next base: position 1,035,631 of record NZ_CP191458.1, on the reverse strand, counting down.
GGTTGACCTTTTAGCGAGAACGAATCGTTGTTCACTCCCAGCCGCCCCGATGCGTGATTTACGCTAACTCGCTTCCTGAAGGATTCCAAGCCCTTTCTTTTGCTTTGCAACATCGAAAGCCTGGATAATCAAGGGCCACCTCTCTTAAAGACAAGCACGCGATCGTTGTCACCATAGTCACGTCTTGCTTGCGTCAAGATGAAGCCTGCGTCCTCGAAGATACGTGTCACGGTGTCTCGCTGATCGAACCCGATCTCGACGCCAACAGACCCTTCGTCCTTGGGAAACGAGCCGTCTTCCTGTGGAACGCGCAGTTCGAGAAAGTGCTCGGCCTGCGATGCGATTGCCCGGTAGGCATCCAGGCCATCGGGTCCGCCGTCCAACGCTGCCGGCGGATCGAAATCGCGAACTTCCGGCTCTAGTTCAGGAATGACATCGCTTCTGATATAGGGCGGGTTTGACACGATTATGTCGAAACGCCCGTGAATTGCGTCAAACCAATGACTTCTGACGCCCTGAAACCGCTCGCCAAGATCAAGACGTTGCGCATTACGCGTCGCCGTCGAAAGCGCATCCTCGGAAATATCGGAGCCGACGCCCGTCGCTTGCGGAACCTCGCTCAACAGCGCCAGAATGATGGCGCCGGTCCCGGTGCCAAGATCGAGCACGCGGGCATGGCCCTTATCCGCAACGATCCGTCTGAGCACGGGCAGCATGCATTCGACCAGGAGTTCGGTATCCGGCCGCGGCTCCAGCGTCTCTTTCGAGAGCAACAGATCCAGCCCGTGAAACGCCCGCATGCCGAGAATACGGTGAACCGGCTCGTGACCCAGGCGCCTGGCCACGGCATCCGCAATCCGGGCCATGTCGAGGGCATCGACCACACGGTCGCCATCAACGAACACCTCGGTCGAGGAAAGTCCCAGCAAGCCGCCGATCAGAAGCCTTGCCTCGATTGCCGCATCGGCGATGCCTGCTGCAGCAAACTGCGCCCTTGCATCCGCCACCACCGTCTTCAGGACAGACGCCGGGTGCTGGCTCATCCGTGCTGCTCGCCAAGCTGCGCCAGCTGTCCCGCCTGATAGTCCGAGATCAGCGCATCGACGACTTCGTCGATCTCGCCGATCATCATCCGGTCGAGCTTGTAGAGCGTCAGGTTGATACGGTGGTCGGTCACGCGCCCTTGAGGGAAATTGTAGGTGCGGATGCGCTCCGAACGGTCGCCCGAGCCGACCTGGCTCTTGCGGTCCGCAGAGCGTTCGCTGTCGGCTTTCTGCCGCTCCATGTCATATAGCCTGGAGCGCAGGACCTGCATGGCTTTCGCGCGGTTCTGATGCTGCGACTTTTCCGAACTGGTGACAACCAGCCCCGTCGGCAGGTGGGTGATGCGCACGGCAGAGTCGGTGGTGTTGACGTGCTGGCCGCCGGCGCCGGATGCCCGCATCGTATCGATGCGGATATCGTCCGCCTTGATCTCGATATCGATCTCTTCCGCTTCGGGCAAAACCGCGACCGTCGCGGCCGAGGTATGGATGCGCCCCTGCGTTTCCGTATCAGGCACGCGCTGCACTCGGTGCACGCCGCTTTCGAATTTCAGCTTGGAAAAGACGCCGCGGCCGGTCACCGTGGCGATGACTTCGCGGAAACCGCCCGCTTCGCCGTCGCTGGCAGACAGCACTTCCACCTTCCAGCCATGGGCACTGGCGTAGCGCTCGTACATGCGGAAGAGGTCGCCGGCAAACAGCGCCGCCTCGTTGCCGCCGGTGCCGGCGCGAATTTCCAGGATAGCGCTGCGCTCGTCGGCTGCATCCTTGGGAAGGAGCAGGATCTGCATGTCCTTTTCCAGCTGCTCGATGCGCTCTTCCGCATCCGGCAACTCCATCTCGGCCAACTCGCGCATCTCGCGGTCGGTCGCCTTGTCGACAAGCATCGCACGCAGGTCGGCGACTTCAGCCAGCGTCTTTTCGTATTCACGGATCTTGGTCACCACCGGCTGCAGTTCGGAATATTCCGATGCCAGCTTCACATAGACATCGGCAGCCGGACCTTCCGACATGCGCGCCTCGATCTCGCCGAACCGGCGTTCCAGTTCGCGCATCTTTTCGACAGGAAGCTTCGCCACCCAATCACTCCACTCTTGTTCTTTGTGTTTTTCTATACGGGAATGTTGTTGGTTTCCGCAAACCGCAACAGCAAATTGCGGATCGGCTCGTCCGAGCGCACGTCGTCGAGCGCGGCGTTCAGCTCCTCGGCCAACTGCCCTGCATCGAGACCAAGCAGCATCGCCTTGACCGGCCCGATCGAGGTTGCCGCCATCGAGACCGAGCGGAAACCGACGCCGATCAGCGCCATGGCCGAAAGCGGCTTGCCGGCCATCTCGCCGCACAAGGTCACGGGCGTGCGGTTCTTATCGCCGGCACGCGCGATGTCGCGCAGAATGCGCAGGAACGGCTTGCCCAGAATATCGAACCGGTCGGAGACGCGGGCATTGCCCCGGTCAGCGGCCATGGCGAACTGGAACAGGTCGTTTGAGCCGACCGATACGAAATCCACTTCCGCCATCAGTTCATCCAGCTGCCACATCAGCGACGGCACTTCCAGCATCGCGCCGAACTGCAGCTTGCGCGGCAGGCTGTGGCCGAATTTGGAAAGATGCTGGACTTCCTTCTGGAACAGCTCGCGCACCGCGCGGATTTCTGAAACCTCGGTGATCATCGGCAGCATCATGCGCAGCTCGGAACCCGCCGATGCCCGCAGCAGCGCGCGCATCTGGGTGCGCAGCAGGCCCGGCCGATCGAGAGACAGGCGGATCGCCCGCCATCCCAGCGCCGGGTTTTCCTCTTCCTGGCTACGAAGGTAGGACACGACCTTGTCGCCACCGATATCGAGCGTGCGGAACGTCACCGGAAGGCCAGCCGCCTGGCGGATCACGGCGCGATAGAACGCCTCCTGTTCCTCAAGCTTCGGCATGGTCGAGGCGATCATGAACTGCAGCTCGGTGCGGAACAGGCCGATACCCTGCGCACCGGATTCGGCAAGCTGCGGCAGATCCACCAGCAGGCCGGCATTCATGTTGAGGCTGATCGCCTTGCCATCCTTGGTCACCGGCTCGACCGAGCGCAGTGCCTTGAACTGCTCCTGGCGCCGGGCCCGCAGCTTGACCTTTTCCTCATAGGCCTTCTGCAGATCCGCCATCGGGCGCACATGCACCTGGCCGTCGTCACCGTCGATGATGATGGGATCGCCGTTTTCGGCAAGCGCAACCAAGCCCGTCGCCTGGCCGACAACCGGAATACCCATGGCGCGGGCCACGATCACCACATGGCTGGTGACCGCACCTTCTTCCAGCACCAGCCCGCGCAGGTTCTCGCGCGGATAATCGAGCAGTTCGGCAGCGCCCATGGCGCGCGCAAGGATGATCGCATCAAGCGGGAAGTTTTCGTCCGTTGCTCGGCCGGAATAGCCGGTCAGCTGACGCAGCAGGCGGTTGGCCAGATCGTCGAAATCATGCATCCGCTCGCGCAGATAAGGGTCGGTCAAGCGCATCATCCGCGCCTTGGTGTCGCTCTGAACCTTTTCAACCGCAGCTTCCGCCGTCAGACCGTTGTGGATCGCCTCTTCCATGCGGCGCACCCATCCCTGGTCGTGCGCAAACATGCGGTATGTTTCCAGCACCTCCCGGTGCTCGCCCTCCTGCGCCACGTCGCGGCGCTGCAGCATGTCGTCGATCGAGATCCGGAGCGATCCGAGCGCTTCGGCCAGACGGAGGATTTCCTTGTCCGAATCCTCGTTGAGAAGATTGGTAACGACGATGCGCGGCTCGTGCAGCACGACATGGCCGAGCCCGATGCCCTCGTTATAGCCGTTGGCCGCGATCGTGACGGCTCGGGTGAGGTCCAGCTCCAGCCCAGGTGCCGTGATCTTTTTGAGGTCGCCGGTCGCGATCATCTCGGCGATCACCATCGCTGTCGTCTCGAGCGCCTCGACCTCGTCTTCGCGGTAGTTGCGGCTGGCCTTGTTCTGCACGACGAGAACGCCGAGCGTGCGGCCGGCGCGCAGGATCGGCACGCCAAGGAACGAATGGTAGATCTCTTCGCCGGTTTCCGGCAGGTAGCGGAACGCCGGATGCGCCTGCGCATCGGAAAGATTGAGCGGCTGTGCCGAGGCGGCGATCGTGCCGACCAGGCCCTGCCCCATCTTCAGCTGCGATGTATGGACAGCCTCCTTGTTGAGGCCCTCGGTGGCATAAAGCTCGAGCACGCCGTCGGAGCGCAACACATAGACGGAGCAGACCTCCGCTACCATGTTGCTGGCGATCTGGCGCACGATCCGGTCAAGCCGCTCCTGCGGCTCAAGTGGCTCGGCCATCAACTCGCGGAGCCGCTTCAGAAGAACGCGCGGCCCGGCCGACATGTCTCTCATCGGCATCATTGCTCCCGAATGCATCTTTAATCCGGAAGTGGCCGCGCGAGTTTCACACCCACGCGGCGAACCGGTTGACGATCAAGTCTTATCGAGACCGTAGGCGGAATGCAAAGACCGAACTGCAAGTTCCGAGTAGTCACCGGCGATCAGGATCGAAATCTTGATTTCCGAGGTGGTGATCGCCTTGATGTTGATCGACTTTTCGGCAAGTGCCTTGAAAGCGGTCGCGGCCACGCCAGCATGGCTGCGCATGCCGATGCCGATCACCGACACCTTTGCGAGACCCGATTCGCTCTGCACGACGTCGAAGCCGATCTTTTCCTTGTTGTCTTCGAGAACGCTGATGGCCTTCGCCACGTCCCCATAAGGCACGGTGAACGTCATGTCGGTCTTTGATCCGTCCTCGGAAATGTTCTGGACGATCATGTCGACATTGATGTGATTTTCAGCCAGCGGGCCGAAGATGGCGGCAGAAACGCCTGGCCGGTCGGAGAGACGACGCAGGGAGATCTGCGCTTCATCCTTGGCGTAGGCGATGCCGGTGACGACTTCCTGTTCCACGATCTCTTCCTCGTCGCAAATCAAAGTACCGGGCGGGTTGATGAGGTCGCCCATGCCCGGTGCATCGGGATCCTCGAAACTGGAGCGCACGAAGGTGCGAACCTTGTGAACCATGGCAAGTTCTACTGAGCGCACCTGCAACACTTTGGCGCCGAGCGATGCCATTTCGAGCATTTCCTCGAACGAAATCTTCTTCAGGCGCCGCGCCTTGGGCACGATGCGCGGGTCCGTCGTATAGACGCCATCGACATCCGTATAGATGTCGCAGCGATCGGCCTTGAGAGCGGCAGCAATCGCCACCGCCGATGTGTCGGAACCGCCGCGACCCAGCGTCGCGATCCGGTTGTCCGGGCCGATGCCCTGGAAGCCGGCAACGACGGCCACCTGGCCCTCGCCCATCCGCTTGATGATGTCGGAACCGTCGATTTCCTGAATGCGTGCCGCGCCATGCGCATTGTCGGTGCGGATCGGCAACTGCCAGCCCTGCCAGGAGCGAGCGTTTATTCCCATCGACTGCAGCGCGATCGCCAGCAGACCTGATGTCACCTGCTCGCCGGATGCGACGACGGCATCGTATTCGCGCGCATCGTAAAAGGGAGAGTCAGCGCCATTGACCTTCGGCGTGTCCTGTACCCAGCCCACCAGCTCGTTGGTCTTGCCCGACATGGCGGAAACGACGACGGCCACTTCATGGCCCGCGTCGACCTCGCGTTTCACATGGCGTGCCACATTGTGGATACGGTCAAGATTGGCGACGGACGTGCCGCCGAACTTCATCACGATGCGAGCCATTCGACAAAAACCACTGTTTCGTCCCGGCACGAACCGCTGGAACGTCTGCTTCCCGTTTCTCTGCTATCCGGGCCTCAAGGCCTGGAGTCACAAAGTTGCGGGGGTCTCATATCGAAAAGGGGCTGGCGGTGCAATGGCCGGAACAGGCCAGAACGGTACGCCCGGCAAAAACCAGAGGCAGTATTTCGCGATTATCCGCGGAAAATCGCCGAACATGAAAAGGGCCGCTTTCGCGGCCCCCGACTATCATCAACTGTAACCATTCACGGCGGAGCTCGTCTACGCTTGTCGCCTTAGCGATTGCGGCAACCCGGGCCGACGCACTGCTCAGTTTCACCCTGCGGGGCGCGACGGTCGTTGTTGCGCTCTGCACGCGGTTCCTGACGACGTTCTTCTCTGCGTTCGTCATTGCGCTCGGCACGCGGCGGCGGGCGGCGATCGTCCCTGCGGTCATCGCCACGATCCATGCGCGGCGGTGGTGGGCGACGGTCGTCGTCGCGATCAATCCGCGGTGGTGGACGGCGGTCATCCCGGTCGCGGTCGATACGCGGTGGTGGAGGACGACGGTCGTCGTCACGATCGATACGCGGCGGTGGGCGACGATCGTCCCTGTCACGGTCGACGCGTGGCGGGTCACGGCGGTCGCCGCGATCACGGTCCCAACCGGGACGGTTGTCCCAGCGGTCACGATCGCGGTCGCGGTCCCAACCCGGAGGCGGTGGCGGCGGACGTCTGTCACGATCCCAACGCGGCGGTGGCGGCGGCTGACGATCGGCGCGCCAATTGTAATCGCGCCAGCGATCACGTTCGCGATAGAAATTGCGCTCTCTGTAATGGCGGCCCCAGTAGTCGTTGACTTCGAAGGTCACCGTCGGGATGCCGAGACCCTGATAGTAGTCGGGCGCGACATAGACGCGGTTCGAACGGTACGCCGCCTGGACATAGTTTCCCGACACCCAGCCACGACCGCCGTAGAACGAAACGTCGCACCAGTTCACGCTGCTCATGCAGCCGTTGATGGTAACGGTCGCGCTGACCGGGATCACTGTAACCGCCGGATAGGCGGTGCTCGGACCAGACCGCATGTTCACGTTCGCGGTTGCGAATCCCTGCACGGCAGCCGAAGCAATCGACGGCGCCAGCATCAAGGCGCCGAGAGCGGCTACCCGTAAAAGTAACTTTTTCACCTGTTTCCTCCTGGAAAACATAAGCGGTCGGAATTGCTTCCGTTTTGCGCCCCGTAATTTTCAGCCTAAATGCTCGGAACGACCTATTGTTCCAGTTGTCGGCTGAATGGCGAATGAATGATGTATTTGACTTTCATTCACCCTTTTTCTCCCCGCCGTAAGCAACGGTTCATCCCGCCCGCTCACTGGAAAACAATGACTAAGCTGTCGCGCGACGTCCGCGGCGATGTCACCCCTTGACATCAACCCGGGATCGTCCGACTTCAGGCCCTAGTACGAGAGGATGACGATATGACCGAAACCACACGCAGCACAGTCGATAAGGACCAGGTTGAATGGTTCTCGGAAATGGCAGCCGAGTGGTGGAACCCGACAGGGAAGTTTCGGCCTCTCCACAAGTTCAATCCGGTCCGCCTCTCCTATCTCCGCGACCGGATCTGCGAGCATTTCGGTCGTGACCCCAACGGTCACCAGCCGCTTGCCGGTCTTCGCATCCTCGATATCGGATGTGGCGGCGGTCTGTTGTCGGAGCCGATGGCCCGCATGGGTGCGACCGTTGTCGGCGCAGACCCGTCAGAAAAGAACATCGGCATCGCTTCCACCCACGCAGCCGAAACCGGCGTTAGCGTCGATTATCGCGCAGTCACCGCCGAAGACCTGGCCGCATCGGGCGAGATGTTCGACGTGGTCATGAATATGGAAGTGGTCGAACACGTCGCTGACGTCGATTTTTTCATCACGACCTGCGCGTCGCTGGTGAAGCCAGGCGGCCTGATGTTCGTCGCGACCATTAACCGCACGCTGAAGGCCGGCGCGCTGGCGATCTTTGCTGCGGAAAACATTCTCCGCTGGTTGCCGCGCGGCACCCACCAGTACGACAAGCTTGTGCGCCCGGAAGAGATCGAAAAGCCGCTGTCAAAAAGCGGCATGGAGATCATTCACCGCACCGGCGTGTTTTTCAACCCGCTCAGCGACCGCTGGAACCTGTCATCCGACATGGACGTCAACTACATGCTGCTGGCGCGGCGTCCGGGCTGAGCTTCAGTTCTTGACGACAGCCGTGACGGGTGTTGCGGCGTCGACGGAGCCGCCCTTGCGGTGCAAAATCGAGGCCCAACGGGGCCGCTCGAACAGGAAGTTGCCGATCCCTGTCGCCCTGACAATCGCGTAGAGGATGAGCGAGCTCACGATCGACACGATCATCACCGAAACGCTTAGCAGTCCCGTATCGGTAAACAGTCCGGTCTTGAGCGCTACTGCCCTGAACAGAGACATCGGGATGGTAAAGGCGAGGTAGACAACCAGCGAATGCTTGCCGAGCCAGACCAGCCAGCGCGAGAACGGCAGTTGGACGACGAGGCCGCAAGCGATGCAAAGCGCCAGCGTTCCAGCGACAGCAAGCACGAAATGCATCCCTGGCAACACCGCAGACCCCATCTGCATCCCGACCGGTTGAACCGCATAGCCGGGTGAAAACACGAGCACTCCGTTGACCAGCGCCCAGACGCACAGCGCAGCCCAGGCTCTCGCCGAATAGCGCTGGCAGAGATCGACCAGCTTCAAAATTGCGGGACCCGTCCGGAAGCCGAGGTAGAAGAAGACGAAATACGCGGCAAACTGCGTCACCACATAGCTCGCCGAATGGGGCGACAGGACCTCGAAGCCGATCGCGACCGGAAGAACCACCCAGGCCGGGACAGACAGCTGGTACAACAGCTTCGTCACCAGTCCGAAAATGGCAAGCAGATAGACGAACCACAAAACGCCGTAGGGCTGGACCATCGCAAACGCCAGCTCCTTCAGCATCTTGCTGAGATCGAGCTCGTAGACCCCGATCTTGAGGCCAAGCATGATCGTGACCCAGAGCACGTAGAAATAAAGGTAGTGGACCCCTCGGCGGTCGACGAACTGCAACCACGGGCGGGCGATAACCTGCGACAGGAACAGACCCGAGATCAGGAAGAATTCCGGCATCCGGAATGGCGTGGCGAAACCGATGACATAGTGTAGAAAGCCGACCTGCCCGGTATATTCGCCGGTATTGTAGGCCGAGTACATCATCACAACCAGGATGATCGAGACACCTTTGGCGGCGTCGACCCACGCTAAACGATCAATCTTTTCCATGCTGCAGAGCACTTTCTGTCTGATCAAGGTTACGGGGACGCCCTTGCGATGTGATCGCAACGATCCGGCCTGTTCGGTCTAAATCCAAAGGGTCATGTCGAATGCGATGTTGGTGTCAACGTCTGCCAATTCGTCGCCGGAGTGTGGCCCTTGGAGAACTGGGCAGGATTTGAACCTGCATGTACGGGCTTGCGGGCCCGCTCCATTTCAGTCTGGCACCAGTTCATCACGGACGGCTTTCGGCAGCCCGTCCGCAGAGATAGCGCAGTCAGGTTAGAGTTCGGTAAACCGGCATGGTAAAGATGCATGTCTTGGAAGAAATACTTACAAGATACTTCCGACATCGCTAATGAACTTGAAGACCGGCGTCAGTTGCCGTCTTCCGGGAGCGTCGGCAAGGGGGCGATGTCGATGCCCTCATCAATCAGCTCGCGCACGTCGTCGAAACTTGCCTTGCCGATAATCCCGCGCGCATCGGCCTCGCCGTAATGGATCTTGCGCGCCTCTTCCGGAAATTTCTCGCCGACATCTTCGGAACTGGCGCGGATACCGGCGACGGCTTCCTTGAGCTTCGCCATCACCTCATGGCGCGCCATATTCATCGCCAACTCCTGCTTGGCTTCCTTCTTCCGTGCTGTCGAAACGGAGGGCGCCATCAGGGATTTTGAGATCGCGGTGGAATTGCAGACCGGACAGGTTAAAAAGCCGCTTTCCACCTGGCGGTCGAAATCGGCGCTTTGGGCAAACCAGCCTTCAAACGCATGTCCGTTCTCGCAGCCGAGCGAATATTTAATCACGCCGCCTCTTCCCCGTCACCGCGGTCGGGGACGATCGCCACGGAAAACTCCCGGGCATTCTTGAGGTTGGGGATCTTCTGGCGTGCCGCCCGGACCTGGTCGAGATCGATCTCGGCGATCAGGACCTCTTCGCCGGTGCCGCCAGCCATCGCCAGAACCTTGCCCCAGGGATCGACGATCATCGAATGACCGAAGGTTTCGCGGCCATCTTCGTGGGTGCCGCCCTGTGCCGCAGCAATCAGGAACGTCCCGTTCTCGATGGCGCGGGCCCGAAGCAGGATTTCCCAATGCGCCTCGCCCGTCTGGCGGGTAAAGGCAGCCGGAACCGTGAGAATTTCGGCGCCGGCCAAGGCCTCAGCCCGAAACAGCTGCGGAAACCGCACATCGTAGCAGATCGCGAAACCGAGCCTGCCGAAACCGAGGTCGGCGACCCGCGCTTCGTTGCCGGGTTCATAGGCCGAACTTTCGCGCCAGCTTTCGCCATTGTCGAGATCGACATCGAACATGTGGATCTTGTCGTAGCAGCAGACGGTTGCGCCGTCTGGCGAAAACAGGAAAGCGCGGTTGGCGATCTTCCCGTCGTCGCGGGCAATGGCGGTCGAGCCGATATGCAGGAAGACACCAAGCTCTTTTGCGAGATCGCGCGCCGTCGAGACGATCACGTCGTCCGCCTCGCCCCGGAGCACCTCGCGCGCTGCCTTGCGGTCACGCTGCAGCATGCCGGTCATTTCGGGGGTCTGAATATAGGTCGCGCCATGGGCTGCAGCGTCACGGACAAGACGCGCCATGTCGGCCGCATTCCTGACGGGATCGACGCCCGAACACATCTGGATCGCTGCAACCTTGACCGCGGTCATCGAAAAATCTCCTCAGGCCGCCAGAAGCGGATCGAGCTTGCCGGCACGGTCGAGCGCATGCAGGTCGTCGCAACCGCCGACATGCCGACCATCGATGAAGATCTGCGGGAATGTCGAACCGCCGTTCGACTTCTGCACCATTTCGGCGCGCAGTTCCTTGGAATAGGTCGCGTCATGCTCGGTAAAGGCAACGCCCTTGGATTCGAGCAGCGCCTTGGCGCGGGCGCAGTAACCGCAATATTCGCGGGTGTAAATGATCACATCTGCCATGATTTTCTCCACGTACTGTCAGGACTTTGTGCAGCGCGTCACAATTGCCGTCTCTGTCATATAGGCCCGGCAATGGCCATTGCAAAGGTCAAAACCGTCACCTCGGCAGCCCCTGCCCGCTTCAGCGCCCGGGTTGCGGAAGACACAGTTGCGCCGGTCGTGAACACGTCATCGACAAGAACGATATGCTTGCCGAACACGTCCTGTTCGCGACCCGCGGCCACCTTGAACGCGGCGCGGACGTTCTCCTCGCGGCCCCGCGCCGTCAGCCCCACCTGGCGCTGAGTGCTCTTCGTGCGCAGCAATGTTGCGGCAAGAAAGGGCTTTGCGGATTGAGCGGCGAGATGCCGCCCGAGTTCGGCTGCCTGATTGAACCGACGCCAGAACATGCGCGAGCGATGCAGCGGCACCGGGAGAATAGCGTCGCAATCGGCCACATGGGTCTCGCTCGCGCGCAGCATCCACCCGGCCATCATTGCAGCGAGGTCGGTGCGATCCCTATATTTCAGCGCATGGACGAGCGAGCGTGCCGCACCTTCGTGGATTGCCACAGCCCGCAGGCGGTCGAACACCGGGGGATTGGCGATCGCTTCCGGCGAGATCAGCAATTGCTCATCCAAAGCGGGATCGGAAGGATCATAGGAGAACGGAAGGCCTAGAACCTCGCAGTAGGGACGTTCGATGAAGCGCAGACCGCTCCAGCACTGTGCACAGAAACCGCGATGGCTGCCGGTGATCACGCCGCATCCGGGACAGGCTGGCGGGTAGACGACGTCGCCTATCCGGCGTGTCCAGACGGACGCGGCCGATACCATGCTCCTCAGCGATCGCAAGGCGGGGGACGAAGACATGCTTGACATTAATCGACGGAGAGCGACTTTGCGACCCGCGGAAATTGAGTGGAAAACATGGACATCATTTTTGACGCCGAACTGGTCGAAGCACGGCGCCGGCGTGCGATTGCCGCTGGCGACCACAACGCGGCGTTTTTGCTGGATATAGCCGGACGCGAACTGGCCGAGCGGCTGTCCGTGGTCGAACGGCAGTTCGAACAGGGTGTCGAATTGCATGGCGGTACCGGCACTGCAGCCCGCGAAGCGAAAGCAACCGGCAAGATCGACAACATGGTCCGGGTCGAGAGCGATCCTACCTTCGCCGTCTCTGGCGAAGACATCACGGTCGCACCGCTCGACGATGTGCCGCTTGAGCCGGATACGGTCAATCTCATCGTCTCACCGCTCGCCCTTCACTTGATCAACGATCTTCCCGGCACGCTGGTCCGCATCCGCCGGGCGCTGAAACCGGATGGGCTGTTCCTTGCCGCCATTCCCGGATCCGGCACGCTTGCCGAGCTGCGCGATGTACTTCTGTCGGCCGAGGTGGAAATGACCGGGGGCGCTAGCCCGCGTGTCATTCCGTTTGCGGACGTGCGCGACGTCGGCGGGCTACTGCAGCGGACGGGTTTTGCCCTGCCCGTGATCGATGCGGAAACCTATACGGTGCGCTACGACAACCTGTTTGCATTGATGCGGGACTTGCGCGGCATGGGCATGACCAATGCGCTCGCTGGCCGCAGCCGCAAGCCGCTGACAAAGAGCTTTTTCCTGAAAGCCGCCGAGCTTTATGCCGCGCGCTACTCGGATCCGGATGGGCGCATCCGGGCCACGTTTTCGATCATCTACGCATCGGGATGGGCGCCGCATGAAAGCCAGCAAAAGCCCCTGAAGCCGGGATCGGCCAAGATGCGGCTGGAAGATGCGCTGCGCGGATCGCAGAACGAAAACTGATAGGTCAGGGTAACTATCGGGGGAGGCTCAGGTAATCGGCTTGTCGACCTTGCCGCCGAGGAAGCTGAACATATTGCTGAGCGCCGAGGAAAAAGCGCCGAAACCGGCGAGCAAGGCGGCCGATATGATTGCAATGATCAGGCCGTACTCGACAGCCGTCGCCCCACATTCATCGCGCATGAAGGAACGCAGGAGACGCATGACTTGCCCTTTATCCGGTAAACCGCTGATCTGTCGCCCGACTATAGCGACTAATCGTTAATTAGCAGCCATCGTTTGCGCCGTAGCCCTGTACGATGCAGACGGAGCCCGGCGTGTCCTGAAGGACGCTACGGCGGATCGTGTAGGTTTTCGTGCCCTTCTCGACCGGCTTGATCGAGCCGGTGGTGATCATGTCGAAGTCCTGCTTGACCGTTGCCAGCCGCTGCTGGTCATCGTGACCGGCGAGCATCGGCGTCACGATCAGCGCAAGCGCAACCGCAGCGGTGCCAAACAGCAGAGCAATATTGAGGGCGCCGGTCCTACCGGATCTGTGCTTTGCCCGCTGGCGGGCCTGCACAGTTTTCCAGAATTCGTCTTCCATCGCTGAAAAGCCTCGTCAACGCAGTCACTGATCCCCCTGACGATGCCACGATGGGCTGAATTAAAGGTTAACAGGCTCTGAATTCGACTGCGCTAATTCGATTGATCTCGATCAGACAAGATCCTGAATGATCGGGATCAGAGGCTCGTCGGCGGGCGGCATCGGATAGTCCCGAAGCGCGTTCGGCTTGACCCACTTGATCGCCTGCCCCTCGCGCCCGTGCGGAATGCCCTCGAAACGGCGACAGACATAGAGCGGCATCAACAGATGGAAGGTTTCATAAGTGTGGCTCGCAAATGTCAGCGGCGCGAGGCAGGCTTCCTTCGTCTGGATCCCGAGCTCCTCGTCGAGTTCACGGATCAACGTCTCCTCGGGCGTTTCGCCAGGCTCCACCTTACCCCCCGGAAACTCCCAGAGCCCGGCCAGCGACTTGCCCTCAGGGCGCTGCGCAAGCAGGATGCGGCCATCGGCATCGATCAGCGCGCAGGCTGCAACGAGAAGAATTTTCCTCGACATGAGACCGGTCACCCTTTGCGCCAGTAGCGGTATTCATAGACCTTGCGAAAGCCGAACTGGCGATAGAGGGCAATCGCCGGTTCGTTGTCTGCCTCCATCTGCAGCCATGCCGAACGGGCGCCGCTGACGCGGGCCCAGCGCAGTGCCGAGGCAAGTATTTCCGAGCCGATGCCCTGCCGCCGAACCGTTTGCGACACGGCAAACGACATGACGCCCGCAAGATCGTTGTCCTGCACGCAAAGCGCCACGGCGACGGCGCCGTGACGTGGGCTTTCCTTGATGAAGAAGCCCGATTGCGGCTTGATGGAACTGAGGATCTCCGCCAGTGCCGGCTTCAGCGCTGCGTCGTCCCGCCCCACTGCAATGCAGGCATCGACGAAACGGCCGATATCGTGGCTGGGAAGATGACCAAGCGTCGGCGGCAGCGGAAGGTGGGCGAGATCGCCGATCATCACATCTGCGGTCTCGAACATCTGCCAGCCATCATCCTCCAGATGACGGATCAGGTGGGGCGGTGCGAGCGGCGTTTCGCGCACCACCAGCGATCGTCCGTAATCGGCAAAACGCTTGCGGGCCTTCGACAACCGCAGGTCCATGTCCCGGTAATCCGACGGATCGAGCGGCACGATGCAGTTGAGACGCTTCGACGGATGGCTACCCGTCAACCGAACCTGCCAGCTGCCGTCATAGACCACGGAAGCCGCGGGCCAGGCCCGGAAGCCGACCGCTTCCAGTCTCCGAACCAGCGGCAGGTCGCCTTGCGCGAGAGATGCGGTCATATCCGTCATCAGCTCCGGTAATCGCCGTTGATGGCAACATATTCCTTGGTGAGGTCGCAGGTCCAGACGGTGGCCGTGCCGGAGCCGAGGCCGAGTTCGACCTTGACCGGAATGTCCTGCCCCTTCATCACGTTGGACGCGGCCTCTTCCGAATAGGAAGGATCGCGTTCGCCATTGACGGCAACGCGGACATCGCCGAACCAGATCGCCAGCTTGTCGCGGTCCGCCGCTTCGCCGGCCTTGCCAACGGCCATGACGATCCGGCCCCAGTTGGCGTCTTCGCCAGCGGCTGCGGTCTTGACCAGCGGCGAATTGGCGATCGACAGTGCGATCGTCTTGGCGGCGGCATCGCTTTCCGCGCCCGTGACGGTGATCTCGAGCATCTTGGTGGCGCCTTCGCCATCGCGGGCAACCTGGATCGCCAGGTCCTTCAGAAGCGCGTTCAGCGCATCCCGGAAAGCGGCAAGCGCCGGATCGGCGGGATCGGTGATCTGCGTCTGGCCGTCGGAAGCCGCAGCCCCCGTCGCAAACAGCATCAGCGTATCGGACGTGGACGTATCGCTATCGACCGTCATGGAATTGAAGCTTGGCTCGACGCCTGCAGAGAGAAGCGACTGCAGCACCGAAGACGAGATATCGGCGTCGGTGACGACGAAAGACAGCATCGTCGCCATGTCAGGCGCGATCATGCCAGCACCCTTGGCAATGCCGTTGATCGTAACCGCGACGCCGCCGATCTCCGCCATGCGGGTCGCGACCTTCGGATAGGTATCCGTGGTCATGATCGCCTTGGCGGCCTCCTGCCAGAAATCGCCCGTGGCCGACCCGTGCATATCGCCAAGCACGCCTGCAAATTTCGTGGCATCGAGCGGCTCGCCGATGACGCCTGTCGATGCGAGATAAATTTCATGCTCGCCGCATCCGACAGCCGCCGCTGCCGATTGTGCGGTAAGTTCCGTTGCCTGGCGGCCCTTGGCGCCGGTAAACGCGTTGGCATTGCCGGAATTGACCACCACGGCCCGCGCGGTGCCATGGGCTAAGTTCGCGCGGCAGAAATCCACCGGTGCCGACGGGCATTTCGACTTGGTGAACACGCCGGCCACCGCTGCCGGTGCGTCGAACACCATCAACAGCACGTCGGTACGGTTCTTGTATTTTATGCCGGCGGCAGCTGTCGCCATGCGGACGCCGCGCAGGGCCGGCATTTCGGGATAGGACTTCGGGGCGAGCGGCGAGACGGAAGAGGACATCTGAACAACCTGGCTGAATAGGAAAGGGCCCGGATATACCGGGCCCAGATGCGAATTTTACTGCTGTGCCGGTGCCGGCGCTTCTGCACCGTCCTGCATCTTGCTCACGTCCTCGTAGCCCTTCTTCAGGCCCTCATCCATGATCTCGATCTTCTGGTCGGCCTTCGCCTTTTCGATAATGGCGACATACTTGTCGCGCATCACGAGCTGCTTGACCTGGTCCTCGACCTGGTCGAGTGCCGGCGGAGCGGCTTCGCGCTTGTCGAGAAGCTTGATGACGTGGAAACCGAACTGGGTCTTGACCGGGGTCTTGGTGTAGGCGCCCTTTTCGAGGGCAAACGCGGCCTGCTCGAATTCCGGAACCATGCGGCCCTGGGCAAACCAGCCGAGATCGCCACCTTCGTCCTTGTTCGAATCCTGCGACTTTTCCTTGGCAATGGCTGCGAAATCGCCACCCTTGTCGAGATCAGCAATCACGGCCTTTGCTTCATCCTCGGTCTTTACCAAGATATGGGCGGCATTGACCTCTTCCTGCTTCGGGATCGACGCGATTTCCTTGTCGTAGCGTGCCTTTACTTCTTCGGGCGTCGTGGCATCGACCACGTGCTTGCGGAAGTAGGCGTTGTGCAGTTCGCGATCGCCGATATAGGCCATGCGCTTCTTGTAGTCCTCGGTGTTACCAAGGCCTTCGGCGGCAGCACCGCTTGCCAGAAGCTTCACGTCGATTGCGCCGGAAAGGGCCGCAACCTTCTTCTGTTCTTCGGGAAGCTGGGCCAGCTGCGGGTCGAGGTTCTGGACCGCGACGTCGAGTTCGGCCTGAGTGATGTTCAGGCTGCCCACCTTGGCGACGACCGTATCGTCAGCGGCGAAAGCCGGGGCCTGGACGAAGATCGCAGCGGCAATAGCAGCCGATACGAGAAGTTTGTGGCGCAGCATCGAGTTACCTTTCGATTGGTGAACCGGATCCAGAACGTCTGGCACCGGCCGGAAAACCTTCACAAACACCGGATTGTGGCCATTCTGTATCGGCCGTCACCGTTGACATAATTCGGACCCCCTCTTATCTGTCACGCAACTTCGCGTCCAGAAGCTTTGCGGGCGCCACGGGTCGAATTGTCAGAGGCGCCGCCGGCCGACAAGCTCAATCGTGGTCTCGACGAGTGACATCAGGGACTGACATCAGAAAGGGCCATTCGTATGGTCAGCTTTGGCGGCATTGCCCGCAAACTGTTCGGATCTGCAAACGAGCGCCGCGTGCGGGGCTACAAGCCGATGCTCGAGAAGATCAATGCAATCGAGGAAGCCACCAAGGCGCTCACCGATGAGCAGCTCGCCAACAAGACGGCGGAGTTCCGCCAGATGCTGGCAGACGGCAAGACCCTGGAGGATATCCAGATCCCTGCCTTTGCGGTGCTTCGCGAAGCGGCCCTTCGCGTACTCGGCATGCGACCCTTCGACGTCCAGCTGACCGGCGGCATGATCCTTCACGACGGCGCAATCGCCGAAATGAAGACCGGCGAAGGCAAGACGCTGGTGGGAACCCTGCCCGTCTACCTCAATGCACTGTCGGGCAAGGGCGTGCATGTGGTGACCGTCAACGATTATCTCGCACAGCGCGACGCCAGCATCATGGGCCGCCTCTACGGGTTCCTTGGCCTGTCGACCGGTGTCATCGTCCACGGCCTGTCGGACGACGAACGCCGCGAGGCCTATGCCTGCGACATCACCTATGCGACGAACAACGAGCTCGGCTTCGATTATCTTCGCGATAACATGAAATACGAGCGCGGCCAGATGGTGCAGCGCGGCCACAACTTCGCGATCGTCGACGAAGTCGATTCGATCCTGGTCGACGAAGCCCGCACCCCGCTGATCATCTCAGGCCCGCTGGACGACCGTTCCGATCTCTACAACACGATCGACGCCTACATTCCGTTGCTGTCTCCGGAAGACTACGAAATCGACGAAAAGCAGCGCTCGGCCAACTTTTCCGAAGAGGGAACCGAAAAGCTCGAAGGCCTGCTGCGTCAGGCCGGCCTGCTGAAGGGCGAATCGCTCTATGACGTCGAGAACGTGGCGATCGTCCACCACATCAACAACGCGCTGAAGGCCCACAAGCTCTTCACCCGCGACAAGGACTATATCGTCCGCAACGACGAGATCGTCATCATCGACGAGTTTACCGGCCGCATGATGCCGGGCCGCCGCTATTCCGAAGGTCAGCATCAGGCGCTGGAAGCCAAGGAAAAGGTGCAGATCCAGCCGGAGAACCAGACGCTCTCCTCGATCACCTTCCAGAATTACTTCCGCATGTACGACAAGCTTGCCGGCATGACCGGTACGGCGCAGACGGAAGCGGAAGAATTCGGCAACATCTACAAGCTGGAAGTGGTGGAGGTTCCGACCAACCTGCCGATCCAGCGTATCGACGAAGATGACGAAGTCTACCGGACGTTTGAGGAAAAGTTCAAGGCGATCATCGTCGAGATCAAGGCGGCCAGCGAACGCAATCAGCCGGTTCTGGTCGGTACGACCTCGATCGAAAAGTCCGAACTTCTGGCAACCATGCTGCGCGAGTCCGGTTTTGAGAAATTCCACGTTCTAAACGCACGCTACCACGAGCAGGAAGCCTATATCGTGTCGCAGGCCGGCGTGCCCGGTGCCGTCACGATCGCCACCAACATGGCCGGTCGCGGTACCGACATTCAGCTCGGCGGCAATATCGACATGCGCCTTGAGCGCGAGCTCGAAGGCATCGAGGACGAGGGCGAACGCGCTGCCAAGGAGGCTGCCGTCCGTGCCGAGGTGAAGGTCCTGAAGGGCAAGGCTCTGGAAGCCGGTGGCCTTTACGTCATTGCCACGGAACGTCACGAAAGCCGCCGCATCGACAACCAGCTGCGTGGCCGTTCCGGCCGCCAGGGTGACCCGGGCCGCTCGAAATTCTACCTGTCGCTCCAGGACGATCTGATGCGCATCTTCGGTTCCGACCGGATGGATTCGATGCTGCAAAAGCTTGGTCTCAAGGAAGGCGAAGCGATCGTCCACCCCTGGATCAACAAGGCGCTCGAGCGGGCGCAGAAAAAGGTCGAGGCGCGTAACTTCGACATCCGCAAGAACCTTCTGAAATACGACGACGTCACCAACGATCAGCGCAAGGTGATCTTCGAACAGCGTATCGAGATGATGGATTCGGAAGACGTATCCGAGACCATCGAGGACATGCGCAACGAAGTGATCGAGGTTCTCGTTGCCAAGCACATCCCTGAGCGGGCCTATGCCGAACAGTGGAGCGTCAAGGAACTGCGCGAAGACGTTGATCGCCTGCTGAACCTTGATCTTCCGATCGAAGACTGGGCGACCGAAGAGGGTATCGGCGAAACCGATATCCGCGAGCGGATCACTGCCGCCGCTGAAGCTTCCGTCAAGGATCGCCGAGAGCGGTTTGGTGCCGACGTGATGAACTACGTCGAACGCTCCGTGGTGTTGCAGACGCTGGACGCCCTGTGGCGCGAGCATATCGTCAATCTCGACCACCTGCGCTCCGTCATCGGGTTCCGCGGCTATGCGCAGCGCGATCCGTTGCAGGAATACAAGGCGGAAGCCTTCGAGCTGTTCCAGGCGCTGCTTGCGAACCTGCGCGAAGCCGTGACCGCCCAGATGATGCGCGTCGAGCTTGTGCAGAACCCCGAGCCGCCGGTACCGCCATCGGTGTTCGAGGAGCATCATTTCGACCCGACGACCGGCGAAGACCAGGTGTCGGGCGCAGACGGCAGCGACTTCATCGCAGCGCCTGCCGATCGTCATCCCGAAGACCAGTCTACCTGGGGGCGCGTCGGCCGCAACGAGGCTTGCCCCTGTGGTTCGGGCAAGAAATACAAGCACTGCCACGGCGCCTTCGAACAGGCCTGATCGGGCAACACCAGTGTTATCGATAGAACGCCGCCTTCGGGCGGCGTTTTTCGTTTGCGGGATCGTCGCCGTCTTAACGTTCGGGTCGGCTGAGCCAACCGTTTCTTAACCCTGCTGTGGCAGATTTGCGAGCATGGCTCCTGTAGCGTAACGAGTATTGCGTGCCCATCATGGCGGTGATCGAAACAGCGGAAAGACTGCTTCCGGCCGGTTTGCGTGCCAGGGTCGCACCGCTGACGGGCAGGATCAGAGCCACTGTGACCGAAAACAGCGATACGGCGCGGGCGCAACGCCAGGCCATGACCGCGTTTGCGATTCGCATTTTCAGCGCCGCTATCGCCTTCCTGTCCCAGATCGTCATGGCCAGGCTGATGGGCGAGTTCGAATACGGGTTGTTCGCCTTCGTCTGGGTGATCGTCATCCTCGTCGGCAATCTCTCCTGCCTCGGCTTTCACACCTCGATCATCCGCTTCATCCACCAGCATTCGGCAGAGGGTGAAAACGGCGAGATCCGCGGCTTGAGCCTTGCCGCCTGCCTTGTCGCGCTCGTCACCTCGACCGTGATCGGCGGCCTCGGCTTTGCCTTTCTCTGGGCGTTCGGCAGCAGCATCGAGCCCTACTACATCGTGCCGGTTGCGATCGCTCTCTTCATCATTCCGATGATCGGCATCGGCGACATCCTCGACGGGCTTGCCCGTACCCATGGCTGGACGATATCGGCGCTGGCGCCAACCTACATCCTCAGGCCCATCCTGATCCTCACTTTCATGACGGCAGCCGTCCTGTCCGATGCGCCGCGCGATGCGCAGACCGCCATGCTGGCCGCGCTTGCCGCCACATACGCCACAACGTTTGCGCATCTGACCCAGCTCATTCTTCGGCTGAAAGGCAGCTACGGCAATGCATCGCGGCGCTACCGGCTTGGCTCATGGATCAGATACTCGATCCCGCTATTTGTGGTCGACGGCATCGGCTTCCTGCTGACCAATGCGGACGTGGTCGTGGTCGGCATCTTTCTGCCGCCGGACGATGTCGGGATCTATTTTGCGGCGTCGAAGACGATCGTCCTCGTGCAGTTCGTCTACTTCTCCATCAAGGCGGCCGCCGCTCCCCGTTTCGCCGCCATCATGGCGGAAGGCGACATGACGGCGTTGGCCACATTCGCGGGCCAGACCGTCCGCTGGACCTTCTGGCCCTCGCTCGTCGTCGGGTTGACCACGCTTGCTGCGGGTGAACTGCTTCTGTCGCTGTTCGGCGACGCTTTCACTTCAGGCTATATCCTGATGGTGATCCTGTTTGCTGGCATTCTGTCCAAGTCGCTCGTCGGTCCCGGAGAAGTGCTGCTCAGCATGGCGGGCAGGCAAAAGCTCTGCGTTACAGTCTATACGGCAACGCTTGCCGGCAGCATCGTCCTCAATGTCGTGCTGATACCACATTATGGGCTGGTCGGTGCGGCGATGGCGACCGCCGGCGCCATGATGATCGAGGCGACGTTGCTGCACATAGCAGTACGCCGCACGCTCGGAATCGTGCTATTCGCTTTTTCCGATCCACTGCCCAGACCCTCGTTCAAGGTTCGATAGACACAATGGCTCTTCCCCCGAACAGGAGCGAGAAGGAATACGACGACGTCACAATGCCGAACGTCGCGTCGCGTCTTCGTGCAGACCGCCCGGATGCCGATACACGGGTAGAAATCGGCCGGCCCGGCCGCGAATTTTGCCTCTATCCGGCAGGTCTCGGTTACGATCTGCAGGAAGAACTCGAATTTTTGTCTCACCGCGCGATGGAACCCAACATCTTCTTCTCGGCGCGGCTTCTTGCCCCCGCCATGCCGCGCATCGATGACCGCCAGGTGAGACTGGCGCTTATCCGTGACGAAGGCGAAAGCCATAGCCGCCTTCGCCTTTTGATGCCGTTTACCGTGGAGAAACCAGGCTTTGCCATGGGTGCTCCGATCATCCGCGTCTGGTCCAATCCGTTCGGTCCGCTCGGTACGCCACTGGTGGATGCCGAAGATGCGGCCGAAACCATCGACAACCTCCTGGAGGCCCTGACTGCCCGGGAAGCAAAACTTCCCTCCGTTCTTGTTCTGCCCGATGTGCGCTTAGGCGGCCGCTTTGCCCAGCTTGCGCGCGCCGTTGCCATCGGCCGCGACCTGCCCGTTGCCGTCACCGACAGCTTCCGCCGGCCGATGCTGGAAAGCCTTCAGGACGGCGAAACCTATATGAAAGCCTCCGTCTCGCCGCACCATTACCGCGAGATGCAGCGCCAGTGGCGAAAGCTCGGACAGCTGGGAAGGCTTGAATACGCCGTCGCCCGTCAGCCGGAAGAGGTGCGCCAGCGGATGGAGGAATTCCTGGCGCTTGAATCGACAGGCTGGAAAGGCCGCAAGCGTTCGGCCCTGATCAACGACCGTTACCGCGCAGCCTTTGCTCGCGAAGCGATCACCAATCTTGCCGAAGTGGACGCCGTGCGCATCCACACGATCAATCTCGACGGCCGCGCGATCGCCTCGATCGTGATCTTCTTGATGGCCGGCGAGGCCTATACCTGGAAGACCGCCTATGACGAGAGCCTCAGCCGCTTCTCACCCGGCAAGCTGTTGGTCATGAAGCTGACCGACTGGCACTTGGACGATGCCAACATCCTGCGCACCGACAGCTGCGCCGTGCCCGACCATCCGATCATGAGCAGGCTATGGGAAGAGCGCGAGGAAATGGGAACGCTGGTGATCGGCCTTGCCCGCAACAGCGACCGCGACGTGAGACAGGTGGCGACACAGCTTCACCTCTACCGCAACACCCGCAACATGGCGCGTCTGCTGCGCGAAAAGATCCTGGCGATTGCCGGACGCAATGCCTGACATCGCGGTTTGCAGCGATCCGAATAGTTCTTCTTGCATCCGCCGCCGAGGCCATGTTAGAGGCCTTCACCATACCCTCCGTGCCCCATTGGCGGAACTGGTAGACGCGCTCGACTCAAAATCGAGTTCCGAAAGGAGTGCTGGTTCGATTCCGGCATGGGGCACCACTCGCTCTAGAGAGCGTTGATTTCATTCAGCTTTTCGCAGTTTTCTTCGCACTCGGATTTAGGTGCGGGGAAAGTTCGACCTCGATTTGTTCTGCAACCAGCTTCGAAGTTTAAGACGCTTCCCGCAAGGTACTTGTTGGATTCTGATTGCCTGGTCCTATAGCAATGATCTGGAGCGTTACATTCCGCTCGCAGGCTATCACCCTCACGTGTTCAAATTAGACTTTTCGCAGCCTCCTGTCGTTATCACTCGACCTCTTGCGTAACGTGAATTTTTGCGAGACAACAACCCGGGGACGTATCGAGACGTGTCAACGCGTTGATCCACGTAACCCCTCGACAAAACCAGGGACCGGGGAGCAATTCGAATGGAGTCATCGACATGGCAGGCAACGAAGGGCGGGAAGACACCTCCGCCACCTCCGCCACCTCCGCCACCTCCGCCACCTCCGCCACCTCCGCCGCCACGGCCCGTACCAGTACCGAACCGGGATACAGGAGGGCAGAGGAGCGACACGAACTTCGCTCCTCCACCGCCTCCGCCGAGCAAGCCGAAGTAGAGCGCCATAAACTTCAGTTCGGCTTGCGTGAGCAAATCGCTTACCATGCGATCAGAGAGCAGGCGCTCGCGCGTCTCTCTCGTTTCCTTACCGGACTGCAGGTGTTCCTTGGGACGAGCGCGATAGCATCGATTTCGGATTTGATCCCCATCGACGCTGTCTGGTATGTGATTGTATCTGCGCTGTCCGGCGTCATTCTTCTGGTATTAGACCCATCGGGCGGAGCGCGCGATCATCGCGCGCTCCGTGTCCGCTATCATCACGTGCTCGCTGACTACGAGGAAAGCGAATGCAGCGCTACGGATCTGCGTACCCTCAAGGGCAGGCTGCAGCGGATCTTTGCCGACGCGCCACCTGCGTACAGGGTGGTACAAGCTATCGCCTTTAACACGGCCGTCAATTCCACCTACCCGGAAGAAACTGCTGCGAAATACAGATATTTCATCGGCGCTTGGCCGCGATTGGCGGCTAACTGGATACCAATGCGCGGCTTCAAGTTCAGACTGGAAGAGTAAAACGCAATTTTCCTCTAAGATGAGCACCAAATGCAGCGGACCTCTGTTCACCGCGCCAGCAACTCGGCCACCCACACGCCCATCACGCAGCAGCAAGCATCGCCTTCGCGGAAGCCGGGATGGCGAGGTGTTCGAAGCTTGGCTTGGCGAGCAGGTAGCCCTGGATGAGGGACACGCCCAGGTCCCGCAGGGCCGACATTTCGCCGACGGTTTCGACGCCTTCGCAGAGCGGCACGATGTTGAGTTCTTCGAGCATCCGCAACGTGTGCTTGACGATGGTGCGCCGGACCGGATCGGTGTCGATCCCTCTGATCATGTCCATATCCAGCTTGACGATATCGGGCTGGAAATGACTGAGGAGGCCGAGGCCGGAGTGGCCTGAACCGAAGTCGTCGATCGCAGTTTTGAAGCCCATATCCCGGTATGTCCGCAGGATGTGAAGGATGTGCTTGGTATCCAACTCCTCGTTCTCGGTGAACTCGAAGATGATGCGATCAAGCGGAAAACCCGTCTTCATGGCCGTGGCAAGCGTCAGGCGGATACACGCCCGCGGTTCGTAGACGGCGTTCGGCATGAAGTTGATCGACAGTTTCACGTCGTCAGCGGGGTCGTAGAGCTGCGCGGCAAGTTCGATCGCCTTGACCCGGCACTGCTGATCGAACGCATAGCGGTTGTCGGCCTGCACCTGCGATAGAACTGACCCGGCACCTTCTCCGTTTAGACCGCGAACAAGCGCTTCGTGGGCGAAAATCTTGCCTGTTGCGATGTCGACGATCGGCTGGAATGCCATCGAGAACGGTAGTTCGAATGCTGCGCCGTCGCGGCAGCCTTGGCAACTCGTCGTCATTATGGAAAAATCTCCGTTTGCATCAGACTTAAGGCTCATCGATTAAACTTCCGTTTCCCGCATGCGTCGAAACCAAAGCGCTTTTCTTGCGTCACACACCCCTGCGGTGATATCCGGGCGGTGCCGTTTTGCGGCCTCCCGCACCCAACTCTGGATCCGGCAGCCTCTTCAATCGCGTGCGGCTCTTGAACGAAACTGTTTGAAGGTCGCAGACCGGGGGTATCCCCAAGACGCAGGAAGCGTATCGCAAGAATGACACCAGCCATTGTCGAGGGCCGCGCGTGCGGAACCTGCACCCTTTGCTGCCGGTTGCCGGACATTGATGATCTCAACAAGCCTGCGGACGAGTGGTGCAGGCACTGCGTTGCCGGACAAGGCTGCTCCATCTACCAGGATCGACCGATGCTTTGCCGCGACTTCGTGTGCCATTGGCTAACGCGCGAAGGACTGGGCGACGAGTGGGCTCCTCAAAGATCCCACCTGATGGTCTATGGGGAAGGACAGCAGATTACGGTCCTTGCCGATCCCGACTATCCCGATCTGTGGCGTCATCCGCCCTATATGCCGCAGTTCAAGGCATGGGCATCCAACGCTGAAGCACGCGGCGGCTATGTTATCGTCTTCTGGCGCGACGAGGTTCTAAAAATATAAGGCCGGAGCATCTGTGGATGCTCCGGCCAGAGTTTTGCATAACGATGCCGAGCGGATCAGCCGACCTGCGGCATGTCCCGCAGCAGCTTGTCGAGCGTGACAGGGTAATCCCGGATACGCACGCCGGTTGCGTTGTGCACGGCGTTGGAAAGCGCTGCCGCCACACCGCAAAGGCCGAGTTCGCCAACACCTTTTGCCTTCATCGGCGAAGTGGTCGGATCCGTCTCATCGAGAAAGATGACATCCTGATGCGGAATATCGGCATGGACAGGAACTTCGTAGCCGGCGAGATCATGGTTGACGAAGAAGCCGCGACGCTTGTCGACGGCCAGTTCTTCCATGAAGGCGCCGCCGACGCCCATCGTCATCGCACCGATGACCTGGCTGCGGGCCGTGATCGGGTTGAGAATGCGCCCTGCTGCACAGACGCTCAGCATGCGCCGAACGCGGATTTCAGCCGTGTACATGTCGACGCCGACCTCGACGAAATGGGCACCGAATGTCGACTGCTGCATCTCTTCTGCAAGATCGCCATACTCGATCGTATCTTCCGCAACGACACCGTCCTTGCCAGCTGCCTCTGCGAGAGCAATGCTGCGGTTGCCGGAACGGATCTGGCCGTCCGCAAAAGTGACATCTGCGGAGTTGAAGCCGACCTTTTGCGAGATCGCATCCCGCAGCGCCACGCATGCGGCATAGACGCCTGCGGTGGAGCTGTTTCCGCCCCACTGTCCGCCCGATCCCGACGACGCCGGGAAGCGGGAATCGCCGAGCTCTACGGCAACCTTGTCGATCGTTACGCCCATCATTTCGGCCGCGGTCTGGGCGATGATCGTGTAGCTGCCCGTACCGATATCCGTCATGTCGGTTTCGACAGTCACGACACCTTCGGAATCGAGCCGCACGCGAGCACCAGACTTCATGTTCATGTTGTTGCGGAACGCTGCCGCAACGCCCATGCCGACCATCCAGCGTCCGTCCTTGACGCGACCCGTCTCGGCGTTGCGCTTGTCCCAGCCAAAGGTTTCAGCACCCGTGCGAAGGCATTCGATCAGCTGACGGTGTGAGAACTTCCGTTCAGGCTTTTCCGGATCAACCTGCGTATCGTTGATGATCCGCAACTCGACGGGGTCGAGGTTGAGCCGCTCAGCCAGTTCGTCCATGGCGATTTCAAGCGCCATGAGGCCCGGCGCTTCGCCCGGTGCGCGCATCGCGTTGCCTTCGGGCAAATCGAGTGCCGCAAGCCGCATGGAGGTCATCCGGTTTTCGCCGGCGTAGAGAAGGCGGGTCTGCGCCACGGCGGTCTCCAGGCTGCCGCCCGGCAGATTGCCGTTCCAGCTTTCATGGGCGATCGCGGTGATCTTGCCTTCCTGCGTGGTGCCGATGCGGATGCGCTGGATCGTTGCCGGGCGGTGCGTCGTGTTGTTCATCACGAAGGGACGCGGAAGCGCAAGCTTGACGGGGCGTCCCGCCGCTTTCGCACCAAGCGCTGCAAGCACCGCATCCGACCGGAGGAAAAGCTTTGAGCCGAAACCACCGCCGACAAACGGCGACATGATATGGACTTTCTCCGGATCGATGCCGAGCGTGATCGCCATTTCTGACTTGTTCCAGGCAATCATCTGGTTCGAGGTCCAGACCGTAACTTCGTCGCCGTCCCACATGGCAAGAGACGAATGCGGCTCCATCATCGCATGTGACTGGTCGGGTGTCGTGTAGGTCTGGTCGAACTTGACCGCTGCCTCGGCGAACGCCTTGTCGAAGTTGCCGGCAGAGGTGTCTGCGTCTTCACCTTCGGAGCCCTCCGGCTTCTTGGCCGTGTCCTTCGCTGCTTCCAGATCGTAGGAACCGGGAGCGCGAACGTAATCCACCTTGATGAGGCTCGCTGCGGCGCGAGCCTGCTCAAAGGTTTCAGCGACGACGACGGCGATGGCCTGGTGATAATGCGAGATCTCGGGGCCACCGAGAAGCTTGGCCGCATTCATCTTGCCCTTGGAGAGCTTGCCAGCCGTTTCAGCCGTGACGACAGCCAGAACGCCCGGAGCGTTGCGGGCCGCCTGGATATCCATCGAGCTGATCCGACCCTTTGCGATGCCGGCGCCTACGGGATAGCCGTAGGCAACATTGAGGTTGGCGTGGTTCCATTCATAGGCATAGGTCGCCGTGCCGGTGACCTTCTTAGGGCCGTCGATACGCGTGATGTGCTGGCCGACCACCTTCATCTGGTCGATGGGATTGGTCGTGGCGGGACGATCGAATAGCATGGCTTACCCCTTGGTTTCTTCAAGGATGCCGGCGAGCGTGCGCTCCGCCAGTGTCACCTTGAACGAATTTTCTTCGGTTGGCTTTGCGCCTGCAAAGACCTTGGCCATCACGGCCTTGGACCCCTGCGGCAAGTCGGCTTCCGCCTCTTCGACGCGCCATGGTTTGGGAGCCACACCGCCGACCGCAACGCGACCGGTGCCATCCGGCTGGATGATCGCGGCAACCGACACAAGAGCGAACGCATAGGACGCACGGTCTCTCACCTTGCGATACAGGTGCTTTCCACCCACAGGCGCCGGCAGCGTAACGGCCGTGATGATCTCGCCGCGCTCAAGCGTGGTTTCGATCTCGGGCGTATCGCCGGGCAGTTTGTGGAAGTCTGCAATCGGGATTGCGCGTGTTGCGCCATCGGGCTTGACTGTCTCAACGGTTGCGTCGAGGGCACGCATGGCGATTGCCATGTCGCCGGGGTGGGTGGCGATGCAGGCATCGCTGACGCCGATCACGCCCAGCTGGCGGGTCACGCCGCCGATGGCGGAACAGCCGCTACCGGGCTTGCGCTTGTTGCAAGGCTGGGCGGTGTCGTAAAAGTAAGGACAGCGCGTCCGCTGCAACAGGTTGCCGGCCGTCGTTGCCTTGTTACGAAGCTGACCCGATGCGCCTGCGAGAAGTGCGCGCGAAAGCACGCCGTAGTCGCGGCGGATGCGCTCGTCAGAGGCGAGATCCGTATTGCGCACGAGCGCTCCGATCCGGACGCCGCCGTTTTCACTCTGCTCGATCTTGTCGAGGTCGAGACCGTTGACGTCGATGAGATGGGTCGGTGATTCGATCTCTAGCTTCATCAGGTCGAGGAGGTTGGTGCCTCCCGCGATGAACTTGGCGTTCTGGTTGTTGGCGGCCTTGGACGCAGCTTCAGCCGGTGATGCGGCGCGTTCATAAGTAAACTGTTTCATGCCTGCCTCCCCGAAACTTCCGTGATAGCCGCAACAATGTTCGGGTAGGCCCCGCATCGACAGATATTGCCGCTCATACGTTCGCGGATTTCCATCTCGGAAACCTGCGTGGGGGCGGTCAGGTCTTCCGTTACATGGCTCGGTATGCCGGCCTTGATTTCTTCAAGAACGGCGACGGAGGAACAGATTTGCCCAGGGGTGCAATAGCCGCACTGGAAGCCATCGTGCTTGACGAATGCCGTCTGCATCGGATGCATCTCGTCCGGTGTGCCAAGGCCTTCGATCGTGGTGATCTCGGAGCCCTCGTGCATGATGGCAAGCGACAGGCACGAATTGATGCGGCGACCATCGACCATGACAGTACAGGCGCCGCACTGGCCGTGATCGCAACCCTTCTTGGTGCCGGTCAGGTGCAGGTTCTCACGCAACGCGTCGAGCAGGGTCGTGCGGTTGTCGAGATCGAGATCCTGGCGTGTGCCATTGACGACAAAACCCACCCGCGACGTCGCCGTCCCCGGCCGAGGAGGCGGTGTTGCCGCCTGCGCATTTGCAGCTCTGTTGCTATTTGCCACGGCCACAGAGCCGGCAGCGGTTGCGACGAGAAGATCCCGTCGTGACATTTCAAACGAATTCGGACTCGACATGGGGGCTCCATCTTGACGACTACAGTTGACCCAATAACCACCAACTGCCCGAGTCTGTTCCGTCCCAAAGACCATTTCACCGGCGCCTTTTGTCACAGGCCATCACCGCGCTCGACGATTTATCGGCGCCGGCAACGCATGGTTAATGTTTGTTTTATATCCAAGGACGTTCGTGTCCCAGATTTGTTCATATGGTTTCATTGGTGGCAATGCGTCTCACAGGCCCGCAATTTCGCGAAACTGACAAGCTGGAAGCCCAGGCTTCCGAACTGCCGGATACCGGCCACTCTCACCCCATAAATCCGCCTGAGCCCCCGAATGCGGGGCAACAGGTGGCTTGCGACATCGTGTCGACAGTCCAGATGCAGGCCCACGAGATCGAGGCGCTGCCGGACTGGCAGAAGGCCTTCATGTTGGGCCCGACCGTTCGTTTCACCCGCACGCCGGAGAAGACCATCTCCAGGCGTGGGGCACCCTCCGGCCCGGAAGCGGAGGGCGAAGCCGTCGCTTCCCACGCCGTCCCCGAGGCTGTCATTCCCTCTATGGCGGCGCCAGCCGTTCAGGAGATTTCCGAGATTACTTTCACCCAAAGACATGACGGCGACGCGCTGTCGACCTCTATCGCCAGCTTCCTGTCGCCTGAACCCGGCGCCCGCAATCTCGTCGGCACTCTCGATCAGGCGCTGAGGGAACGCCGGGCCACGTTTGCCAGGGAAACCGTTGAACCGGTGCTGGTCGCAGTTGCGCCGCCGCAGCCTGAAGCAGTGATTGATGCTCCCGTGATTAGCACTGAAAGACAGTCTCCGATCGCCAACCTGCCGGATCATCTGTTCTTCGAGGTGATGAGCCTTGGAGAGGCAACCGGCGAAGAGTTCGCGCTGACCCCGCCTCCCCCGCCAAAGGTCGAGCAGAGACCTGTGTTCGTTGCTCAGCGTCCGCTCCCGACCTATCCGAAACAGCCGGTCCGGCCCGAACCTGTGCGGGTTGCCCTGAGGGCGCCGGTCATTCGCCAGCCGATCGAGACCCTGACCAAACGTCTGGTTGAAGAAATTCCGGTGGGGCCGTCGCCGCTTGATCTCTATCGTTCGATCACGTTGCGCCAGGCCGGCCACGATGCTGCGCCAAATCCGGTGGGGCCTCCAGTGGAGGATGCGCCCGTCATCGCTGCTGCTGCTCCGGTCGTTCCTGAGCCTGTCATTCCTGAGCCTGTTCTCGTTGCGCCCGTCATCGCTGAGACCGTCATCGAGGCCCCGGCGCCTGCGGTCGCCCCCGCTGTGCCAGTAAAGTCGACGCGGCAGGTTGTCATGGCCACCCGCGCGATCTCTCCGATCCGGCCGTTCAACACCGAACCGCTGCATGCGTCCGACGACTACGAGTTCCCGTCGATCGAATTGCTGCAGGCACCGGTGGACGACCAGATCAGCCCCGTCAGCCAGGAAAGCCTGGAACAGAGCGCCGGGCTTCTGGAAAGCGTGCTCGAAGATTTCGGCATTCGCGGCGAGATCATCGACGTTCGTCCCGGCCCTGTCGTGACGCTCTACGAATTCGCCCCGGCACCCGGCGTCAAATCCTCCCGCGTCATCGGCCTTTCGGACGATATCGCCCGCTCGATGTCAGCGCTTTCGGCCCGCGTGGCTGTCGTTCCCGGTCGCAACGTGATCGGTATCGAACTGCCAAACCCCGTGCGCGAAACCGTCTACCTGCGTGAGCTGATCGAAAGCGGCACCTATGCGGGTACCGGCTTCCGGCTTCCGCTCTGCCTCGGCAAGACGATCGGCGGAGAACCCGTCGTCGCCGAGCTTGCAAAGATGCCGCACCTGCTCGTCGCCGGCACAACCGGTTCGGGCAAGTCGGTCGCGGTCAACACGATGATCCTCTCGCTGATCTACCGTCTGCGGCCGGACCAGTGCAGGCTGATCATGGTCGATCCGAAGATGCTCGAACTGTCGGCCTATGACGGTATCCCGCATCTGCTCACCCCTGTCGTGACCGACCCCAAGAAAGCGGTTCTGGCGCTGAAATGGGCGGTGCGCGAAATGGAGGACCGCTACCGCAAGATGTCGCGTCTTGGCGTTCGCAATATCGACGGCTTCAACGCCCGTGTGGCGGCCGCGTCCGCATCCGGCGAGGTCATCTCGATCAGCGTCCAGGTCGGTTTCGACCGTCAGACCGGCGAGCCGATCAACGAGCAGCAGGACATGGACCTGACGCCGTTGCCCTATATCGTCGTCATCGTAGACGAGATGGCCGACCTGATGATGGTGGCCGGCAAGGAGATCGAAGGTGCGATCCAGCGGCTTGCGCAGATGGCGCGTGCTGCCGGTATCCACCTGATCATGGCGACGCAGCGGCCTTCGGTCGACGTCATCACCGGTACGATCAAGGCGAACTTCCCGACCCGTATCTCCTTCCAGGTGACGTCCAAGATCGACAGCCGTACGATCCTTGGCGAACAGGGCGCCGAAAACCTGCTCGGTCAGGGCGACATGCTGCATATGGTGGGCGGCGGACGCATTGCCCGCGTTCACGGTCCCTTCGTGTCGGACCAGGAAGTCGAGCGCATCGTTGCGCATCTGAAGACGCAAGGTCAGCCGCTCTATCTCGGCAGCGTCACGGAAGACGAAGAGGGCGAAGAGGTCGAGGAGGAAGACCAGGCTGTCTTCGACAGGTCCGCGATCAGCGAGGAAGACCGGGACGAGATGTATGAGCAGGCGATCAAGGTCGTCATGCGCGACAAGAAGTGCTCGACCTCCTACATCCAGCGCCGCCTGTCGATCGGCTACAACAGGGCCGCATCGCTTGTCGAACGCATGGAGAAGGATGGGCTGGTCGGACCGGCCAACCATGTGGGCAAGCGCGAAATTCTCGATCAGCGCGGTCAGCCGACCGCGGTCGAAGAGCCTGAACAGTAGTAGCTCAAAGATATGGCCGGGATTTCCCGGCCATATTGTTTTCGAAACGCTTAGTGGTGTTTTGTTCTGAAGAACCGCAGAACGATCCAGGTGGCAAGACCGCTGGCGAGACCCGAAAGCAAGGTTCCCCAAATGATGTCGGCCACGGAAAGCAGCGTCGACCAGTTCTTCATGACCGCATGGTTGGTGAGATCGTAGGTCATGTAGGACATGAACCCGATCGCCGCTCCCTGCCGCACCGCTGCTCCAACACCGCCTGCAATCAGGGCCGGACGCACTGCCATCAGCGTCAGTCCGCCGATGTAGAGAAGGTAGAAGATCACGGCAGGCGCGAGACGGAAACTCGGCAGAAGCATGTCGCCCATGACCGGCCGGTAAAGCAGGCTTGTCATCGTGCTGAGCCAGACGGAGTCTATCGCGCCGAACACGATGAACGTGGTGATGTAGGCAAGAGCCAGCGTCTTCAGCGAGATCTTCGCCATGGGTTCGTTCCCTCTTTCTGTGTCAGTCGATGCGGGACCAGTTGACGGCACGGCAAAGAATACCGCCAGCAACGCAGCCTTTCGTCGTCATCTTCTTTTCCGCGACAACGACCGTGATCTTGAACGTCATGTTGCGTTGCGGATCAAAGGCGGTACCGGAATAGGATCCGTCCGCTGTCCGGTCGATCGTCATGACCAACTTGTCGCCGGCCTTCTCGCTTCCCGATCCGGGCTTGATCCATGTGTTGGTGGCGCAGATCTGGGCGCCGCAAGGCGCAATCTCGACCTTGGCATTGCCGTCTCCGCGAGCCCATTTGCCGTCCAGATCAGCGGCAAGAAGCGGCCCTGCCGACAGTGACAAGAGTGCGGCGACAGCACCACTGCGCAAACCCAGATTACGCATGTTCAATCGTATAGAAGCCAACATTGATCGCTTCCTCCTCGAAGCCAGCCTCGCAATAGCAAAGGTAGTAGTCCCACAACCTACGGAAACGGCTGTCGAAACCGAGTTCCGCAATCTTCGGCCAGGCGGCGTGAAACCGCGTCCGCCACTCGGCCAGCGTCCGCGCATAGGACGCGCCAAAATGTTCGATGTCGCTCACGACAAGCCCGGATTTCTCAACGGCTGCCGTGAACGCGCTGTCCGAGGGAAGAAATCCTCCCGGAAACACATATTTCTGGATGAAATCCGGATTGCGCCGATAGGAATCGAAGCGGTCCTCGTTGATCGAGATCACCTGCAGAACCGCACGGCCACCGGGCTTCAAACAGCGACGGATGGTGTCGAAATAAGCTGGCCAATAGGCCTCTCCGACCGCTTCGAACATCTCGATCGAGACGATCCGGTCGAATTGCCCTGATGTATCGCGGTAGTCCTGCAGTCGGAGATCGATCTGCCCTTCCACGCCGGCCTGCCGGATGCGCTCGTTTGCAAAGGCCAGCTGCGAAGGAGAAAGAGTAAGGCCGGTGACCCGGGCATTGACGTTCTGTGCGAGATCCAACGCGAGAGCGCCCCAGCCGCAGCCGATCTCCAGCACGCTGTCGCCGTGGCTCATGGCGAGCTTTTCGCGGATACGCTCGAGTTTTTGACGCTGGGCATCTTCGAGAGACTGTCCCTGATGCTCGTAGAGCGCCGAGGAATAGAACATCGAAGGGTCTAGCCACTCAGCGTAGAACTCGTTGCCGAGATCGTAATGCGCCTCGATATTGCGTTTGCTGCCGCGCTTGGTATTGGCGTTGAGAAGATGCGACAGGCGAACCGCGATCCGGCCGAGATAGCCCCCATGGGTCGCAAGCGTCAGCCCATGCCGATTGCGTGCCGCAAACCGGATCACATTGGTAAGATCAGGTGTCGTCCATTCCTGCTTGAGATATCCTTCTGCAAAGCCGATGTCGCCCGCATGCAGAACGCGGCTCAGCATCCGCCAGCGCTTGATGACGATAACGGCGTCCGGCCCTTTTTCCGGCCCGGCCATCTCTATGGTGCGACCGGAAGGCAGCACAACGCGAATGGAACCGTAGCGGATACCGCTCAGCAGCCGGTTCACGACGCGCGCGCCGAAGCCGGCAACGCCAGCTCCGGGTGTGCGATCGGTCGTTACGGAGGTGAATTCGTCAGATTGGCTCATGGATTTCCACTTTGCGTAGGGGAACAGCAGGAGTGACGGAGACGGGGTTTTC
Organism: Neorhizobium sp. DAR64860/K0K1; assembly: GCF_050500205.1. Lineage (NCBI taxonomy): Bacteria > Pseudomonadati > Pseudomonadota > Alphaproteobacteria > Hyphomicrobiales > Rhizobiaceae > Neorhizobium > Neorhizobium sp. DAR64860/K0K1. The sequence goes on along the minus strand of NZ_CP191458.1, from coordinate 1,001,249 downwards.
CGGTGGCTTTGGACGCTTGCGCAAACGCACGCCCTTGAGCCAGATTTTCAGTGCCTCCCAATGGATGCCGCCGACGACCCGGAGCGTCAGGAAGGGAATGGCGAAGAAGGCCTTCAGAAGCGCCCGGTCTGTCAGATCACGGCGGTGGGCGAGATGACGGGCAGTCAGCATTGGCCCCTCGGCATCGAATGTATCGATCTTGATCGACAGCCGTTCGGACGGCGGCGTCACGCGAAAGGTATAGCGCTGGTCCATGTCCATGAACGGCGAGACATAAAATGCCTTGTCGCAGTGCTGGACGATCTCGCCGCCGACACGATTATCGGCCGGGATGAGGTAGCCATGGCGTTCCCCGAATGTGTTATCCACTTCCCACAGGATCGCCTTCACCGCGCCATCGCGTCCGTAGCAGAAGAAGATGCTGAGCGGATTGAAGGCCCAGCCGAGTATTCTCGGCATGGTGAGAAGCTTGATCGACCCGCCATCAGGCTCGAGCCCTGCGGCGCGCATCCATTGCTCTATCTGGCCCCGAAGATCGGATCCCGAGCGGTCGCCGCGATCTCTTTGCCGAAACGAGAATAGATTGAACCGGTCGACGGAAAACAGTTTCAGGCCGCGATCAAGCGCGTCGAGCTCATCGAGATCGATCAGCAGCGAATAGATCCTGTAGGCCAGCCGATGCTCTTTCGGCCGCATGCGTGCATGCGTGACATGACCGGGATAAAGCGCCGACCGAAACGAAGCCGTCATGCCGTGACCTCGATCGGAACGGTAGCACCGAGCGGCCGGCGCACGATCCGGGCGCTTTCCTCGGCGACCTTCCAGGGACGCCGAACGCCGCCAAGATCTTCCGCGACCGCCAGGCCTGCCTGGAGGCCGTCTTCATGAAAGCCCGAGCCGAAGTGGGCGCCGCAGAACCATGTGTTGCGCACACCCTGAAGCGACCAGATTTCCCGTTGTGCCCGTTCGGTTGCCATGTCGAAGATCGGATGCTCGTAGATCTCGCGCCGAATGACGGCGTCCTCGCGGGGCTGACGTGGGGGATTGAGTGTCACAAAGGTCGGCGGCGCATCGCCAAGCGGCTGCAGCTTGTTCATCCAGTAGGTGATGGCAGGCTGGACCTGCGCCTCGCCGGTCTTTGCCGAATAATTCCAGCTGGACCATGCGCCCTTGCGCTTCGGCATGAAGCTCTGGTCGCTGTGCAGAATCGCCTCGTTGCGGGAATAGCGGAAGGCACCCAGAATGCGTGTCGCGTGGTCATCAGCGTCCGACAGAAGACGACGTGCCTGATCTGCGTGGGTGGCGATCACCACCTCGTCGAATGCCTGCCATCCGTCCGGTCCGGTGGAAATTTCAACACCGCCACCGGTTCGCCTGATCGCCTGGACGGGTGTCGACAGGCGAATGCGATCGCGAAAGTCAGCTGTCAGGCGATCCACATATTCCCGGCTTCCGCCCGTCACCGTGCGCCAGATCGGACGGTTCCAGAGTTCGAGCAGCCCGTGATTGCCACAGAAACGGACGAAGTTGACCGCGGGATACTCACCCACCTTACCCGCGGGCATCGACCAGATCGCAGCCGCCATCGGGTAGAGATGGTCGTCGCGGAACGCCCGTCCGTAGTGATGTCGGTCGAGGTAGTCATCGAGTGACAAACCGCCCATCGTCGACAGATCACGGGGAGCATTGCGGTAGAAGCGGACGAGATCGCGCATCATCGACCAGAAGCGTGGGCTGACGATGTTGGACTTCTGGGCGAACAGTCCGAACCCTGTGCCACCAGAATATTCGAAACCGCCATCGTCGAGCGAGACGGCGAAGGACATGCTGGAGGCCGTGGTTGGAACATCCAGATGACGGAACAACGCCGTCAGATTAGGATAGGTCACCTCGTTGTAGACGATGAAGCCGGTGTCGACGGAAACGGTTCTTCCCGATGCGTCGAAATCCACGGTATGGCTGTGGCCGCCGATACGATCGGCTGCCTCGAACATGGTAACATCGTGGGCCTTGGCCAGAAGCCATGCAGCGGACATGCCGGATATTCCACTGCCGACAACTGCGATGCGTCGACGTCCCGAGGTCCTATGCGTCTCACGAAATGGCATACAATTCCCCCAGCTCCCAAAGCAATCGATCACCTGCCCTGTGGGCTCTGTAATCATTACGAGAGATTGAGATAGAGAGTTTCACGCAATATCACTTCTTTTTGCGACATTTTTTCCAAGCCCATGAAACTGATTGGCTATGTCAGCCGTAGAGGGACACAAAGAACGTGTCGGGCTTTCTACGTTCGAGGAGACCAATGGATTACATTCACCTCATTTTTCTGGCGATAGGCCTGTCGCTGGCCATGGCGATCTCCTGGGCCGTACAGCGCGCGACGGGTGCGAGCGGCTGGATAGACACGATCTGGTCGCTGGCGGTCGGCGTCGGCGGCGTGGCTGGAGCCTATCTGGCGGCCGGTCCCGTCGAGCGCCGCGTGACGGCAATCGTCATCGTTGCGGCCTGGTCGCTGAGGCTTGCCTTCCATATTGGCGCCCGCACGCGGCTCGGTGGCGAGGATCCCCGCTACGAAAAGCTTATCAAGGAATGGGGCGATCGCGCTTCCTTCCGCCTGTTCTATTTTCTCCAGATCCAGGCGGTCGCTGCCTTCATTCTTGTGCTTGCAGTCTACTGCGCCGCTTCGAACCCGGCAGAATACCCGCAGGTGGGCGATCTTCTCGCGCTTGCCGTGGCAGCGATTGCCGTTATCGGCGAGATGGTAGCCGACGTTCAGCTCTCGAGATTCCGCAAGACGCCGGAAGCCAAGCGGGAAATCTGCCAGAAGGGGCTGTGGGCCTACTCCCGCCACCCCAACTATTTCTTCGAATGGCTGTTCTGGTGCAGCTGGCCGCTGATGGCGCTTCCGGCGCTGGGCTTTGCCGCGATCGCGCTCCTCGCGCCGGTGATGATGTATTGGCTGCTGGTGCACGTCTCCGGCATTCCGCCGCTCGAGGAACACATGCTGAAATCCCGGGGTGACCAGTTCCGTGCTGTCCAGGCACGCGTCAACGCATTTTTCCCCGGTCCGCGTCGATCCAAACTCTCAACACAATAAGGGAACGCCACGATGAACATGCTGGCCTTTGCCATCAATACGGCTGAACGAGCACCCTTAAGCGATGGCGTGACGCTTGCCGGGATCGACTTTCTATGCGGTCGCACCAAGCGGAAGCTGGCCTCCACGCCGGCAACCGCCGAGGACGCGTTCGCAAGGTCGATGGCCGACTTTCCGATCGCCACCCATACGGATGATGCCAACCGCCAGCATTACGAACTGCCGCCAGAGTTCTTCAGCCTCGCTCTCGGTCCACAGCGAAAATACTCCTGCGCATTGTATCTGGCTGACGATACAACGCTTGCGGAAGCGGAATCCTACGCGCTGGCCGAGACCGTGCGTCACGCGGAACTGAGTGATGGAATGGACATTCTCGAGCTCGGCTGCGGCTGGGGTTCGCTGTCGCTCTACATGGCCCAGCATTTTCCCAATGCCCGGATCACCTCCGTCTCCAACTCGGCCCCGCAGCGTGAGCACATCCTCAGCGAAATCGAGCGGCTGAAGCTCGACAACCTCACCGTCATCACCGCCGACATGAACGACTTTTCGACGGATGAGACCTACGACCGGGTCGTTTCGGTGGAAATGTTCGAACACATGTCGAACTGGCGAGGCCTTATGGAGCGCACAAGAGGCTGGCTGAAGCCCGACGGAAAGCTGTTCCTGCACGTGTTCACCCACAAGGATCGGTCCTACCGGTTCGAGCACGACAACCCAGCGGACTGGATCGCCCACCATTTCTTCACCGGCGGCATTATGCCCGCGCACGACCTGCCGCGGCGTTTCGATGATATTTTCACTGTCGAACAAGACTGGCGCTGGTCGGGTCTCAACTATCGCCGCACCGCGATGCACTGGCTTGAAAATTTCGATCGCGAGATCGGGCAGATCCAACCAATTTTGAAGGACGTCTATGGGAAGGACGCCTGCCTCTGGCAGCGTCGCTGGCGTCTGTTCTTCCTTGCCACTGCCGGATTGTTCGGCCATGACAAGGGAGAGGTCTGGGGCGTTGGGCATTACCTGATGACACCCAAGCGGTAACATCTGCCGGGGGTCGCATTGCGCACATCAAAGGTCATCCACATCGTCAGCTGCCATGCGGAGGGCGAAGTCGGGGATGTCATCGTCGGCGGTGTACTCCCGCCGCCGGGCGATACACTCTGGGACCAGTCCCGCTTCATCGCCCGTGACGAAACGCTGCGCAACTTCGTGCTGAACGAGCCCCGTGGCGGTGTCTTCCGGCATGTCAATCTGCTGGTGCCGCCGAAGGATCCGCGCGCCCAGATGGGCTGGATCATCATGGAGCCCGCCGACACGCCACCAATGTCCGGCTCCAACTCCATCTGTGTTGCGACCGTACTGCTCGACACCGGCATCATTCCCATGACCGAGCCGGTGACACGCATGACGCTCGAAGCGCCAGGCGGCCTGGTCGAGGTCACCGCGGAATGCCGCGACGGCAAGGCCGAACGGATTACGGTGCGCAACGTGCCATCCTTTACAGACAAGCTCGCAGTGTCGCTGGAAGTGGCCGGCTTCGGAACACTCACGGTCGACACAGCCTATGGCGGCGACAGTTTCGTCATCGTCGATGCGGCTTCACTGGGGTTCGAGGTGAAACCCGACGAGGCACGCGAGATTGCAGAAGCGGGCGTGAAGATTACCGCGGCCGCCAACGAGCAGATCGGCTTTACCCATCCGGACAATGCCGGCTGGGACCACATTTCCTTCTGCCAGATTGTAACTCCCCTCACCCGGGAAAACGGCGTGCTGAGCGGTGCAAACGCCGTCGTCATCCAGCCGGGCAAGATCGACAGGTCTCCCACCGGCACGGGCTGCTCGGCGCGCATGGCGGTTCTCCATGCGCGTGGCGAGATGGCAATCGGCGACACCTATATCGGACGCTCGATCATCGGTTCGGAATTCCACTGCCGTATCGACTCGACCACGCGTGTCGGTGATCGCGACGCGATCTACCCACTGATCTCTGGCCGCGCCTGGATTACCGGCACACATCAGTTGATGCTCGATCCGTCGGACCCGTGGCCGGGCGGTTATCGTCTGTCGGATACCTGGCCGAAGCTCTGAGAGCCAATTCCCGTCAGAAGACGACCGGATGGGTTTTACCGGTCTGGACGTTGACGAACCCCTGCGGTGCATAATCGCTCGGGGCGACCAGCACCCAGCGCCAGGGCGCGCAGGTGAGCGTCGCAAAGGCGAGACGCTCCGGGAAGCCTGCGGACCAGCGCGGATGAAAACTCGGCTCGAACATCCACTCGACCTTTTCGCCCTCGGCATAGAGCGCCTGCATCTCCTCGTGCAGAGCTTCCGCCGAACGGCAGCTCATCAGCCCCGCCACTTCGTAGCGAACGCGCGCGACGACCTCCCCATCCCGGACCAAGGCCCAGCCGCCATCATTGGCAGCGACGGCATTGACGGCTGCGGCCATCGCTTCATCCGATGATCCGACGCACCAGATATTGTGCTTGTCATGTGCCATGGAGCAGGCAAGCGCCGTATCCGGCGTCCGTGGCCCGCAGCCAAGCCAGAACATTTTCGACACCGCTCCCTTGCCCGAGAACCGGTCGATGATCGAGAACTTGGTGATGTTGCGATCGGCATCGCGCTGAACGAGACCATCTTCGACAGGAAGGTCGATGGTCAGGAAATCATCGGTCCAGTGGAACGGCCGCAACACGGCAGCCGTCATCGTCTCGCGTCCGGGGTGAGCGGCGATTGCGAAATCCTCAGCTGTCAGCTCGCGGCCGATATTGATGGTCTTCGTTGCCCAGTCTGGCCAGTCGATTTTGGGCACCTCGGGCAGATAGCGCTTGTCGTCAGAGACCTGGATGCCATCGGCCCAGACCTTGGCTATCTCGAATTTATCGATGTCGGAGAGAAGCACGATATCGGCATAACGTCCCGGCGCGATCGTGCCCACCCACGGCGTCAGGCGCATGTGACGGGCCGGATTGATGGTCACGCACTGGATGGCTATCTCGGGCGCAAGGCCTGCCTCGATGGCGAGGCGAACGTTGTAATCAGTGGCGCCGAGTTTCAGAGTATCGGAGGCGCTGCGATCGTCGGTCGTCAGGGCGATCTGCGACCAGTCGGCGAGGCCCTTCTCGAGGAGACCTGCGATGACCTCCGGCAAACTGTGCGGGCGCAGTTCCATGAACAGGCCGCGGGTCAGCTTGTCCCAGAACTCCTCGACCGTCCAGGCTTCGTGATCCGATGCCAGACCGGCCGCGGCGAAAGCGTTGATCGTTGGGATGTCGCGAATGCCCGCCGCGTGACCTTCAACGACTCCGCGCTTCTCGAACGTTGCTCGGATCATGCCCCAAAGGCGGTCGTAGGAAGGGCTGGTTCTGTCCCACACGCCCGGCCAGTCCATCACCTCGTCGAGGCCCGCAACCATCAGGCTTTCGGTCATGAACTGCTTTTGCTCGTCATAACCGAGATACCCGCCGCCATGCTCATAACCGGTGGGCGGCACGGCCGAGCCGGGCAGCGGAAAGATCTTGAGCGGCGAACCGGCCGCGCGGGCCTTCAGCCAGAATTCAAGCGTCTTCGCGCCGTTGACGTTCGAAAACTCATGGCTTGCCTCGCAGGTCCAGGTATTGCCGCAGGGAAGAACGAGTGCTGCTTCCCATTCCGGTGTCAAATGGGAGCTTTCGATATGCTTGTGCACCTCGCCAAGCCCTGGAATGGCAGCCAGATCGGGTTCATGCACCCGGTGAGCGACGGTGCCCGGATAGGATCCCGCATCGCCGACATAGGCAATGCGGCGGCCCTTGATAATGATTTCCTGATCCGTGCGCCATGTCCGCGTGCTGACATCGAGCAGCCGGCCTACCCGGAGCGCCGTATCGGCTGGCAACTTGCCAAGTGCGACGAGCGTCAGTTCCTGGCGAACCGCGATCTCGACATCAGAATCGAGGCCAATATCGTTGATGGCGGGAGTATCCAAGGCGCGTTCTCCTCAAGATGAAATCGTTGCGGATCAACCGGCCGCGCGCTGCAAGCGTCCGAAGAAGATCGCAGCACCGAGAGACATGATTGCGAGCGCAAACCAGGTCAGTGCGTAACTCAGATGGCTGTTGGGAAATTGGATGACGGTCAGGCCGCCGACCGGATAGCCACCCGGGTTCGACGTTGCGTCCGCATCGATGAAATAGGGCATGACGCCCTGAAGACCGCGCGACGCGCTGATCGCTGCGACATCGCGCGAATACCAACGCTCGTTGCCCGGATCGTTCTCGCGCAGGAAGCCGCCGCCGGGTTCGGAGAGGCGGACAAGACCTGTGACGGCGGCTTCGCCGACGGTCTGGCTTTCGACACGGGTCGCGGGATCTCTACGGTCAGGGGGCACGAAGCCGCGATTGATCATGATCGTCCTGCCGTCTTCAAGCTTCAGCGGCGTCACGACCCAGTATCCGGGCCCGAGCTTCGTCACGGCCTGAACCAGCGCTTCCTTCGTGTGATCGAAGGACCCGGAGATGGCGACGTGGAGATATTCGATATCGTCAGGTGACTGGCCGGCTGCCGGAGGTGCCACCGGCGTTGCATGCACACGGGCGTCGACCCTTGCGATAAGATCGAGCTTCCAGAACAGGCGTTGCACCTGCCAGGATCCGAGCGCCACGAAAATCAGCGCCGCGAAGACCAGAAACGCCCGCATGATATGGGAGCGAGAACGGGAAAGTGGCGCGGAATGACCCGCGCCACTTTGATTGGTGTCTGTCTCAACCGGTCTCATGACCGCCTCAAGGCATGTTCTTCATCATCTCCGGCGACATGACCATCATGTTTGCATTGAGATGGTGCATGACCCAGAGCGAGCCGGAGAGAGCGATGACCACGATGACGATCGTGAAGATCAGTGCCATCGCCGTCCAGCCGCCTTCGGACTTGGTGTTCATGTGCAGGAAGTAGATCATGTGCACAACGATCTGGATGACGCCGAAGATCATAACCAGAGCGCCGGTGACAGCCTTGTTGTCGAAGACGTCGCCCATCACAAGCCAGAACGGTATCGCCGTCAGGATCACCGACAGGATGAAGCCGGTCGTATAGCTTTTCAGCGAACCGTGGCTCGCCTCGTGCCCGTGGCTATGGGCGTGATGCGCGGCGTGCGCATCTTCGTGCGCGGGTGCTTTGTCGGTCATCCGAGGACTCCCATGAGGTAAACGACGGAGAAGACGCCGATCCAGATGACGTCGAGGAAGTGCCAGAACATCGACAGGCACATCAGGCGACGGCGGTTTTCCGGGATCAGGCCATGCTTGGAAACCTGCACCATCAGCGTGACCAACCAGATGATACCGAAGGTAACGTGCAGACCGTGGGTTCCGACCAGCGTGAAGAACGCCGACAGGAACGCAGAGCGCTGCGGGCCGGCACCTTCGTGCAGGAGATGGCTGAATTCGTAGAGCTCGATGCCCAGGAAGGCGAGACCGAACACGCCGGTCACGCCCAGCCAGAACAGCGTCTCCGCCTTGGCGCCACGCTCCATCTGAAGCATCGCGAACCCGTAGGTGATCGACGAGAACAGCAGCATCGCGGTGTTGAGCGCGACGAGCGGCAGGTCGAACAGATCCGCCGGCGATGGGCCGGCCGCATAATTGCGGCCGACGACAGCGTAGGTGGCGAACAGGATCGCGAAGATCAGGCAGTCGCTCATCAGGTAGAGCCAGAACCCAAGATTGGTGCTGTTCTCCGGATGATGATCTTCTTCCAGGTAGAATTGCGGGTTTTCCGCCGTCTCTGTTTTAGAAGCACTCATGGTTATCACACCTGCCTAGCGAGCAGTTCGGTCCGCTTGTTCTCTTCCGCGACAACGTCGTCCGCCGGAATGTAGTAGTCGCGGTTGTAGTTGAACGTATGGACGATCGACACAACGATGATGGCGATGAAGGACAGGGCAGCAAGCCACCACATGTACCAGATCAGGCCGAAGGCGAGTGCCACGCTGATGCCGGAGAGGATCGCGCCGGTGCCGGTGTTCTTCGGCATGTGGATCGGCTTGAAACCCTGAAGAGGACGCGCATAACCGCGGTTCTTCATGTCGTACCAGCTGTCGTGATCGTGGACCACCGGAGTGAAGGCGAAGTTGTAGTCCGGTGGCGGCGACGATGTCGACCATTCCAGAGTACGGCCGTGCCACGGATCGCCGGTTTCGTCCCTCAGTTCATCACGCTTCCAGACGCTGACGCCGATCTGGATGATGAATGAGGCGATACCGATGGCAATCATACCTGCACCGCAGGCTGCGATGATGAACCAGATCTGCAGCGACGGATCTTCGAACTGCGATACGCGGCGGGTGACGCCCATCAGGCCAAGAACGTAGAGCGGCATGAAGGCGAAGTAGAAGCCGACGAACCAGAACCAGAACGATACCTTGCCCCAGAATTGGTTCAGCTTGAAGCCGAACGCCTTCGGGAACCAGTAGTTGACGCCTGCGAGAAGGCCGAACAGCACGCCGCCGATGATGACGTTGTGGAAGTGGGCGATCAGGAACAGCGAGTTGTGGAGCACGAAGTCGGCAGGCGGAACAGCCAGCATGACGCCGGTCATACCACCGATGGCGAAGGTCACCATGAAGCCGACCGTCCAGAGCATCGGGACGTCGTAGCGAATACGACCGCGATACATCGTGAACAGCCAGTTGAACATCTTCGCGCCCGTCGGGATCGAGATGATCATCGTGGTGATGCCGAAGAAGGCGTTGACCGAAGCACCCGAACCCATCGTGAAGAAGTGGTGCAGCCACACGAGGTAGGACAGGATCATGATCACGCAGGTCGCGTAGACCATCGAGGCATAGCCGAACAGGCGCTTGCCGGAGAAGGTCGCAACGATTTCCGAGAAGATCCCGAAGACCGGAAGGATCAGGATGTAGACTTCCGGGTGACCCCAGATCCAGATCAGGTTCACGTACATCATCGGGTTACCGCCGAGGTCGTTCGTGAAGAAGTTGGTGCCGACGTAACGGTCAAGCGACAGCAGCACGAGGGTTGCGGTCAGGATCGGGAACGAGGCAACGATCAGGATGTTGGTGCAGAGTGCCGTCCAGGTGAAGATCGGCATCTTCATGAAGGACATGCCGGGAGCACGCATCTTCACGATTGTCGCGATCAGGTTGATACCCGACAACGTCGTGCCGACGCCCGCCACCTGCAGACCCCAGATGTAATAATCGACCCCGACGCCCGGGCTGTAGTCAGCGCCCGACAGTGGTGGATAGGCCAGCCAGCCGGTACGTGCGAACTCGCCGATGAACAGCGAGATCATGATGATGATCGCACCGGCCGTCGTCATCCAGAACGAGAAGTTGTTCAGGAACGGGAACGAGACGTCACGCGCGCCGATCTGCAGCGGCACGATATAGTTCATGAAACCGGTAACGAAGGGCATCGCCACGAAGAAGATCATGATCACGCCATGGGCGGTGAAGATCTGGTCGTAGTGGTGAGAGTTGAGGTAACCCTCGTTGCCGTTGAAGGCGATGGCCTGCTGTACGCGCATCATGATGGCGTCGGCAAAGCCGCGGAACAGCATGATGATGGCCAGCACGATGTACATGATGCCGATTTTCTTGTGATCGACACTGCAAACCCAGTCGCGCCAGAATGGCCCCCAGAGCTTGAAGTAGGTCATGAGACCCACCACGCCGATGCCGCCCAGACACACGGCCGCAAACGTCACGATCAGGATCGGTTCGTGAAACGGCAGTGATTCGAAGGACAACCTTCCGAAGATAAACTTCAGGATGTCAGGATTGGAAAACATGGGACAACCCGTTAATTGTTGATCTGCGCAGGCGCCGGATCGGCGTCGCCATTGTTCGTGTCCGGCATCGAGTGGTTGCCGTGACCTTGCTCATTGTGCGGCTGTTCATCGCTCTTGGCAGGTGTGCCAGTCGCGGGGAAAGTCGCGGCGTTTGTACCTTCCGCATCTCCGATACGACGATTGTCATACTGAAGTTTCGCGCGGTTCTCGTGGCTCTCGGTGCCGGCACCACCCATCATGTCGATATGCATCATTTCGTTCATGCACATCTTGCCCGGTTCGGCACACATGTTGAGGATCGCGCTGTAGAGATCCTTGTCGGCCGCCGCGAAGTAGCGGATCGGCTCGCGCTCGGACGGCTTCTCAAGCTTCAGATAGGCATCGCGGTTGAGTGCGGTACCCTGCTGCTTGACCTTTGCGATCCAGCCGTCGAAGCCTTCGGCCGTGTAGCCGTGGAACTTGAAGCGCATGTGCGAGAACCCGGCACCGCTGTAGTTTGCCGAAAGTCCCTCGAACTCGCCTTCCTTGTTGATGACGGCGTGCAGTTTGGTCTGCATCCCCGGCATCGCGTAGATCTGGCCGGCGAGCGCCGGAATGTAGAACGAGTTCATCACCGAGCTCGAGGTGATCTCGAACGTGATCGGGCGATCGACCGGTGCGGCCATTTCGTTGACCGTGGCGATGCCGTATTCCGGATAGAAGAACAGCCACTTCCAGTCGAGCGCCACGACTTGAACCGTCAGAGGCCGCGTTTCGGCGGGAACCGGACGTTCCGCATCAAGGCGGTCGAGAGGACGATACGGGTCGAGACGGTGGGTGCTGATCCAGGTGATCGCACCGAGCGCGACAATGATCGCCAGCGGCGCGGCCCAGATAACCACTTCGAGCCGTGTCGAGTGATGCCATTCCGGATCGTATTTTGCTGTGGTGTTCGCATGACGATAGTGCCAGGCGAAGTAGAGCGTGAGAAACACGACCGGCACGATGATCAGCAGCATCAGAACGGTCGAGACGATAATCAGATCTGCCTGCTGCCTGGCGATATCGCCTGATGGCGACATCACGACGAGATTGCAGCCCGAAAGGGTGGCCAAAAGCGGCAGCAAAGCGATTTGGATGAGACGTTTCAACATTGGGAACATTGGTCTGCTCGAAACTTTCGATGTGTCCAGTCGGCCTAACGGAGCAAGCAACTGATCTCCATGAGGTGTTTCGTCGCAGTGCAATAACTTTTTCGCGCTGCAATGCAAGCGGGGTGTGTGGATTGATGATGGTCGTTGCAAAAACATCAACTCCGCCTCAATGTCCATCTGTTGCCATGGGCGCCTCAGAAAACACCAAAATCCGCCCAAAATATGCTTTTTGCGCGACGTCTTGATTGACAGCTGGTACGCCCGACATTCTCATGTGGAAACAGACGTGCAGGAGAACACATTCATGAGCCAACTTGCCAATCCTACATCCACAGAGATGGAACGGGATGCCCGGCAGATCCACGACGACAAGCCGGTCGAACCGAGCAATATTGCTATCGGGGTCGTCATCGGCAGAATGTCGGAATTTTTCGACTTCTTCGTGTACGGCCTCGCCTCGGTCCTGGTTTTCCCTCGAGTGGTCTTTCCGTTTGCCGGAGACCCGGTCACCGCCACGCTTTACTCGTTTGCGATCTTCTCGCTCGCGTTCATCGCGCGTCCTGTTGGCTCGGTGGTCTTCATGTGGGTCGACCGTACCTATGGACGCGGCACGAAGCTGACGATTGCCCTTCTCGTGCTCGGGGGCTCGACGGCCTCGATCGCCTTCCTGCCCGGCTATGAGACGATCGGATACTGGTCGCCGGCTCTGCTGGCGCTGTTCCGTCTCGGCCAGGGTTTTGCGCTGGGTGGAGCCTGGGACGGTCTTGCATCGCTGCTGGCACTGAATGCACCGCCGAACCGCCGCGGCCTTTACGCGATGATCCCGCAGCTCGGCGCGCCATTCGGGTTTGCGCTCGCGAGCGTCCTGTTCGGCTATTTCGTCTTCAATCTCTCCGACGCCGACTTCCTGAGCTGGGGCTGGCGCTATCCGTTCTTCGTCGCGTTTGCCATCAACGTTGTGGCCCTGTTTGCTCGTCTGCGTATTGTTGCATCGAAAGAGTTCGGCGATGCGCTCGAAGCGCACGAATTGCAGGCAAAGCCGGTTCTGGAAGTGCTGCGCGTTCACGGGGGCGACGTCGTTCTCGGCGCCTTTGCCCCGCTTGCAAGCTTCGCGATGTTCCACCTTGTAACGATCTTCCCGCTAAGCTGGGTGACACTTTTCGGTGGCCAGAGCGCCGGGAAATTCCTGTTCGTCCAGGTCATCGGTGCTTTGCTCGGTCTCGTGACGGTCGTGATCTCCGGTCTTCTTGCAGACAGGATCGGTCGTCGCCGCCAGTTGATCATTGGTGCGGTGATCATCGCCATCTTCAGCTTTACGGCGCCGTTCCTGCTGAATGCGGGCGGTACCGGCCAGGATGCATTCATCATCATCGGCTTTGCCATCCTCGGCCTTTCCTTTGGTCAGGCCTCCGGTTCGGTTTCGTCGCGCTTCAGCCAGCCTTACCGTTACACCGGTTCGGCCCTGACCTCCGACCTCGCATGGTTGGTCGGCGCAGGTTTTGCGCCACTGACCGCGCTCGGTCTCGCGAGCCAGTTCGGCATCATCTTCATCGGCGGATACCTGATTTCGGGTGCCATCTGCACGATCGTCGCCCTGATGCTCAGCCGTGCACCCGACAGGTCGGCCGACAGCCCGCAGGGTGTCGCGACCTGATCGAACGGGTTAAAGCCTATAGACAGACGAAAAGGGTCAGCCAGCGCTGGCCCTTTTTATTTCGGGCACAGCGTACCCGGCCAATTACAGTGCCAGGGCGACGGTCTTGATCACCGCATAGACGGGCAGTCCGGTTCGAAGTGCAAGGCGCTGCACCGACAGGCCGGTGATCCGGGCAAGAACCACGTCTTCGCCACACCGGATCTTGACGCGCACCATGCCCTCCCCTTCAGCATCCATCTGGGCGATCTGCCCTTCCAGAATGTTGAGGGCGCTCAGGCCTTCGGGTTTCCTGGTGGCGAGCATCACATCTCGCTCCGGGACATGGAGCCTGACGCTCTGTCCAACCTGCGCCCGCGCGTTCGAAACGACGAGAACTTCGGACGAAAGCCGCACAGTCGCCAAGCCATGCGCCGAATCGATCGCTTCGACGGTTCCGGAAAGCACCACGCCGGCTTCGCGGCGCTCTGTGGCCAGTACTTGGCTGCCGGACAGCACGTCCGACGGTGTGCCTGATATCTCCACCCGACCGTCGCTCATCATCACGACGCGGTCCGAGAGCCTCGCCACTTCCGCGACCGAATGGCTGACATAGACGATGGGCATCGCGGTCTCATCGCGCATCCGCTCCAGATAGGGCAGGATTTCGGCCTTTCGCTCGTCGTCGAGCGCTGCGAGTGGTTCGTCCATCAGGAGCAGTCTGGGTGACGACAAAAGCGCTCGGCCGATCGCCACGCGCTGCTTTTCGCCACCGGAAAGGTTGCCCGGCCGGCGGTCGAGGAGCGGACCGATGCCGAGCAGTTCGACGACATGCGAGATATTTTCGACCTGCCCTGACTTGGGCGCGAACCATTTTCCGTAAAGAAGGTTCTGGCGGACGCTTAGATGCGGGAAGAGCCGTGCTTCCTGGAAGACATATCCGAAGCGACGCCTGTGCATTGGCACGAAGATGCCACGTTCGGTATCCAGCAAGACATCGCCGTCGATCTCGATCCGTCCGCGCTGCGGTTTGGAGAGGCCGGCAATGGCGCGCACCAGCGATGTCTTTCCGGATCCCGAGCGGCCGAACAGCGCCGTCACGCCGCCTGTCGAGGTGAAGGATGCGTCGAGCACGAAGCTCTTGAACGACTGCCGCACGTCCACGATCATCGTCATTCGACCGCCACCTTGCGTCCGACCAGATAGGCCATGAATTCGGACGCGAGCAGCGCCGCAAACGAGATCGCGATCGCCACGATGGTAAGACGCATGGCGCCGACATCACCGCCGGGAACCTGCGTGAACGTGTAGATCGCTGCCGACAGCGTCTGCGTTTCGCTGGGGATATTGGATACGAATGTGATCGTCGCACCGAATTCACCCATGGCCTTTGCGAAGGCGAGGATCATACCGGCGATAATGCCGGGAAGAATGAGCGGCAGGGTAACGGTCAGGAAGACCCAGAGGGGACTGGCGCCAAGCGTTCCGGCCGCCTCCTCCAGCTTCCGATCGACAGTCTCGATCGACAACCGGATCGAGCGGACCATCAGGGGAAATCCCATCACCCCGCAGGCAAGGGCGGCACCCGTCCAGCGAAAGGAGAGGACGATGCCGAGATAGTCCGCGAGGAACGAGCCCACCACGCCACGTCTTCCGAAGACGATGAGCAACAGGAACCCGGTCACAACAGGCGGCAGGATCAGCGGCAGAAGCACGATGCCGTTGAGGATCGATTTGCCCCAGAATTTTCCGCGCGCCAAGACATAGGCGACGAGAATGCCGAGGGGCAGGCTGACAAGGACGGCCACGCTTGAGACCCGAAGGCTCAGGCGCACCGCCGTCCATTCCTCCTCGCTGAGTACCAACCAGTCCAACGCTGCTTCCCTTCAGACATCAGCCCAAGGGGCCCAAGTCAAACTGGCTTACTTCAGAACCGTAAAGCCTTCCTTTTCGAAGAAAGGCGCGGCTTTGGCGGACTTCAGGTAATCGAGATAACCCGCGGCATCCGGCGATTTTGAATCCGAGAGAATCGCAATCGGGTAGATAATCGGCGCGTGGCTGTCCGCAGGGAAGGTTCCAACCACCGCGACACCCGGATCGGCAGCGGCATCGGTTGCATAGACGATGCCGTAAGGCGCTTCGCCGCGCGACACCAGCGCGAGCGCTGCCCTCACACTTTCGGCACCGGCGACGCTTTTTTCGACCGACGACCAGATGCCGAGCTTTTCCAGCGCCGACTTTGCGTATTTGCCCGCAGGAACCGAATTCGGCTCACCCATGGCAAGCTTGCCGCCGTTCAGAAGCCGGGCAAGGTCGAGACCCCTGATGATATCGACCGGTGCGGCATTCTCTTTGGGCGCGACCAGCACGATTTGATTTCCGAGCCAGTTGGACTTTGTGTCTTCCTTCACCAGAGCCTTGCCGGACAGATAGTTCATCCAGTCGAGATCCGCGGAGACGAACACGTCTGCCGGCGCACCGCTTTCGATCTGCTTGGCGAGCGCCGAGCTTGCCGCATAGGAGGCGGTCACCGGCTTGCCATAGGCCTTGTTGGCAGCGTCGAGCGCATTCTTCATGCTGGCTGCAGCAAACACCGTCACCTTCTCATCCGCCGCGGCCGGAGCAGCCAGCACGGCGAGAGACAGGGAGACTACGAGGACGGTCATCAACCCTTGAAAAACATAGGAACGTCGAGTCTTACCATTCATCCAATCGCGCTCCCAGGCATAAGCAAGATATCCATCTCGATATATCGTACGCGGAATTTTTGCCAAGGGATATATTCGGCGAAATATCTCGCCGGGTAAGCCGATCCAGAACGCTCCTCCACAGCAATCGGCCCCAAGCACCAGCATCGAGCGCCGCACCGATGGTCTTAATCACCGGTGCTGCTTTGCGGGTTCAAACAACGCGACCGAGCCGGTGGTACAGGTTCGAGTATTTTACCGCCTCCGGCTGCTCCTTGATTTCCTGCAAATAGTGACTGATCGCGACCCGGATGAGTTCGAAGTCCTGGTTTGAGAAGACGGCTCTCGATCGTTCGGGTTGTGACGTCTTGGTCTCAGTATTTGTCGACATTTCAGCTCCTCCGTTGAAAGTGTACCTCGAAGGAGCATCGCTCCTTCGAGGCGTATGATCCTGCAGCTCAAGCTGCAAACTGGTTCATCGTATTGTGCTCTCCAGCCGCCTTCAGCGCCGCATCGCCACCAAAATATTCCTTGTGATCGTCGCCCAGATCCGAACCGGCCATATTCTGGTGCTTCACCGCTGCGATCCCCTGGCGAATTTCCTGCCGCTGAACGCCGGCGACGTAGCCAAGCATTCCCTGATCGCCGAAGTACTCCTTCGCAAGATTGTCGGTCGAAAGAGCGGCCGTGTGGTAGGTCGGCAGGGTGATCAGATGATGGAAGATGCCTGCTCGCTTTGCTGCGTCACGCTGAAATGTCCGGATGCGCTCATCAGCTTCTTTGCCGAGTTCCGTACCGTCGTAGTCGACGCTCATGAGCTTCGCACGGTCATACGCCGAAACGTCCCTGCCCTGCTCGACCCACACGTCAAAGACCTGTTGCCGGAAGTTCAGCGTCCAGTTGAAGGAAGGCGAGTTGTTATAGACGAGCTTCGCGTTCGGAACGACATCGCGAATGCGGTCGACCATCCCGGCGATCTGCTCGATGTGCGGTTTCTCGGTCTCGATCCAGAGAAGGTCCGCGCCGTTCTGGAGCGCATTGATGCAATCGAGCACGCAACGATCGGCACCCGTGCCGGGTCGGAACTGGTAGAGGTTCGAGCGGAGGCGCTTCGGACGAAGAACCTTGTCGCCACGGGTCAGCAGGACGTCACCGTTCGATCGCTGGCCCGCGCCGACCTCCTCGCAATCCAGAAACGAATTGTACTGGTCGCCGATATCGCCTTCGGAGACCGAAAAGGCGATCTGTTTGGTCAGCCCGGCGCCCAAAGAATCCGTGCGAGCCACGATGACGCCGTCGTCCACTCCCATCTCGAGAAAGGCGTAGCGCAACGCACGGATCTTCGCGACAAAGTCTTCATGAGGGACGGTAACTTTACCATCCTGATGACCACACTGCTTCTCGTCGGAGACCTGGTTTTCGATCTGAAGAGCGCAGGCCCCTGCCTCGATCATTTTCTTGGCGAGCAGGTAGGTCGCTTCGGCATTGCCGAACCCGGCATCAATATCGGCTATGACCGGGACGACGTGCGTTTGGAAATCATCGATCGCGGAGGTGAGCTGCCGTTCCTTGACAGCATCGCCTGCCTCCCGGGCTTTGTCGATTTGCCGGAATATGTCGCCCAGTTCACGAGCATCGGCTTGCCGCAGGAACGTGTAAAGCTCGTTGATCAATGCCGGTACGGTCGTCTTCTCGTGCATCGACTGGTCTGGCAGCGGCCCGAACTCCGAGCGTAACGCGGCGACCATCCAGCCGGAGAGGTAAAGGTAGCGCCGCTCCGTGCTTTTAAAATGCTTTTTGATCGATATGATCTTCTGCTGACCGATGAACCCATGCCAGCACCCGAGCGACTGCGTGTACTTGGACGGGTCGTTATCATACGCGTCCATGTCTCGCCGCATGACCTTGGCGGTGTATTTGGCGATGTCGAGGCCGGTCTTGAACCGGTTCTGAAGCCTCATCCTCGCAACGGCCTCGGGTGTCATTCCAGTCCAGCATTCATTCCCACCAATCAGGTGCTCGGCTTCTTCGAGTAGCTTTTGATACGACATGAGACCCTCCAATGTTTCTGTCCATGGGAGGATAACAGCCGGTAAGGCCATGGCGAGCCACGCTGAAGTCAAGCTGTCAAACTTTACAGAAGTTCTTCGTAATGCTGTAATGCTTGTATGGATAATCGTGTTTACCTTGGGCCGCGCTTGCGAAGACTTCGCCGGGACTTGGGCCTGAAGCAGGTAGAGATGGCGAGCGACCTCGACATCTCGCCATCCTATGTCGCGCTGATGGAACGCAATCAGCGCCCGGTGACAGCTGAAATACTGCTGCGACTGGCCAAGGCATATAAGATCGATTTTAGCGAATTTACCGCTGACGCAGGCCAGGATCTTGTCGCGCAGTTACGGCTTGCAGCACGAGACGCGATCTTCACTGACATCGATTTGAATGCGGTCGATATCGCGGATATCGCACACAGCTTTCCCGGGTTTGCTGAAGCGCTGCTGCGACTTTACACGGCATACAAAGAGGAGCAGTTCGCTTTAGCCGACCGGCGCCAACACACGACAAACGACGGACGCCCGTTTGAAGGGGATTCCATCGCCGCCGTCAGAAGCTTTCTAGCCGCCCGAAAGAACTTTTTCCCGATTTTGGACACGCTGTCGGAAAAGCTGGCGGGCCGGGTAAGCCAAGGCGGCGGTTTGCCAGCCTTCCTCCAGAACGAGCACGGGTTTAAAGTCCGAAGGCTTCCCACAGAGGTGATGTCAGGATCCCTCCGGCGACTTGACTGGCATCGCAAAGAACTGCTGCTCAACGAAGCTCTGGATCATTCAAGCCAGAATTTCCAGATGGCGCAGCAGCTCGCCTACCTTGAGTTTGAGAACGAGATTGCAAGCACCGTTGCCGAAGGGAATTTCGAATCGCAGAATTCGGAGCGGCTTGCTCATCGAGCCATCGCTGCCTATTGCGCGGGGGCAATCCTCATGCCGTATGCTGCCTTTGCCAAAGCTGTGGAGGCTCGCCGATACGATATAGACTCATTAGCCCGTTTCTTCGGGACGAGCTTCGAGCAGACTGCACACCGGCTCACGACGCTCCAGAAGCCCGGACACGAGAGAGTTCCCTTCTTCTTCATAAAGGTCGACGTTGCCGGAAACGTCTCCAAGAGACTGAACAGCGGCGCCTTTCCCTTTGCACGACACGGCGGCGGCTGTCCGTTGTGGACGGTCCATCAGGTGTTTACCTCTCCAAGGCGGGTCGTGACACAATGGATGGAGCTGCCTGATGGCCAAAGGTTCTTCTCGATAGCTCGAACCGTGCACTCGGGCGGTGGCAGCCACGGCCTTCCGAGCGTCGACCGCGCGATCGCGATCGTCTGTGAGGCTCGATATGCAGACCGGCTTGTCTACGCCTCAGAGCACCCTCAGACACATAAGCCGACGCCTATCGGCATTGCGTGCCAGCTCTGTCAGCGCACAGAATGCACTTCTCGTGCCGAACCGCCGATTGGACGGCAGGTACTTCCGGACAACTATCGGAGGACGGAGGCTCCGTTTGGGTTCTCCGACGCGTAGCCCGACTTAGGACGCGTACGATGTGCTCGACATGAGCAAGAAGGGTAATGGCGCTTTGCAAACTAACGGATGCTGTGAACGTGTCGGCGAGCCGGGCATCCTAACTCGAAGGCTTTCCAACCCTGCTGAACACGGGCTCAGCAGGGCCTTTTTGACAATTGGGTTGGTCCTACAAACCCATTGACAGGCCGGAGCAGCTCTCAGCCGGAACGCCTACTTCTTGGCGAAGGCCAGACCCGGATCGCCCTGTTTCTCGAAGGTCTGGATTTCCTTGTTGAAGTATTTGCCGTCTGCGCCTTTCTCGACGCTGCGCAGATAGATGTTCTGGGTGATGTGCCGGCTGGCCGGATCGATCGTGACGGGTCCACGCGGACTGGTCCATGACAGGCCTTTGACGGCCTCGACGGCCTTGGCCGCATCCTGCTTGCCGCCGGTCGCCTCTATCATTTTTGCGATGACATGCATGCCATCGAACGCCCCGACAGCCGGGAAGGAGAGTTCGGCAGGGTTGCCGATCGCCTTTTGCGCTGCTTCGACGAAAGCCTTGTTTTCGGCCGAGTCATGCGAGACCGCGTAGTGGAAACTGGTGGTAAGGCCAAGGCCGGCTTCGCCCAGAGCCGGCAGATCGGATTCCTGCGTCAGATCGCCTGTTGCGAAGAACTTGATCCCCGCAGCCTTGAGGCCGGTGTCGTTATAGGCCTTCACAAAGGCAAGCGTCGGCGGGCCGGATGGCAGGAAGGTGAACAGCGCTTGCGCGCCGGAATCCTTGATCCTCTGCATCAGCGGCGCGAAATCGGTTGTCGAAAGCGGCATCCGGATGGATTCGACAACCTGCCCGCCCTCTTTCTCGAACGCTGTTTTGAAAGCCGTCTCGGCATCGGCGCCTGGGCCGTAATCGCTGACCAGCGTGATCGTCTTGGTAACGCCGCCGTCCTTGGCGACCTTGGCGAGCGGCGTGGCCGTCTGCCAGGTGGTAAACGAGGTGCGGACCACATAAGGGCTCGCGTTCACGATTGCGGACGTGGCGGCGTTCATGACAACCATCGGCACATTCCCTTGCTGCAGCATGGGGGCCGCCGCCATCGCGTCTGGCGTGAAATAATATCCGGCGAGATACTGGACCTTCTCGCGAACGATCAGCTCCTGCGACATCGCTTTGGACTTGGCGGGATCGGCGGTCGGCACGTCGCGATAGACCACCTCGATCTCGTTATCGCCAACCTTCTTGCCGTTCAGGGCAAAGAAGGCATCGATACCCGCTTTGAAGTTTTTTCCCTGCAGCGCGAAAGGGCCCGAGAAGGGACCGACGACGCCGACCTTGATGGTCTCGGCATAGCTGGCTCCCGACATCAAGGTCAGTGCGAAAACAGTTGAAATCAGCGTCTTCATTAGGCTCTCCCGTGCCATGTGTCGCATCGCCTCCCGATGTAACGTTGCGAGAAGATTGCATGCGGTTCTGCAATGTAAAACCGAAATCGGCGTGTCAGCCGATTGCTATCCGTCAAATATCGCGCGGGGCATCGCGGCCGAGCTCGGTGATGTTGAAAGCGAGCTCGCCGGCCAGCCGCAGGCCCGCACCCGCCGCCATCACGATATGCGGCAGGACCAGCCATTCCAGCGTCCAGGCAGCGCCCGAGCGCTCCTGCTCGTGGACCATGGCCAGTTGCATGCCGGAAAGCTGGACCGCAGTGTAGCGCGAAAGAGCGACAAGCGCTTCGGCCGCCACCGGGTTCTGCTTGTGCGCCATGGCCGATGAGGCACCACCGCCAGACAGTGTTATCTCGCCACCCATTTGCGCGAGAAGAGCGATATCCTGTCCAAATTTGCCGAGGCTTCCGGAGATCGTGGCAAGGATGCCGGCGAACTCGGCAAGCCTGCTCCGCTGGCTCTGCCATTGCGGAGCATCGGCAAGACCAAGCTCGGCGGCCATCATGGCGCGCACTTGAGCCGCGTGATCACCCAGTTTTTCCAGCGTGCCGACGGCACCGCCAAACTGCAGCGCAAAGCCATCTTCGGCAAAGGCGGCAAGCAGATGTTTCTGCCGGATAAGCGGATGGCGCCAGGCATCCACGCGGTCCGATACCTTGATCGGCAAAGCCGCCTGCATGCGCGTATGCCCCATCATCGCGCGGGAACCGTTCGCCCGGTCCAGTTCACTGAACCGCTCGGCCAGATCCTGCAGTCGCCCTAACAGAAGTGTGGCGACCGATTTCAGGCGCAGCATCAGTGCGGTGTCGATCACATCCTGGCTCGTCGCGCCGAAATGGACATACGGGGCCGCCTCATCCCCGATCACACTGCGCAGCTGTCTGACCAACTCCGGCACGACGACACCGTCGCGGCCGGTCGCCTGCTTCAACTTGGACATATCAGGCGAAAACGACGCGCATGCCGCAGCGATCGCCTGCGCGGATGCATGCGGTATCAGACCGCTTTTTGCCTGCGCGGTGGCGAGAGATGCTTCGAACGCCAGCATCGCCGTGATCTCGGCCTCCGGAGACAGATGCCGAGACACTTCTTCATCGCCGAGCAGACCAGACAGGAAGGGATGTTCGAATGCGGAAACGGTCATGCCAGAATTGTCACCTTGCTGGTCTTTCTCGAAAGTAGCCGTCAGATATCGAAGAATATCGTTTCCTTGTCACCCTGGAGATGGATGTCGAAGCGAACCATATCCCCGTCCCGCTGCCCGATCAGGGTCGGCACCCGCACGCGATGCTCGATGCGGGCAAGGACCGGATCCTCCGCATTGGCGGTTTCCTCGTCGGAGAAATACATCCGTGTCTGCAGGCCAAGATTGATGCCACGCGCCACGATCCAGAACGTGACATGCGGCGCCATCAGCCGGCCGTCCCGGAACGGCACGCGCCCGGGCTTGATCGTTTCGAAAGCGAACTCGCCGGTTGCCATATCGCCGGGACAACGGCCCCACCCCAGGAAATTGGGATCGGCCGCACCGCGCGTTTCCGACGGGCTGTTGTAGATCCCGTCCGCGTCGGCCTGCCAGATCTCGATCAACGCATCCTTCAGCGGTGCGCCGGCACCATCATAGACGAACCCACGGATCGTGATCCGCTCGCCCTTCGTCTTGTCGGTCGCCATCGGGCCAGACCCGAGATCATGGTCGTAGATGCCTTCAAGGCCTGCGAAATTCGGCGTGCAACCGATATGCACGTAGGGTCCGGCCGTCTGGGATGGCGTTTCCTTTAGGTAGTTCAGCGGTTGCGCCATGATCAATTGCCTTCCAGACGATTTTCAAAAAGGGTCGAGCGGCGCCCGCGCAGGATGATATCAAACTTGTAGGCCCGCAGATCGTGCGGGATCGAGGCATTCATGTCGAGCGGTGCGATCAGGCTTTCGATCGCGTGCCTGTCCGGGATCGTCTTGACGATCGGGCAGAGCCAGATCATCGGATCGCCCTCGAAATACATCTGAGTGATCAGGCGCTGGGCAAAACCGTGCCCGAATACCGAGAAATGGATGTGCGCCGGACGCCAGTCGTTGACGCCGTTCGGCCAGGGGTAAGGACCGGGCTTTATCGTCCGGAAACAGTAATAGCCCTCTGCATCCGCGATCGCCCGGCCGAAACCGCCGAAATTGGGATCGAGCGGTGCAAGATAGCTTTCCTTCTTGTGGCGATAGCGTCCGCCGGCATTGGCCTGCCAGAATTCGACGAGAGCCCCCGCAACGCCCCTGCCCCGTTCATCGAGCACACGGCCATAGACCATGATGCGCTCGCCGATCGCGGATTCACCGGGCTTGGCGTAGTTGACGATCAGGTCGTTGTCGAATTCGCCGAGAATGTTGTGACCGAACACCGGCCCGGTGATTTCGCTGCGCGTGCCTTCGAGCGAGATCAGCGCCCGCTGCGGCGAGCGCAAGACCGAGGTCTTGTAGCCGGGCGTGTATGCCGGAGGGTGCCTCTCCCGGTCTCGGGCAAAGAAGGGTGTCGTTTCTGGTGGTGCGTTGCTCATTTCTGCTCCTCCGCAGCAGGCTTTGCCGCATCGATTTCGGCATAGGTGGCCTTGGCGATCTTGAAAGCGTGGTTGGCGGCGGGCACGCCGGCGTAGATCGCCACATGCATCAGCGCCTCGCAGATATCGTCGCGCGTCGCTCCCGTATTGGCCGTGGCGCGGATATGCATCGCCACCTCTTCATCATGGCCGAGTGCGGCCAGAAGCGCGATCGTCACCATCGACCGTTCCCGCTTCGACCATTGGTCCCGCGACCAGACCGAGCCCCAGGCGCCTTCGGTGATCAACTGCTGGAACGGCTGGTCGAACGGCGTCTCGTTGGCAAGAGCGCGGTCCACATGCGCCTCGCCGAGAACCGAGCGGCGCGTCGCCAGTCCCTGCTTGTAGCGTTCCGACGGGATGGAAGCTTCTGCCATGTCGTTCAGGACTCCAGTTCTTCGAGAAAGCCGCGGACCAAGGCCGCGTAGGCGCCAGGCGCTTCGATGCAGGGTATATGCGCCGTGCCTTCGATGACTTCGTAACGTGCACCGGGAATGAGATCCGCAAGCGACCGCACCAGTTCGGGCGGGGTCGATCCATCTTGATCGCCTGCGATGCAAAGCGTCGGCACCGCGATCCGGGCTGCCTGCTCCGTGTAATCCGCCTTGCTGATCGCAGCACATGTGCCGCTGTAGCCGAGGGCGGGTTGGCGCACCAGCATGTTGCAATAGGCCTTGTAGGCGGCATTTCCGGGCTCGCGGAATGCTGCGGTGAACCATCGCTGCATGACAGGTTCGAGAATGCTGCCGATCCCGTTTTGCTCGACGGCGCCGATACGGTCAGCCCACATCTGCGGTGTCCCGATCTTGTGCGCCGTGTTGGAAAGGATCAGCGCGCGAACGAGATCCGGCCGCGACACGTAGAGGCTCTGGGCAATCAATCCACCCACGGAAAGGCCGCAGACGATGACATCGGACAGGCCGAGATGATCGAGCAGGGCTGCAAGTTCGCCGGAGAGATCCTCTATGGAATAAGGGGGATTTCCGAGATCCGACAATCCGTGACCACGCTTGTCATAGGTGAGAACCGTATAGTCACCCGCCAGCTTAGGGATGACGTGATGCCAGATGCGGCTATCCGTGCCGAGCGAGTTGACGAGCACCACGACCGGCCGGCCATCTCCCGCCCAGTCGATGTCATAGTGAACTGTGACGCCGCCAAGATCGACAAACTGCATGAACCAAATCCTCCCGGGCATAGTGTTCGCACTGGCATGCGGTTAAGTAAAATGATAATTTCTGCCGATTGCTTAACCCATGGGTTATGAATTTGGACAATCTCAAGATCAAGTTCCGCCACCTGCAGACCTTTGTCGAGGTCGCCCGGCAGAAGAGTGTCGTGCAGGCCTCCAAGGTGCTGAATGTCAGCCAGCCGGCGGTGACGAAGACCATTCGCGAGATGGAGGAGGCGCTTGGCGTGACGGTGTTCGAGCGCGAAGGCCGCGGTCTGCGCTTGACGCGATCAGGGGAAGTGTTTCTGCGCCACGCCGGAACCACGCTCGCCTCCTTGAAGAGGGGCATGGATGCCGTCTCCACCACCCGCTTTGGTGACACAATGCCGCTGCGGATCGGCGCGCTCCCGACGGTCGCCAGCAACATCATGCCGCTGGCAATGACGCTTTTCCTTGCCGAGAATGCAGGCGGCCAGGTCAAGATCGTGACGGGCGAGAATGCCGTCCTGATGGAACAGCTACGCCTCGGCGATCTCGATCTGGTGGTGGGACGGCTTGCGGCGCCCGAGAAAATGGCGGGGTTGAGCTTCGAGCATCTCTATTCGGAACAGGTCGTGTTTGCGGTCCGCACCGGGCATCCTCTGCTCGAGGCGAAACAGTCGCTCTTTGAGACGCTCGGTCATTTCCCGATCCTGATGCCGACGCGCGGATCGATCATTCGGCCCGTCGTCGAGCAGTTTCTGATCACCCACGGCATTACCGATCTCCCGGTCCAGATCGAGACGGTTTCCGATACGTTCGGTCGCGCCTTCGTCCAGACAAGCGACGCCATCTGGATCATCTCCCACGGCGTCGTGGCAGCCGATATCGCCCACGGGCTGCTGGCCACGCTGCCGATCGACACGGCGGAGACGAAGGGTCCGGTGGGGCTGACCCTCAAGGCCGAGGCCGGCGTCCCTGCGCCACTCGATATTCTAATGCAGACGATCCGCCAGGCGGCGCGTGACATTGCAGGGGCGGCGGGCAAACGCGATTGACGACCGCAGGTCACCGTGATCGAACGGACGAATAAAGGCATGAGGGAGCGTAGAATGCAGGATCGGGAATTGTTGGAGGCGATGTTCCGCGCAGCGGTAAAGGCAGCCGATCCTCTAACCGGCATCAGCCGGCACCTGCCTGAGCCGCCACAGAACGGCCGTACCGTAGTCGTTGGCGCCGGCAAGGGTGCAGCCCAGATGGCAGCAGCGCTGGAAACGATATGGCTCGGGGAGCTCTCAGGCGTCGTCGTCACCCGTTACGGCTACGGGTGCGAAACACGGTTGATCGAGGTTCTGGAGGCGTCTCACCCTGTGCCCGATGCGGCCGGTCTCGCCGCTGCGGTGAAGATCATGGAAACGGTCTCTAATCTGACGGAACGGGATCTGGTGATTGCACTGGTCTGCGGCGGCGGGTCTGCCCTTCTGCCGGCGCCACCGGAGGGACTGACGCTCAATGACGAGATCGCGCTCAACGAGACCCTGCTGGCATCGGGCGCGCCGATTTCAGCGATGAACGTTGTCCGCAAGCATCTTTCGACCATCAAAGGTGGCCGGCTTGCAGCAGCAACCCGGGCCAGGGTCGTCAGCCTGATCGTCTCCGACATTCCCGGCGACAATCCAGCCTTTGTCGCGTCCGGCCCGACAATCCCTGACGAGAGCACGCGGCACGATGCGCTGGCCATCGTCGAAAACTACGGACTCAATCTCACGCGGGCCACGATGGCGCATCTGACGTCGCCCGCAGCCGATGCTCCCGATCCTTCAGACCCGGTTTTCGCCCGGAACGAGTACCACGTCATCGCCTCGGCCGGCGTTTCGCTGCAGGCCGCCGCCGAGATAGCGCTGGCACATGGCCTGACGCCGCATATCCTGTCGGATTCCATCGAAGGTGAAGCGCGCGATGTGGCGCTCGTTCATGCAGCGATTGCGCGGGAAATTGCAAAGCACGACCGGCCGTTCGCCAAGCCTGCCGTGCTTCTCTCAGGTGGCGAAACGACTGTGACGCTGCGCTCCGACGGCGGACGTGGCGGACGCAACGGCGAATTCGCACTGGCCCTTGCGCTCGCTATCGACGGCCTCGAGATCACTGCGCTCGCAGCCGATACGGATGGGATCGACGGCTCCGAAAACAACGCCGGCGCCTTTTGCGACGGCAGCACGACAAGGCGACTGATCGCGGCCGGACAGGATGGACGCGCGCTTCAGTCACGCAACGACAGCTATACCGGCTTCGAAGCGACCGGTGACCTGTTCGTCACCGGCCCGACGGGCACGAATGTCAACGATTTCAGGGCGATCCTGATCCGGTAATCCGGCTGTCGTTCACTGCAGCTGCGGTTTCAGAAGGAAGTCGTTGCGGTCCGCCGATTTCACGCGAAGCCAGGCTTCGCGGCCGTCACGGAGAACACGCATGGGAATTTCCGCACCGGGCGGACCGCTTTCCCAAACCTTGCGGTAGAAGTCAGCCAACCCGTCGACCTCACCGTCGCGGATTTCCGAGATGACGTCGCCACGCTTGAGCCCTGCCTTTGCGGCCGGGCCATTTTCGGTGACGCTCATGACAACGACGTCGCCATTCGTTTCTGCCGAGAACGCGCCGAGCCAAGGGCGCGGCTGGCGCTTGAATTCGCCGCTGTTGAGCAGGTCATCCAAGATTGGAGCCAGTAGGTTGATCGGGACCACCATATTGATATCGGCGATCTCTCCGCCCTTGCTCATCTGCAGCCGTAGCGAGCCGACGCCGATCAACCGGCCTTCGGCATCGACCATCGCGGCGCCTCCCCAGGAGGGATGCGCCGGCGTGATAAAGATCGCCTCGTCGAGCAGGTACTCCCAGTATCCTGCGAACTCCTGCTTGGCGACGATATTGCCGCGCACATACTGGCCCTCCCCGTCCGCAAAAACGATCGGATCTCCGACAGCAGCATTGTCGGAATCCCCGATCTCGAGCGCAGGCAGTTCCAAGGGCGCCAAGGCCTGCACGAGACCGAAGCCGCTTTCCTGATCGTAGGCGAGTGCATGGCCCGGGACCTTGCGGCCATCACGGCTCGTGATCCACACGTCATCGGCCTCGGTAATCAGATAGCCGATCGTCAGGATAAGACCGTTTTCCCGGATGACCACACCGCTGCCTTCGCGCCGGACGCCGAGAGCATCGGCCGTGAACGCGTTATCGGGAATGGAGGCGCGTACCGCGACGACGGACGCCAAGATTTTTTCTATATCCATGGTGCCGATCCTTATCTTGTCGCGTTAGGGGCGCGGCCGCCTAGCCGAATTGATTGATCGCAAACTGCACGCTGTTTCCAAGCGACAGGGTCAAAATATGATTTTGCGCGGACCGGTTCAAGAGGTCGCTTCCAGACATGGAAAGGCCACCGGAGTTACCCGGCGGCCTTCCAAATTACTTGACGTCTAACCGTTGGATCAGTTGGCTGGGGTCAGCGTAACCGAAGTACCTGTCGCAGCAACGTTCAGGCCGAGCTGACCGGTGATGCTGACGGTCTGGAGATGGATCGAACCGGACGTGCCGCCGACGAGAATGTTGGCGCCGATGCCGGCACCGACAGTCGCTTCAGCCGTTGCGCCCTGGTAGAGGCCGCCGAGCGAACCGTGGTGATAGCCAGCGGTAGGTGCGAAGACTGCCCAGATCAGGCGGCTGCGCGTGGTAAATCCGAGATCGACACCCATCTTGCGAATGACGCCGGTGTACTGATCGATCGGCTCGCTGCCCATCGTGGACGAGAAGGTGCATTCGGCTTCCTTGGCGGAACCGATGACGTAACCGACGCCACCGCCGACCTGGCAATCGAGATAGCCGATACGGACGCCGCCGCGCTGGTCAGCTTCCTGGTATGGTGCATCCCTGCGCGAAATCACGTCTGCAGAAAAGGCGGTCGTTGCGGTGAGAACGATCGGCAGGGCGGCAACAGCCGCGGCGAAAGTCTTATTCATCCCTGTACTCCATTTACTTCTTCTTTTACCGCGACCTCACCTCTTGGTCGGTCGCAGGCAGCGAACATAAACGCACATGACTCCGAATCGATCCCGTCATCGCTACACGAAATGTCACGCCGGATTCCAGAACGTGAGTGGATTGCATTGGCGGCGCCCGTCGAAAAGCCATGATCGGCTGGCGGCGTCCGTTCAGGGATCGGTGAAGCTGATCGTCCGCAACCGGATCTGATCCTGACGCGGCTCACGGGCGAAAAGGATGGCTCCCGAGGCTTTCGATTGCGCGGGAACGTAATCGAAGGTGACATCCGCCTGTTCGATGGCCGCCTCACCATCCATGACCTCGCCGCGCACGACGACCACTGCCGCCGTTCGGTTAGCGCTGTTGGAAACATCGAACCGGATGCGGTAGCCGCCCTCGACGGGCATGCGTTCGGTGATCTCGATACGGAACGCGGGTGAGACTTTCTCCTCACTTACGGCGCGCCAGCCAACCCAGCCAAGGACGGCCGCAACAATCAGCGTCGAAACGATCGCAGTGACCCATTCGATCCAGTGTGCCTCACCCTTTTCGGTGACCTTGCCGATATCGCTCGTGTCTTTCATCAGGGCCTCGCTAAAGGATCAGTCGGGCCGCGGCAGCGCCGATCGCCCCCGGGAATGAGAGGACGATGACCGAGATCAGCACCGGCGTTGCGGCCATGCCATCCAGCCGGCCGAAGATCCACAACACATAGAGACTGACCAGCATCGCGACCATATAACCGGGAAGCGTGTAGCGGAAGAAGATAGGCCAGCGTGAGCTGTCTTCCGGCATTCTGTGCCCGCCGCGAAAAGACACCGCGTAGACGAAACAGTGCATGATGGCGATCGACACCAGGATCGTCAGCACCCCGTGCCAGTTCATCATCTTGTAGGAAATCAGGACGACTTCTTCCGTCGGCGCGACATTGAGGTTGAGAAACAGCGCACCGATCGCCATCAGAAACAGCTCGCGCACGTAGTTCGTCGAAAGACTGTCGGGAACGGCATCTGATGACTGGGACGTCTCGTCGTCCTCGTCGTCAGCGTTATCCTCTCCACCCAGCTGGGAGCGCCCGAGCATGGCGCCGATGCTTGCCGGCACCGCCTGGATGGCGATCTTGCCGATGATGGTTGCCATGGGCATATCGGCCTTCAGCACGCCGAGCATCACAAGTGCCGCACCACTTATGACGATCCCGAGCGCGAAGGCCGTCAACGCGTCGCGCACGGCCTGCCAGAAGGTAGAGGTCCGCTCAAACCCGATGAGATGCGCAAGCACGATCAGGAGCGGGATGTTGAAGAGGAGCAGGATCAGGAGCCGGGATTGCTCGATATAGAAACCCAGCTCCCACAGCTCCATCGTCATCAGCATGGGAATGCCGAACAGCATCGCGCCCGCGGCACCCCGGCCAAGGCCCACGAGAAATCGCCGCAATTCGCCATCGGCTTGCGTCTTGCTGTTTTCGATGCTGGCAGTTCCGCCCAAACCGGTCGCTTTCGCTTACACGCCTGAATGGCATAGATAGGAACATGGCCCCGATTGGCTAGCTATCCCCCTGCCGATAAAGGGACTTATCCTCAGTTTGCGGAAGGGCTTCTTGACGATGGCGACACAATTTCTGATCGATGGACGACAAGACGCGCCGGTGACCATCCTTCTTGCGCATGGCGCAGGCGCCCCGATGGATTCAGGCGCGATGACAGCCGTCACTGAGGCTCTCGCTGCCGAAGGGTTTCGCGTGGCGCGGTTCGAGTTCGCATACATGGCGGCGCGGCGGGAGGGCGGCGGCAAAAGGCCGCCACCGAAAGCCGAACGATTGCAGGACGAATACCGCCAGGCCATCGGCGATCTGGATGGGAAATCGAAGCTGGTTATAGGCGGAAAATCCATGGGCGGACGCGTCGCCAGCATGATTGCCGACCAGGAGTTTGCCGATGGCAGGATCGCCGGTCTCCTCTGCCTGGGTTATCCGTTCCACCCGCCGGCCAAACCGGACAAGCTCCGCACCGCACATCTGAGCGACCTTAAGACGCCGACGCTGATCTGCCAGGGAACCCGCGACCTGCTCGGCAGCGAAGAGGAGGTCAAAGGCTACGATCTTTCGGACGCGATCGAACTCCTGTGGCTTCCCGATGGCGATCACGATCTGAAGCCGCGAAAAACCGTTTCAGGCTATTCCGCCGACGATCACCTGAAGACGGTTGCGGCCCACGTCAAAAGCTGGTCCGCGCGGCTTTGATGCTTACTGCCCCGTCTTGAGTCCCGGTCTAACGGTCGAAAATGTCCTGCCACTGTTTCTCGCCCATCATGCAATCGCTTTTCGGCCCGGACGCAATCTTCATGACTTTCTCCGGAGGCGTGATGCCGCTCACCTCCATCACCAGCTTGCGGCGCACCGCGACTGCGAAATCCTCGATGCGGTGAACCGGGAGAACGAAGGAGCCCGGACCACCCGTCACGCAATCCGCGTAATACTTGTCCAGGCCGCCCGGTGCACCTGACGGTCGCAGCATCAGAGCTAGACCGTTGATGACGATTTCGGCCTCGACCGCCTTGTTCCTTGCAGGCTCAACCGGGTTGCCGGAATTGTTGGGCCCATCGCCCGAGATATCGATGACCTGCCGCATGCCCCTCAGCGGGTTGGAGACGATCATCGTCGCCCCTTGCGTGATCGCCGCGGAAATCGACGTCCGCCTCTGTGTCTCGATCGGACGCGCTGCCAGTTTTTGCGTAAAGACGAGCGCATCCTGCGCATTTTCGATCACGTGCCAGTCGATGACCGACCCCGGCACGACCCCGCCAGCCCATTCGAAATAGCTGATCGCAATGCGGCCGGTCATGCCTGACCTGACCGCATCGAGAAATTCCCTGTGCTGGAGAGCTTCGATATAGCCTTCGCGTTGGATGGCGACCTCTTCGAAATCCATGGAACGGGAGGTATCGACGGCGAGGACGAGTTCGACATCGACCTCGCCGGACGGACCGCCCGCAGTGGCAGGCGATTGTACGACGGGCGTTGCAGCCGAAGACAGGCTGATCAGCATCGCGAGTGTTGCAAGCATCTGCACTCCAATCACTGCGTTTGTACTGGTGAAAACAGTAACACAGGATTGAAAAGCTTCGATGCAGTTGCGCGAACTCGACTTCAACTCTCAGTGATGAGACTCATTCTGCAGGCGTCACCTCCTGCTGGGCGCCTTGTGTGAGCGCTTCGACAAGGCAATCCATGATCGCTTTTCTGAGCGCGTAGGTGCTTGCGCTGGTTCGCTTGCGGTCAAGGCACTGCGCGGCTTCGATCAGGCTCATACCGTGGTGGACGACAATCTGATGGGCCCTGTTCATGGCCCAGTATTCGACTGATGAACTCTGGTCTTCAAACCTGTGGCTTACTGCGTCCAATGTGGCCTCACTAGATAAATGCATCGTGACGGCGAATCATTTGCTGAGCAGAATCTAGCGCAACAGTATAGATTCGTGAATCCGGCACGGATTTGCTTCGCGGCAATAAACATTCCAAATTCTTAAGCGAAAACAATCACTGTTAGTTTTTATGAATGAGATCTTCCCCGCGATGTGAATATATATCACGTTTCTGGCGCGAGGCTTGTCGGCATGCCGCCGGCATTGGCCAGTTTACCGCGGGACGACCATCGGTTTTCCCGTCACCGGATCGGCAATGATCATCGATTTCAAACCGAAAGCCTCGTCGAGATTGGCTTCCGTCATGACCTGCTCGGGGCTTCCGACATCCACCAGTCCGTTACTGCCGAGCAACACGAGATGATCGGAAAACCGGACGGCTAGATTGAGATCGTGCAGTACGGCCACAACCGTCGTTCCGTGGTTGCGATTGCGCTCGCGCAGCACGGAAAGCACGTCCATCTGGTGGCTGAGGTCAAGCCATGTCGTCGGCTCATCGAGCAAAAGGTAGGGCGTATCCTGTGCGAGCACGAGCGCGATCCAGGCCCGCTGCCTCTGGCCGCCGGACAGTTCGTCGAGCGGCCTGTCGACGAGATCGGCAAGGCCGACCTGTGACAACGCCCGTTCGCAGGCGATCGCATCGGTCTCGCTCCAGGGCGCGAGCAGTCCGCGCCAGGGTGTGCGGCCTCGCCGCACCAGATCAGACACACTGATGCCTTCCGGGGCCTTGGATGCCTGCGGCAGGATGGCGAGCCTTCGTGCGAGAGCTCTCGTGTCGATCTTCGCAATATCATCCCCGCCCAGCGTCACAGTGCCGTGCAGCGGCGGGATAAGCCGTGCCAACGCTTTTAGAAGCGTCGATTTTCCGCATCCGTTCGGCCCGAGAATGGTCGTGATCTTGCCGTCCGGCAGAGTGAGCGACAGATCCTGGATCACGATCCGGTCGCGATAGCCAAGGGTCAGGAGTTCGGTTTTCAGCGCCTTGCCTGTCACAGGTCTCCAGTCTCCATTTCACGCGAGAGCAGCCACAGTAGATAGGGCGCTCCCATGATCCCTGTCATCACGCCGACCGGTAGCTGCAGACCTGGCACAAGCGAGCGGGCGACGAGATCCGCGAGTACAGTGATTGTGGCACCTGTGACGGCGGCTGCCGCAAGCCGCGATCCCGGCCTGCTGGCCTTAGTCATCCGCGAGCCGAGCGGCCCGGCCATCAGCGCCACGAACGGCACCGGCCCCGCCACGGCGACACCGGCGCCGGCCAGCAGCACACCCGTGGCGATCAGCAGATATTTCGACTGCCGAACCCGCGCGCCGAGACCCGTTGCAAGCTCATCGCCCAGTTCGAGCAGGCCGAGCGAGCGCACCTGAAAGGCCAGCAAAGCAAACAGAACGCCGCCGGTGGCGGAAACCTGAAGCGCATGTCCCCAGTTGCGGGCGGCCAGAGAGCCTGCAAGCCAGCGCTGCGCATCCGCAGCCTCCTGGAGCGGCAGGCGGGTCATCAGGAAGCTGCTTGCAGCAGAACAGAAAAACCCCATCCCGAGGCCGACGAGAATAAGCGTCAGCGCCGCCTGCGTACCGTGCCGCCGGTAAGAAAGTCCCGCAACAATGACAGCCGCAATCAATCCGCCGGCGGCGGCCAGAAATGGCAGCGGCAGGGAAAGGCCGAAGGCGACGCCGCAGATCACCGCAAGGCCAGCGCCTTGCATGAAACCCATCACATCCGGCGCCGCCAGCGGATTGCGCAGCAGGATCTGGAAGATCGTGCCGGACGCGCCGAGAACTGCCCCGACACCGACTGCCGTCGCAATTCCCGGGCCTCGCAGGACACGCAGCGTCAGCGCTCCTGGCCCGGTCCCCGTCCATAGACCGGTCCACAGATCCTGCGGTGTCAAAAAGATCTGGCCGAGCATGAGCGATGCGAGAATGGAGGAAAGCAGCAGGCCAACCAGCAGGACGACGCCAGCCCTGCCGCCACCCCTCGCCCGACCATTGCCTCGCGCCGTCACGATGTCGCTCCGGGACGAAGCCGCCGTGCGATGATGACGAAAGCCGGAGCCCCGATCAGCGCTGTCATGATGCCGACGCGAATTTCCGATGGTGCGAGGATGATACGCCCGAGCGTATCCGCATAGAGCAGGATCGACGCGCCGATGACCGCCGCAGCCATCAGCTCGAACCGCAGGGCGTGTCCGGCGACGCGCCGTGCGAGTGGCGGGACCAGAAGGCCGATGAAAGCGATGGGGCCCGCGACCGCGACCGCAGCACCCGTCGTCAGCGTGATCGCCACGAGGGCTCCGGCCTGCACGCGCGCCGGTTTCGTGCCCAGCCCGCGGGCAAGCGAAGACCCGAGTGAAAGTGCCTCGATGCGCGGCGCAATCAGGAGAGCCACCCCGATACCGATGGCAGCGGCGATCCCCATGCCGGCGAGCGGACGCGCGCCAGCCTGTGCCAGCGATCCTGTGATCCAGAAACGGAGAATTTCGAGCGTCTCGTTGCGGGCAAGGACGATGGCCGACACCAGAGACAGAAGCATCGCATTGAGCGCTGTGCCCGCGAGCGCCAGCCGGACGGGGCCCGCATCGCCGCGTAGTCCGCCGCCCAGCATGAACACGGCGGCGGCGGCGAGTGCTGCGCCCGGAAAGGCCATGGCAGACATCAAGCCACTATCGGACCGCCCTGTCAGCAAAGCCGCAATCACCACTGCGAAGGCGGCACCGGAGTTGACGCCCATGATGCCGGGATCCGCCAGCGGATTGCGGGTGAGCGCCTGCATGATCGTGCCGGCGATACCGAGGCCCGCACCGGCGATCAGCGCCGCGACAAGGCGCGGCATTCGGACGGAACCGATGACGATATGGACCGGATTGCTCTCATCATATGCAAAGATTGCCTGGAACACATCGATAGGCGTGACATCGCGCACCCCGACGCCAAGTGTCAGCACCACGGCGAAGAGGAAGATCAGGCCAAGGATGGCAGCTGACTTCACGGGGCAAGCCCGGCGGCAACGCTTGATGGAACCTTTGTCTCGGCTTTTCCGTCCAAAGCCAACCCGATCTCCGCGTCAAGCCGCTCAAGCGCGAACGGCAGGGAAAGAACGCTGCCGAAGGTCAACGCTCCGGCCAGAAGCGCTCCGGCCAGGACCTCACGACCCTCGACATGGGCCTTCAGCGTCTTGCGCATCGGCATTGAGACGATGTCCGGCACGGCATCGGACGTGGAAACCCAGATCAGCAGGTCCGCGTCGAGACTGGAAAGATCCTCCGGGGAAAGCCGGGCGTAAAAACCCTCGTTTGTTTCGAGGTTGGCGAGTGCTGGCGGCGGCCTGAAACCCAATTCCTTCAGGAACGTCGCGCGGGTATCGGTGCCGATGAAGGCACCGGTTTCTCCGCCGAAATTGTAGGCGCAGACAGCGGTCTGTTCCGCCCATTGCGGATGCCGTGTCCTGATGTCCGCAAACCTCGACTTGACGCCTTCGATGAGTTCCTCAGCCTTGCCAGTGTTGCCGACCGCGCGACCGATGACGCGGGTCTGGGCGTCCCAGGTGGTGCCATAGGCGAGATCGCCCTTTTCCTGCATCAGGACAGGCGCAATCTGGGATAGGATATCGTATTCGGCCTGCGAGATACCTGATCCGATGCCGATAATCAGGTCCGGTTGGAGCGAAGCGACGATCTCCATTGACACTTCACCCGAGATGACCTGCGGCTGGGCATCTCCCATCAGCGCCTGGGCCCAAGGCCAGACGTTGTAGGGATAGCCTCCGAACCACTGGCGCGTGGCGACAGGGACGACACCCAGCGCCAGGAGAGGATCATGGGTGGAATACCCGAGCGAGACCACACGCCTGGCCGGCTGCGGCAGTACCGTTTCACCGAAGGCATGGACAAAGCGAAGTTCGTCTTGCGCCATCGCGACACCAGGAAGGCCTCCGGTCGCCGCAGCGGCAAACCCCGACGCGATAGCCGTCAGAACCTGTCGTCTCGTGGGTGCAACGATACCGAAGCCGATCGCTGTCTGGCAGATAGGCATCTGTAAACGGTCCTTTCCACAGTCATGTCTTGGTATAATCAGGTTTCACAGTTCGAGTGCCCCATTGAGGCGAAGCCCGGTTACCAGGTGTATTTCAGCGTTGCGAGAACCGTACGGCGATCGCCGTAATAGGCGGTGTTGCTGAAGCCGTCGATCTGGCTGATATATTCCTTATCGAGCAGGTTCGTGACGTTCGCCGAGAGAGCGACGTTGTCGCGGATCTGATATTTCACGGCTGCGTCGAACAGGACCCTCGACGGAACGGGATCCGTGTTGGCGTTATCGGCATAGGAACTGCCGACCAGGCGTCCGCCAACGCCGAGCGTCAGATCACCGCGCGCTCCGTTGCCGGGAAGCGTGTAGTCGAACCATGCCGACGCCATATGCTTGGGAACGAGATACGGCCGGTTGCCGACGAGAGTGGGGTCGACATCCTCCTCGATCTCTGCATCCAGGTAGGAATATCCGGCAGTAAAGTTGATCCGATTGGACAGCGCGACCTTGGCTTCCAGTTCGAGACCGCGAACGT
The DNA here is from genome assembly GCF_050500205.1 of Neorhizobium sp. DAR64860/K0K1. NCBI lineage: Bacteria > Pseudomonadati > Pseudomonadota > Alphaproteobacteria > Hyphomicrobiales > Rhizobiaceae > Neorhizobium > Neorhizobium sp. DAR64860/K0K1. Next base: position 964,151 of record NZ_CP191458.1, on the reverse strand, counting down.
TGATCTTTCCGACCTGGTACTGAGCCGAATAGTCCGGTGCCCATTGTGCGACGTTGGTCTGCGTCAGGTCGAACAGTGCCGCCGTGAAGAGCGCATCGATGCCGGTCGGCTCATACTTGATGCCGATTTCGTACTGCCTGCCTTCCTGCGGTTTAGGGGTGCCGATGAAGTAGCTGCGATTGGCCGCAACCGGAAGGAAGGATTCCGAGTAGTTGGCGTAGACAGAGACTTCGCTCGTGGCCTTGTAGGTCACACCGGCTCGCTTGGAGAAATTCTCGTCGACCGCGTCGTAGTCGGTGCCGTAGGAGGTACTTTCAGTTTCGGCATGGTCATACCTACCGCCGACGGTAAAGATCAGACGATCGTCGTAGGTCAGCTCTTCCTGAATATAGAGACCCTTGGTCGTGAGATCGGACTCGGACGCAACGCCGGCACCGAATGACACGCAGCTTCGACCGCAGTATACCGGATTGCGGATATCGCCGACGCCGAGTGCAGTACCGTCAAACCGCATTTCCTCGTTGCTGTCGCGACCGTAGTCGAAGCCGAACAGCGTCCGGCTGTCGAAGGCACCAAAGCTCGCCTCGTATTGCAGCTGGTTGTCGATGTGGAAACGCGTGGATTCGCCGTAGACTGCAAGAGCGTTCCGGCTCGTGGCTGGATCAGCCGAATTGTAGACACTCTCGTAGGTGACATCGAGTTTGGTGTACCTGGCGTTCTGGCGGAACTCGAGACCATTGCCGAAATCGTGGCGGAACTGGTAACCGATATTCTTCTCGATTACGTCCATGTTGTCGAAATCTTGCTCGCCGAGATAGGTCTCGGAATCGATGCCGGAGCCGAGCGGAATGCCGTGAGACGTGCTGCCGTCACGCTTGTTATAGTCCATCAGAAGCGTGAAGGACGTATCCGCGGTCGGAGACCAGGTCAGCGCCGGCGCGACGTAGATGCGATCGTCCTCGGTCTCGTCGATCCCTGCGTCGGCATTCTGCCACTTGCCGGTCAAACGATAGCTCCAGATACCGTCTGCATCCAGCGGGCCGCCGAAATCGGTTCCAGTCTCGACATGACCGTCGCCGAGTGTCGTGTAGACTTCGCCGAATTTCTCGTCCTGCGGAAGCTTGGTCACCGCATTGACGATACCACCCGGTCCCGACAGTCCGAACAGAGACGAGTTGGAACCCTTCAGCACTTCGATGCGCTGCATCGCGTAGGGTTCGATACGGTTGGTCGTAAAATCGCCACCCGTATACATCGGCAGACCGTCGCGATAGGTGGCGTTGCCGGTCGAGTAGAACCCGCGGATCAGATAGTGATCGTAGCGATTGTCGGAGCCGTAGATGTCGGTCGAAACACCCGGCGTGTAGGCCAGAGCCTCGTCGAGCGTCGTGACGCCGCGCTTTTCCAGTTCTTCTTCCGTCACGACGGAAACCGAAGCGGGCGCGTCGAGCAGAGGGGTATCGGTCTTGCTGCTGGAACGGGAAGCCTTGGCAACGATCGTCGCATCGGGACCCACTCCACTGCCACCGCTTTCGAGCACAATCGGCGCGAGCGTTGTGCCGGTGGCATCAGCTGTCTGTGCAAGAGACTGCAGCGGCAGCAGGATTGCCACACTGGAAAGAAGCGCTATCCGTTGGGCGCTTACCCGGCGCCCCATCGAAATCCGTGAAAAACCATTGACTTGAAAAGGTCTTGACCGAAACGCCACGCGAAATTCCCCTCGTACTAAAATTCCTGCCACGACGCCCCGCCGCTGCAGACCAAGCGGAAAAGAAATCATGATTATTTTGATCAGGAATTATCGGGAGGGCTTTTGCAAGTCAACGGCTGAACTCTTTTGCTCAAAGCAAGAGTTGCCCGGAACGGAAAAGCGGGTCAAACTGTGGCAGGAATGTCATAGCCAGGGTGCTGGCTCTCCGTGTTTCCTGGATAGGACGGCGCTTTCTAAGCTAGCTCCGTTCAGCCAGCGCGTTCAGTTTCGCACCCTCGAGACGGTAGAAGATGTGGGTTTCCTTCCGCTCGCCGCCAAGGTCGTCGTAGAACTTCAAAAGCCGCTGGTTCGTGCGCGCCGCCGTCCAATCGACGCGGCCAAACTTCCGTTCGACGGCAATCGCTGCAAGCCGCTGCATCAGTTTGATACCAACCTCTTGGCCCCGCTCGGAAGCTGACACGAAAAGCTCTTTGAGGAACAGGCCCGGCACCAGGCCGGGACCGGGAAAGATCGAAGCGAAGGCGGCAAAGCCAATCACGCGGCTGGTTCCGGCGACGATGATCTCGGTATTGAGCGGCCGGTTGAGAATCCCCGCGACGATTGCGTCCCGCGGAGGGCAGAACACGCCGTAATAGTCCTGCATTTCCTCGAGCAGTCCCGCAAGTTCATCGGTGTCCCCGGCGCTAAACGCACGAATCTGCATGATTTTTGCCCTATTAGGATACGTGTGATTGTCCGGCAGAAAAATCAATCAGCTCGGATCCTGATATCCTTCCAGCCAAAGCGCGCGACGGTCAAGATCATCCGTGTAAGGGCAGGTGTCCAGCGTGTTGCCGCTTGCCGCGGATCTCCGGCCTTCTTTCACGATGATCAGCCGTTCCGAATCCGTCAGTGTATCAGGCTGGACTGCGGTGCTGTCGATGGCTACTTCCACCCGCACCCCCTGTCCCCGCAACGCATCGATCGAAGAGACGGCATCCTGCGCCGTTGCGAAACTTTCCCGAATGATCTGATCGCCTCGGACGGCCCTTAACTCGTAGGTCATGGCGCATCTCTCCTTGTTGTCAGAAACAGAGGAGATGCGGTTATTGTTCCGGCCGCCTAACGCTTCCGCTGAGCTAATTTTTCTGCCCGACCGAGCGGCCTGCCCCGTCCGGGAACGTTAGCTTGGCATGCGCCTGCGCAATCGGCGCAAGCTTTGCCATCACTTCCGGAGGGGCGACAACGGATTTGCCGGCGCTTGCATCCACATGCAGCATCAGTTGCTCTGCCGTCGCGATGATGCCGTCAGTCTTCGAGTCGTGAATGGTCGAGAAAAATCGGACGCGCTTTTCGTCGACGGACAGGATCTGCAGTGTGGCGTAGATCGCCTGGCCGAGCTTGGCCTCGCCCAGATGCCGGATATGCGTCTCGACCGTGTAATAGCTGTGGCCCGCCTCGACATACGCGAAGTCGACGCCGATCAGGCGCAGCAGGGCATCGGACGTGTCGCCGAACACCTGGAGGTATCGGTGCTCCGTCATGTGGCCATTGTAATCGACCCAGGCGGCGTTGACCTTGGTATCGACCAGCCGCAGCGGGGCCGAGGTGTCGACGGACAGGCTTGTCCCCTTGCCGTTTCCGCCACCTTCGGACCAAAGATGCGTCTCGAACTCGGACAGGATTTTGCCCGCGCCCCAGCCCTTGCCGCCGTCGCCGGCCTTCAGCGCCTGCATGATGCCGACGAGGTTTTCATCCCGGATCCGCTCCAGATCACGGATGCCATAAGCGCCGGACTGGGCATCCGATTGGGCTGCGATCTTGTCGACCAGAGCGTCGTCGAGATCGACCACGTCGGTCAGCTTGGTCCAGGGCCAGGCGAGGCAGGGGCCAAACTGCGCCAGAAAATGCCGCATGCCCGCTTCGCCACCCGCAATGCGGTAGGTTTCGAACAGTCCCATCTGCGCCCAGCGCATGCCGAAGGAATAGCGGATCACATCGTCGAGTGTCTCGGTATCGCAAATATCGTCATGGATCAGCCACAGCGCCTCGCGCCAGAAGGCTTCCAGCAGACGGTCGCCGACAAAGGCTTCGATCTCCTTCTTGAGGATCACGCCCTTCATGCCAATCGGCGCCAGCCGCTCGCGGGCGAGAAGCAGGGTCTCCGGGCTTGTGCGTTCGCCGCCGACCAGTTCGGCCAGCGGCAGGAGGTAGACAGGGTTGTAGGGATGCGCGACGAACATACGCTCGGGATGCCGCATGTCGCGCTGCAGTTGCGTCGGCATCAGTCCTGAAGTGGACGATCCGATCAGCGCCTTCGGATCGGCAGCCGCATCGATTTTCGTCAGAACGCCACGCTTCAGGTCCAGCCGTTCCGGGACGCTTTCCTGGATCCAGTCGGCGCCTGCGACCGCCTCCTCCAGCGTCGCGCAGAACGTGAGTTTTCCCCGAGGCGGCAGCGGCGCCATGGTAAGCATGCCATAGGCGCGCTCCGCATTGGCCACCACCTCCGTGACGATGCGCTCGGCATCGGGATGCGGATCGAAGATGGAAACATCGATGCCGCCAAGCAGGAAACGCGCGGCCCAGGCGCCACCGATGACACCGCCGCCGATACAGGCTGCCTTCTTGATCTTGCTCATGCTGGTCACCTTTTCTGCAGCTTGAGTTTTTCGCGCACCTCGGCCGGGCCGATGATTTTTGCGCCCATGCCCTCGATCACCCCGACCGCTTTTTCGACGAGCTGCGCATTGGTCGCGAGTTGCCCCTTGCCGGCATAGAGATTGTCTTCAAGACCGACCCGGACATTGCCGCCGGCCAGCACCGCTGCCGCCGGATAGGCAAGCGCGTTGCGGCCGATCGAGAAGGCCGAGAACGTCCAGGTTTTCGGAACGTTGTTGACCATGGCCATGAACGTGTTCAGGTCGTCGGGCGCGCCCCATGGAATTCCCATGCAGAGCTGGATCAGCACCGGATCCTCGATCAGGCCTTCCTCGACGAGTTGCTTGGCAAACCACAGATGGCCGGTATCGAAAGCCTCGATCTCGGGACGCACACCGAGCGCCGTCATCTGCCGTGCCATTTCGCGCAGCATCGACGGCGTGTTGGTCATGACGTAATCGCCGAGCGAAAAATTCATGGTGCCGCAGTCGAGCGTGCAGATCTCCGGCAGGCACTCCGCCACATGCGCCACACGCTCGGTCGCGCCGGCCATGTCGGTTCCATCAGGATTGACCGGGAACGGCGCTTCGACATTGCCGAACACGAGATCGCCGCCCATGCCGGCGGTCAGATTAAGGACCACATCGACATCGGCCGAGCGGATGCGATCGGTCACTTCCCTGTAGAGTTCGATATTGCGGGCCGCGGCACCGGTTTCCGGGTTGCGCACATGGCAGTGAACCACGGCGGCTCCCGCCTTCGCCGCGTCGATCGCAGAATCGGCGATCTGCTTCGGCGTGATGGGCACGTGTGACGATCGTGATGTCGTATCTCCGGCACCCGTCACGGCGCAGGTTATGAAAACCTCGCGGTTCATCTCAAGCGGCATCATATGCTCCTTCTGATTGAGCGTATTACGACCGAGAGGCGGATGGAATGCTTTGCATTATCGGAGCCATTTCATACACTATCGGCAATCAGCACGGATTACGGTGAATGAGCCAAAAGGCCCCCAGTCAGCACTTCGATATCCTTCTTCTGCCAGAGACCAACCTCATCCTTCTGGCGTCTGTGATCGAACCGTTTCGGGCTGCAAATCGCATTGCCGGGGGCGACCTCTATCGCTGGACACTGCATTCTCCTGATGGAACGCCGGTCGACACGACATGCGGAATACCGATCGCGGTGGCTGGCGCGTTTCGACCGGCAAGGGAAACGGACCCGCTGTTCGTCTTGTCGAGTTATGACTGGAAGAAAAGCGTCACGAACGACCTGAAGGCGCAGCTTGCTCGCACAGCGAGACATCGAAGCCTGATCGCGGGTATTGAGACCGGAACCTTCGTGCTGGCCGAGGCTGGCCTGCTGAACGGGTCGCGTGCAACCATCCACTGGGAGGATCTGGAGGCCTTTTCGCTGGTTTATCCGGAGGTCGAGCTTGTTCGAGACCGCTTCGTGATCGACAGCAAGCGCATTACGACAGGCGGACCGGTTCCGACGCTCGACCTGATGCTGGAACTGATCCGCAGGGCCCATGGCCATACGCTGGCGCTCGAAGTGTCCAGGCTGTTTCTCTATGAATACGGTCACCGCCTAGACCGCGAGCATGGTTCAGCCGTCACTCCCGTCAGACATGGACGCGACGCCAGAGTTCAGGCGGCGGTGCGATTGATGGAGGAGACTGTCGATGCTCCCTTGGTTCTCACCAGGCTCGCAAAGCGCGTCGGTGTAAGCGCCCGGCATCTTCAAGACATGTTTCAGACAACGATAGGTGTGGGACCACACACTCATTATATTGCCCTGCGTCTGAACGCAGCCCGACGAAAGGTCATCGAGACCTCAGCGGCAATCGCCGACATCGCCGCAGAGACAGGTTTTAACTCGGCTTCCGCCCTATCGCGCAGCTACAGAGCGCAGTATCGCGAAAGTCCGAGTGAGACGCGACGGCGCGTCAAGCGCCGCGATCCTGTTATTTCTTCAGGATGACCCACAGCGCGTGCACGATACCCGGAAGAAAGCCGCACAGGGTGAGGAGGATGTTCAGCCAGAAGTGGAGGCCGAGGCCGACCTGGAGGAACACGCCCAGCGGCGGCAGGAGGAAGGCAAAAAGGATGCGGATGATGTCCAAAATTATCTCTCCGAATGATCAATGGCGCAAGACAACGTGCAGTGCAGCGAAAAGTTCATTTCACTGCTCTGCGGTCGAGGTGCGTGGTGAGGCGATTTCGAGCGCCTACCGGGTTAAATTGATGCTGCTGGTTACGACGGTCTTGCCCGTGCTCGGATCCTTGTCGACCGTCTGCAGACGCAGGCTGCCAGCACCGCGCGATTCGATTGTCATATTGGCAGTCCGATCGCCGTTGATGACACGTGCCCAACGGACGGACAGATTGATCCGGTTGCCGGATTGTCTTCCCGAAAGGGTCGAAGGCTGACCGGAAGGGCCGGTATAGGTGCCGCGGTAACCATTGCCGCTTTCCTGAAGTGTGGCGGATATTTTGCGCTGGACGACCAGCAGGCCGCGGCACGTGCCGTCCATCGAAAACGCCGTGCGCCCACCCGACATATCGAATTTGCACGTCACGTTGATCGGCTTTGCGCCGATGCGCGTCACGACGGTGCCAACGCCGGTCCAGCTGCCCTTGAGCGTGGGAAGAAAGGAAGACTCCTGTGCCGATACGGGCAAGCTGAGAAGGCTGGCGATGCAGGCGATGATCGGGCGGCGAAAGCGCATGGGTTGGCTCCATCTGAGATTGCTACCCAACGTCGCAAACGCGTTTGGAGTTCCCCCCTCCAAAGCAGGATCCGGCGGAGCCTGAACGAGAACTGTGACGGGCTCGAATGCGGGACGCTGCCCTTGATCCTGGAGCTCCTATTAAGAGGCGCCGGCGACGGGGGTCTCTCCATGCGGTCACTTTTGACGTCCGGATTGGGAACCACGATTTACGTTTGCCGTTTGCCCTTCGCTGATTTTCGCGTCGCAGCAAGGAATGTGCTCATGGAATTGAAAACGCAGGTCGCCCTGGTCACTGGCGCCGGATCTGGAATTGGCAAGGCGGCAGCGCTCAAGCTGGCCCAATCGGGAGCCCGAATCGGGCTTCTCGGCCATACGCGCAGCGAACTGGAAGAGACGGCTGACGAAATCACGGCCGGAGGCGGCGACGCCCTCGTGCTGGATGCCGACGTTGCGGACGAAGCCGCAATGAGAGCAGCGGTTGATCATCTCGTCGAAGCCTATGGCCAACTGGACATCGTTGTGATCAACGCCGGTATCAATGGCGTCTGGGCCCCTATCGACGACATGAAGCCGGACGAGTGGGACACCACGATCCGCGTCAACCTGCGCGGCACCTACCTATCCTTTCACGTCACCGTGCCGCATCTCAAGAAACAGGGCGGGTCGGTCGTCGTAATCTCCTCGATCAACGGCAACCGCACGTTCACAACGCCGGGCGCTACCGCCTATTCGGCCACCAAGGCTGCCCAGGTTGCGATGGTGCAGCAACTGGCACTCGAACTTGGCAAGCACAGGATCCGCGTGAATGCGATCTGCCCGGGATCGATCGGGACAAGCATCGACGACAATACAAGCCTTCGCGGCAAGGAGGAAACGGCTGTCCTTGTCGTTTTCCCGGCAGGTGAAATTCCGATCACCGGAGGAAAGGCAGGCGAAAGTGAGGATGTTGCTGACGTCGTGCTGTTTCTCGCGTCCAATCGCTCCCGTCACATCACTGGAACGCCGATCTTCGTCGACGGCGGGCAAAGCCTTCTTCGCTAAGATGTAAAGGCGTGGAACCAGTCGATGACATTCGCGTTACTGTCCGCCATCAAGGAGGGCAGGAAACGTGAAGAATTTTATTATCGCAGCCGCTATTGCTATTACATCGACTGTATCATTTGTACCTTTTGCACAGGCTCAGAGCGTTACGATCGTTACCGACGACCGCCGTGGACCGCCGCCGCCGCGCATGATGCGCGAACGTGACCGTCATCATCAGCGCCGCGGTTGCGTCGTGAAGAAGGTCAAGACGATGCGTCACGGTGCCGTGATCATCAAGGAAACGAAGGTTTGCCGCTAACACCAAGTGCTGGCCGCAGGTTTTCTGCGATACAGCGATAAGTCCTGCCGCGCTTCCCAAGAGCGCGGCATTTTCTATGGAATAGGCACGTCAGTATGGGAGCGGACACTCCGGACCCATGCAGCAGAACGGGGTCCGCAATGCGATAATGGCGTTGCTGAAGCCGGCAGACAGGGCGATCCCGACCTTGAACCGGAATAGTACGCATGCTAACTAATGGTCATCATAAACTTAGCACACTAACCTTTTATGGATCAGGATCTCGCAAGCTCTGATTTTCTGGAATCGCTTACCAAGGTAAGCCGGAAAATCCGCACGGCGTTCAATCAGCAGGTCACCGCCCACGGCCTGACCTATCCGCGCGCCCGTGCGTTGTTTCGGCTGACTAAAAAGCAGAGCATGACACAGACCGAGCTTGCGTTTGAGCTTGAGCTCGAGCAGGCGACACTGGTCCGGCTGCTTGACCGCATGGAACAGAACGGCCTGATCGAGCGCAGGCCCGATCCCGGCGACCGACGCGCGAAACTGATCTCGCTGACGTCCCACGGCAAGGAGCAGGCAGACTTCGTGCGCTCCCTCGCGGACCAGATCCGGAAACAGATTTTTGCAGGCCTCGACCACGACGATATCCGCCGTGCCAACGACCTTCTGGACGCGATCGGCACCAATCTTGCCGATCTGGAGAGCTTCAATGTCATCACGTGACACAACAGTCGTGAAAGACGACGTCGAAAATTCAGATGCGAGCCCCGATGCGGGGCGATCGGCCGCCTCAGCTGTGCAGGATGCGGCCCCTGCCGTTGCGCCGCCTGTAGCCCCCCCGGCTTTCGTTCCGAAACCGCTTCCAATTGCGCTCCTCTATGCATTCGCGTCAATTGCCGCGGCGGTCATGCAGGGCCTGGGCACAAGTCTGATTTCGGCCAACCTCCAGCAGATTGCTGGCCCGATGGAAGCGACCCAGACCGAAGCGTCCTGGCTGGTGGCCGCCTATCTGTTTCCCAACGCCAGCCTTGGTCTGTTCCTGTTCAAGGTCCGCACGCAATACGGTATCCGCAACTTCTGCGAAATCGCCATTATCCCTTACGTGATCATCAGCCTGGCACATCTGTGGGTGAACGATCTCAGCGTTGCCATTGCCCTCCGGTTTTTTGCGGGAGCCGCGGCCGCGCCTGTCTCCTCCATCGCAATTCTCTACATGCTGGAGATCTTTCCGCCGGAGAAGAAGCTGAATATCGGTATCTGTCTGGCGCTGATCGGTCTGCTTCTGGCAACGCCGATTGCCGGTCTCGTGTCGCCATCGCTGCTCGACGAGCGCGACCTTCAGGGCCTCTACCTTCTGGAACTGGGCCTCGCACTGATCGTGTTCGGCCTTGTGTTCCTGCTGCCACTCACCTCGCCTCCAAGAGCCAAGGTGATCGCGCCGCTCGACTTTGTCAGTTATGCACTTCTGGCCACCAGCATGGGATGCCTTGCCGTCGTCTTCACCATGGGCCGCCTGTATTGGTGGTTGGAAGCGGACTGGCTCGGCTGGCTGCTTGTCGTCGCGATCGTCACCGGCGTTCTGATGACGATCATCGAACTCAACCGCAAGACAAACCTGATCGACGTGCGCTGGATCACCTCGCGCGAGATCATCCATTTTGCTGGCGTTCTCCTGGTCTTCCGCATGCTTTTGACCGAGCAATCCACAGGCGCGATCAACTTCTTCAAACAGCTCGGCCTCTTCAACGAACAGATGGCTGGGCTCTACTGGGCGATCCTGATTGCCAGCGTGATTTCAGGCCTCGTCTGCGCGCTTGTGATGAAGCCCGGCCGGGAAGGCTTCATCCACCTCGTCGCGTTGATCCTGATTGCGGCGGGATGCTACATGGACAGCCAATCCACGGTCCTGACCCGTCCCGAACAGATGTATGTCAGCCAGGCCATGATCGCATTCGGAAGCGGTCTGTTTCTACCGCCGGCCATGGCGGTGGGTTTTGCCGCCGCGCTGAAGAAGGGCCTGACCTACGTCATCAGCTTTATCGCCGTCTTCCTGTTCACCCAGAAGGTCGGCGCGTTCCTCGGCAGCGGCTTGTTCGGCACCTTTGTCACCTGGCGCGAGCAATATCACTCGTCGATCCTGACATCCCGCCTGCTGCCGACCGATCCGATGGTGACGGCGAGAATCCAGCAGTATGTCGGCGCCTACGCGCGGTCGACATCCGATCTGACCCAGCGCACGATCCAGGGCACCACGACCTTCGCCAAGGCCGTTCAGCAACAAGCCTATGTGCTCGCCTATAACGACGCCTTCTACGTGACTTTCCTGATCGCAATCGGCGCGATCGTGATGCTTGTATGCCATCTCGCGTGGACCCACCGCGATCGGCTCATACCGCATGCGTCTGCCTCCACGCAGGCCTGACCGTCAATTCGATACACTTTAGAAAAAGAACAGAGCTATGAACGCTGCCTTCAGATCCATTTCCACATACGTCGCGCTCATCGTCGGGATCGTCGGCGTGTTTATCGTGCTTTACGCCTGGAACCTGCCCCCCTTCCACGGCACGGTCGAGACCACGAACGATGCCTATGTCCGCGGACAGGTGACGTTGCTCAGTCCGCAACTGGCGGGCGTCATCGTCGACGTGCCGGTGCAGGACTACCAGAAGGTCAAGAAGGGCGATCTGATCGTCAAGATCGATGACCGCATCTATGCCCAGAAGCTCGAACAGGCAGAGGCGCAACTCGCCACCGCTGAAGCTTCGCTCGACAATTCCGAGCAAAGCCGCAAATCGGCGGAGGCCAATATCGTCTCGGCAAAGGCCGGCATCGAAAGTGCGCAGGCAGCACTGAACGCGGCCAAGCTGACCTATGAGCGCACCGAGACTTTGCTCAAAAACAACGTCACCACCCAAAGCGAGTCGGAGAAGAACCGCGCCGCCTATGACCAGGCGCAGGCGAGCCTCCACCAGGCACAGGCGACCGAACTGGTGGCTGAACAGGACCTCAACACGATCGTCGTCAGTCGTCGTTCGCTGGAAGCGAGCGTCGGAAGCGCCAAGGCCGCGGTCGAACTCACGCGGATCGACCTGCAAAACACCAGGATCATCGCACCGCAGGACGGAACCCTTGGAGAGGTGACCGGCCGTATCGGTCAATATGTTTCCGTTGGCACACAGGTCGCTTCGCTCGTGCCCAATCACGTCTGGGTGGTCGCAAACTTCAAGGAAACCCAGCTGGAGAACATGACCGTCGGCCAGCGCGTGACATTCACGGTCGATGCTCTGGGTCATCAGGCGTTCACGGGCACGATCGAGCGTTTCGCCCCGGCGACAGGCTCGGAATTCTCCGTGATCAAATCCGACAACGCGACCGGCAACTTCACCAAGGTCGCTCAGCGTATTCCGGTGCGCATTGCCATCGATACCGATCAGCCCCTGACGGACCGCCTTGTGCCCGGCATGTCCGTCGTGGCCAAGATCGATATCGCTCAGGAGGGTGCCGCAGCTGCGGAGGTAGAGACGCGCTAAGCCGAAGTGGCGATGGCGTCAGCGGAACCTGCATATCCCGGATAGCAAAACGCCCCGCATCAGACGCTGACGCGGGGCGCTCGCCGATTATCGTCTGAAGTCGATCCCCTCAGTTGCGGGCGACCCAGTCATGCCAATCACCCTCGCCGCCGCGGAAGACGTTGAGATCGATCTTACCCTCGACGCCCTGCGAGAGGCCGGATCCGGAATACTGCCAGAACACCCATCTGCGATCGGGATAGACCACCGACGGATGCTGAGCGACCGCGCGCAGCCAGAATGGGTAGTTGAGGAATTCGCCGCGCAGGTTGTCCTTGTAGAAATCCGGCGCCGTGTAGATCACCGGCCGCTTGCCGTAATGACGCTCCAGCATGTCCATGAAGACCTGCATCTTTTCGAGCACCTTGGCGCGCGATAGACGCATTTTGCAGCTCGACTCGCCGTTATATTCGACGTCGATCACAGGCGGCAGCGCGTCGGGATCTTTCGGAACATTGCGGATGAACCATTCGGCCTGGTCGCTCGCAACGCGGCACCAGTAGAAGAAGTGGTAGGCGCCACGCTTGACGCCGGCCTCCTTGGCCTTGCGCCAGTTGGTCTTGAACATCGGATCGAGATGATCGCCGCCGTCGGTCGCCTTGATATAGGCAAAGTTGGCGCCCTGCGTCCGCAGCTTTGCCCAATCGATATCGCCCTGCCAGCGAGAGACGTCGACGCCGTGAACGGACATCTTGCGTGGCGAGACCTTGCCGAAATTGATCGGTTTGGCATCGCGGAAGCTGTGGCTGTAGATCCGCGAGCGGCCACCCGGCGAAACCCCGAGGCCTTGCCTCATGTCGGGCAGGGAAACCGGAGTGAGCGCCGATACGGGCCGCTGAGCCGGCATCGGCATGCCGACGGTCGTGACCATCGGATTGCCTGGCGCTTCGACCGAAGGACCCGGCGCGATGTTGCGGAACGCCGGCGACTGCGGCACAGGCCCGCCCCAGGCCAATGGCTTCTGCGGTGGTGACGGAATTCCGGCGGTCGTCCCGACGTCGACGGCGGGAACCAGCGGAGCCGTTCTTGCAGCCAGACGGGACGTCTTTGCAGACCCGGATGAAGCGGGCACAGCGGATTCCAGATCGCTGCTGGAGGTACATCCAGTCGCAGCGAGGGCAAGAACGAGCAGTGATACAGCCGTAAGACGCATAAGGAACCCGTACTCGATACAAAACGGAATCCGTGCAGCAGACGATCAGCGCCGCACGTTTACTAACGGGACCTTACCGGGAAATACTGAATGCAATCTTTACGGAGGTGCTCCAAGCCCTGCAGGATGACGTCTAGAGAGGCGAAATCGATAACACTTCAGTCACGAGGTCGTCAGGTGAGCGCAATGAGCCCGCGAGGGGCACCACACGATCGGTCAGGTAGTCTTGATTTAATCCGGAATACGCTCGTTTGGAACTCTCCATGCGGCGTTGGCGTTCGGTTGTCGAATATATCTCAAGGAGACGTGGATGGACCAGTTACGGGATCAGCTCGAGGATCAGCTGGCAGCACTTGTCCAGGAAGCGGCGCCACCCCTCGAACGGCAGTGGTGGCATAGCTCGACCGTCTACCAGATCTATCCGCGCAGCTTTTGCGATCTGAACGGTGACGGCATCGGCGATATTCCGGGCATTATCTCGAAACTGGATTATATCGCATCTCTCGGCATCGACGTCATATGGCTCTCCCCGATCTTCAAATCGCCGATGGATGACAACGGTTACGACATTTCGGACTATCGCGATATAGCGTCGGAATTCGGAACGCTTGCCGACTTCGATCTGCTGGTTGCCGAGGCTCGACGCCGAGGCATCGGCATCTTGGTCGATCTGGTTGTGAATCACACGTCCGACGAACACCCGTGGTTTCAGAACTCACGAGCCTCTCTCGACAATCCGTTTCGTGACTTCTACGTCTGGCGCAAGCCGGGTCCTGACGGCGGACCTCCCAACGATCTCCAGTCGACATTCGGCGGCCCCGCCTGGACGCTCGACGAGACGACCGGCGAATACTACCTGCATCTCTTCTCGCGCCGCCAGCCCGATCTGAATTGGGAAAACCCAAAGGTCCGTGCCGAAGTTCATGACATGATGAACTGGTGGCTGGAACGCGGCATTTCCGGTTTCCGGATGGATGTCATCGATTATATCGGCAAACAGGTGGACCAGGGCGTGGTGACCGACGGTGCGCACCTGCACGAATATCTGCAGGCGATGAACCGCGAGACCTTCGGTGGCCGCAACGTCCTGACCGTCGGCGAGGCGTGGAGTGCCACACCTGCATCGGCACTTCTCTATTCCGGTCGCGAGCGGCAGGAACTCTCGATGGTGTTCCAGTTCGAACACGTGACCCGCCAATGGGATGAAACCTACGGCAAATGGCAGCCGAAAAGCTTCGACCTCGTCGAACTGAAGTCGGTGCTGAGCAAATGGCAGAACGCGCTGGCCGACGACGGCTGGAATTCCTTGTTCTGGGGCAATCACGACCTGCCGCGCGCCGTCTCGAAATACGGTGATGCCACAGGTTATCCCGTGGAATCGGCCAAGATGCTGGCGACGGTGATGCATCTGCTGAAAGGCACGCCCTTTATCTATCAGGGCGAAGAGATCGGCATGACCAACATGCCGTTCACCGCGATCGAGCAGTATCGCGATATCGAGACGCTCAACATGTATCAGCTGCATGTGGGTGCCGGCCGTTCGCCGGAGGATTTCATCATGGGCGCCAACGCGAACGGCCGCGATAACGCCCGCACGCCGATGCAGTGGAACAGCGCAGCTTATGGCGGTTTTTCCACCGTAGAACCCTGGATCGGCGTCAATCCGAACTATGCGTCGATCAATGCGGACGTGGCGATGAGCGACGAGCGTTCGGTCTGGAACCATTATCGCCAGCTGATTGCCTTGCGGAAATCCCATCCGGTCATCGTCTACGGCAAATACCAGTCGTGGCTCGACGACAACAAGGACGTCTTCGTCTACAACCGCAGACAGGACAGAGACCTACTGGTCGTCATCGGCAGTTTTTCAGCGCATGAGGTCAGTCTGGACCTGCCGAAAGAACTGAAGATCTCCGGCAATTGCCTCATCTCCAACTACCAGCCGATAGAAGTGCTGGGTGAGACGGTGGTTCTGAAGCCGTATGAGGCCTTCGCCATCCTGCACCGGATGCCATGAGGAGAAGTCTTCAGTCTTAGAGAGCCCTGCGCCCGTAAGCGCAGGCCACACACCTATTTCCGCAACAGTCTGAGCGCGTTGATCGTAACCAGCACCGTTGCGCCGGTGTCGGCGAGGATCGCCGGCCAGAGCCCGGTCACGCCGATCACCGTCGTGACCAGAAACACCGCCTTCAGCCCGAGCGCGATGGTGATGTTCTGGTGAATGTTGCGCATCGTCTTCTTCGACAAGGCAATCATTGCTGCGATATCTGCCACCCGGCCATGCAGCACAGCGGCGTCGGCTGTTTCGAGCGCAACATCCGTGCCGCCGCCCATGGCGATTCCGACATCCGCCGCAGCCAGCGCCGGCGCGTCGTTGATCCCGTCCCCGACCTTGCCGACGACGAAACCGTCACGCTTCAGTTCGCCAACGATCCGGCTCTTGTCTTCCGGCAGCAGGTCGGCGCGGACCTCGATGCCGAGCTCCTGTCCGATTGCACTTGCCGTGCGCGCATTGTCGCCGGTCAGCATGACTGTTTTGACGCCCACTTCGGTCAGAGCGAGGAGCCCAGCCTTGGCATCGGCGCGCGGCTCGTCGCGCATGGCGATCGCACCGGCCAGCACGCTGCCGACGATGAGCACGGAAACCGTTTTGCCCTCGTCATTGAGCGCTGCGATGCGGCGGCTGTGCGCCATCGACATCGACACCCGCTCGGCGGCAGCCTTGGGAGAGCCGAAGAAGACGTCCTGTCCCTCGACCTCTGCTGTCAAACCTTTTCCGCCGAGCGCCTTGCCATCACTCGACTGCGGAATGAAAACTTCGTCTTCTTCAGCTTTCGCGAGGATGGCTTTTGCAAGTGGATGGCTGGAGCCGGTTTCCAGCGCGGCAGCAATCCGCAGCACCTCATCAGCGCTGTGGCCGAAAGCAATGACATCGGTGACCTGCGGCCGTCCCTCGGTCAGCGTGCCGGTCTTGTCGAGGGCGACGGCGGTGAGCTTTCCGAGTGTCTCGAGCACCGCACCGCCCTTGATCAGCAGGCCACGACGGGCACCGGATGAAAGCGACGCAGCGATCGCCGCAGGCGTCGAGATCACCAGTGCGCAGGGGCAACCGATCAGCAGGATGGCAAGCCCCTTGTAGATCCATTCGTTCCAGTCACCGCCGGCAGAGAGGGGCGGCAGGATGGCGACCAGAGCGGCAACCGCAACGACGCCGGGCGTGTAGTAGCGCGAGAAGCGGTCAATAAAGCGTTCGGTCGGCGCCTTCTTTTCCTGCGCCTCCTCGACGAGGCGAACGACGCGGGCGATCGTGTTGTCTTCGGCAGCAGCGGTGACACGCACCCGAAGCGCGCCATCGGTGTTGATGGTGCCGGCAAACACGACATCGTCGACACCCTTGGCAACCGGCGTGCTTTCGCCCGTCACGGGCGCCTGATCCACCGCGCTCTGGCCTGACATGATGACGCCATCGGCTGATATCCGGTCGCCGGGCCTCACAAGGATGATCGAACCGATCGCAAGGCTTTCGGCCGGCACGGTTCGCGTCTGGCCGCCCTCCTCCAGAAGTGCTTCCTTCGGCACCAGAGCGGAGAGGCTCCTGATGCTGTCGCGTGCCTTTCCGGCGGCAACGCCTTCCAGCAATTCGCCAACGAGAAACAGGAAGACGACGGCCGCCGCTTCTTCCGACGCATCGATCACCACCGCGCCGACAGCGGCGATCGTCATCAGCATTTCGATCGAGAACGGCGTGCCGGCCAGCGCTGCCATGATGGCGCGGCGCGCGATCGGCACCAGACCGATCAGCATCGCGGCTGTGAAAATATAGGTCTCGTAAGCGGGAAACAGGTGGCCGAGCCCATAGGCAACTCCAAATGCCAGGCCGGCTATAATGGTCAGTCGGCCCTTGGCGGATTTCCACCATGGGCCCTCCATCGGGCCGTGGTCATGCCCATGCAGGCCTTCAGTGGCGGCTGTGTCGCGCTCATGATGGGAATGGTCATGACTGCTTCCATGATCGTGATCATGATGGTCGGCGTGATCCGCAACGGGAATGACCGGCTCAGCCGAACGATTCCGCTGCGAAAGCTGTCTCAGCGGATAACCGAGACCGGAAACACGCTTTTCGACGGCGCTAAGATCGACGCTGTCATTGTGGCTGACCGTCATCGTGCCCGCGGCAACCGATACCGAAACATCCTCGACGCCGGGCATGCGGCGTACAGCCGTGTCGATCTTGGTGGCGCAGCTGGCGCAGTCCATACCGCCGACCTTGTATCGCGCCTGATTTACTGCCGTCATCGTGCTGGTTCCCTGCCGTTCGTCTCAGATCACCTCTCGTGTCTACAACCTCTAGCCACTAGAGCTGCAAGAGGGAAAACGCCCACACGTGCGTTCCTATTGCAGTGCATATCCACATGGATATTGCGCGTGCACAATTATTGAGCTTGCGGGGAAAGCGATGAAAAAATACTGTCGTTCTACGCTCGGCGCTGTCCGAGCAGCCAATTCAACACCGATTGTTCGACAAAGGATCACCTCATGAAGGCTCATCGCCTCACCAAGTTTGCAGCGCTTGCAATTCTTGCCACGTTTTCCGGCGTCGCCTCGGCCAGTGCCCAGACGAAGACCTTCACCATTTCCTGGTGGGGCTATAACGGCGACAAGATGAAAGCCAACATCATCGAGCCGTTCAAGAAGATCTGCGGCTGCGACATAGTGTTTGAAACCGGCAACAATGCCGACCGCTTGAACAAGCTGAAGCTGCGCGACGGCAAGGGCGTGGACGTGATCTACCTCTCGGACAGCTTCTCCCAGCTCGGCGTCGCACAGGGCCTGTTTCAGGAAGTCGACGCATCCAAGATCCCGAACCTTTCGGAAATCTACGAACTCGGCCGCAACCCGCAGGGCAAGTATGGTCCGGCCTACACGATCGGCCGCGTCGGTCTCGTCTATGACAGCGCCAAGGTGGATCCGGCGATTACATCCTGGGCCGATCTGTGGCGCGCCGACATGAAGAGCTCGGTCTCGCTGCCGGGCATCACTACAACGGCCGGCCCGATGGTCGTGTTGCAGGCCGGCAAGCATGCGGGCGTCGATGCCTACGAGGATTCCGAAAAAGCCTTCGAGGCCATCACCGCGCTGAAGCCGAATGTGGTCAAGAACTACAATACCGGCTCCGAACTGGTGAACCTGATTTCGACCGGCGAGGTGCGCGTTGCCCTGGCGCAGGATTTCACGCTTGCTTCGATGCAGGCAGCCGTCAAGACGATGACCTGGGCGACACTGAAGGAAGGCGATATCGCCACCCTCAACATGGTCAACATTCCCAAGGGCTCCGAAAATGTCGAGCTGGCGCACCAGTTCATCAACTTCGTTCTGTCGAAGGAAGTTCAGCAGAAGGAAGCCGAACAGGGCGTCGATGCGCCGATCAACAGCAAGGTCGAGCTTTCGCCGGAACAGGCCAAGATGTGGACCTATGGCGCAGACCAGGTCTCGAAGCTGGGCCGCATCGATTACGCCAAGCTGAACGACGCCAAGACCGACTGGATCGACCAGTGGAACGAGGTTTTCGGCCAGTAATCTCAGTCACAGACGACGAGCCCTCTCCTCGATCCAAGGAGAGGGCTTTTCCTGATCCGGGCGGGGATTGCGGAGCACATCCGCTGCCGGAACGCCGGTGCCTAAAAGGCGCAGGGCAGCCCGGAATTTGAAAGAACAGACATGAAGCGTTTTGCCAAATGGGGGCTGACGATGCCGGCGACGATTGCTGTCGTCGTCGCTCTCGTTATTCCGGTTCTCTTGACCATCGCCACCACGTTCGGTGAGCCGAAAGGCGCCTTTTCGACCTACACCGCCTTCTTCAACAGCGGCTTCCGCACCAATATCCTCTACCGCACGCTGCGTATCGCGCTGATCACCACCGCGATCTCGCTGGTCATCGGCTTTCTGACGGCTTACGTGATCGCCCGGATGCCGGGGCGGCTGAAGTCTGTCGCCATCATCGCTGCTGTCTTCCCACTTCTGACCGGCGTCGTGGTTCGTTCATTTGCCTGGCTGATCATCCTCGGCAAGAACGGTATCGTCAACGACACGCTGATCTCGCTTGGCATCATCTCCGAGCCGCTGTCCATGCTCTACACCGAGGGTTCGGTGATCGTTGCGATGGTCTATCTGTTCGTGCCGCTGATGATCCTCACCCTGACCGGTGTGCTCGAGGGCATTCCACGCGAAGTGGTCGAAGCCTCAACCTCTCTGGGTGCCACGCCGATCGCCACATTCTTCCAGGTCATCCTGCCGCTTGCCGTGCCGGGCCTGATCGTCGGCGCGGTCCTCGTCTTTACCGGCAGCTTTACCTCCTACGCGACGCCGCAGCTTCTGGGCGGCGAGCAGATGATGATGATGGGAACGCTGCTCTACCAGCGCGCCATGGTCACCTTCGACTGGGTGGGTGCGTCCACCATCGCAGCGATCATGGTGGTCATCACCATCGCCGTGGTGACGATCATGAGCCGCATGGCGCGGCGCCTCAACCCGATGGCGGTATGACAAGATGACCACACGCATCCATCCCGTCCTCGGCGTGTTCGCCGCCCTCGTCTTTCTTTTCCTGCTTGCGCCGCTCGTCATCATCGTCGGCGCATCGCTTTCAGACACGTCCTACCTCACGTTTCCGCCGCAGGGGCTGACGCTGCGGTGGTTTGCCAATATCTTTGAGATCTCCGCTTTCCGGAACACGGCGATTACCAGCTTCCAGGTGGCGATCCTTGGAACAGCGCTGTCGCTGCTGATGGGTATTCCTGCCGCCTATGCGCTAAACCGGTACCGCGTCGAACTGCCGAAATGGCTTTCCACGCTGTTCGTCCTGCCGATCCTGGTCCCGGAAATCGTGTTCGGCTTCTCGCTTCTGAAGTCGATTACCATCGGCTTCGGCCTGCCGGTCTATCCGAGCCTGATCCTCGGCCACGCGCTTCTTGTTCTTCCCTATTCCGTGCGCGTCGTCGGTGCGAGCCTTGCGGCCTTCGACTTCTCCGTGGAAGAAGCTGCGATCAGCCTTGGTTGCCCGCCGCTCAAGACCTTCATGACGGTCGTGCTGCCGAACATTCGCGCCGGCGTCATCGCCGCCTTCATCCTCGCGTTCATCACCTCGATCAACGACGTGTCCATCTCGGTGTTTCTGACCGGTCCCGGCATTTCCACGCTGCCGATCCAAATTCTGGCCCATATGGAGCAGTTTTTCGACCCCACCATCGCCTCCGTCTCCGTGCTTTTGATGCTGGTGACGGTTGGCGTGATGGCCATCGTCGAAGCCACGCTCGGCCTCACCTTCCTGACCAAGTAAGACGAGTAGAACCCTTTTGACCGTATCGCTCACCATCGAAAAACTTTCCGCCCATTACGGATCGACACAGGTCCTCAAGGACCTGTCGATCTCGGTCGCGGCCGGCGAGCTCGTGTCGCTGCTTGGCTCATCCGGCTGCGGCAAGACGACGACACTGCGGATCGTCGCCGGTTTCCTGGAACCGACCAGCGGCCGGGTGCGGCTTGGGGATCGCGACCTCACCACCCTTCCGGCGCATGCCCGCGATATCGGGCTCGTGTTCCAGAACTACGCGCTCTTCCCCCACCTGACTGTGATGGAAAATGTCGCCTTCGGTCTGAAGCAGCGCGGCATTGCCAAACCTGATCGGGCCAAGCGGGCAGGGAGCATGCTCGACCGCGTCGGCCTTTCGCACCTGGCCGACCGCCTGCCGTCGGCGCTGTCAGGCGGCCAGAAGCAACGCGTGGCACTGGCCCGCGCGCTCGTCATCGAACCACCGCTCCTGATGTTCGATGAGCCGCTCTCGAACCTCGATGCCAAACTGCGCGTGGACATGCGCGTCGAAATCCGCCAGTTGCAGAAGGCGAACGGTACGACATCGCTTTATGTCACCCACGATCAGGAAGAAGCCTTCTCGATCTCCGACCGCGTGGCGATCATGAATGCAGGCCGCATCATGCAGCTCGACACGCCCGAAGTCCTCTACCGCAAACCGGCCAACGCCTTCGTCGCCAGTTTTGTCGGCTTCGAGAACCTCGTTCCGATGAAGGTGGTCTCCCGCGACGGCGCAACCGTCACAGCCGAGGCTGCCGGCGGCGCGAAACTGTCGTTCTCGCAGGATGTCTTCGGTGCGATCAAGGACGATTTCGTTCTGGCCACCCGCGCCGACGGCCTTGTTGCCCGGCAGTCCGGCGAAGGTATTCCCGCGACCCTTGGCACCCGCACCTATCTCGGCCGAGCCTACCAATACAAGTGTGTGACCGTTGCCGGCGAGATCACGGCGAATGGAGCGCTGTCCGAACCATACGACCCTGGTACGAGCGCCGTTCTGGTGCCTGTCGCGGAACAATGCTGCATCCTCGATCCCGAAGCCTGAGACGCGCTTGCCGTTTCGCGGCATGCGTTTATTTTTCAGGCACGTCATTGAGGGACGAGCGATGTCTTCCACCAACCGCAAAGCTGCCAGTCTTTCACTCGATGCCGGGCTTATTATGGAGGCACAGGAACTGGCGATCGATCTCTCCCGCGCCGCCGAGACAGGCATTGCTTCAGCCATCAAGGCGGAGAAAGAGCGACGCTGGGGGCACGATCATGCGGAGGCGATCAAGGCTGAACAAGAATATATCGCAAAGCATGGATTGCCGCTGGCCAAGTACCGGCAATTCTGATGGCTCGCTTCGATGACATGACTGCTGCTACGGATTCTCTCTTCCAGGGATTCTAGTCGGTTACGACGCCAAGCCGCCCCTCAAAAGTATGACTTTTCGCAGCACTTGCTCTCGACAAGGCGGGCCTGCCCGCGCTATCGAAGGCCAAAATGTTCGGGGAGGAAACCGAGAGATGCCAGAGCCTAAGTCGATCATCCTAGATTGGGGCACGAGTTCGCTCCGTGCCGCGCTCGTATCTGAAACGGGCGAAACGCTCGATACCCGGGATACGACAAGCGGCGGCATCCAGTTCGTTAAGGATGGGGCCTTCGAGGCCGCCCTGATGGAAACGGTCGGGGCATGGTTCGACGCGCACGGCGCAATCCCAGTCCTCGCGAGCGGCATGATCACGAGCCGCAATGGCTGGATTGAGGTGCCTTACGTCGATGCGCCCGCGGGTCTTGCCGAACTGGCAGCCGGCACGCGGCAGACCACGCTTGGCAACGGCGCGGTAGTCACCTTCCTGCCCGGCATGCGCGATCCCGCGGCAAAACCGTTTCCGGATGTGATGCGCGGCGAGGAAACGCAGATCGTCGGCTTCGGGCTGGAGAAGAACCGCACCCTGGTTCTGCCTGGAACCCACAGCAAGTGGGCACGGGTCGAGAGTGGCCGGATCGCCGGTTTCCAGACCTATGCGACCGGTGAAATCTTCGCACTGCTGACCAAGCATTCCTTTATCGCCAAGGCATCGGAGCCTGCACTGGGCGCCGAGCCGCGCTGGGAGGCATTCGACCGGGGTGCTGGGTTTGCCGCAAGCGACGCGCGTTCTGCCGACGCATTCCTGTCTGCGGTCTTCAGCGCCCGCACCGGCGTGCTCGCCGGCGTTCTCGCGCCTGACGATATCGGCGACTACGTTTCCGGTCTCGTCATCGGTTCGGAGTTCCGGCAGGCCCGTGCCGCGGGCTGGCTGAAGCCAGGTGAAGCCATCGGCATTGTCGGCAACAACGTACTCAACAGCCGCTACAGCCGCGTCGCTCCGCTGTTTGATCTCGATATAGAGCCGGGCCCAACCGATGCCGCCAAGCGCGGCGTCCAGTTGATCGCCGGACAATTGCAACTGACGAATGAAGGATAGTTCGATGACGTTCCAAGACGCGCTGCAAGCCTGCAATCTGGTTGCCATCCTGCGCGGCATCACGCCTGACGAGGCCGAGCCGATCGGCGAGGCGCTGATCGAAGCCGGCTGGCGCATCATCGAAGTCCCGCTCAATTCGCCGGAGCCGCTGAAGAGCATCGAGAAACTGCAAAAGCGGTTCGGGGACAGGGCGCTGATCGGTGCGGGAACGGTGCTGACGACCGCTCAGGTCGCAGACGTCGCCTCGACGGGCGCAACTGTCATCATCTCGCCGAACGCGAACCTCTCGGTCATCGAAGCGAGCGTCTCGCGCGGCATGATCAGCCTGCCGGGCGTCGCGACGCCGTCTGAAGCCTTTGCGGCGATCGGCGCCGGTGCGACCGGCATCAAGGCCTTCCCGGCGGAGGCGATCCCGCCCATGGTCATCAAGGCCTGGAGGGCAGTTCTGCCGAAGGATATGCCGGTTCTGGCCGTTGGCGGGATTACGCCTGACAACATGAAATCCTTTATCGACGCCGGCACGAACGGCTTCGGCATCGGCGGATCGCTTTACAAGCCGGGCGACGATGTTGCGTCGGTGGCGGCCAAGGCCAAGCTATTTATCGAGGCGATGCGCCGCAGCTGATACCGAATCAACGCCATGCGCCAATCCGCGCATGGCCTTTTTCGACCAATCGGCGTAAAGCAGCGGTTCTTGAATCAGCAATGCACCGCATCCTTATGAAAATCCTTCCTGAAGAGCAGTTTTTTAAAGACGAACCGCAGTTCGAGGATGACATGGGCGAAGACGAACTTGTCCAATCTGCGTATTTCCTGATCGAGGTGCTGACCTTCGCCCCGGTGGCGAAACCGGGCACGCCCGAAGAGCCGTCGAAACCATCGCCAAATCAACGCTTTCGGACCGAAGGTTCCGTGTCCGATGCGGCCTGCAACCGGTTGACCGTACGTCGGAACTTGGCCTAGGCATAGTTCCCCGCCATACTCAGCCGAGATTCGCATGACGATCATCCGACCCGACATCAGCGCCCGCGCTGCGGCCGCTCCGCGTAGCGGTATTGGCGAAATCGTCACCTATGCACGCGGTCGTGACAACCTCATGCCGCTGTGGATCGGCGAAGGCGACCTTGCGACGCCCGACTTCATCACCCGCGCGGCCAGCGACGCGCTTCTCGCAGGCGAGACATTCTATACCTGGACGCAAGGGATCCCGGAGCTTCGCCAGGCAATCCTGCGCTACTACCAGCGCCACTACACGGCCGATCTCTCAGTCGACAACATCTATGTCACCGGATCGGGCATGCAGTCGATCGTGCTGGCGATCCAGACGGTCGCATCGGCCGGCGACGAAGTGATCTATTTGTCACCGGCTTGGCCGAACGCTGCCCATGCCGCGAGTGTTTCCGAAGCAAAGGCCGTACCTGTCGTCCTCGATTTCATCGATGGCAGGTGGGTGCTCGATGCGGGCCGACTGGAAGCTGCGATCACGCCGAAAACCCGGGCGCTGTTCATTAATACCCCATCCAACCCGACGGGCTGGACGGCAACGAAGGATGATCTCCAGGCGATTCTCGGCCTTGCGCGCCGCCATGGTCTCTGGATCATCGCCGACGAGATCTACGGGCTCTACTATTTCGAAGGCACGCGGGCGCCGTCGTTCATGGATGTCATGGACGCGGAAGACCGCATCATCTTTGCCAACTCGTTCTCGAAGAACTGGTGCATGACCGGCTGGCGTATCGGCTGGGTGGTGGCGCCGGCGGAGATCGGCCAGACGCTCACCAATCTCATACAGTATTCCACGTCAGGCGTTGCGCAGTTCATGCAGAAGGGCGCGATTGCGGCACTCGACCTTGGCGACGAGTTCATTCGCTCCAATGTCGAGCGTGCCCGAACCTCGCGCGACATTCTGTGTGACGCGCTGGTCGCCACCAACCGTGTCGAAACGCGAAAGCCCGA
Organism: Neorhizobium sp. DAR64860/K0K1; assembly: GCF_050500205.1. Taxonomy (NCBI): domain Bacteria; kingdom Pseudomonadati; phylum Pseudomonadota; class Alphaproteobacteria; order Hyphomicrobiales; family Rhizobiaceae; genus Neorhizobium; species Neorhizobium sp. DAR64860/K0K1. Next base: position 939,247 of record NZ_CP191458.1, on the reverse strand, counting down.
AGGCGCGCTCTACGCGTTCCTGAAGATCGACGGCGTAACAGACAGCCGCGCCGAAGCCTTCAGGATTGTCGATGAAACCGGCGTCGGCATGGCGCCGGGCACCGCATTCGGCCCCGGCGGCGCTCCCTTCATGAGAGCATGCTTTCTGCGCGACCCGAAGCAGATCGAAGATGCAGCCGAGCGCCTGTTCGCCTACATCCGCCGACGCTGACCGGACGAGCTTGTCAAGATCGGCGATGGGCGAATGCCGGTTTCGAACTCCACCCATCAGAGATCTTAAGAGATCGACGTCAGTTGCACTGACCGGCCTGGTTGAGGGCTGCGGTCACGCCGCTGAGCGAGAACGTATAGGATGTGCGGGTGCCTCTCCCCGAGACCGCCTGAAGGGTCATATTGCTTCCCGTACGCATGGCGTCGATCATCGCGGAATCATTGCTTTCCTGCTGCGTCCAGCCGGAGTTGCCCCGCGGCGTCATGGCAAAGGATTTGCCATCGATCGTGACCGTTATCTGTGAGCTGTTTTGAAGATCATATCCCATGATGGCCTGCGGATAATATCCGCTGCCCGAAGGCTTGGGCGCCACGAGGAAGAAGTTATCGCCGTGGTTGACGCTTGCGGGCGTCGCCTGTTTCGGAATGGTCAGGACGTAGCAGCTTTTCGAAGCTCCCGCCTGATAGGAATAGACGTTCCAGTCGCCGAACTGCCTCAGCATCGTCGGGCTCGGCTGGGCAAATGCCGGCAGGGCAATCACGGCTGCAAAGAGAGGCGCAAGGGCGAAAGGTTTGAAGGACATCTCGTCTCCTGTTGGGAATGGCAAGGGAAATACGGGTACGAATGCATCCGTAAGTGATCCCATAGGGGGAGGAGGCGGTTACCGGAAAGTTAAAACTTTCACCTTCTGCGCCGTCGCCTCCGCCAAACCCGGTCTGGAACCGGGCAGATGTGATCACCCGAAAGAGACGAAATATCGCGTTTCCGGTTCTTTAGCGCGATCGCTGCGGCCAGCCTCACGGCATCTTCACAAATGCGTCAAACCTGTAACGAAACCGAGGCTTTTTGCCGTGAGGCGATGCGGACAAGAAAAGTCCGGCTTGATGGCGCCTGACTAAGTTCGATCTCCGAATCGCCCGGATGCAGCAGGATCGCATCATACGCGCCAAGCAATGTGCCGTCTTTCAGCACCAAATCCGACGTCGGCAGAACCAGGGTCACGTCCGAACCGTTCGACGTAATGACGCGTTGACTGACGGAGAGCATCGTCACGCCGTGAATAAACTTTCCGCGCCGGGTCATGACATTGAGATCGGTGATCGGGCCAGAGAGTAGCCTTGCGCTGGTCACTGCATCGGCCGGAAACGCGTGGGGCGGCGTGTCGAGGCGCAGGACACGATCGGGCTCGCCCTCAACCGAAAGCTCGATCCCGTCGCCCGTCAAAATGCTGAGGGTCCGGTCTATGTCCGCGAACACAGAGAACGGGCCGTCCTCGGCCACCGTCGCCATGCTGATACGCCAGTCGAAATCATCGACCGACGCAGCCTCGGGAAAGACGGCGATCTCCACCGTCTCGCCCTTGCCGTTCTTCCAGGGCATCCGCTTATGGTCCGATGCAGGCAGGATGCGCATACGCGTCAGTTCCCGAGGATGCCGGGAAGGCGAAGACCCTTGTCTTCGGCGCAGTCGATCGCGATCTCGTATCCCGCATCGGCGTGGCGCATGACGCCGGTTGCCGGGTCGTTCCACAGGACACGTTCGATCCGCCGGGCTGCATCATCCGTTCCGTCGGCGCAGATGACCATGCCGGAATGCTGCGAATATCCCATGCCGACACCGCCGCCATGGTGCAGCGACACCCAGGTAGCGCCTGATGCGGTGTTGAGCAGCGCGTTGAGAAGCGGCCAGTCGGAGACCGCGTCCGATCCATCCTTCATCGCTTCCGTCTCGCGGTTCGGCGAGGCGACGGAACCAGAATCGAGATGGTCGCGGCCGATGACAACAGGCGCGGACAGTTCGCCGTTCCTCACCATCTCGTTGAAGGCGAGACCAAGCTTGTGGCGATCCCCCAGACCCACCCAGCAGATCCGCGCCGGAAGCCCCTGGAAGGCGATGCGTTCTCGCGCCATGTCCAGCCAGTTGTGCAGGTGAGTGTTGTCGGGCAGCAATTCCTTCACCTTCGCATCGGTCTTGTAGATGTCCTCAGGATCACCCGACAGGGCAGCCCAGCGAAACGGGCCGATACCGCGGCAAAACAGCGGACGGATATAGGCCGGGACGAAGCCCGGAAAGGCGAAGGCATTCTCCAGGCCTTCGTCCTTGGCGACCTGGCGAATGTTATTGCCATAGTCGAGCGTCGGCACGCCGGCATCCCAGAACGCGACCATGGCTTCGACATGCGCCTTCATCGATGCGCGGGCCGCAACCTCCACGGACTTGGGATCGCTTTCGCGCTTGGCCTTGGCTTCCTCAACGGTCCAGCCGATCGGCAGGTAGCCGTTGCGCGGGTCATGGGCGGATGTCTGATCGGTGACGATATCCGGGCGAGCGCCGCCGGCCTTCATGCGGGCGACCAGTTCAGGGAAGATTTCGGCAGCGTTGCCGAGCAGGCCGACCGATTTCGCTTCGCCCGCCTTCGTCCATTGGTCGATCAGCGCCAGTGCTTCGTCCAGCGTCTTCGCCTTGGCATCGACATAGCGGGTGCGCAGACGAAAATCGATGCGGGTCTCGTCGCATTCGACGGCAAGGCAGCAGGCGCCGGCCATGACGGCTGCGAGCGGCTGGGCGCCGCCCATGCCGCCGAGGCCGCCCGTCAGGATCCACTTGCCCTTGAGGCTGCCGCCATAATGCTGGCGGCCCGCTTCCACGAAGGTCTCGTAGGTGCCCTGGACGATGCCCTGCGTGCCGATATAGATCCACGAACCCGCGGTCATCTGGCCGTACATGGCCAGGCCCTTCTTATCCAGTTCGTTGAAATGGTCCCAGGTTGCCCAATGCGGCACAAGGTTGGAGTTGGCGATCAGCACGCGCGGTGCATCCTTGTGGGTGCGGAACACGCCGACCGGCTTGCCGGACTGCACGAGAAGCGTCTCCTCCTCCGTTAGCGTCTTCAACGTCGCGACGATCTTGTCGAAGTCGTCCCAGGTGCGGGCGGCCCGGCCGATGCCGCCATAGACCACGAGTTCATGCGGGTTTTCCGCCACATCGGGATCGAGGTTGTTCATCAGCATCCGAAGCGGCGCTTCGGTCATCCAACTCTTGGCATTGAGCTCGCTGCCCCTCGGCGAGCGGACATCGCGGATGTTATGGCGTGGATTGGTCATGACGTAGCTCCCAATTTCTTCTGATCATCAAACTTCAAGCACTGGCAGGATGCCCGGCGAGATGGCTTTGGCAAAGGCGCCGGACGCGACCAGTTCACTTGCGGCCTTTAGATCCGGCGCCATGTAGCGGTCATCCTCGAGCGCCGGCACCGCTGCGCGCAACACGGCAACGGCCTTCTCGAGTTCAGGGCTGGTCTTGAGCGGCCCACGCAGTTCGACGCCCTGGACGGCTGTCAGCGCTTCGATCCCGAGAATGCCGAACAGGTTTTCAGTCATGCCGAGCAGGCGTCGCGCGCCGTGGCAGGCCATCGACACGTGATCCTCCTGATTGGCGGAGGTCGGCGTCGAATCGACCGAGGCGGGATGCGACATCTGCTTGTTCTCGCTCATCAGCGCAGCCGACGTGACTTCCGCAATCATCAGGCCCGAGTTGAGACCCGGCTTCTTCGAGAGAAATGCCGGCAGGCCGTAGGAGAGAGCAGGATCGACCAGAAGCGCGATACGGCGCTGGGCGATCGCACCGATCTCGCAGATCGCGAGCGCCGTCTGATCCGCGGCAAAGGCGACCGGCTCGGCATGAAAGTTGCCGCCGGAGACGACGGAATTGTCGGACAGAACCAGCGGATTGTCGGTGACGGCATTCGCCTCGATTTCCAGCGTCCTTGCCACGGACCGCAACAGATCGAGGCAGGCGCCGTCGACCTGTGGCTGGCAACGGATACAATAGGGATCCTGAACCCGCTCGTCGCCTTCGATGTGGCTCGCACGGATTTCGGAGCCTTCCAACAGGTTGCGAAGTGCGGCACCGGCATCGATCTGTCCCTTGTGGCCGCGCAGGGTGTGGATGTCGGGATGAAACGGCGCGGAAGAGCCCATAGCCGCGTCGGTCGACAGGGCGCCTGTAACAAGTGCCGTCTGGGCGGCGCGATGCGTGCGAAACAGGCCCGCAAGCGCCAGTGCGGTGGAGGTCTGGGTACCGTTGATCAGCGCCAGCCCTTCCTTGGCAGCGAGCACGACTGGTGTCAGACCCACCTTGGCGAGCGCATCGGCAGACGCCAGTCGTTCTCCCTGCAGGAAGGCTTCTCCTTCGCCCATCATCGTCGCGGCCATATGGGCAAGTGGTGCCAGATCGCCGGATGCGCCGACCGAGCCCTTTTCCGGAATAACCGGGATGACGCCCTTTTCCAGCATGCCCTCGATCAGGCGGACCAACTCGATCCGGACACCGGACGCGCCGCGGCCGAGCGAGATGAGCTTCAGCGCCATGATCAGCCGCACGACATTTTCCGGCAGCGGCGCGCCGATGCCGCAGCAATGCGACAGGATGAGATTGCGCTGCAGGGTGGCGAGATCGGCACTGTCGATCTTGATCGAGGCAAGCTTACCGAAGCCGGTGTTGATGCCGTAGACCGGTGCGTTTCCGGCAGCGATTTCCGCAATGCGTCGCGCCGCCTTTTCGATGCCGGCATCGAAGGAGCGATCGAGAACCGCCGAACCATTGTTCCAGTAGAGATCGGAAAGCTCGGCCAGAGTAACGCTGCCGGGCTGAAGCGTGATCGTCATAGCTGTTGACCTCTAAAGACGTTCGAATGAAGCGGGTTGAAGCCGATGCGGTAAACCAGCTCGGCCGGTCGCTGGATGTTCCAGATGGCGAAGTCCGCCGATTTTCCGGCCTCCAGCGTGCCGGTTTCGGAGAGAAGACCGAGCGCCCTCGCCGCCTCGCGCGTCGCACCGGCGATGCATTCTTCGACGGTCAGCCGGAAAAGTGTCGCCGACATGTTCATCGTCAGCAGCAGCGAGGTGAGCGGCGACGTGCCGGGATTGCAATCGGTCGCAATCGCGATCCTAACGCCGGCATCGCGCAGCAGCTGCACCGGCGGTTTCTGCGTTTCGTTGATCGCATAAAAGGCGCCCGGCAGAAGAACCGCAACCGTGCCCGACGCCGCCATCGCAGCAGCGCCCTCGGCGTCGAGATATTCGAGATGATCGGCGGACAAGGCACCGTAGGATGCCGCCATGGCGGCACCGCCGAGATTGGAAAGCTGTTCGGCGTGCAGCTTCACGGGCAGGCCGAGCGACGTCGCGTGATCGAAGACGCGGCGCATCTCCGCAACCGAAAACGCGATACCTTCGCAGAACCCGTCGACTGCATCCACCAGGCCTTCCGCATGGGCAAGGTCCATAGCGGGCAGCACCACGTCGGTAATGTAGTCGCCGTTGCGTCCGCGGTACTCGACGGGCGTTGCGTGGGCGCCGAGGAAGGAGGTGACGACCCGCACCGGGCGGATTTTTTCGAGCGCCCGGGCGGCGCGCAGCATGTTCAGTTCGCCCTCGATCGACAGGCCGTAACCGGATTTGATCTCGAGCGTCGAAACACCTTCCGCGAGAAGCGCATCGACCCTTGGCAGGGCCGCCTTCACAAGCCCGTCGACGGAAAGAGCGTTGGTCGCCTTGACGGAGGAGACGATGCCGCCGCCTGCGCGCGCGACCTCTTCATAGGTGGCCCCTTCGAGCCGCATTTCGAATTCCATGGCGCGATCGCCGCCGAAGATCAGATGCGTATGGCAGTCGATCAGGCCGGGCGTGATCACCCTGCCCTCCACGTCGATGATCTTGTCGGCATCCGGAAAGGTCGTCGGCAGATCGGACAGGGGGCCGGCGAAGACGATCCGGCCATCCTCTACGGCAATGGCACCGTGCTCGATGAGTGCAAGGCCTTGCGCCTCGTCGGCAAGCGTGAGCAGCCGGGCGTTGCGCCACAGCGTTCTGGTTGGCGCCACCGGTGAATTATCGCTATTCTCGACCACGAAGCCTTCCTCTTTTTATTTTAATGTATATACATAAAAACCCATGGCAAGAAGAATTTGCAAGAGCCTGCTGACCGCAGACTGGACCGACAAATGGAGTTGGCAGTGAACACCATTTTTGCAGAAAACGCACTCATTGGCGGGGAATGGGCGAGCAACACTCGCCTGACGATCGAGCATGGGACAGTGCGGTCGATCGAGCGTGACGCGATGCCTGATGCCACCGACGAGCGGCACCGGCTAATCGTGCCCGGCATGGCCAATCTTCACAGCCACGCTTTCCAGCGCGCCATGGCGGGACTGACGGAGGTTCGCGGATCGACAAGCGACAGCTTCTGGAGCTGGCGCACGCTGATGTACAAATTCGCCCTGTCCATGACACCTGACGATATCGAGGCGGTCGCTGCGCAGCTCTATATGGAAATGCTGGAGGCGGGCTTTACCCGCGTCGGCGAGTTTCATTACCTTCACCACGACCGCGATGGGCGCCACTATGCCAATATCGGCGAGCACGCGGAGCGGATTGGTGCGGCCAGCGCTGCCACCGGGATCGCTCTCACCCTTCTGCCGGTCTTCTACGCCCGCTCCGGTTTCGGGGGAATGGCACCGACGGAGGGCCAGCGACGCTTCATCAACTCGGTCGAAAGCTTTTCCACGCTGATGGAGGAATGCCGGAAGATCACGTCTGCGCTTCCCGGCGGCCAACTCGGCATCGCGCCGCACAGTCTGCGGGCCGCGACGCCGGAAGAACTGCGGGACGTTCTGCCGATGGCAGGTGGAGGCCCGATCCACATCCATATCGCCGAGCAAACGAAAGAGGTCGAGGACTGTATCGCGTGGTCGGGCGCACGTCCCGTCGAATGGCTGCTCGCCAACATGCCGGTCGATGAGCGCTGGTGCCTGATCCACGCTACCCATATGACCGAGGCGGAAACGCGCGACATGGCACGCCGAGGAGCCATCGCCGGTCTCTGCCCCATCACGGAAGCCAATCTCGGCGACGGCATATTTCCGGCGCCGGCATTCCTCGAGGAAGGCGGCCAGTTCGGCGTCGGCTCGGACTCGAACATCTCGATTTCGGTCGCGCATGAACTTCGGCAGCTCGAATATTCGCAGCGTCTTGGACTACGCTCGAGAAACGTCGTGGCACTACCGCAGCAATCGACGGGTGCGCGCCTGTTCCAGGAAGCGCTGAAAGGTGGCGCCCGCGCATTGCAGTCGCAGGACGACATCGTATCAGGTGCATCGGCGGATTTCGTTTCGCTCGACCTTGAGGCCGCCCCCTACCTTTCGGCAGATCAGGTTCTCGACCAGTGGATCTTCGCTGATACGATCAAGGTGGATTGCGTCTGGGCGGCGGGCAAGAAGCTGGTGACGGGCGGTCGGCATGTGAGCCGAGAGACGATCCTGCCGGGGTTCCAGGCCGTGATGGCCGCTCTGCTTGACGCCGGCTAACCGGATATGGTGGAGAACCCTTTTGACGCAGAGAGCCGAAGGACTTCGCCTTGACCGGAGAAAAAGAGATCAAGGCGACGCGTGCGGTGGGCACACTGCACCAGAAGATCCTGGGCGACATCGAGAACAATATCGTCAGCGGCGAATGGCCCCCGGGATACAGGATCCCTTTTGAGGTCGAGCTCGCCAAGCACTACAATGTCTCGCGGATGACCGCGAACAAGGTTCTGACCCAGCTTGCCAATGCCGGGCTGATCGAGCGGCGCAAGAAATCGGGCTCCTTTGTTGCCCAGCCGCGCAACCAGGCTGCCATTCTTGAGATCTACGACATCGAAGATGAAGTCCGCGCCCTGAACAAGGACTACCATTTCCGGATGGAGGAATGCCGGGAGCGGAAGACTGTGGCAACGGACCGGCTGCGCCTGAGCGTCTCCGGCAAGGAAAAATCCATCTACGTCGTCTGCCTGCATTTCGCCGACGGGAAGCCGTTCTGTCTCGAGGAACGACTGATCAATCTGAAGACCGTGCCGCAGGCAAAGGACATGGATTTCTCGACGGTTTCACCGGGCAAGTGGCTGATCGCGCAGATACCATGGACCGCTGCGGAACATCGGATCTCGGCCCAGCTTGCGGACGAACAGCTGGCAAGGCGGCTGGAAATCCCGCCGCAGTCTGCCTGCCTCGTGGTAGAACGCAAGACCTGGGACGTTTCCGGCCCCGTTACGTCGGTGCGGTTCAGCTACCCTTCCGACAGCCATGCGATCACTGCACGCTTTGCTCCGGCCTCGAGCTGAGACCGGTTTGCCCACCCCAAGCCTCCCCCCGCCCATTCAGGCTTAAAATGCGGTCTGTCGCAGCAGGCTCGCCATTTCGCGTTGGACTTCGGGGGCTCAACGTGACCTAGTCATATGGTTCGTCGGCATAGAATGCCATCGATCCGGCGTTTGGAAAATTGGCGGCGCTGCCTCAATACGGACTGCGGGACCAAAAAGCCGGTTACCTGCGAAACGTCACTGGGCTTGCTATCATCGACTAAGCGGATGGCAGCAAGATACCCGACATGCAAACGTGGTAGTCCGACATTCGGAGCCATGCTGACGACAGAGGCTGCCATGACACTTTCTTTCCCAAATCCCGCGCGCAGTTACGATGAATCGAAAAGACGCGTCCGCTTTCTGGGTCATGACGGCATGTTCGAGGTTCGGTTCTTCGTTGCTGCTGAAGTTCTCAGCAGCAACCTTGTTGAAAGAACTGCCGTCAGCGATGATTATCTTGCCTCTTTCGATGCGCTACGACCGAAGATCCTGAAGGCAGCCCAAGCTGCCTACAAGGCGAAAAACGCACAATCCATCATGCTAGATCTCGAGAACTTCAAATGAACAGACTTCTGCTGAGCGTGATCGCTCATCGTCCCGACATGATGTATTTATCCGATCTGACCCAATGTCAGTCGAACTCGGCTCGGTGATCGCATGACGATCTTTTCGGTTCGTCACCTTACGTCCTACCAGTATCATAAGCCGGTCGAGTTCGGCGAACACAGGCTGCTGTTCCGACCAAGGGACAGTTTCGACCAGACGCTGCTCGTGTCGCGCCTCGAGGTCTTTCCAAAGCCTGCCTATGTCCGCTGGATCCATGACGTGTTTGGGAACTGCGTGGCGCTGGTCGGTTTTGAGGGTGCGTCTCAGAAGCTCCAGTTCGAAACGACCATCAGGCTCGATCATACGCCGCAGCTCGCGATGGATTTTCAGATCGACGAGGAAGCCCTCACCTATCCCTTCACCTATGACCCGGTGGAAGCGTTCGATCTGGAATGCACCATCCGTCGCCATTACCCGGATGCCAACGACGAGGTTGGCAAATGGGCGCGGCAGTTCGTCAAACCCGGCCAGCCGACCGAGACCGGCCGATTGCTGATGACGCTCTGCTACGCGATCCGTGAAAGCTTCGTCTATGCCCGTCGCCACGAACACGGCACCCAGGCTCCGCTCGAGACGCTGCAGCTGCGTCGCGGGACCTGCCGCGACTTTGCGCTTTTGATGATGGAAGCCGCACGGGCCCTCGGCCTCGCTGCACGTTTCGTCACCGGCTATATCTACGTTCCCGATCGCGACGGATCGACGACGCTTGGAGGCGGGTCTACCCACGCCTGGTGCCAGGTCTACCTGCCGGGAGCCGGATGGGTGGAATTTGATCCGACCAACGGCATTGTCGGCAACCGCGACCTTATTCGCGTCGGCGTCGCCCGCGACCCGAAACAGGCTATCCCGCTTCGTGGCAGCTATGACGGTGAGGCGGAAGATTTCAAAAGCATGTCAGTGCAGGTCAACGTCACGACCGACGAGTTCCAGGCCAAACTTCATGGCTAAACGGAACCGTATCAACGCCCGGGCATTGCCGCATTGCTGCCATCTCGTCAACGGTATTTAGGAGACATCGCTTCATGAGGATACGCGCCGGTTTTCATCTGGGCTATGAATGCCAACAGCCGACTGCCATGCTTCTGGCGTTGAATATCCACCCCTCCCGTCGCGTAGATCTATTGACCGAACAGGTGCTGACTTTCGACAGACCGATCGAAGCCTGGGGTTATCAGGATGTCTTCGGAAACGCCTGCAGCCGCATCGTTGCACCGCCCGGCCTGACGACGATCTCGACCGAGTTCGAGATCTATGACACCGGGCTCCCGGACCCGATCCCGGAAGATGCGCAGCAGCATCTCATCCAGGATCTACCCGACGACGTTCTGGTGTTCCTGCTGGGCAGCCGTTATTGCGACACGGACCGTCTGTCAGACTTCGCCTGGAACACGTTTTCCTCGACTGATCTGGGCTGGCCGCGCGTCAAAGCCATTCTTGATTTCGCGCATAACCGCATTGCGTTCAACTATCAGAACGCCGATTCGCTGCGGACCGCGTTCGGCGGCTTCAACGACCAGACGGGCGTGTGCCGGGACTACGCGCATCTGGCGATCACCCTGTGCCGGTGCATGAACATTCCCGCACGCTACTGCACGGGTTATCTCGGAGACATCGGTGTTCCCAAGGATCACAATCCGATGGACTTCAGTGCCTGGTTCGAAGTCTATCTCGGCGGCCGCTGGCACACTGTCGATGCCCGTCACAACAAACCTCGTATCGGCCGGATCCTGATGGCGACCGGTCGCGATGCGACCGATGTCGCGTTGTCTACGGCCTTCGGCCCGGCGATCCTGGCAAGGTTCGAAGTGATCACGGACGAACTGCCGATGGGCGGAGACGGGCAGGCGTAATAGCCGCGCCGAGTTTCTGACCCTTTGAGCTTTATGACGTCGCGCCCGGTTGCGAGAGCAACTAGCGCGGCGACGTAAGCTTGCCGATCTGTTCCGCCAGCTGTGCCTGCGTATACGGCTTTCCGAGCCGCGCAACCTCAAGATCAACGCCAGGCGGAAGATCCGCGTAGCCGGAGGCGATCAGGATTGGCAATTCGGGCAGCAAGGCTCGTGCAGCCTTCGAGAGTTCGCCCCCGGTCATGCCAGGCATGGAGTAGTCGGTGATCATCAGATCGAACTTTGGTCCCTTACCCAGATGCTCCAGCGCCTCCTTGCCGGAATGGGCTTCGACCACGTCGTGTCCGAGATCCAGCAGCATGTCGGCGGAACTCATGGCGATGAGGACGTCGTCGTCGACAAGCAGGATACGCTTGGGACCACCCTGATATTCTGCCGGAGGCGATGGTGCCTCGGCCTGCCTCGGCTGCTCGGCAGCGGAAGAGACCGGAATCCACAATTCGGCGGTGGTGCCGGAACCGATCCTGCTCGACAACTTCAACTCTCCCTTTAACTGGGACGCCAGGCCGTGGATCATCGACAATCCGAGGCCCGTTCCCTTGCCCAGTTCCTTCGTTGAGAAAAACGGTTCGATGGCTTTCTGCAGCGTCGCCTCGTCCATGCCTTGGCCTTCGTCCTTGACCGAGAGCACGACGTAACGCCCGGCTGCCAGCGTATCGTTTGAGAACCTCTGCTCTTCCTGGCTGAGGCTGATCCGCAGCGTGCCACCGTCGGGCATGGCGTCACGCGAGTTGACGGCGAGGTTGAGAAGCGCCAGTTCGATCTGGTTGGCATCTGCCGAAACCTTCGGCAGATGATCCGGTATCGCGGTTTCGACGAGGATGGTCGACCCGACCGAGCGTTCGAGAAGGTCGCGCATGCCACCGATCAGGGCGCCAAGGTCAACCGGACCGATCTGCAAATCCTGGCGGCGGGCAAAGGCGAGCAGCCGCTGGGTCAACGACGCCCCGCGTCTTGCACCCTGAAGGGCGCCATCAATCAGCCGTTCGGCTTTCGGATCGCCCGCAACGAGCTTGCGGAGCAGTTCGAGATTGCCGAGCACTGCCATCAACAGGTTGTTGAAATCGTGGGCGACGCCGCCGGTCAGTTGGCCGATCGCCTCCATCTTCTGCGCCTGGCGCAGTTGATCTTCCGCCCGCTCACGCTGCGACACCTCGTCCATCACGACCGAATGGGCCTGTTCAAGTTCACGCGTCCGCTCGGCGACACGCTCTTCAAGCAGTTCGTTGATCTGCCGCTGCTGCTTCTCGTTGATGACCCGGTCGGTAATGTCGGCGGATACGCCGACCAGCTTGACCGCCTTGCCCGAGTGGTCGCGGTAGAGCTGTGCCCGCACCTCTGCCCAGCGCACGGTGCCGTCGCGCCAGACGGTGCGGTATTCGACAGAATAATCCTCACCGCTCTCGGCTGTTGCGGTATGAGCATCCTGTACGCGTTGCCGGTCATCGGGATGGATGCTGGCAAAAAGGTCCTGATAGGTGAACGCCTCTTCCGGACCGCGTCCGAAAATGCTCTTGCAGGTCGCAGACGTGCTCAGGACATCGGTTGCAAGATCCAGTTCCCAAGCGCCGAGCCGACCGGCCTCGAGTGCTGTCTGCAAACGCCGCTCTCCTTCGTCGAGAGCTTCCATCCGCAGACGTGCATCATATTGGCGCCGACGCCCGCGTGCGGCAGAACGGGCAACGCTGATGAATGTCGTTGCGTGGAAAGGGCGCTCGATGAAGCTGACATTGCCAAGGACCTCCGACAGCCGCGCAGCTGCGGGATTACGCTCCGGACCACCGCCGCGGTTTGTCAGAATGACGAAAGGTAGATCCGACCAGCTCGGCTGGTTCTCGATCCACTGGGAGATGGCGCGCAGGTCGGCGGAGCGCAGAGCTTCCTCGGTGATGACAGCGAGCGCGATGTTGTCGTCAAGGCTGTCGACGAAACCGGACAGGTCCGGGGCCGCCTTCGAAGCGATACCGGCTTCCTTCAGGAGGGATGCCGCAATCTGCGCATCGCGACCGTGTGGGGCATGAATGAGGCCGACGGCATCTCTGTTAGGAATGGCTTTCGTCCTCGTTTGAAAGCTCCAGCAGTTGCTGCTTTTCGCCGACAAGCGTCGGTACACCGCGCAACACGCCCTGGAAACCGGAAAGCGGATCGCCCAGTGTCAGCCCTGCATCGGTGATGCGAAACTCGCGGATGGTTTCTTCGTGCCGACCGGTTCGCTTCTTGATGACCGAGACAGCACGCCGAACCCTGCCCAGTGCCTCGAAATAGCGCAGGAGGATAACTGTATCGGCGAGGTAGGTGACATCGACCGGGGATTTCATGTCTCCGACGAGCCCGTGCTGGGCAACTGTCAGAAACGTATTGGCGCCTTGCCGATTGAGGTATTGTAGCAGCTCATGCACGTGCAGGATCAGCGCGTTTTCCTCGGGCATCGACGCCTGGTAGCCGTTCACGCTATCGATCACGACTGTCCCGGCCTTGAAGGTCGCCACGCGATCCCGCACGCGTTGCGAGAATTCCCCCGGCGAAAGCTCGGCCGCATCCAGCTGCTCGATGTGAATAGCGCCGTCGTCGCGCATCTTCTCGAGGTCGATCCCCATTGCTTTCGTACGCGAGAACAACAGGCCGAGCTCCTCGTCGAATATGAAGACGGCTGCTTTCTCACCGCGCTTCACGGCAGCTGCTACAAACTGGAGCGCGAACAGGCTTTTGCCGGTACCGGCAGGTCCGATGAGCAGCGTGCTCGACCCGCGCTCTATACCACCGCCAAGAAGATCGTCGAATTCGGCAATGCCGCTTTTCAAAATAGCTCGGTCGAATGCCGTCTTGTGCTCGATCGCACGCAGCCGCGGAAAGACCGAGACGCCTCCGGTCTTGATAACGAAATCATGATAGCCGCCGCGGAACGCCTGGCCGCGATATTTGATCACCCGCAGGCGGCGGCGTTCCGAACCATAGTCGGGAGCCAGCTGCTCGAGATGAAGAACGCCGTGAACGACGCTGTGGACGGTCTTGTCGAGATTGTCCGACGTCATGTCGTCGAGCAAAAGGACTGTGGCGTCGGATCGAGAAAAGAAATGCTTCATGGCCAGGATCTGGCGGCGGTAGCGGAGAGAACTCTGTGCCAACAGACGGATTTCCGACAAACTGTCGATCACCACACGCTGCGGCTTCAGACGCTCGAAGGCCTCGAAGATCAGCTTGGTCGTCTCGCCGAGCTCCAGATCTGAGGAGTAAAGCAGGCTTTGCTGCTGGTCTGCGTCAAGCAGGCTTTCCGGGGGGACGAGCTCGAAGATTTCGATCGAATCCCCGAATTCGATACCGTGCGAAAGCGCGCTTTCCCGCAGTTCTTCTTCACTCTCCGACAGGCTGATATAAAGACAGCGCTCCTTGAGTGTTGCGCCTTCCAAAAGAAATTGCAGGGCGATCGTAGTTTTGCCCGTGCCCGGCGTCCCTTCGAGCAGGAAAACATGGCGGCGAGTCAAACCGCCCGATAATACATCGTCCAGTCCCCGAACGCCTGTCCTCGCCTTTGTACTCAAGCCGTCGATCATGTTTTTTCCTTTTGCGACTTTTGACTTAGCGCAAACTGGCGTGGAAACAAGAGATGGACGGGTTGGGTACGGTAACTGTGACGAACGAGATGTTTCCGGCTGCCCTTCGATTCTAGCAGTTGCGCAGGTAAGCGGCGGCGCGAAGACCCGAAATGCGTCCGAGCGCCACTGCAGTCAGGAGACCGTTCCCGGACAGGTAGCCGCTCGCTTTGCTGCCCGATACGCCACAGGCAGCGCCTCCGGCGGCAAAAAGGTTTGCGATGGTCGAACCGTCGCGTCGAACCACGCGTGCCTCGCCGTCAACAACAAGCCCGCCCTGGGTGTGGAAGAGCGCGCCGGTGACCCTTACCGCTTTGAAGGGCGCTCGAAGTGGCGGCACGTCTGCCAGAGAACGGCCGAACGGGTCCGCCCCACCCTCGGCTTTGCAATTCTCGAAAGCACGGAAGCTTGCCGTCAGTTTCTCCGGCGAGACCTGCATCCGCTCCGCAAGCGCCTCGATCGTATCGGCCTCGATGATCGCATGCATACGCTCGGCGCTTCTGAAATCCTCGAACTGGCCGGCGATCGCGGCGATCCGCGTGTCGAACACGGTCCATGCGATGCCTTCCGGCTGAGCAAGCACGTTGGACGCCTGCTCCGAATACCCCTTCGCCTCGTTGGAAAAGCGCTTGCCTTCGACATTCACCTGGAAGCCGCCCTCCATGACCGTCGCCCAGGTGATCAGGATCCCGGCAGGATGGGCGACCGATCCATGGCCCTGATGACCACTCAGATGCCGCGTCGCAGCACCCAGCGCCTCACCCCAGACGATCGCATCGCCCTGGTTGCCCGGGTGGCCGAAATAAAGAGCATCCCGCATCTCCGGAATGTGGTCGGCCACCAGTGCCGGATTGCCGCCATAACCATTGCAGGCAAGGATCAACGCCTCACAGCCGATGTCTTCGCGGGACCCATCCGGTCGCGACAGGGTCATGCCGCGCGGTTTGCCGTCGGAGCCAACGACGAGCGTGTCCACATGAGCTTCCGTCAGGATATCGATGCCGGCTTCTTCCGCGGCGTCGCGCAGACGATCGATCAGTTCCTCGCCGGACCGGGAGGGAAGACCATGCATTCGAAGGTGCGAGTGACCGGGATACCGGAAGTTGTCGACCAGCGAAAACGCCAGGCCATGCTCCTCGGCCAGCCATTCCAGCGTTGGGCCGACCGTTTCGGTGACCAGCCGAACGAGATCCACATCCGGCTCGTCATCCGCCTTGTGCAGGATATCCGCCCCGAAGGCTTCCGGCGTGTCCTCGACACCGATCGCGCGCTGCCAGCGCGTGCCTGCTGCCGGGATGAGGCCGGCTGACAGCGCCGTCGAACCGCGCGGCAGCGGATCGCGCTCCAGCACAAGCACATCGACGCCTTCTGCCTTGGCCGACAATGCTGCAACCATACCGGCGGCACCGGCGCCGATCACGACAAGCGGCACCATCACCTCGAATTCCCGGTCCGAGACTTCGACCTTTCTCATTGGGCGTCGAACTCGGCGATCATGTCTTCGATTGTCGCGATCCGGCTGACAGGTTTCAATGCTGCGATCGCGGTCTCGTGCGTTTCCTGCGAGAAGGCGGCCGAACCATCCGACAGGGTGATCGTTTCGAAATCGCGGACATGGGCGTCACGAACGGTGGAGGCGACACCGCCATTGGTGACGATGCCGCCGACCACCAGCTTCTCGATGCCGCATTTGCGCAGGACCCATTCGAGCCGGGTCATGTAGAACGCCGAATAGGCGACTTTCTCGACAATGAGATCGGCCGGCGCCAGATCATCGATCAGGCTGTTGCCCCAGGTGCCTGGCGCAAAATCGCCCTTGCCGAGAAAGGGCCGGAGTTCCTTCAGATGCGGTGAGATGATCGGCTCGCCACCCTTGCCCGGCACCAGCGTGAACTGGGCCGAGATGATGTAGCCGCCTTTTGCGCGCATTACGTCCACAAGTGGCTTGATGCGTTCCTGCAATGCCGCGATCTCAGGCGCGCCTTGACCGGCACGGCCATAGGCGCCGTCGGGGGCCAGAAAATCATTGGTCAGATCGACGATGATCAGGCCGGTCTTTTCTATGGGGATCGAATGTCCGCTCATGATTTCCGCTCCACGATGATATTTCCGTAGAGATCGACGCGTGCCTTGAATTCCGGCGAGACGACTGTCGTTGCATCCGGCTGTTCGAGGATCGCCGGGCCCTGGATTTCGGAACTCTCCGGCAGTTGCAGGCGATCGTAGATCGTCGTTTCATGCCAGGCGCCGTCGAACCAGACCTGTCGCGAGCCTGTCGTTGCGGAGGCAACCGTCGTATCGACAGGTGCGGCCAGCGCCTTCAGATCGAAGCTCGGACGAATGCCGATCGCGCTGGTGCGAAGGTTGACGATCCGCATCGGAACACCCGGCAGAAGCCGGCTGAAACTTGCCTGATAGGCATCCTCGAAAGCCTGCTGGATCATCGCCTCGCTGACATCGGTTTGGCTCCCGCTGATCGTTGCCGGCAGTGTGACCCGAACCGTATGGGTCTGACCGACATAGTGCATGTCGAGCTCGAACAGCGTATCGATCCGCTCGACCGTCAGATGCGCATCCTCAACGACCGCGCGCGCCTTGCCCGCCTCCTCGACCATGCGGGCGTCGATCGCCGCAACGTCGATGCCCTCGAGCGAGAGGTTCAAGGTCTGGACCTGGTCGTGGCGGATGTCGGCGATGACGCAACCCAGCGCAGATGTCACACCCGGATAACGCGGCACAAGCGCCGCCTTCAGCCCGACTTCGCGAATCAGCGCCGAGACATGCAATGCCCCGCCGCCACCGAAGGGAACGGCCGCGAACTTCTGCGGATCGTGACCGCGCTCGATCGACATCAGCCGGATCGCGCCGGCCATGCGGCTGTCGGCAATCTTCACGATCGCTTCGGCCGCTTCCATCACACCGAGGCCGAGCGGCTTTGCGACATGCTGGTCGATCGCGGCCTTGGCGGCCTCCACGTCGAGACGGGCAAGCTTGCCGCCGATCGGCCGGTCCGCGTTTATACGGCCGAGCACGACGTTGGCATCCGTCAGCGTTGGCCGGGTATTGCCCTGACCGTAGCAGACCGGGCCGGGCCGTGAACCGGCACTTTCGGGGCCGACCTGCAGCAGGCCGCCGGCATCCACATGCGCAATCGAACCGCCGCCGGCACCGATCGTGGTGATCTCGATCATCGGTGTTCGGATAACGAGGCCGAAATCGATCGTCGTCTGGGCCGCGAGCGCTGCCTTGCCGTCGGCAATCAGCGAGACATCGAAGGACGTGCCGCCGAGATCGCCGGTGATGACGTTTGGAAAGCCTGCCGCTTTTGCGATCGCGGCTGCGGCAATGACGCCTGCCGCCGGACCGGACAGCGCTGTGCGGGCCGGAAGCCTGCGCGCCGTCTCCGTCGACATGACGCCGCCGTTCGACTGGACGATATGGAAGCGGCCGGCGAAGTCTTCGCTTGCCAGTGCCGTTTCCAGCTTGCCGAGATAGGAGCCGACCACCGGCTGCAGATAGGCGTTGAGGACGGTCGTCGACGTGCGCTCGAATTCACGGATTTCGGGCAGGATCTGCGTCGAGCAGGCGAGGTTCTCGTTGTCCCAGACGGCACGGGCGGCTTCCACCGCACGCTCCTCGTTTTCGGGATTGGCATAGGCGTTGACGAAAACGATCGCGAGCGCTTCCGCACCCATCGCCTTCAGCTTTTCGGCAGCGACGCGGACGGCATCGACATCGACGCCCAGACGGATCGTTCCGTCGGCAAGCGTGCGTTCCGCCACTTCCAGACGCATGTCGCGTTCGACGACGGGGATGAAATCGCCCCACAGGCCCCAGGTATTGGGCCGGTCCCGGCGGCGCATTTCCAAAACGTCACGAAAGCCTTCGGTGGTGATCAGACCGACCCTGGCGCCCTTGCGCTCCAGCAGCGCGTTGGTACCGACGGTGGTGCCGTGGACGATCGAAGACAGGTCTGCGATGGCGCCGAAACCCTTCAGACCATCGAGGAAGCCGACAGCTTCATCACCCCGGTTGGAAGAGACCTTGTTGGTGCGGAATTTCGCCGAAGCTTCATCGAAATAGAAGAGATCGGTAAAGGTGCCGCCGACATCAACGCCGACGATCCGGCCCAATCCCGTCTGACCCAGTTTTTCATTTTGTTGTTTTGTTGTTCCCAGATCGCTCACGCGGCCACTCCCTTGCGCAGCTTGTCGGTTGCTTCGTGGTCGATCTCGCCATCTGCGCCGATCACCACGCCGTAGAGGGCTTC
The DNA here is from genome assembly GCF_050500205.1 of Neorhizobium sp. DAR64860/K0K1. NCBI lineage: Bacteria > Pseudomonadati > Pseudomonadota > Alphaproteobacteria > Hyphomicrobiales > Rhizobiaceae > Neorhizobium > Neorhizobium sp. DAR64860/K0K1. The sequence continues at coordinate 920,482 of NZ_CP191458.1, read as the reverse complement.
CGCCTGGCCGGTGCTGACGAAGCCGAGGCGCACGTCATGCAGAACCTTGTCCGGATCGCGCCCGTGGGGATCGCCCCAGCCGCCGCCTCCCGGCGTTTCCAACCGGATCCGCTTGCCGGGCTTCAGCCTCAGATCGGTAATCTTCGACGCCATCGGCGGAACGGCTTCGCCGCCGTCTTCCGTCTGCCAGGAGAACTTGTTTAATGCCGCTGACTCTCCGCCGACGACGCCGAACGGCGCGCGTCTGCCGCGTTCGCCGAGCAGCGCCACGTCGCCGCCGGTGAGCAGCTCCAATTCATAGACTGAGCCAACGCCGCCGCGATGGGTGCCGGCACCGGCCGAATCCGGCCGCAGCGCCCATTGCGTGAACATGACGGGATAGGCGGCTTCCAGGATCTCGACCGGTGGAATGGTGGCCGTCGAAATCGGGTTGTTGGCATGGTTCAAGCCGTCGGACATCGGATTGCCGCCGAGACCGCCACCGAAGAACGAGAACATCACCCATCGCTTGTGGTCTGCCCTGTAGCCGGCGAGCGACAATGCGTTGATCGTGCCGAACGGGGCAGCAGTCGCACGCGCCGGATCGGCCTGTGCAATGGCACCAAGAACGACGCCGATCAGCCGCAGGATGGTTTCCGTATAGCCGGCAACCGGCTTTGGAGCATTTGCGCCGAGCAGCGAATTGTCGACGATGGTGAAGGAGATCGGGCGAAGGCAACCCGCATTCGCCGGAACTTCGGTAAAGATATGCTTCAGCGCCACGTAGCAGGCGGCGATCGTCGTCGAGCGCGAGATATTGATCGGACCCTGGGCCGACTGGGTGGAACGCGAAAAATCAAGCGCCATCGTGTCGCCGGCAATCGTCAGGTCGAGCGCCACCGTCAGCATCTCGTCGATGATGCCGTCATTGTCGAGTACGTCCTCGAACGAATAGGTGCCATCCGGGATCGAAGCGATCGCCGAACGCATCAGCGCTTCGGCGCGGTTCGAGAATGCCTCGAACGCCGCATCGACTGTCGCTGGACCATATTCACCGAGAAGAGCGCCAAGCCGTTTCTCGCCGAGATCGAGCGCGTTGAGCTGGCCGTTGAGATCGCCCCAGTTCGACATCGGAACACGGGAATTGGCGGAAAGGATCTCGATGATGTCGTTGTTCATCGTGCCTGCGGAGATCAGCTTGACGACCGGGATCCGCACGCCTTCCTGAAAGCTTTCGACCGCCTTCGGATTGTAGCTGCCGGCGACGTTGCCGCCGATGTCGAGCCAGTGACCGACCGAGGCCATCCAGCAGAACAGCTTTCCATCCCGAAAGATCGGCCGCACCAGACGGAAATCGTTGAGATGCGTCCCGCCTTCGTAAGGATCGTTGAAGATGAACGTATCGTTCTCCTGCAAGCCCCCTTCCCGCTCGACCTTGGAGATGACGGCGCGCACGGCAAACGCCATGGCTCCGACGAAGATCGGCAGGCCGGATGTGCCCTGCACCAGCGTATCGCCGGTCGTGGCGTGATAGATGCCGTGGCAGGCATCCTTGGCTTCGGCAATTGTCGGGTTGAAAGCCGAGCGATAGAGCGTCGCGTCCATTTCGTCTGCAATCTGCTCCAGCCGGCCCTTCAGGACCGCCAAAGTCACGGGATCAAGCGTCACGGCATCGGTCGTGACGGTAGCTTGCGAGCTCATGCCGCATCCTCTCCATGTCTGTCTTTTCCATCGGCATCTTCGTAGGTTCTGCCGAGCGCGAGCATGTCTGGCGTGCCGATCAGCGCATTGAGCCCGTTGAAATCGAACATCCGGTCGGCGAACGGCGCGTTGGATCCGGCAGCGGCCAGCGAGGCGTAATAATCGACCGCCGTCTTCGACATTGCCCGGACGATTCCGCCCGGAAAGATGACGATCTGGAAGCCGAGGTTCGACAATTCAGCTGCGTTGTGGATTGGCGTCGTGCCGCCCTCGACCATGTTGGCGACCAGTGGCTTGACGCCTTTCAGCGCGCTTGCGATGTCGCCCAGCTGCTCGCCACTCTTCGGCGCCTCGACGAACAGGATGTCGGCACCGGCTTGCGCATAAAGATGCGCGCGTTCAAGCGCCCGATCGATGCCTTCCATCTGCAGTGCATCGGTGCGCGCGATGATCAGCGTCTGCTCGTTGGCGCGGGCGTCGACGGCCGCCTTGATCTTTCCAACCATCTCTCCGGTGGAGACGACCGACTTGTCGTTCAGGTGACCGCAGCGCTTCGGCGTGGTCTGATCCTCGAGCTGGATGCCCTGGGCGCCCATCTTTTCAAACAGCCGCACCGTGCGCTGGACGTTGAGCGCATTGCCGTAGCCCGTGTCAGCATCGACGATGACAGGCACGGTCATCCGGTCGCAGATCATCGCGATCCGGTCGGCCACTTCCGCCATCGACACGAGGCCGATATCGGGTCGCCCAAGATGGGTGTAGGCGATGGCCGCGCCGCTCAGATACACTGCGCGAAAGCCGGCGCCCGCTGCGATCGACGCCGTGAGGGCGTCAAACACTCCAGGCGCGACAATCGGAATGCCGCTCTTCAAATCCTGGCTGAGACTCATGGTATGTTTCCTTGTTCTTGCCGGCCTCTCTGGGCCGTGTTCTTGTCGCTCAAAGGCCGAGATAAGCCCGTTTCAATTCAGGATTGTCGCGAAGTTCGGCGGCATCGCCTGATAGTGCGACCGAACCGTTCTCCAGGATGTAAGCCCGGCTCGCGAGGTCCAGCGACTGCATGACGTTCTGCTCCACCAGCATGATCGGCAGGCCATCGTCGCTCAGGCGGCGGATGAGCGAGAACATCTCCTCGACCAGAAGCGGCGACAGGCCGAGCGAAGGCTCGTCGAGGATCAGCAGCTTGGGCTCGCTCATCAGGCCGCGGCCGATCGCCAGCATCTGCTGCTCGCCGCCCGACAGCGTGCCGGCGAACTGCCGGGTCCGCTCTTTCAGCCGCGGAAAAATCGAGAACACCTTTTCGATATTGCCGGCCCGGCCCCGCTTCGGCCGGCAATAGCCGCCGAGTTCGAGATTTTCGAGAATGGTGAGGTTGGGGAAGATCTTGCGACCTTCCGGGACATGGATGAGGCCGGATGCAACGATATCGCGGGCGGTGGCGCCCAGTATCTCGCGGCCGTCAAAACGTACAGAGCCGCTGCGGGCGGGCTGCACCCCTGACAGTACCTTGTTGAGCGTGGTCTTGCCGACGCCGTTCGATCCGAGCACGGCGACCACCTCGCCCTTGCCGACGGAAAGGCTGAGGCCGCGAAGGACTTCGGTTCCGCCATAGCCGGCGCGCAGGTCTGCGATCTCAAGCATGGGCTGCCCCTTCCGCCTTGATACGCGCTGCAGCGCCGTGGCCGAGATAGGCCTCGATGACAGCCCTATCCGTACACACCAAACGCGGCTCGCCGCTTGCAATCATCTTGCCCTGAGAGAGCACGTAGACGGTGTCGCAGAGGTTCATCACCGCCTGCATGATGTGTTCGATCATCAGGATCGTGACACCCTCCTCGCGGATCTGCCGGATGATCGGCAAAACATCGCGGATTTCGGATGGATTGAGACCCGCCAGCACCTCGTCAAGCAGCAACAGCTTCGGCTTCGTCGCCAGCGCCCTTGCCAGTTCGAGCCGCTTGCGGCCGGCAATCGTGAGGCCCGAGGCAAGCTTGTCGAGTTCGTGGCCAAGACCGACTTTCTCAGCCGTCAGGGTCGCAAGACGTCTCGCCTCGGCCGGATCCTTGGTGTGAAGGAAGGCACCGACGGCGATGTTGTCGCGAACGTCGAGACCCGCAAAAGGCTGGACGATCTGGAACGTACGCGCCAATCCGCGGCGCGCTCTCAGATGCGGTTTCTCGCCGGTGATATCCTCATTCTGAAATGTGACGGTTCCCGCATTGGGGTTGAGGAAGCCGGCGATCATTGCAAACAGGGTCGTCTTGCCTGCCCCGTTCGGACCGATCAGCCCGGTGATCGACCCCTCCGCAACGTCGATCGTCGCATCGTCGACGGCGAGAAGCCCGGAAAATCGCTTGGTGAGATTGTGCGCTTTCAACATGGTCATGCCCCTCACATCGCCTTGCCGCGGCTCTTGCGCCGATACCAGAGATCCGACACGAAGCCCCTGATCCCGTTCGGTGCGAAAGCGACGCAGAGAATGAGAATGATGCCGAAGACGACAAGATCGACGCCGGCGATTCCGCCCGAAAACGACTTGGTGATTTCGCCAAGGCCCAAAAGCAGAACCGAGCCGATCAGCGGCCCGAGCATCGTGCCTGCGCCACCGACGATCGCCGCAAACAGCGCCTCGATCGAGATCCATGAGCCGTAGGCGACATTGGCATCGATGAAGAGGAAGTTCTGCACGTAGAGGCAGCCGGCAAGCGCGGTGATCGCGGCAGACAGCGTGATCGCCTGCATCTTGATCTTGAAGATATCGACACCGAGCGCCTGTGCCGCTTGGTCGTTTTCACGAAGCGCGATGAGATAGGCGCCAAAGGCGGACCGTTCCAGCCAGCGGGTCAGAAGCAGGCCGCCTGCCACGAAGCCGATGAGGATCAGCAGGAACCAGCGGCGGTCGGAAAACTGCAGGTACGCGAAGCCGTTGTTGATCGAGACCAGCATGCCGGCAGCGCCACCGGTGAAATCCCAGCTGTTGGCGAGGATGCGCAGCACTTCCGCAAATGCCAGCGTGATCAGCGCGAAATAGGATCCTTTTAGGCCTGCCCGGAAGCTCAGAAAGCCGATCAGGGCGCCGACGGCCGCACCGAGGATGACGCCGCAGACAAGGCCGACCCAGGCATTGATGCCGAAGCTGGTCTGCAGGATCGTCGTCGTATAGGCGCCAGTACCGAAAAAGGCCGCGTGTCCGAAGGAGGAGAGCCCGCCATAGCCGCCGAGAACATTCCAGCCCTGCGCCGTCAGCGCGATGATCATCATGAAGATCAGGAGGTTGAGAATATTGCCCGGCAGCCCGGCAATGGCGGCGATGCCGACCACGCCGAGAAAGGCAAGGGCCGCGATAAATTCGAAGTTCTTCTTCATGCGCGTGCTCCAAACAGGCCGGTGGGCTTCACCAGAAGCACGAGAATGAAAATAAGGAAGATACCGATCTGGCCGAGGCTATCGCCGAGGAAGAGGCTGGAAATGGCTTCGACGACGCCGATCAGAAGGCCGCCGATCAGGGCGCCGGGGATCGATCCCATGCCGCCGAGAACGACAATGGTGAAAGCGACGAGAACAAAGGCCGCCCCTGTGGTGGGGCTGACATAGAACGAGGGCATCAGCAGGCCGCCAGCAATCGCCAGGCAGGCGGTGCCGATCGCAAACGTCATGGCATAGACATGCGCGACATTGATCCCGACAAGGCTGGCCCCGAGTTTTTCCTTGGCAACGGCGCGGATCGCCTTGCCGATATCGGTGCGGTTGAGGATCGCCCACAGAAGTACGGCGGTCACGACCGAGACTCCGAGCCCGATCACTCTCGGCAGCGAGAGAAGGAGCGGACCGAGCGGCACGATCTCGAACGCGTAATCTGTCGCAATCGTGCGGGTGTCGGAATTGAACCCGGCGAGAAGCAGGTTCTGGATGACGATCGAAAGACCAAGGGTGGCAAGCAATATGCCGTTGTCGGAGCCGCGGCTGGCCGGACCGATAATGAAGCGCTGCAGACAATAGCCGATCGCGAACATCATAGGCGTGACGACGAGGATGGCCACGTAGGGATCAAGGCCGAACCTGTCTGAGGCCAGCCAGACGAGATACATCGCGACCGTCAGCAAGGCGCCGTGGGCGAAGTTGACGATGTGCAGCACGCCATAGATGAGGGTAAGCCCGAGGGCGATCAGCGCATAGACGGCACCGAGCATCAGGCCGTTCATCAACGCTTCGAAAATGATTGTCGGCGAATACATGATGTTCCTTCGAAGAAGGGCTTGCCGGAATGGCCCGGGACAAAAACGCCGCCCCGGGCCTGCCACACTCGCTGGGTATGGATTAGCCGTTGGCCGGGAACTTGGGCTTGGCCTGGGCGAACTTGTCCGGATAGATGACCTTGATCTGGCCGCCCTGAACCTGGGTATTGAGCGGAAGCGCGTTGACGTTCTGGCCGGTAGCATCGAACTTCGACTTGCCGTAGGGCATCACACCGCTGTCGAACTCGTTCTTCTGCAAGGCTTCGATGATCGCGCCGCTTTCGGCACTCTTCGCAAATTCCAGCGCCTGCGCTGCGACCTTGACGACCGAGTAATTGATCGGCGCGTTGTAGGCGTAGAACTTGCCGGCGGCCTGAACGGCCTGCATCAGCTTGTCGTTGGTCGGGTTCTTGGGATCGCCCCAGTGGTTGACGTCCATCACGCCTTCAGCCGCTTCCGGGAACTCCTTGACGAACCGGTAGCTGGAAGCCGCACCGCCGAAGAGAGCATAGATACCCCCCTTCGGCTTGACCCGCTGCTGTTGCAGTGTGCGGGCGAAGAGCACGAATTCGTTGAAGTAATGCGAGGGAATGATGAGGTCGGGCTGCAGCGAACGTAGGCGCAGAACCACATTCGACATGTCACGCGCCGGTGTCGGGTGCGAGATCGCCTCGACCACTTCGAAGCCGAGGGCCGGCAGGCGAGCCTGCATCAGCTTGGCGAGACCCGAGCCGAGAAGACCGTCTTCATGAACGATCGCCACAGTCTTTGCCACCTTGCCGGAAGCGTCGTTGATGGTCACGAGGTTCTTCAGCGCGACGTCGGCCGCCATCGAGAAGCTCGGGTTGAAACGGAAGACGTTTTTCAGGTTGCGGGTCATCAGTGCATCGGAGACGGCGCAATCGATGATGAAGGGAAGCTCGTAGCGGGCCGCGGCCTGGGTTGCGGTCATGGAAATGCCACTGGCAAAACCGCCGACGACGATCGCAGCACCATCCGCCTTCAGCTGTTCGGTCGCCTGGGCGCCGGCTTCGGCATTCGAACGGCTGTCGCCGATCAGAAGTTCGAGCTTGGCGCCGCCGAGCGACTTGATTCCGCCGGCATCGTTGATTTCCTTGATCGCATATTCCGCGCCGATCCGTGCCAGATCGCCGTCGCCGGCAAAGCCACCGGTCATCGGCTGCAGCAGGCCGATCTTGACCGTCGGCGCCTGTGCCCGGCTGAGACCGGGTGCCGCAAGGACCATCGCCGAGACACCGCCAACTTTCAGCACCGTGCGCCGGGAGACCGAGTTCGTGAGCTTCTTCATTCCTTCACCACCCTCTTAGGATTGCGGGGGCCGGATGCCCGCTCGTTACGGTAGACCTCGGACGTAGGGCTCCAGTGCCGGCTCCCTTCAGTGCCCTTGCGTACGAGGTTCATTTGCAGGCTGTATCTGTCGGGACGGTAGAGAGCCTGGAGATACTCCATGCCGCGCCCTCCCTTGCCGTAGACGACGCGGGTCAGCGCGATGAGGGGCGAGCCCACACCGATACCAAGCGCCTCGGCCACTTCCGGATTGGCGAGAACCGCACCGACTTCCTGCCATGCCGTTTCGGCACGCAGGCCGGCTCTCTCCATCAGCTCAAGGAGAGCCATATGGGCAAGGTCTTCACGCGAATATTCTCGACCGACACGTTCGGGCACGTAGGCCGTCAGATAGGAGAAGGGAAGGTCGTCGAAGGAGCGCACACGCACCGACTTCTGAACCCGCTCGTCGTCTTCGAGCCGCAGCGCCTCGGCAACCTTCTCGGGCGCCTCGATATAGTCAAAAGAGATCAGCTTGACCGCCGTCGTGCGCCCCATTTCAATGAGGTGAGCAAAGGCATTCGACAGGTCCGCCGTTGCCATCTGGGCAAAGTTGGAGCCCCGTACATAGGTGCCTGACCCGACCCGCTTGTCGACCAGGTCTTCCGCGGAAAGTAGATCGAGCGCGAGCCGGACGGTGACCCGCGAAACCCCGTATTGCTCAGCCAGCGCAAGCTCGCTCGGCAGGCGCATGCCGGCCTTCAGCTCGCCCGAAACGATCTTGTCCCGCAGCAGAAGATAGACCTTCTGAGTCTTCAAGGGTTCGGTCGCCGGCCTCAACGTGAGCTCCCAATCTATCTTATTTTTAATACAGGTTTTGTATAAAACGGCTGACAGATCTCGTCAATGCCCATATAACACTCAGCAGACGTATTTGCCTATATGCAGTGCAACATGCGAGATTGTGCGATGCAAGAGAGATTTGCGGAAACCGAGTTTTCACATGCGATGGCGCCGCTTGCCGTCGGCAATCTCACGTTTCGCAACCGCATTCTCGTTCCGGCGCATACGACGAACTTCGGCGAAAACCACCTGCCGAGCGAGCGCCACCTTGCCTATCACCGTGAACGTGCGAGGGGCGGTGTCGGTGCGATCATCTTTGAATCCATCCGCGTTCACGCGAACTCGCTTGGCCGGCCGCAGGCCGTCTGTGGCTTCGACCCTGCCTGTATCGAACCGTTCCGCAGGATTACCGAGGCTGTCAAAGCGGAAGGCGCGCGGATCCTTGGCCAGATCATCCATCTCGGCCGGCAGGTTGAGGGCGATTTTGAGCGAACGGTCTCCTGGGGCCCATCGCCGATTGCGTGGGCGACATCCGCGCTGCCGCCACGCCCGATGGATCGCGCCGACATGGATGCGGTGATCGAAGGGCATGTGCTGACCGCGCGCCATCTCATGGCGGCGGGCTTCGAGGGGATCGAGCTGCAGATGGCACATGGCCATCTTCTGCAGCAGTTCCTTTCACCGCTTTCGAACAACCGTGACGACGCGTATGGCGGCTCGGCGGAAAACCGGATGCGGTTTCCGCTTGAGGTCCTGCAGGCTGTCCGCGCGGAAGTCGGTCGCGATTTCTGTCTGGGCATTCGCCTCAGTGGCGATGAGTATGTCGAGGGCGGGATCACCATCGATCAGGCCGAGAGGACCGCGGTGTCACTTGCGGCGGCCGAGAAGATCGACTTCTTCAATGTCTCGCACTCCGCCTATCACGCCTCCTATTCGCTCGCTTCGCAAATGGCCGACATGGCGATCGATCCGGAACCATTCCGGTCATTGCCGGCGCGGATCCGCATCGCTTTGCGCAGCCGTGGCCACGACATACCCGTCTTCGCCGTCTGTCGGTTCAACACACTGGCGGAAGCCGACGCGATCATTGCGGCCGGTGGCGCGGATGCGGTTGGTATGGCGCGTGCCCACCTTGCCGAGCCGGCCATCGTCAACAAGACGGTCGAAGGCCGCATGAACGAAATCGGCACCTGCATTGCCTGCAATCAGGGTTGCGCCGGGATGCTGGAAAAGAACCTGCCGATCCGATGTCTTGTCAATCCGCGTGCCGGGCTGGAAGGCGTATGGCCGGAGCTTGCCACGACCGGCACGCGACAACCCAAACGCTTGCTCGTGGTCGGCGGCGGACCGGCAGGACTGGAGGCGGCCCGGACGGCAGCGGAGCGCGGCCATATCGTGACGCTGTGGGAAAAGCAGGACGATCTCGGCGGGCAGTTTCGCGACGCGGTGAAGATGCCGAAGCGCGCTGAGTTCCGAACGCTGATGGAAGAGCAGATTGCCGATCTGGATCGGTTCGGTGTGACGGTGATAACAGGCAAGCATGCCGATGCTGGATCGATTTCCGATTTTGCGGCCGATGCGGTGTTTCTGGCGACCGGTTCGACGCCGGTTCGCACAGAATTTGCCGGTGGCGGAAAGGCCTTCACGATCGTCGAGGCGCTGGACGATCCGGCAGCCCTCGGAAGCGACGTGGCGCTGTTCGACCGCACCGGCGAATGGGCCGCACTGACGCTTGCGGAACATCTCGCCGACCTCGGCAAAAAGGTGACGTTCTTCTCGCCGGCCGGCGGCATCGCCTGGCGCACGACCATCTACTCGACACTCGCAAACCTGAAACGGCTGCGCGAGAAAAAGGTGAGGATCGCAACGCTCCGGAAGGTCACAGCCTTCGACGGCAAGACCCTGGCGGTCGAAGATCTTTCGACCGGCGAGAGTGAGTTGCATATGGGGTTCACCGGTCTCGTGGCAGCCGAACACAATTTTGCGGACCAGTCTCTCTTTAAGCAGCTCCGTCATCTTGCCGTGCCCGTCCGGCAGATAGGCGACAACCTCGCGCCCCGCACGGCGCTTGAAGCCGTCTATCACGGCCATCTTGCCGCTCGAGAGCTATGAGATCTGGAAGGAGTAACACTCGATGAGCATTCTGATAACGGGTGCCGGTGGCTTCCTCGGGTTGAACCTGATCGAGGTGCTGAATGCCTTGGGCGAACCGGTGGTTGCCCTCAATGATCGCGCCCTTCCCGCAGCCTTCGCCGCAAAGCCGGGTGTCACGGTCGAATTGGCGGACGTGCGGGATCGCGTGGCGATCGCCGACATTCTCTCGCGCCACGACATTACCTGCATCATCCATGCCGCGGCGATCACGCTTGGGCCAAAGAGTGCCATCGCATCGGCAAGCGACGCCTTCGACGTCAATACGGTCTCGGTCGCGATCCTGCTGGAGGAGGGTCGAAAAGCCGGCATCCGCCGCTTCGTCTACCCGAGCTCCTCCGCCGTCTACGGCACGGCGCCCTTCTATGGCGCAGCCGTGACCGAAGAGACGAACCCGATGCCCGCCACGCTTTACGGCTTTACCAAGCTTGCCAGCGAAAGACTGGTTGTCGAGGCGGGGAAGAGTTTTGGCATGTCCACCGTGCGGGCGCGCATCACCGCGGTGTTCGGGCCGCATGAGCATGAAACGGGGGTGCGCGAAACAATGAGCCCGCCGTTCCAGATCGCCGCCAAGGCGGTGGCGGGTGAGGATGTTCTCCTGCCTGCAGGAGGTGCCCGCGACTGGACGAGCAGCCGAGACATAGCAAAAGCCCTGGCGCTGCTTGCAACACGGGAAAGCCTGCCGTCCGATCTCTACAATCTCAGTGTTGGCGAAACCTGGCATGTGAGCCGCCTCAGTGCGCATTTGGCGGAAGCCTATCCCGGCTGGCGCTATGCTGACGGAAAGGCAGATGGCAGCGACAGCGCGATCGCCTTCAACGACGATCTCTCCCGACGTCGCCATCCGGTCTCGGCCGAAAAATTCGAAACGGATTTCGGCTTCCGCTTCATGGCGCCGGACGAGGCCTGCGCAGACTATGTCCGCTGGCTTGCCGATCAGACCCATGCGTCGTGAACTACCGCGCCGTATAGCCGCCGTCGGCCAGCACGTCGGTGCCGGTGATGAAGCTTGCCTCGTCCGAAACGAGAAAAAGCGCCGTCGCGGCGATTTCCTGCGGTGTGCCGATCCGGCCGATCGGATGAAGCGGAGCAAGCGCTTCGATGACCGCCGCCTCGCTGCCGGCCTGTCGGGTGACGCGGCTCGTCAGCACAACTCCTGGCGACAGACTGACGGCACGAATGCCCTGGTCGGCGTGATCGAGCGCGAGACTGCGGGTGAGCGAATGCAGACCGGCCTTGCTCGCCGAATAGGCGGCTCGCCCGGGCGTCGTCACATGTCCGAGCTGGGACGCGATATTGAGGATGACCCCGCCCTGTTTAGCGAGATGCGGCACGCCGAATTTGCAGATCAGGAAGGCGCCCGTGAGATTGACATCCAGTGTCTTGCGCCAGCTTTCGAACGGGATGTCGCAGACGGTGCCAAGCGGCGTTTCGGTTGCGGCGTTGTTGACGAGAATGTCGATACGGCCAAAGCGGCTCGCGACCGCGTCGATGCAGGCCTCGACCGAAGCCGGATCGGCAACATCGCATGGAATTGCAAGGCAGCGATCCGGCTCAAAGCCATCGGGTGGAACGGCGTCGAGATCGAGCATCGCGACGCTTGCGCCAGCCGAGGCGAACCTCTTGGCGATCGCCCGCCCGATATCGCCGCCCGCGCCGGTGATGATGGCGACGCGGCCTTCAAGGCATTGAGGAGAAAACATGCATCACCCTTCAGGAGAATTCGAACGCTTCGGATCGTCTGTCATCATCGCTTGATTTGCAAATTGAATCTGTATTAATCTCAATACAGATTTTGAGGGCCTTCGCGGGCCTTGAGGAGTTGATAATGCTGAGGGAACACCGTCCACAGACACTGTTCGACAGGATCTGGCAGAACCACGTGATCGCATCGCAGAGCGATGGTCAGCAGTTGCTGTTCATCGATCGGCACCTGGTTCACGAAGGATCGTTCCACGGTTTCAACAAGCTGAAGGACAAGAACGCGCGGGTTTCGAGGCCAGACCTCACCTTCGGCATCGTCGATCATTACGCGCCGACGCGGATACGCGACATTTCGAAGATCGATGCCGCCATCGCTGGGATGATCACCCAGCTGGAGGAGAACTGTCTTGCCAACGATGTCCGCATCTTCGGACTAAACGACCCGCGCCAGGGCATCGTCCATGTGGTCGGCCCGGAGCAGGCGATCACGCTGCCCGGCGCCACAATCGTGTGCGGCGACAGCCACACCTCGACGCATGGCGCTTTCGGCGCAATCGCGTTCGGCATCGGCGCATCGGAAGTGGCGCATGTCTTGATGACCCAGACCCTGTGGCAGAAAAAACCGAAATCGATGCGGGTCCGCTTCGATGGCAAGCTCGGGCCCGGTATCACCGCCAAGGACATGGCTCTGGCGATGATCGCCGCGATCGGTGCCGATGGCGCCCAGGGCCATGCGATCGAATATACCGGCTCGGCGGTCGAGGGGTTGTCGATGGAAGGTCGCCTGACACTCTGCAACCTTTCGATCGAGAGCGGCGCGCGCTGCGGCCTTATCGCCCCCGACATGACGACCGTGAACTTCCTGCGCCACCGGCCGCTCGCACCGAAGGGCGATCTCTTCGAGCGAGCAGCGGAAGCCTGGCTTTCCCTGCGCGGCGACGGCGACGCCTCCTTCGAGCGCGAGCTGGTGATTGACGGCAGCGAGATTGCACCTGTCGTCACCTGGGGGATCAGCCCCGAGGACGCGCTGCCGATCACATCCGCGGTACCCATGCCGGACGCGATGACCGACGAGTCACGCGCGGCCCATACACGCGAAGCGATCGACTATATGGGACTGAGACCCGGCATGCCGTTGACGGATATTCCGGTGGACCGCGTCTTCATCGGCTCTTGCACCAATAGCCGCATCGAAGACCTCAGAGCCGCCGCTGCCGTTCTTTCCGGCCGCAAATCTGCGGTTCCAGGCCTCGTGTCACCAGGCTCGTCGCTTGTGAAACACCAGGCCGAGCAAGAGGGCCTCGACCGGATCTTCGTCGATGCAGGATTGGAATGGGTCGATTCCGGCTGCTCGATGTGTGTCGGCATGAACGGTGATCTTGTTCCGCCCGGCGAACGCTGCGCCTCCACTACCAACCGGAATTTCAAAGGCCGACAGGGCCCGAAGTCGCGCACGCACCTGATGTCGCCGGCCATGGTCGCTGCAGCAGCTGTGACCGGGCGCCTGACCGATGTTCGAGATCTGATGGGAGGCCGCAGTTGAGACCGTTCAAGACCCTCGACGCAAAAGCAGCGCCACTGCCTTTTGCAAGCGTCGATACCGATCAGCTGATCCCGGCACGCTTCATGAAGCGCTCGCGATCGGAGGGATACGGCCAGTATCTTCTCTACGACATGCGCTTCGACGGAGAAGGAAATCCGATCCAGGATTTCCCGTTGAACAACCCTGCCCGCGCAGGCGCCGAAATCCTTGTTGGACGGCGGAATTTTGGCGCAGGTTCCTCGCGAGAGGCGGCCGTTTACGCGCTTGTCGACTACGGTTTTCGCTGTGTCATCGCACCGAGCTTCGGCGACATCTTCGCATCGAACTCGGTCAACAACGGCCTCTTGCCGGCGCGGGTGACCGAAGAGGATGCGGAGACTATTCTTTCCCTGCTCGAAAATGGCCAGAACCGTGCCTTTGTCGATCTCGACACCTGCGAGATCCGACTCGCCAACCGTGTCTTCCGCTTCGAGATAGAGCCCGTCTGGCGCACCAAGCTCCTCAACGGCTGGGATGATCTCGACCTCACCGCAAGCTACGCCGACGATATTGCCCGCTACATGGTCTCGGACAAAGAACGCCACCCATGGCTTCAGGAGATCCCCGCTTCGATCTGAGCGACTGCGCCAAGTTCGGCGCGTGATCTCGATTGGTTCGTTGCGTTGGGTGGCGCTCGCAGGCAGCCAACAGTTACCCGTCAGGCCTGCTCGAACTCGATCAGCGCGCCCTGGAAGTCCTTGGGGTGAACGAAGATCACCGGTTTGCCGTGTGCGCCGATCTTCGGCTGACCATCGCCCAGAATCCGTGCGCCCGTCTCGACGATCCTTGCGGAGGCGGCTTTAATGTCGTCGACCTCGAAGCACAGGTGGTGGATGCCGCCGGACGGGTTCTTGTCCAGAAAGCTCGTGATCGGTGACGTCTCTCCGAAGGGGTGGAGAAGCTCGATCTTGGTGTTGAGCAGTTCGACGAAGACAACGGTCACGCCGTGCTCGGCCAAATCCTGCGGTGCGGAGACCGAAGCGCCGAGGCCGCGATACTGATCGGCTGCCGCTACCAGATCCGGCACCGCGATTGCCACGTGATTGAGCTTCCCGATCATCGTTCCTCACACATTTCTGCGCTTCCCTTCAAGGAGATCGATCACGGCGTTGGCGGCATCGAGGACGTTTGTACCGGGCCCGAACACGGCAGCGACGCCGTTTTGGAGGAGGTAGTCGTAGTCCTGTCGCGGAATGACGCCGCCGACTACCACAATGGTATCCTTCGCACCCTTGCGCCTGAGCGCCTCGACCAGTTGCGGGGCAAGCGTCCTGTGACCGGCGGCCAGCGACGACATGCCGACCACCTGGACCTTTTGCTTTATCGCCAGATCCGCAGCTTCGTCCGGAGTCTGGAACAGCGGGCCGGCCAGAACCTCGAAGCCGATATCGCCGAAGGCCGAGGCGATGACCTTTGCGCCACGATCGTGGCCGTCCTGGCCAAGCTTTGCGACCATGATCCGCGGCTTGGAATTGGACGATGTGTATTCGGCAAGGCGCTTCGTCAGCGTCTCGTATTCCGGGTCGCCCTCATAGGCGGGGCCATAGATATCGCTGACCACGTCAGGCACGGCCGCATGATCGCCGAACGCCTTGCGCATCGCGTCCGACATCTCACCGACCGTGGCACGCGCGCGCGCTGCCTCGACCGCAGCCGCCAGAAGATTGCCGCGGCCCGACGTCGCGACGTCGCCAAGGGCTGCAAGCGTCGTTGCCACCTTTTGCGGATCGCGCTTGCGGCGCACGTCTTCCAGCCGCTCGATCTGGCCGTTGCGCACGGCCGTATTGTCGATGGCGAGGATGTCGATATCGTCTTCTGTTTCAAGCCTGTATTTGTTGACGCCGACGATGATTTCCTCGCCGCGGTCGACCTTGACCTGGCGCAGTGTTGCGGCCTCCTCGATCAGACGCTTCGGAAGGCCGTCGGCGACGGCCTTGGTCATGCCGCCGAGCGCCTCGATCTCCTCGATCAGGGCCCAGGCCTTTTCCGCGAGCTCGCTGGTCAGGCTTTCTACATAGTAGGAGCCGGCGAGCGGATCGACGACTTTGGTGACGCCGGTTTCGTGGGCGAGGATCAGCTGCGTGTTGCGCGCGATGCGGGCGGAGAATTCGGTCGGCAGCGCCATCGCTTCATCGAGCGCGTTGGTGTGCAGCGACTGGGTGCCGCCAAGCACGGCCGACATTGCCTCGTACGCCGTGCGGATGACGTTGTTGTAGGGATCCTGCTCGGCCAGCGAGACGCCGGAAGTCTGGCAGTGGGTGCGCAGCATCAGCGATCCCGGTTTCTTCGGCGCGAACTCTTCCATAATCCTCGACCATAGAAGACGGGCGGCGCGCAGCTTCGCCGCCTCCATGAAGAAGTTCATGCCGATGGCGAAGAAGAAGGAAAGACGTCCGGCGAACTCGTCGACATCGAGGCCCTTGGCGATCGCGGCACGCACATATTCGCGACCGTCGGCGAGCGTGAAGGCCAGTTCCTGGACCAGCGTCGCACCCGCCTCCTGCATGTGATAGCCGGAAATGGAGATCGAGTTGAAGCGCGGCATTTCTCTTGCGGTGTATTCGATGATGTCCGCAACGATCCGCATCGAGGGTTCGGGCGGATAGATATACGTGTTGCGGACCATGAACTCCTTGAGGATGTCGTTCTGGATGGTGCCCGAAAGCTGCGAGCGCTCGCAACCCTGTTCCTCGCCGGCGACGATGAAAGAGGCAAGGATAGGGATCACCGCACCGTTCATGGTCATCGACACGGACATGTCTTTCAGCGGAATGCCGTCGAACAGGATCTTCATGTCCTCGACCGAGTCGATCGCGACGCCGGCCTTGCCGACATCGCCCTCGACGCGCGGGTGGTCGCTGTCGTAGCCGCGGTGGGTGGCAAGGTCGAAGGCGACGGACAAGCCCTTCTGGCCGGCAGCCAGATTACGCCGGTAAAAGGCATTGGAAGCCTGCGCCGTCGAAAAACCGGCATATTGGCGAATCGTCCAGGGTCGACCGGCATACATGGTTGCACGCGGACCGCGCACGAAAGGCTTGATCCCAGGCATCGTATCGAGATGCGAGATGCCGTCGAGATCGTCTGCCGTATAGAGCGGCTTGATGTCGATCCCTTCCGCCGTGTGCCAGACCAGCGTGTCAGGTGAAGCCTTCAGCTCCCGCTCGGCAAGAGCTTTCCAGGCCTGGGTCTTTTCCCCGGTATCTTTTGACAAAAGCATCCCCCTCAGCGCTTCGTTTCAATCGACAGCCTATCAGGTATCGCCTCAGCCAGCCGGGTCAAGCCTTTCGAAAGAACTACGGGTTCAGCTTTTCGAGATGAAGGAGCAATCCGCTGTGATCGAGCGGCCCGCCGCCGTCCTCGACGAAATCCGTGAACTCCGCCCTCACTCCACTGGTCAAAGGCAGCGTGAGGGAAAGGGCGTCGGCAACGTCCATGACGGCGTTGAGATCCTTCAACTGGTTCTTTGCCGTGCCACCCGGCTCGAACGTCCGCTCGACCATGCGGCGACCATGAATTTCGAGGATGCGACTGTCGGCGAAACCGCCGCGGATTGCGTTGCGGAAGGCTTCGCGGGAAGCGCCACCGGCTTCGACAAGGATCATGGCTTCGGCCACCGCGCCGATCGTGACCGCAACGATCTGCTGGTTGGCGAGCTTGCAGATTTGTCCCGCGCCGCTGGGACCCACATGCGTTACCCGGCCCATTGCCGAAAATATGTCGTGGAGGCTTGCGACCACATCCGCATCGCCGCCCGCCATGATCGCCAGCGTGCCAGCCTCGGCACCGACGACACCACCGGACACCGGCGCATCCACATGGGCAATGCCCAATTCCTCAAGCTTTGCTGAATGCTCCTTGGCAATGGCAGGGGCAATTGAACTCATGTCGATCACCTTGGCGCCGGCAGCCAGACGCTCGGCACAACCGCTTTCGAACAGCACGTCGCCGACGACCTTGCCATCCGTCAGCATGGTGATGACGATATAGGCGCCATCGACGGCCTCTGCCGGAGACGGCGCGACCGTCGCGCCATTGCTCTCGAGCGCCTTGGCCTTATCCGGATTGCGGTTCCAGACGGTGAGAGAATATCCCGCCTGAAGCAGCCGGCGCGCCATCGGCGCACCCATCAGACCTGTTCCGAGGAAGGCAATCTTTTCCGAGGGGTTTGCGACAGTCATTGCAGCTTCCCTCCAAGTTCATCCTCGATATGAACCTGGATGATCTCGTCGAAGTTCTTCTCGGCCGTAAACCCCAGTTCGATCGCGCGTTTTGCCTCGAAACCCGGTGCCCAGCCTGCGACCATCTTCATGATCATCTCGTTCGGCTCGCGCCGGATGAGGCTAACCGCCTTGTCGCCCGCGATCCGCCGCAGTGCTTCGATCTGATCGCCGACCGTGGCGCTGACGCCTGGCATCGAAAGGCTTCTCTGCGATCCAAGCTGCGCCAGATCGAGATCCGCTGCGTGAACAAGATACCCCACCGCCGAGCGCGGCGACGTGTGCCAGTGACGGGTGCTTTCCGGCACCGGCAGAATGGCCTCCTCGCCGATCAGCGGTTCGCGCAGGATATTGGAAAAGAAGCCGGATGCGGCCTTGTTCGGCTTGCCCGGTCTGATGCAGACGGTGGGCAGGCGGATGCCGATGCCATCGAAAAAGCCGCGACGCGAATAGTCTGCCAACAACAGTTCGGATATCGCCTTCTGGGTGCCGTAGCTGGTGAGCGGCGTCAGGTGGAAATCATCCGGGATCGACGGCGGCAAGGGCGCGCCGACCACGGCGATGGACGATGTAAAGACCACGCGCGGCTTGTAGCCGTCAGCCTGGTGGGCCAGGCGGATCGCATCGAACAGATAGCGCGTGCCGTCGAGATTGATCCGGTAACCCTTGTCGAAATCGAGTTCGGCTTCGGCCGAGACGATGGCCGCGAGGTGATAGATCAGATCCGGGCGACCTTCGACCAGGGTTTCGGCAACGCTCGGCGTCGACAGGTCCACCGCAAAACTGTCGACCGCTATGGCCGTTTCTGGCTTTTCCGGACTGACCACATCGACCAGCGTCAGTTTTTCAATCGCATGGCCACCGACCGCTCCCTCCCGAAGCAGCCGCGTCATGAGTTTGCGCCCGACCATTCCGGCCGCGCCGATAATCAAGATATGCATGGAACCTCCCTTTTCCGAAGAGTTCGCAGAGCGTTGCGAACCCGGCATGATTTTTCTTGTACGGTTGTCTGATAACCTTATATGGTTTGTCCAGCCTTACCGGGTGAAAAAGAGGTTATCAAGAAGCCGCGCCTTTCCAAAGAGCGGACGGATGAGCCCAAGGGAGAGACATCATGGCATTGGATCTTGAGGATAGCCCGGCGCTTTCGCTGACCGCCTCGTTGGGCAGCGATATCGTGATCCGCGACGAGACCGAGATTGCGCGCTACTGCCGCGACTGGCACGGCGACGTTTCCAGCAGCGCCGTTGCAGTTCTCCGGCCCCGCTCGACGCAGGACGTCGCCGCCTGTGTAAAGGCCTGTCGCGCGCTGAACCTGGCGATCGTTCCGCAGGGCGGCAATACCGGCCTCGTGCTCGGCGGCATACCTGATGATCCGGTACGCCAGGTCGTGATCAGCCTGGAGCGGATGAGCGCGATCCGCAATATCGACGCAGATGACTTTTCCGCCGTGGTCGAGGCCGGGTGCATCCTCTCCGAACTCAAGGACGCGATCGCCGACAAGGCGATGTTCTTTCCGCTTGCGCTTGGCGCGCAGGGCAGCTGCCGGATTGGCGGCAACGTCTCGACCAATGCCGGCGGCATCAACGTGCTGCGCTACGGCATGACCCGCGAGCTTGTGCTCGGGCTTGAGGTGGTGCTGCCCGACGGCTCGATCCTCAACGGGCTCTCGACCCTGCGCAAGGACAACCGCGGCATTGACCTCAAGCAACTGTTCATCGGCGCCGAGGGCACGCTCGGGATCATCACCGCTGTCTCGGTAAAGCTTACCCCCTACCCCGATCAGGTTGCGACTGCGCTGCTCGGCCTTGCCTCACTCGAGGACGTGATTACCCTTTTCCGGCGGGCGCGCCGGGATTGCTGCGATCTGATGTCGGCCTTTGAATTCATGCCGCCTCTCGCCTTGACGCTCGCGAGAGAAGCGATCCCCGACCTGCCGTTGCCGATGTCGGGCGATTATCCGGCCTATGTCCTGATGGAGATATCCGGATGCGGCCTTGTCGACATCCAGGACCTGATGGAGCGCTTTCTGGAAGGCGTGATGGAGGACGGTCTCGTCCTCGACGGGACACTCGCATCCTCTCAGGCGCAGGCAAAAAACCTCTGGCTGATCCGCGAGGGCATGAACGAGGGACAGGCAAAGCGGGGCGCACATATGCGAAGCGATGTCTCCGTGCCACTGTCGCAACTGCCGGCCTTCGTCCGTGATGCGGAAGACGCGATCCATGCCGCCCTGCCCGATTGCATCTGCGTGTCCTACGGACATGTCGGCGATGGCAATGTTCATCTCAACTGTTTGCCGCCTTCGGATCTTTCGGCAGCGGACAAAGCTGAACGGATCTATCGGTCGAAGACCGTGCTCAATGAGGTGGTGGACCAATATGCCGGCAGCATCAGCGCCGAACACGGCATCGGCCGCCTGAAGCAGATGGATTTCGAAACCAGACTGCCCGAGGTAAAACGCAGGTTGCTGACTGCGATCAAACGGGCGATCGATCCCGACCTCGTGATGAACCCAGGATGCCAGTTGAATTTATCGGCAGAGTCGTAGAAACCATCCGGAACAGGAAGGCGGCCTTGGCTTTGACGGATTTCAACCAGATCAGGCGCAACGCGCATCTACCGGCCCGGATCGCCGCGGAAATCGGACGCGAGATCGTCGAGGGACGGATCGCGTCCGGAGAAAAGCTGCCGACCGAACATCTGCTTGCCCAGACATTCGGCGTCAGCAGATCGGTCGTGCGCGAAGCCATTGCACAGTTGCGCAATGAAGGACTGGTGGAGACACGCCAGGGCGTCGGTGCCTTTGCAACGGAAATGGATCGTCGACAGATGATCCGCGTCGAGCCGGCCGACCTGTCCGATCCCGAGAATTTCCGAGACCTGTTTCAGCTGCGTCTGGCGCTCGAAGTCGAGGCGGCAGCGCTTGCGGCCGTCAGCCATACGCCTGATGATCTGAAGCGTCTCGACGAGGTTCTGGCTCAGATGACCGGTGCTGCCAAATGGACCGAGGAAGGCATCGCTGCCGATCTCGCCTTCCACCGTGCGGTCGCGGCTGCCACCCGCAACGATTATTTCATCCAGTTCATCGGCTTCATCGCCGAGCGCATCCAGCTCACCATCAACGCCGCGAGGGCGAAGGCCGTGCTTGAAGAGATCGTGGAAGTGACGATCGCCGAGCATGTGGCAATCCGCGATGCGATTGCGGCCCGCGACGCATCCCGGGCACGCAGCGCCATGCGCGATCATCTCGATGGCGCGTCCGGCCGTCTCAATCTGGAACTTACCGTTCCCTGAGGGCAGACCTCAAAAGGCCAGAGCGGGGAAGTGTCCCTCCCCCGCCCCTTTCGACGTTATTCTGCCGCGATAGCTGCGGTGCGGTCGTTTAGGGCCATAAGGCCTTTCGCCCGTTCCAGACTCGCAGGCTGTTCGGCATGGTAGCGGCGTCCGATTTCCATCATCAGCACGGTGCCGGGCAGGAAGGTGAGTTCGGAGAAGATATCTTCCCAGTCGATGTCGCCCCAGCCGAGCGGCATGTGCAGATCGCCGATGCCGAGCGCAGTGTTTTCCTGCACGTGGAAACCCTTGTAGAAAGCCTGTGGGCGGCCGAAGCTGTCATGAACATGCAGATGGCCGGCGACAGACGCCATGGCCCGCAGCTCCTCGCGGAAGTTCAGGCCGCGATAGGTCGACTCGATATAGGCGTGGCTGAAGTCGATCAATGCCACGAGGTTCGGATGTCCGATGGTTTTGACCGTTTCGGCGATCTGGGTCGGTGTCTGGCGATACTGGCCGGGCTCCGTGGTGAAGATGTTTTCGAATGCTACCCGGACACCGTAAGGCTTGCAGAATTCGGCAAGTTCGAACAGCGCTTCGCGTTCGCGGGCGTCGGCCTCGGCACGCTCCATGATCTGCTCGGCGCGCAGGTTACCGCCGTGCTGCACCAGGATGCCGGCACCGATCCGATCGCAGATCTGCGCAAGCGCCTTGGCGGCGTCGAGCTGGTAGCGGCAGGTTTCCGGCTCCATGAAGTTCGAGGAGACGAGGCCATGAACCGTGTAGCGGAAGTCGAACTGCTTTGTCAGCGCCACAAGCCGATCGGCGCGCTCTTCGATGATGCGTCCGCCAGCGATGAGATCGAGGCTGGTCAGGCCGAGTTCGACGGTATCGACGCCGATCTCGCTCAGGATGCGAAGTTCCTTTTCTAGGCTTTCAAGCTCTCCATTGGTGGAGCCGGCATTGAAGCCTGTGCCGATGATGTTGCTCATTGTCGTATTCCTTTTCAGGCAGGTTCGGATTGGAACTGGGTTTCGCGTCTCAGCTTGAGTGCGAGGTCCGGGCTGTCGGAGGTCAGGTGACCGATGCCCCGTTCGAGCCAGCGCCGGATCAGCGCCTCGTCGTTCAGGGTCCAGACGCAAAGGTTTTCGATTGGAAGCTTGCGGGTGATAAGCTGCCATTCGGCATCCATCAGCTCGTGGTGGATGGCAACGATATCGGCGAGGCCGTCGACCTTCTCAAGGAAGCGTTCAAGGCCATCCTGCTTCTCGGCCCATGCCGCATTCACCGATACGAGGCGCGCAATATCAGGAGCAACACGCCGGCATTCCTCAAGAACGGAAAGATCGAAGGAGGTCAGATGGCAGCGCTCCGCCAGACCGAACCGCTCGATTTCGGCCACGACTTTTTCGGTGATGCCCGGATAGGGTTGCTGTGCTTCGTCGGACTTGATTTCCACATGCAACTGCTTGCCCTCGGATTCCGCCAGGACGGCGAGAACGTCGGCCAATGTCGGCACCGTGTCATCAGAACCGGAGAGATGCGTTTCGCCGCGCATGTCAGGTGTCAGCGAGCGGACGGGACCGCTCTTGTCCGTCGTGCGATCGAGCGTCGCGTCGTGGATCACGACCAGTTCGCCGGCATCGGTCAGATGCACGTCGAATTCGATCGCATCCACACCGAGATCGAGCACGTTGCGAAAGCCGGTCAGAGAGTTTTCGGGCCAGAGATTGCGGGCTCCCCGGTGGCCGGTGATCTTCGTCATTGTGGTCTCCTGAAGTGTGATCAGCGAAGGGTCGGATCGAGCTTGTCGCGCAGCCAGTCGCCGACGAGCGAGATGGAAAGCGTCGTCACCATGATGACGAAGGCCGGCGCCAGCATGATCCACGGCGCCCGCGTCAGGTATTCGCGGCCGAAGCCCACCATGTTGCCAAGGCTCGTTTCCGGCGGCTGCACGCCGAGCCCCAAAAACGAAAGCCCGCTTTCCATCAGGATGATTTCCGGAAAAGTCAGCGTCATCGAGACGATTAGGGTCGAAGCAACGTTCGGCAGGATGTGGTGAAGATAGACGCGTCCAGGCGTGGCGCCGAGCTGCACCACGGCAGACGCATAGCCTTGCGCGCTTGCCGAAATCGCGAGGCCGCGGGCGATACGGGCATAGCGCTCCCAGCCGTAAAAGCCCATCAGACCGATCAAAAGCGGCATCGACGAACCGAAGAAGGCAAGCACGGCGAGCGACATGATGAGGAACGGCAGGGCCGCCTGGAAATCGGCAAGAACCAGGACGAAATGCTCGACCGCGCCCCGAAACTTTGCCGCGGCAAAGCCGAGCACGGTACCGAACACGGCGGAGATGATCGTTGCACCAAAGGCGATCGCCAGCGACACACGGATCGACTGAAGCAGGCGCGACAGGACATCGCGCCCCAGCTCATCCGTACCCAGCAGATGCGCGGGATTGCCCGGCAGCGACAGACGGGCGCGCAGATCCATGGCGGTAATGCCATAGGGGCGGATGACATCTGCGAACACGGCAACCAGGACCATCCCGATCAGCCAGACGATGCCGAAGGAAACGGAGAACGGAACCTTGCGGACCTGCTTGATGAAGCGGGTGAAGAGAGACAGGTTGGGTGATTGTGGGCGGGCGATATCAGTAACAGTCATGACCGGCCTCCTCTCTAGTGAGCGCTCTGGGCGCGAAGCCGTGGATCGAGAAAGCCGTACAGCAGGTCGACGATAAGGTTCGACACGACCATGGTTGCGGCGACCAGGAGCAGGATGCACTGGACCACAGCGAGATCCCGGTTGCTGACCGAGACGACGAGCAGGCGACCGATGCCGGGCCAGGAGAAGATCGATTCCACCACGACCGCGCCGGCGATCAACGTGCCGACCATGAACCCGACGATGGTGACGATGGGAACTGCCGCATTCGGCAGCGCATGCTTCCAGACGACATCCTGCCACTTCATCCCCTTGGCAGAAGCCGTGCGGATATAGGGCTGGCCCATCACCTCGATCATCGCACTTCTCGAAAAGCGCGCGAGAATGCCGATACCGCCGATGCTCATCGTCAGCGTCGGCAGGATGCCGTGCTGCCACGTGTCCTGCCCACCGGATGGAAGCAGCCCGAGCGTGATCGAAAAGATCAGCACCAGAAGCAGGCCCATGACGAAGGACGGAATGGTGAAGCCGAAAATGGCAGCCAGAATAACGCCGCGATCGATCGCGCTCTGGCGATGCAGGGCCGCATAGACGCCGGCCGGGATGCCGATCACGACCTTCAGGAACAGCGCCGGGATCGTCAGCTGAAGGGTTGCCGGAATGCGCTCGATCACCAGCTGCATGGCCGAGGCCTTGTCACGCATGGAGACGCCGAAATCGCCGGTGAAGATCGCCCGGATATAGGAGAGGTACTGGATCCACAGCGGCTGATCGAGGCCCCAGGCCTTGCGGAAGGCATCGACGGATTCTTGCGGAACATCGGGACCAAGCATGACCTGGGCCGGATCACCCGACAGCCGCAACACGACGAAGGCAAAGGTGATGACGGCAAGGATGGTGATGAGCGCGCGAAGAAGGCGGATGGAAGCGAAACGAAACATCGGGAATTCCTTTAGGCCGCGACCGACGCCTCGGCGCGGGTCACCATGTGACAGGCCGCGGTTCGGCCGTCGGCAACCGACAGAAGCTGCGGCACGCTGGTGCGGCAGATATCGGCGGCGAGCGGGCAGCGGGGATGGAAGGCACAGCCGGATGGGCGGTTGGCAGGGTTCGGCGGCTCTCCCTGCAGGATGACGCGGCCTTGAAGCAGCTTGCCCGGCACCGGCACACTGGACACCAGCGCCTTGGTATAGGGATGCAGCGGCGTCTTGAAGATGACGTCCGAGGACGCCTCCTCGACGATACGGCCGAGATACATGACGGCGACGCGGTCGGCGATATTGCGCACCACTTTCAGGTCATGGCTGATGAACACCATGGCGATGTGGTTTTTCTCCTGCAGGTCGCGCAGCATGTTGACCACTTGCGCCTGGATCGACACGTCGAGCGCCGAAACTGGTTCGTCGCAAACCAGAAGCTTCGGCCGCGACGCAAGCGCCCTCGCAATGACGGCGCGCTGACGCTGACCACCCGAAAGCTCGTGCGGATAGCGCCCGGCCTGATCCGGTCTCAGTCCCACAGCCGACATCAGCTCGGCGACGCGCGTTTCCCGATGGGGCTTCGGCACGAGGTTGTGGATGGCGAGCGGCTCGCCGATCTGCTCGGCAATCGTCAGACGGCGGTCGAGCGCTGCCAGCGGATCCTGATAGACGAACTGCATTTTTGCCCGCAATGCACGCCATTCTGGCGTTGCAAGCTTCGGCATCGGCTTGCCTTCGAAGAGAGCATGCCCTTCCTGCGGCGGATCGATACCCAGCAGCATGCGGCCGAGCGTGGACTTGCCGGAACCGGACTCGCCGACGATGCCGAGCGTCTCTCCGGGCATGACCCTGAGATCGATCCCATCGACGGCGCGGACCGGTGTCGCCCGTCCGAACATGCCCTGGCGAACCTCGTAGGTTCTGACGAGACCTTTCGCTTCGATGAGCGGCGTTTTGAAGTGCTCGCTCATGACAGCGCCTCCAGAACGCGAGCCCCAACCGGATGCGTGACGCCGATCGGAGGATGGGAACCGACGGGATGGTGACAGGACAAAAGCCGCCCGTCGTCCGTTGCCGAAAGAACCGGCATGCGGGTGCGACAGTCGATTGCGGCATGCGAACAGCGTGGCGAGAAGGCGCAGCCTTCCGGGAGGTCGCGTGGATTGGGAACGGTCCCCGGAATGGGGATCAATCGTTCGCGCGGGCCATCCAGACGCGGAATGGCATCGAAGAGACCGCGCGTATAAGGATGGCGCGGGTTGTCGAACAGGGCCTGGATCGTCCCCTGCTCCACGATACGGCCGGCATACATGACGCAGGCGCGCTCGCAGACCTGCGAGACGGCGCCCAGATCATGGCTGATAAAAATCGTCGCCATGCCGGTTTCGGCGCGCAATGCGATCAGAAGATCGAGGATCTGCGCCTGGATCGTGGCATCGAGAGCCGTTGTCGGCTCGTCCGCGACGAGAAGATCCGGCTCGCCGGCAAGTGCCATGGCGATCATCACGCGCTGACACTGGCCGCCGGAGAATTCGTGGGGAAAGAGATCGATGCGCCGGCGTGCATCCGGAATGCCGACCATGTCGAGAAGCCGCAGCGCTTCGGCTTTTGCCGCCTCCCCGTGAAGGCCGCGATGGATCGCCAGTGCTTCTGTGATCTGGCGACCGACGCGCAGAACCGGATTGAGCGAGCTGGACGGATCCTGAAAGATCATTGCGATCCGCTTGCCGCGTACGCCTTCGAGCACGTGTCGTGGCTGTGCGAGGATTTCCTGTCCGTCGACGCGGACTGATCCGCTGACCGTTGCTTTTCCGGGCAAAAGCCCGAGTGCCGCGAGCCAGGTGACGGACTTGCCGCATCCGGATTCACCCACAAGGCCGATCGCCTCTCCGCGGGCGATATCGAGATCGATACCATGCAGTACCTGAACGCCGTCGAAAGCGACCTTCAGGCCGCGCAGTTCCACAAGGTTTTTCACCATGGAACGCACCTCCATTTTATAAGCAGATGCGCCGGCCGCGATTTTCGCGGCCGGCGTGAGACATCAGAACGATCAGGCGTTCCAGTTGGCTGTACGGAAGTCCATGGCGAAGGCAGGTGCTGCCTTCCACTTCAGAGACTTCTTCATGCCGGTAAAGACGGCGTTCTGGTGCAGGACCTGATAGGCCGGGTCTTCGCGCTCGCAGATTTCCAGCATACGGGCAAAAGCCTTGTGGCGCTGGGCGCGGTCGGTCGAGGTTTCCATGATGACGGAAAGCTTGTTGACCTCCTCGTTCGTCCAGTCCTTCTTCTGCTGCGCTTCGCCGTTTGGTCCGAACTGGACGACGAGTGGCGTGATCGGATCGTTGATCGAGTTGGAAGCCGACCAGTCGCGCACACCCTTGACGCCTGCAGGATCGTGGATCTGTGCCCAGTTTTCCTTCATCTGGATCTCGACGTTGAGGCCAACCTGCTTCCACATCTCGACCATGATCTGCGCGTTTGCAGTCTGGTTGGTGTAGTAGTTGTTGAGAAGGCGATACGGGATCGCGTCGCCCTTGTAGTTGGCTTCCTTGAGAAGCTTGCGAGCAAGCTCCGGGTTGAATTCCGGAGCAGCCCAGCCTTCGACATACATGTTGGATGTTTTGAAGGAGTCGAACTGAAGGCCGGCTGGAACAACAGTCTGTCCAGCCCACAGTGCTTCCACGATCGCCTGACGGTCGATCGAATGCGTCATCGCGCGACGGACCAGCGGGTTGGCAAGAACCGGGTTCTGCGTGTTGAACGTGGAAATGCGGTGGTTCCAGATGGTCGAGCTCTGCACTTCGAGGCCCGGAGCGGCCTTGATTGCGGAGATCTGATCCGGCGGCAGGTCGCAGGCGAAGTCGTATTCACCGGAGAGCAGGCCGTTGACGCGGGAAGCGACTTCCGGAACCTCCACGAAACGGATCTGCTGCAGCGGCGGACGGCCACCCCAGTATTCATCGAAAGCGACGAGTGTCAGCGACACGTCGGGCTTGAATTCGGAGACCATGTAAGGACCGGTCGTGACCGGCTTGCGAGCCCAATCCGTATAGCTCTTGGCTTCGTCCCATGCGCGGCGGTTGGTGATCTGGCTGCCGAACGAGTAAAGGCGGCCTTCCAGCGTGATGTCAGGCGTCGCGTTGTGGAAACGCACGGTGTGCTTGTCGACGACTTCGACACCGGCCAGTGCGGGCCAGAGGCGACGAGCGACACCGGGAACGATCGCCGGCAGTTCCTTGACCGTGGTCGGCTTGTTGTCGGCTTCAAAGACGGTCTTGCCGCCCTTCGGCTCGGTATTACCAAACAGGCGTTCCTTGGAGAAGGAGAACGCAACATCTTCAGCGGTCAGTTCGTCGCCGTTGTGGAATTTCACGCCCTGACGCAGCTTCAGTTCGAGCGTCTTGTCGTCGATGCGCTTCCATTCGGTGGCGAGACTGGCAACAGGCCCCTGATTGCCCATCCAGTCGCGGCCGATCAGGCCTTCCCAGAGGTTGGGGAAGAACACGCGTTCGCCAACGTTCGACTGTTCGTTCCAGACGTCCAACGTGTTGTTGTTGGTGATCTTCTGAACGGCAATCGTCACCGATGGGCGTGTCGACTGGCTAAAGGACATGCGTGGAAGGACAATGGTGCCTGCTGCAGCTGACATCAGCCCCAAAGCGTGGCGACGGTTGATAGAAAGCATTGGATCTCTCCTGTGGGCGAGTGAATGCGTTCACGGAAAACACAATGGTTTCCGCGTCAGGTGCCACTCGAAATCGACAAACAAGTTTGAGCCAGCTGGCCGCGTGTTTCGGGAGGACCTCAACCGCGCCGCTGACTTTGCGTAGCTCTAGGGGACCAATGTTACGCGGATGTGACGTTTGTCTGTGTGTTCGATTTCCACTCGTTGACGCGATCTCCAGACGCGCTGGCCGTCAGGAAGGATAGGTTTCTCTTTGTTTCACAAACTCCGAACGATGGTTCCGCGGACCTCTTTGTCGACGGGGATCGACCGAAAATTCCCTGATGTCATCATCAGCAAACCCAAGCGGTTTTGGTCGGGCCTTGTCGGGGTGAGGTCGTGCCGGGGTATGTTTCAGGCTTCGATCGACTGCCTCTCATCAGAGCCATCAGCATCGGCGCGGTCGCGAATTCACCCTTCTCTGCCCGGCGGGTCAGGTCTCTCAGATAGCCTCCAGCAGACGTGATTTGCTCAGCGCGTTCGAGCATGCAGGCAAGCACTGTTGCGGCGTTCTCAGGCCCCATCACGATTGCTGCGCGTTCATAGACAGCTGGCGTGATGTCGAGAGTGGAACGAACAACATAGGCTGCCGTAATCAGATCCCTCCAGGACGTGATCCCGGCTCTTGGCCCATAATCGTTGATCTGGGTGCAGGCTTGCAGGACGAATGGGAGTGGTAGAGCTTTGTGTGTGGTGATCGAGCTCAAACGAGGGCGCCTTTGTCGAGTATCGCGTTGATCGTCAATCTCTTCGATTGCTGTGCCGTGCGCCAAAGTGTGTTCCGGTGCTTGTTCGGATGAAAGCCCTTTCGACACCGGTTCAGATTCAGAGATGATATTTGTTTTTGAATCCTGTATGTGGCGCTCACTTTGAGATTCATTGGCGCTCATCTCTGGTGATTTCATATTTAATTTCAATTGGTTGACGACTTCTTCACGAAGTACCGAGAGTTTTGTGAGGAGCGGCTCTGCGATATCGAGAGTGAGGACGCGCGGAATTGCCTGTAGGACGCACTGAAGATTTGTCTGTGCCTGCTCCCAGTCACCGGAAATCTTTTCATCCACGGCAAAAGTAATCAGCTTTGCGAGATCTCTTCGGCAAAGAGTAATTCTCTCTTTTGCAGCCTTGAGTTGTTCACGATTAAGAGCGATCTCCGCTGCCATCGTTTCGATCTCTCGTGCGCGTGCCAGAAGTGGTGCGAGACTGAAGCCGAAAGCATCATCGAGTTTGCCACCTGAACTGCGGCGCGCATAGCGTTTGCCGTTCGGGCTGTCCTTGCGCAGGATCAGTCCGGTTTCCACCAGCACCGAGAGATGGCGCCGAAGTGTTGCCGGTGCCATTCCACGCGCTCGAAGCGACAACTGGGCATTGGACGGGAAGACGATGAGATTGCCATCTTCGCAAAGTTCATCGCCCGGATAGAAGGTCAAAAGTGCGTCGAGCACAGTCAGTGCCCGGTCACTGATCCCGAGGGATGACCGTGATTCGCAGATCGATCGAAACAGTTTCCACTTCGATCTCTTGATTCCGGATGTGATTTCGCTGGCTTTTTGTTGGTTTGCCAACAGTCCATACGACATCGCCCGCCGCCCAAAGGGCGTCGTTACAGTTCCACTCTCCATTTTCTCTCACCTTTTTTCAGGCAAAAGAAAGCCGCTCACCGAAACGGTGCCAAAGACTCTTGACTGTGATTCATGGAAGTGCGATTCTCGATCTTGCTAGAAATCGGAGAGAGGCTTCCACGACCTTGGTCGTTCGGGGGCCTTTTTCTTTTGCTGATCAAACTCCCTTGTTGCGTTTAAATTCTGCGAAAAGCTCTGTGAGCCGTTCGCTGACGAAGTCGTCAAAACCCGGCGCGCTTTTCGCATCGAACACGAATGTCGACCGGTTTCCCGATTTGCGTATGACAACGGGCAGACCCCTCAGCTGTGCTTGAGCCGGCTTGCCACTATCCTCAGGTTTCACGGACAACTGTGTAAACGCGAGCTGGAAACGCTCGTCGCTTGTCTTTCCCTCTGCCCTGCCCTTCTGAAGGCACGAGAGCAGCATTGGAATGTTTCCGGCATTGAGCTTTTCCGACAGCTCCGTCCACCGCCTGCGGCCAATCTCAGGTGCCGGACCGATCGCATCGATGATTTCCATCGGAATCGCCCGGACCAGGCTGATCATTTTTGACAAGGCTGCCTTGTCGACGCCAAGCGCTGCCATGATGATATCGCGCGTGAACGAACGATCCTCGAGACGGGTGGCGAACAAGGCGCGTTCGATATGCGAGAGGTTCGTGCGGGCGTTGTTTTCCTGACCCTGGCTGACGACCAGCTGGTCATCGGTCAGAACGCGGACAACCGCCTTGACCTTGAGGCCCAGCTGTCGGACGGCTGCAAGTCGGCGGTGACCGTAGGCGACCTGGAACCTGCCCGACTGGTCGGGATGAGGCCGCACGAGGATCGGCACCTGCTGTCCATGCTCGCGAACCTGCTCGACCAGTTGGGAAAGCGCTTCGCCATCGATCAGCATACGGTCGGAAACAAAGGAACTGTCGATCAGCGATGGATCCAGTTCAACGACGGAAAGACCTTCCGAAAGCTGCCGCTCGAGATCCTGCGCCCTTTCCATCTTCTGCGTGATGCTGCCAAGCGTTC
Organism: Neorhizobium sp. DAR64860/K0K1; assembly: GCF_050500205.1. Classification (NCBI taxonomy): domain Bacteria; kingdom Pseudomonadati; phylum Pseudomonadota; class Alphaproteobacteria; order Hyphomicrobiales; family Rhizobiaceae; genus Neorhizobium; species Neorhizobium sp. DAR64860/K0K1. The sequence goes on along the minus strand of NZ_CP191458.1, from coordinate 889,491 downwards.
TCGTGATGCCACCAACGGGGACACCGCTGCGCACGGCCGGTGCCATTCCGGCTAATGGACGTGACGATTGAGCAGCCGGGGGTGCGGCAGGTGTTGGCGCTGGTGCTGAACTGTTGTCCGGCGCCGGAGGCTCGAAGATGCCGATCAGGTTTTTACGTGCCATCTGTTAGCGCCTCCCCCACACGGACCGGATCAATTCTTCAATCTCGAGGTTCACGGCATTGAGCGAGTCCATCGCCCGGTCATAGGTGCCGCGGGTGAACTGGTTGCGCTCGACCTCATACAGTGTTTGTTTCGTGACGCCGGCATCGGAGATTGCTGTCGACTTCAACATGGCGTTGTGAAGCATACGATTGCCGAAGATGGCGCGCATAAAGCCCGTCATCTGGCTCTGTGGGCCGTCATTGGGTTCAAACCGCGTCACAAGATAACGCATCCAGTCATAGCTTGTCCGCCCCCCTGCCCGCTCAACAACCGACATCAGTTCGCTGGTCATCGAGAGAAACTGCGACATCGACATGACGTCGAGCATTTGCGGGTGAACGGTAATTAAGGTCGATGTCGAGGCGCAAAGCGCCGACATGGTCAGGAAGCCGAGCTGCGGCGGGCAATCGATGACGACGACATCGTAAAGGTCTTCGATATCGGCAAGAACTTCGCCGATGCGGGCAAAGAACATCGTCGCAACCTGTCCCGACGCCATGGCCTTGGGCGTTTCGTGCTCGAACTCCATTAGTTCGAGGTTGCCCGGCAGGATATGCAGGTTCGGTGTGTAGGTGGAGCGGACAATTTCCGAAATAGGGCGCGGATCCTCATAGCGGATCGCACCATAGAGCGTCTCGCCTTCGCCCACATCGAGCTCGGGTTGATGCCCGAACAACGCCGACAGAGACGCCTGCGGATCGAGATCGATCGCGAGCGTCTTGTAGCCACGAAGGGCAAGATATTGAGACAGGTGCGCGGACGTCGTCGTCTTGCCGCTTCCGCCCTTGAAGTTCATGACGGAAATGACCTGCAGCTTTTCGCCAGGACGGCGGGCCGGTACGTATTTCGCCACGCCGTTCTTTTCGTCGAGAACATGACGAATACGATCCATGTCGGTCGGTAGGTAAACACGCCGGCCGTTCGCCAGCGGCTCGGGCCCGTATCCTTCTGCGGCAACCTGACGGAGATATCCTTCTCCGATCCCGATGAAGCTCGCGGCTTCGGCTGGCTGGAAGGGCCGGATCGTCTTTTGAGATGTCGGTGCGAAGATTTTCGCTTGATGCATCTGAAGTTGATGCGCAAGCTCCTGGGCATCTGTTGCCAGAGTCGTTGGCAAGTGCTCCTGGGGTTCGTCGACTTTCAAGCTTGGCTGCGGCATCTTTCTCTCCAACTGCGCAATTGGCGAAGTTCTTCGGAAAACTGCGCAGTTGAATATGCCCCGATTCGCACGAGTTGTACAAATGATTCAATGCAAATGAATTTTGCGCCTGTGGAGAGCAAAAGTCGCGCTCGTTGTCCGCGGACAACGAGAAGTGGGGCGGGGGTAAGGTATCAGATTCCGCTGAGTGGATCGCTCAACGTTTGCCATCTTTAACCTGTCTATAAGTGTTTATGGTGCTTGCTTATCACCATACAGATGCTAGCTTGATCCATCACGCCAGAAGCTAAACGGTTCAATCAAGCGGACGCATCCATCTAATGTCCGGTAGCGAAACCGAACGTGACGCTAGCTTTCACAACGGCATTGAACTATAACGCTTTCAATGCGTTACGATCTCTCAAAAATTGACTTTGGTGAGTTGTTCGGACCGATCTCCGCAGCGACAGCCGGCGTTGTACGACTCGATGAGCGGATCGCTAGTTCCCCCGTACGGCAAGGCTGGATCGATCGCGCCCAATTCTCGGAAGCCTGCTCGTCCCTGTGGATCGACGGGGAACTTGTCCATATCGAAGACCTTGTTCTTCATGACGCAGGGATGGCAGTTCGAGCCTCCACTCACGAATTGACAGTTGCCCATGACGTACTGCGAACGCGTCGGCGAATTGCGGCGAGCGAACCGGAATGGGCATTGAGCGCCGCCGGTCTTGTCGCGCTGAGGTCCGGTCGTCATGACGAGGCTCAAGACATTGAGATCAAAGCGGCACCGAGAGGGCTCGCAACGATCTCGCGTGACGATGATCTCGAGGATCCCTTGGCAGCTATCGATGCCGTTCTCGCGCGAAGCCAGGCGTTGCTTGCGGACGCCGTAAGCGTTCGTGCGATGAAGATACCAGGCCGGGACGCTCTCATCTATGACGAGGACTGGGACGAGGACGCTCGTCTGTCGGAATGGCGGGTGGTGTTGGACGAAACGCAGTCCATGCCGCCCCTCCTCAGGGCCGCCGTTGCGTGGGACGCTTGGTCTAACCTGCAGGTGTCGAAGCATGCGCCATGGCTTGGACGTTTGCTGGCGAGCGCGGTGTTGCGCGAAGCCGGGTTAACCGAAACGCAGTTGTCCGCGGTCAACTTCGGTCTCCGGCAGGTGTCGCGGGAGCGCAGAATGACCAGGAACCGCATGGTGAGGCTTCTCGCGTTCACGGAAGCAATTGCGCTCGCGTCCGAGCATGGCATGAAGGAGCACCAGCGGTTGTTCCTCGCCAAGCAGCAACTCGAGCGCCGTCTGGTGGGCCGGCGACAGTCGTCGCGGCTTCCCCAGCTAATCGAACTTGTCTTGTCGCGCCCGCTTGTTTCGAGCGGGATGATTGCCGACGCACTGGAGATAACCCCGCAGGGCGCGCTGAAGATTGCTGCCGAACTCAATCTTCGTGAATTTACCGGGCGAGGGCGCTTTCGCGCCTGGGGAATACTTTGATCTGACGGGTTAACGCGTTGCAAATAAAGACAAAAGCGAACTGAAACGAGTGTTCCCGGCCTTTCTATCGTCCAAACGATCCCTTAATGATGAGGGTATGTCGTGGAGGACATTAAGGGAGGTATCAATGAAGATCACGAAACTCGAAACCGTGCGAGTTGCAGAGCGCGCAAACCTGATCTGGGTTCTGGTTCATACGGATGAAGGTCTGACCGGTCTCGGCGAGACGTTCTTCGGGGCAGAGACGGTCGAAAGCTACATTCACGAATATGTTGCACCGCGGGTGCTCGGCCGCGATCCGCTTGCCATCGATCTTCTCGCACAGGACCTCGTGGGCTATGTCGGGTTCCGATCCTCGGGTGCCGAGGTGCGTGGCAACTCGGCTTTCGACATCGCGTTGTGGGATCTGTTCGGCAAGGTCACGGGCCAGCCGATCGCGCAGTTGTTGGGCGGCTTCAGCCGCAAGGAAATCCGCACCTACAATACCTGCGCCGGCACCGAGTATATCAAGAAATCCACTGGCCAGACCACGGGCAACTATGGCCTGTCGACCGGCTCGGACTACGACGATCTCAACGGGTTTCTCAACCGGGCGGACGAATTGGCACATTCGCTGCTGGAGGAGGGGATCACGGCGATGAAGATCTGGCCATTCGATGCCGCCGCCGAAAAGACGAGGGGACAGTATATTTCGCCTTCCGATCTCAACGCAGCGCTTCAGCCATTCGAAAAGATCCGCAACGCTGTCGGCGACAAGATCGACATCATGGTGGAGTTTCACTCCATGTGGCAGCTCCTGCCCGCGATGCAGATCGCCAAGGCGCTAACGCCCTACAGCACGCTCTGGCATGAAGACCCGATCAAGATGGATAGCCTGTCGAGTCTGCGTCGTTATGCCGACGTATCGCCCGCACCAATATCAGCATCTGAGACCTTGGCAACGCGCTGGGGTTTTCGGGATTATCTCGAAACGGGCGTCGCCGGCATCGTCATGCTGGACATCTCCTGGTGCGGCGGGCTGTCGGAAGCACGCAAGATTGCATCGATGGCGGAGGCTTGGCATTTGCCGATCGCTCCGCACGATTGCACAGGCCCGGTTGTCCTCGGCGCATCGACGCACCTGTCGCTTAACGCACCCAATGCGCTGGTGCAGGAAAGTGTGCGCGCCTTCTACAAGACGTGGTACCGCGATCTCGTCACCGCACTGCCTGAGGTGAAGAACGGCATGATCACGGTTCCGCCTGGTCCTGGCCTCGGAATGGACCTCAATCCAGACCTGGACAAGGTCTTCACCGTAACACGGCGTTTCTCAAACCTCGCAGACATGTAGGGCATCGCGGCATGATCGCATCCATCTCCAAGCAAATCGTCTCGGCGCGCATGGCCGGGCCCCTCATCATGCTGCTCGGCATGGTCATGTTTGCGCTTAACGACGCCATGGGGAAGTGGCTCGTTTCAAGCTACGGCCTTGGACAGGTCGTGCTTCTGCGCAGCCTCGCCGCGCTTGTCATCTTGCTGCCTTTCCTGTTCTTTCAAGGATTCGGCTCGCTGCTGAAGGTCGAACGACCCGGCATGCAGGCCCTTCGGGTGTTCTGCTCCACCGCCGAGGTTTTCTGCTTCTACTATGCCGTGATGTATCTTCCGCTCGCAGACGTCATGACCTACTGGCTCGCAGCACCGATCTATGTCGCCGCGGCCTCGCCACTGCTACTGGGTGAAAAAGTCGGCTGGCGTCGGTGGACTGCAATCGGCATCGGCTTTATCGGTGTCGTCATCACGCTCGAACCGTCGAGCGCGATGATCAGTCCGCCAGCGATCGTATCCATCTTCGGCAGTGCCGCCTTCGCGTTCATGATGATTTCAGGTCGTTTCCTGAGGGCCACCCCAGACCGGACGCTGGTCTTTTTCCAGATCGTCGGTGCGGCACTTGCAGGCCTTGCTTTCGCGCCTTTCGACTGGTCGCCGATCGCTTCTACCCGCGATTTTGGCCTGCTCGCATTGCTCGGTATAGTGGCAATGACGGCTCACGTTCTCGTAAACAGAGCATTGAAGATCTCGGATGCGGCAACGGTCGCTCCCTTACAGTACACGCTTTTGCTCTGGGCGGTTCTGTTCGGCTGGCTGTTCTTTGGCGATATGCCGAGATTCGGAATGCTGATCGGTGCAGCACTGATCGTCGGTTCCGGCGTCTTCATCTTCCTGCGCGAGCAGACGCTGAAGAAGCGCCAAAGGGTGCAGCCGATCGCGCTCGAATAGCCATGAAAAAAGCCCGCGACGGTAACGTCGCGGGCTCGTCTGCCTAAGCCTGATGCTTACTTACGGACTTCCTTAAGTTCCGCCAGGATGCCATCAACCACATCGGCACCAATCTGGTCCTTGTGCTTTTCATAGACAGCAAGCGACTTTTCACGGATGCGAGCCTGCTCCTCAGGCGACAGCGTGTTCACTTCCAGGCCGGCGGCCTTGATCTTTTCCAGAGACTTCTTGTTGAGATCGCCGATCACCTGGCGCTCCACATCGCGACCGACCACTGCGCATTCACGCAGTGCAGTCTGTTCTTCCGGTGAATAGGTGTTGAAGATCGCCTTGGAGAAGAGGAAGAGGAAAGGCGTATATGCGTGGTTGGTCTCGGTGACGTATTTCTGCACTTCGAAGAACTTCGAGGTGTCGATCGTCACATAGGGGTTTTCCTGCGCGTCGATCGCGTTGGTCTCGAGCGCCGAATAGACCTCGCCGAAGGCCATCGGGGTCGCGTTTGCACCAAGGTTCTGGAAGGTGTCGAGGAAGATGTTGTTCTGCATGACGCGAACCTTCATCCCCGAGAAATCTTCCCACTTGGTGACGGCGCGCTTGGAATTCGACAGGTTGCGGAAGCCGTTTTCCCAGTAAGCCAGATTGACCAGACCGGCGCCATCGAGCTTCTTGTTCATCTCGTCGCCAAATTTGCCGTCGAGCACCTTGTAGGCCTCCGGCGCATCGCGGAACAGGAACGGCAGGTCGAACACGCCGAGTGCCGGAATGATGCCGACGAGCGGAGACGAGGATGTGACGACGGCTTCCTGAACGCCCGAGCGCAGCGCCTGGGTTGCCTGAAGGTCGCCGCCAAGAGCGCCGCCCCAGAAAGCGGTCAGCTTCAGCTTGCCGCCGGACTTCTGGTCCAGGCATTCCTGCATGGCCTTGATGCCGTTACCCACGGGATGGTCGGCATTGATGCCGTTCGAAACGCGAATGTTGCGGCTCTTGAATTCGGCGAAGGCCGGTGCTGCTGTGGAGCAGGCAAGCGCGATCGCTGTAGTGGCAAGAAGCAGTCTCTTCATAGTAGTCCTCCCAGTTGGACGTTGATGTGAACAGGTTGAATGGCAGGCCGTCAATGCAACCAGCGTGCGGGCACGATCACAAGATCGGGAAACAGCACGAGCAGGAAAAGCACGAGCGACTGCGCCAGAAGGAACGGCCATACGCCAGCCGTCACCTTGCCAAGCGGTATTCTCCCGACACCGCTGACAACGTTGAGCACAACACCGACCGGTGGCGTGATGAGGCCGATCGAGTTGTTGATGATAAAGAGCACGCCGAAATAGACCGGATCGATTCCCGCCTGCTTGATGATCGGCATGAGAACCGGCGTCAGGATCAGGATGGTCGGCGTCAGATCCAGTGCCGTACCGACAACCAGAACCAGGATCATGATGACGAACATCAACAGCGTCGGGCGATCAATCAGCGGTTCGATATAGCCGGCGATTTCTGCAGGTATGTTCGCAGCCGTGATGAGCCATGCCGATACGAGTGCCGCGCAGACGAGGAACATGATGACCGAAGTCGTCTTGGCGGCCTGCAGAATGACGTGCGGAAGGTCTCTCGGCTTCAGTTCCTTGTAGATTACCATGCCGACGAACATCGCATAGACGGCGGCAACGACGGCAGCTTCGGTCGGCGTCACGATGCCGATCTTGATGCCGCCGAGGATGATCACAGGCATGCCGAGCGCCCAGGCAGCGCGTCCGGTTGCGTGCAGGCGTTCCTTGTAGGTAGTCTTCGGAAGCGCCTGGACGTTATCTTTGCGCACCACGATCAGCCAGGTAATGATCAGTGAGACGGCCATCAGGATGCCGGGAAAAATGCCCGCCATGAAGAGCTGGGTGATCGACACGTTCGCGGCAACGCCGAACACGATAAACGCCATCGACGGCGGAATGACCGGGGCGATGATTCCGCCGGCAGCGATCAGACCGCCAGAGCGGGGAATATTGTAGCCGGCCTTGGCCATCATCGGGATGAGGATGGCGGCAAGGGCGGCCGTATCGGCAGCGGCCGAACCCGAAATGCTGGCCATGATGAGCGCTGCGAAAATCGCGACGATCCCGAGACCACCTCTGATGTGACCGACGCAGGCGATCGCGAAATCGATGATACGCTTCGACAAACCGCCGGAATTCATCAATTCGCCGGCGAGAATGAAGAAGGGGATGGCAAGCAGGGTAAATGTATCTGCGCCGGCAATCATGTTCTGCGCGATGATCTGGCTGTTGAACATGTCCATGTACCACATGAGCACGACGCCGCAGAAAATCAGCGAGAACGCGACGGGTACGCCAACGGCCATCGCCCCAAGCAGCGATCCAACAAAGACGAAAAGAGTCATTTAGGTCCGCTCCGCCAGTTGTTCGATCGTCATGTTTTCACCCGTGAAGGCTGCGATTTCCGCGTCGGTGACACGACCGGTGATCAGGCGGAACAGCCGTTCAAGCGCGATCAGCACGCATCCTCCACCGGTGAAGAAGCCGATGCCGTAGACCCACGCCATGGAAAGCCCGGTCACAGGTGCGACCATGCTGGCGTTGATCGGCAACTGGACCCATGTGCCCCAGAAGAAAATTGCCGAACACAGGATGATCAGCAGGTTCGAGATGATCATGCAGGCGATACGGCCCGAGCGACCGAGCATGGCGACCAGCGACTCCACACCAAGGTGGGAATGTTCGCGAAACGCAACGACAGCACCGATAAAGGTCAGCCAGACGAAGAAGTAGCGCGACAGCTCTTCCGATATGTTGAGGCCGGAGTTGAAACCGTAGCGCAGCACCACGTTGAGGAACACCATGATTGCCATGCCTGCCAAAAGCAGGATCAGCAGCAGTTCCAGGAAGCGATAAAAGAGATCGTTTATTCGTTGCATCGGGTTCCTCCTCCCATCAACCGCGGCGGCTACAAGAGCTTGCGCTTCGCGAGGTTCTTCATCAAAGCCGTCAGCCCGAAGTCCCAGGGCGGGCAGGCTTCACTATTTTCCACCCAATTCACCAGGCGCCCGAGCCTTGGCGACGAAATCTCGACGCGGTCGCCGATCTCGTGGGTAAAGCCCAGACCCTTGCCGCGCCGATCCTTGACCGGCGCAAACATGGTGCCGAGAAACAATACGGCGCCATCAGGGTATTGATGGTTGCGGTTGAGAAGCTGCGACACGAGATCTTCCGGCGTGCGGCTAATTGCCTGCATCGGGCTGACGCCCGTCATCTCGAAACCTTCAGGGCCCTCGACGACAAGCGAGATCTCCGATTTCTTGACGTCTTCGAGCGAAAATTCGCCGTCGAACAGTCGGATGAAGGGACCGAGAGAACAGGATGCGTTGTTGTCTTTTGCCTTGCTGAGAAGCAGGGCGGACCGTCCTTCGAAATCGCGAAGATTGACGTCATTGCCAAGCGTCGCACCGACAATCGCACCCGTGGATGTGACAGCAAGCACCACTTCCGGTTCGGGATTGTTCCAATCCGACTTCGGGTGAATGCCGACCAGCGACCCGCAGCCGACGGCCGACATGGGTTGAGCCTTGGTGAAGATTTCCGCATCCGGACCGATCCCGACTTCGAGATACTGCGACCATAGCCCCATATCCTGCAACAGCGCTTTCACGCTTGCCGCCTTTTCTGAGCCGGCTACAAGTCCCTTCAGGCTGTCGCCCAGAACCGGCGCCAGGCGGCCGCGGATCTCCTGGGCCCGAAGCGGATCGCCCTTGGCCTGTTCCTCGATGACCCGTTCCAGCATGCTGTCTGCGAAAGTTACGCCTGCGGCTTTGATCGCCTGCAGGTCAACAGGCGCCAGCAGCGTTCCGGCAGTGCCGTCTAGGAAGTCATTGAGAGCGCCGAGATCCGTCCAATCGGTAGCGGCCGTCAGGCGCTCCACCAGGCCGTCGATCTCAAGCAGTGCTGACAGCGTCGCAGCGAGCGACGAAAGATCCAGAAGCCTGCCATTCCGGTAAAGGACAGGGCAGGGGCCGTCCGCAGCCTTCGACCAGACACGACCAACCAGAGTGGCGGTCTCGGAATCCTGCGGCAAAATCAGTTCGGGCGTCAGCCCGCCATGTATAGTCATTATGATCCTCCAAGCGGCCGATCGATCAGGCCTCCACCCGTCAATCTGTTGTCCGATGTCTGACAACGTCGCTTGAGCTTTCTACTGAGTGTTTTTCTTTGTGTCCAGTACTGCAACCCTGTCAATTCTGGGGATCATCTATACAATATACGCGGGCAAAGAACGCCGACGCACGGTGTCGTTCCGGTGCGCCTCAATGAAGTCGATGCAAGCTGACCAGGCGACGGATGAAGGATCGTCCTACCTCGAGCGGTGACGGACGATCCAAAAGGATCTCGATAAAACCTGCGGCTGTTTGCGCACTGGCGCGGATATGGAGCGGGGCAACGGCGTCGGTAAACTTCATTTGAAATCGCTCGGCGCTTGCTAGGACGGAGGTTCAGCCTAAGTGTTGCGCATGGGCAATTTAAAAGAAGGCGTTCTCAACGCGATGGCTGCCGACCAAAGTGCAACGGGCTGGCAGTCGGATCCCGAACGAAGTCCCGACTTCCAATATTCCGGACTTCCAGTCCGGTGGCGCCGTCGTATTGTTCTGGCGCTCAACCTCGCAACGATCGCGGGGCTTGGGTATGTCGTCTACCGACTTCTTTCCCCAGATGGCATTGATGGTGCGGAAGCCGTCATGCTGATCGGGTTCATGCTGGCAACGCCGTGGACGGTGCTTGGGTTCTGGAACGCCGTGATCGGGATCGTCCTCCAGCATGGCCCCGGCGACCCCTCCAAAAGCATCTACCCCTTCTATCCGCAGGGTCAGGGAAGCCAGCCGATCGCTTTGTCGTCGCGGACAGCGCTGACGATATTCCTGCGCAACGAAGATCCGCGGCCCGTCTTTGCCCGGATAGAGGCGATGCAGAAGAGCCTTCAGGCGACCGGCCTTCAACGCCACTTTCGGTTCTTCGTCCTCAGCGACACTTCCGAGCCCGACATCATCCAGTTGGAAGAAGCGGGCTTCGATCTCGTTGCCGCTCATGTCGTGGCGGATGGCGGTAACCGGCCGGTCTATCGTCGTCGTGCTGACAATGCCGGTTACAAGGCGGGCAATATTCAGGACTTCCTGAAGGAACACGGAAGCCGCTACGACTTTTTCCTGCCGCTGGATTCCGACAGCGTCATGTCCGGCGACGTGATGATACGGCTGGTGGCTGCCATGGAGGCACGACCTGAGCTCGGGATTCTGCAGACCCTGGTCGTCGGAGTGCCCGCCGAAAGCGGCTTTGCCCGGATGTTCCAGTTCGGTATGCGTCACGGAATGCGGTCTTTCACGCTCGGCTCCGCATGGTGGAGCGCTGATTGCGGGCCTTACTGGGGGCACAACGCCCTGATCCGCGCCGCGGCATTTGAGGCCCACTGCAATCTGCCCGTTCTCCCGGGATCGCCGCCATTGGGCGGCCATGTGCTGAGCCACGACCAGCTGGAAGCGACCTATATGCGTCGGGGCGGCTACGAAGTTCGTGTGCTGCCGATCGAGACACAGAGCTTCGAAGCCAACCCACCGACCTTGCTGGAGTTTGCCAAGCGAGATCTGCGATGGTGCCAGGGCAACATGCAGTATTGGCGTTTCCTTTTTGAGCCGGGCCTCAAGCCGCTGAGCAGGTTCCAGCTTTTTCAGGCGGTCCTGATGTATGTGGCACCGCCGGCCTGGATCGTCGCGACGTTTGCCGCCGCATGGAAGGGTGTGACCGGCGGCTTTGATGCGACCTATATCGAACTCGGCTTCTGGTCGTTCATCACCATCTTTCTTCTGTCGGTCACCCCCAAGATCGCCGGCGTCGTCGATGTGCTGCTTACCCCCGGCGCGATCCGCTCCTATGGCGGACCATTGCGCTTCGGTCTGTCGGCGGTGATCGAACTCCTGGCCTCGATGATCATGGCGCCGATCGTTGCCGTCTATGTCTCGGTGTTCCTCATCGGTCTTCTGTTTGGACGTTCGGTCACCTGGAGCGGTCAGAACCGCGACCGGCTCGGCGTTACGCTCGGCACCGCCGTCAAGGCGATGGGCCTTCAGACATTGATCGGCGTTGTCCTCGCAACGATCATAACGGGCCTGATCGGTGGGTACGCGATCTTCTGGGCTCTGCCTGTGGTCGCCGGTCTCTGTCTGGCGATCCCGTTCACGGTCTTCACGGCCTCGCAGCGGTTCGGTTACTGGACGACCCGTTTCGGACTGTTCGCAATTCCCGAGGAGGGCTGTCTTCCGCGGGTCCTCACCCGCCTCGTTCCGCATGAAGCCCGTCTCTGGCGTCGTCCGTCCGTCAGAGTTGAAGGCAATTTTCCCAAGCCGGCACGCGATGGCCAGGCATGACGATAGCCCAAGCATTGTGGCTGGTGCGAGAGAACCAGCCTGAATTGCGGGAGACGCCGCTTGGTCCGCTCGGGCACGGCGATGTTCTGGTGGAGAGCCTCTTCGGCGCCATCAGCCGCGGCACGGAATCGCTGGTGGCAGCCGGCTTGGTCCCCGAAAGCGAATACGACAGCATGCGGGCGCCGTTGCAGGATGGAGAATTCCCGTTTCCGATCAAGTACGGCTACGCGGTGGTCGGAACCGTAAAGGACGGCCCGGAAGCGCTTGTGGGCCGGACAGTATTCTGCCTCTATCCGCATCAGGATGCCTTCCACGCCCCCGCTGAGATGGTCGTGCCGGTTCCAGCAGGCGTGCCCGCCTCGCGCGCCGTCCTTGCAGCCAATATGGAGACGGCCCTCAACGGCGTTTGGGATGCCGGCATTCTTCCTGGAGACAAGGTCGCGGTCGTCGGTGCAGGGCTCGTCGGGCTTCTGATTGCCTATCTCGCCGCAAGGATCCCGGGCACCGAAGTCACCGTCGTGGACGTCAATGGCGATCGCCGCGGTCTTGCCGAAGATTTCGGATGCCGGTTTGCATCACCCGAACAGGCGAACGACCGTGCCGGCGGATGCGATGTGGTGATCCACACGTCGGCCACGGCCGCAGGTCTTGCCACATCCATTGCGCTCGCCGGCTTCGAGGCGCGGATCGTCGAGATGTCCTGGTATGGCGAAGGCAGCGTGAATATTCCGCTGGGCGGTCGTTTCCACAGTCAACGCCTGTCGATCGTCGCTTCGCAGGTCGGCAACGTACCGGTTCAAAGGCGCGCAAGGTGGCCTTTTTCGCGGCGTCTGGCCGCGGCACTTGCACTGCTTGCGGATGACCGCCTCGACAAACTCTTCTCCGGCGAGACGGACTTTCCCGACCTTGCCCAAGACTATTGCCAAATTCTCGCCGATCCCGGCACCCTTTGCCACCGTATCCGATACCGTTAGTCTGAAAGGACATTCCCCGCATGTTTGCAGTTGAAGTTCGCGACCACATGATGATTGCCCATAGCTTGCCACGGGAGGTATTCGGCCCGGCCCAGGCGATGCATGGCGCGACCTTTATTGTCGATGCCGCCTTCATGACCGAAGATCTCGACGAAAACGGGCTCGGCGTCGATATCGGCCTTGCAACGACGGTGCTGAAAGCAATCGTTGCGCCGCTCAACTACCAGAACCTCGACGAACTCGAAATCTTTCGCGGCAAGGTCACCACGACGGAGGTGCTCGCCAAGCACGTCTTCGATCAGCTGAAAGCCGGTATCGCTGCCGGCGATCTTGGTCCGGGTGGCGTGCGCATCCGCCGCCTCAAGGTAACCCTGCATGAAAGCCATGTGGCCCGAGCCTGGTATGAGGCTGCGATTTGAACGCCGCATCAAGGGAGCGACGGCTGGTATTCGCCATCCCCGGCGATATCGACACCCGCAGCGGCGGGTATGGCTATGACCGGCGGATGATCGAGGAGCTTAGGGCAATCGGCTGGACAGTCGAGCACCTGCAGCTTCCCGGCGGCTTTCCGGAACCGAGCGAAAGCGAGCTTGCCAAAACAGCCGAAAAACTCGCAGCCCTCGCCGCCGATAGTCTCGTTCTGATCGATGGCCTTGCATTTGGGGCAATGCCGGCAATTGCCATGGAGGAGGCGACCCGCCTCCGCATGATTGCGCTCGTCCATCATCCGTTGGCACTCGAAAGCGGCATTCCGGCCGGCGTTGCCGAGCGGTTGCGAAAAAGCGAGATGACAGCGCTAGGTGCAGCCAAAGGTGTCGTCGTCACAAGCCCCAGCACGGCGCGAACTCTGGTATCGCAATTCCGCGTGGCCCCGGATCTCGTGCGTGTCGCCGTGCCTGGAACGGAGCAGGCAAAGCCTGCATCGGGCAGCACGGCCGGTGACGGGGTGATGATCCTGTCGGTCGGATCGCTGACGCAGCGCAAGGATCATGCGGCGCTGATTTCAGCGCTCGAGCGCATCTCCGATCGCCCATGGCAGTGCCGGATCGCAGGCAGCGATGACATGGATCGTCAATGCGCTGCCGATCTGCGACGACAGATCGAGGCGTGCGGGCTCTCCGACCGGGTGACTTTGACGGGCGCGCTTGATGATGTAGCGGTCGAATATGCCCAAGCGGATATTTTTGCACTCGCCAGCCAATATGAAGGCTACGGCATGGCCTTTGCGGAAGCCATGGTGCGCGGCCTGCCGATCGTTGGCTGTCGCGGCGGGGCGATACCGGATTTGGTGACTGACGATGCCGGGATCCTCGTGGAACCGGGCGACATTGCCGGGCTCGCCGAAGCTCTGGCGCTGCTGATCGACCAGCCGGAAACGCGACAAGCTTATTCTGCGGGCGCACTTGCCGTGGGCCAGCAGCTGCCCGATTGGCCCGCAACGGCAAAGGTGCTTTCCGACTTCCTGGAGGAAATGCGATGAGTGGCTTCGACACAGTCTGGCTCGATCTGCGCGAGCCCGCGGACAATGCTGCGCGTGAACCCGAGCTCCGGCGGTCTGCCATCGAAAGTGTGACCGCAGACGGGAACGGCGCGACGGTCGTCGATCTCGGCTGCGGAACCGGCTCCACTGTCCGCGCACTTGCGCCCCAGAGTTTGTCCTGGCACTGGCGGCTTGTCGACAACGATCTGCAACTGCTCGAAGAAGCCGCAAACAGGCTCGACATGCCCAACCAGGTGAAATGCCTGCAGGCCGACCTTAGCCAGTTGGCGCCTGAGCTCTTCACGGATGCGAGGCTGGTCACAGCATCTGCGCTTTTCGACCTCGTCTCAGCCGAGTTTCTGGAGCGTCTCCTTCATCTCCTCGCGGAGCGTGACATCGGCCTCTATACGGCGCTCAACTACGATGGCGTCTGCAGCTGGGAAATCGCGCACGAAGCGGATGCCTTGGTTGTCGAAGCGTTCAACGCCCACCAACGCCGCGACAAGGGCTTTGGACCGGCGCTTGGTCCAACGGCGGAACCGGTCTTGTCCCGGTTGGCAGAGCAGGCGGGCTTCAAGGTTCTCACGGGTCAGAGCCCCTGGCATCTCGGCGGAGATCAAGCCGAATTGCAGCGTCAATTCATTGACGGCATGGCAAACGCTGCGTCTGAGACGGACCGAATAGAGAAGGCGATGCTGGACGACTGGCGACGGATGCGTCTCGAGATGGTATCGCGTTCGGCCTGCGAAGTCGGGCACTGGGATATGCTTCTCCTCCGCTGATTGGTTGCCACCCCGATCATCCCGCTGTCGGGGTGGAAAGAAGCCAGAGGCCGAAGACGGTATAGCCTATCATCGCAAGGGCCAGAAAAGCCTGACTGATGGTGGCGCTTGCCGGTTTCACGAAGTGCTTGAGCGCAATCATGTGGGCGATCAGAATGCCGATGCAGTGCCCGGCGACGATGATCGCGGTCTGTGCGATCCAGAGCTTTTCGACACTGTTGATGTCGATCAGCATCGATGCCGTGACGTGGCGATCGGCGGTGCCGAACAGATCCCAGCCAAGCGCAAAGGGATCCGAGATCGCAGAGTAGAGATATTGCCCGTTGATCAGAAGCAGGCTGAGATAGTGGGCTGCATGGAAGGCAACCGCTATCGGAATGATCGAATAGACCAGATGCGTGATCAGCCCTCGATCAGCGACTAATCGTGCCTCTCCGGCAAGCCGGGCTCCTGATATGACAGCCGCGAAATAGATCACTGCGAGCACCGCCGGAGCGGCGATCAAGCCGAGCGTATTCGGCAGGGTCACAGCGCTGCGGCCGGGAAATTCCAGCGGGTTCACCCCGATCATCGAGAGCCAGGTGAAGGTCTCTGCAAAGCCATCGAAGGACGCCGTTCCGAGCGTCAGCAGCAGAAACAGGGCGGCGCTGATCGGCGGCGGCTCCGCCGCGACGCAGTCTTGTCCCGGCCAGCGGAAACGGACACTCGCCCATATTCCTGATTTCGGCGGCTTGATCTCAAACGGTGCGATCATGCCGATCATGCGGAAATACACCGAGAATGGTTCGCCCCGCTCTGTCCAATCTCGCTCTCCGAAAACCAGCATGGCGATGAAATTGAGAACCCAGTAGACCGAGACAGCGATGGCGAGACGGGGAGGGTCCTCCGGGGCGAGCGAAACCAGCTCGTACCAGGCAAACATCAGAAACAGGAGGATCGCGGGGATGTAACCGACGGCCTCCGGCAGCTTCAACAGGGGAGCTTCGCCAAGCCTGCCGCCTGTCGCTCGCCGCAGGATACGAAGAGGACCCGTCCAGGGATTGAGCCATGGCCACAGGTTCCCGACCAGCGCCTGCAGCAAGGTCAGGCCGACCCAGAATAGCGTCCAGACGACAAGCGGCAAAGGATTTTCAAGCGGATCGGCTGTCGAATAGCGGCCGGCGGCGATCAGGACCAGCAGAAGCAGGAAGCTCAGCGTGCTGACGATCGCGATCGGCGGCACCGGCCGGCGATCGAGCGTGATGGAGGCACTGCCGGCCTGTGTGAACCAACGCGACGGAACCAGCAACAATGCGACGAAGGTAACTGCGACGACGATCGCGCCGCCTGTCAGGTAATATTCGGTCGGCAGCAGCATCACCAGCCCGCGTTCCGTCCCGTGCGCGCTGGCCGTGCCGGGCATGAGCGTCCACAAGAGAGCTGCCGTCGCCGATGGACAGGCCGGCAACCGGTGTTTTCGGGGAAATGACGGCAACGGGTTCATCCTGCGTCTGGTGGCGTGATCGGCTGAAACATCATGCCGGGATGGAGAAGCGTATCCCATACCACGACATCTTCGCTCAGACTGGGCCTCGTGCCGCTCCTGTCAGGTCTCCTGATCAGCGGAATTCTTTGCTATAGGACATGGTAGGGCTCTTATTGTCGGTGGCACCTGGTAGACCATCGACTATCGCATCAGCATGATGGGCGTCAGTACCGTTGAGAGGAAAATTTCGAATGACCGACAAGACTTCAGCACCGAAATCCTCGGTGACCCGCCGGACGACCCTTCTTGGAATGGGCGCGGCAACGGGTGCGGGCATTCTTTCTTCCGTCTCGCCGGGCTTCGTCCGATACTCGCACGCCCAGACCTCCGCCCCGATCAAGCTCGGCTTTGAATGCCACCGCACCGGTATCGGCGCATCCTATGGTCGCTGGTACGAGCGCGTCGCACGCGCTGCCGTCAAGATCATCAACGAGGAGGGCGGCATCAACGGCCGTCCGGTAAAACTGATCGTTGAAGACGATGGCACGGATCCGAAACGAGGCGCCGAAGTCGTCGAGAAGTTCGCGACCCAGCATAAGGTCGATGCTGTGTTCGGGACGCTGTTTTCACACGTTGTCGTCGCCGCCGCGCCGCGGGCGGGCGAATTGAAGATGCCTTATCTCGTGGTGTCGGAAGGCACCCACGTGTCCTCAGGCAGCCTCAACCGATATTGCTTCCAGCCCGGCATTACCGATGTCCGCAGCCAGGTCACATCAGTGGCACCCTGGATTACGCAAAACCTCGGCAAGAAGGTCACGATGATCTTCCCGGACTACGCCTTCGGCTATGACCACCGCGATAATCTTCCGCCCGCCATCAAGGCGCAGGGTGGTGAGGTCGTCGAGATGATCGCCGTTCCCCCGACGGAAACATCGTTTACGCGCTACCTGCCGCGAATTCCCGCAGACACCGACGTGCTCTACCACATCATGGTCGGTCCGGCGGTTCTCACCTTCGTCACCGAGCTCGGTCAGTTCTACGGCTCGCAGCGACCCCAGATCTTCGGCTTCATCGATAGCGTCGAGGCCGTCGATCTTTCGACGCCGCAACTGAGCTTCCTCGATGGGACCTATTTCTGGGAGGGCATGCCCCGCTACGCCCAGAAGGACCAGAGCGAATGGGACAAGTTCTATCGCACGGCAGTCGGCGTCAACGAGAATGGTGCAAGCATCGCCGATCCGAAGGACATCGCCACCTACGCCCATATGTACGGGGTCTGGGAAACCCTGTTCACCATCAAGCAGGCGATGCAGACGGCCGGATACAACGGCCCGCAGGACAAGGCCAAGTTCATCGAAGCCTTGGAAGCGATCGAGACATTCGAGGAAGGCCGAGACCATCCGCAGGGCAACAAGATTTTCAACGGCAAGAACCATCAGGTTTACGGCCACCAGAACATCTCCAAGGTCGAAGGCGGCCGGATGGATGTCGTGCACCGGACCTCGATCGAAGACGGCATGTACGAGGTGACGGCGGACTACACGAAGATGTCCCTCTGACCCCTGCTTTCGGAAGGGATCGGTTGACCGGTCCCTTCGCTCTTCACCCCGCGTCGTTTTTCCTGTCTAACCGCAGCAAATCAGGCAAGGGGACAGTCGTGTCCGTGCATAGGAGCTAGGGTTTGGCGTTCGGTCCGTTTCTGCTGTTGGCGACACTGGAAGGACTGCTCCAGGCCGCGGTCCTCACATTGACGGCGCTTGGCCTTTCTCTGGTGTTCGGCGTCATGCGCGTCGTCAATGTCGCCCATGGCGAATTCTATATGCTCGGCGCCGTTGTCGCTTGGTGGGTGGCGTCGATGTTCTCGCTGCATCCGGCAGTCGGCTTTTTCGCGGCGCTCGTCATCAGCCCGTTGATTGTCGGGGCGATCGCTTTTGCCAGCGAGCGGCTGATCCTGAAGCGGCTGAACTACGATCCGGAATCCACCATCGTCGCCACGATCGGCATGCTCTACATCATCCAGCAGACGGTGCTTCTGACCTATGGTCCGGATGCGCGGCCGGTGTCCGCGCCGTTCTATTACCGCATCCAGCTGCCGTGGTTCGGCTATTCCGGTTACAACCTGTTCGTCATCGCAGCGGCGATCGTGTTGCTGCTGGCGGTCTGGTTCGTGCTCAGCCGTACACGGCTCGGGCTCATCATGCGTGCCACGCAGTTCGACCGCGAGATGGCGCAGGCCTTCGGGATACCGATCGAACGCGTCTATGCCTTCGTTTTTGCCGCCGGGGCCATGCTGGCGGCGATTGCTGCGGTGCTGATCGTGCCGATCCGTCAGGCCCATTACCTGATGGGGCTCGATCCGCTGCTTCTCTCCTTCATCGTCGTCATCCTTGGCGGCCTTGGCAGTCTGCGAGGCACCGTTATCGCCGCGCTGCTGATAGGATTGAGCGACGGCATCATTTCGGTGTTCTTCTCACCGACGCTTGCGAAGATCATCTCGACCCTGCTTGTCACCCTTGTTCTGGTGTTCAAGCCGGAAGGTCTGTTCGGGGCGAAGGCGCGATGAGAAGCGAAAACACCATCCGCGTCATCGCGCTTCACGTCGGCGTGCTGGCAGCCCTCTTTCTTGTCCAGTTCGTGCTGCCCGATTATCACCACCTCGCCCTGACCCGCGTCATGCTGTTGGCGATCTATGCCATGGGCTACAACATGCTGTTCGGCTATACGGGCCTGCTGAGCCTCGGACATGCGATGTTCTTTGCCGCCGGTCTCTACGGCGCCGGCATGACGGCCTATTACACCGATCTCGGCGTGCCGCTCGCGTTTGTCATCGGAATTATCTGTGGCGCAGCCCTGTCGCTCGTCATCGGCGTGATCGCGCTGCGCACGACAGGCGTGGCCTTCATGATTGTCACCATGATGTTCGGCCAGGTTGCCTATCTCACGATCACCTACTTCACCGACTATACCCGCGGCGAAGAAGGCCTGACGATGCCGGCAGCCGCCCGCAGTTTCGATCTCCTCGGTCTCCACGTCGACCTGACGAATGCCGTCCAGCGCTACAATCTGGCGCTCGGCCTTCTGGCTTTGACACTGCTCGTCATCTTCGTCGTCGTGCGGGGACCAATCGGCAGGGTGCTGATCGCGATCCGCGAAAACGAGACGCGCACGCTGATGCTGGGCTTCGACACATTGAAGCTGAAGCTCGGTGCGCTCGTCCTGTCAGGCACGATATCCGCCATGGCCGGTGCCGCCTACGGGCTGATGTTCGCCTATGTCGGCGCGACCTTTGCCACCGTCCAGTATTCGATCGAAGCGCTGCTCTTCACGTTGCTCGGCGGTGCCGGAACGATCCTTGGTCCGCTGCTCGGCTCAATCCTCATGTTCTACATGATCGACATCACCAGCGAATACACCCAGGCCTATCTGCTCGTGACCGGCGTCGCGCTTGTGGTTCTGGTCCTCTTCTTTCCGAAAGGCATTCTCGGGACGATCCGCGAAAGGTGGCTGTCATGGCTTCCGTGAGCCTGCTTTCGACAAAAGGACTCAGCCGCCATTTTGGAGGGCTGAAAGCCGTCGACAATGTCGACTTTACCATCATAGAAGGCGAGATCCGCGCGCTGATCGGACCGAACGGTGCCGGAAAGACGACGTTCGTCTCGCTGCTCGCCGGCCGTATCGCGCCGAGCGTCGGGTCGATCGAGTTCCTGGGCAAGGACATCACCGACCGACCGGCGCATAAGCGCGTGCGCGACGGCATTGCCTATACATTCCAGATCACCAGCATCTATCCGACGCTGACCGTGTTCGACAACGTGGCGCTGTCTGCACAAAGCGCGCTGAGGCGTCACCCCGGCTCGAAACAGTCTGACATTGCCGAGAAGGCAAGTGAAGCCCTGGACCGCGTCGGACTTGCCGATCGAATGGGAGAAAAGGCCGGGACCATGGCCTATGGCCACCAGCGGCTTCTTGAGGTCGCAATGGGACTGGCGTTGGAGCCGAAACTCCTGATCCTCGATGAGCCGACGCAAGGCTTGTCGGATAGTGAGATTGAAAGTTTCTGCCGGCTGGTGAAGGAAATCGCTAGGTCTGCAACGGTGCTGCTGATCGAGCACAACATGCCCGTCGTCATGCAGCTCGCCGACACGATCACGGTGCTCAACCACGGTCAAATCCTCGCCGAGGGGTCGCCCAGTGACATCCGTGCCAACGCAGCCGTGCAGGCAGCCTATCTGGGAACCGGTTGATATGCTCGAAGTCTCCAATCTCGATGTCTACCACGACAGCAGCAAGACGCTGCAGGGTATGTCACTGACGCTGCAAAAGGGTGAGGTTCTCTGCCTGCTCGGCCGCAATGGTGCGGGCAAGACGACGACCCTGCGTGCGATCATGGGTCTCGCAACGGCCGGTGCCGGAAGTATCCGGCTCGATGGCACCGAAATTTCGGCGCTGCCGGCGCACGAACGGCCACGCCTCGGCATCGGCTACGTGCCTCAAGGCCGCCGGTTGTTCTCAGAGCTGACCGTGCGGGAAAATCTCGAAATCGGCATGATGACACGACGCAGTCCGCAGCGCGTGCTCGACGAAACGCTTTCGCTGTTTCCCCGGCTGCAGGAGCGCCTCGGCCAGGTTTCCGGAACGCTGTCCGGCGGCGAACAGCAGATGCTGGCGACCGCGCGCGCCTTATGTCTCGATCCGAAGGTCATCCTGCTCGACGAGCCGACCGAAGGGCTGATGCCCTCGATGATCGCGACGATCCGTGATGTCGTGGTGACGCTGCGCAATCAGGGAAAAGCAATCCTGCTGGTCGAGCAGCGGGTCGAGGCCGTGTTATCGATCGCCGACCGCGTCTGTTTCGTCGAGAACGGCAAGGCGCAGGCAGTCATGCCGGTTGAGGCGCTGAGGGCCGATCCGTCTCTTCTGTCCCGCTACGTCGGTGTCGGCTAAAGTCGGGCGATCTTGCGCGGCTCGATCCTGATCACCGATCAGACCATGCCGACCTGGCCGGAATGCAGCCGGTTATAAGCGCCCCGACGTTCGATGAGGTCCTGATGGGTGCCCTGTTCGGCAATTCCAGAATCATCAATGACGACGATTCGATCGGCGCCCTGGATCGTGGCGAGGCGATGGGCGATGATCAGCGTCGTCCGCCCCTGCGACAGTTCGGCAAGCGATCGCTGGATCGCGCGCTCGGTTTCAGTGTCGAGCGCCGAAGTCGCTTCATCGAGGATCAGGATAGGAGGATTTTTGAGGAACATGCGGGCAATCGCCACCCGCTGCTTCTGGCCGCCGGACAATTTCACACCGCGCTCACCGATGACCGTATCGAGACCCTCCGGCAGGTTTGCCAGCATGTCCTCAAGACGTGCGCGGTGCGCGGCTTCGACAATATCAGCCTCGGAAGCGCCCAGTCTTCCATAGGCGATATTTTCCCGCAGCGTACCACCGAACAGGAAGACATCCTGCTGCACGATGCCGATCTGCTGGCGAAGGGATTCCTTCGTCATCTTGCGGATGTCGATCCCGTCGATCGTGATGCTCCCCGACACGACTTCGTAGAACCGCGGAAGAAGCGAGCATATGGTTGTCTTGCCGGCGCCCGAGGGCCCCACGAACGCGATCGTCTCGCCAGCGAGGATATCGAGGTTGATCTCTTCGAAGACAGTCTTTGCCGCGGTGTATCCGAAGGTCACGGACCGGTACGCGATCTCGCCTTTCAGGTGATCAACGGCGACCGCATCCGGTGCATCAGCAATATCGGGCTCCGTATCGATCAGTTCGGTAAACCGCCTGAAGCCCGCGATCCCCTTCGGATAGGTCTCGATCACCGAATTGATCTTTTCCACCGGACGAAAGAAGATGCCGACGAGAAGCAGGAAACCGATGAAGCCGCCCGCCGTCAGGTCGCCGGCGAGCACGAAATAGGCGCCGGTCACCATCACCACCATCTGGGTCAGCCGCATGCTGAGGTAACTCATGGAACTGGTGGCGGCCATCAGCTTGTAGGCTTCCAGCTTCACGCGGCGATAGCTTTGGTTGTCCTTTTCGAACAGCGCGCGCTCGTGACCCTCGTTGGCGAAAGCCTGCACGACACGCATACCACCGACGTTTTCCTCAATGCGTGCGTTGAACTCGCCGATCCGGCTGAAAAGCCGATGGAAATTTTCAGTCATGCGGCCGCCAAAATGGCTTGTTGCCCAGGCGGTCACAGGAACGATGGTCGCAGTGATGACCGCCATCTGCCAATTGACTGAAAACATCAGCAGCAGAGCGCCGACAAAGGTCATCAGCGCAATGAACAGGTCTTCAGGCCCGTGATGCGCGACTTCGCCGATTTCCTCCAGGTCCTTGGTCAGGCGCCCGACGATATGACCGGTTTTTTGATTGTCAAAATAGCCGAACGACAGCTTCTGCAGGTGGTTGAACGCCGCCCGCCGCATGTCTGTCTCGATATTGATGCCGAGCATATGGCCCCAATAGGTGACGACGGCCATCAACCCGGTATTGAGGACATAGATGACGAGAAGGCCAGCCGACGCGAGGATGATCAGCAGCCATTCCTGGCTCAGCAGAAGCCTGTCCACAAACAGCTTCACCGCCATGGGAAATCCAAGCTCGAGGAGGCCGGACACGATGGCGCAGCCGAAGTCGAGGAGGAATAGGCCTTTATAGGGCTGATAATAAGAGAAGAAGCGACGAAGCATGCTGACCTGCAGACGATGTCACATCTGGCCTGCAGCGATGCAGGCCGGATGTGAGAACATGAGTAACCTTCTCATATTCGAAAAGCCGCCGGAAAGGATAGTGCCGTTATGCCACGGCACGCCATTCACTTCGCTCAGGCGGTCTGCAAGCAGCACGTCGCCGTCTGCGGGGTCTTGATCAGCCCCGTCCGAACTCGTCGACGATGCGGATAATGTCGTCTTCCCCAAGATAGGAACCGGTCTGGACCTCGATCATTTCAAGCATGATCTTGCCGGGGTTGGCCAGGCGATGGACTTCACCCTGTGGAATGTACACGCTCTCGTTTTCGCGGACCGTCTGCACGGTGTCACCGATCGTCACCTCGGCCGTGCCCTTGACGCAGATCCAGTGCTCCGAGCGGTGGTGATGCTTTTGGAGAGAGAGCTTCTTGCCTGGCGTCACAAACAGCCGTTTCACCTGGAACCGATCGCCGTTGAGGATCGAGGTATAGCCACCCCAGGGGCGGTAGGAGGTTGGATGTGTTTCGGTGAGAGCCGAAGTCGCCTTGGCGGCGGCGAGTTGCTTGACGATGTTGCCGACGTTCTGACTGTCGTCGAGGCGGCCGACATAGACAGCGTCCTCGCTGGCGATGACGGCAATTCCATCCACACCCTGCACGGCCATATGACCGTGGCGCGACAGGACGAGCGAGTTCTTCGTGTTGATCAGCGTCGCGTTGCCGAGCGCGACATTGCCATCGGCATCCTGCTCGCCCAGCTTCCAGACCGCATCCCAGCTGCCCATGTCTGACCAAGTGAAGGACGCCGGCACGACAGCAGCGTTTGCTGTCTTTTCCATGATCGCATAGTCGACCGAGATGTTCGGGCTGGCCGAAAACGATGCCTCGTCTAGGCGCAAGAAATCGAGGTCACCGGATGCCTTTGCAACGGCAGCGCTTGCAGCTTCAGCAACAGCGGGCGCAAAGCGGGCGAACTCGCTGAGAACCACGCCGGCCTGGAACATGAAGATGCCGGAGTTCCAGACAAAACCACCGCTCGCCAGCATCTTTTCAGCGTCCGGCAGGGCAGGCTTTTCGACGAAGCGCTTTACTGTGTTCGCACCGCTTGAGAGCTGGTCACCGATCTCGATATAGCCATAGCCGGTCGAAGGCTCGGTCGGTGTAATGCCGAAGGTGACGAGCTTGCCGCTTGCTGCCGTCTTGCGTGCGGTCTGAATGGCATCGAAATAGGCCTTGCCCGCTTCGATTTCGTGGTCGGAGGCCAGCACCTGCAAGATCGCGTCGTCGCCGAACTTCTCGGCGACGAAGGCAGCGGCTGCGGCAACGGCCGGTGCCGTGTTGCGCGCGGACGGCTCCAGCATGATCGCCGTGAGTGGCAGGCCAAGCTCGCGTGCCTGTTCGGCGGCAAGGAAGCGGAAATCTTCGTTGGTGATGACGATTGCAGGCTCATAGAGCGTCTCGTCGGCAACACGCGCAAGCGTGGACTGGAACAGCGTCTGGTCGCCGACGAACTGTATAAACTGCTTTGGTGCAGAAGACCGTGACAACGGCCACAGCCGCGTGCCCTTGCCGCCTGCCATGATTACGGGAATGATCTTGCCAACCATAGTCTCAGTCTCCACTGACGCTTTTGCTTTTGAGATTTGTCATCGGTTACGTTCTGCCGCCCAACGCCGAATGAGATCAAGCCCTTGATCCAACAATTCCGAGGCGGCCCGTTCATCCGGCGCTTCGACGTAGCAGCGCATTTCAGGCGCATTTCCAGACGGCCGAAGATGGATGATGCGCCCGTCCTCAAGTGTCACGCGAAGCCCGTCTATTTCGCTTTTCGCAGTGACCGAGCCGATGGGCGCGAGGAAAGCGGAAAGATTGTCGTCGGATGCCCGCAGATGCGCCATCAGTGCCGCACTCGTTTCCACGGGGAAGTTTTCCAGCCGGTCTGCCGCTGCAAATGCCAGCGGATAATCGGCAACGATGCGCGATAGGGGTTGCTTGGCATTCGCGAGAAGCGAAAGCGTTGCCAAGGCCGGCAGGAAGCTGTCACGGGTTGGCAGCGCCTGCAATGTGCCTCCAGAAACTGTGAAGTCGGAGCCGGTGAGTGTGCCGCCATTGGCCTCGAACCCGACGATCGCCGTTTTGCCCTCCTTGGCTGCCGCCTGCATGGCGGCAATGACGAATGGTGAGCCGACCTTTGTTCTTACAACCGTATAGTCGCCGGCAGCCTCTATCCGTGAATTGGACGTGACCGGGGTGGCGACCACTTGGGCATGGAGGAAGTTTGCCGTGATCAGGCCCAACAGATCGCCTCTGAGCGGCTGCCCCTTTTCGTCTGCGACGAGTGGGCGGTCGCCATCACCATCCGCGGAGACGATCGCGTCGAGATGATATTGTGGGGCCCAACCCTGCAGCAGCGCAATCGTCTCGGCAGAGACGGCTTCCGTATCGACGGGAATGAAACGCTCAGAGCGTCCGAGCGGCACGACCTGCGCCCCCAGCTTTTCAAGAACCTGAACGAAGAGATCGCGCGCGACTGTGGAATGCTGATAGACGCCGACACGCAATCCCGCCAATGCGTCGGGAGCAAGCAGCATGGCGTTGCGTTCGACGAAAAGTGCTTCGGCCTTCACGTGCTGATCCGAAGCTTCGCCCGGAGTGGCGTCGATCTCTTCATCTGCCATGGCGCCGGCGATCGCCGTGATCCGGATCTCGTCCTGTTTGTCGATCTCACCATCGGCACGGTAGAATTTGATGCCGTTGCGATCGTCCGGGATATGCGATCCTGTGATCATCAGGCAGGCAGCCGAGAGCTTCATACCGTATAGTGCAAGCGCGGGTGTGGGAACGGCACCGCAGTCGATCGCGCAGAGTCCTGCTCGCTGCAGGGCGCCGATACATGTTGCCGATATACCGGGGCTCGAAGCGCGAAAGTCACGACCAACCAAGACCGGATCACCCGGTTTCGCAAGCCCGGCCTCAAGAAGATGGCGCGCAAACGCCGTCGCATAGAGCGCCGAGGCTCTCCCCTCGAGGTCAACGACAAGACCGCGAAGGCCGCTTGTTCCAAATTTCATGATGCGTCTGTTTCGATTGGATGGATCAATGGTTGCGGGAGCCAATACCATAAAAATATGGGAGGTAGCTATAGATGCCCGCTTGTTAAAAGCGAGAGTATATAATTAAATATAGTTAACGCTGGTGGAGTGCGAAATCCCGTGGTTCATTCAATACTGATCAATTTCTAAAGTATAGTCTATCTCGTGTGCCGTATGTTTACGAGTGCTATCCAATATCGAAAATCTAGGATTAGGAGAGATCGTGCAAGATCGTCAAGAAAATTTGCTCCAAAAAGATTTAAGCTGTCGATCCATTTTAATGTTGCACTGGTCAGCATTCGCGTTGGCGCTTTTGAATTTTGGCGCCGTGCAAATTTCCACTCTCGCGATCTACGGATTAGCAAGTGCTCTCCTGCTTTGTAGCGCCGTCTTCGTCCGAGGGATCCCCAAGGTAGGGGAGCCGGCAGTGAAAGCGGCTATCGTATTGGCTCTGGTCGCCTTCGCATGGGTAATGTTCCAGACTACTCCGCTGCCTGAAGCAATCTTCAGTCAACCGTCGTGGAGAGACCTGGTCGAGTTTCAGCTCGATGCTTCCCCGGTAATATCCTTGACGCCTGCGGATGACTGGGCATCTTTGCTTCGTTTCCTCGTGCCGGTTGAGGTCTTTCTGATCGGGATTATTCTGTGCGACAGCGACGAACGAGCGATCGCCACCCTCAGAGGCCTGGCGATAGCAGGAGCAGTTGTCGCTCTTCTGTCCATCGCCCAATTCCTGATCGCGCCCAATACACTCCTCTTCATCGCAAAGACGGCTTACCTCGACAGCCTAACCGGCTTCTTTGTCAATCGGAACACCGCCGCAACCTATTTCGGGATTGTCGCCATCCTGAACTATGGGATCCTTTCGTCTCACCTGCGGTGTGTTGAGGTCCGGCGAATTCTCACGTCGCTGGATCAAGGCAGGGGTCTTCCATTCGATCAACGAAAGGCAATTCGAGGAGCACTAAGCTTTGCGATACTGTTTATGGTATCGGTCACGGCTCTTGTGCTGACGAAGTCCCGGGCCGGGGTTGCGGCAAGTTTTGCCGCGCTTCTGTTGATGACCCTGTTGTTCGTGTTCAGACCTTCGCAGAACAAGCATCCTGTCCCTGCGCTTCGAGGTACCGGCCTTAGATCCATCCGCGTTGGCGCATTTCTGATAGCGATAGCTTTAACCGGCCTATTCGCAGCAGGCTTCCTGTCGTTTTCTGGCAGAGCTTTGCTCCGAGCAGAAGTGCAGGGCGCAAGCGACGGCCGCTTTTGCATCATGCCGGGATTGGCCTCGGGGGTATCCGATCATTTTCCGTTCGGGACCGGACTGGCAAGTTTCGAAACCGCTTTTACAGCGTATCGCGATCCGGACTGCGGCGTCTACACGGTTTGGAATCGTGCCCACGATGTCTATCTCGAAGCAGTCTTCACGTTGGGCGTCGCTGGCATACTCATTATCGCGTTTGGACTGGCCTTTATCTTATCGTGCCTCGTTAGAGGAATGGCAGCGAGGCGTCGCCTTCGTTATGTCCCAGAATCCGGCTTCGCGGTGGTGTTGCTGCTTGTCGTTCACTCCGCTTTCGACTTCTCGATCCAGATCTCCGGCCTCGCCATTTTCGTGGCTGCGACCTTGGCGCCGATCGTCGTTGTCTGCGCTGCCGATCCAAAAGTCGGGTCGAAAAACAGGCGAAATCGAACGATCCAAACAAGTGTGGCGGGGCAATTGTCGTCGGCGCCCAGCCTGCGAGATAAACAGTTGCCTGCTTGAAATATGCAGCTTATCCAAAGCATCTACATTAGTAAGATAAGTTCTATTGTACTATTTTATAGCTTAGGCACAAATAATATATATAATTATTAGTTAAATCTGTGATTTATCAGCAACAAAGCTTCGTTTCGTTCTGGATTCATTTGTTACTGTCCAATCTAAACTAGAAATAAATAATCTCGTGTGCAAGTTTCGCTTGGGGCTTCTAAGGGGACACACGTGAAAATCAAAACCGCATCGACTTTTGTTCTTGTGGCGACGTCATTCCTGTCGGGATGCACGGCGCTGCCAAACTCTGGACCAGATTCTCGGCAGGTGGAGGCGCAGGCAACTGCAAAGGTTACATCAGCCAAAAAGGCACAGGCCGTCGGGATCGACTATGCTCTGGTCGACATTAGTAAATCTGTGCTTGCTTATGTAGAGGATACTAAGGCGACATCCCTTAAAGGGGGGTTCGGCGGCGGTCGTGGCGGAGCCCCGAGCTTGCCGCTCGGCGTTGGTGACGTCGTTCAGGTCTCCGTCTTTGAATCTCAGTCCGGCGGCCTGTTTATTCCCAACGACGCCGGGAGTCGTCCTGGTAACTACGTGTCGCTACCGAACCAGACAATCGATCGGGAGGGTACGATCAGCGTCCCTTACGCCGGTCGTATCCCGGCCGCCGGGCGTCCGGTGGAGGACGTCCAGCGACAAGTTGAGGATGCACTCGCCAATCGCGCGATTGAGCCGCAGGTGTTGATCACGAAGGTCAGCAGCCGATCTGCTCAGGTCGCGGTTCTGGGCGACGTACGCTCGCCTGCGAAGATAGAGTTGACGGAAGCTGGTGAGCGCGTGCTTGACGTCGTTTCAGAAGCCGGCGGCCTGAGCTCGCCCGGCATCGAAACCTATATTACGCTGCAAAGACGCGGAAAATCGGCGACTGTCCTTTACGATTATCTGGTCGCCACGCCGTCTGAAAACATCTATGTCGCACCTGGCGACACCATTCTGGTCGATCGTGAACGTCGAACCTACCTTGCATTTGGCGCCTCGGGTCTCAATGGCAGGTTTGACTTCGAGGAATCGAAGCTGACCCTTGGTGAAGCACTGGGGAAGGCGGGCGGATTGCTGGACTCGCGTGCAAATCCGGCGCAGGTCATGCTCTACCGCACAGTCAAGAAAGACTTCCTGGCTAAGCTGGGCGTAGATACCAGTCGGTTCAGCGGCGAAATGGTTCCCGTCATCTTCAGAGCCAATATGAGAGATCCTTCGGCTCTCTTCGCTGTCCAGAAGTTCCCGATGCAGGATAAGGACACGATCTATGTGTCCAACTCCGACTCCGTCGAAACGCTGAAGTTCCTCAACATCCTGAATTCTGTGACGTCGACTGTCGCTGGTGTTCCGTCGGATGCCATCGCCACCCGCGATGCTGTTCGAGAACTCGCCCCGTGAGTTTTGGCCTCAAATTCACAAGTTAACAGTAATTTAATCTCTCTATTGATGATTTTTTACTTCTGTGCGATGGATTGATTAGTTTAGTAATCTTCGGGAGACAGTCATGCATAAGTTTTTTATAAGTAATATTGCAGCTATCGCGCTTGTCACTGCTCTAGTTTCAGGTATTGCTGACCTTTCTTCGGCTCATGCACAGTCGGCTTTGCCAACGGCGGGATGCTTCGTCGCGCCGGCCCGGATGTCTGATGCCGAGATCAGCGCGTTTCTCGCAGCTCCAGAAAGTCTGTTGTCGCAGTTCTCGTCTGGCGGACTTCCACTTTCCAATCAGGCTCGTTCGCTCGCCGGATCCAGCGCCGACGCACTGTCCCCGCTGATTGCCATCGCTGCAAAGGCTAATGCCGGTCAGGCTGCCGCGATCGGCGCGGGGCTTGCTCGTGCCGCAAGGGCCTGCGCTACCGTCAATCCCGAATATGCCTCCCGTATCCAGGACGCTATCGCGGACAGCGGCAATCGCGCCCTCGAGACAGCGTTTCTCGCGGCCAACAGCGAAACGCAGACTGCGTCTCTTGGCGGCGGCCTCAGCGGTGGCGGCTCGGCAACCGGTGGCGCTGGCGCGATTGGCGGCGGCGGCACGCCGGGTGGCGGCAGCAATGGTGGCGCGGGAACGACTGCGTCGACCGGCTCGGGCTCGTCCAGCTTCTCTTCCGGCGGCGGTAGCGGATATTACGCGAGCGAAGACGGCGGCTCGACGACGATCGTCGAAGGCAGTTCGACCACGGCGTCGTTCTGAGGCGGCTACTGTCTGGCATTTCATTGAGCGAGGTTTTTCTTGCAGATTCATAACAAGAGTTTCTCTGGTGGCCTGCAAGGCGACGATGTCGATTTAGAGCGCTCCGTTCAAGGAATTGATTTCGACGCTGTTTTAGCGATCGCCAGACGACAATGGATGATCGTAGCGGCCGCAGTGGCGGCCGCTATTGTCCTAGGATTGGCGTATATATTCACGGCAGTTCCTCTTTATACGTCCAACGTCAGCGTCTTGATCGACCAAGGCAATAGAGAAGTCGTTCAGCAGCTTTCGACAATTGGTGGCGTGGTCGACGACGAGGGTTCCGTTCTCAGTCAAGTTGAACTCCTGAAATCGGACACGATTGCAATGTCCGTCGTGGATAAGCTCGACCTTACGAATGATGCGGCGTTTGCGAGTGCCGGAGGGTCTGTCATTGGAACGATGGTCGGAACGCTCCGGTCGCTGGCAAATGTCTCTTCTTGGTTCGTTGTTGAACCCGAAACCAGCGATCAGGTGGAGGCGAAACGCCGCGCCGCTGCGAACACGCTCCTTTGGAACATGGAGATCAGCCGCGTTGGTCGCACTTATGTTTTGAGCATCAGCTACACCTCTCCATCGTCTTCTCTCGCTGCGAAGATCGCCAACGCGATCGGAGAGGCCTATCTGGTTGACAAGCTTAATTCGAAATATGAGGCAACCAGGCGCGCAAGCGGCTGGCTGCAGGATCGCATAGCCGAACTGCGCCAGAAGGCTTTGGACTCGGATCTTGCCGTCCAGAAGTTCCGCAGTTCCAACGGCCTCGTTGCTGCCGGCTCGGTTCTGGTTGCTGACCAGCAGTTGTCCGAACTCAACAGCGCATTGATCGTCGCGCAGTCCGATACCGCAAAAGCTGAGGCGCGCCTGCAGCGGATCGCGCAGATCATCGCTTCGGGCCAAGGAGACGCGATCGTTACGGATGTTCTCGACAGTTCCATTTCCAACGAACTGCGCCAGAAATATCTTGATGCCTCCAAGCGGGAAGCGCAGATATCCGATCGTCTCGGAGTCAATCATATTCAAGCGATCAGGCTGCGCAGCGAAATGACGGAATACAACCGTCTGATGTTCGAAGAGGTCAATCGTATCGCCGAAAGCTACAAGAGCGATCTCAACGTTGCCAAGGCCCGGGAAAAGAGCCTGACGGATTCGGTCGCGCAGGCCACAGGCATCAGCGCCACCGCGAGCGAGACCCAGGTACAGCTGAGAGAACTCGAGCGGGAAGCTGACACCTACAAGAACATGTACCAGACCTTCCTGCAGCGGTATCAGGAGGCCATACAGCAACAGTCCTTCCCGGTCACAGAAGCACGTATCATCACGCGAGCAGCTGCACCCGACAGTCCGAGCCATCCCCGCAAGCCATTGGTGCTGGCACTGTTCGTGATTATCGGTGCCGCGGTCGGGAGTGGCCTTGGCGCGTTTCGCGAGTTCCGGGACCGTTTCTTCAGAACCGGCGAACAGGTTCGCGACGTTCTCAATCTGGAATTTCTGGGCATTGCGCCAATAGTGGCTCCGGTAAAGGCCGTCGATGCTCCGGATAGCTCTGACGGTCGTGGCATCGGCCAGGTTCGAAAGACCCATGCCGTTTCGAATTACGTCATCGATCACCCACTCTCCGCCTTCGCGGAAACGCTTCGAAGCGCCAAGATTGCTGCAGACCTCGCGCTTACCGGCAAGAGTTGCAAGATCATCGGCGTCGTTTCGTCATTGCCTGGAGAAGGCAAGTCAACGATTGCGGTGAATTTTGCCGAGTTGCTGGCGGGGCAAGGAAACAGAACCGTCCTGATCGACGGCGATTTGCGCAACCCGGGCGCGACGCGGGCGATCGGGAGACATGCGGAATCCGGCCTTCTTGAAGTGCTCATCGACAACAGGGATCCGCAGTCGCTTTTCCTCCGAAACGATCGGACTAAACTTGCGTTTTTGCCTGCAGTTGTCCGTCACCGCATTCCGCATTCGTCCGAACTGCTATCGTCCGCGCGCATGCGCCAGGTACTCGCAGACATCAGCAATACCGCAGACTATATCATTATCGATCTGCCGCCTCTCGGCCCGGTCGTCGATGCCCGCGCCATTGCAGGCCGAATTGACGGGTTCATCTTCGTCACCGAATGGGGCAAGACAGCACGCCGGGTCGTTCGTCAGGTTCTCGCTTCCGATCCCTATGTCCGCGACAAGTGTCTTGGTGTTGTGCTGAACAAGGTCGACCAGGAACGGATGAAGCTCTACCGAGCCTATGGCTCCAGCGAATATTATTACTCGCGATACTCCCAGTACTACCAGGAAGGCTGAGAATGACGCGGCGTGGTCGCAGACCGCTTCTCATCGGAGCGGTCGTCCTGCTCTGCATGGGAAGCCTGGCGATCTCGGTGACACAGATCTCACGCTACGCCCGGTTCGGGACCATGCGACACATCGCGGCCCAGATTGAACGCGACAGACCGGTCTCGCGGGAGTTGCTCGAAGGAACTCTACCGCAGATGAGACTGCTTCTCAGAGACGATGTTTGCCAAAGCGAGTTCGTCAAAGCAGCTGTAACGGTTGCGCTCGTCCGGCTGGATACGCAAAGCCCGGATGTCGATTACGACAACTGGTCGAGCGCGCTTGGGGAGGCAGAGAACGTGGTGCGCTTTGCGGTTCACTGCCTCCCGAGTGATGGAAACTTCTGGGTCCGGTATGCGATGGTCAGGCAAGCGGTCGGGGAACAGCCAGAGGAAATCGCAAAGCTCGTCACGCTGTCGCAGCTTTACGCCCCCGCAGAAGAAAACACGATTGCGGCGCGGTTCCGCTTGTACAATCGCCTGACGCAGCCGAGCCTTACCCTCGCGGCAGCACCGCTGAAAGCGGATCTTGCGGTGGTATGCTCCTTGAAAGGCGCTGCCCTGCGGCGGCGTTTGCCTTTGGCGAACCCAGTCCTTGCCCATGAGGTCCAATCTTACGCGCAAGATTGTCATCTCGGTCGATCGTCGAGCGACAAAACGGGGAGATAGGTTCGTCCATCCGGACCGGGCGGCAGATCGTTCGAGGACGGTCGGTCGCGACCAGTTCTCGAAGGAACAAGTGAACCCGGTTCGCCTCTGCCCTGTTTTTCCTTCCGAGAGCGGAGGACCATTCCGCATGATCCCGGCTCACTCTTGCGGGTAGAGACACGGAACCCGTCGGCGATCGGATCCATTCATTCTGCGAGGGCGCTCCTCAGATGCTCCGTCGCCGGCCTATTGCCACACGGTCAAACACGGCTTCCGTCATCCAGTTTCCCGAGAAATGCAGAAGCGCTGTTGCGATAGGCCTGCTGCGTTCCTGCCGACATCCGTCGCCATGACGCATACATCTGCGCCAAACGGTGGTTGCCCGACAGTGACTCGGCATTACGGGCGAGGAAATCCCAGTACAAGGCATTGAAGGGACAGGCTTTCTCGCCAGTTTTCTGCGACACGTCATACCGGCAGCTTTCGCAGTAATTGGACATACGAGAAATATACGCGCCGCCTGCGGCGTATGGCTTGGAGGCCATAAACCCACCGTCGGCAAACTGACTCATTCCGATCACATTGGGCAGTTCAACCCATTCGTAGGCGTCGGCATAGACTTCCAGATACCAGCGATGGACCGCGTAGGGATCAAGACCTGCCAGCATCGAGAAATTTCCGACCACCATCAGACGCTGGATATGATGCGCGTAGGCATGGGTAATCGTGTGTTTGATCACTGTGGACATGCAGGCCATGTCCGTTTCACCGCTCCAGAAAAAGTCCGGCAGGGGACGGGATGCGGCGAATAAATTGCTTGTCTCGTATCCCGGCATTTTCAGCCAATAGATGCCGCGGATATATTCGCGCCAGCCGATGATTTGGCGGATGAAAGCCTCGACCGCATTCAGCGGCGCGTGTCCTTCGAAATACGCGCGCTCCGCAGCCCGGCATAGTGCGAGCGGATCGAGCAGTCCAACATTGATGTAGAAGGAGAGAAGCGCGTGGTTCAGGAACGGCTCTTCGGCCAGCATCGCGTCCTGCGTTTCGCCGAAATTCGGTAGGAAATCGCGGATGAATCCATCGGCTGCCTTCTCCGCATCGGTGCGGGTCACTGCAAACGAGAAATTCTCCGTCGAACCCATATTGTTCGGGAACGTGCGCTCGACGAGCGCAAGAACCTCCTGCGTTGCTGCGTCGGGCGGAAAGACATGATGCTTCGGGCGAAACAGGTCGGGTTTGGCAGGTTTGCGATTTTCACTGTCGAAATTCCACCGGCCACCTTCGGGGTGGTCACCGTTCATCAACAGGCCGGTCTTGCGCCGCATGTCCCGATAGAAATACTCCATCGTCAGAGCCTTGCGGTCCTTGGCCCAGGCTTTGAACTCCGTCGTCGAACAGATAAACCGCGTGTCCTGCCGCACCTCTACCGGCAGATTTACCAAACCTTGCCAGTCTTCCATGGCCGAAAGAACGCGCCACTCGGCAGCTTCGGTGACGATGATCGATCGGGGTGACGTCTCTGCAATCGCGCGCAAAAGCTCGGTCGTGAAGGAGCCTGAATTGTCGCGATCATCAAGCCGCACGTACCGGACGCAGAAGCCCTTCGCACGCAGCTCATCGGCAAAATGGCGCATTGCGGAAAAGATGAAGGCGAGTTTCAGTTTGTGATGCTCGACATAGGTCGCCTCCTCCACCACCTCGCACATCAGGATCATATCCTGCGTGGGATCGGCACCCTTAAGGCTCGATAGCGACAAGGATAGCTGATCGCCAAGAATGAAAATGAGGTTGCGGGTTGGCTTCACAGCTTGCTTTGACCCTCTTCTATAGTGACGGATACCGTGCCTTTCCGCCAAAACTCTGCAAGAGCGGAGGTCGGGATCGAAGAGGGAGCATGTCGATCTTGTCTATCCGGTGAATGCCGACGGGGTCGAAGCGTTGCATTGCTATACGCGAAAATCACAGGCCAATGATGACGGCGCGAGTGTACGCGCCGCCGCCTCCCATTTCGCTCGTCGATTGTCCAATCTCTGATCGGACCGCGAGCTGTGCGCAGGCAGGCTTGCCCGTCGGTCCAGCCCCCGAGTTCGAACGCTCCTCACGCCGCCCCCGCTTCAGTCCCGAAGGCTACTGGTCCAGCACCTTCCGTATTTTATCAGCAAGCTGATCGA
The DNA here is from genome assembly GCF_050500205.1 of Neorhizobium sp. DAR64860/K0K1. Classification (NCBI taxonomy): domain Bacteria; kingdom Pseudomonadati; phylum Pseudomonadota; class Alphaproteobacteria; order Hyphomicrobiales; family Rhizobiaceae; genus Neorhizobium; species Neorhizobium sp. DAR64860/K0K1. The sequence continues at coordinate 854,328 of NZ_CP191458.1, read as the reverse complement.
GGCTGAAGGGTTTTTGCAAGAGGTGCGTTCCACCCTCCAGCACGCCGTTATGGACAACGGCGTTGCGGGTGTAGCCAGTCGTATAGAGAATATTCAATTCCGGCATCAGAACCTTGGCGGCGTCGGCCAATTCGCGGCCTGTCATCCCCGGCATCACGACATCAGTAAACAACAAGGTCGGCTTGAGACCTGCCCTGATCAAGGTGAGCGCCTGCTCGCCCGATGCGGCTTCGACGACGGTATATCCCAGTTCCCGAAGCGCCTCGGTGGAGAAAACGCGCACGCGCTGGTCGTCCTCTACGACAAGGATCGTCTCGGAAACGCTGCCCCGGCCCGGCTGCTTGACGACGCCCTGGGTGTTTACGGGAGCTTCGACCTCACCGTGATGCCGCGGCAGGTAGATCTTGATGGATGACCCGACGCCTTCTTCCGAATAAATTTTGACGTGCCCGCTCGACTGCCTTACGAAGCCGAAGATCTGGCTTAGTCCCAGACCCGATCCCTTGCCGACCTCCTTGGTGGTGAAAAACGGATCGAAAGCCTTCGCCATAACCTCGGGCGTCATCCCCGTTCCGGTATCCGATACGGCAATCATGACATATTGCCCGGCTGCCACTGCATTGTCCTGCGCGTATTCGTCGGAAAGATACGAGTTTGCGGTTTCGACCGTCAGGTTGCCGCCGCGGGGCATGGCATCGCGGCCATTGACGGCGAGGTTGAGAATGGCGTTTTCCAGCTGACTGCTGTCGGCATAGACTTTCCACAGTCCGGCCGCCAAGACGGTTTCCACGGAAACATGCTCTCCGAGCGTGCGGGTCAGCAATTCCGACATTCCGGCAATCATGCGATTGGGGTCGATCACCTCCGGCTGAAGCGGTTGCCGTCGCGAGAAAGCGAGCAGGCGGTGCGTCAGCGACGCAGCTCTCGTTGCGCCATCCTTTGCGGCCTCGATGTAGCGGCCGACATCGACCTCACCGCGCGCCAACCGCTTTTCGAGCAGGCTGATCGAACCCAGTATGACGGCCAGCATATTGTTGAAGTCATGCGCGATGCCGCCCGTGAGCTGACCAACGGCTTCCATTTTCTGCGCCTGGCGCAACTGGTCCTGCGCGTCGACCAGCTTCGCGGTTCTTTCTTCTACTTCACGCGCCAGTTGCTCGCGGGACTTCGACAGAATATCGCGTGCATCGACGATGTCCTGGATATCGGTGCATGTCCCGAACCAGCGGCTGATTTCGCCATCCTCCTTCCGCACAGGCTGCGCGCGGCCGAGAACCCATCGATAGTTACCGCTACGATGTCGGAGGCGGTACTCGATGTGGTAGGGCTCTCCTGTGACGAGGCTGCGACGCCAGGTGGACCAGGCGCGATCCTGATCGTCAGGGTGGAATACGCCGTTCCATTCCTCGCCGTCTGTCGAGCCTTGCGGGACGCCCGTGAAGTCGTACCAACGCTGGTTGTAATAATCGTGGTGGCCGTCGGGTTGCGTGGCCCAGATCATCTGGTCGATCGAATTGGTGATCGCACGGAAGCGTTCCTCGCTCTCCCGCAGCGCGATTTCGACAACGCGGCGATCGGTGATGTCAAATGACACACCCGGAAACCGCAATGGTGTACCGTCCGGCGCAAGCGTGACGCGGCCTTGGGCAGTCACCCACCGGACGGAACCATCCGCGTCGACGAGCCGGTATTCCTGCGAAAATATAGTGCCCGTCTTCAGCGCTTCGTCGATCGCGGATTGAAGGGCCGGCAGATCATCGGGATGAACCAGACGGAAAAAAGCACCGATCGGAGCGCCGCTGGCGGCAACGCTCCGCTCAACGCCGTAGATCTTGGCAAATCGCGCGTCGGCCACCACGCTGTCGTTCGGGATGTCCCAGTCCCACGTCCCGACAGTTTCTGAGGCGCCGAGTGCGTATTCCAGTCGCTCTTCGCTCGCCCGCAACGCCCGTTGCGCAGAGAGGCGGGCGGTCGTCTCGGTACCTTGGTTGAAAACCCCGACGACACGACCTTCCGCCGAAAAGATCGGTGCGAAGCTGTAGTCCCAATGCGTATGCTGAACGCGTCCGCCGCGAAGCATCGGCAGCATTTGATCGGCCACACGAAAACCCTTGCCCGTCTCGACGACGGCCATGAGTTGCGGTTTTATGATATCCCAGATGTCCGCCCAGACGGTCGACGCGGGGCGACCCAATGCCCACGGGTGTTTCTCTCCAGCGATCGGCGACCACGCATCGTTATAAAGGAGACGCATTTCGTCTCCCCAGTAGATGGCAGTTGGCAGGTCGGTATTGAGGCACAAGGCCAGCGTGGTCTGCAGCTCTATCGGCCAGTCCTCGATAGGTCCTAAGCTGGTTGTGTTCCAATCGACCGCGCGAATCCGCGAAGCCATTTCGCCTTCTATCTCTGAAAGGATCTGCATCACGTCAGAGGCTCACTGGCTGTTCGGCACATGAAGGCTACGCTCATTTCAGTTTAGTGGCTTCAGTCTGGAGATCGGGTCTAACAGAAAACGGGAGGGGTGGGGAGACGGTGTTTGACGCGTGGAGGATGGTGGCCACAGTCTGTGTTCAACCTCTAAGGCGAAGAGTTGTTTCCGCAGAATATTCCCGAGAAGCCGGTCTTCTCGCGCAACTGCTGTCTCCGGCAAAACCAGAGGCGGCGTCTTGGCGGACCGGTATGAGTCAGCGAGCCCTCGGTACGGCGCAAGAGGTCACCGAATTAACCACACCGCCAAAAGACCAACAGCGACGACTGTTGTTGCGGCACCGTAGCCGTAAAACGATTCAAGCAATTTGCGGTGCATGGGTTTCGTATCTCCATCCCGTGCGTCGGACGGGGCCCCGGTCATTGTCATTTATGCAAAGGTCTCAGTCGAATTCGTCGCCTCAAGCAATCCCTCGCGTCGTAACGGTAAAGGCGGAGTCATCCCTTGGTCGCTCTGCATAACGCCGTTTGCGCAAATTGGTTCCATAAGAGCATGTCAAAGCATACACTCTCTGATGGTCTGGAGAAGTACGCCCGGCCCATGGGGTTTGGGGATAAAGCGTTCTGCAAACGTAAGCTCGGATTGTTGAAGCGTCCAGTTTCCCGACGTGAGGATGATCCGGATCGGGGGCCATCTATCGCGCACCATCCGAGCGAGTTCCACGCCTTCACCCTCGGCAAACAGGTCGATATCCGTCAGGAGAAGTTGGATATCGAAGTTGCTCTCCAGGATGTCTATGGCTTGGGCTGCATCGACCGCGGCAAACACCTCGTACCCGGCATCCTGCAACTCCTCCACCAATATGAATCGGAGGACGGGCTCATCTTCAACGACGAGAATAACTCCGGCTTGGCTCATTTCGGACCTCGGCATCACATTCTCTGTACGTTACCGTACAATTGAACATTTTGGCGAGGCATCAGTTCCGACTTTTACACAGGGCGTTGTCTGAATCTGAGCCGAACTCTCATTCACATCCTCTACGGCTTGATGATGGGGCGAACGAGAAGTCGCGACAAGACGTTTCGGCCGCGTGTGTAAGGCGCGAGATCGACGTCGCTAACCAGCCTTGCCCCGCCTTCCCGGCGCTCGAGCGTGATCTTGCGGCTGTGAAACTGTTCAAGCTCTACGCGGTGTGCCACGCTCAGGATTGTGGCGTTGGGCAGCTCGTCGATCATCATCTCCATGATTTTGTCCTGCGTCTTTTCGTCGAGAGCGGAGGTCGCTTCATCAAGGACAATGATGTCAGGGTCGTTGAGGAGAAGCCGGGCAAACGCCAACCTCTGCTTCTCTCCTCCTGACAGCGTGTGGTCCCATGGCGCTTCGTCCTCGATCCTGTCGCGCAGGTGCCCGAGCCCGACTTTGTCGAGGGCAACATGAATTTCTTCTGCCGACCACGTGTCTGCCGGTTTCGGGTAGGCGACGGCGCGACGCAGGGTGCCCGAGGGGATGTATGGTTTCTGGGGTAGCATGAACAGTTCCTGGCCCTTGCGGAAGTTGACACTTCCTTCTCCCCATGGCCACAGCCCCGCAATGGCTCGCACCAGCGTACTCTTGCCCGAACCGGATTCACCCGCCACGAGGACGCGTTCGCCGGGCCCGATCTCCACCTGCGTTTCCTTGACAACGGCAGTGCCGTCGCCAAGCGAGACGGAGACCTCGTTCAGGCTGAGCATGGTGTCGCCCTCAGTTTCGCCATGCTTGATCCGTCCGACAGTTTCATTCTGTTCGGCCTGTTCCAGACCATCAAGTGAAACCATCAGCGAGGCTACGCGACGGGCGCAGGCATTCCAGTCGGCGAGACGGGGATAGTTGTCGACCAGCCATCCAAACGCACCTTGAACGATTGTGAATGCCGATGCCGCCTGCATGACCTGACCCAGTGACATGCTGCCATCGAGGAACTTTGGGGCACAGAGCAGGACCGGAACTACCGGTGCAATGAGCATCGATCCGTGCGAGACCAAGGACGTGCGCATATATTGCCACGCAAGCAGACGCCACTGCTGACGGACATTAGCGAAGGTCCGATCGAGATCGTTGCGCTCTTCCTCTTCGCCGCCCAGCAGCGCGATGCTCTCGCCGTTTTCGCGCACGCGGGTCAGAGTATAGCGGAATTCGGCCTCCACTTGGTTCTTATTCTCGGACACTTTCACAAAGTTCCGGCCGATGACCGCGATCGAACTCGATGTGATGATGGCATAGACGACCGCCGCAATCACGAGGAAGCCGGGTATGGTGACGTAATTTCCGGCGATCGGAATGGTCAGCGCGCCACCGATCGTCCACAGGACGACGATGAAGGTCGACGCCGACACGAAAGCCGAAATCACCCCTGACGTGAAATCCACGGGCGATTCCGTCGCGATCCGCATATCCTCGGAGATGCGGGCTTCCGGGTTCTGGTGATCGCCTCCGATCAGGTTCAGCTGGTAGTAGCGTCCATTCGTAAGCCACCGCGAGATCAATGATTTCGTGAGCCACGAGCGCCAGCGGCGCTGCATCAGCATGCGCAGATAGACCTGCGAACTGACGAGCGCGACGCTTCCAAGCACGAGGGGCGGAAACAGAAGGCCTAGCGAATAGACCTGATCGGCATTCCGCTGCTCGATCGCATCGAATAGTCCGCGGTTCCAGACGTTGATACCATACTGGAAAGCGACGTTGACACCGATGAGCGCGAGAAGCGTTATCGAGCATACCCAGGCGATCTTGTCGCCATCGCGACCCCAATAGCCGCGAGCGCTGACCCAGAAACGTTTGAGAAGATAGGCGCGTCGTGCCTGTTCTGCCTGTTCCGGGGTAAGGGTGGCGGCTGTTGCGCCTGGCTTGGTCGAGGTGGTTTCTGACATTGACACTCCGGTCGAGATCGTCCGCTGGGCAGCGCACTTAGAAACTGTAGAAAGATTGACGGAAACGGAAAGCAGGTGGGGTAGGTGTGGCCTATGCCTGCGGATCGAATGGCGCGGCTAAAGCGACAAGCTGCGCTGCGGCCATCGCTCTCGTGTCAAACATGATTTGCTTTGCTGGAGTGCCAAAGTGGCGTTGTGCGAAAACGCTATGTTCAATCATCGTTTCTCCTCCCCTGATACCCGCAGGTGGCGCAGAAACGTAGTTTGGAACATTAAGGTTCCTACCGCCGGAAAGACGATAGACACTAGGATTTTTGAGGGGTGTGGGGACTAGGTTTCCAGTCGCCCGTAGGCCTGCCCGTTGAGCGAGCTTCGACGGGGTATGGCCGCGGAAAAGGACACGTGAATCTTGTGTCGACATCTGTCAGTCGGGGAGGAGGGCGTGACCGGACATTGTCCGGTCACGGAAAAGGTTCAGCGGGCGTTGTACTTCCCGTCTACCTCGTTGATCGCCTGGACATTTCCGGCCGAGCGACCGTTCTCGTCAAAAGTCTGCGCCAGAAAGGCGTCCGCAATCGCCTTGGCCAGTTCGGTGCCGATCACGCGGGCGCCCATGGTAATGATCTGGGCGTTGTTGGAGAGGGCGGCGCGTTCAGCCGAATAGGTATCATGTGTCAGTGCGGCGCGGATGCCGGGGACCTTGTTGGCCGAGATGCAGACACCGATGCCGGTTCCGCAAACCAGGATGGCCTTGTCATAGGTGCCGTCGATGACACCGGAGGCGACCCGGTCGGAAAGCGTCGCGTAGAACGCATCGGGACCGGCATCGGTACGCGATACTTCGTGCACGTCGAAACGGTCCTTCAGATGATCAGCGAGAACCTTTGCCAGGCCTTCGCCGGCGCTGTCTCCTGCAATTGCAAGCTTCATGGTCATGTCTCCTCAGAGTTTGGCGGCACATTTTGCCAGGATGTCGAGATAGCCCTCGGCATTCCAGGCGGAACGGCCAATGAAGAGCCCGTCGATATGAGGGCTCGAAATCAGTTCTTCGCAATTGCCGGGATTGACCGACCCGCCATAGAGGCAGGGGATGCGGCGTCCAAGGATGGACTGCGCCACATCAATGATCTCGGCATGGCGGGCGGATGCGTAATCTGCGGTGGCGGGAATGCCATTCTCGCCGATCGCCCAGACCGGTTCGTAGGCGAGCAGGATCTCGGCATTCTTCTGGTCGCCCGACAGTTTGGAAAGGGCACCGCGAACCTCATCCGCAAGGACCTGCTGTGCGTTGCCGCTATCGCGATCAGCGAGCGTCTCTCCGATGCAGATCAGCGGGATGAGCCCGTGGCGAACCGCTGCTTCGGTTTTCAGCCCGACTGTTTCATTCGTCTCGCCGAAATGCTCGCGCCGCTCGGAATGGCCGAGCTCGACGATGTCGAGCTTGCAGTCCTTCAGCATCAGCGGCGAGATCTCGCCGGTCCAGGCACCCTGATCAGCCCAGTGCATGTTCTGCGCGCCGACCTTGACGGAGGTTCCGGCAAGGGCAGCCTTGACCTCGCGCGTGGCGGTAAATGGCGGAATGACAAATCGCTGGATGCGCGAATCCCTGTCTTCATCAGCTGCCTTCACGGCAGCCGCGAATTCCAGAGCTTCGGCAAGCGTCTTGTTCATCTTCCAGCTGGTGCCGATCCAGAAGCTTGGCGATGTGCTCATGGATGTGATCCTCCCGACGATGCGATGGTCAGTGTGACGCCCGTGTCTTCGATGTCTCGAAGCAGTTGGGCCTCAGGCTGATGGTTGGTGATGACGGCGTCGAATTGATCGAGACCGGCGAGGACATGTAGCGCCGTTTGGCCAATCCGCTCGTGGTTGACGAGCAGGTAAGCGCGCGCCGACGATGCCATCATCGCCCGTTTAACCCGGATCACGGCGTCGTCCATGTGATAGGCCTGCCCCGATGCGACGGCCGGAGTTGAGATGAACGCAACGTCAGCTCGCAGCCGCGATAAAGCCTCTTCCGTGACCACGCCGAAGAATGCGTTGAACTTGGGCGAATAGACGCCGCCGAGGGCGATCAGCGTGATGCCGGTCTCGGTTTTCAGCCGCTCCATGACGGCCGCGTTGTTGGTGATAACCGTCAGCGGACGTTTGTCGGCCAGTGCCTCGCCGAGCACGGCCGCCATCGATCCGTCATTGACCATGACGGTCATGCCGGGTTCGACCAGATCGACAGCTGCCTTGCTGATGGCGTGCTTGGCGGCATGATCCTGACGTTCGCGGATCCGAAAATCGCTCTCGAACTGGGTACCTGCGTCGATCGTTGCGCCGCCGCGCACTTTGCGAAGCACCCCTGCCTGCTCAAGCTCGTCCAGATCACGGTGAACGGTCATCTTGGAGATGGCAAAAAGCTCCGCCAGATCGTCGAGATCGACGGTTCGCTTTTCGATCAGCAGATTGATGATCCGTTGGTGTCGTTCTTTGCGCTTCATCCGAGACCGTCCGCGTGGGATGAAACGGATATAACACCTATATTGTTATAATCAACATTATGGATGTGATTTTGTGGCAGCCATGTTGGCTCTGGAGATTTCGACTTGCGCTATATCGCGTCTTTGACGCGCTGCCACGCATTGAGCAAATGAAGCCCCAATACCTTGGACAAGGTTTCTCCGTCCCGCGCTTCGAGCGCGACGATCATCTCCTCATGCTCGGCCATGGCCGCCGACCACTTGTCCGGACCCTCGTGGCCGATGAACCGGATTCTCTTCAAGCGCGACTGCAGTTGCGCTTGAACGCTGCTAAGTGCCTGGTTGTCCGCGATCCGACAGATTTCGGTATGGATGGCCTGGTTGAGCTTGTAGTAGCGCAGGCGATCCTTCACGTCGTAGCAGGCCCGCATCTCGTCATGCAGTTGCCTGACCCGGGCGATATCGTCATCCGTCGCGGTCTCGCAGGCAAGGCTTCCGGCAAGCTCCTCCAGGTTCTTCAGAACGATGAGCATGTCGTGCACATCCTTGCCGCTGAACCTTTTGACGATCGCGCCGCGGCTTGGAATGAGTTCGACGAGCCCTTCGCTGGCAAGGTACTTGATCGCTTCCCGCAGCGGCGTGCGCGAAACGCCCAGCTGTTCGCCGAGCTGGCTTTCGTGCATCCGCGAACCGGGGGCAAGCTCTCCCTCGATGATCATGTCGCGCAACCGAGTGACGAGCGTGTCGTGCAAGGCCGTCCGCCGGATGGGGCCGGATGGCGAGACAGGCGATTCGGGCAGTGTATCACTCATTTTGAAAGCTCGATTTCTGGACCGCCTTGATGATCAAAGCGTCTCGCCAGGATTATACCAGAACCCGAACGGCACCAAACGTAAAAATGCTGCATACAAAATGCAAAAGACTTGTCCTGAGATTCCGGATGGCTTAGAAACGTCCTCACCGAGGTAGGAGAATTGACCCATGGATATCACCCAGCATCACGATAGCCGTCCAACCATTGCGCTTGCGATGGGAGACCCGGCCGGTATCAGCCCCGAACTGACCGCACAGCTTCTGGCTTTGGATGACATCAGAGAGCAGGCCTATATCGTTGTGATCGGCGATCGGCGCATTCTCGATAAGGGCGCGCAGGAAGCAGGCGTTCAGCCAGATCTGATCTCGGCTTCGCTCGATGATCTTTCGGGTCTCGATCACTCGAAGCACGCATTTATCGATTTGGGCCATCTCGCTCCGGAAGAGGTGGAGCGCGGCGAAGCGACGCTGGCCGGCGGCACGTTCGCCACGCGCAACTTCCGCACCGCCCTTGAGCTCGCCCATGCCGGAAAGGCCGATGCGGTCTGCTTCACGCCGTTCAACAAGAAGGCGATGCGCTTTGCCTATCCGGGCTACGATGACGAAATCCGTTTCGTCTCGGACGTTCTGTCGTTCACCGGCAAGATCCGCGAGTTCAACGTTCTCGAAAAGATCTGGAACGCACGTGTCAGCTCGCACATCCCGCTCAAGGAAGTGGCTGCCAACCTGTCCGTGGACCGGCTTCTGTCGGAACTCGAACTGACTGTTTCTTGCCTGAGGGCCGCCGGTATCGATGAGCCGCGCGTCGCGGTCGCCGGTCTCAACCCGCATGCGGGCGATGGCGGCAGCTTCGGAATGGAAGAAATCGAGATTATTGAACCCGCCGTTGCCGAAGCAAAGGCGCGCGGTTACGGCGTCGAGGGTCCGTTCCCGGCCGATACCGTGTTTCTTCGCGCCATGAAGGAAGGCTATCACGCCGTCCTCACCATGTATCATGACCAAGGTCAGATCGCCATGAAGCTGATTGGCTTCGACAAGGGCGTGACGATGATGGGTGGCCTGCCATTCCCGCTTTGCACGCCGGCTCATGGCACGGCCTATGACATCGCAGGCAAGGGAATAGCCGATATCGGCGCGACCCGTGAAGCGATCCTGCTTGCGACTCGTATGGCAAAGCGCCAGCGCCTGGCAGCACAGGCCGCGTGATCACTTGATCATAAATGACCGGCCGTGAATGGCCGGTCATCTCAGCCCGAGAGGACGCGGGCTTGGCGCATGTCGGTCGGCTTGAACGCCGGCTGCCAAATGTCAGAGTGTGCGGCTTCCCTGCGCCATTAAGAGCGCGGTGGCGTCGCGGTTGGAGGACGACAATGACAAGTTCAGCTCCCAAGTGGACGCGTGAGACCTGGCCGATCGCGGCCGCAATGATTCAATACCCCAATATGTTGCCGGACGGTCGTTCGGTTCAGGATCAGACCGTCGAGGAATGGGCCAAGACTGTCGCCGAAGTCGCAGATGCAGGCTTTACCGAACTCGATCCCACGGACAGCTGGCTCCGCGTCGCCGATCTTTCGGCTGATCGCCGTCGTGCGTTCTGCGAGGTCGTGAAAGATGCAGGGATGACCATCCCGGCAATCTCGACATCGCGGCGCAGCGTCATCGACGAGAAACACGGCGACGAGTATCTCGCCTACAGTCACCGCGTCATCGAGACTGCCGCAGAGATCGGTGCGCAGAGCGTTTCCTTCGGCTTTTTCGAACCGCTGACGGACAAGCAGAAAAGTGCATTGTGGTTCTGGACCGAACAGGGCGCCAAGAACCCGGATGACCCCGCAACGTGGAACAAGGCGGTGGCCCGCATAGCCGAACTCGGCAGGCACGCCGCAGAGGTCGGCATCGAGGTCTCCCTGGAAATGTACGAGGACACCTATCTTGGAACAGCGGACAGTTCTGTCCGCTTCGTTGAGGAAGTCGGTCTCGACAATGTCGGCATCAACGCCGATCTCGGCAATCTCATCCGTCTCCATCGGCCTGTCGAGCACTGGCTGCAAATGATGACGAAAGTCGCGCCTTTCGCCAAATACTGGCACGTCAAGAACTACATGCGAATCGAAGACGAGCAGGCGGGCCTGATCGCCAGCCACCCGGTTCCGCTCGAATCCGGCTTGATCAACTATCGCACAGCAATCAAGCTTGCGCTGGAACACGGTTTCAACAGCCCGTTCCTGTGCGAGCATTATGGTGGCGACGGCCTTTCCGTCAGCGCGACCAACCGCGACTATCTCCGGCGCATTCTGCCGCGTAATTGAGGACCGCTAAAATGACGACGATCTTTGATGCTCCAGACGAATTCGCCTCGACTGCGCTTGCCGGCTTTTGCCAGATCTATCCCAACCACGTGCGTCTCATTTCCAACGGTGTCGTGCGCGCCACGAAAGTGCCTGATGGCAAAGTGTCGGTGGTTGTCGGCGGCGGCTCGGGTCACTATCCGGCTTTCGCGGGCTATGTCGGCCAGGGCATGGCCGATGCAGCGGTCGCCGGTGACGTGTTTGCGTCTCCATCGACGGCAGCGGTTGCACGTGTCTGCCGCCATGCCGACAATGGCGGCGGCATCATTCTCGGCTTCGGCAATTATGCAGGCGACGTGCTGAACTTCGGGGTCGCCGCAGAGCGCCTTCGTGCCGAAGGCATCGATGTGCGCATCATTGCCGTGACCGACGACGTTGCGAGTGCGTCGGCGGACGAACACGCCAAGCGCCGCGGCATCGCCGGCGACCTCATGGTCTTCAAGATCGCGGGAGCGGCGGCGGAAGCGGGGCTTTTGCTGGATGAGGTGGAGCGTATCGCCCGGCTTGCCAATGAGCGGACAGTGTCGTTCGGTGTCGCCTTTGCAGGCTGCACCCTTCCAGGTGCAAAGCAGCCGTTGTTCACGGTCCCCAAAGGCCGGATGGCACTCGGTCTCGGGATCCATGGCGAACCTGGCATCAGCGAGCAGGACATCGCGAGCGCGACGGATCTTGCAGATGTGCTCACGGACAAACTGCTGGCCGAAAGGCCGCAGGGCTGCACGCGCGTCGCGGCCATTCTCAACGGTCTCGGTTCGACAAAATACGAAGAACTCTTCGTGCTGTGGACCGCCGTCCAGAAGAAACTTACCGGGTCCGATCTTCAGATCGTCCTGCCGGAAGCCGGTGAGTTCGTCACCAGCCTCGATATGCAGGGTTGCTCGCTGACGCTGACTTGGCTCGATGAAGAGCTTGAGCGCTATTGGGCGGCACCCTGCGATGCGCCGGCATTTCGTCGCGGACGGCCTGAAGTCGCCGAATTGCGCACCGATGTCATCACCGATGAGGAAGCTGCTCCGGTGATCCCGGCGGCCTCCGAAGCGTCGCAGACGTCGGCTGCCTGCATATCCGATCTGTTTGGCAGGGTTGCCGCCATGCTCAGGGATAAGGAGTCCGAGCTTGGCCGCATCGATGCGATCGCCGGCGACGGCGACCATGGGCAGGGAATGCAGCGTGGTTCCGATGCCGCGGCCAAGGCGATGGCCGCTGCCGTATCGGCTGGCGCCGGCGCCCAGACGACGCTTGCGTTGGGCGGCGATGCCTGGGCTGACCGGGCCGGCGGCACATCCGGCGCGATCTGGGGGTTGTTGCTGCGGTCGTGGAGTAGCGCACTGAGCGACAACGACGTGCCTGATGAAGCAGCGATTGCCAAAGGCGCGCGCAGGGCGCTCGATGCCGTCACCAGTCTCGGCCGCGCCCGGATCGGCGACAAGACGCTCGTGGACTCGCTTATTCCGTTCGTCGAGACGCTGACGGAGAAGACCGCGGCCGGCAAGTCACTGCCGGAAGCCTTCAAGGCTGCAGCCGACGCTTCGAGCGCGGCTGCCGAAGCAACAGCTGCACTGACGCCGCGGCTGGGCCGTGCGCGTCCGCTTGCGGAAAAGAGCATCGGCCATCCGGATGCCGGCGCTGTATCGCTGTCCATGGTCGCGCAGCTTGCTGCCGGCTTTATCGCCGACCGCGGCTAACCCTGAAAAGGTCTGTTCGGTTTCAGCCGAACAGACCGACACATGTGAGCCAAAGGCCGGATGCCAGGGTAATGGCATCCATCATAAGGCCAAACTTGCGCTCGGACATGCTGACGACATAGCGTTTTGCAAAGAACGTTCCGGCCATCAGTGACGAACCAATCACGAGACCGCTGATCACGAGATCATGGGTCAGCGCACCTGCCTGATAGAACGTGAAAACCTTTGCGGCCTGCACGAAAATCGAGGCCGCCGCTTCCGTCGACAGGAAGGCGCCCTTGGTCAGCCCGAAGGCCATAAAGGCTGGAATGCTGAGTGGGCCGGTGGATAGGAACATCCCGGTCAGAAACCCGATACCGGCACCGGCGATCGACATTCCGCCCAGCCCGATGGTCATGTTGCGGTGGCGAATGTATCGCCGGAACGGGACGAGCAGCATGATGAAGAGGCCGAGCAAAGTGCCGCTGATGGCTGCCGGCAGATGGACCAGGCTGACAGCGCCCAAGGACGCTGCCGGCATGCCGGGGAGCGCATAAGCGAGAACAGCCCGCCAATTGACATGCCTGTGCCAAGCCATCACACGCGCGGCATTCGCCATCAGCCCGGCGATCGCCATGACGGGAATGGCGCGCGCGGGGTCAAACATCGGAACAAGAACGGGCAGGAGAATGAGGCTGGCGCCGGTGCCGATCACCCCGCTCAGGCAACCGGCGACGAAACCTATGGCGCAGACGAGGATATAGGAGAGCAAGGCTTATCCTCGACGTGAGTTCGGCCACAGGGCCGTAGAGAAAGCGCGGCCGGCGTTCGCGCCGGCCGCGCATTGCCTTGGGAGGCTTAGAAGAATGCCTTGTCCTGCTCGCGCCGCAGTTCGAGCAATGCCGAGGTTTCGTCAAGTTCGACATCGCCGCACAGGATAGGCTGGCCCGCTTTGACCGCTCTCTTCAGGGTGCGATTGGCTGCCAGGTAGAAGGGAACGGCCCTGTCATCCGAGAGCGGGCCGGCCGGGATCATCCGTGCTGAAACGTTGACGATCGAGTGATGGTGGCCGCTTGCCGTCAAAACTGTTCCGGCTTCGATATCGGCATCTGCATGCGCGACGAGGTCGATCACCGGCCGCGGCTCGGCCGCACCACTGGAGACGCCGCGCACGCCGACTTCGAGAATGCTCGTTGCAGCCTCGACGCCCAGAAGATGGCGTGGAATGTAGAGCATGGCGACATCGCCCTTGCGGCTCACGACATGGCCTTTTTCCGCCAGCATCTGCCAGGTCTCCGCGTCGTCGCAACGCACCGTCACGAAGACGCCGCCGGCAAAGCTCAATTCGCCGGGAAGCCGCAGGCAGTGGAAGACGTCGAGCATCTTCGGCGTGCCGAGCAATCCGCCGCTCGAACGCTCGGAAAAGAAATCGGCTACTTCGGTGATCCGCGCGATCGGAACATGCAGGTCGGCCCGGTCGACCAGGAAGCCCGTGGCATTGGCAACCAGCGTCATTTCACACAAGTCCGGAACTGCCCGCTGCGGAAACTCCGCTGCGATTTCCGATCGTCTTGCCGCGATGGTCGCCAGGTCAAGCGAAGCCGGTTCGATCCAGTCGCCGAAATCAGGTGCAGACGCAGTCTTGCCGTTGGAGCTCAATGTCTTCTGTTTTGGGTCGTAGATGAAATCGTATTCGCTGGCCTTGCCGGCGGCGATGATATCCAGTCCGAGCACTTCGGCCCAGGTCACCAGACCCATCAACAGGCTCGGCTGATCGCCATCGACCGGGGTCACGATGACATTGTTGTTGCGGGCGCGCAGCGCAAGGCCGGGACCGACGACGCTATCGACTTCCTTGGAGACGAGCGCGACATGCTTGCCCGCATCGATCGCAAGCCGGCAGTGTTTCGCCCCGGCTTCCGGATGACCGGTGGCTTCGACAACCACGGAGATCGGAAGGTCGAGGACGACGGAAAGGTCTCCCGCCGCGATATACTGGCCGTTCTCCCAGGCCGTCTTCGCCTCGCTCGCGGTTGCGCATTGGGCAATCCTGGACGGATCGATCCCAAGGCCCCGCAGAACGTCTGTCGCGGTTTGCGCCTTCAGATCGACCGCAACGCGGGTGCTGATCAGCGGCGTCTTCAGGCTTTGCGCGATGAAGCTGCGGCCGAAGCCGCCGGTGCCGACGATGCAGCATTCCACCGGGGCGGACTCTCTGCCGAAATAGGTGTGATAGTTCATGGTGTTCCCCTCCTAAACCGAAACGAAAAAGGCGTGGGCGCGGCTTATGCCGCCGCGTCCACGTTCTTGTGGCTTCTGAGGTACTTGATGAACTTCAGGCTCTGCGGAATGATGAGAAGCGCGAGTGCCACTGTCATGATCGAGCCGACCAGATAGTTCGAGAAGAAGATCCCGAGCGATCCGTCGGAGGCGATCATCGACTGGTGGAACGAGCTTTCCGCCTTGCTGCCGAGAACCATGGCGAGAACCAATGGTGCCAGCGGAAATTCCAGCTTGTTGAAGACGAAACCGACGACGCCGAAAATCAGTACGAGCCAGAGGTCGGAGGTCGAATTCGCCACCGTATAGGCGCCAACGAAGCAGATCGCCACGATCATCGGACCAATGATTGCAAACGGGATGCGAAGCAGCGCTGCAAAGAACGGAACGGTCAACAGGACCAGAATGACACCGACGAAGTTGGAGATATACATGCTGGCGATCAGGCCCCAGACGAAGTCTGGCTGCGTGGTGAAAAGCATCGGGCCGGGCGTCAGGCCCCAGATCATCAGGCCGCCCATCATCACGGCGGCGGTTGCAGAGCTTGGAACGCCCAAGGCAAGCATCGGCAGCATGGCGCAGGTGCCAGCCGAATGGTCGGCGGTTTCCGGTGCTACGATACCTTCCGGACGACCGGTACCAAACTTTTCGCCCGGCTTCGACCACTGGCGTGCAAGACCATAGCTCATGAACGATGCTGCGGTCGGGCCGCCGGGCGTGATGCCCATCCAGATCCCGACGGCAGACGAGCGCACGATCGTGGTGAAGTATTTCGGCAGCTCCAGCATGGCCTTGAAGACGTCGCGCGGATCGATACGGGACGCGACTCCACGGAATTTCAGCCCGTCCTGAACGGTTGCCAGAAGCTCGCCGATCCCGAACAGACCGATGACGACCACTAGGAAGCTGACGCCGCTGAGCAAGGCTTCGATGCCGAATGTCAGGCGAAGCGATCCGGTGACCGTATCCATACCGACAGTGGAAAGGAGAAGTCCGAGGCTAAGCGAGACGGCCGTCTTGATCGGCGAAGCGCTGCCCATCCCCACAAAGGCGCAGAAAGCGAGGAAATAGACGGCAAAATATTCAGCCGCGCCGAAGCGAAGCGCGAAGCGGGCCGCCCAGGTGGACAGAAGCGTGATGACGACGATACCGACGAAAGCGCCGATGCCGGCCGACATGAAGGCAAGCGTGAGTGCGCGGGTTGATTGCCCGGATCGCGCCATCGGATAACCATCAAATGTGGTCGCCACCGAGCTCGGCTCGCCGGGAATGTTGAAGAGGATCGAGGTCGTCGAGCCACCGAACAGCGCGCCCCAATACATCGACGCCAGAAGGATGATCGCCGAGACCGGGTCCATTGTGAATGTCAGCGGAATGAGCAGCGATACGCCGTTCGGAGCCCCGAGGCCGGGGAGGACGCCGACGATCAGCCCGAGAAGGACGCCGACGATCATCAGGGTGATGTGCATCGGCGTAAGTGCCGTCGCAAAGCCACCCATAAGCAGTTCAAAATTTTCCATGATCAAGCTCCGGGTGCTTAGTAAATGCCGAGCATTTCTTCGATCGGGCCCTTATGCAGCGGCACCTGGAACGCTTTTTCGAAGACGAAATAAAGCGCGATGGAGAAGACAACACCGATCAGGATCGCGATCCACGGCTTGTAGCCGCCGTTGCGCCAGGCAACGTAGAAGAGATACAGCGCCGTCCCGATATAGGTGCCGAGAAAGACAGTCACGATGACGAAGACGATCATCGGCAGAAGGAAGGAAAGAACCCTTCGCGTCTGTTCCGGCTCAAGGAACGTCTCGCGCATCTCCTCGCTGCCCATTTTCAACCTGAAAATGGCCTGGGCCGCGCTGGCAAACGCTGCAACGATCAGGATGATGCCGACGTAAAACGGAAAGTAGCCCGGCATGGGGCCGGATTCACTCCAGCTGACGCCGAGTTCCAGGGCACCTGTTGCACCCAGCGCGCCAACGGCGGCAAGCGTGATGGCGGTGACGATCTCGACATGGAGTCGCTTGATACGCATGATTGATTTCCCTCGATCGAAAGATCCGGCATGAAAATGCCGGACCTAAAATCGCATTGGCGTCAGGATTTTACTTAACCAGCCAACCTTCGGCTTCGAAGACGCCGACGGCGTTCTTCTCGCTGGTAACAATGAAGTCCTGCAGCTTCTGGCCGGACATGAAATCGCCGGTCTGCGAGGTCTTGCGGACATAGTCGGCCCATTCCGGGGTCTCGCTGACCTTTTTCAGAACGTCGCTGTAGTAGGCGACCGCATCATCAGGCGTTCCTGCCGCGGTCCAGACCGTGCGGGGCATCTTGTAGGACGGAATGTTGACGCCGCTCGAGGCGCAGGTCGGGATGTCGCCCCAGCCCTTGCCGTCATGGACCGGATCGCTCTTGGCCATCGGCTTGTCGGAGAAGACGCAAAGCGGCTTGATCGCGCCCGCCTGCCACTGGCCGACATTTTCGTTGGGATTGTTGACGTTGGCAGCGACATGGCCGCCGGCCAGCTGAACGCCGACTTCGCCACCGCCGTTAAAGGGCAGATACTTGAAATTGGTGCCTGTCGTCTGCTCGATCAGAGCGACCAGGGTTTCATCCGTGTCCTTCGACTGGCTGCCTGCAAAGGAAAGCTTGTTCGGCGCAGCTTTCGCGGCTTCGATGAGATCCGTCGGCGTCGCGTATTCGGAATCGCCCTTCACCCAGATCAGAAATTCGTCGAATGCGAGCGCTGCGACGGGACGTAGGTCCTCCATCGAATAGGCGAGCTTTGCGACATGCGGCAGGAGATAGGCGTTGTTGGTTCCGAAGTAGAGCTTGTTCGGATCGCCTTCATTCTTGCGAGCGTAGAGGAACGCTTCCGCACCGCTGCCTCCGCCCTTGTTGAGGACCACCATCGATTTTTCCATCAGCTTGTGCTTGGCGATGATCGACTGGATGGTGCGGGCAAAGTTGTCGGTGCCGCCGCCAGGGCCGGATGCGACGACGAACTCGACGGGGCGTGTCGGTTCAAAGGCAAGCGCCTGTCCCGCCAGCACGACCGCGGCCGCAAATGTCAATCCTACGGATAGCTTCTTCATCTTATTCCTCCTTTAGATGAAATGGCTGCAGGTTTGCCTACAGCCGATCGGTCTTCGTGTTCACGAAGCGGCAGCGAACTGCGTCCTCGGCGCACCTCGTGAGATCGACCCGGCAATGAGCGGCCAGGCAGACGCCGGCTGCGATCTCGTGATGTCGGGCAGTTCTTTGAATTCGAATGAGAAAGAAGCGAGCGCGCTGAAGCCACTCTGATCGTGGCGGTTGGGCCTCGCCGAGACGCCTCTTGCGGGCGCAAGTCCGACTGATTTTGGGCTTCGTCCTGACGCCATAATCTCCTCCATCCAAAGAAAAATCATAGGCCATCTATTAGCACACATCAAGTCTTCAGAATTTTGTATACAAAATTTTGCGGACAGCGAGACGCCGGCGGCGATACAATCAATCAGCGTGATCTAATCGATTTGCTTTTGATTTACGCCATAGCTCGACTGTTCAAACTCGCGTTTGCGAACACGAGTTTGAACGGATCACAAGATTTTTTTTTAGAGAACTTAGGCTGATCGGCACCGGAAACCGTCATGCGGATAGCAAAGCAGCAACCTTAAATTCAGGTCCCGATTCGCAATCGCAGCGAGGTCTATGCGGCCTTCGACTGCGTGCTACCCAAAGGCAGCCGTCCGGGCGACCTCAGGCGCGGTGCCGGTCAGGCCGGCTTCGTTCGCCATCGGCAGCCGGTAGTATTTGCGTGCAGTCCCCGCAAAGAGTTTTGCCTGATCTCTCAGGGAATAGCGTGCAGCGGCCTGCTTGAAACCCGAATAGATCGTGTCAAATGAACCGCATAGACTATCGACCGGGAAATTGCTGGCAAACATCGTCCGCTCGGCTGAGAACATAGCAATGGTTTCGGTGATGATGGCGCTGTTGTCCTCGATTGACCAGGGCCGTGCTTTCTGGCCGATGCCCGAAATCTTGACGCAGACATTGGGCATATCCGCAAACTTGCCCATCGCCGCGTGCCATCCCTTCATCCCTTCGCTGGATCGATCCGATGGCAGACCCGTGTGGTTGAGGATGATGGTCGTGGAAGGAAAATCCCGTGCCAGCAGCATGGCCTCGTCGAGATGCCACCAGTTCGTCTGGAGATCGAAGCTCAGTCCATGCGTCTCGAGAAGGGCGTAGCCTTTGCGCCAGGTCTCGTCGGTCATGAGAGTTCGGTGATCGGCAGCGAAAGCGGCGCTTTCGGCGCCGCCCGGCTTGTGACGCACGCTGCGCACCAGCTCGAACTTTGCCTGCTGGGCGAGCACGTCGCCGACATCGGCTCTGTTGAGCCATGCCTGAGCCACGATGGCGTTGGGAAGCCCGAATTCATCCGCGACCTTGGTTGCGTATCGGCTTTCGCCAATGGGATCTGTCGGATCCCACTCGGTCTCGACATACACTGTCTGCACGACGTTGTGACCTTCCGCGTCCTTCAGGTAGTCGGGCGGAAGATAGCGCCGCTTGATCGAGCTGTAGTCGCCATACCGAAAGGGGATTTTAGCCTCCGGCTTTAGCCAGGGATGGTCGTTGGCGACGGGGTCCCAGAAATGCTGATGCGCATCGACGATAGGGCCGTCCCAAAGAGGAAAGTCGTCCAATTAGCTGCCCTTCCGTTCACGAGTACCTTCGTTGAAGTCGATGGTGAGAGTGGCGATGACATAGACGACGGCGCAGCCCGCAAAGAAGCCGAGCACGGTGCCATAGGAGCCATCAGTCCATTGAAGGATGAAGCCTGTCAGGATCGGGACGATGATGCCGCTGACACTGCCGGCAAAGTTCATTGTGCCGCCGATGACGCCGACCCGGCTCTTCGGCGCGAGGATCGAGGGGAGGCTCCAGTAAAGGCTGCCGAAGTAGAGCAGGAATAGTGTGGCGGAGAGAAGCGCGACCGCGGCAACCGGGCTGCTCACATGCGGCAGAGCAATGAATGTCGCGGCGACGCCGAGGCCAGTGATGCCCAGAAGAAGCTTGTAGACGACGGATCGTTTAAACCCTGCGGCCACCATCTTGTCGGCGACAAAGCCGCTCGCGAGCGAACCCAGCATGCCAGCGAGGAAGATGACGAAAGTCGCACCGCCCATCTCCTTGAGATTGAAGTTGCGTGCCTGCGCAAGGTAGCTAGGCCCCCAGGTGAGCAGACCGAAATTGATCATCGCCCACCCGGCGCGACCTGCCACGAGGCTGACGATCGACCGGCGAAGGATTTCGGTCGGTTCGCTTTCCGTGGCCTCGGACGTCGGTTGCCCCACTTCGTTGATGATATCCATTTCCGCAGCGTTGATGCCCGGATGCGTGGACGGATTGTCACGGAGGTAACGCCATGCGAGCCAGCCCAAAAGAATGGTCACGAGCCCGGCGACGATGAAGGCAAGCCGCCAGCTTCCGAGCGTAAGGATGAGCCAGCTGATCAGGACGCCGCCGATGGCAGCCCCGAGCGGGGCACCGCTATCCATGAAAACGGCACCGCGTGCCCGTTCCCGTTTCGAAAGCCAGATCGAATTGAGTTTTGCTCCGGCCGGGAAGAGAGGCGCTTCCGCCGCGCCGAGACCGATGCGGGTCAACAGAAGCGAGATGCCGCCGGTCGTGAAGCCCGCAATGGTCTGGAAGATACCCCAACCGAGTGTGGACACCGTGATGACCGAGCGTGCGCCAAAGCGGTCGATCAGCATGCCTCCGGGGATCTGCATCAATGCATAGCTCCAGAAGAAGGAGCTCAGGATAAGACCCTGCATGGCGGGGCCGAGCGAGAATTCGGCGGCAATACTGGGCATGGCGATCGACAGAGCCGTACGGTCGACCATGTTGATGACAACAAGCAGGAAAACGACGACGAAGATGTACCATCGTACATTCGTTGCCGCTTTACCCTTTAGCTCCACGCGGCCAGCGGCAACGGGTTGCTGTTCAATTTCGGACATAGATACAAATCCTCCCTGACTTGTCGGCGCGGGCCTCATCAGGCTTGCATCCACCCGGTTGTCACCGACCTCCTTGATCGGCGTTCCTCTCCACCGTGCATCCCGGGAATATAGTTGACTGGCTATGCCGAAATAATGAAATATACAGATCATGTGATCGGCTTTTCCGATCACGGCATCCGCCGGCTGAAATGGATTGCGCCAATGACATCAGAGCGTTTCGACCGCGGGCTGTCGCTCCTGCGCCATCTGAAAAGCACGCAACTCCTGCTTCTCGTCGAGCTTGGAAAGGTCGCGAGCCTGCGAAAAGCCGCGTCGGCTCTCAACATGACGCAGCCGACGGCGACGAAACTGATTCAGGATCTGGAAGCGGCCGTCGGCCATCCGCTGTTCGAGCGCAGTTCCAGGGGCATGCGCGCAACGCCCTATGGCGAGGTGATGATCAGACATGCGCGGCTCATGCAGATGGAAATCGTCCGGACGAGGGAGGATCTCGATTCGCTGTCGTCGGGCGCATCCGGCACGTTGCGGATCGGGGCTGTCATCAGCGCCGTTCCGTTTCTGCTGGCAAAGGCTGTCGCTGCGCTCAAGCGCGAGCATCCCGGCCTGCAGGTCTCGATCGATGCTGGGACAAGCGATGCGCTCGTTGGCTCCCTGTTGAACGGTCACCTCGATGTGCTGCTGGCACGACCGATCGTGCTCGGCGATCGCAACGACTTCGATTACGTCGATCTCATCGACGAACCGCTGAAAGTCGTCGGCCGGCGGGACCATCCGCTCGCGAGCAGGTCGTCCGTCACGGTGCGCGAGCTCGGCGAATGGCCCTGGACGCTTCTGCCGGCCGGAAGCCCGATGCGAAAGGTTCTGGCGCCCGTCTTTGCCGAAATGCGACTGTCCGGTCCCCAAAACATCGTCGAAACTTCGTCAATGATGACGATGGTGGCGCTGATGCACGAGAGCGACATGCTGGCCGTGATGCCCGGCGACGTATCGGACTTCTACATCCGCCATAACCTGCTGGTCGAGATCCCGGTCACGCTGCCTGCGGTGATGGGATCATACGGGATCGTCACGCGTCGAGATCGCCCGATGACGCCCGGCGTCGAGGCGTTCTTGACGCAACTCCAGACGGCGCTGCAAGAACAGCGACGGATCAGGGCGGAACTGACGAGCGACGGATGATGCAAGCCGGATGCATACTTCGGTAAAGGGGTGAGCCGGGTTCAGATCGAACTCATCCAGCCCAGTCCGTCCTCGGTTACTCCCGCAGGCCGGTATTCGCAGCCGACATAACCCTGATAGCCGAGGGCGTCGATCTCTTCGAAGATCATGCGGTCGTTGAGTTCGCCTGTCATGGGTTCATGCCGGGTAGGAACCGCCGCAATCTGGATATGCCCGATGCGCGGCGCCATCTGCCTCAAGGCTGTGATGACATCTCCATGCATGATCTGGCGGTGATAGATGTCGAACTGCAGACTGACATTGGGGCGATCGAGATCGGCGACGAGATCGAATGCGCGATTGAAGTCGTTGAGAAAATATCCCGGCATATCGCGTTTGTTGATAGGCTCGATGACGAGACCGATACCGGCTTCGGCCGTTGCATCGGCCGCCTTTTTCAGATTGTCCACATAGCAGGATGCAGCGGTGGGATCATCCGCTGGCGCGATCCCGGCCATCATGTGAAGAAGCGGCGTTCCGAGCGCCTTGCCATAGGCAATCGCCTTGACCAGCGACGACTCGAACTCCTCGCGCCGGTCGGAAAGGCTCGCAAGACCCCGATCGCCGCCTGTCCAATTCCCGGGTGGCATGTTGAACAGGGCCTGGTTTAGCCCGGCATCACGAAGCTTCTCGGCGACGACCTCGGCTGGATAGTCGTAAGGGAAGAGATACTCGACGGCGCTAAAGCCAGCCGTGGCCGCAGCCGCGAACCGCTCCAGGAACGGTCGCTCGTTGAACATCATCGACAGGTTTGCGGCAAACTTCGGCATGGGCCTATTCTTTCTCTGGCATGCCGGGCAGGTGAAGCCCGGTGATCTGGGCGAGCAGCCGCGCAACCGAACTGTCGTCATCGCGACCCATCCCGGCGGCCTCGGTCATGATGAAGAGTTGCAATGCGGCCGCGGTGATCGGAAGCGGAAACTTCTGCTGGCGGCCTATGTCGGAGACAATGCCGAGATCCTTGGTGAAGATCGAGACCGCACTGTGAGGGCTGTAATCGCCATCGAGCACATGCGGTATGCGGTTTTCGAACATCCAGCTATTGCCAGCCGATTTGGTGATGACGTCAAAGACCCTGGCAATGTCGAGATCGAGGCTTTTCGCGAATGTGATCGCTTCGCAGGCGGCCGCTATATGGACACCTGCCAGCAACTGATTGACGATCTTGAAGGAGGAGCCGACACCCGGCTGGTCGCCAAGCTCGTAGACGGTGGCCGCCATCGCATCGAGCGCCGGCCGCGCCGCCTTGAATGCTTCAGGCGAGCCCGATGCCATGAAGGTCAGTTCTCCCGAATGCGCCTTTTTCGAGCCCCCGCTGATCGGGCCGTCGAGATAAAGCAGCCCGGCTGCCTCGGTCCGTGCGGCGAAGGATTTCGCATCGCTGGGCGAGACGGTGGCGCAGCAGACGATGACGCCGCCGGAATGCATCGCGCTGACGATCCCGGCCTTGCCGAAAAGGACTGTTTCCGTCTGTGCCGCATTGACGACCACGACGACCGCGATGTCAGCGCCTTCAACAGCATCGCCCGGCGAGGAGGCAGCAACGCCACCCTCATTTTCGAGGGTCGAAAGCGCGTCCCGGTTGACGTCGAAGCCGCGAACCTTGTGACCGGCGCTCAGCACTGAGCGTGCCATGCCTAGTCCCATTGAGCCGAGGCCAATGATGGCGATAGTGGTTGGGCTGGACATGAGCGGCACCTCCATGAAGCGCTGTGTAGTCAGAATCTCAGCGCTAACATGTTTTCAACCACATCCTCTTGCCCTGTTCAAGCGACATATGTTAGCGCTGAGATAAATGGAGGAGAGAACGACTTGGACGGGGAGGGGAGGTCCATTGCAGACGATAGCGTGCCCTCGGCCGCTGAGACACCGACGCTTGCGCATGTCGCTCGGCTGGCAAAAGTCAGCGAGAACACCGTCTCGCGCGTGATCCGCAACAAGGGACCGATCGCACCGGAGACAAGGCTCCGCGTCAATGCGGCAATCGACGCACTCGGCTATGTCCCTAACAGGGCTGCCGGTTCGCTTGCGTCCTCGTCTTCGCCGATCATCGGCGTCATCTTGCCGTCGTTGTCGAACATCGTTTTTCCCGAAGTGCTCAGGGGTATAAATGCTGGGCTGATCGGCACGTCCTATCGCCCGATGATCGGTGTGACCGATTACAGTCTCGAGACCGAGCAGGATATTATTTCGTCGCTTCTGGCCTGGCATCCGGCGGCGATCATCACCACAGGTTTCGAGCATACCACGGCCGCAAGACGCATGCTTGAAGGCAGCCGGGTGCGGATCGCCGAACTGATGGATATCGATGACCGGCCCATCGACCTTGCGGTCGGCCTGTCGCATCGCGAGGCCGGCCGCGCGATGGCACGCCATCTCGTTCAGCGCGGCTATTCGAGGATCGGCTATGTCGGCCATGACTGGACTGCGGATCGGCGCGCGCGTTTACGGTATGAGGGGCTTTGCGAAGGTTTGTCTGAGACGGGCCTGTCGCTGGTCGCAGAGTATCGGACAGAGGCGCCAAGTTCGACGCTCGAAGGACGTCGAGCTCTGGCCAGTCTTCTTGCCGACGGTGCCGCCATCGATGCGGCGGCGTTTTCCAACGACGACATGGCGGTGGGCGGTTTCATGCACTGCATGGCGGCCGGAATGCCGGTGCCGGACGGTCTCGCGCTGATGGGCTTCAACGGGCTCGAGATCGGACAGGTTCTGCCAAAGCCGCTGACGACGGTGCTTTCCAATCGCTTTGCCATCGGCAAGACGGCAATCGAAGCCTTGCTGGAGACGCCTCAGCGTCCACAGGAGGCACGGATCATTGACACGGGATTTTCAATTATAGAGGGGGCAACCGCCTGAAGGCGGAGCCCATCCTCAAGACGGGAGAATGATATGCTGCTTGGCGCAATCGCCGATGATCTGACCGGCGCAACGGACCTTGCCCTGATGCTGTCGAGGGAGGGCATGCGCACGATCCAGACGGTGGGCGTTCCGCCCGCCGATTTCGATCTGAGCGATGTCGACGCGGTCGTCGTCGCCCTGAAATCCCGTACCAATCCCGCTGACGTGGCGGTCGCGATGTCGCTCGAGGCACTGCGTTGGCTGAAGACGGCCGGTGCCCGCCAGATCATCTTCAAATACTGCTCGACCTTCGATTCGACGCCGAAGGGCAATATCGGGCCGGTTACCGATGCGCTCGCACGCGAGCTTGAGACGGATCTGACGATCGTCTGCCCTGCTTTCCCTGCCAACCGCCGGACGATCTACAAGGGTCATCTCTTCGTGGCAGATCAACTGCTGTCGGATAGCCCCATGCGCCATCACCCCCTGACGCCGATGACGGATTCGTCGCTGGTGCGTCTGATGGCGACACAATCCAAACTTCAGGTCGGCCTTGTCTCACATGAGAACGTCGCAAAGGGTGCCGAGAGCGTTCGTGCGGCATTCGACGAGGCGCGTCGGCGTGGTGACGGCGTCGTGGTCGTCGACGCGATTACCGACCAGGATCTGCGCGTGATCGGTGAGGCAGTCGCAGAGTTCCCGCTGATCACCGGCGGTTCCGGCATCGCAATCGGTCTGCCCGAGAACTTTCGGCGCGCGGGGCTTTTGCGACGAGACATCACGGCAGGACAGTTTGAACCGCCGGACGGGAGAGCCGCCATTCTTGCCGGTTCCTGTTCAGAGGCGACACGGGGCCAGATCAAGGCCGCTATCGAGGCCGGCATGTCAACGCTCAAGCTCGATCCGGTCGATATCGCACAAGGGTGTATGGACGTTGACGAAGCGATCAGATGGGCTCTGGCGCAGGAAGGCGTTCCTCTGATCTACTCGAGCGCCGATCCCAAGGATGTTCTGGCAGCCCAAGACAGCCTTGGACAGGAAAAGGCTGGCGAGATCGTCGAGCAGTTCCTCGCAAAAACCGCCATCGGACTGCGCGAAAACGGGGTCCGGAGGCTGATCGTTGCCGGCGGAGAAACGTCAGGCGCCGTCGTTGGAGCACTGGCGCCGTCCGCCTTGTTTATCGGCCGCGAGATCGACCCGGGTGTGCCCTGGACACTGACGATGGGTGATGGCGCACCTATGGCGCTTGCACTCAAATCCGGCAATTTCGGCACCGCCGACTTCTTCCTCAAGGCGTGGGAGCTTTTGAAATGACGGCAGTTCTTTCCGAGGAAACAAAGCTTCGCGACGAGATCGTCACGGTTGGCAAGTCGCTTTTCGACCGGTGCTTCACGTTCGGATCGACCGGCAACATCAGTGCGCGGCTATCGAATGGCGATATGCTGATGACGCCGACAAACGCATCGCTTGGCGCGCTCGATCCGGCGCGCCTTTCGAAATTCTCGGCTGAGGGCGTGCATGTCTCCGGCGACAAACCGACCAAGGAAGCGTTTCTGCACCAGTGCATGTATTGCGAACGCAGCACGGCTTCAGCGGTCGTTCACCTTCACTCGACGAATGCCGTCGCGATCAGCCTCATCGAAGGACTGAACCCGGAGGATCTTCTTCCGCCACTGACGGCTTATTACGTCATGCGGGTGGGAAAACTGCCGATGGCTCCGTATTTCCCGCCAGGCGATGCCGCTTTGGCGGAGGCGGTGCGGGAGCGTGCTCGCGACAGTCACGCCGTCCTGCTCGCCAATCACGGGCCGGTAGTTGCCGGGAAATCGCTGCGCGAGGCGCAATACGCGACCGAGGAGCTCGAAGAAACGGCGAAACTGTTCCTGATGCTGCGTGGCGAGAAAATCAGGCCACTGACGCAGGAGCAGCGTGACGATCTTATGGAGCGCCACGGCTGATCCTGCTGGGGTAGGTGACCGCGTGCTATGCTTCAGCCGCGGAAACTGCCTTCGTTCATGTCCTTGGGATCATAGTTGAGATCAAAATCCTTTTCGGATTTCTTTCCCGGCGCATCGCGGTGAACGGTCGCGTCTTCAGAGCCCGTCACGACTGTCGGCTTTGCGCTGTGAACCCCTGTCGCCTTGCGATCGGCCTGGGACGGGGCGTACTGACCCTTTGCATCGTCTTCCGGTTTACTCATTGCAGTGCTCCTCTTCTGTCCTATCCAACAGGTAGCAAGAGCAGGAGTTCCGTGACGATCAGCGTGATAGTCGCGAAAGGGGAACGAAGATTGTGCTCTCGCTCCGTCCGGTTCGAGCAAACACGCGTGCCGGAGGATGGACGGTTCAGATATAAGCGACACCGGCCTTCCGGGCTTCCGCTGCCGCATAAAGGTTGGACCGATGGCAGCGTTCGTAAAACGCTGCCATTTCGCCCGGCATATGCTCTGGCAGGCTCAGGAAGTCCCGCAGGCGCAAGCCGTCTTTCTGGTCGAGATCAGCATTGGCCGACGCGGGGCCGTCAATAGCGGCGATGCGGTCGTGCAGTCGTGAGAAGTAAGCAAGGTTCGCTTCGACGATCGACGGCGCGGAGGTCTGGCCGTGAGCTAGAACGACGTGGCGGGCATCAAGATCACGGATTGTTTTCAACGAGCAGCAAAGCGCCTTGAGATCGTGAGGATCCTTGCTCCAGACTTCGGGGATCGGCCACTCGACGGCATCGACCGCAAGACAGGTTCGGATGGAAGGGATCCAGACCGCGATATGATCCGGCGTATGTCCGGGCGTGTGAAGCAATTCGAGGACCAGATCGCCGCCATCCAGGATCATGCTCTCGCCAGCGAAGCATAGATTGGGGGCAACAATCTCGACATCCCGAAATCGTGCGTCGCGCTGTTTTTCGACAAGCTTATCTCGTGCAGCGAGATCGTTTAGCCGCTCCAGCGCCTTGGCGTGCGCGATGATCGGTATGCGATCGTCAAGCCCGGAATTGCCCCAAAAGTGGTCCCAGTCCATGTGGGAGTTGATGACCAGCAGAGGCCGGTCGCCCATCTGGTCGTCGAGCAGTGCTAGCGCCTCCCGACACAGGGATGGGGTGCCAAGCGTATCGACGAGGACATTGAACCGATCGGTCCGCACGAAGACGGCATCGACCTCGTCGCCAGCCCTCACGATGACAATCCGATCATCGAGGCCAGGGTAAGTCGTGAGCCGAACCGAAATATCCATCGCCAATCCCTTGCGATGCATCACTTGAAAAGGCGATGGCCCGCCGTCAGCGGAACGAGGGCAACCCATGACTAGGTTTCGGCATATCCAGCTTCGGCAAAGAATTCGCGAGAGCCGCAGCCTCGCCGGAATAAGGGAAGTCATCGCCCAGCTGGCGATCGCCTTCGTACACCTTGAAGGATGGCCCATCGACCTCGACGATCTTGTAACCGTTCACGTATTCGACCTTTGGCGTTTTCCAACCCATATCGATCTCTCTTTCTTGAAAGCTGACACGACGGTCAGCGCGATGTCATGACGGTCGATCCGTTGGCAAAGGTCTAACAGGTACACGCTCAAACGCCTAATCATGACCGAGCGGCAGCCGAGTGCTTGATCGGCGCAGGAAATCGATAAGGCCACCACGCCATGCGTATCCTGTCGTGCCACAATCGGCGCGGCTTAGCCTCAGGATCGAAGGGAACAAATCGAGGTCAAATGCATTCGAGGTCGCAGTCAATGCCGACTTTTCTTGGGGGCCCTTATGAAACGACTTTCCGTGACCGCCTTTGCCGCTCTTTGCCTCACCGCCGGAGCAACCTACGCGCAGACGAACAACGACGAGGCAGCCCAGGCATGCCAGTCGACCGGCTTGCTGGCGCTGCAGGAAAAATCGTCCGCCATCACCGACCTGGTGCTCGACATGGAAACCCTGGCCGTGAGCTCCGCGGATACCAAAGTCGAGAATGTCGCGGTGAAGACCGTCGTCATGGGCGATGCCTATATCGCACGCGGCGGCGAAACCGGTAAGCCTGATCGTTTCGTCTGCCTTCTGGGCGAAGAAGGAAAAGTGCTTCTGACGTTTTTTACCGCGCAGTAGCCGACGGAGCCGCGTCGCAGCCGGTGCCGGATTTGCGACAGTTCGGCGAGGTACGGCGGGTGTCAGGGATCAGCTAACTCAGCGCTATCCACGTCATTTGCTCGGAACCGATCCGCCGCTGCGGGATTACTGTAGGCCTCGAAACATGCACCGGCTGGTTCCTCGAAGGAAGCAGGCGGTGCTGACTATGGAGACCCTTATGCAGCTACCACAGAACACGATCGTTGCCGTTGCCGATGGCGAAAAGCTCAGCCTTTTCAAGAATGAAGGTGACGCAGCAAACGTCAAGCTGAGAGCGATGCCGGCCACGGACATCGACAGCTCGAAAATCGCTTCCGGTGCGCGCCATTCCAGCAGCTCCGCAAACCCGGATGACAGCCAGCAGGACGAAGACGGTTTCAGCAACGGCATTGCCGACATGCTGAACAAGCATGTGCTGGATGGAAAGATCAAAAATCTTGTTGTCGTGGCGGCTCCCCGCACACTCGGCGAAATGCGCAAGAGCTACCACAAGTCGCTGTCTGACGTTCTGATTGGCGAACTCGACAAGGACCTTACGGGCCATTCGATCCAGGATATCGAAAAGGCGCTGGCTGCAGCCTGATCGCTAGACCAGCACCAGAAGTGGAGGCCCTGCAGCAGCGGGGCCCTACTTTCGAGAAGTGAAGGCCATCAGTATCCGATCTCTGCGGATTGATGGACACTGCTAGACAGGGCGGCGCCCATGCTTCTAGACAGTCAGGCGACCTCGGAGGCCAGGATTAGGCCAGGAGGGGGGCTCGGTACTTCCCCACCTTTGACCCGTAGCGCCAGATAATCCAAGGCGTTCTGCAGTCCGTTCATCGTGTACGGCTTCTCGATTGCGCCGAGCGCGCCTGCAAAATCGTCCGGGATCCGCTTCAAATTTCCTGAAACAAATATGTAAGGGACGTTTTTCGAAGCAAGGAATTTTCCGACGTCGATCCCTGTCGGGCCATCAAGAAGTTGGATGTCGACGAAAGCGAAGTCAGGCGCAGTCTTTTCAGCAAGTTCGTATGCGGTCGAGCTTGAAGCCGCCTGGCCGACAACATCGTGACCCGCAGCCTCGACCTCAGTTTCAAGTTCGAGCGCCAGCAGCGCCTCGTCTTCCACGATCATCACGCGCAAAATTCTGTTCCTTACTCATTGACCATCAGGGTAACGCTCACTTCTGTGCGCTTGCCATCCGTTTTCCGTTCGATTTCAGCGCCCAGCTGCCTGGCACAGGTCTCCAGCATCAGTCTGCCGAAGTCGTGTTCGCGCTGGTCAAAGACAACGGGGGTGACCGTGTCGACGACCCTTACCAAGAAGTGTCCGTTCAGGCGTCTCACTTCCAGGTGAATTTCGCCGCCGCCATCGCTCAGGCCGCGTCGAACGACATCACCGATCAGCTCGTTCAAGATAAGAGCGAGAGGTGATGCCTTGTCAGCCGGGACGATGACTTCGTGCAGGTCGGTTGTCATCACAATGTCAGATCGCCTAAGCGCGCCGACCACATCAACGATGAGGTCGCCTGCGAACTCTGCAACATCGAAATGGCCGACATCATCGTCATTCAGAAGCTTACGGTGAACAGTGCTCAGCGCTTCGACGCGGCTGAGGACGGAAAACAGGGTCCGCTTTGCTACCTCGTCCTCCGCCATCCGCGCCTGGAGCTTGACGATCGAGGCGATGGTGAGGAGATTGTTTTTGACGCGGTGGTCGACTTCGTGAACGAGCGCGGTCTTTGTTGTTAGCGCGTCCGTCAGGTCCGCTGTGCGCCTTGCGACTTCCTCTTCCGCGATATGCCGAGCCGCCGCTAACTCTGCCTCTTTGCTCTTGATGTTGGTAAAGTCCAACTGAGACGCGAAGAAGTAGATGACTTGCCCATTTTCGTTTCGAACCGGGCTGACGAAGAGAGCATTCCAGAAGGTCGTGCCGTCTCGCCGGTAGTTGAGAATGTCGATCGCAAGATCCCGCTCTTGCGACACCGCTTCCCGAATTTTGGCAACGGCCGCAGGGTCAGTTTGCGGACCCTGTAAGAGGCGGCAGTTGCGCCCAACAAGTTCCTGCGCCGAGTACCCGGTTAACTTCGAGAACGCCCGATTGGAAAAGATGATCGGGTTATCGACCTGGCGTGGATCGGTGATGATCATCGGCATGCGTGTTGCTTTGAAAGCTGCTGCGAACGGATCTCCGGATGCGTGGGCGGCGATTAGCCGGTCGCCTGCGTCTCGTGCGCCGCGAACATCTTTTTCCACAGCCATAAAGTCCGTCGCCCCTCATAAGCGTTGCGAAAAATAATGCTTTAACCGCGGACAGGTTCCGACATCCTGTTAAAATTGACGGTCGTCAGCGATCCGCTCCATTCTCTAGGGAAAACCTGAAAATTCCGTGTTTCGAGATGTTGCGGAGATTAGGCACTGTGCAGTCGCGGGATCACCAAAGGTTATTGGCGCTCACGTCTCGTCTCAAGACCGGCATAACGTATGGCGATAAAGGCCATCAGGCATGCGACCGAGAACATGTTGAGCCTGAGCAGGATGGCAAGGTCAGGATCGCTCCAGACCCGCAATGGAGGACCGAGAAGATACTGTGCGAATAGAAACACAGCGAAGACAAAGGCCGCCATGCCGCGCTGCCACCACTTCTCCTGGGCAAAAAAGGACAGTGCGGAAAGCATGAAGCAGGCACCAAAAAAAAGCGCCGTCCCCGAACCATGCCCGAACAGTTTTGTCTCGAACAACGTGTCGAGCGTGCCGACGATTGGCAACGCCAACCGCGCCATGAAAGGTGATTGGCGAGCAATGAAAGGGATCGCGAGAAACAGGGGGGCGGCAAGCAAGGTAGCGCATGAGGCAGCCACGCCATTGCCGACGAGATACCAGACATAGACGGGATAGAATGGCTTGTTGAATACGATCACCCAGGCGATCGTGACCGTCGCCTGGGTGAGGGGATCGAGTGGCGGTCGTGTCTGTGTCATCGCTCGGCAGCCCCTGTCTTTGAATATGCAAACAACGGCCGCACGCGGTTTCAGCAGTGGCGTGCAGCACCGGAATGGCTACGCCGAGAAGGTCTGCGCGGCGTTGATCGACGACACGAACTGACGTGTGCGTTCGTGGACAGGGTTGCGAAAGACCTGTTCGGCGCTGCCGATCTCGACGACCTGCCCCGCCTCGAGAAAGACAACGAGATTGGCAACCTGCGAGGCAAGTCGCAGATCGTGCGTCGCCATCACCATGGTCGTGCCCTCTTTGGCAAGGGTGCCGAGCACGTCGACGACCTCGGCGGAAAGCTCCGGGTCAAGCGCCGAAGTCGGTTCGTCGCACAAAAGAACCTTCGGCGAGGGCGCGAGCGCCCGTGCAATTGCCACACGCTGCTGCTGGCCGCCTGAGAGATTGGCGGGCCAGGCATCGGCCTTGTGTTCCATGCCGACTTTCGTCAGCAATTCCATGGCGCGCGCCCTGGCTTTTTCGCGGGACCATTTCTGGACGACAAGCAGCCCTTCCATGACGTTTTCGATGGCCGTGCGATGTGGGAAAAGCTGGAAGTTCTGAAACACCATTCCCGTCTGGCTGCGCACTTTCTGAATGGATTGCCACGGCGCCTTGCGGCCGGGTTCAAAGTCGACGCTCTCAGCGCCGATGCGGACGCTTCCGGCGGTCGGTTGCTCCAGGAGGTTGATGCAGCGGAGCAAGGTACTCTTGCCGCCGCCCGACGGTCCGACCAGAGCCGAAACGCTGCCCTCCGGAAAGCTGAGAGAGATATCCTTCAGAATTACGGCGTCGCCGAAACGCTTTTCGATATGCGACAGTTCGATCATCGGTTGGCCTCCAGCATGCCGCCGTATCGGGCAAAGCGAAATTCGAGCCGGGACTGCAGGTGAGACAGGATGGAGCTCAAAGCGAGATAGATGACGGCGGCCTCGATATAGAGGATGAGCGGCTCATACGTCGTGGCAACGATACGCTGCGCGGACTGGAAAAGTTCGGGCACGGTGATTGCCGCGGCAAGCGAGGTATCCTTGACCAGCGATATGAACGTGTTTGACAGAGGCGGCACGGATACCCGGCTTGCCTGCGGCAGGATCGTGCGCCGCATCGCCTGGCGCCAGTTCATGCCGGTGGAATAGGCGGCTTCCCACTGACCCTTGGGGACGGAGGAGATGGCTGCACGGATGATTTCCGACGTGTAGGCACCGACATTGAGCGTGAAGCCGATCAGGGCCGCCGTAAAGGCATCAAGCAGAATTCCCACACTCGGCAGGCCGTAGAAGATCACGAAGAGCTGCACAAGGAGTGGCGTACCGCGAATGATCCATACATAGAAGCGAGCGATTGCTGAAACCGGCCACGGCCCGAACAACCGTGCGACCGCGGTGACAAGCCCCAGCGATAGGCCCAGCACAAAGGAAAGGAGTGTCAGCGGGATCGTAAATTTCACGCCGGCCCACAGAAGTGTCGGCAACGAATCGATCATCAATTGAAGCCAGTGCGGCACGGCGAACCTCAAAACATATGACGCCCGGCGATGGTCGCCGAGCGCTCTGATCTCGATACATATGGCGCAGTTTCAAGAACGGAACAGTCCGTTCTTACTTCGAGACGTCCTGACCGAAATACTTGTCAGAAATCGTCTTGTAGGTTCCGTCCGCCTTGATGTCGGCGAGCGCCTTGTTGATGGCTGAAACCAGCTCGTCGTCGCCCTTGCGAACGATGATGCCGGAGAAATCCGCATCCGCCTTTTCGGCAACGATCTTCACGGGAGCCTGAGGCTGCTTCTTCTTGAAATCGAGGAAGGAGAGGCTGTCGTTGATCGTGGCATCGGCGCGGCGGGTCAGAACCAGCTGGATCGACTGGTCAAAGCCGTCGGTGCCGACGAGCTCTGCTCCAGACGCCTCGGCCAGCTTGCCGAAGTTGCTGGTCAGCGACTGTGCCGACTTCTTGCCCTTGAGGCTTTCGAACCCTTTGATCTCCTCATCATTGCTGCGAACGATCAGCACGGCCTTGGACGCGATATAGGGGTCGGAGAAGGCATATTTCTGCTTGCGGGCTTCGGTGATGCCGACCTGATTGATGACGGCATCATAGCGTTTGGCATCGATGCCAGCGATGAGGCCATCCCACTTGCCTTCGATGAATTCTGCCTTCACGCCAAGCTTGTTGGCGACAGCCTCACCGATCTCGACGTCGAAGCCGGTCAGCTTGTTGGCGCTGTCGTGGAAAGTGAAGGGCGCATAGGTGCCTTCCGTCCCGATCTTGATCACGCCGGCGGCCTTGATCTGGTCGAGGTTTTCGCCAGCGACAGATGGGGTGATGGCAACGGCCTGCAGAAGGGCGGCAGCAGCGATGGATTTCAGCCAGTTCATGGTCATTCCTTTCGGGCATCAGGCCTGATGGCCTTTCGATGCGGTGTTATCTAGGAAAACCTGTGCTGTTGGAGGAGAGGATCGAGCAAATAAAACAGGCAAATGAGATTATTTTGCTCATTTTTGTTCGCGCATGACCCGACGCAACCACGACACAGCCTTTGCGCAGGATTTCCGGCAAGACGCCATCGTGCCGCAATCTGTTGTCCCGGAAGACCCGGGCGGAACCCTTGCGTTCTCTAGCTGTTGTTTCGCCGAACAGGAGCAACATCATGACCGACGAAAAACGCGACGAAACCGGCAATGAGGAGCCACAGGCGGAAGGGAGCACGCAGGGTGAGCATAGCCAGGAGCGGGAGCAAACCGCGGGCGATTCAAAGTCTCATAACAGCTCGCCGCAGACGTGGTCGGCCGATCACGGCGGAGGTGTTTCGCCACCAACCAGCAAGCCGATGAGTTCAGACGATAAGGCGGATTAGGCGTCTGAACATCTAAAGCCTTCGAACTGTACCAACGCCCTCGCCAACGGATTTTGGCCGGAGGCTGTGATGACCCACGTCTAGGCTCGGATCATTCTTCGTTCAGTAGCAGCTGAATAATAAAACGCCTCTAGCGTGCGCTGCGGTAGCGAGATATTATGCTTTCCGTTAGCGCATGCGCTCGGGTCAGTGCCAACGTAATATTGGAATAATAAAACGATCGATATTGCCATTTTTGTAAATAAGAAAGTCGGGTTCGCGCAATTCTAATGCACGCCAGATTGTTCTCAGTTTTTATTTCCTAAGTACCTTTCCTGTTTTTTGCAGTGCTCACGAGGTTTTCTTGGCTTGAGCAGATATTACAACGATAGGCGGTTTGCGGAAGGGGCAAGGCATCGGGGGCCGGGAGGTCTCGTCGTGTTCATGCTCCTGTTCGCCGCCTTCTCAAGCGCAATCGGCGCAAGCCTTCTCCTGTCCAATGATCACATGCGTCTCAAGCTTTTGTTGCTGCGGCTGGGTTTCCAGCAAAGCAGCGTTGCGAACCTGAGCGTGCCCTTTGTCAATGCACAGTCCGCCGCACAGGCAAGCATGGGGGTGTCGGTGGTCTTTGCAAAGAAAGCCCGCCTTTTGAAGGGCCGCGCCCCGATACGTGCTGACGAGCAGTGCGCTACTCTTGCAGCCCTTGCCGAGGTGGAGCCTGTGTTTACCCGCGAAGACGGTGGCGCCAAATGGGAATGCAGCTATCTCGTGACGGGAGCGGATTTGGGACGTCAGTCATCGATATTCGTCCAGATCCGGGGTAGGGAGGCTGCAGGGAACGCGACATTTCGGCTGAAAATAAGCTTCGGACCTTTGTCCGAACGGGAAGCGCTCGCCTATCAGGCGTCCGCAATTGCAGCACGCTTGCTCGATCTCGATGCGTATCTGTCCATTTCGCTCGGAGACGCCTTGGCGCGAGGGCAGGATTTTCGCAGAGAGATTGCGGCGGCAACCATTTCATATAAGCGGGAAATGCTGGATGAAAGTCGATACAATCTCGTTGGAACGTATCCGCTTCCGAAAGCCCCTGCTCAGCAAGTCACAAACTGAGTTGATTTTCGTATCTACTTGATACTTGCCGTGACAGTCGTGTCGTGAGGCGTGCCGATGTGCTCGGCAATCTGGCTGATGCCCTGGATGATGACAGCCCAGAGAGCAATGGAGACACCGAAAGCAAATGACAGATTTCTGAAACGACGCGACATTTTTCCCTCACAAGATGAGGAATATGTACCGCACAATAGTTCGAATACAGTTAGTGTGATCGGTCAAATTGAACCTAACTGTAGCGCCCGCCGATCGACCATGAAAACGCTCGCCGAGAAACTTCGCGCTCAGAAAATCGGCGGGTAACAGACCCTGACGATTTCGATCTGGCGCGGTTCTCGGTAGGTGATCTCAAGCAGTTCGCATTCCTCTGTGACGTAGCTCGAGCGGACAAGATGTGTGTTCGGTTGCGTCTCGTTATACCTCGACCGCTGAATGATGTCCGCCGCGTATGCCGACGCCCCGAGCGAAGCTGCGAGGAGTAATGTCGCAATAGTTAACTTCGAAATTACGTGTAAAGCGGCCACCTCAACCTCTCCAATCACCCGTATTTTGCATCTACATCTAGTATATTTTTCAGATTAAAACGCAAGGCACAAATAACATCACGCCGAATGGATCGTAGCTGTTGGCGAGTGATGTGACCCTCGTCCAGGAGGGCTGCGGCAAGAGCCTGATTGTAGGTCGGAGCGATCACCTTTTCTAATGATCATTTCAGAGCGCTTGCCGTCAGTTTCGGCGCTTACGCAATCTTTCTGTCCGTTCGGAAATTGCAGGCAGATCTTGCCGTTGTCGATCTTGTACCCGATCGTCTTACCCGTTTGGTAAGTATACCCGTTCCCTTTTTTTGCAGCGTTCCCCGAACCTTCGTTCATGCGCCCGGGGATTTCTGTTTGGAAGCAACGCACATCTCGGTATGTGCGTACTGTGCGGGAAGCGACGAATTTATTGCGGCAATGATAGCAAAACTGTGCAGCGCATAATTTGATCGATCTCTCAAGTCGTCGACCGCAAAATATCACGGTTCTCTCGAACGAACCGGAGGGTTTCGCCGCACGTTGCTGCGAATCCACGTATCAAATCTAATTTCATATGTAATAATAAAGCAATATTGCTTGTTTTATATTTAACCATTTATTAAGTTCCGGGCTGACTCGTGTTTAGAATCGAGATATGGAGTATTGATAAGACGATCATATATTAACTCTCGTATATTGGATGGTTCCCTTGAGTGCTGTGGAGCTGGTGGTACAACTGGATGCTAGTGAGTACATCGCCGGTAGTTCGGCGAATGATAATTATAAGCTTACATATAGTGATCAGCCTGCGGCTTGGGAATTTGCGGCCAAGCGCGCAGTCGACGTGCTGATATCCCTGATTGCCCTGGTTACGCTTCTTCCCCTGTTCGTCCTGATATGCGCGATCATCCGTGCGGAGAGCAGAGGGTCACCGCTGTTTTCCCAGATCCGATGGGGGAAGGACGGTCGCAAGATTAAAATCTATAAGTTCAGATCGATGTTTACCGATCGGGGAGATGTGTCTGGCGTCGCACAGACAACTCGGAACGATCCCCGGATTACACGGGTCGGCCAATTCATTCGCAAATCCAATATCGACGAACTGCCGCAACTCATCAACGTGCTCAAAGGGGACATGTCTCTTGTCGGTCCGAGATGCCACGCCGTCGGCATGCTTGCGGCCGGCGTTACCTATGAGGAACTCGTTCCGGATTATCACCAGCGACACAGCATGCGGCCTGGTCTTACCGGGCTGGCGCAAATGCGCGGCCTGCGAGGGCCAACGGATCGTGCTTCGAAAGCCCGGGCTCGCATAGCCTGCGATCTCTATTATGTTGCCAATTTCTCGATCTGGCTTGACGTCTACATCATCCTCCAAACCATCAGGATGGAACTGACGAATGGCAAGGGCTTCTAAGCCAACCGTTCTTCGAACCGATCCAATAGCAAACGGCGGCACACTGCTGCCGCCGTCGCTTGTTTGATATTTCGGCGGTTGGGTCTCAACCAACGCTGCCTTGAATAGCCGACGACAGTCCTGCATCGACCGCTCGCCCACCGACAGACACGCTGCTTGCTAGCAATCCGTTCTGACAAGCCCGTCCGTCGTCCCATCCAGGATGATTGGCGATCGGGTAAAGGCAAATTCCCTCGAACGGGACACCGGACTGCATGGCACGTTTTGCCTGATCCGAGACATAACGGTACCAAGGCCCACGCCGCTCATCCTCGATGCCGGTTTCTGCGATCAAAATCGGCTTGCCATAACGCGCGTAGGTTTCGGCAAGGATCCTGCTCAGCGGCTTGTAGCTGGGATGACCGATGTCGATCGGCGGCCCGCCATGGATCCATTGGTTGTTGAAATAGTAGTTGACGCCAATGATATCGAGATACCGCTCCTGACCACCGATCTGCGGCCACATGCGGCCCGCGATGAGGTCCCATCCCTGGAACTGCGACTGCCTGTGACCTTCGGCAACGCCGGACTCGAAAGGTCTCGATTGGTCCGCCACGACGTTGATAACCGGATCGCAGTGAACGAAGCGCGCGCGGGGGTCGACCAACAGGATTTCCTCCATGGCAGCGATTGCGGCCCGGGCAAGCTGAACCTTGAGCTCGAATCCTCGACCACGCGCGAACGGGTTGAGATAGGCGGCATCTCCGCCGCCCCACGAGAAGAATGAGATTTCGTTGACGGGGCAGTAGAACGGCACTTCGCTTGTGTTGTCGCGAACCAACCGTGCGCAGGCGCCGGCGAAGGCTGCAAACCGATCGACGAATTGCGGCGACCAGATATCGAGATCGTCAGGCCATCCGTAGTGTAAGAGGTCCCAGATGACCTGCGTGCCGGTTTTCTGCGCGGCTTCGATCATCGGCAATACGCTCGACCAGTCATAGGTCCTGGACTTTTCGATCAGATGCCAGCGAAAACCATCGCGGACCGTACGGATTCCAAGTCCTGCAAGCTGACGATAATCCTGCTCCGCAAAGCGATCGTGCTCGATTGCCGCAATCATATCCAGGCGTCGACCGGTTGTTTCGCCGTCAGCGGGACGTAGCCGATGCGTCGAGCATTCGAAACCGCCCATCAGAAACGATTTGAAGATGCCGGTCGGCCCCTGCGGCGATTTCTCCGCAAGGACGTCGCTGAAAAGCTGTGTCCACTGCGGCAACACGGCCTCGATCGAGTAGCTCGCCTCGACCTTGCGCCGCAACGCTTGTCCGAGAGAACGGCGGAAACCTTCGTCGCCCGCAAGTAAGCGGATCTTGTCAGCGACGGCGGCCGGATCGTTATAGGGCACGAAGAGGCCGGAGACCTGGTCGTCGATCTGCTGCTGGGCGCCGTTGTCAGGTGTTGCGATGACGGGCAGGGCGGCGGCACCTGCCTCGGCAATGACATGCGGCATGCCTTCGCCGCGCGACAGCCAGACAAATATGTCGAACGCCGACAGAAGCTCGGCCACATCCTTGCGATCGCCTAAAAACGTGACCCTGTCTGCCAAGCCCAGCCGGCGGGTGAGATCCTTCAAGTGATCGGCATAGTCCGGCATGAAAGCATCGGGTCCGCCGACAATGACGAACTGCGCATGCGCATTATCTCTGACGACCAGTGCGGCGGCATGGATGAAGTCCTCGACATTCTTTTTCGGATCCAGCCGACCGACCCAGCCGATGACGACCTGCTCATCCCGGAACCCAAGCTTTGACCGCATGACCGAGCGGTTCGCCGAATTGAACTCGGAGAGATCGACCATCGAGGGTATCTCGAGCGCGTGCTGCTCGCGGCCGGGCATTCTTGACGCAGCCGCGTCGCGGATGGAGCGGCAGACGCCGACATACCGGCTCGTGAGGTGTTTCGGGCCAGCTTCCGCCTCCGAAACAAGACCGCCATGCTCGATCAGCGGGGGGCGGAGATGAAGCCGTTCGAGTGCCGGATAGATGTCGGCAACGTTCTGGCTGGAAACGACGATGTCGTATCCAGGAACCTTGCCGGCGAGATAGCCAACCGTATCTTCGAAGGACAGATCGTAAGGCGTCGTATCGACATCGACCCCGAGCGCCCGCAGCTGCTCGTGGGTCTGCTCGGGCATTCCGGGCTTGCGGAAGCAGGCAACGACGTCGATCCGGTAGAGATCAGGATCGAGGTTTCCCGCGAGGAGCCGCACTTCGGTCTCCTCGCCGCCGACCACCAACCACGCGAAGACGAACAGAATCCGTACAGGCTGAGGTTCAGGTGTCATTCGCCCACCTTGAACACAACCTGCAGGAATTCCGGACGGTTTTCGATCAGGTCCGTCAGGAAGGCCGGCGCGTCGTCCATCGGAATGACGTGGGTGATCATCTGCTCGCGGATGATGTCGCCATGCGTCCGGAGAAGATCGACCGTTGCGCGGGCAAGGCGGCCGCGGTTCCAGAGCGCACCAAGACCACGCGGAACCCGGTTGATCTGCGCGCAACGGATGTTGAGGCCGTTGTGGTGGAACTCTTCGCCCAACCGCAGTAGATCAGCGCCGCCCTGGTAGAAGGCAAGGTCGATCACCGTGCCCTGAGGCCGCAGGGCTTTCAGCGCCGTGTTGAGGCTGCCTGAATACGCACGTGTCTGGAACACCAGATCTGCACCGCGTCCCATCGCGCCATCATGCCAGCGGGCCTTGGCATGCTGCCACGCGTGCTCCTCGGTCATGGCCTGAAGGCCCATCGCTTCCGCTTTTTGACGGCGGAACTCCGATGGGTCGGTCACGATAACCTCGGATGCACCCAGGGATTTCGCAAACAGGGCAGTCATCAGCCCCACTGTGCCGGCGCCGATCACGATAACCGGGCGATCCTTCACGCCTGCACCGAGGAAGGGCACGTGAGCTCCATAGGCTTCGGCATCGGCGTGCAGAATGCCGTTTGCGGCAATCGGTCCCATCTGGGCGACGAGGACGCCGAGCACGGGATCGATGTCGGCCGGCAACGGCACCAGAAGATCGTGGAACGGGTTGGCCGTGTGGCCCGATTTATGGCCGTAGGCGGATGCGACCACCTCGCCTTGCGCAAAACCGCCGGTGCGCGATTCCGAGACCCTGGCAACTTCCATGTAGCCAAGGAACGGGACCGGATAGTGCAGGTCCGGTTCGTTCTCAATAAACACCCCGCGCTCGCCATCAAAGCGTGAGCGGAAATAGGGGTTGGTGTTTTTGAGGAACGTCAGTTCGGTCCCTGCGGAAAGACCGGTGTAGAGCGTGTCGAGCCGAACCTGGCCATCGCCGGGAGGGCCTTCCTCGTATTCGAAGAAATAGGACCGCCCGGGGGCCTCGACGCCGAGCGAGCGGATGATCCGGTGGCCCGGTGCCAAGCCTGGCGCGGGTGCTTCCGGCCGAGGCTGGAATTGCAGGGGCAAAGGCTCGGGCTGGCGCATGGCCGGCGGCGCGATCGAAACCGGCTTGCCTTCCTGCACAGAGGCAACGACAGCCAGCGCCAGCCGGTGCGTTGCAAGGGCTTCGGAATAGGGGCAGCGGATCCGGTTTTCCCCGCCGCGAACGGCATCGATGAAGTCGCGATCTTCG
Organism: Neorhizobium sp. DAR64860/K0K1; assembly: GCF_050500205.1. Lineage (NCBI taxonomy): Bacteria > Pseudomonadati > Pseudomonadota > Alphaproteobacteria > Hyphomicrobiales > Rhizobiaceae > Neorhizobium > Neorhizobium sp. DAR64860/K0K1. The sequence continues at coordinate 812,760 of NZ_CP191458.1, read as the reverse complement.
CGCCACACGGGGTCGCCGTCTGCGCCACGGACCGGTCGGCCTCGGCCGACATCCACCATGATGTCGCGGTCGGTAAGCTCGATCGCAAGACGGTCTGCGAAGATGTGAAGCCCGACGCGATGGCTCCAGCCGAGAAGGCAGGTGGAGGCAACATTTGCTACGACGCCGGTTTCGAATGTCAGAGTGGCCGTCGTCACGGTGGGCACGTCGAGGCCCGGAAATTCGGGCCTGTCCGTGTGACCGGCACGTCCGTAAACCTCGGTCACCTCACCAACAAGAAAGCGCGCAAGGTCGAGAAGATGGGTCGCCTGCTCCACCATCTGTCCGCCGGACTTGTCCTGCTTCCACCACCACTGCGGCGGAGGCGTGCTATCCAGCCAGTAGCCGGACAGAAGCTGGGCGGGATTGTCCTTTAGGAGATTGCGGGCCTCATCGACGATGTCGAGGTAGCGCCAGTGGTAGCCGACGCCGGTCACGAGACCCTTCGCCGTCACGGCAGCCGAGATCTCTTCGGCCGTCTCGATGTCAAGCGAAACCGGCTTTTCGACGAAGAAAGGAATGCCGCGCTCGATTAGGTCCCGCTCCGGTTCCCCGTGCGCAAACGGCGGCACGCAGACATAGACGGCATCGGGGCGGACGGCGTCCAGCATGTCGCGGTGGTGGGCGAAGGATTTCGCTCCGAAGCGCGCTGCGGCCTGATCGGCGCGGCCGATATCCGGATCCGCGAACCCTACGAGTTCCACATCGTCGAAGCCGGAGATGACATCGAGATGGCGGTGCGCGATACCTCCAACGCCGATAAAGGCGAGGCGTGTCTTCTGCATGGATAGGTCCTTTTGCGTGAGATTGGCAGGCTGGGAAATGAACCGGTCGTAGACCGCTCTCGTTTCCCTCGCCATGCGATGTGCGGAAAAGTGATTGTCGAAGCGGACGCGCGCAGCCTCGGCGACATGCGCAAGTCTCTGCCGATCCGAAAGCGCCGCGATGACGACAGAGGCCATCGAAGCGGAACTGCCGGGTGTGGCGAAAAGCGGGTGGTCCTCCCCGAGCGCCTCGACGGTGCCGCCGATCCGGGTGGCAACGACCGGGCAGCCGAGCGACATCGCCTCGAGCACCGCAAGCGGCAGGCCTTCGAACAGCGATGGCAGAACGAAGAGGTCGCCAAGAGCGATGATGTTGGCGACATCCGGGCGATGTCCGGTAAATCGAATGCGGTCGGAGATGCCGAGCTCATCCGCCAAAGCCCCGAGCCTCAAGCGTTCCTCGCCGGATCCGACCAGAAGAAGGCACAAGGAGGGATGCGCCTCCAGAATCTGCGGCATCGCTTCGAGGAGGGTCTTGTGATCCTTCTGCGCGGTCAACCGGGCAATGGTCACGAGCACGATCTCGTCACGCACATCGAGGTCCCGACGAAGTGCGTCGCCTGTTGCCGTCTGCTGCGGCACGAAGATACCGTTGTGGATAACCGTCAGTCGGTCGGGCGCAATGTGCCCGCGAAAACTGTCCCGGGAGGCTTCCGAAACCACGACGTGATGGGCGACATCCCGCGTGCATCGCTGATACTCGTCCTGCTGGTCGCGGTCGGTGAGTAGATAAGGAAGATGCTCCGTGCGAATGACCGGGATACCGGCGCGGTTCGCGGCCTCGACAAGCGCGTGCCCCTCCCATCCGATCCCCGCATGGACATGCAGGAGGTCGACATTGCTGCTGGACAGCCATTGAGCAAAGTCATCGACGTCATCCGCAAGTTTGATGCCGAGGCCGAGACGGGCAGCGCGCGGGAGCAATCCTGCCCGGTCTTCCGACAATAGCGCAATGAACGCATCAGCCTGCCCGCACAGCCCGCGCGCCAGGGCAAGCATATGCTCGCCCATGCCCGATGGGTCCAGGCTATCCGTCGCAAGGACTATCCGCGGCATCCTAGTCACGCTCGGAATGCACCAGAATGTCGTTTTTGCCGAGCAGCGCAGATGGCAATGGAGGATCTACAGCCGTCTGGTCGACGATCATCGCCATGCTCTTGAACGTGGCATCCCAGGACGAGCGCGCGAGCATCTTGTCAACCGCTTCGAGCCAGGACGTATCGGCGCGGGCAATGGCAAGCGCGGCATCGCATCCGCTGACAAAGCTGTCGGCATCGTCGGCAAAAAACACGCCCGGCGTATCACCGTAGGTACGAACGACGTCTGCAATCTTTGTGCTGACGACCGGTCGCCCTGCCGCCAGATATTCGGGCGTCTTGGTGGGGCTGATGAAACGGGTTGCCTCATTGAGTGCAAACGGCATGAGCGCCGCATCCCAACCCGCCAGATAGGACGGCAGGTCGGCATAGGACTTGTGCCCGAGGTAGTGAATATTGGCCGCGCGAGGCAGATCGGACGGCGATATCTTGGCGATCGGACCGAGAAAAACGAAGGAGTAGTCCGGTCGCGCTGCAGCCGCTGCGCGGATCAGGTCGAGATCGAGGCGTTCGTCGATGACGCCGTAGAAGCCTAACCGTGGGTGAGGGATCTTTGCCTGATCGCTTGGATCGGCAACCGAGTTTCGTGCTGCGCGGAAATGGTGCGAATCGACACTGGATGGGAAGGCGTGGATGTTGTCATGTAGATCGCGCTTTGCCTCGTAGAGGCTCACCCCTCCGGTAAAGACCGCGTCCGCGCGCGCCATCAGCGCGTTTTCCATATCCTTCAGCTGAGGCGGCGCAAACTTGAAGTTGGCCAGCTCGTCCATGCAGTCGTAGACAACCGCGGCCGCGTCCACATGCTGCGCGAAAGAATACATCATCGGCGTGTAGAACCAGAGTATCGGCCGCCGCCCACCGTGAAGCAGGATGAGATCGTCGAGCAGGCGGCTAAGCGCCCGATCCCGCTCGGCTTCGCTCCACCAATGCGGAACTCTTGGCCGGATCGCCTTGACAGACGTATCGGCGAATGGGTGAATTTCCAGGTAGGCAAGATGATGATCGGTTGGAATGAATTCCTCGAAAAAAAAGACCTGACGATCCTGAGAGAAGCGCTGCATTAGGTGCTGCGGCCGCTGCAGGACAAAGTCCCAGCGCAGATGCGAGAAGCAGATGAGCGGCGTATCGATAGGCAGGGAGGCATCAGGCGTTTGCGGGAAGGAATTCAGAACGTTCATCAAGCACCTCGAAACAGATGCCGCCAAACAAAGCCTGGGCAGCAAAGTTCCGGACGCTCATCATAATTCTGTTACCTGTCGTTCATCAAATCTCGCAGGCGGCTAATGCTATGCTGCCACGTCCAGTTTTCCAGCACTGTCTCGCGTGGTTTCATCCCGTCGGCGAGCCCGAGCAGATCCCGGATACCGTCGTGAAAGTCCTGCTCCGAAGCCATTCGGCCCGTCTCCGGCATAATGTATTGTAATCCGCACCGAAGCGCGCTGTTGGCGAGGACGGGAATGCCGGCCAGCATATATTCGGTGAGAATGGCAGGTGCCCCATCGTCGACACCGCAGACGACGCCGATCCGTGACTGATTCATCAACCGGTTGACGTCATCGAAGGCTATTCCCGGCGGCTCAATGAAATCGACATTGATGCCCAGCGCGTCCGCATGGCGCCTCAGCTCCGGTACGAGTTCTCCGTAACCGAAGACGCAAAGGGTCCGAAGCGACCGCGGTAGCTTACCCAGCGCTTCGAAGAGCATGTCGTGGCGCTTGTAGGGCTGGGCGGCGGCCACATAGATCACGTGATAGATCTTCGGAAGGTTCAGCGGCCGGAATGTCATCTCGGATGCGAATTCGGGTCCGATCGGCATCACGACTGTGCGCATGTCAGGATGCCGGGCGCGAACAACCTCCGACTGCCACTCCGCTCCCGTGATCACGAGATCGAAATGACGGCTGACCTCGAACGGCACGCGAAGTGCCGGAGCGTCGATGGAGTTGTAGATCTTAAAGCTGTCGCGGCAGGCAAGCATGATCTCCTCGCTCACCCCAAGTCCCCAGACACACAGTATGTCAGGAGCGCCGAACGCCTCGATATGCCCGAGCATATCGTTCGAGGCAAAGGGAGCCTCCGGACCGTTCATCCGGAATGAACGGCGCACCAGCGACGGATTGCCGGAACGCCACTCTGGCGGAGGATCACCGCCGCGCCAATGCGTCCAGATTTCCGCGCAATCGACCAGCCCGTCCTTGAGGGCTGCGAGTGGAAGCCGCTCGATATAGCCGCCGTCGACAACCACGTCGTTCGTATCCGGAATGGACAGGGGAGGAGATCCGCGTGAACCTGATGACCATAGCGTTTCAAAGCTTCGAGGGGACGGGAGGTCTTCGCCGCTCCAGCTTCCATCCTGAAAATCACTGATGACGACAATACGCCGTGGTCTCATGCACGTCTCTAATCTTTGACACTGAAGAACGGGATGGCGATGTTCGACGTCACCAACTTCCGGAAATGGGAACGGTTCCACTGTCAGGCAGACATACAGCCGCACCTTAATTCTGACGAGGAGCGGCGATCATTGCGTCGTGACGGAACCTCGAGGCATCAGCCTTGTTGGCGCAGTCTCCAGACTTTCTGGTTCCTGCAAGGATAGATCGGGCATATGGCTTTGAGAGTTGCAATCATCGGATCCGGTCCGACCGGCATCTACACGCTGAAGGGCCTCATCGGGAAGTCTGAACCGCTTGAGATCACCATCTTCGAAAGCGACGCGGAACCCGGCAAGGGAACCCCCTATCGCCCCGATCTTAACGATGCGGCGATGCTCTCCAACATTGCCAGCATCGAGCTGCCGCCAATCTGCGAAACGTTGACCGAGTGGCTTCGCCGTCAGACGGATATGGAGTTGCAGCATCTCGGCGTCGAACGCGATGCCATCAGCGAGCGGGAGTTTTATCCGCGCGTGGTTCTGGGAGAGTTCCTGCACGCGCAGTTTCAGCAGCTTCTGAATGCCGCCACCGCCAACGGCCACGCCATCCACCTCAAGGCGCGGCATCGTGTCGTCGATATCGAGCTGCGCGCAGACGATATCCGGTTGAGCGTAAAAGCCTTGGACGACGAACCGGCGGAATTCGGTTTCGATCACGTGGTGATGGCAACGGGCCACGACTGGCCGGAGACCACCGAGGTGCGGCCCGGATACTTCATCTCGCCCTGGCCGGCACCGCTTCTCAAAACCATCCCTCCATGCAATCTCGGCATTCTGGGCACGTCGCTGAGCGGCATCGATGCGCTGATCACCGTCTCGACTGCGCATGGTGCCTTCATGCTCGATGGGCAGGGTGATCTTCAATACGAGCCCCTGCCGGGAACCGAAGCCTTCCGCGCAACGATGATGTCGCGCAAAGGGGTGCTGCCAGAAGCCGACTTCTACTGCGAGATCCCGTACCGCCCGCTGACATTCTGTACCGAACCGGCGATCGAAAACGCGATCGCCACGCGGAAGCTCGATCTTCTGGATACGATCTTCGACCTGTTCAAGCAGGAGCTAGTGGCCTGCGATCCGGATTATGCAGCAAGCATCGGCCTGTCATTTCTGACCGTTGAGACGATTGCGCCTGCCTATTTCCGCGCTCGGGAAACCAACGACCCGTTTGCCTGGGCTGCTCGCAACCTCGCCGAAGCCGACCTGAACAAGAAGCTGAAGCAGACGGTGGAATGGCGCTATGCCATCCTGCGGATGCATGAGGTGATTGCGAAGGCGATACCGCATCTGGACGCTGATGACCTCAAGCGGTTCCACAAGCACTTCAAGACCGTCTTCATCGATGACTACGCGACGGTTCCGCATGAATCGATCCGCCGATTGCTCGCTCTCCATCGCACCGGCAAGCTTGAGATCGTAGCGCTCGGAAACAGCAGCGAGATCGACAACAAGAGCGTCGAGCGCGGAGCTGTCGTTCGCACGGAAGGCCGGGAGCTTCGGTTTGAGGCTTTCATCGACGCCACAGGACAGCACGAGCTGTCGGCCCGCGACATTCCGTTCCCGACGCTCGTTGGCCAGGGTGTCGTTCGAAAAGCGGCAACAAAGGCTGCGTTTTCTCTTGATGGCGCCGAGCAGGAGATCGTCCGGACAGGAGGGATCGATCTAGACGACGATTTCCGTCTGGTGTTCGAAGACAATCTCTCGAACAACCTCTACTGCGGTTCGATCGCTTTTCTGCTGCACAAGCTTCCGTTCGTGCAGGGAATCACCAGCGCACGCGATATCGGCGAGGTGATTTCGAAAGCGATCCTGAAATCGAACGCGCCGCCTCTGATCATCGCGCAAGCTTAAGGCGTCAGCCCGTCACGATCTCGACCGGGTCACCCAATGTCAGCTTCCCGGATATCTCGACATCGCCGTAGATGCCGAAGTTTCGCTTGTTTTGTCGCAACAGCGAGCGAAGCACGTCGGGGTTTTCGGGAAGCCCGGGTTGCGCGATCAGCGTCATTCCGCACCGCTTGGCTTCTTCGCAGATGTGGATGGTCGCTCCTCCCATCTGCAACCTGCATCCAAGCCATGACTTCTCCTCAAAGCCCTCGGCCGCAGGCGTTCGCAGCACGACGTTGGGGCGAAACCGGCGGCTGTCGATATCGTCGGTTCCGACGATCGTGGACAAGTGTCGAAGGGAGTTGGTCGTCACGAGATGGACCGGGCTCACTTCATAACGGTTGACGGCCGTCTGTGCATCGCCGGTCGCGACATAGGGACGCGTTTCGACCTCGAAGCCGAAATAGAGGGTCAGCTTCGCATCGGTATCTCTCTCTCCGACACGCAGCCACTCCCCATCCGGAAATCCGATTTCAGGCCGGTCTCGACCTGATCTCGAGTGGAGGAAAAGTGCCGGTTTCCAGCGAGCTTCTTTCTCGGGCGCCGCCGGATGGCCGGACTGCGCATCAGCAACGCACCATGAACGATCGCCCTCGATTCCGTCCGTTCCCAGCTCGACGGAGGTCAAACGCTCGCCGCCAAGCGAGCTTACCGGGTAGCGCCAGATCTCTTCGATAGTCCCAAATTGCGGCGGTGCCATTCATTCCCTCGTCAATGCGTCTCAAGGGCAGGGAACTGAATTTGCCACAGGTGGTTCCCTCAATGCCTGCGAACGCTTCGACAGGACAGAGGAGAAACAATGGCAAAGATCGTATGCGCAGGTTTTGTCGAAAATGGAAAGATCCTGCTTGTCCGGCGCGCATTGCACCGAAAGTGGTCGGCAAATTTGTGGGATCTGGTCGGCGGTCATGTCGAAAAAGGCGAGGGCCTGGACGAGGCTCTGGTGCGGGAATGCGAGGAAGAGGTGGGGCTCACGCCACTTGCCTTCAACAAGGTCGCGACATTGTACGAGAGCCGTGACGAAAAGCAGAAATCGCCCTTCCACACCTATGCGGTACCGCTCTGGAAAGGTGGACAGGCTTCCCTGCTCGGCACCGAGCATTCCGAATTGGGCTGGTTTGGCCGGGAAGACCTCGAGGCAATGGAACTGGCCATGCCGGAGTACCGCTCTGTCATCCTGCAAATGCTGCAGGACTCGTAGCGCAATTTCGTCCGCTGCAGCGTGATGTACCTCGCAGAGCAGAAACTCTTTCCTAGTCCGGGCATTGCGCCGGGGAACTTCCTCAACCCGCAGACGGTTTGGGCTCAGAAATCGACGTTGGAGGAAAGCTGCATGCTTTGCCTGCCGACCGTGTAATATTGACGAGGTGGGCTAATGAAGCAGAATATTGACGACGCCATGCTCGATCGGGGCCAGAGCTCCGAGGCCTACGATATCGAAAACAAAAGACCCTCACCCCAGGGCAATGACGTGCCCGTTTCGACAGCCGGCCGGGCGAAAATCCTCGCGTCGCTGGAGCGGTACCCGCAAAACAACGACCAGGACCAGACCGCCTCGGTCGAAGCCTCCGGTCAACCCCAGTGCTTTCTTCCTGATCTCCAAGGCGAGCGGGTCTGGGGCGTGGCGCTGCAGCTTTACGAACTGAGATCGCGCCGAAACTGGGGGATCGGCGATTTTGACGACCTGTCCACTTTCATTGATCTCGCCGCAGGCTGGGGTGCCGACTTCGTCGGTCTCAATCCGCTCCATGCGCCGTTCATGGCCGCTGCCGAACGGTGCAGTCCTTACGAACCCTCCAACCGGCGTTTTCTCAATCCCCTCTACATTGCTGTCGATCGGATCGACGGCTTCGCAAGCTCGCCTGAGCCGGAGGAAGATATTGCCAGGTTGCAACGAACGGAACTGGTCGACTACGGGAATGTCGCGCGGATCAAGCGCGAGGTGCTCTACAGAATCTGGACGACAGAAAAACGCCGAGAGGACCCCGCGTTTCAGGATTTCTGCAGGGAAGGCGACGCTGAACTGAGGCTGCACGCCCTGTTCGAGGCGATCTCGGAGACCCTTGTCGCATCTGGGGGCAGCGTCGGTTGGAAGGCGTGGCCGCAAGAATATCAGGATCCGCAGTCGGAGACGGTAAAGCTGTTTGCGGAAACGCACGGCGATCGCGTCGATTTCCACCTGTGGCTCCAGTATCTGGCACATGGGCAGCTCACCGAGGCTTCAGCTCGTGCAAAGGCTGCAGGCATGCGCGTCGGCCTCTATCTCGACGTCGCCGTCGGCGAGGCACTGGACGGATCGGCCACCTGGAGCAGCCGTCATGCCTATGTCGAAGGTGCCAGCATCGGCAGTCCGCCAGATCCCATGGCGGTTTATGGTCAGGACTGGCAGCTTGCAGCGTTTCACCCTTCGGCGATCGCTTCGGGAAATCCGTCCCCATTTGAGACCACGATGGAAGGTGTCATGCGCTACGCGGGCGCGGTTCGCATCGACCATGCAGCAGCTCTGCGGCGCCTTTTCCTTGTGCCATCGGGAGAAAGCCCCGAAGAGGGTGCCTATGTCGGCTACCCCCAACAAGCGTTGATCAAGACGCTTGCGGACCTCTCCAACACATATGGCTGCCTCGTCATCGGAGAAGATCTCGGCAATCTGCCGCAAGGGCTGCAGGGAGAATTGGAGGCTGCCAACATTCTCTCCTACAGAATTCTCTCCTACGAGCAGGGAAAGCAGGGCTTCCATCCGCCCGACCAGTATCCGGCGCTGGCCTTGGCATGTGTATCAACCCATGACCACCAGACGTTTTCCGGCTGGTGGCGTGCAGCTGACGTCATGATGCGGGAAAAGAACGATCTCGTGCCCGAAGACGCTGCCCGTCAGCAGAAGAGCGAGAGAAAGAGCGAAAGGCGCGACGTGCTTTCCGCATTTCGGGCGGCCGATCTTATGGGGTCGGAAGCGGTCGATCACTCCAGTCGTAGAAATCTGGCGGCGACTGCCCATGCCTTCGTTGCCAGAACGCCATCCCTCCTGATGGCTGTACGGCTCGCCGATCTCACGGACGAAAAGCAGCCCACCAACGTCCCTGGCACGAGCGACAGTTATCCGAACTGGAAACCGAAACTGTCCGTCATGCTGGAAGAGCTCGACGCACTTCCGGAACTGCATGACATCCTGGGTGAGGTCGCGGCCGCGCGGCGAAAATAAAAGCTAGGTCTTGGGAGCAATAGAGGCGCGCCGTCACTCGGTGACCGGTGCGCTTCCGATGCGATGATCCTGCGTCCGCTCGTCTGCCGGCTCTAATGTTGGGGCAAAAGGAACAACCGAAACCGCTGCATGTTCTCCCCGTGCAACGAATCGGAGTTTCATTTGTCCATTTCATCGAACGACACGAATTTTGCGGCGCGCGATGCCGCCATAGCGATCAACACCTACACGACCGTCCTTCGTCGTCCAAAAGTGCCGCACGAAACGTTCGCCAATTATTGGCGCGATGTGCATGGCCCGCTCTGTTCTCGAATCCCCGGGCTTGGATGGTATGTACAAAACCACTTCAACCGTGAACAGGACGCGCATCTCTGGCCTGAAATCGAAGGAGTTTTGCCATTTGAAAACTATGTCCTGGATGGCGGCGTCGAGATCGGCTTCGAGACGGCGGCCGACCAGGAGGAATTCAATGACGCCTGCTCGATCCTGTTTGCGGACGAGCAGAACATGTTTGCAGCAACCGTTGCCTATGCCCTTCCCAAGGGCTCAACCACACTCATCGATCGCAGCGCCGAGCCAGTTCCCAACGGAGACGACGGACTTGATCGCATCCATGTCCATCTCGGCTCCAGGACAGGCGATGCGTTCGCCTTTGTAACGTTCATGACGAACCTTGCCGAGAAGATTTCCTCAGACCCTGCCGCTATGAAAGTGCGTCTGCACCTGCCCGATGTCTACGACAACGCAAAACCCGCACCGCCTGCTCCCGGCGTCGATCATACTGTTCCAGACGAGCGCCGGCACATTGCGGTGTTGGAGCTCGCATTCGCCAGCCCGCTTGCTCGTCGGCAGTTCTACGGCGGCGATCTGTTCCAGAGCACGCTCTCCGACCAGAAAGCCCAGATCAGCCATGCGACTGCCTTCGCAGTAAGCGGCATCTATACCTATGTCCGCGACAAGCAGCTGACGACCGCGGGATTGAGAGGAAGCCGACAGGCGCAGCTGATCGAGACGCTGGGAGCCGCCAACCAGGTCTCCGACGATGTTCGCACCCTTCTTCATAAGGGCGAATAGTAAGACTGGCTGTCGGTGCTTTCCTCCGCTGTATGGCTCGGGCGGGAGACGCCGACGATGTGAACCGTCGTCTCGCCGCCAGCTTCGAGATCGGGTCGCCTATGGCGGCTCGACGGGAGGCCGATCTTGTGCCACACGATTTCCACGATCCTCTTTGAATAGGGATTGCAGATAGTGCTAAAATTCCCCAGTTGAGCTGGTTCGTGCCACCACGTTGGGACCGATATGGCGAAAGACCAGTTGATGAAGATCGAGATACCCACAGACAAGATTTCCTCAAGAGAGCGGTATCTCGAAGCCATCGTCCAGAGCGCGATCGATTACGCGATCATTTCGATGGATCTCGATGGTCTCGTGACCAGTTGGAACGAGGGTGCTCGGCGTGTTCTCGGCTGGGATGCAGACGAGATGGTGGGCAGGCCGGCCACAGCTTTTTTCACGCTCGAGGATCGCGAGCAGGGCATTCCGCAACGGGAGATGACTGCCGCCCTGAGCCAGGGGCGTGGTAGCGACGAGCGATGGCATCTGCGCGAGGACGGTTCAACCTTCTGGGCGTCCGGCGAGATGATGGCGTTGCGATCCGATGACGATACCGTCATAGGCTTCATCAAAATCCTTCGCGACAGAACCCAGGAAAGAGAACAGGCCGACCAGCAACGCCTGCTCATGCTTGAGCTCGGTCACCGGATGAAAAACACCATCTCGGTGGTGCAGTCGATTGCAACGCAGTCGATCCGCAATGCGGCCTCGCTCGAAGATGCCGGCGAGAAGCTCCAGTCGCGCATGTCGGCCTATGCCTCGGCACACGATATTTTGCTTCAGAAGAACTGGGTTAGCGCAACGCTTGGCCAGATCGTGAACGCCGCAACGATCAACATCGGTCTTGAGGGTTCAGACCGCGTCCGAATCGAGGGACCGGAGATCGAGCTTGATCCCCAGGCCGCCTTGTCGTTTTCGCTGGTGCTGCACGAGCTTTTCACGAATGCCTCCAAATACGGCGCACTCTCCGAGAGCAATGGTCACATCGATATTGCATGGAGAATTGAAGTCCGGGAGGGAGAGGATTTTCTAATCTCGTCTTGGCGGGAAGTCGGCGGGCCACCCGTCGCTATCCCGACCAGAAAGGGATTTGGCTCTCGGCTCATCGCGTCCAGTCTGAACTCTTACGGAACCGCCACGACCGATTACGAGCCGGATGGTGTCGTCGTGACAACTGCAATGCCCTTGTCCAGGATCCAGTTCGAAAAAACCTGACCGCGGTTGATACAACAAGGTTCTCTGATTGTCAGTTATCGCGTGATACAACTGGAACAAGGACTTGATTTTGGAGCCTTTACCAGACGATAGCAGCAACGAGCTTGCTGAAAAACCCGTATCGGATATCCCGACGACGCGTATGCTGTCATGGGCGCGGAACTCCGCTATCTATCGTCTGTCCAAAAGGATGCACACGGAAAAGCAGCTCCGGCAAGCGATCACGCGCAAGGCGCGGGAAAAGTTCGAAGACATCGGCGATGCGCAGGTCGAGGCGCTTGCGGCGTTTGCCGTGAAGTTCGGATATGACAACAGCGCTCTCGATGATCAGGCTTACGCAGAAGTCGCGACCCGTTCTGCGCAACGAAGCGGCCGGTCGAAACGCGCGATTTCGCAGCGGCTCGTGATCAAGGGAATAGACCGGGAAACCGCCTCCGAGGCAGTCGCTGACGTGAACGATCTGCGTGCCGCGGTCGTGCTCGCGCGAAAGCGGGCATTTGGCCCGTTCAGGAGAGTGGAGCTCGATCAGAAACGCAAGGCCAAGGAGCTCGCATCGTTTGCACGCGCAGGCTTCAGCTCGGAAATCGGGAGGCAGGTTTTCGAGATGCATCGCGACGATGCTGAGGTAGTCCTGAGCGAAGACGTGGTGTGAAGGAGCGCCGAACAGCTCTCCGGTCATTGGGGCGATGCTGGCTAGATGTTGCAGCGTATTCCTAAGTCGTAGAAATGCGTGTCGATAGTACACTTTTGCATTTTTTGCGCTTTTAAAGCGTATCTCATCAGTACCAGCTAAGTAAATTACCAATATACTTATAATTTATAAAATCTCTGATGCGTGAAGAATTTGATTTTGTTGCGGTTGGTGGCTGATTTTATTTAAAAATTGAAATCCGTAGGACATAACCCTATATCAGGTATGCCTGCGCAAAGCCTGACAGGCTGCCGGCGCGAATGGCCCGGCGGGTTCCGATATCCCAGGGCGCGTTTCAAAACCTGACATCGTTGCGATAGCGACCGTTCCACCTGATTTGCTGGCGCAGCTACCGACCTCAGATCGAACTGATCTTAGCGGCATACCCATGAGGTATCATGACGGTAGAACATCTAGGCGTGCAGCCCGCAGCAAAGCCGTGGGGCCGTCGTGAACTGAAGCCGTGGAGCCAGTCGGACGGCACGACTGTCATTGGCGAGCTGCGCTACGCGCGCAACGGTCCAGACCGTGACGCTTCTGCACTGCTGCTCAAGTTGCTGTTCACGTCTCAGGCGCTGTCGATCCAGGTTCATCCGGATGACGCGGCCGCGCAGGGAGTCGGCATGAGGAACGGCAAGACGGAAGCCTGGTACGTCCTTTCTGCTGACGACGGCGCCGAAGTGGGGATCGGGTTGAAAACGCCCGTGTCCACGGAGGTGTTGCGTGACGCCATATCCGACGGTTCGATCGGTGGCCTGCTCAACTGGCAAAAAGCCTATGCGGGCGATGCGTTCTTCGTCCCTGCCGGAACCATCCACGCGATCGGTGCGGGGCTCGTCATTGCCGAAATCCAGCAGGCGAGTGACACGACATACCGTCTTTTCGACTATGGAAGCGCGCGTGAACTCCATATCGAACAGGCAGTTTCCGTGGCGCAGCTGGGACCGGCACCGCGCCAGGAACCGATGCGTCATCTGACGAAAGAGAGAACGCTACTCGTCTCCTGCGACTTCTTCGTGCTTGAGCGGGTGACACTTGCTGCAAACACGCTGTGGCAACTCAGGGCCGAAAGCGAATGCTGGCTCCTTCTCCTTGCGGGCGAAGCGTCGATAGGATCAATGCCGCTGAAGCTTGGTGATGCCGCTTTCCTGGAAGCGGAAGACGCATCGATACAAGTCGGTGCTGCTCCGATCACAGCTTTGCTCGCCTATGCCGGCGACGACGCCCGGGAAAATCTGCTGCGCGAAGTCGGTCCGCTCCGGGACATGCCGGATCCCAACACGACGACCATTGTTCAACCCTTAGCGGACGTTCCAGCGTTCCCTTCAACGGAGACGCTGTCATGACCCAGACCAGGAAAATCGCTTTCGTCGGCAACTCGCTGCCGCGCCGCTGCGGCATCGCGACCTTCACGACGGATCTTGAGCAAGCGGTATCGAAAACCTCGGCAAACGTCGAAACGGCGATTGTTGCCATGACGGATCATGGCCAGGTGTATGACTATCCGCACAGCGTCCATCTGCAGATCGCGGACGACGACCTTGCGGAATATGTCGCAGCCGCGAAATACCTGAACGCTGAGAAATTCGATATCGTCTGCCTCCAGCACGAGTTCGGCATCTTCGGAGGCAATGACGGAAGTCATATCCTGGCGCTGTTGTCACGGCTGACGATGCCTGTCGTAACGACGTTGCATACGGTCCTTGCCGAACCGACACCATCTCAGCGCCGGGTCTTCAACAATATCGTCGATATCTCGTCGAAGGTGGTGGTGATGGCCGCGCGGGGGCGCGAGCTGCTGCAGGAAGTCTATGATGTGCCGGCGGAGAAAATCGAGTTCGTCCCGCACGGAATCCCGGAAATCGCCTTCAGCGAGCCGGACGAGGCGAAGACGAAACTCGGTTTTGAGGGGCGATCCGTTATCCTGACGTTCGGCCTGTTGTCACCCAACAAGGGCATCGAGGTCATGATCGACGCGATGCCGGTGATCCTGCAGAGCAGGCCGGACGCAGTCTACGTCGTGCTTGGCGCGACCCACCCGAATCTTGTGCGGACCGAGGGCGAGACGTATCGACAGTCGCTCGTAGCGCGTGCGGAGGATCTCGGCATCGAAGACCATGTGGTCTTCCTCGACCGTTTCGTCGACCTGCCGACCCTCCTCGACTTCATTTCGATGTGCGACGTCTACGCGACGCCTTATCTCAACGAAGCCCAGATGACCTCAGGCACGCTTGCTTACAGTTTCGGGCTCGGCAAAGCCGTTGTATCGACCCCGTACTGGCACGCGAGCGAGCTCCTTGCGGATGGCTCCGGCGTTCTCGTACCGTTCGGCGATTCCGAGGCGATCGGTCAGAAAATCGCAGCATTGCTGACCGACGATGACAGTCGCAACGCGATACGCCGTCGGGCCTATGCCGCCAGTCGCTCGATGACCTGGCAGCGCACGGGCCAGCGATACCTCTCGCTGTTTGAGGCGGTCATCCAGCCAAAAATCCGGCCCGGTGCTGTCCCGCCAGTTGGCCGCAAGCCGTCGGCCCTCGGCTCGCCCGGTGTGCCCGAGCTCCAGTTCGCGTACCTCTTGTCGATGTGTGACGACACCGGACTATTCCAGCATGCCGTCCATTCTGTCCCGGACCGGTCGCATGGTTACTGCGTCGACGACAATGCCAGGGCGCTGCTGCTTTCAGTCACTCTCATGGCCTCCGGCGAAACCCAGTTGCCCGATATCCTGACCACGCGGTTTGCGTCCTTTGTCCAGCATGCGTGGAACCCGGATCAAAAGCACTTTCGCAATTTCATGGGTTTTGACCGGCGATGGCTGGAAGACAAGGGCTCGGAAGACAGCCATGGCCGCACGCTGTGGGCGCTTGGACAGTGCGCGCTCAACGACACCAGTTCGGCGAGACGCAACTGGGCTGCCGATCTGTTTGCCGAAGCCTTGCCGACAGCAGTCGATTTCACCTCTCCTCGCGCCTGGGCATTCACGTTGCTGGGATTGGACGGATATTGCGCGGCCCGGCGCCACGACATCAATGCGCGACGGATTCGGTCCACTTTTGCAGATCGGCTGATGGCGCTTTTTTCGCATGTGGCCACACCGGATCGGCCGTGGTTTGAAGAGGGGTTGTCCTATGACAACGCCCGTCTTCCGCAAGCTCTGATCCTTGCGGGTCTGGCCGCTGAGAAGCCAACCCATATCTCCGCTGGCCTGCAGAGCCTGCGCTGGCTGATGACGATGCAGACTGCACGGACAGGGCATTTCCGCCCGGTCGGTTCGGATGGTTTCGGTGATGTCGGCTTGCCGCCACAGCATTTCGACCAGCAGCCGGTCGAGGCGGCCGCAACCATCTCTGCCTGCCTGACGGCCTGGCATGCCGAGAAACGCCCCGAATGGCAAAGCAATGCGCGGATGGCGTTGGACTGGTTTACGGGTGCCAATGATCTTTCCCTCCCGCTCGTGGACATCGACACCGGAAGTTGTCGCGATGGGCTGCATCGCGCACGCCCCAACGAGAACAGGGGGGCCGAGTCCGTGCTCGCTTACCTCTTAGGCCTCGTCGAATACCGCAGGATCGTGCGAAGCGGCAGTCAATCGGCAACCTCCTCCCAATTGCACGCTCTGAGTGCCTGAACCCGAATTCCGTTCAAATGAAATGAGATCGCTTTGTCAAAAGCCGTTGTTGTCAACCGCCAATCGCTCTTCCTGCGACCCGATTCCTCGCGCGTGGTCGTGCGTCCGTTCAAGCCCGCCACCGAACCCCGGGATCTGAATCCGACGGATAAAACCCGGGCGAACCTTATTGTCGATCGGGTGCTGGCGTTGGAGCCGCAGGCCGCCGATCTTCTTCTTGCGGACGTGCTCGAGAATTTTGAGGGCCGCCACCGTAACCTCCTGGCGACATTCGAAGCACGCGCGAAGGAGATGGAAGAAGCCTTTGCGCCGCACACGGTTTTCAGCCCGACGCAGCGACAGCTGATCGGGGCCTACTTCCTCAACGAATATTCGTTTGAAGCCTCGGCACTGTTCAACCCCAGTATCGTCGCTCACCCGGACCAATCGGGCGTGCCGGAGGGTAGCCGCCGGTTTGTCTTGAGCCTGCGCGCCGTCGGCGAGGGGCATGTCTCCTCGTTGACGTTCCGCACGGGACTGATCGCGCCCGATGGCGGCGTGGATATAGAACCGACTGCACGGCTTGCATCCACCCCAACGATCCAAACGCCGCTGTCCGGCTCATCGGATGAGAGCGTCGAACTCAGTTTCAGCGCCGACCAGCATATCAGCGAACGCGTCATTTTTCCGGTGACACCAGCTCAGTCGAACGGCATCGAAGATGCACGCTTTGTCGAATTCGAGACGGAGGAGAATGAGGAAAAGACGTTCTATGCGACCTATACCGCTTACAGCGGCAAGGCCATCCGGTCGGAGTTACTGCAGACCAGCGACTTCATCTCGTTCAAGATGACGCCGTTGACCGGCACGGCGGCGATGAACAAAGGGATGGCGCTGTTTCCGCGGAAGATTGATGGTCGCTACGCGATGATCGGTCGGCAGGACAACGAAAATCTCTACCTGATCTATTCCGACGACCTGCACGAATGGAACGGCGGCCAAGCGATCCTGCGCCCCAAATTTCCCTGGGAGTTCGTGCAGATGGGAAATTGCGGATCCCCAATCGAGCTCGACGAAGGATGGTTGCTGCTCACACACGGTGTGGGCCCGGTCCGTCGGTATGCGATCGGGGCCGCACTTCTCGACAAGAAGGATCCCTCGAAGGTTCTCGCCCGGTCACGCGATCCGCTCGTTCGTCCGGAAAAGTCGGAACGTGAGGGGTACGTCCCGAACGTCGTCTACACATGCGGTGGAATGCGGCACGGTGAGTTGATCATCTTGCCATACGCAGTCTGCGATACGGTTTCCAACTTCTCGACGATCAGGATTTCGGAGCTGCTGCAGACTCTGGACGGGTGACACGTTGAATGAAAAACGGCGGGGACCAAAGTCCCCGCCGCCGACTGAATTAACGCGACTTCTTGTAAAGCTTTTCTGCGATCTCGAACATTTCTTCCGGCGCGTAATCCGGTGTGAATGCCGAGGGAACGCCGGTCAACTGATGGATCTTGCCACCGTCGGGCATGCCATCGATCACTTCGAGTTCGCCCGGAGGATCGTTCGGAAGAGCGACTTCGCCATTCCCCCAGATGCCAGCCATTTCCTTGTAGTCGTTCGGGCTGAACGTGTAGAGCCGGCGATGCGAACCCTCATCCAGGTATTTCTGGCATTCCGGGATCTTGGAAAGCGGAATGTTCGGCGTCGGCAGGAACTTTTCGATTTCAACGCCGGTGATTTTCTTCAGCGCCAATGCGTAGGCATGGGCGTGAACCGAACCGCGCACGAGAAGATAGCCGCAGACTTCGCGACCCGTCGGGTCCGTCAACGTTTCGTAGACGCGCAGCTTGTGCAGTCGGGCACCGCATTCCAGATGGAAATTGTGCAAGAGATCGACGACGACATTGCCCGTGCTGGTGATGAAATCGTTATTCCACGATACGCCGTTGCTGTTGATCGGAGCCGCTCCACCGCCACCGGACAGAAAAGCCGCGGCCAACCGCATATCCTTCATATCCTCGAAGGGTGCGCCCGAAATATCGCCGCCGTCGCCTTCGTCGCCCCCTGGAATGTCCGGGCCGTTGTTGAGCATTCCAACGCCATTGCTGACAAGCTCGACATGGCCAAGTTCTTCTGCAGTGATACTGGCAACAAGGCTGTAGAACGGCTTCAGTTTTTCCTTGGACCGAAAGTTGAAGCTCTGAAACATGTAGTTTCCAAGCGTCGACATTTCTCCATATTTCCCGCCAAGCAATTCCTGGAGTGCTGCGGCAGCATTGGGGTCAGCACGTTTCGGTGCCGGCAGGTTTGCCTGCAGCTGATCAACTCGCATGAACATTGAGGTATTCCTTTGGTTGTAGGTCTCGTCCCAACCACCGGGCAAGATGCTTGTTCCCCGGAAATATTACTCATGCTCAGAATTAACCGTCGAAGGTGATTATGTTGCTTTTGTTCCAATATTTCGTGTTGTCCGACGATTTTGACGGAACTTGAATGAGGCGAAACTGTTAACGGCGCACTCACGCGTCTGTGAGGCGCTTTAAGGATCACCATCATGGTAACACCAGTCACAACCCATCTACCGCACGAAACCACTCATGGCGTCTCAGTCAATGCGACGTCGGCACTGAACAAAGTATCCTGGGGAGCAATCTTTGCAGGCGTCGTCATCGCGCTTGCAGTGCAGTTCCTGCTCAATCTTCTCGGCGTCGGTCTTGGTGCCGCGGTGCTTGATCCGGTCACCTCCGACAACCCGACTGCCAGCACCTTCTCAATCGCCGGCGGCATCTGGTTTGTCATCGCCGGGATCATTGCGGCCTTCGTCGGCGGCTACGTCTCGAGCCGCCTGTCCGGCCGACCGAGCAACTCGACGGGCGGTTACCATGGTCTGACGACCTGGGCTGTTACAACGCTCGTGGTCCTCTACATGCTGACAACCTCGATCGGCGCTCTCGTCGGCGGCGCATTCAGCGGCCTGTCGAGCGTCATCGGTGGCGTTGGCCAGACGGCAGCAACGGCTGCGTCGACCGCAGCGCCTGCAATTGCCAATTCCGCCAACCCGATGGCCGGTATCGAGCAGCAGATCCGCAGCACAACCGGTAACGATCCGCAGGCTCTCCAGAACGCTGCAGTTGCCGCTGTTCAGGCAGCCGTAACCGGCGACCAGGCAAAGGCAGAAGATGCCCGCAACCGTGCCGCTGAAGCAATTGCCCGCTCGCAGAACATCCCGGTCGAACAGGCTCGCCAGCAGGTTCAGCAGTATGAGGCAACGTACCGCGAGAACGTCGAAGCTGCAAAGCAGCAGGCACTCGAAGCCGCAGAAGCCACGGCAACTGCCGTATCTGCTGGTGCAATCCTTGGCTTCATCGCCCTGGCACTCGGTGCAATCGCCGGCTGGGTCGGTGGCAGCTTCGGTACGAAGAAGAACGTGGTCGTAACGGAGACTGTCGGTCGCCGCACGGTCTGATCTGACAAGCAAAACAACGAGCCCGCGCCAACGGTAGATGCCGATGGCGCGGGTTTTTTCATGCGAACAATGTCTGCTCGAAGTCGTGGCGCAGATCGTCCTCGCCAGCGCATCCGCTGGTAACGAGTGCAGAAGGCTTGGTCCTCACTGCAGAATCGAGATCTCCTCACCATCGATACGCAGAACTGTCAGTTTTCCGGAATAGACTGCTCCGGTATCGATCCCGATGCGACCGATCCCATAATCAGGATCTTCCTGCGGCGTATGCCCGTGGACGACGATGAGATGTGGAAGTTCAGGCCCTTGCTTGAGGAACGCCCCGCGGATCCACATCATATCCTCATCGCGCTGCTCTTCGATGGGTATGGCTGGTGCCACGCCCGCATGAACGAACAGGACTTGGCCGGCCTTGAGGCTGACAGGCAGATCCATAAGAAATGATCGGTGCGTTTCAGGTACCGCCTCCTGCAAGACGTGCATGAGAGACGCGCCGCTACCTTTGCGGCGGAGGCTCAGATGCTGCAGATCCACGCCGTAGGATGCGAGCGTCTTGTCGCCGCCCATTTCCAGCCAGTGCATGTACGCTTCGGGACGCTCCAGAAAGCGCAGGAACAGATCGTCGTGGTTGCCGCAAAGCGTCACGCGTTTCAAACCGAGAGCGCCGGGGCTCGAGAGATGTTCGAGCACCTGCGCCGATGCGGGTCCACGATCGACGTAATCGCCGAGGAGAACAACGAGCCCGGGGCGTCCCAATCGCCTCATGTCATCCGCGATGACGGCTTCAGCCCTTTTCAGCAGGTCAAGACAGCCGTGAACATCGCCGATCGCGTAGAGCGGGTAGGGTAACGGTTCGCTTCCAAGGTCGAGCCTTCGCCTGCGCTGCTCGCCAAGTTGCGGTGAGGCGCGCAAGGTCAACCAGCGGATCATCTTTCGCATGCGCCGTAATCCCCGTTCGAAATCCGCCAGGGATTACGGTCGCTTTGAAGGTTCTTGCTTGTCCCGCTCAAGGCAACACCGCCATGTGCCGGATCCCGGGTTCAGATGCTCTTGCCCACACCCGTATAGGCAAAGCCGTGTGCTTCAACTTCCTGAGCGCGATAGACATTGCGCAAGTCGACGAGAACCGGCGTTTTCATGATGGACTTCAGGCGGTCGAGGTCGAGGGCTCGGAACGCATTCCACTCGGTCACGAGCACGGCGACATCGGCACCTTCAGCTGCTTCATAGGGTCCCGCTGCGAACTCGATGTCCATCATCTGCTTGGCATTTGCCATGCCTTCGGGGTCATAGCCGGACACGATCGCGCCGGCATCCTGCAAAGCCTGAACGACGGCGATTGCCGGGCTGTCGCGCATGTCGTCGGTATTCGGTTTGAAGGTAAGGCCGAACAGAGCGACTTTCTTGCCGCGCACATCGCCACCGGCAGCGGCGATCACCTTGCGGCCCATGGCACGCTTGCGGCTGTCGTTGACAGCAATCGTGGTCTCGATCAGACGCACGGGTGCGTCAAAGTCCTGTGCGGTCTTTGCCAGCGCCAGCGTGTCCTTTGGAAAGCAGGATCCGCCATAGCCCGGACCTGCGTGCAGGAATTTCGATCCGATGCGACCGTCGAGGCCGATCCCGCGCGAGACGTCCTGAACGTCGGCTCCGACCTTCTCGCAAAGGTCCGCCATCTCGTTGATGAAGGTGATCTTCATGGCGAGAAAACCATTGGCGGCATATTTGATCAGTTCGGATGTGCGGCGTGATGTAAACAGCAGCGGCGACTGGTTGATGAACAGCGGCCGGTAGACCTCGGTCATCACAGCCTTGGCACGGTCATCCGAGAGGCCGACAACGATGCGGTCCGGACGTTTGAAGTCATCGATCGCTGCCCCTTCGCGCAGGAATTCCGGGTTGGAGACAACGGCGACATCCGCATCCGGATTGGCTTCCCGGATGATCCGCTCGACTTCGTCGCCGGTGCCGACAGGCACGGTGGACTTCGTCACGACGACGGTAAAGCCCTTGATCGAAGCTGCGATCTCTTTTGCGGCAGCATAGACGTAACCGAGGTCGGCATGACCATCGCCACGACGCGAGGGGGTGCCAACAGCGATGAAGATGACGTCGGCTTCGCTGACAGCCGGCGCAAGCTCGGTCGTGAAGGAAAGACGGCCGGACCTGGCGTTGCTTTCGACCAAGGCATCAAGGCCGGGCTCGAAGATCGGGATGACGCCATTCTTCAGGGCATCGATCTTTTCCGCGGCCTTGTCGACGCAGATCACGTCATGGCCGAAATCTGCAAAACACGCTCCGGACACAAGCCCGACATAGCCCGATCCAACCATTACGATACGCATGAAATCTCCTGAGAATTGGGTCGCTTATATTTGCGCAAGTTAAAATGTAGTAGGTCAGGCTAAAGATTGTCGATGTAAATTGATTCCAAGCATTCCTTACATGCCTCCTTATGTTTTCTTGCAAGCAAAAGGCAAAGGGTTTGCTGCGTTATAGTTACCCCCGATGACAAGTTTTTTCTCTTCCGCGCAGTGAAGTTCATATTCGCGAAATTGCATCTGCAAATACGAGGCATCAGGGTGTAGCGAGAGCCATCAGCATGTCGTGGTTTTGGGGCGAGAGCGGTATGCCATGTGCGAGGGCAGCCTTTCGAGTGTTATGTCTCCGCTCCCCGGGAAGACGATCTTGACCGGCATCGAGGACAAGGTCGCAGATCTGCGCAACACGGTCGGCAAAGGCGTGATTGCCGCCCCGCTCGGGATCGATAACCACAAAAAACTGGCCCGTGAATGGCGTCTGCGCACCCTTGTGGCCACTCCAGTCGAACTCACCTGAAAAATAGCCGCCGGTCAGGGCCGCACTGAGGATTTCTATCATCAACGCGATCGAATTGCCTTTATGCCCGCCGAATGGCAGCAGCGCACCGCCGTCAAGAATTGCCTTCGGGTCGGTTGTCGGTTCTCCGTTGCGGTCGACACCCATGCCGGGCTTCAGGTCATGCCCGGCGCGTGCCGCGATCTGCACGTCGCCGTGAGCGATCGCAGAAGATGCCTGATCGAATACGAATGGAGCAGAGCCCGCGCGCGGCGAGGCGAAGGCAATCGGGTTGGTGCCAAACACCGCCTTGTGGCCACCGTGCGGTACAACACATGCCATGCTGTTGACGACGCTCAGGGCGACAAGCCCCTCATCCGCAAACGGTTCGACATCCGGCCAAAGCGCGCTGAAGTGATGCGAGCGACGGATAGCAAGGACCGCAACGCCGTTGGCTTTGACTTTTTCGATCAGGTGGGACCGCGCGGCGAAGAACGCCGGCTGGGTAAATCCGCCCTTGGCATCGACGCGGAGAAAGGCCGGGGCGACGTCCTCCACCTCCGGCACGGCTTTGCCATCGACCCAGCCGCTCTTCAGAGAGGATACATATCCCGGCATGCGGAAAATCCCGTGACTCAAAGAGCCATCCCGCTCACAGCCGGCACAGTTTTCGGCAAGGATCTGGGCATTTGGCTCAGATACGCCGTTGCGAACGAAAATCGTCTTCAGCAAAGCGACCAGATCGTCAAAGCCGATATGGATGGCGGCACTTTCTGTCATGTTCTCTCCTGCGTAGCCGTTCCGCTCGGTATCTAGATGTCGCTTCAGTCGGCGCGAGAATAGCCGCAGACGCCGCGCTTTCAATCCCGGTGATGAGAAGTTCCGCGACGGACCACCATAAATCGGAGCCCCTTATCACGACGATAGATATTTCCTATCAAGCCATGCTGTTCTGCCGCTTGATCAAATCGTCCCCGCGACAAATAGATGCAGCATGGATACAGGATTTATCGGTAAAAAATCGTCGGCCGCAGGCGGCTGGGGCGCATTGAAAAGCTGCGGAAAGCAGCTTCTGAACAGCGGCTCGCCGCTGTCCGGTGCAAGGGCAATGCTGAAGGCCAATCAGCCTGACGGTTTCGACTGTCCCGGCTGCGCCTGGGGCGATCCGGAGCATGGCTCCTCGTTCGAATTTTGCGAGAACGGCGTGAAGGCCGTCTCGTGGGAGGCGACCGAAAAACGCGCAACACCGGCATTCTTTGCTGCCCATACCGTTTCCGAGCTGCGCCGTCAGTCCGACTATGAGCTTGAGCTCAACGGTCGTCTCACTCATCCGATGCGTTACGACGCGGCAAGCGATCGCTACCTCCCGGTCACATGGCAGGACGCGTTCGCCGAGATCGGCGACATTCTCAAGGGATTCGACAGCCCAGACCGCGCTGAATTCTACACGTCCGGCCGCGCCAGCAACGAAGCGGCATTCCTCTACCAGCTGTTCGTGCGCGCCTACGGCACCAATAATTTCCCCGACTGTTCCAACATGTGCCATGAGGCGAGCGGCGTGGCTCTTCGCCAGTCGATCGGCGTCGGCAAGGGAACGGTCCTGCTCGAGGATTTCGAGAAGGCCGACGCGATCTTCGTGATTGGCCAGAACCCGGGTACCAACCATCCGCGCATGCTGGGGGACCTCAGGCGCGCCGCAGTCCGCGGTGCCCAGATCGTCGTCTTCAACCCGGTCAAGGAGCGCGGTCTGGAGCGGTTCTCGGACCCGCAGGACAAGCTGCAGATGCTGCGTGGCGGCGCGACCGATATCGCCAGCGACTATCTTCAGCCGCAACTGGGCGGCGACATGGCCGCCGTGCGTGGGATGTCGAAAGCGGTTCTGGCCGCGGAAGCAGCAGCTGTTGCAGCCGGCCGTCCGTCCGTGCTCGATCACGCGTTTATCGCCGAACACTGCGAAGGCTTCGACGCCTATCTGGCCGCGGTCGAGGCAACCAGCTGGGATGAGATCATCTCGCAGTCTGGCCTGACCCGCGAAGCGATCGAACGCGCTGCAGACGTCTACATGCAGGCAGAGCGCGTCATCTGCACCTGGGCCATGGGTATTACCCAGCATCTGCACTCGGTCGCGACCATTCGCGAAATCTCGAACTTCATGTTCCTGCGCGGCAATGTCGGCAAGCCGGGAGCCGGACTGTGCCCTGTGCGCGGTCATTCCAATGTTCAGGGCGACCGGACGGTCGGTATCAACGAAAAGCCTCCGGCTGCCTTCCTCGACGCGCTCGAGAAAGAATTCGGGTTCGCGGTGCCGCGCGCCAATGGTCATAACGTGATCGCCGCAATTGGCGCGATGCTGGATGGTTCCGCACAGGCGTTCATCGGGCTCGGCGGCAATTTTGCCCGCGCCACGCCCGATAGCGCATTGGTCGAGCAGGCGCTTCGCAAGCTCAAACTCACCGTGCATGTCGCAACCAAGCCCAACCATTCTCATCTGATGCCGGGCGATGTCTCGTTCATCCTGCCCTGCCTTGGCCGCACCGAGATCGATCTTAACTCTGCCGGCAATTCGCAGCTCGTCAGCGTCGAGGATTCGATGAGCATGGTGCATGGCTCGGCCGGCATCAACAGGCCTGCCTCGCCGCATCTTCTCTCGGAAGTCGCGATCGTTGCCGGCATGGCCGCGTCCACCGTCGGCTCGGACACGATCAACTGGGCGGCTCTGGCCGACGATTACGACCTGATCCGCAAGCATATCGAGGCGACCATTCCGGGCTTTGAGGATTTCAACGCGCGTCTGCGCAAGCCGCGCGGCTTCCACCTGCGCAACACGGCTGCCCATCGCGAGTGGGTCACCCCGACGGGCAAGGCATCCTTCTCTGATATCGCCCTGCCGTCCGAGACTGTTAATCAGGCCGCCCTTAAGCGGCACGATCACTTTGCGCTGCAGACGTTCCGCTCGCATGACCAGTACAACACGACGGTTTACGGTCTCGACGATCGCTATCGTGGCGTTTACGGCGAAAGACAGGTCATCTTCATGCACCCTGATGACGTAAAGGCGCTGTCCGCAAAGGCTGGGGAACGCGTCGACGTCGTCTGCGAGTACACTGACGGCATCGCCCGCGTTGCATCTGATTTCCGCCTTGTTCCCTACGACATTCCGCGGGGCAGCATCGCCGGCTATTACCCCGAACTGAATGTTCTCGTGCCGATCGGAAGCGCGGGCGAAGAGAGCGATACGCCCACATCCAAATCGGTGATGGTCTCCGTTCGCCGTCGCGAGGCGGCGTGACGGGCAACCCGCCGGATCCAGACCGGTTTATAGCGCTCACTGCTAGGCTGCAGCAGCAGGATCCCCGCCTCAGCGGCATTCAGGCGGGGATGATCATTGCCCTCGATCTCGATGTTGCCAGGGACAGCCGCAGCTTTTCGCGGCTGTTCGGCATCGAGCATTCGATCGTGCTGCGTGAACTGACGGACATTCCGGGTGCCTGGCTTCAGGTCACCAGCAAGGACGAACGCACGCTCAGGACATTTTACCGCCGGCCTGACGACGGGGCGACTGTTCCCGTCGAATAAAAAGCTTTGGTGGAGGCGGTTGCAACCTCCTTCCCGCGCTGACCTTCGGTGCGGGTATGAAGACGTCATGTCTCACCATGGTCCCATTGCTAATAAGGTGCTGCAATCGAAGTCCGGGTGATCGAGCCCGGGCTTCTGTGCGTCGGTGACTGGTATCCACACGGCAACGTCCGTCGCCTCCATCTCTCGCATCGCTCAATGGCGGGACATTGCCCTGCCGTGCACTTTGAGTTCGTTCGTCTTGTATCCCCCGACGTTCGCCAACCTCGTTGCTGATGCTCTCCCTAAGTGCTGTGCTAGCTGGCGAGTTGTCTCGACCTTGCGACGCTTGTTGTCGCCGCAATGGCACTTTCTGCGTCTAGCTTCGTTTCTGTTGCGATCTTGACTGAGGTTGTGTTCCTGAAAGTCGTGACAGTCAGATCTGTGCATTGCAGCAACGAGTGAAAGGGCTGTCGGCGCTGTCGATGGTGCGTTGCTCGTGACCGCGAGGATTGTGCGTTGCAACTAACTTCTTGCGGTTGCAGAGGTTTTTCCGCAGGGACCTGGAACTTATCTCATTTGTAAGAAAGTGATGACCCGCCTCTTGAAGCTTGCATCGCATCGACCAAATGATGGCCGTCACTGAGAAGTTTGAGTTTGTCATGCCCGCATTTATGGAAAAGACCTTCGGCCCCACGGAACTTGAAGTCCTCGATATCGTACTCGAGAATTGGCGAGCGAAGTATCATCTCGAGAGGAGCGATCCGGACGTCAGTATCGCGGCTGCGGTCATGATCAACCTCTTCCGGGAAGGCAATCACACGATTCCGGAACTGGAAACAGCGCTTGCCGGCCACAAAGCGCTCGCCGATCTCATTTCATGACGCTTGCCGCTTGCATCGGTCGGAGCCTGGCGTGATGATGGACGTAATGTTCCTCTGAGCCGGTAAATCGCCTGATGCCCTACCAGACCACGATCGAGCAGACGGTCTTTCGTTTCCGTGATCTGAAGGATCTCTTGGCCAAGGCGACGCCCGAGCGGTCTGGTGACCAGCTTGCGGGGGTGGCGGCAGAGGGTCCGGTAGAGCGGCTTGCGGCGCAGATCACACTCGCAGACCTGCCGCTTGAGGCATTCCTCTCCGAGGAGCTGATCGCGGCCGAGACCGACGAGGTCTCGCAACTGATTGCCGACCAGCACGACCTTTCGGCATTCGCACCGATCTCGTCGCTGACGGTCGGCGAGTTCCGCGAATGGCTGTTGAAGCCCGAGACGGGGCAGCGTCAGCTGGAGGCAATCACGTTCGGCCTGACGCCTGAAATGGTGGCAGCGGTCTCCAAGATCATGCGTGTTCAGGACCTGATCTCGGTTGCGGCCAAACGCGAGGTCGTGACACGCTTTCGCTCGACGATCGGTCTTTCGGGCCGGCTTTCGACCCGCAACCAGCCCAATCATCCAACGGATGACTCGCGCGGTATCGCAGCGTCCGCCGTCGACGGTCTACTGATGGGGTCGGGCGATGCAGTGATCGGCGTCAATCCTGCAACCGATAGCATTGAGGATTACGTCCGGATCGTCTCCCTGCTCGATGAGTTGCGCTCCCGTCTGTCGATCCCTACCCAGACCTGCTGCCTCGGCCATGTCACGACGGCCATCCGGGCAATCGAGCAACAGGCTCCTGTCGATCTGGTATTCCAGTCGATCGCCGGCTCGCAAAAGGCAAACGAAGGTTTCGGTGTCAATCTGGCGATGCTAAAGGAAGCCCATGACGCGGCGCGGGCTCTCAAACGCGGCCCTGTTGATGCGAACCTGATGTATTTCGAAACCGGACAGGGTGCGGCGCTTTCCGCCGATGCGCATTTCGGTGTGGATCAGCAGACGATGGAAGTGCGCGCCTATGCGGTTGCTCGGGCGTTCGATCCACTTCTGGTCAACACGGTCGTCGGCTTTATCGGACCCGAATATCTCTTCAACGGCAAGCAAATCATCCGCGCCGGGTTGGAGGACCACTTCTGCGGCAAGCTCATGGGTCTGCCGATGGGGGTCGACGTCTGCTACACAAACCATGCGGATGCTGACCAGGAAGACATGGATACGCTCCTGACCCTGCTCTGTGCCGCCAATGTGAACTTCGTCATCACCGTGCCAGGCGCTGACGATATCATGCTCAATTACCAGTCTCTGTCGCACCACGACGCCGTTTACTGCCGCGAGACTCTAAAACGCCCGCCTGCACCGGAATTCGAAGCATGGTTGAACGAGATGGGGCTCACCGATCCGGCAGGCTATTTGAAGGACGATCCGGTGCGGCTGACCCGGCACCTGTCCGAGCTTGCTCTTCTTGGAGCCTCGGCATGACGGATCGCGATCAGCCTGTCCCGGTGGAAGACACCGAAAAGCGCAGCCTCGATCTCAGGTCGATGACCGCGGCCCGGGTATCGCTCGGACGCTTCGGCGCCGGTCAGCCGACAAAGGTGCAACTCGCGTTCCTGATGGATCACGCACGGGCTCGCGAGGCGGTGTGGAGCGGGATGGATCGCCATGGCCTTTCGCAGCGTCTGAAGTCGATGGGCCTTGGCGCAATCGAGGTCGCAAGCCTTGCGGAAGATCGCGGAACATACGTCCGTCGCCCGGATCTTGGCCGGCAACTTTCCGGACCGTCTGTCGATTTGCTTCGTTCGGTGAGACCCGAAAGCGGCGACAATTTCGATGTGGTCATCGTTGTCGCCGATGGGTTGTCGTCCAATGCGGTGGAAATCAACGCAACGCCGCTGATCGAGGCGCTTCAAACACGCTTGAAGGAATTCAATCTTTCCCTGGCGCCGATCGTTCTGGCTGAAAATGCGCGGGTTGCGCTGGCAGACCCGGTCGGCGAGGCACTGGGTGCCAAGCTATCGATCATTCTGATCGGGGAGCGACCGGGGCTTTCGGCAGCCGACAGTCTCGGCGCCTATGTCACCTACGAACCGAGGTCAGGCACGCCCGATTCCCGACGCAACTGCATATCGAACATCCGCGACGGCGGGATGTCGATTGCCAGCGCGGCCGATGCGATCTCGGCTCTGGTCAAGGCAATGCTGCAGACCGGTATAAGCGGCGTTGCGCTGCGCGACGCAGCAGCGCTCCTGGGTTAGGCCACATATCAAAAGGGCGGCACCTTAGAAAGGTACCGCCCTTTTGACGCTTGGGAGCGTATCTTATTCCGCCGGCTGCAGGACCGGGGCTACCGGATCGCCGGTCAGCTCACCGGCCATCGCCTTGTCCAGCATGTCCTTGTCCAGCTCGTTTTCCCAGCGTGCGACGACAATGGTCGCAACCGCGTTGCCGACGAGGTTGGTCAGGGCGCGGCATTCCGACATAAAGCGGTCGATGCCGAGGATGAGCGCCATGCCGGCGACCGGGACGGAGGGAACAACCGATAGCGTTGCAGCCAGCGTGATGAAGCCTGCACCGGTGATGCCGGCTGCACCCTTGGAACTCAGCATGGCCACGAGCAGAAGCAGGATCTGATCACCAAGTGACAGGTCGATTCCCGTCGCCTGAGCGATGAAGAGCGCTGCCAGCGTCATGTAGATGTTGGTGCCGTCGAGGTTGAACGAGTAACCGGTCGGGATGACCAGGCCGACAACCGAGCGCTTGCAGCCTGCACGTTCCATCTTCTGCATCAGGCCGGGAAGCGCTGCTTCCGACGACGAGGTGCCGAGAACGAGCAGCAGTTCCTCTTTGATGTAGCGGATCAGCGAGAAGATCGAGAAGCCGTTATACTTCGCCACGGCGCCCAACACCACGATCACGAACAGAAGTGCGGTGATGTAGAATGTCAGGATCAGGTAGGCGAGGTTGGCGACCGAGCCGATGCCGTATTTGCCGATGGTAAATGCCATCGCGCCGAAGGCACCGATCGGAGCGGCCTTCATCAGGATCGCGACCAGACGGAAGATCGGGGCAGTGAGCGAGATCAGGAAGTCGGTGACCGGCTTGCCCTTTTCGCCGACCATGCCGAGCGAAATACCGAACAGGACCGAGAAGAACAGGACCTGGAGAATGTCACCCTGGGCAAACGCGCCAACGATGGTTTCCGGGATGATGTTCATCAGGAAGCCGGTGATCGTCGTCTCATGCGCCTTGGTTGCGTAGGTCGCCACGGCCTTGCCGTCCAGCGTGGACGGATCGATGTTCATTCCGGCACCTGGGTGCAGCAGGTTGCCGACAATCAGGCCGACGATCAGTGCGAGCGTCGAGAAGGTCAGGAAGTAGAGCATCGCCTTGCCGGCGACCCGGCCAACCTTCTTCAGGTCGGACATGCCGGCGATGCCGGTTGCCACAGTGAGGAAGATCACGGGAGCGATGATCATCTTAACCAGCCGGATGAAGGCGTCGCCAAGCGGCTTCAGGCTGGCGCCGAATTCAGGCCAGAAGTGGCCGATCAGCATGCCCGCGATGATCGCGACGATAACCTGGAAATACAGGTGGCGATAGAATGGCAGTGCCGCCGGCTTGCCGGCTGCGGGTGTCGAGATATCCATAAAGTCCTCCAGTCGCCCCGCTCTAGGTTCCCACCCGGGGCATGTTCTTAGAATCGAACTTGAGGCGAGCAAGGGACGTGCCAGATCCGCACGGATCGACTAAGTTATTGAATTAACTTGACGGCGCTATCCTAACCCGGAGTCACGCAAAACGATTTGTGCGAACTACCGCACCCATCCTTGATGTTTGTGCGAAATCATGCTCATAGGGGCGATGTCCTACACAAACGATCCTCAGCCTGCTGAGCACCTGGTTCGGAAATTTCGGCTGGCCTGGATCGTGTTTGGCGTCGCTGCGATCAGCATCGTGGTCGCCGCAGGGTTTGCGGTCGAGCGCTACGGCCGTGCATCAGCTTTAACGCGACTGGAAGCGCAGGCTCGAACGGATGCGGACTTGAAGGTTGCTCTCCTGCAGGCCGTCCTCGAGCGACCGCGGGCGCTACCGTTGCTTCTGGCCGGTGACCGCGAGGTCCGCGACGCTTTGGTCGACTTGAGCGCCGATGCGGCTATTGCGAAGAGAGAGGCACTGGATGCCAAACTCGAAGACCTGGTCGTTAAGACCAATGCCAGCGTGATCTATGTCGTTGGCCCGGACGGGATTGCGATCTCGTCGAGCAATTGGCGGGAGCCAACAAGCTTCGTCGGCAACGACTATACGTTCCGTGCCTATTTCACGCGGGCGATGCAGGAGGGGGCGGCTGAACATTTCGCACTGGGAAGCGTCAGCAAACGGCCCGGTCTCTACATCTCGCAACGCGTCGGTCCGGCCGAAGCGCCGCTCGGCGTGGTCGTTGCAAAGATGGAGTTCGATCAGCTGGAAGCGGACTGGCGCAACTCGCAGCGCCCTTCGTTTGTTGTTGATTCCAGCAACGTCGTACTGATCACCAGCCTCCCATCCTGGCGGTTCATGACGACCGAGCCGCTTGATCCGGACGATCTCGGCGCCATTCGCCAAAGTCTGCAATTCGGCGATGCGCCGCTTCTTCCCCTGCCATTCATCCGCCAGCAGCCGGTCGGAGACAACGCGCGGACGCTGCAGGCTATTCTTCCGGGAGGCGCGGGAGCAGAAGACTTCCTGGAGATCACGACCCCGATCCCGTCGACCCCCTGGCGCTTCGAATATCTTCTGCCAATTTCCAAGGCGCTGTCCGACGCGCTTCGCGAAACACGGCTGATGGCGATCCTGGCCGTAACGACACTATTCGCGCTGGCAGCCTTCCTGCTGCGACGTCGGCAGGTGACCGAGATGGCGATTGCACAGCAGAGGCTTGCGCGGGAAGATCTCGAAAATCGGGTTGCGGCGCGCACGATCGATCTCAGTCTGGCGCGTGACAGGCTGGAGGCGGAGATCACGGATCACAAGCAGACCGAAAGCCGGCTGCAATCCGTCCAGCAGGATCTGGTGCAGGCCAACAGGCTTGCCATCCTCGGTCAGGTTGCAGCCGGTGTCGCCCACGAGATCAACCAGCCTGTCGCGACGATCCGCGCCTATGCGGACAATTCCAAGGTACTGCTCGAACGGGGCAGTGCCGAGACTGCGGTCGAAAATCTGGATCACATCGCGTCTCTCACGGAACGGATCGGTGCGATTACGGATGATCTGAAGGCACTTGCGCGCAAAGGTCGACCGGCTCCGGAACCGGTCCTGCTGCAGGAAGTCTTCGACGGTGCGACCATGCTGGTTCGCAGCCGCTTCACCGGACGAATGGATACGCTGAAGATCACGCCGCCGCCAAGCGGGCTGGTCGTGATGGGGAGCCGGTTGCGGCTGGAACAGGTGTTTATCAATCTGTTCCAGAATGCGCTAGAGGCTGTTGAGGGCCGGCCGGATGCGTTGATCCAAGTGACGACGGATGTGTCTCCCGATCGGGTGCTGGTGCATGTCTGCGATAACGGTCCCGGCATCGCGCCGCAGATTCTCGAGGCCCTGTTCGAGCCCTTCAACTCGTCGAAGGAAAAAGGGCTGGGGCTCGGCCTCGTCATCTCCAAAGACATCGTCACCGATTACGGCGGGCGCATCGAGGTCGAGAGCCGCGATGGACGGACCTGCTTTACAATATCGCTCGTGAGAGCTGATGAGGAAAACGATCATGACAGAGCCTGACATGGGCGCGGTGCCGGTCATTCTGATAGACGACGACGCCGATCTCCTGCGCGCCACAGGCCAGACGCTGGAGCTTGCCGGTTTCGAGCCGATCGCGTTCACCTCGGCCACGGACGCCCTGTCTAAAATTTCCGCAGACTTCCCGGGCATCGTCGTCTCCGACATTCGAATGCCGGGGCTCGATGGTCTCGAACTTTACGACCGCCTCCGCAGTCTGGACGAAGAGCTGCCGGTCATTCTGATGACCGGCCACGGCGATATTCCAATGGCTGTGAAGGCCATCCAAAGCGGCGTCTACGACTTCCTTGCCAAGCCGTTTGCGACGGACAGGCTTGTGCAATGCGTCCGGCGCGCTGCTGAAAAGCGACGTCTGACACTGGAAAACCGCCGGCTGCGCGCAGCAGCTCAAAGTTCCAGCCAGGAATCCCCGTTGATCGGCCAGACACCCGTCATGCAGCGACTACGCAACATGCTTCGCCAGATCGCCGATACCGATATCGATGTCCTCGTCACCGGCGAGACCGGAAGCGGCAAGGAAATCGTTGCCGGTCTTCTGCATGGATGGAGCCGCCGTGCCGCCGGGAACTTCGTGGCGCTCAATTGCGGCGCCTTGCCGCAGCAGGTGATCGAAAGCGAGCTGTTCGGTCACGAACCGGGCGCCTTCACCGGCGCGCAAAAAAAGCGCATCGGTCGCATCGAGCACTCGAGCGGCGGCACGCTTTTTCTCGATGAGATCGAGAGCATGCCGATGTCTGCGCAGGTGCAGATGCTGCGCGTGCTGGAGATGCGCGAGGTGATGCCGCTCGGGACAAACGAAGTGCGTCCCGTGGATCTGCGGATCATCGCCGCGTCCAAGGTGGATCTGGGCGATCAGGCTCAGCGCGAGACGTTTCGGGAGGACCTCTATTTCCGGTTGAACGTCGTCACGATCGCCATTCCGCCCCTGCGGGAGCGGCGGGACGATATTCCCCTGTTATTCAGCTATTTCGCGGACCGTGCCGCAACCCGCTTCAATCGGGAAGCGCCCTCGATCACGCCAACAATCGGCCAATACCTGCGCGACCATCACTGGCCCGGCAACGTCCGCGAGTTGTCCCATTTTGCCGAGCGTGTGGTTCTTGGGCTCGATCCGACAAGCTCTCCCGCTCGGCAATCAGCCGATCCGGAAACGGGTTCGCTGCCCCAGCGGCTGGAGCGATACGAAGCCGAGATCATTCGTGAAACGCTGACGGCGTGCGATGGCGATGTGCAGCAGACGATTGCAGCGCTCGGCATTCCCCGCAAGACCTTCTACGACAAGCTGCAGCGGCACGGCATCGTCAGAAGCGAATTCGCGGACAAGCGCCTTTCCTGAACTTGTTCGCGGCTCCGCGTTTGCGTGCGACGCCGATCAGCGGCGCGCGTATCGCGCATAGGCAAGGTCGGTTGCATCGATGTCGGGCGTTTTGCCGCTGACGAGATCGCTGATCACCCGCGCCGAGCCACAGCTCATCGTCCAGCCCAGCGTTCCGTGCCCGGTATTGAGGTAGAGACCGTCGATCTTGGTTGCTCCGATCACCGGCGTGCCATCCGGAGTCATCGGACGAAGACCCGACCAGAACGACGCCTTGGTGATATCGCCGCCGGGGAAAAGGTCGGTCACGGAATGTTCGAGCGTGCGCCTGCGCGGCGCACCGAGATCGTTCGTATAGCCGGAAATTTCGGCCATGCCGCCCACCCGGATGCGGTCGCCCAGCCGCGTGATGGCGATCTTGTAGGTCTCATCCATGATCGTTGATTCCGGCGCGCGGCTGGCATCCTTGATCGGGATGGTCAGGGAATAGCCCTTGACCGGATAGACCGGCAGATCGATGCCGTGCTCTTTCACGATCAGTGGCGAGTAGCTGCCGAGAGCAACCACCACCGCATCACCGCGTAGCGTTTCGCGGTCCGTCACGACACCCCTGACCTTGCCGCCTTCGACATCGAGCCGTTTGATGGTCGTACCATAGGCAAACCGGACGCCGAGCGCTTCGGCCTTGGCGGCGAGAAGATTAGTGAACTTGAAGCAGTCGCCGGTCTCGTCCTTGGGTGTCAAAAGTCCGCCGACGATCTTTTCGCGCACATGGGCGAGCGCCGGTTCTACCCGGATACAGCCTTCGGGATCGAGCACTTCATAGGGAATGCCATCGGCCGCGAGCGCCTTGACGTCCTTTGCGGAGGCGTCGAGCTGCTGCTGTGTGCGAAACAGCTGCAGCGTTCCCTGCATGCGCGCGTCGTAATCAATCCCGGTTTCATCCCGGACATCTGCAAGGCAGATCCGGCTGTAATCGGAAAGTCGCAGCATCCGGCTTTTGTTGATCGCGTAGCGCTCCGAGGTGCAGTTCGACAGCATCTTGAACATCCACGACAGCATGGCGCGATCAAGCTTCGGGCGCAGGATCAGCGGCGCGTGCTCCATGAAGATCCACTTGAGTGCCTTTCGCGGAATGCCCGGTGCCGCCCAGGGAGAGCAGTAACCGAACGAGACTTCGCCGGCATTGGCGAAACTTGTTTCGAGCGCAGGGCCTGTCTGGCGATCGACAACGACGACCTCGTGGCCGGCCTTGGCCAGTTGATAGGCGGTGGTCGTGCCGATGACGCCGGCGCCGAGTACGATGACTTTCATGGCATTCCCCTAGACGTCTTGCAGCTGAACTTGGCGGTATAGTCTTTGGTAACGGTGCCCTAGGCCCGTGAGTATCTCATAGGATATCGTTCCGGCGGCCTCGGCAATCTCTTCCAGCGTCTGGTGTTCCCCGACCACCTCGACGAGACTGCCGAGTGTCAAAGTATCCTTTGGCAGCGCGCTGACATCGATGATGATGCTGTCCATGGAAACCCGCCCGACGATCGGCAGTCGTACGCCAGCGTGATACACCGCACCCGTGCCGCTGAGGGCACGGGGCAGGCCGTCCGCATATCCGGCTGCGATCGTTGCCAGATGCATCTCTCGGTCAGCAATATGCGATCCGCCATAGCCGATCCGGGTTCCGGTCGGCACGGTACGTGTCTGAACCACGGCGACATCGAGTCTGACGACCGGCTCCATCGGGTTTGGAGAGCCGGGGGTCGGGTTGCCGCCGTAAAGCGCAATGCCGGGCCGCGCCAGCGTGTGGTGGAAATCGCCACCCAGAAAGATGCCGCCGGAATTGGCGAGGCAAATCCGAATTCCCGGAAACAGACGAGAAAGTCTTTCAAATTCCGCCAGCTGCTCGCCGTTCATAAGGTTTGCGCCTTCGTCGGCGCATGCGAGATGGCTCATGACGAACTGGAATTCCAAGCCGGCATGCTCGTCCATTTCCCGGGACAGGATGCTGCATTCTTCCGGCGACAAACCGAGACGGGACATGCCGCTGTCGACCTGCAGAGCTGCGGGCAGCGACCGGCCAGACTGCCGCGCGAGCTCAGACCAGCGGCGCAACTGAGGCAAAGAGTTCAGGACCGGGATGATGCCATCAGCCGCACAACGCTCCTCATTGCCCGGCTGCAACCCGTTCAAGACATAGAGACGTGCATCGGCAGGGAGAGTATCCTTGAGCCGGATGGCCTCGACGAACTGGGCCACGAAAAAGTCCCGACAACCAGCATCGGCAAGCTTTCTCGAAACAACCGTCGCACCAAGACCATAGGCATCAGCCTTTACGACCGCTGCGCAACGGGCTGGCAGAAGCATGTCGACGAGCGTTTCGTAGTTGCGCCGGAGGGCACCCAGATCGATTGTCAGGTATCCCGATGCACCCTCGGCAACGAACTGTACTCCGGCGTCACCAAACGAGGACGAAATATCCATGCTGCTGCCCTCCCTGTGAGAGCAGATTATTTGAATATTCGGTGAGTTTGGTGCTATTTGATGACAGGATGTGCGACGAACACCGGTATTCTGGTGAATTCTGTCGTGTTTTGAAAGAATATGCATGGAAGCGATAGATGCGATCGACCGCAACCTTCTCCGGCTCCTACGTCTGAACGGGCGGATCAGCAATGCGGCACTGGCCGCGGAAGTCGGGTTGTCTGCCTCCGCGTGTCTCAGGCGCGTCAAGCTCCTGGAAGAAGCTGGCGTCATCCGCGGGTATACGGCGCTGATCGACAATGGCCAGATCGAGAGCGCCATCGCCGTGATTATCAACATCACGCTGGAGCGGCAGACCGAGGATTACCTCAACCGGTTCGAAGCTGCTGTGAGGAAACATCCGGAAATTCAGGAATGCTTCCTGATGACCGGCGGCTCGGATTATATCTTGAGGGTTGAAGTTGCGAGCGCCGGCGCGTTCGAGCGTATCCACAAGGAAATCCTGTCGGCACTTCCCGGGGTTTTGCGGATCCATTCCAGCTTTTCAATCCGAAACGTGCTTGCCTCACGTTCGAAAAACCGTCGTTAGAAGATCGCTCCCGACAGTTCACCTTCGCGAATTGAGGCCGGTTTCGAGGTTGCATATTCCCGTTGCAAGCTCGATAAAATTGCAATAACGTGATCGTCAGTCACAAGCATTTTACGCATAGCATCCAAAAATTCTGACCTTTGAATTTGGCGTCCTCTTAACTCAGCGGGCGAACGATGATGCATGACGATCAGCAGTACACTCACGAAGACAATTCCAGACAGATCTTCCAGGAGCTGAAATTCCGCTCTTTGACGGTGAAAAACCGTCTTTTCCGATCGAATGTCTCGGGGCAGTTCGACGATTACAACGGTCACGGCGGCTCTGCGCGTCTGAATTGGGAGGAGAAATTTGCCCGCGGCGGGGTCGGCTGTATCATCTCGTCCTTCACGCCGGTTTCCGTGCGTGGGAGAATCCTCGTGCGCTACGCGATGATCGACAATGACGACAAAATTCCGTTCTGGAGGGCGGTCGGCGAACGGGTTCACGCCCACGACTGTCGGTTCTTGATGCAGCTCAGTCATTCGGGCCGCCAGCAGGACATGGGCGGTGCTGAAAACCTCTACAAAAGGGGACTGAGCTCAACGAACAAAAGCGATTACTTTCACGGCCTGCTCGCCGAAGCGATGAGCAGGGAGGATATTCGCACTGTCGTCGAGCAGTTTGCCCAGGGCGCGCGCCGGGCCAAAGAGGCCGGTCTCGACGGTGTCGAGCTGCATGGCGCCAACGGCTATCTCATCACGCAGTTTCTCAGCAGCGGCATCAATGACCGCACCGACGAATATGGCGGCGACTGGGAAGGGCGGGCGCGGTTCGTGCTGGAGATCGTTCGCGCCATTCGCCGCGAGGTCGGTCAGGACTTTCACCTGCAGATGAAGATCAACGGGGTCGATCACAACGACTGGCTCTATCCCTGGATCAGGAAGGGCAATACGCTCGACGAGACGGTCAAGATCTGTACCCTCCTCCTGGATGGCGGCAAGGGTGTCGATGCCTTCCATATTTCCAGCGGGTCGACCTTCCCGCACCCCCGCAACCCGCCGGGTGATCTGCCCCTGAACGACCTGCGGCGCTGGTATGACGGCATGCTTTCGCAAGGCACAAGGGCGCGTTTCAACTATTCGATCTTTTCGAATCCGGTCCTGGGACCTGCATTTGTGGCCTGGTGGCGTTTCCGGCGGGGGAAAGTCATCGAAGGCATCAACCTCGATTATGCCCGCGCTGTCACGGAAGCGGTCCGGGGCATCGATCAAAGCGTCAAGGTTCTCTGTACGGGCGGTTTTCAGCATGCCGATGTGATCGGCGAGGCGATCCGCAGCGGCGCCTGCGATGCCGTCAGCATGGCAAGACCGTTGATTGCCAACAATGATTTGCCGAAGATCCTCAAGACCCAGAATGGCCCGGACAAAGGCCGCGAGTGCACCTATTGCAACAAGTGTCTTCTCAATGATCTGGAGAACCCTCTCGGCTGCTACGAGGTAAAACGGTATCCCGGGGCAACGTTTGAGGCCCGGCATCAGCACATGATCGACGAGGTCATGTCGGTGTTTACGCCGCCGGCTTTTGCGGGAAGCGTTGTGGCGACACCACCTCAGGTGGTGGAGGCGGAGCCATGAGTGATCTCAACGATCCGCTGACCCCGGTCGAGATCGTCCTCGGGAGCAAGCGGAAAATCGTCGTGGTGATCGCAGTGCTTGTGCTCGCAGCGATCGTCTACTGGCTCGTTTTCGTCAACCAGTATGTCGTCGCGTTCCGAAACCAGGAAGATCATTTCCTCTACGGCTCGATTGGCAGCGAGGCATCGACCGGGCCACCCTACTGGGTCTTCAAGGCGCTGCCGGTGATGTATGCCGACAAGCTTGGGCCGGCCGGATGGGGTCATTTCGGCATGCTTTACGAGAAGCCGGGCGACGACCTGCCGATCGGCGTCTCCAGGCGCATCGTGTCCGGAGTCGATCGCGTCTGGCTGAACTGCTCGGTTTGTCATGTCGGAACCTACACGCTTCCGAACCAGACGGAGCGGCATCTGGTCTACGGTGCACCTTCAAACAATTTGCGGCTTCAGGAATTCATTCTCTTCTTCATCGACCTCGGGTCGGATCCCGGGTTTACCGCCGACCGGCTGATCGCCGCGATCAACAGTCCAGAAGTCGGCGGTCATCTCAATGCGTTCGAGCAGGTGGTGTATCGCTATGTGATCTTTCCGCGCCTCCAGGCGGCATTCGCAGATCTCGGCAAACGGCTGACATTCGTTGCGCGGCAGGAGAAATGGGGACCCGGGCGGGTGGATACATTCAACCCCTATAAAAGCCTGCAGTTCAACTTTCCGATGGACGCTGCATCGATCAGTGATGCAGCGCTGAACGGAAGCTCCGATTATCCGTCGATCTGGCAGCAACGCCCGCGGGAGGGAATGAACCTTCACTGGGACGGCAATAACAATTCGGTTGCCGAGCGCAACCTGAGCGCAGCACTCGGCGCAGGTGTGACACCGGTAACGGTGGATCGATCGTCGATCCGCCGCATCGAACAATGGATGTGGGATCTTCCCGCGCCACAGTTTCCGGCAAAGGTAGATGTCGACGCTGCCGAGCGCGGCAGGGAGGTGTTCTCGGATACCTGCGCCGGTTGCCATGGCATGAAGACAGGCGGAACCTATTCCTACAATACCGATCATTTCAAGCGGCTCGGACGGACGGTCGCGCTGGCCGATATCGGGACGGATCGTGGCCGCTGGGCCTCCTACACACCGGATTTTGCGGCCGCACAGAACCAGCTCTATGCGGGCTATCCGTGGCGTTTCAAGCGGTTCCACAAGACCAACGGCTATGCGAACCATCCCCTCGACGGGATCTGGGCCCGCTCACCCTATCTGCACAATGGGTCAATACCGACGCTGCGCGATCTGCTCGAACCCTCGTCGCAGCGGCCGGCGCGGTGGTATCGCGGCAGTGAGGTGCTCGACCTGGCACGGGTCGGATATCGATCCGACGATGCGGCACCGGGCGATCAGCTGTTTCTCTATGACACCTCAAAAACCGGTAATTCCAACCGCGGACACGAGGGCAAAGCTTACGGCACGGAGCTTTCCGGAGCCGATAAGGATGCCCTCGTCGAATACATGAAGACGCTATGATCAGGACCCGCTCGCTCAGCACCTGGAAGGCCCGTCACGCCATCGTCGTATGGATCGGCGTGATCCTGAACCTGTGTTTCGTGCTGCCGCTGATCTTCTGCCCGGAATGGCTGCTTTCCCTGTTCGGCATCGTCGTCAACCAGGTGATCTGGGCGCAGTTCGCGGGCCTCCTGCTAGGTATTCTCTCCGTTTTCTATATTCCCGCGTCGATCGATATCGACCGCTACCGGCTATTTGCCTGGCTGCAGGTCTTTCCATCGCGCACAGCCGGCGTCGTGTTCTTCCTGCTTGCCGTGACGGTGTTCGACCAGCCGATCGGCTATATCACCGGTGTCCTTCTCGATGGTTCGGTGGCGATCCCGACGCTGATCTGCCTCCTCAACATCAGCCGCCTTGAACAGGAACTCGCCGACGGGGGCCGCCCATGAGGGCGCGCAAAACCCGGCTGTTCTGGAAAGGGCTTCTGGCGCTGCTGGTCGTCGTCGTGGCGGGTGCGCTTTCCGTTTATCTTCTTCTTTTCCGCCCGGTTGCCGCCCCTCGTACGGAGGATCTCGCCCGGCTTTTCAATCACGGCTCGATCGGCAATGAAGAGGTTCAGGGCCTGCCCTACTGGATCTGGCGCGTGCTGCCGCAGCTCTTTCCGGAGCATGTGCCGAACGGCAAGGATGGCTACGGTGCCTTCGGCATGTACTGGCGTGCCGGAGACAAGGTGCCAATCGGCTTTTCGGTGACGACACTGGGTGTCATCGATCGCGTCTCGCCCAACTGTGCCTTCTGCCACCAGGGCAGCTACCGGCTTAAACCCGATGAGCCTCGCGTGCTGGTCTCGGCCGGTGCCGGAACGCGCGTTGATCCGCAGGCCTATATCCGCTTCCTGATCAAGGTCGGTGCCGATGCCCGCTTCACCGCGGACCGGGTGATGCGGGAAATCACCACGATCTACGACATGCCGCTCTATGAGAGGTTGCTCTACCGTTTCGTTCTGATCCCGGCAACGCGCAAGGCATTTCAGGATCAGGCGCGGCGGTTCGCTTGGCAGGACACTCGACCCGACTGGGGCCCGGGCCGCATCGATCCTTTCAACCCCGTCAAATTCCAGAACCTCGAGCTCCCGGACGACGGCACGATCGGCAATTCCGACATGATGCCGCTGTGGAACATGAGCGAGCTTGCCCCGACGAACATTCGCAACTTCTCGCTTCATTGGGACGGGTTGCAAACGGATGTGCGCGAAACCGCGGTATCGGGCGCCATCGGCGATGGCATGAGTTCCAAAACCGTTCTGCGGACCCAAGAAAACCTCGACCGGATGATCGCCTTCACCTCGGTGCAGCGGCCGCCGCCTTCGCCGTTCAAGAGTAGTCGTGAGACGGACGATCCCCTTCGGGTTGACGCCTCCGCCGTCGATGCGGGGCAGGGGGTCTACCAGGCGCAGTGTGCCGTTTGCCATGACACGAACGGTGCGCGCTACCGATCTCCGATCCCGATTGTCGAACTCGGAACGGATCGGCATCGCATCGACATGTGGAGCCCCGCGGCGAAATCCCGATATGCCGATTACGAGACTGGCTACCGGTGGGGGTTCACGCATTTCCAGAAGGCGGAAGGCTACGTGGCAGTCGATATGGCGGGCCTGTGGTTGCGCGGGCCATATCTCCACAATGGCAGCGTTCCGACGCTTGCCGATCTCCTCAAATCGCCGGAACAGAGGCCGAAGCAGTTTTATCGCGGCTCCGATCTCGTCGACACGGTGAACGGGGGTTTCGTCAGCGCCGAGCGACCGGAAACGGGCGGGTTTCTCTATGACACGAGCCTGCCGGGCAACGGCAATGGCGGCCATCTCTGGGGCACGGACCTGCCGCAGGCCGAAAAGGACAATTTGCTCGCCTATCTGAAGACACTTTGAAAAAGGGGAGGGGGACGCATGCACGGTTGGACCAAGAAAGCGAAGCGTTTCCTCTTCTGGCTGGTCACGACCGCTGCCGCTTTGGTGGTGATCGTTCTGTTCGTGGCCGGCTTCGTCGTCTGGTCGCTCATCCAGCCGCCATCCGATCAGTTCGGCAAGGTCGAGGACGAGGCCAAGTTTGCGCGGCGCGACGTTTCCAGTCTGCCAGCCGCAACC
Source organism: Neorhizobium sp. DAR64860/K0K1 (assembly GCF_050500205.1). NCBI lineage: Bacteria > Pseudomonadati > Pseudomonadota > Alphaproteobacteria > Hyphomicrobiales > Rhizobiaceae > Neorhizobium > Neorhizobium sp. DAR64860/K0K1. The sequence goes on along the minus strand of NZ_CP191458.1, from coordinate 770,536 downwards.
GAGCCCTATTTCGCCGAGATGGACAAGGGTCTCCTCAAGGGGATTGAGGGAGGGGAGTACCCGCAGGAAATCCGCCAGATTGCAGGCGCGACGGGGCTTGACCCCGAGGCGATCCGACAGGCGGCAATCCGCGGTCAGAATGCCTGGATTGTCTGGACCGGCGGCAATGATCGCTTCTGGGATTTTGCCGCGCGCAACACGATCGGAGCATTTGATCTTCTGAAGACGGTTTCCTCGCATCCGAGCCAGGCCTATGGCCGCGACAATCGCTTTCGGTATCTCGGGCTCGTCAATGAGCCGGGCTTCGATGAGGCGACGGGACCGGACCCGAAACACTTCGGATTGTGGCTCGACCAGCGCCGGACTGACACGCCTCCCGATCCGTTCGGCGGCAATCCGGACGCGGACAGGCGATACCCAGGCGTGGAAGTGGGTGCGCGGGGTAAACCGGTTGAGTTTGAAGCCCGGGAGGTGACCCTGCCGGTCGGCTCCTATTACGGGGAACCGACCGGCGTCATGGGGCTGCGCCTGTTTCCCAACCCGGATTTCGACTTGAAGGCCTCGAAAAAGTGGGACCCCGACCGCTACTATAACGACCCTTCCTACTACAACGACAAGGATCTGGTGCGTCCGTACCGCGTCGGCATGTCCTGCGCGTTCTGCCATGTCGGACCGAACCCGATCACGCCGCCGGCGGATGTGGAAAGGCCGCAGTTTTCGCAGATCACCTCGAACCCGGGAGCGCAGTACTTCTGGGTGGACCGGATCTTCTTCTGGAACACGCAACCGCGCGGCGAGGACGATAAGCCGACCTCCAACGAAGGCAATTTCCTTTTCCAGCTGTTCCACACCAATCCGCCGGGCTCGCTGGATACGTCGCTCGTTTCGAGCGATTACATCAACAACCCTCGCACGATGAATGCGGTCTATGAGACAGTAGCGCGCCTTGGAATTGCATCCGGTACGGGCTGGGAAAATTTGACCGGCGACGAGCTGGCGAACAAGCAGTTTCAGGATTACTCGCAGACGGCGGCACTGCATGCCTTCTTCAACAAGCGGGATGGCAAGTCTGCTTCGATGCGGGTGCTGAAGGATGGGTCTGACTCCGTCGGCACGCTTGGGGCGCTCAACCGTGTTTACTTGAACATCGGGCTGTTCAGCGAAGAGTGGCTTCTGCACTTCCGCCCCTTCCTGGGTGGCCAGAAGATATCGCCAATCCGCGTTCCGGATGCACAAAAGAACTCCGTCTATTGGCAGGCGACCGAGACGATGACGGCCGACATGGCGATCTTTTTTCTCGTCACCGGTCGCTCCGATCTCCTCAAGGACGCGCCGGGCGGAAAGGAGCTGCTGGCCGCGCTGGATCAGCAGCAGGTAGCCCGTGGTCGTGATGTCTTCGCTGAAAACTGCGCGGCGTGCCATTCGAGCAAACAACCCAAGGCTCCGGCCGAATTCGGCGTTGGCGAGGGCATCTGCGAGGGCGGCGGCGCGGGGCCGCAGTACCGCGAATGCTGGGACCGCTACTGGGCATGGGCACAATCGGCGCAGTTCAAACAATTGATGCGTGCGCAGGCCGAGAAACCGGACTTTCTCGTCGACAACTATCTGTCAAATGAACGAAGGGTGCCGATCGATCTGGTGCGCACCAATGCGTGCAGTGCCATCGCCACCAATGGCCTGGCCGGCGATATCTGGGATAACTTCACCTCGTCGACATACAAAACCCTGCCTGCACCGAAGGAAGTGACGGTGCACCATCCGGTTTCGGGTGCAGCAACGCCGATGCAATCACCTGGTAACGGACGCGGCTATTTGCGACCGCCTTCGCTGATCAGCATCTGGTCGACGGCGCCCTATCTCCTCAACAATTCCGTCGGGCACGAGATCCCCTATTCCTATCCGCGTTATGGCAAGGATACGGAAAGCGGGCCTGTTGGGACGTCTGGTACGCAGGCAAACTCCGGCAACGGAAACTACCCACGATCTCCCAGCGCCTGCCCGGCTGCGGATCCCAAAGACCCCTACATGCCCTGTATCGAAAACCGGCTTTCGGCCTTCGACACGTCGATCCGGCAGATGCTTTCACCGGAAACGCGGCGGATGGACAAAGCGACCGAAGAGGCCGTGCCAGGCTATATCTATCGTACCAGCGCCCCTTCCTGCCTGATCATCCCAAAAGGCTTCGTGCCGGATCAGATCCGCCCCTTTAGCGGCTTGCTCAGCCGCATTGCGCCCTGGGCGTTCAAGGATGACGGATCGATTGCACTCGGGCCCTTCCCGTCGGGATTTCCGGTCAATGCGCTGGTCAATACCAAGCTTTTGCCGGATCATGACGAAGATGCCTGGCCCGTTTACAAGCGGCTGATCACCAATGGTCCCGGCCTGGTTTCGGCCTTCGCAGAGCTGGGAGGGCAATGTTCTGCGCAGGAACTGGCCGACCCGGCGGTGCGGAGCCATTCCGAGACGGTCGTGCGCGAGACCGGCCTGATCGATCGGCTCGTGACCCTCAGCAAGTGCCCCGATTACGTCGTCAATGCGGGACATGCCTTCGGCTCGGATCTGTCGCAGGCGGACAAGGACGCATTGATTTCATTTCTGAAGCAGCTTTGACATGGCAGGGAGCGAAGCGACCCACGACTACATCGTGATTGGCGCCGGTGCGGGTGGGGCGGTCGTGGCTGCGCGGCTTGTGGAGGCGGGGTGCACCGTTCTGGTGATCGAAGCTGGTGGTGATCCGCTCGCCGAACGGCCTTACAGCGATGCGGTTGCAAATGACGACCCCGATATGCCTCTGGCCGATGCTTATAAAGTGCCGGCGTTCCATGCCTTCGCGTCCGAACACGAGGGTTTGGCGCGTGATTACTATGTCAGGCATTATGAGGATACGGCCGTGCAGAAACGCGACTGGCGGTACTGCGATGAAAAGGGCGGAATTCTCTATCCCCGTGCACAGGGGCTGGGTGGCTGCAGTGCCCATCATGCGATGATCATCGTCAAACCGAATGCCTGCGACTGGAACCATATCCGCGACCTCACAGGCGACGAGAGCTGGCGGGCTGCGCATATGCAGACCTATTTCGAACGGATCGAACGCTGCCGCTACCGCATCTTTTTCTGGCGCTGGCTTTCCTTCTTCACTGGTCTCAATCCGACCGGACACGGCTGGTGGGGCTGGATGCAAACGGAACTGGTTTTTCCGCTGAGACCAATCCGCGACCGCCTGCTGTTGAGCTCGCTTCTGCACTGTGTGCGCGCGGCAGCTGATGCCTTCGGTCATTCCGGGACGCAATGGGAGACGGCGGAAACCGATCCGAATGCGCACCGGGTCTGGAACCCCTTTGCAAGCGGCATCCGCATCGCGCCCCTTTCCACCCGCAGGCATGTGCGGCATGGGCCGCGCGAACGGTTGCTCGACGTCAAGGCAAGGTATCCCGACAGGCTCGATATCCGGCTGAGAACATCGGTGGCGCGCATTGCGATTGAGGATAGGCGCGCCGTGGGCGTCCACGCGATCGATGCGAATGGTAACGAACTCTTCGTTGAGGCGCGGCGAGAGGTCATCCTCGCAGCCGGCGCTTTCGCATCGCCGAAGATCCTGATGCTGTCGGGAATTGGCGATGCCGCTCATCTCGCTCGTTACGAGATCGCCGTCGTCGAAGATCTGCCGGGCGTTGGCCGCAATCTGCAGGACCGATATGAGATCGGCGTCGTCAGCCGCATGAACAAGCCCTGGGCGACGCTTAAAAACGCAGCCTATTCGATCCGTGACGCGGAATACCGCAAGTGGCGGCGCTTTCGTCTTGGCAACTACACAAGCAACGGCCTGTTGTTTTCCATGGCGCTCAAATCGCGCGACAGCCTGAACGAGCCTGATCTCCACTGCTTTTCGCTGCTGGGTGATTTCCGCGGCTACTACAAAGGCTATTCGCAGCGGATCAGAAAGAAAGACTATCTGAGCTGGGTCGTGCTGAAGGCCTATACGGAAAACCGAGCCGGTACGGTGAGGCTGCGATCTTCGGACTGGCGGACAGACCCGGACATTCAGTTCCATTCGTTTGCCGAAGGCAGGGGTGATTACCGTCGCGATCTCGATGCGATGGTAAAGGGCGTCCGTTTCGTGCGCAAAGTGGCCGAAGGGATGGACGACCTCGTTGCCGAAGAGGAAGAGCCCGGCCGCTGGCGCGACAGCGACGAAGCACTGCGCAACTACGTGGCCGAAAACGCATGGGGTCACCACGCCTGCGGGACCTGCGCCATCGGGCCGCGGGACAGCGGCGGCGTGACGGACAGCCGGTTCAAGGTGCATGGCGTCGATGGGTTGCGGATCGTGGATGCGTCGGTCTTTCCCCGCATTCCCGGCTATTTCCTCGCCTGCGCGGTCTACATGATCGCCGAGAAGGCGGCCGACGTTTTGCTTTCGCCACCACAGGGGGAGATGGCGTGATGACGCAGGTTCAAGCACGCGGCCGGTCTCTCGTTCGGCAAGCCTATCCTTGGCTGAACGACAGGGTTGCGGATTTCGTTCGCGGCTGGCGACGTCTGGATGCGTGGGCCAACCGGCCGCTTCCGACGAGGCGACGCGCCTACTGGAAACTGCTCGCCCCGGACCGTTATCCCTGGTACGCGCCGGCGCTGTTTCTGGTGCTGACCGTCATGCTGGCGCTTGGCCCCACCATGGAAACCGATTGGCCGAACCTCATTCTGCTGGTGATCGGACTTGTGCTTTTTCTGGGTCTCAACGCTCTTGCCGAGCGTCGCCAAGTCGCCAACAACTATCTGCTGACCGGGCAACTGACATGTCTGGTTGCGATGCTGGCATTGCTGTTGTGGAGTTCTCTGCCCGAGGTCTACGGGGAGATGGTCGCCGCACCCCGACTGCACGTGGGCGTGGCCGTCGTTCTTGCGATGACCGTCGCGCTTGCTGCTGCATTCGGTTTTGCCGCAGCGCTATTCAGGTCGACAGCCGATGGAGGATTGGCCGATGCCCTGCCAGAGGTGGAGCTGTTTCTTCCCAAGGATCGCTACAGTTTCGTGGGGGGCGGGGCGAAAGCTGCCTTCTTTTCCGCCTTGGCAATCGCTCCGGTTCGCTATCCGGTAGAACTCCTTCTGCCCGGGTCGCTGCTGACCCTGTTCGTCCCCGACCATCTTCTTGCCCTGACTTTCCTTTTCGTCGGCGGGATCATGTGGATCTTGCTTTTCCTCGGCATTCTCTTCGAGCGGCTGATGGAAATCCTGAAGACGCTGGGCCGGATGTTTTTCATCGGTCCGCAGCGCGTGATTTCCATTCTCGTCATTGCCGTCGCCGGGGCACGGCTCGCGGAAATACATTTCATCACGTACCTCTTTAATGGCGGCAGCACGGGTTATGGCAACCCGGTCCTGATGCTTTACATCCTGCTTTCTTATGCGTGCGCTTGGTATTACGGTTTCTGGACCGACCAGTTCGTTGCCCGCAGGCTCATGCGCATGCTCACACTCAAGCCCGACTGGCGCACCGCCATATCGGTCGGTTATCCCTACCACGGTGATCCGACACTCAGCCGCGTCGAAAGCGAAGGTCGCACGATCAGTTTGCATGGCGCCGGCCGCTTGAAGCTGCGGGGTCACTACGAAGACGGGTATGCCGGCGGCGGCGCGGCTCTTCAGTTCATGACGCCCGCGGAGCTGATCGGTCAATTCCGGCGCCAGATAGAGCTTCGCTCACGCGACATGATAAAGGCAGACGATCTGCTGGCGAGCCTGCGCAATTTCGAGCGGGCGGCGGTGATCTATCCGGTCATCGTCGGAACGTTGGCCTTTGGCCTGATTGTCGGGCCGATTGTCCTGACGTTCTATTACGCGGTGCAACCGCCGGAGCTCACAGTCCATGCCGAGGGTGGGGGCGGTCGCGATGCTCTCGCGTTCATGAAGAACCAGGATTATGAAAATGGCGACTGCTCACCTCTGAAAGCGGGCATGCCTCGCATCGCCATCGCGGCTTCCGGAGGTGGTACACGCGCTGCGATCTATACCGCCTCGTTGCTGAGGGGCTTGGCGGAGGCGGGACATGTCTGCGACGTGGTGATGGCGAGCGGCGTTTCCGGCGGGAGCGCTGCGCTTGCGTATTTTGGCTTGCACGAGGCGGAACTGCGCTCCCGCGGTGGCGTCGGCTTCATGGCGTGGGAGCGCTATTCGCGGGAAATGGCGCATCCTTATATTGAAGATGTCATCAATCGCGCCAGCGACCTGCGGATCACATTCGGTCGCTTTCAGTGGAGACGTTTTACATGCGGCGAGCCGGCGGTGCCGGATGGTTCTGTGAGCGGCCTTGCACCAGCCCGCTCTAAACTCGGCCATATCCTGGCGGAATCCTTCGTCTGCCGAATGGGGGCGGGAAAGATGGGCGACGTCTCGTTTGGATTGATGCTGAATTCGTCGATCGTCGGATCCTATCCCGATCCTGGAAATCCGTGCCGCCGAGGCGACGGGTATTCGCTTCCGGAACAGGCCAGCCGGTGCCAGGGGTTGCTGGATGGCGCGGGCGCGGGCGGGCGGCTTGTGCTGACCAACATCGGATCGACCCATACGATGCAGGCAAATACGTCGCCCGGGATGGAAATCGTCACCATCGACGAACCCGACGTCTCTGTGTCACGGGCCGCAGCATTGAGCGCCAATTTCCCCCCTGTGTTTCCGGATGCCGCCGTGGATATCATGCCGAGCAGCGGCACGGCCAAACGCTATTGGGTGACGGACGGCGGGACGGTCGAGAATCGCGGTACAGTGACCATGTATCGTGCCTTGCGCGATGCGGCGAGACGAGAACCCAAATCTTGCGGGTGCGGCAATTCGCCAAGGTTCGCCCCGCTCCACGTCATCGTCGCGGATGTTTCCGCTCTCGCGGGGCCCTATAGCGAAAGTTTCGGTTTCGACTCTGTGCTTGGAGCCGGTGGACAGCTCGGGCTCGGCATGGAAGCGGAACTGCGCGCCGACCTCAAAACGCTCTACGAAACGACCCACTGCAGCAAGATCTACTTTCATGACATCGTGATACCGCCGGTTTTTTCGAGCAATGGAGGCATCGGAACGCACTGGCTGCTGCCGGGCTCGATGACGTTTCGCGATCCCAACCATTCGGGCGAACAGGTTACGCTCCATGCCGAGGACGTCGAAAAACTCGTGTTGTCTCTGCACAGCAGCCGGGCCTTCAGCTATCAGGACAACGGGGGCGTCAAGAGGGTCTTGGGTTGGGCGCAGGATGGTCCCGGTAACCGGCATCGTGCCAATTGGGTCAGGCTGCTCGACATGTTGAACGGAAAGCTGCCGCCTCAACTCTGACCAGTGGTCTTGGACCTATCGTTCCTTCACCGCCTCCATGGCAACCGAGGTTGAGGTGCTTGCCACAAATGGCAGACTGGAGATTTTTTCGCCAAGCACTTCGCGATAGCGGCGGATGTTGGGTGTGCGAATCTTCAGGAGGTAATCGAAACGTCCGGCTATCATGTGGCACTCCTCGACCTCGGGAATTCGCCATACTGCTGCGTTAAACGCGTTGAGTGCCGTTTCGCGCGTATCGGACAGTTTCACCTCTGCGAAAGCCACATGGTCGAGGCCGAGTTTCTTCGGGTTGAGAACGGCGCGAAAGCCGAGAATGAAGCCATCCTGCATCAGCCTTTTCAGGCGCGCATTCACCGGAGTCTTGGACAAGCCGACTTTGTCGGCAAGATCCGTCACCGAGACCCGGCCATCGCCGACAAGGACATCCATGATCTTCCGGTCGAAGTGGTCTATATCCCCAGGCATATCGCTCTTCCTCTCCATTTTCTCTGTACTCCTCCCGAAACGTGGTGAATTTCTCCAAATTCTACCCATTTTCAGAGAAGCTATATAGAGCAGATTCGATTATTTTTCTCGCATCGCGGGATCGTCGCTGATCCGCTAGATTGGCTTGATATTCGGGAGGCGGAACAATGGCATCTGCGATGGAACACAACACATTCTTGCCTGGCTCTTTGGAGACCATGCCCTTTGAAGATTTCGCCCCGCCGATCCGGCCGCAGTCCGATTTGCGCAAGGCCATCACAGCGGCCTATCGCAGACCTGAAATCGACAGTGTGCTGCCGCTTCTCGAGCAGGCAACACTGCCCGCCGACCTCGCTGACAAAGTCCGTTCGACAGCTCGCGATCTGATTGTCGCGCTGCGCCGCAAGGCCAAGGGGTCGGGCGTCGAAGCGCTGGTGCAGGAATACTCGCTTTCCAGCCAGGAAGGCATTGCCCTGATGTGCCTGGCTGAGGCGCTGCTGCGCATTCCGGATATGGCGACGCGTGATGCGCTGATCCGCGACAAGATTTCCGGCGGAAATTGGAAGTCGCATGTGGGCGAGGGCCGTTCGCTCTTCGTCAACGCGGCGACCTGGGGACTTGTCGTGACCGGCAAACTGACCTCGACCGTCAGCGATCGCAGCCTTTCAGCGGCCTTGACGCGTCTGATCGCCCGCTGTGGCGAACCGGTCATCCGCCGCGGCGTCGATATGGCGATGAGGATGATGGGCGAGCAGTTCGTCACCGGTGAGACGATCGAGGAAGCACTGCGCCGCTCGCGGACCATGGAGCAGAAGGGCTTTCGCTATTCCTACGACATGCTTGGCGAGGCAGCGACGACAGGGGAAGACGCGGAGCGCTATTACAAGGACTACGAGAAGGCGATCCATGCGATCGGCAAGGCCTCTGCCGGACGCGGGATCTACAACGGCCCTGGCATTTCCATCAAGCTCTCGGCACTTCATCCGCGCTATACCCGCGCCCAGGCTAGCCGCGTCATGGAAGAACTTCTGCCGCGCGTGAAGGCGCTGGCCGCCATTGCCAAGTCCTACAATATTGGTCTGAACATCGATGCGGAGGAGGCCGATCGCCTCGAACTGTCGCTCGATCTTCTGGAGGACCTCTGCTTCGACCCTGCTCTTTCCGGCTGGGACGGCATCGGCTTCGTGGTGCAGGCCTATGGCAAGCGATGCCCGTTCGTGCTTGATTTCATCATCGACCTCGCACGCCGTTCCAACCGCCGCATCATGCTGCGTCTGGTCAAGGGCGCCTATTGGGATGCGGAAATCAAGAAGGCGCAGATCGAAGGCCTCGAAGACTTCCCGGTCTTTACCCGCAAGGTGCACACGGATGTCTCCTACATCGCCTGCGCCCGGAAACTGCTCGACGCACGCGACGCCGTCTTTCCGCAATTTGCATCACACAACGCCCAGACGCTTGCCACGATCTATCAGCTGGCCGGACCTGATTTCAAGGTTGGCGATTACGAGTTCCAGTGCCTGCACGGCATGGGCGAGCCGCTCTATGAAGAGGTCGTCGGTCAGGCAAAGCTCAACCGGCCGGCCCGCATCTATGCGCCTGTTGGAACCCACGAAACGCTTCTCGCCTATCTCGTCCGCCGTCTCCTGGAAAACGGCGCCAATTCATCCTTCGTGAACCGGATCGGCGATGACCAGGTGTCCGTCGACGAGCTGATTGCCGATCCGACCGCCGTCGTTCGCGGCATGTCCGTTTCCGGCGGAAAACACGATCAGATCGCTCTGCCGGCCGACCTGTTCGGCAAGGACCGACAGAACTCCATGGGGTTCGATCTCGCCAACGAAACGACGCTTGCCTCCCTCGCGTCCGTGTTTCAGGAAGGCGCCCAGGCTCCCTTCACAGCCGCTCCAGAACTTGGCGATGGAACTTCATCAGGTGAAACGCGGCCCGTGCTCAATCCGGCTGACCATTCGGATGTGGTCGGCTCAGTCACGGAAGCAAGCCTGACGGATGCGCAAAAGGCAGCGTCTCTCGCACAGGAAGCCTTTGCCGAGTGGCAATCCGTTGCGCCGCAGGAACGCGCCGCCTGCCTCGAAAGGGCTGCCGATGTCATGCAGGAAAGCATGCCGTCCCTTCTCGGCCTGATCATGCGCGAGGCTGGAAAATCCCTGCCGAACGCGATTGCCGAAGTGCGCGAAGCGATCGATTTCCTGCGCTATTATGCGGAACAGGCCAAGCGCACGCTGGGGCCGGGGCATAAGGCGCTCGGGCCGGTGGTTTGCATCAGCCCGTGGAACTTCCCGCTGGCAATCTTTACCGGCCAGATCGCGGCCGCTCTCGTCGCCGGCAACAGCGTGCTGGCAAAGCCCGCTGAGGAAACGCCGTTGATCGCAGCGGCAGGCGTGAAACTTCTCTATCAGGCCGGCGTACCACGCGGCGCGCTTCAGCTTTTGCCGGGTGATGGAAAGATCGGCGCAGCGCTGGTGGCTGCCCCCGAAACCCAGGGCGTGATGTTTACCGGTTCAACAGACGTCGCTCGCCTGATCCAGGCCGAGCTTGCCGGCCGGCTGTCGAACGCCGGAAAGCCGATCCCGCTGATTGCCGAAACGGGCGGCCAGAACGCAATGATCGTCGATTCCTCGGCTCTGGCCGAACAGGTGGTCGGCGATGTCATCGCGTCCGCCTTCGACAGCGCCGGTCAGCGTTGCTCGGCCCTGCGTGTCCTGTGCCTGCAGGAAGACATAGCGGACCGCGTGCTGACCATGCTCCGCGGCGCCCTTGCCGAACTGACCGTCGGGCGCACCGACCAGCTGAAGATCGATATCGGGCCGGTCATCACAGCCGAAGCGAAGGATGTTATCGAGGGCCACATCGATGCGATGCGCGCCAAGGGCCGGCGCATTGAGCAGGTCGCCATCCCCGCTGCAACGGCTGCCGGAACCTTCGTCGCGCCGACGATCATCGAACTGAACAACCTCTCGGACCTCGAGAGGGAAGTGTTCGGACCTGTCCTTCACGTCATCCGCTATCGTCGTGAGGATCTCGACAGGCTGATCGACGATATCAACGCCACCGGCTACGGTCTCACATTCGGCCTCCACACGCGTCTCGACGAAACGATTGCGCATGTGACGAGCCGTGTCCGGGCCGGCAATATCTACGTCAACCGCAACGTCATCGGCGCTGTCGTCGGCGTGCAGCCGTTTGGCGGGCGCGGCCTCTCGGGCACGGGCCCCAAGGCCGGCGGCCCGCTTTATCTCGGCCGCCTGCTGCAGCAGCCGCCGGTGCCGCCGCGCCACAGTTCGGTTCATGTCGATCCGGCGATCTCGTTGCTGGCCGAATGGCTGCGCGCCAAGGGCAAAACCGAGGACTCCGAAGCGATCCGCGAACTGGGTGGCGAATCCGCTCTCGGCATGTCGCAGGAACTTCCCGGCCCCGTCGGCGAGCGCAACACCTATAGTCTGCATCCGCGCGGGCGCATCCTGCTCGTGCCGCAGACAGAGGCGGGTCTCGTTTCCCAGCTGGGTGCCGCGCTCGCAACAGGCAACAGCGTCACCATCGACACGGACTCCGGCCTTCAGGGTAAGTTCTCCGATCTACCGGCCGAAATCGCTGCCCGGATCATCTGGTCTTCCGATTGGGCAAACCACGGACCCTATGCCGGTGCCTTGCTGGAAGGCGACGGCAATAGCCTGATCTCCGTCTCGCGTCGTATTGCCAGCCTTCCCGGTCCGCTGGTGCTGACGCAGGCGGCTTCCTCAGCTGACATCGCCGGCATGGATGATCCCTATTGCCTGAACTGGCTGCTTGAAGAAATGTCGGTCTCCGTGAATACGGCGGCCGCTGGCGGCAATGCGAGCCTGATGGCGATAGGGTGAGGACAGCATGGACGATCTTCAGACGGCGCGCGTCATCATAGGCAGCTACACGGAATCGATGCCGCATGTGGAGGGCAAGGGAAAAGGCGTCAGCCTGCTTTCTCTTGATTTCCAGACGGGCCGGTTCGAAGAGGTCGCGGCGTTCGAAGCGATCCGCAACCCCACCTATCTGGCGCTCGGGCAGGATGGAAACGTCCTCTATGCCGTCGAGGAACTCGACGACGAGGCGCAGGCGGGCGTGGTTGTCCTGCAGATCGACGGGGACGGCGGTCTAAACTTGGCGAAGCGCATCTCGGCGAGAGGTTCAGCGCCGTGTCATGTTTCGCTCGACAGTTCAGGGAAACGGCTGTTCGTTGCCAATTACGGCAGCGGAAGTGCGGTCGCTTACGGTCTTGATCATCAGGGTCTTCCCGATGACGACGACGTCATGGTGATCCAGCGGACAGGATCCGGCCCCGTCACCGACAGGCAGGAAGGCCCGCATGTGCACCAGGTTTTGGTCATGCCTGGCGATCGGCATGTTCTCGTTTGCGATCTCGGGACCGACGAGATCGCCAGATATGCATTCGGCGATCAGGGAATAGGCTCAGAGCCGGATGTCGTGCTGCACGTGCCCGGCGGTTCACTGCCGCGCCATATCGTCTGCTCGCGGGATGGTCGTAGGCTCTACGTCGCGCATGAGGCCGCCTGCACCGTCGGTGCCTATGCCATCGAGGGAGACAATTTCACGCTCCTGTCAGAAACCAGCACAGTGCCGGCCGATTTTGCCGGCACGTCGTCCTGCGCGGCGATCAAAATTCATCCGAATGGCAGGTTTCTTTATGTCTCCAACCGCGGCCATGACACGATCGTCGCCTGTGAAATTCTGGCCGATGGCGGGTTGAGAACCCTCGGCTGGTATCCCACCATTGGTAGAACCCCGCGGGATTTCGCCATCGATCCCACCGGTCGCTATCTCATCGTCGCCAACCAGGACAGCCACTCGCTGGTGTTCTTTGAGATCAATGGGGAACACGGAACGCTGACGACCATCGGCGAGCCGTTCGAGATCGGCAGTCCCGTCTGCGTCCTGTTCGCCTGACGTCTAGACCGGCTGCAAACGACCGAAATAGGCGACGAGGGCGAGCACTCCGAGGCTAAGCCCGATTTCCGTGACCGTCGCGCAGACGAGGCTTCGATACATCAGCGGGCTGCGGTCGAGCAGCCGTACGAAGACGTAACGGTTGACGATCGCCAGCGCGACCATGGTTGCAACGATCAGGATCTTGGCCGAAAGCAGCAGCTGATAGGGCAAGGACCAGTCAAGCGGCAGGCCGCCGACGATGAGCCAGGTGCTGAACAGCCCTGTCACGATCACAAGCGCCACGGCAACATGACCTGCCCGGGAAAAGCCGATCAAAGCGGTCGTGGCATCGTGTCGCGTCGACTGGTCCCTGAGCGCGGGGAGAAGCAGAGCGACCGGTAACAGCGCCCCGAACCAGAACCCGCCCGAGAGAAGGTGCAGCAGATCGTTTGCCCGGTGCAGCAGGCGCAGTGATCCATCGTGGATGGCTGCGTGTCCGGAAATCGGAAGGCTGGCGAGAGCGACCAAAGCTGCCAGCGCCGTCGGTAGGATTTTCGAGCGCGAGGAGGGCGTAAGGGCCGCAAACAACAGGCCTGCAGCAATCGCCTGCACTATCCAGACGGTGCCGATACTGGTCTGGGTTATGACCGTCCACAGCATGCCGAGATCCGCCGCATCCTGCCAGCCGTCGCCGAGAAGGGCGGCGTTGAGCGGCAGAGATGCAACCGTCGCACCCGCTATCACAAGCACCGACAGGCCACGGATCGGTGTGAGCTTCGCCCACACCGATTGCCGTAGACCGTCCGGCACAAAACCGGCGATATAGGTTGCGGCGCCCCAGAGGAACAGGGCGCCTGCGTAGAAGCCGAAACGGCAGACTACAATGAGGGTCTCAGCCGTTGTCACGGCTTCACGGTGAACGTGTACGTGCCGTTGGTCTTGTGGCCATCGACCGAAAGCACATTCCATCTGACCGTATATGTGCCGGGCTTGAGCGGCCCGGTGACCGGCGCAGTCATCGTCTTGTCAGCGTCTTTCAGCACGCCCTTGCCGATCTCGATCTCCTTGCCGTCTGGGCCGAGAAGGTGAAGCTTGCTGAACGGCAGGTTCAGGGCTTCGGAAAATGTCAGGTCCAGTTCTTCCGGCGATGCAACGGATGCCTTGTCGGTTGGGGTCGTCGATTTGACGCTGGCATGGGCAGCAGCCTGGCCAGCGGCGGCAACAAAAGCCGCGAGTGCAAGCGAAGCGATGAGTGTGTTACGCATGTGTTTTCCTTTAAGCGAAGGCGCGTTTGAGCGGCGGAACGAAGCGGACGACGATCTGGTCGAAGGCGATCATCGCGACGATCGCAATCCCGCACATCGGAAACGCGATGGCAAAAACCAGCGTGATCAGCCACAGACCGAAATAGACGGAACGGCTCGGCGGCATCGGCGGGACGCCAAGGCGGCCGGATGGACGGCGTTTCCACCACATGACGACAGCGGTGACGCAGGTAAAGACGATCGCAAGGCAGGTGGCGAGCATCAGCATCTGGTTAAACCGACCCCATTCCTGGCCCATATGAACATTGACACCCCACGCGACAGCCTTTCCAGGCGCCGGATAGAGCGGATAACCCATGTCGACCAGCGGTGTTCCGGAATACTGATCAATATGGATCGTCCTTTCCTTCGAAAGGTCGTCAGGAAAGATGGAAGCGGTATAGACGCCCGTTTCCGTGCGGGGGATCGCCGTATCGAAACCCGGGGCTATGCCCAGATCCTTCGCGATCGCGACGGCCTTTCCGAGGCCTATCGGTTCGCCGGTCAGCGTACCCGACATCGGCACCGGCGCCTTTTCGACGCTCCAGCCGCTATTGGGCGCGACATCGCCCGTCACCTTCTTCGACACCGGCACGTTGTCCCAAAGCTCTGCCGGATAGCCGAGGCCCTTGTCGGTGAGCCAGGCCTGGACATTGCTGCCCCAGGTGTTCGACCAGAACATGCCTGTGGCGGCGAGAAAGAAGATCAGCAACCCTGCGAAAGCGCCGGTGACCGCGTGCACGTCACGCCAGAACACCCGCCGCGAAGGATTTCCGCGTACCGTCACCACACCGCCGGTCTGCCGCCGCGGCCACCAGAGATAGATCCCGGTCGCGACCAGAACCATGGCAAAGCCGCCGGCGATCTCTGTCAGGATGTTGGGAAAGGTACCGAAATAGGCGAGGCTGTGGATGCTTCTGACCACCTGATTGAATTCGTCCGCGGACGCGACCGTATCCAGCACGTCGCCATCGTAGGGATTGACGAAGACGAGCGTGGAGCCGGCTTTGGACGACACGGTGACTATGGCGCTCCGTGTTGCCGAAGCAGGGTCCTTGTAAGAGCGCGCCACCGAACCCGGGACGGCGGATGCGGCGACTTCGACGATCCGGTCCGGCGAAAGCGGCGAACCGGCGGCTTCCACCTGGTAGCGATATGCAAAAAACGTATCGTTGATTTCGTCCTTGAACAGGTAGAGCCCACCGGTGATGGCTAGGTTGAGCATGAAGGGAATGGCGAGAAGACCCGCAAAGAAATGCCAGCGCCATAGGGCGCGGTAAAGCGAAACGCTCGAGGCGTCGCTTTCCGCGGGTGAGGCGGAAGTTAAGATGGTCATTCGGTATTATCCTGATGGCAGGCGAGACTGTGCCGATCTGCAACATTGAACAAGCCGCGGGCAAAAGCCGCAGCGGAGGCTCAAATGATCATCAGGCGAAGGGGGGTGCTCGGGGACCGGTATTCGGCGGATATAACTGGCGGGTGATCTCGCCCACCGGGAACGGATACTTGGCCAGTTCTTGGGCGAGGAATACCCGTTCTGCGTGGATCGGCGCGGGTGGGACCATCGCCACGGCGCTGATACGGCAGGCTTCGCAGTCGGTCTTGGCGCCTTTGCTATGGTGGTGTTGTCCGTCCCGGTCAGGCCGATCGCTGTTTGACGTGACGCAGAGCGTCGGCAGCGTGCCGTCCGGCAGCACGTACTCGGCATAGTCAGCCGGATCGAAACCGGTGGCTGCAAGGGCAGGCGGCTGATGCGAGAGGCCGAGAACAACAAGCGCGATGGCGCATAGAATGCGCACCGCCCATTGTTCCGATTTACCGACCAGCCTTCCCATCGCGTCCTCGTGCACGGGGTTCGATCTTTCGATAGCACACCCCGGCGCAAGTACAATGCGGCATACTGTACGCGTGATGGCGAAAGGGATCAGGTCAGATCGCCACCTGCTCTCCCAGTTCCACGACACGGTTGGGTGGAAGCTTGAAATAGGCGGATGGGTCGATCGCGAAATCGGCCAGTGCCATGTAGATCTGCTCCTGCCAGGCCGGCAACCCGGTATTGGGTGTGCTGACCAGGTTGCGCCGTCCCAGATAGAACGAGGTCTGCATGATCTCGAACTTGAAGCCCGCCTTACGACAGAGCGTCAGTGCTCTGGTGACATTTGGCTCGTCCATGTAGCCGAAGGTGATGTCGAGGCGGATAAAACGCTTGGAGATGCGTTTCATTTCCACCCGTTCGCGATCGGGAACGTAGGGTTTGTCCTGCGTCCAGATCGTCAGGATGACGTTTTGCTCGTGCAGGACATGATTGTGCTTGATGTTGTGCAGCAGGACTGCCGGCGTCCGGTTGGGAACGCTGGTGAGGAAGATTGCAGTGCCGGGAACCACGACCGGCGAATGATCGGATTCCTTTTCGATCATCGGAATGAAGACTTCCAGCGGGATGTCGTTCCTGGCGGTCTTGTCCTTGATGTATTTCGAACCCTTCGTCCACGTCCACATTAGGATCATGATGAAGAAGGCGAGCGCCACGGGCACCCAGCCGCCGTCGTGGATTTTGAGAAGGTTTGCGGCAAGGAACACCGCTTCGATCAAGAGCAGCGGCAGCAGAAGTGCGCCGGCGATAAGGGCCGAGTATCCGCGCACCGCCCGCAAGAACTGGAACGACATCAGCGTTGTCACGACCATCGCGCCGGTGACCGAGATACCGTAGGCGGTTGCCAGCGATTCTGAATCGCCGAATGAGAAGATCAGCACCAGGACGCCGATGAACAGAATCATGTTCACGGCCGGAACATAGATCTGCCCGGTATTGGTTTCCGAGGTGAACTTTATCATCAGCCGCGGCAGGAAGCCGAGATGCACGGCCTGCCGGGCAAGCGAAAACGCGCCCGTAATGACAGCCTGGCTGGCGATGACGGTTGCCATCGTTGCCAGAATGACCATCGGCAGCAACGCCCAGTCCGGATAGAGCAGATAGAACGGGTTCTCGATGGCGGCCGGGTTGCTCAGGACCAACGCGCCCTGCCCAAGGTAATTCAATGCCAGCGCGGGAAATACGAGGATGAACCAGGCGACACTGATTGGCTTGCGACCGAAATGGCCGAGATCGGCGTAAAGGGCTTCCGCGCCCGTCACGGTCAGAAATACCGCGCCGAGCACGATGAGACCCGCCCAGCCGGCATGGGTGATAAACCAGAGCGCATTGATAGGGTTGAGGGCTTCGAGGATGGTCCAATCGTCGCCGATATGGATCATGCCACCCCATGCCATCGCCAGAAACCAGACGACCGTGATCGGGCCGAAGAATTTGGCAACTGCTTCGGTGCCCTTGGACTGGATCGCAAACAGGCCGACCATGATCGCGGCTGAGAGCGGCAAGACATAGTCGGAGAAGGCGGGCGTCACGAGCTTCATACCTTCAAGCGCCGACATGACCGACAGTGCGGGTGTGATCATTGCATCGCCGATGAACAGAGCCGAACCGATCAGGCCTGCAAAGAACAGGACAGGCATGTAGCCGCCTGTCTTCTTCATCAACAGGGCAAGCAGCGACAGCGTGCCGCCTTCGCCGTCATTATCGGCGCGAAGCAGGAACAGGACGTATTTGAACGTGACGATGATCGTCAGTGTCCAAACCATCAGAGAGATCAGTCCGATGACATGTTCGGGCTGGACGCCATTCTCTGAAAATGGTCGTAGAGCCTCCCGGAACGCGTAGAGCGGACTGGTGCCAATATCACCGTAGACGACGCCGATCGAGCCCAAGAGCAGGACAAGAAATTTCCGGTGGCCTGCGGCTTTGTCGGCCGAACCGGCGGTCGAGGATGTCATGCGGACTCCAGTCTGAGGGTTTTCCAACCGAACGAGCTCGAACGGTTTACTGCCGGAATAGACGCGTAAACACGTGTTGAACGAATTCGATCCACGCATTCCTATTTCATCTGAAGTCGCAGGTCGATATCCTTCAGCAGGCCGTCATTCGCGTGGTCACAGAAAAGCAGGGCGGAGTGATCCGCCCTGCTGGTAGAGGTCCGAAAGGTGTCTCGGAACCGGTTGTTCTTGTCGTCTATTCTTCGCGCTGGCCGGTGAAATTGAGCAGCAGCTGGAAGATGTTGACGAAGTTCAGGTAGAGTGACAGCGCGCCCATCACGGCCATTTTCTGCTGGCTTTCCTGATCGTAGTTTTCTGCATACTGCTGCTTGATGTTCTGGGTATCCCAAGCAGTCAGGCCGACGAATACGACGATACCGATCACCGATACGGCAAACTGCAGGGCGCTGGAGCCGAGGAAGATGTTGACGATCGAAGCGATCATCACACCGATCAGACCCATGATCATGAACGAGCCGAACTTGGCGAGGTCACGCTTGGTGACGTAGCCGTAAAGGCTGGTCGCGCCGAACATGGTTGCGGCGATAAAGAAGGTGCGTGCGATGCTTGCGCCGGTAAATACAAGGAACACCGAAGCAAGGGACAGACCCATGACGGCGCAGAACGCCCAGAAGGTCATCTGCGCGGAGGCGGCCGACATGGACTGGATCTTGAACGAGAAGAAGAACACGAAGGCGAGCGGCGCAAGCATCACCACCCACTTCAGCGGGCTGGAGAAGATCGGCACGTAAAGCGCCGGCGTGGTGCCGACGATGAAGGCGACGATACCGGTGATGACGAGGCCAAGCCCCATGTAATTGTAGATGCGCAGCATGTGCTGGCGAAGGCCTTCATCGAAGACTGCGCCGGATTGTGCTGTCGTGGCGCCCCAGCGCCGGTCGTTTTCATACATTCGGAATCTCCTGTTGATCAGTAAAGGGAATTCTTGAGAAGCTCGGCCTCGTCTGCGAGACCGATATCGGTCGTGCTCGACACCACGGCGTAAGCCACGTCGCCGATCTGCCACCAGGCCGCTTCGGCCTTCGGCATATTCATGTCCTTGATAGGCTCGACCGCGAAATGGCCAGGTCGCACGGCATAGAGAGATACCCTGATGCCATCAGCGGTGCGCATACTTGCCTCGACGCTCGGGCCGTAATCCGAGGGAAAGATCTGCACGTCGGTCACCTGCCAGCCCTTTGGCAATTCGGGCATGACGATTGCCGTTGCGGCGCGGATGTCCTCCCGGTCGTAGGTCCTTGCTTCCGGCTGGGATGGCATCTTTTCGCGAACGAGCGACGTCTCGTGCGCCCGCACCGCGTTTTCGATCAGTGCCGGCGGCTGGACCGAAGCATTGACTTCGCTCGGACCGAACGGACCGATCGAGGAATTGGCAAACCATCCTGCCGAAACAAGCATGGCAATCGCCGCGACGCGCCTGAGAGCGGTGAAGGTGCGCCGGCTTTCAAGACTCGCGGAAAGTCGTCTCGCCGCCTCGCGGGTCTCCGTCCTGCCATGCACGGCGTCATCGGTGAGAGCGAGCTTCAGCGTCGTCCGCATTCCGAGATCGGCCATGACGCGTGCGGCGTCTTCCGGGTGGCTGGACAGGTAGTTCTCGACACGCAGGCGTCCCGCCGCGTCGAGCTGGTTGTCCACGTAGGCGTCGAGGTCATTCAGGACGACCGTTCCGGTCTCATTCATCTTTGCCTCCTACGATTTTCAGGTGGCCGCCACGCCCTTTGTCATCTTCCATGCTGCGCAGCCGAGCCCGCGCCCTCGATATCCGCGACATCAGCGTGCCGACTGGAATACCCAACGTGTCGGCGGCTTCCTGATAGGACAGGTCTTCCACCGCAACGAGGTGCAACGCTTCGCGCTGATCCTCCGGCAAGGTCATGAAAGCCTCGCGAACCTGCTGCAGGCGAACCGAATGTTCCTGCGCTGCCGGATAGGACGGCTCGGTTGCGGTCGAGCCATCATCGGCAAACAGGTCGTCGCGGCGACGACGGGCAAGGGCGCTGCGGCGACCGTCCAGATGCGTGTTGTGGACGATCGAGAGCAGCCAGTTCCGCAGATTTCCACCCGAGTGGAAGGTTGAACGCTTCTCATACGCCTTGACCAACGCGTCATGCACCAGGTCTTCGGCGTCGACAGAGTTGCGCGCAAGCGAGCGTGCGTAGCGTCTCAACGCGGCAAGCTGTGCGATCACGTCGAATGAGCGTTTGTTCGGGTCCATACCTGCTTATACGAACGCCGGCCGGATTTTATTCCATTAGTCAGAAATTATTTTCGTGATTTTTTGCCCTTCAAAGTCGCAGGGCAAACCCTCGTTTTGAAGGCCAAGGTAGGTATGCGTCCGGTGCATGTCTGCCCTGACAATTCCTGCCTAGAAAATGAGCGGGTTTAGCGTATCTTCCATCTTGTCGAAACGATTTACCTCCTCCCAAATCGTCAGACACGCAGAACCCTCCCTCCTCCTCCCAGAGGTTTCTGCAGCAGAGCACCGGCACTCCTCCTCCCAGCCGTTGCTCTCGTCTTTTGAAGAGCCTGCCGCACCTCCTCCCGCGGCGGGCTCTTTTCGTTTTCACCCTATGGCAACGTCCTTAAGCGATCTCCTTCGTAAAGGCTGTTGCCTGCGCGCGGCTTTTGTCTCAAAGTGAAAGAAAACGAAAGCACGGGGACGAGATGCATCTGACGGACAGGCAGGCAAGGATCGTCGAGGTGGCGAGGATGACCGGGCGGGTCCTGGTGGAGGATCTGGCCACTCAGTTCTCCGTCACGCCGCAGACGATCCGCAAGGACTTGAATGATCTCTGTGAGGCGGACGTCCTCAACCGCATCCATGGTGGAGCCACGTTTCCGCGCAGCATCGAGAACATGCGCTATGAAGCGCGCCGCCAGATCGCTGCCGTCGAGAAGCAGGCGATCGGCGAGGCTGCGGCAGCCCTCATTCCGGACGGAGCGTCCCTGTTCATCAATATCGGGACCACGACGGAGGCCGTCGGTGAAGCGCTGGCCGCCCACAAGGACCTTATGGTCATTACAAATAATATCAACGTTGCCAACAGGTTGAGAGTAGTCGACGATATCGAGGTCGTCATTGCCGGCGGTGTCGTTCGCCAGTCTGATGGCGGCATCGTCGGCGAGGCGGCCGTCGACTTTATCCGGCAGTTCAAGGTTGACTATGCGGTCATCGGTGCGTCGGCCATCGACCACGACGGCGCTCTGCTCGACTACGATTTTCGCGAAGTGAAAGTGGCGCAGGCGATCATTGCCAACGCCCGGCATGTGATCCTCGTGGCCGACTCGACAAAATTCGAACGAACGGCGCCGGTTCGTATCGCCCAGATCTCCCAGGTTCATACGTTCATCACCGACGCCTGCCAGTCCGAACTGATCCGTGATCTTTGCCATCAGACGAATGTTGCGCTGATCGAAACAGCCACCGCGGATGCTGCAACGCACGCGTCGTCTTTCGTTTGACATTCGAGATATTTTCACTCTAATGGGGTTAGCTTTCGATTTGCCGCTGCCGGCATGTCGAGCCGGGCTCTGTGAGGGGACAGGGCTTAGCGAGGGGATAATGAGTCAGGCAATTCACGACGTCTTTGTGATCGGTGGAGGGATCAACGGTTGCGGTATCGCGCGCGATGCTGTGGGTCGCGGCTATTCGGTCGCCTTGGCAGAAATGAACGATTTTGCCTCAGGCACGTCGTCAGGCGCCACCAAGCTTATCCATGGCGGGCTGCGCTATCTCGAACACTATGAATTTCGGCTGGTGCGCGAGTCTCTCATGGAGCGCGAAGTGCTCTGGGCAATGGCACCGCATATCATCTGGCCGATGCGCTTCGTTCTCCCCTATCACAAGGGTGGCGTCCGACCCGCCTGGCTGATCCGGCTGGGGTTGTTTCTCTACGATCACCTGGGTGGCCGCAAGCTCCTGCCGCCGACGGCAACGCTTGATATGCGCAAGGATCCGGCCGGAAAGCCTTTGAAATCGCTGTTTACGAAGGCCTTCGAATACTCCGATGGCTGGGTGGACGACGCGCGGATGGTGGTGCTGAACGCCCGTGACGCTGCCGACAAGGGTGCCCTGATCCTTCCGCGCACGAAAGTCGTTTCGGCGCGGCGCGAAGAGGGCATTTGGACGATTGTTACCCGAAGCACGGTCACCGGCTCCAGTCAGACCCACAAGTCTCGTATGCTGGTCAATGCCGCCGGCCCGTGGGTGGACCAGGTGATCCGCTCCGCCTTCGGCGAAAACGAAGCGCACCATGTCCGGCTGGTTCAGGGCAGCCATATCGTCGTCAAGAAGAAGTTCGACGACCCTCGCGCCTATTTCTTCCAGAACCCGGACAACCGGATCATTTTTGCTATCCCTTACGAAGAGGATTTCACGCTGATCGGCACGACCGATCGCGACTTCAAGGAGGATCCGAAGGACGTTCGAATCTCCGACGAGGAAACCAACTATCTCTGCAAGGCGGCGAGCGAGTATTTCAAGGAGCCGGTGCGCAAGGAAGATATCGTCTGGACCTATTCGGCCGTGCGGCCGCTGTTCGACGACGGCGCCTCGAAAGCGCAGGAGGCAACCCGCGACTATGTACTGAAGCTGGATACGGTCGGCCTCGGGGAGGGCGGAGCGCCGCTTCTCAATGTGT
Source organism: Neorhizobium sp. DAR64860/K0K1 (assembly GCF_050500205.1). Classification (NCBI taxonomy): domain Bacteria; kingdom Pseudomonadati; phylum Pseudomonadota; class Alphaproteobacteria; order Hyphomicrobiales; family Rhizobiaceae; genus Neorhizobium; species Neorhizobium sp. DAR64860/K0K1. The sequence continues at coordinate 747,981 of NZ_CP191458.1, read as the reverse complement.
TCGGTGGCAAGCTCACCACTTATCGACGGCTTTCGGAACATGCGGTCGAAAAGATCGGCGAAGCCATCGGCGTCAAAGGCAAGCCCTGGACCGCTGACAGCCACCTCCCGGGTGGCGATTTCCCTGCCCGCGGCTACGAAAGCGAAGTCGCTGGGCTGAAGGCGCGATATCCCTTCCTGACCGATCGCCATGCGCGTAGGCTGGTCCGGCGTTACGGTACGAGGGCCGCGACTTTGCTCGGCAACGCTGCTCGAGCAGAGGATCTTGGGCATAATTTCGGCGGCGAACTCTATGAGGTGGAGGTTCGCTATCTTGCCGATCAGGAATGGGCGTTAAGCGCCGAGGACGTCCTTTGGAGGAGAACAAAGGACGGGCTACGGCTCGACGCTGACGAGAAGAGGGTTTTGGAGGAGTACATGGCCGCAATACCGGAAAGGATCGCCGGATAAGCGGCATGTGTTCCCGCTGTGAGGAGGCAGGGGAACAAGCATGTTGGAATTGCGAAAAGCTGCGAAAATGGTGGCGGGCGAATATCATATTCACCCGAGCGACCTTACGCTCGAGCGTGGCAGCCTGAATGTGCTGCTCGGTCCGACGCTTTCGGGCAAGACGTCGCTGATGCGGCTGATGGCTGGTCTGGACCGGCCGACGGAGGGTGCTGTCTATTTCGATGGAATAGACGTGACCGGCATGCCGGTGCAAAAACGCAATATCGCGATGGTGTACCAGCAGTTCATCAACTATCCGCTCCTGACCGTCTATGAAAACATTGCCTCGCCGATGCGCATTTCCGGCAAGGACAAGGCGACCGTCGACCGCGAGGTGCGCAAGGCCGCAGATCTCTTGCGGTTGACGCCCTATCTCGACCGTACGCCGCTGCATCTGTCCGGCGGCCAGCAGCAGCGCACCGCGCTCGCCCGTGCATTGGTCAAGAATGCCAGCCTCGTGCTGATGGACGAGCCCCTTGCCAACCTCGATTACAAGCTGCGTGAAGAACTGCGCGAAGAGCTTCCCAAGATCTTTGCCCAGTCCGGCGCAATCTTTGTCTATGCGACGACCGAACCTTCGGAAGCGCTGATGCTGGGCGGTAATACGGCAACCCTTTCCGAGGGCCGCATCACCCAGTTCGGGCCGACGATCGACATTTATAGAAGGCCGGCGGATCTGACGACCGCGAAGACCTTTGCCGATCCGCCGCTGAATTTCATCGAGGTGGTCAAGTCGGGTGGCGGGCTCCGCCACCGCGAAGGCGACGTTCTCCCCTTGCCTGCGCATCTCGGAACCATACCGGATGGTCCCCTGACGGTTGCGTTTCATCCACATCATCTAAGCTTTACGCAGCAGACCGAGAATTCGGCCCGCCTTGCCGCCCGCACGCAGATCTCGGAAATCACCGGTTCGGAAAGCTTCGTGCATCTTGAATATGACGGCGTGAAATGGGTGATGCTGGCGCCCGGCATTCACAACATTGATCCAGATACCGGCATCGAAGTCTTTCTCGATACCCGACATCTGATGGCGTTCGGCAGCGATGGCCGGGCAATCGCTGCGGCTGCGGCTTAGGGGGAAACATCATGGCACGCATCACCCTCGACCATATCCGCCACGCCTACGGCGCCAACCCCGTCGCCGACAGCGACTATGCGCTTCGCGAAGTTCATCACGAATGGAACGACGGTGGCGCCTACGCGCTGCTTGGCCCCTCCGGCTGCGGAAAGACCACGTTGCTCAACATCATCTCCGGTCTGCTGCAGCCGTCGCACGGACGCATCCTGTTTGATGGAAACGACGTGACGGAAGTCTCGACACAGGGTCGCAACATCGCGCAGGTGTTCCAGTTCCCGGTTATCTACGACACGATGACGGTCTACGACAATCTGGCCTTCCCGCTGCGAAACCGCAAAGTACCCGAGGCCGAAGTCGACAAGCGCGTTCGCGACATGCTGGGGATCATCGATCTTGCCGATTGGGCCGACCGCAAGGCGCGGGGCCTGACCGCTGACCAGAAGCAGAAGATATCACTCGGCCGCGGCCTCGTGCGCAACGACGTCAACGCCATCCTGTTCGATGAACCGCTGACCGTGATCGATCCCCATATGAAATGGGTGCTGCGCTCGCAGTTGAAGCGGATCCACAAGCAGTTCGGCTTTACCATGGTCTATGTCACCCACGACCAGACCGAAGCCCTGACCTTCGCAGACAAGGTCGTCGTGATGTACGAGGGCGAGATTGTGCAGATCGGCACCCCTGCGGAATTGTTCGAGAAGCCCAGCCATACATTCGTCGGCTATTTCATCGGCTCGCCCGGCATGAACGTCCTGCCGGCGCAGCTGAATGAGCGGTCTGTCGTGGTCGGCAGTCAGCGGATGGACCTCAATGTGCCGCCGAAGACGAGGCTGGGCGACCGGATCGAACTCGGCATCCGTCCGGAGTTCATCCATCTCGGTCGAGAAGGCATGCCGGTGAAGATCAGCCGGATCGAGGATATCGGCCGACGGCGCATCGTCCGCGCCGAATTCGAGGGAAAGCCGCTTGCGATCGTCGCCGACGAGAATACGGAAATTCCGGCGGAAGCCCGCGTGAGCTTTGATCCTGCAGGTATCAATATCTACGCCAATTCCTGGCGCGTCGGCGGGGAGGCGTGAACGGCATGGAAAAGACCTATAACAACAAGGCCTGGTTCTTCGTTCTTCCGGTGCTGCTGCTGGTCCTGTTTTCAGCGGCGATACCGTTGATGACCGTTGTGAACTACTCGGTGCAGGACACGTTCGGCAACAACGAATTCTTCTGGGCAGGCACTGGCTGGTTTACCGAAATCCTGAATTCGGATCGGTTCTGGGCGGCGTTGCAGCGCAACCTGCTGTTCTCTGTCATCATTCTTGCGCTGGAAATTCCGCTCGGCATCTTCATCGCGCTGAACATGCCGAAAAAGGGTCTAGGCGTCCCGGTCTGCCTCGTTTTGATGGCGCTGCCGCTGCTGATCCCGTGGAACGTGGTCGGCACCATCTGGCAGGTGTTTGGTCGCGTCGATATCGGCCTTCTCGGCCGCACGCTCGCAATCCTCGGCATCGACTACAACTATGTCCGCGATCCGATCGATGCCTGGGTCACCGTCATCGTGATGGATGTCTGGCACTGGACGAGCCTTGTCGTGCTCCTCTGCTATGCCGGTCTCGTGTCGATCCCGGATGCCTACTATCAGGCTGCGAAAATCGATGGCGCGTCGCGCTGGTCGGTGTTCCGCTTTATCCAGTTGCCGAAGATGAAGCGGGTGCTGCTGATTGCCGTGCTCCTGCGCTTCATGGATAGTTTCATGATTTATACCGAACCCTTCGTCGTCACCGGCGGCGGGCCCGGCAACTCGACAACCTTCCTGTCGATCGATCTCGTCAAGATGGCGGTCGGGCAGTTCGACCTCGGGCCGGCCGCGGCGATGTCGATCATCTACTTCCTCATCATCCTGCTGATGTCGTGGATCTTCTACACGGTCATGACCAGCAGCGACAAAGACGCGTGAGGAGGACGGTTACAATGGCTCAAGTCAACACATTCAAGCCGGCGCGCAGCTACTCCTGGCTCGTCTCGACGATCTACATCATCTTCCTGCTGCTGCCGATCTACTGGCTGGTCAATATGAGCTTCAAGGAGAATGCCGAGATCACCGGCACCTTCTCGCTCTTCCCGCATAACCCGACGCTGCGGAATTACACAGTGATCTTCACCGATCCGTCCTGGTACAACGGCTATATCAACTCGATTATCTATGTGGGTCTGAACACGCTGATCTCGGTGGCGGCGGCACTTCCCGCGGCCTACGCCTTCTCGCGCTACCGGTTTCTCGGCGACAAGCACCTGTTCTTCTGGCTGCTGACCAACCGGATGGCGCCACCGGCGGTCTTTGCGCTGCCATTCTTCCAGCTCTATTCCGCCTTCGGACTGATCGACACGCATATCGCCGTGGCACTCGCCCACTGCCTGTTCAACGTTCCTCTGGCCGTCTGGATACTCGAGGGTTTCATGTCCGGCGTGCCGAAGGAAATCGACGAAACCGCCTATATCGACGGCTATTCCTTCCCGCGCTTCTTCGTGAAGATTTTCATGCCGCTGATCGCGTCCGGCATCGGCGTCGCAGCCTTCTTCTGCTTCATGTTCTCGTGGGTCGAGCTTTTGCTTGCCCGCACGCTGACGACCACTGCCGCCAAGCCGATCTCGGCCATCATGACCCGCACCGTTTCGGCGTCCGGCATGGACTGGGGCGTTCTGGCAGCCGCCGGCGTGCTGACGATCGTGCCGGGCGCGCTCGTGATCTACTTTGTCCGCAACTACATCGCCAAGGGCTTTGCCCTGGGTCGGGTCTAGAAGGAGAACGCAGATGAGCTTTTCATGGATGGCCTGGACGCTGCCGACGACGCTTTTCTTCGTGACCATCTTCGCCTTGATTGCAGCGATGGGCATCTGGGAGTATTTTTCTCCGGGGGGAGCGCCACGGGTTGGGATCCTGCGCTTCGAGACAACGCGGGGGGACCGGCTCTTCATTTCGCTGCTTGGTGCAGCATTCATCAATCTCGCATGGTTGGGGCTGATCGGCACCAATCTGTGGTGGGCTCTTGCCCTCGCTGTGGTCTACGCCGTCGGCGTTCTCCGCTTCGTCTGAAGGCAAGTTTGATACGGCGCGCGGGAGGACTGGCGCCGAAACGAAATCGCAATCGCAACTCTGGGAGGACATTATGCGACGGCATCTTTTGACAACGACAGCAGGCATATTGCTGGCATTGGCAGGCACGGCTCACGCCGGCATGAACGAGGCGAAGCAGTTCCTTGACAAGGAAATCAAGGACCTTTCTTCCCTCTCGCGCGCCGAGCAGGAAAAGGAGCTGCAATGGTTCGTCGATGCGGCGAAGCCCTTCTCCGGTCTCGACATCAAGGTCGTTTCCGAAACGCTGACTACGCATGAATACGAATCGAAAGTGCTGGCGCCAGCCTTCACGGCGATCACCGGCATCAAGATCACCCACGACCTGATCGGCGAAGGCGATGTCGTCGAGAAGCTGCAGACGCAGATGCAGTCGGGCGAGAACATCTATGACGCCTATGTCAACGATAGCGACCTGATCGGCACGCATTGGCGTTACCAGCAGGCCCGTTCCCTGACGGACTTCATGGCGAAGGAAGGTAAGGACGTTACCAATCCCGGCCTCGATCTCGACGACTTCATCGGCCTGAAGTTCACCACCGCGCCCGACAAGAAGCTCTACCAGCTTCCGGACCAGCAGTTTGCCAACCTTTACTGGTTCAGGTACGACTGGTTCAACGACGCCAAGAACAAGGCTGATTTCAAGGCCAAGTACGGCTATGACCTCGGTGTTCCCGTCAATTGGTCGGCTTACGAAGACATCGCGGAATTCTTCACCGGCCGTGATGTCGGCGGCAAGAAGGTCTTCGGCCACATGGACTACGGCAAGAAGGACCCGTCGCTCGGCTGGCGCTTCACCGATGCGTGGCTTTCGATGGCTGGCAACGGCGACAAGGGTCTTCCGAACGGTCTGCCGGTCGATGAATGGGGTATCAAGGTCAACGAAAAGTCACAGCCGGTCGGCTCCTGCGTCGCGCGCGGCGGTGACACCAATGGTCCTGCCTCCGTCTATTCGATCCAGAAATATCTCGACTGGATGAAAGCCTATGCACCGCCAGCTGCCCAGGGCATGAACTTCTCGGAATCCGGTCCTGTCCCCGCGGGCGGCGAAATCGCTCAGCAGATGTTCATGTACACGGCCTTCACCGCCGACATGGTGAAGCCAGGCCTGCCTGTCATGAACGAGGACGGCACGCCGAAATGGCGTTTCGCGCCAAGCCCCCACGGCGTCTACTGGAAAGACGGCATGAAGCTCGGCTATCAGGACGTCGGTTCCTGGACGCTGATGAAGTCCACGCCCGATGACCGCGCAAAGGCGGCCTGGCTCTACGCCCAGTTCGTCACGTCCAAGACCGTCGACCTGAAGAAGAGCCATGTGGGCCTGACGCTGATCCGCGAAAGCTCGATCCGCCATCAGAGCTTTACCGATCGCGCACCGAAACTCGGCGGCCTGATCGAGTTCTACCGCTCGCCGGCACGTGTTCAGTGGTCGCCGACCGGCACCAACGTTCCTGATTATCCGAAGCTCGCACAGCTTTGGTGGCAGGCGATCGGCGATGCCGCATCGGGTGCAAAGACGCCACAGTTGGCGATGGACTCGCTTTGCGCCGAGCAGGAGAAGGTGCTCCAGCGTCTGGAACGCGCTGGCGTCCAGAAGGACATGGGCCCCAAGCTCGCCGAAGAGCATGACCTGGCCTACTGGAACAAGGATGCGGTCGCCAAGGGCAATCTGGCTCCGCAGCTGAAGATCGAGAACGAAAAGGAAAAGCCGATCACCGTCAACTACGACGACCTGGTGAAGAGCTGGGCTGACGCAAAGAAGTGATCTGACCGATCAAGGCTCCCGAAGGGGAAGCGGCGGCAAGAGACGACCGCGCCGAACATCATCGGCGCGGCCGTTTCGCGTTCGTCACTGTTGCGGACACACGGCAGAGCCTCCCAACCTGCCTTGATCCGGTCCTATGCCTTGTTCAGCTTGGCATCGACACTGATCGGTCCGGCTCCGGACGTGACGAAATACAGGAACACGAAGCAGAGCACGGCAGCAGCCATTCCGCCGTTTTCGGGCGGGAAAATGCTTTTGGGAAAGTGGCTGATGAAGTAAGCCGCGGCCATTAGTCCGGACAGGAGGAATGCCGCCATCCGTGTCTGGAAACCGACCAGGAAGAGGAAGCCGCAGACAAGCTCAAAGAGACCCGCGATCCAGGGCAACGAGCCCGTGGGCGGCATGAAGGTACCAGCGTGGAAATGAAAGATTTTCGCCATGCCGAAGGAGAAGATGACGAGGCCGACGGCAATACGCAGGATGCTGAGAAGAACAGGCTGGTAAGCCTGGATTTTGTTGACCATTGGGAAGCTCCGTTAAATGTCGATGCTCTTCTGACATCGACCAAACGAAGGTCAACTGCACGTCTTCGTGAAACAGTTATGGAATGCGCGAGACCTCTAGAGCGCCGAAGCGTCTTCTCAAATGGTGACCGCGTTGACGATCATCAAAACGGGGACACAGCCCAAGGCAATTGCCCCAATCCAGGCCATCAGGATCTTTATGAAATACCGCTGCTGCATAAAGATCTCGTTGTATTCGTGAAGCATTAAGCACCCCTACGCCGTTGAAGGGAATGAACCACCTCTTCAGAAGCGAGTCGAGTGCAGCCTTGCAACAGACTGAATCAGACGTATACGCGGACCACGTCCTCCAACGATAAAGTCAATTCACTGCAGGTTGAGAGGCAGTTGAATCCCCTTGGGAACATGCGGCTTGCGAAGATTGGCAATTTCGATCCGTCCATAGATCTCCTTGCGTTCCTTGTCGTGACGTTCCCTGAGCGCCTTCGACTGGGCCACGAGGGCAAGAGCACGGGCGACGACCTCTTCAGTTCTCTGCATGGCGTTCTCCTCAATGTTCTTCCTTTGTTCTCATTTTCGCTGAAGGTTGTCAACAGTATTTTCTTCCCGTGCCTAGGCTGGCGGTTTCGGCGCATCTGCCGTGCATGTCTGCAGGTGTCAATTTCTGAACGAACTGATATGCCTCATCTCAGTCGGGCCTGATGGTTCGGACCCACAACATGGTTTTTCGGAAGGGAAACGGAATGCAGATCGGAATGATAGGCCTCGGCCGTATGGGCGCCAATATGGTGCGACGGCTCCTGCGTGATGGACATGAATGTGTGGTATTCGATGTCAGCCAGGCCAATGTCGAGGCTCTCGAGCAGGAAGGCGCGATCGGTGCTACCTCGCTCGAAGATCTGGTCGGCAAGCTTACAAAGCCGGCCACCGTCTGGCTGATGCTGCCTGCAGCGATCACCGACCAGACGATCGAGAAACTCTCCGTCGTCATGGCGGCCGGCGACGTTTTGATCGACGGCGGAAACTCCAACTACCAGGACGATATCGATCGCGCCGGGCGTCTTTCGGGCATCGGCCTCGACTATATCGATGTCGGCACGAGCGGTGGCGTCTGGGGTCTGGAACGCGGCTATTGCCTGATGATCGGCGGACCGGATGAAGCGGTGAAGCGCCTCGATCCGATCTTCCTGTCGCTGTCCCCGGGAGCCGGCAAGGAAGCACAGCGGACCTCGGAACTTGGCTATATCCATTGCGGCCCAGCAGGATCAGGTCACTTCGTGAAGATGGTCCACAACGGCATCGAATACGGCATGATGGCGGCCTATGCCGAAGGCCTCAACCTGATGAAGTCTGCCAATATTGGCAAGGTGGCACGTAGCGCCGATGCGGAAACCAGCCCGCTCGCCAATCCGCACTACTATCACTACGATCTGGACGTGGCTGAAATCACCGAAGTCTGGCGTCACGGCAGCGTCGTTTCGTCGTGGCTGCTCGATCTTCTCGCCGGCTCTCTGCACAACGATCCGACGCTTGACGCCTTCAGTGGTCGAGTTTCGGATTCCGGCGAGGGACGGTGGATGATGAAGGCCGGTATCGATACCGGCGTGCCGCTTCCGGTCCTGTCGTCCGCTCTCTTCCAGCGCTTTTCGTCGCAGGGTCATGAGCAGTATTCGAACCAGGTTCTGTCGGCGCTTCGGGCAGCCTTCGGCGGCCACTCTGAAAAGAAATAGGCTGGGTCATATCCCATACGAAATCCGGCACCCCTGGGGTGCCGGACTCTTTTGAAAAGCTCGATAGACTGGGCTTAGTCCTATTCTACCGTCTTTGTCTCGTAGAACGCTTTCGCATCGCTCAGGAACGCCGCCCTCGACGACGGGTTTGTATAGAACATGTGGCCGCCGCTATAGGTCTTCAGTTCTGCCCGGCCGGCTGCCAACTGTGTCGGCAGATGATCAATCACGTAGCGGCTCACACCATAGGGTGTCAGCGCATCGCTGTGACCATGCGCGACCAGCACGCGGAAGGATGGGATGACCGACAGCAGGTCGCGGATATCCGTCGACGCGCTGGCGAGCGCGCGAGCATCGCCGCCCGGGCTGCCATTCCATTCCCACCGGCGGTTCACATCCTCATTCAAAAGCGAGTAGGTCATGTCGCTCGAAAACTTCAGCTCGCCTTTCGCATAGGAGGCAAAGGCTGCACTGTAGGCGCGGGTGTAGCCTTCCAGAATGGGATCGTCATTGCGCCCATACGCGTCCTCGGGATAGGCGTCCGGCACGGCGTAGGATGCATCATAGGGGCTGACGACCCGACCCGGTCCGCCCATCTGCTTCCCGTAGACATCGCCGACGAGGCCTCGCGTTCTGGAAACAACATCTTTCGGGATACCCGTGAGACCAGCAAGCTTTCCATAGAAAGCCTCGGCTTCTTCGCCCGTCGGAGCAGCACCCGCCACTGTCGGAAGATAATCGCGCAACGCGAAACGTTCGGCTTCGGCGAGCTTTTCAGGCGTGAAGCTTTTGGTACGCTCCATCTCGGCGGCCGCAAGCGAGGGCAGTTGCAGTGCGGCGCTCAGCGGATCGTCGGAATTTGCAAGGAAACGGCCTTCGATAAATGGCGAGAGCATGATGATGCCGGAGGGGATGATGCCCTGGCTATTCTTCATCGCGATCGCGACTTTCGCGGCGCGGAACCCGCCATAGCTTTCGCCGACCAGATATTTTGGTGCATTCAGCCGGTCGTTCTTCTGGACGTAGAGCGAGATCACCTTGGCAAGGCTGTCGGCATCCTGACTTACGCCGTAGAAATTCTTGGCAATGTCGTCGCTGGCGGCGCGGCTCCACCCGGTGCCAACCGGATCGATCATGACGAGATCGGTGAACGCCAGCCAGCTTTGCGGATTGTCCCTGATCTGCGGCGTAGTGCCGTCGTTGCCGTTCTTGCCGAATTCGATGATCCGCGGGCCCAGCAGGCCGAGATGCAGATAGGCCGACGCTGCGCCCGGGCCGCCGTTGAAGGCGAAGGTGAGCGGACGACCCGGCGTCCGATCCTTGGCGACATAGGCCGTGTAGAAGATCGTGGCCGTTCGATTGCCGTCCTGGCCGAACAGGTCAAGCGTCCCGGCGGTCGCTGTATAGGGCAGATCTGCGCTGCCCTCGGTTTTTAGAACATGCTCGGTCGTGCTGTCATTGGGGATGAGCGAGAAAATGCCGGGGGGCTGTTGCGCCCCGGCTGGGGCGGAAAGCGCAAGAAGCACCAGGATGGATGCAAGGATCCGGTAAAGACGCAAAGCTGTTTCCTCCGTGACGGCTATATCAGTCATGTAGGGCAGCAAGACCCATCCGGGAAACTCAATTCCGCTTGAGCCTTGTGTCAGCCGGCCAATCGTCCCCCCTGCAGAGGCCTCGGCGCACCTGTTGTCGTCGGAAAGCTGATCGGCAGACCGCGCAGCACGCGCACGGCGAGGAACGCGAACAGTTCCGCCTCCACCGCATCGCCCCGCCAGCCGAACTCGTCGGCGGACACGGCCTCTACGCCGGCGCGCTCATGAAGCATCGCCATGATCGTCGGGTTGCGACGTCCACCACCGGCCACGATCAACCGCTTCGGACGTCTCGGCAAGAGATCGAGCGCCTTGCCGACCGCTGACGCGGTGAAGGCTGAAAGTGTGGCCGCGCCGTCTTCCGGCGAAAGACCGTCGGCCATGGCCGCGGTAAACGAATAGCGGTCGAGCGATTTCGGATAGGGCGCCGTCATGTAAGGATGCTGAAGCAGACGTGCCAGGCGCTCCTCATCGACCTTGCCCGAAGCGCCAAGCGAACCATCCCGGTCCATCTCGCCAAGCCCGAGCGACTTGATGAAATCGTTGAGCGGAGCATTGGCCGGGCCGGTATCGAAGGCGATTACCAGATCCTCGCCATCCCACCAGCTGACATTGCCGACGCCGCCGAGATTGAGAACGGCGCTATCGCCCGATTGATCGACGCCACGCAGAAGCGCCGCGTGATAGACCGCGGCAAGCGGTGCGCCCTGGCCACCGGCGCGAACGTCCGCGGTTCTGAAATCATAGGCGACCTTGCAGCCCAGGATCGACGCCATCAATTCGCCATCACCGAGCTGCCGCGTGTCGCCGAGGCGTTCCCGGGTCGGTGCACGGTGGAGAACGGTCTGGCCGTGAAAGCCAACAATGCCGATATCGTCCATCGTCAGGCCGGCACTCTCAACAAGATCCTGCACCGCGTGCGATTGCGCCCGCGTCAATGCCTCCCCGGCCACGGCGAAGATCGCGGGCTCCGGTCCTTCGAATTCCCAGACGCGCGCTTGGGCGAGCGTTTCCTCGAGAAGAAACCGGATTTCGGGCGGATACGGCGCCAATGTGTAGTCGCCTGATGTCTCCACCGTTTCGCCGTCGGTCTTCAAGAGCGCGACGTCGATATTGCCGTCGAGGACGGTCCCGGTCATCAGGCCGACGGCCCAGATTGGCTCCATTGGAAATCCCTTACGATTCAAGCGACGCAATTACCTGGGATTAACAGAGACCGCCATCGCCCTCAACGTCCGAAGTGGAATTCCTCAAGCGTCTCTGCCTTCATCTCGATCGAGAAGCCGGGCATTTTCGGCGGCATATAGGCGGCGTTCTCGATGACGCAGGGTTCGAGGAAATGCTCGTGAAGGTGATCGACATATTCGATGACGCGGCCTTCCATCGTGCCGGAAACCGCAACGTAGTCGATCATCGAAAGATGCTGGACATATTCGCAAAGTCCGACGCCGCCGGCATGCGGCCAGACCGGAAGGCCATATTTGGCGGCGATCAGCAGGACGGAGAGAACCTCGTTCAGCCCGCCCATGCGGCAGCTGTCGATCTGCACGATATCGATCGCACCCTCGGCGATGAACTGCTTGAACATGATACGGTTCTGGCACATCTCGCCGGTCGCAACCTTCACCGACCCGATCGCCTGGCGGATCTTGCGGTGACCGGCAATGTCATCCGGGCTGGTCGGCTCCTCGATGAAGAAGGGCTTGGAGAACGCGAGCTTGTTGACCCAGTCGATCGCCTGGTCGACCTCCCAGACCTGGTTGGCATCGATCATCAGGTAACGGTCGGGGCCGATCACCTCGCGCGCGATGGTCAGACGGCGAATGTCGTCTTCCAGATCGCGACCGACCTTCATCTTGATATGATCGAAACCGGCATCGATCGCTTCCTGGCAAAGCCTGCGCAGCTTCTCGTCATCATAGCCGAGCCAGCCGGCGGAGGTCGTGTAGCAGGGATAACCCTTGCTTTCCAGGATGGCGATCCGCTCCGGCTTCCCGGCCTCGGCTTTTCTGAGAATGGCAAGAGCCTCGTCGCGTGTGAGGACGTCGGTCAGATAGCGATAGTCGACGATATCGGCGATCTCTTCCGGCGACATGTCCGCCACCAGCCGCCACACCGGCTTGCCTTCTTCCTTGGCGAGCAGGTCCCAGAAGGCGTTGACGACAGCGCCGGTCGCAAGATGCATGGCGCCCTTGTCGGGGCCGATCCATCGCAACTGGCTGTCGCCGGTCAGGTGCCGCCAGAACTTGCCCGGATTGGCCTTCATCACCTGCGTGTCGGCGCCGACCACGAGATGGCGCATCGCCTCGATCGCCATGCAGCAGATGTCGTTGCCGCGGCCGATTGTGAAGGTGAGGCCATGTCCCTTCAGCGCCAGATCGTCGGTTTCGAGGATCACATAGGCTGCCGAATAATCCGGATCCGGGTTCATGGCATCGGAACCGTCGAGGCTCTGCGAGGTCGGAAAGCGCAGGTCGACAACCCGCATATCGATAACTTTGGCCATAGCTATTCCTTCCGCTGGTCGGCGGTTCAAGATGATCGGGTGGTGCGCCGTCAAGGACGGCAGAGGATTGAAAGGCTCAGATGGTCCAGCCGCCGTCGATGGCGAAGGCCTGTCCGCTCGTATAGGTGGCCGTTGCAAGATAGACGGCGAGATCGGCGATCTCTTCCGGCGAACCCAGACGGCCCATCGGCTGGCGGGCGATGAACGCGGCGCGGGCAGCATCATAATCGCCCTGGGCGCGCATGCGGTCCTGCAGCGACGGGCTTTCCACAGTGCCAGGGCAGATCGCATTGCAGCGGATCCCTTGCGTCACGTAGTCGGCCGCGACTGATTTCGTCAGCCCGATCACAGCCGCCTTGGTCACGCCATAGGCGAAGCGGTTCGGCACGCCCTTCACGCTGGACGCGACGGAGGCCATGTTGATGATCGCGCCATCCTTGCGCTCCAGCATGCCCGGCAGCACGGCGCGGATCGTGCGGATCATGGCGCGCACGTTGAGATCGAATGCGAAATCGAGATCGCTATCCGGCATCTCCAGAACCGAACCGGCGTGCACTACGCCTGCGCAGTTGAAGAGCACGTCGATTTGACCGATGCCCGAGACGCAGGCCTTGACCGCCTCCTCGTTCAGCACGTCGAGCTTTGCCGTGGTCAGATTGTCGAGCTTCGGTAACCCGGAAAGAGCCGTCTCGTTGATATCGGTGGCATGAACCTTCGCACCTGCCGCGATGAAGGCAAGCGCACTGGCGCGGCCGATCCCCTGACCCGCAGCGGTGATCAGAACTGTCTTGCCATTCAGATTTGCCATCGATTTCAACTCTCCCGTTTGCGTGTCAATCATGATGGAAAACTTCTTCCATCATCGCCCACCATTCGCCTTCAGCCCGCGTTTCCATGGGCTTCTGGCAGGGAATGGTAAAGGCCCACCATTCCTGGTTCTTCTCGTCGGCCGCCATCCGCGCCATGTCGGCTGCGAAATCGGTGCCGTGATATTCCCATGTGCCGAACAGGAGGTTTTCCGGTTCGCGCAGGAAGATCGTATAGTTCCTGATGTTGCAGCGGGAAATCAAGTCGAGGATTTCCGGCCATACCGCCGCGTGCAGTTCCCGATACTTTGCGAGCATCTCCGGCTTCACGCCGATCATCATTCCCATGCGCTGCATGACTTACTCCTCAAGCGACTTCAATGAGCGCCTTGACCACCGCCTGCGCGGGGTCTGTCAGTTTGGAAAACCGGTCCGGCACATCTGAGAGGTGCATGCGGTGCGTAATCAAGGCATCCGGTACCTGGCCGGCGCGCAACGCGTCCATCACCCGCTCGAAGTCCGTGATCGTCGCGTTGCGACTGCCGAGAAGCGTCGTTTCGCGCTTGTGAAACTCGGGATCCGAAAAGCCGATCGTGCTGGAGACGATCGACACCAGGACATAGGTGCCGCCATGCCCGACAAAGGAGAAGCCGCGCTCCATCGCCTTCGGGTTCCCGGTCGCGTCGAACACCGCGTCGAAGAAATCGCCGTTGGTGATGGCGGAAAGCTGGTCGGCGTCGTCAGCGGAAAGCGCGACCGTCGACGCGATGCCCAACTGGCTCTTGGCGAACTCCAGCCTGTCTTCACGACCGTCGATGACAGTTACCTCGGCGCCTTCGAGTTGTGCGAAAATCGCGACCGATAGGCCGATCGGGCCGGCCCCGACGACGAGAACCTTCTGTCCCTCTTCGACCCGTGCGCGGGCGACGGCGTGTGCGCCGATCGCCAGAAACTCGACCATGGCAGCTTGATCAAGCGTCAGTCCGTTTGCCTTCACAGCGAACTGCTCGGGAATGCTCAGATATTCTGTCATGCCGCCATCGCGATGGACGCCGAGCACACCGATATTGCGGCAGCAGTTGGTCTTGCCCTTCAGGCAGGCATTGCAGTGGCCACAGGAAATGTAGGGGATGATCGAGACGATATCGCCCACCTGAAGCGAGCTTCCCTCGGGCGCTTCCTCGACGGTTGCCGCCAGTTCGTGGCCCATGACGCGCGGATAGGAAAGATAGGGCTGGTTGCCGGTGAAGATATGCAGGTCGGTGCCGCAGACGCCGATACGGCGGACCTTCAGAAGCACCTCGCCTTCGCCCCGTGCGGGCTTGTCCCGCTCAATCGCCGAAAGTTTGCCCGGTTCATCGCATATGATAGTCAGCATCCTAGATCTCTTTCAGTCGATAGAAACGTTTGGCATTGCCGCCGAAGACGGACGAATGGTGCTCTGCCGGAACGATGTCCAGGCATTGCCGGAGCCACGCACCGTATTCCCCGGCAAGCCGCAACACCGGCCAGTCGCTGCCCCAGATGACGCGATCCGCGCCGAACAGGTCGAAGATCGTTTCCGCGTAGGGGCGCACGGATTGCGGCTTCTGGTCTCCCGCTTCGGTGAGAAGGCCCGATAGCTTGCAATGCACATTCGGCAGGGCCGCCAGCGCCTTCATGCGGGCGTACCAGTCGATAAACCGTCCCTCCGCGATCGGCGGCTTGGCGCCGTGGTCGATGACGATCGGGAGCTCCTGATGGCGCCGCGCGAAGTTGCAAAGCGGTGCCAGATGCCTCGGAAGCACAAGGGCGTCGAAGACCAGATCATGTTCGATCATCGTAGCGATACCGATATCGAGCGCGGGATCATCGATCCACCGGTCATCAGCCAAGTCCTGCAGCATCGGGCGGAAACCCTTCAGCTTGCGGTGGCTTGCCAGCTGTCCAATATTCTCCTGCACATCCGATGCTTTCAAATCCGTCCAGCCAACCACGCCGAGGATGAAAGGGTGGTTGTCGGCGAGATCCAGAATGAACTTCGTATCGGCCTGCGTTTCCATCGTCTGCACCAGCACCGTGCCATCGACGCCGGCTTCTTCCAGCAACGGCGTCAAATCGTCCGACAGGAAATCCCGGTGAATGGCCGCAAACTCGGGCCCCGGCCATTGGCCTGTCCGGTCGGCGATCCGCCAGAAATGCTGGTGGGCATCGATCCGCATCGATCAGGCTCCGATGCCGGGAAGTGGTGTGCCTTCAGCCAGAAGCCCGCTTTCCCTCAGACGCGACCAGAAGGAGGCAGGAATTTCCTCGGCAAACCACTCGACATTCGAGGTGATCTGTTCGGCATTGCGTGCGCCGGAGACGATTGTCGCTACCGCCGGATGGGCCAGCGGAAACTGAAGTGCGGCAGCCTGCAACGTCACGCCTTCTTCGTCGCAGACGGACCGCAACTGCTCGACGCGCGCAAGGATCTCAGCCGGAGCTTCGGTATAGTTGAACTTCTTGTTGCCGGCGAGAAGCCCGGAATTGAACGGTCCCGCGGCAACGATCGCAACACCTTGCCTCGCGCATTCATCCATGAAGCCGAGGCTGTCCTGTTCGAGCAGCGTATAGCGACCGGCCAGCATCGTGCAATCGATGTCGAAAACCTTCATCGCGTCGGCGACGACTTCCCATTCGTTGACGCCGAGGCCTATAGCCTTGGTCGACCCTTCGTCCCGCAACTTGCCCAGCGCCTTGAAGCCGCCGCCATCGGTCAGTTGCTGCCAGTAGTGATCGTGGCGGTCGCCATGCGTCATGCGACCGATATCGTGAATATAGAGGATGTCCGGCTTCAGGATACCAAGCCGCTGCTGGCTTGCCTCGAAGGACCGCAGAATACCGTCATAGCTGTAGTCGTAGACGGGACGAAAGGGCAGGGGCTCGGCGTAGCCGTCCTCTTCCGGTCCAACCGTCTCATCCGGCGTCATGACGCGGCCAACCTTGGTGCTCAGAACATAGTCTTCGCGGGGAAGATCGGTCAGCATCGTTCCAAGGCGGCGTTCGGAGCGGGTAAAGCCGTAGAAGGGTGCGGTGTCGAAATAGCGGATACCGGCATCCCACGCGGACTTAAAAGCGCCGGCGGATTCCGCATAGGGCGTGACGCGATAAAGGTTGCCCATCTGGGCGCAGCCGAGGCCGATCAGCGTCACATCCAAATCGACACGCGGGAATTTGCGGGTATCACTGGCGTTCATCGGGCAACCTTCGTTTCATCATTGCAGAGAAAGACGATACGCGCCATTCGCGACGCGTATCGAGGCGGGGAGGCTTAGTAGAGAACGTTCTTGGCTTCCGGCTTGTCGATATTGTCCTTGGTGACGACGACGACACCCGTATCGACAAACTTCTCGACCTTTTCCTTTTTCAGGAGCTTGGAGATCGTCTTGACGCCGAGATCGCCCATCTGGAACGAGCCCTGGACTGCAATCGCTTGAAGCGTGCCGTCCTTGACGAATTCCTGCAGGTCCTGGTTGCCGTCGAAGCCGATCGCGACAAGCTTGCCCGATTTGCCGGACTGCTTGATGGCGCGGCCCATGCCGATCGCCGTCGGCTCATTGGCGCCGAAGATGGCCTTGAGGTCGGAATTGGCGGCCAGAACGTCCGTGGTCTGGTTCAGCGCCGTCGCCATCTGCGACTGCGAGTAGAACGGGCCGACGATCTGGAGCTTCGAGTTTGCCTTGATATAATCGGTGAAGCCACCGACGCGGCCGATTTCGGAACCGGCGCCTGCCACATAGGACATGACGGCGATCTTGCCTTCGGTGCCGACCTTGCCAATCAACGCCTTGGCAGCCAGTTCGCCGGCCGTCTTGTTGTCGGTTGCGAGGAACGACTGGTAATACTGTTCCGAGCCCTTGCTCAGCATCGAGTCAACGATCACGACCGGAATACGGGCTTCCCAGGCCTTTTTCACGGCCGGGATCAGCGCGTCCGGATCGGACGGCGCAAGCACGATGCCGGCCACGCCGCGGTTAACGGCATTTTCGACCATGTTGACCTGGTCAGCGATGGCGGATTCCGATGCCGGACCCTGGAAGGTCATCGTATTGCCGGCGCCGACTTCCTTCATGGCGGCATCAGCGCCCTTCTGGACGTTCTGCCAGAAGGTCGAGTTGACGGTCTTGACGATGACGGCGATCTCGGCTGCCTGTGCAGAGGCCGCACCCAAGATCAGCGCCGAGGCAAGCAACGCGGTTGCTAGTTTCTTCATGTTCAATCCTCCTCAAACGGACGGCGTTTTCGCCGCCCCGGGGAACTCCCACCCCCATTGTCGCGGAAAAGGGTCCGCACCCTTCTTCACCGGCGGTTGCGCAATTGATCGATCCAGACGGTGATCAGGATGACGAGGCCGATGATGATCTGTTGTGTGAAGGCGGAAACGCCGTTCATGTTGAGCCCGTTGCGCAGGATGCCGATGACGAAGGCGCCGATCGCCGTTCCGGAAATCGTGCCGACACCGCCGATCAGCGAGGTGCCGCCGATGACCGCGCTGGCGATGGCATCGAGTTCGTACATCACGCCTTCGTTCGGCTGGGCCGTCACGAGGCGGGACATCAGCACGCAACCGGTCAAACCAGCGAGCGTGCCTGACAATATATAGGTGAAATTGGTGACGCGGGCGACGTTGACGCCGGACAGCCGGGCGGCGTCCGCATTCGAACCGACCGCATAGATATGGCGGCCGAGCACGGAGCGGTTCAGCATGAAGGACACGGCAATCGCAATCACGATCATCAGGATGACCGGATAGGGGATGCCCGGGAAGACCACCGTCGGGAAGCCGTCGTCGCCGATGGTGACGACGCGAAACAACGAGCCGTTGCCGAGCACGCCGAAGGATTCGCCGAGGCCTGAGACGGCGCGGGCACCGGTAATCTGAAGCGCCACGCCGCGGGCGATCAGCATCATGCCGAGCGTCGCGATAAAGGGCGGCAGTTTCATCTGGGTCACCAGAATGCCGTTGATCAGGCCGCAGAGGCTGCCGACGAGAATGCCGACGAACATGCCGAGCGGAACCGGCAGACCGAGCTCTTTCACGCAGAGAGCCGCGACGACGCCTGCCAGCGCCAGCACAGAGCCGACGGACAAATCGATGCCGCCGGTAATGATGACGCAGGTGGCACCGATGCCGAGAAGGGCAATCGAGGTGACCTGCAAGGCGATCGTCATCGCATTGTTGACGGTGAAGAAGGCGTTGCTGCTGAATGAAAACACCAGCACAAGAACAAACAGGCTGCCGAGTGCTGCAAACTTCTGGATGATGTCCTTTTGGCGGTCGCTCAGCGAAACGCTGCGCGACTTCGAGGGTTCGGTAATATCAGCCATGCTTGCTCCTTGCGCCAGCGTCCGCACCTGATGTCCGGCTGTAACCGGAGGCGTAGCGCATAATTTCTTCCTGGTTTGTCTTTGCCGTTTCCAGCACGCCGGTGATGCGGCCATGATGGAAGACCGCAACCCGGTCCGTCATGCCCATGATTTCGGGCAGTTCCGAACTGATCAGCACAACGCCGATGCCGTTTGCCGCCAGTTCGTCCATGATCCTGTAGATCGCGAGCTTGGCGCCCACGTCGATGCCGCGGGTTGGCTCATCGAAGAACAGGACCTTCGACTTGCGGAAAAGCCATTTGCCGATGATGATCTTCTGTTGGTTTCCGCCCGAAAGCAGCCGCACCTGCTGCCGGATCGACGGCGTGCGGATATTGAGAAGGTCGACATACTCGTTGGCGGCCTTGTCTTGCGCCTTGAAATCGATCAGCCCCAAGCGATCGGAGAGCGCTTCCATGTTGGCGAGCGTCATGTTCGCATCAACAGGCATCTTGATCGCCAGCCCTTGTGCCTTGCGGTCTTCCGAGAGGTAGGCGATGCCCGCATCGATCGCATCCCGCGGCGAGGAGATCGACAGTGTCTGGCCATGCAGGGTGATCGTGCCGGCATCGATCGCATCGGCGCCGAAGATCGCGCGCGCGACTTCGGTGCGCCCGGCACCCATCAGGCCTGCAAAACCGAGAATTTCGCCGCGCCGAAGCGTGAACGAGATGTCGCTGAAGACACCGGTGCGATTGAGGCCTTCTACGCCGAGAATGACGTCGTCACTCGGCGTCGAGGTTCTCTCTGGAAACTTTTCTTCCAGCGAGCGGCCGACCATCTTGGCGACGATGTCATCGACGGTCGTCGCGGCAAAATCGTCGGTGGCAATGTAACGACCATCGCGCAGTACTGTGACGCGATCGACGATTTCGGCCATTTCGTCGAGCCGGTGAGAAATGTAGACGACCCCGACGCCTGATGTCTTGAGATCACGGATGACTTTGAACAGAAGCCGCGTTTCCTGCTCGGTCAAGGACGAGGTTGGCTCGTCCATGATCAGGACTTCGGCATCCAGCGACAATGCCTTGGCGATCTCCACCATCTGGCACTGCGCCACGGAAAGCCCACGGACGGAGACATCAGGGCTGATATCGACGCCCAGCCGGTCGAGACAGCGCTTGGCATCTGCCCGGAGTTTCTTGCGGTCGACGAGAAAGCCGCGGCGAGGCTCGCGGGCGAGATAGATGTTTTCGGCGACTGTCAGATGCGGAACCAGATTGAGTTCCTGGTGGATGATGGCGATGCCGGCGGACTCGGACTGCCGCGTCGACGAGAAATTCCGCTCCTCGCCCTTGTATGTGATGGTGCCCGATGTTGGCTGGTAAACGCCGCTGATGATCTTCATCAGCGTCGATTTTCCCGCACCGTTTTCGCCGCACACGGCATGCACTTCGCCGCGACGAAGGTCGAAGCTGACGTCGGCCAGAGCTTTGACGCCCGGAAATTCCTTGGAGATGTTGTCGAGCCGCAGAAGTGCGTCAGCTGCTGGCACGCCAACGGCCGGGCGCAAACGCGCCTCGAGTACCGAATGATCGGTCTGCATCCTCCACATCCTCCTCTTGTCGCAAGCTTGCGACTGCCGGTCAGCTCCACCCATCCGGTCTGGCCAATATTGCTAGGCGGCCTTACCAAAATGGTCAAGCCAGTTTCGTGGCGAAGGGCGAAATTTGTGTTTTCGCAGCGTTACGGGACATATAGCTGTCGTCATTGGCCTTGCCAGTTCAACGGTCACGCAATATGGTAAGGCCAGTTTTGGAGCGCTTATGAACGGAATTCGGATCCCGGAACGCCGGCTTTATCAACAGATCGCAGACCAGATCCGCGGCTTGGTGCAGAATGGGCAGTTTCGTTTCGGCCAGCGCCTGCCGGCGGAACGGGAGCTTGCGCAGCAGCTTGGTGTGTCGCGCCCCTCGCTACGCGAGGCGTTGATCGCACTTGAACTGGACGGCACTGTCGAGATCCGCATGGGGTCTGGCGTCTATGTCGTTCCGGCCGCCGAGCGGCGCGCTGCATGGTCGGGGTCCATGGGAGAGAGCCCGGCCGAGCTGATGCAGGCGCGTGCGACAATCGAGGGTGCCGCCATCGTTCTTGCCTGCGCGCGCATCACGCCGGAGGCGCTTGCTACGCTTCGTCAAACGCTCGACGCGATGGCGATCGAGATAGAGGAAGGCCGCAAACCGGTCGACCAGGATCGCCAGTTCCACCTGACGATCGCCACCCAGTCGGGAAACAGTGTCATTGGCCGCATCATCGGCGATCTGTTTGACGATCGGCACAGCCCTCTTTCCGCCCAGCTTCGGGAGCATTTCGAAACACCGGAAACATGGAGTTGCGCCCTCGCGGAGCATGAGGAAATCCTGACCGCGCTGGAGGCGCGTGACGGGCTGCTAGCCCAGGCAATGATGCGCATGCATCTGGAGGAATCGAAACGCCGCTGGCTTGACCACTAGCAGCCGAAAACCAAATTCAACCCCGACTTTGATACCTCCAGGGAGGAGGTCCATTATGAATGACATGACATCCCCGGTTATCGTGCTCAATACCGCCGATGACGTTGCCGTTGCCCGTCGGTCGATCCAGCAGGGTTCGCCGGTTGGAATCGAAGCTCTGCTGGCGCGCGATCTGATCGGGCGAGGCCACAAGGTTGCGCTCAGGGCGATTGCGGCCGGCCAGGAAGTCAAGAAATACGGTCAGGTGATCGGTCTTGCGACGCAGGACATCGCACCCGGCAATCACGTGCACCTGCACAATCTTGCCATGCTTCCCTCCACGCATGAGCACCAGTTCTGCGTCGATGGTGGCGAGCGTGCCCTTTTGCCGCTCGAGCAGCGCCGGACATTCATGGGTTTCGATCGCGGCCTCGGTGGTGCAGGAACGCGCAACTACATTGGCATCATCTCCTCGGTGAACTGTTCCGCCACCGTCTCCCGCTACATTGCGGACTATTTCAACCGCATGGGCGGGCTGGACGGGTTTGGCAATATCGATGGCGTCGTGGCGCTGACGCATAGCAGCGGCTGTGCGATCAACAACAAGTCGGAAGGCTACCGCCTGCTGATCCGCACCATCCAGGGCTATGCCCGGCATCCCAATTTCGGTGGGATCCTGATGATCGGCCTCGGCTGCGAGACCAACCAGATCGCACCGATCCTCGAACATTACCGTATGGAGGAGGGCGAGCGGCTGCGGACGATGACGATCCAGCAGCATGGCGGGACCAAAAAGACGATCGACGCCGCGATTTCGATCATCAAGGAAATGCTGCCCATGGTGAATTCCGCGGTGCGCACGGAGCAGCCTTTGTCGAAGCTGAAGCTTGCTCTCGAATGCGGCGGCTCGGATGGCTATTCAGGGATTTCCGCAAACCCGGCGCTCGGCCACGCTTCGGATCTGATCGTCCGCAATGGCGGCACGACCGTTCTTGCCGAAACACCTGAGATCTACGGTGCAGAACATCTGCTGACGCGTCGCGCGTCGACACCGGAAGTCGCGCAGAAGCTTCTGTCGCGCATCGACTGGTGGCGCGACTATACGGCGCGAAACGGCGACGAGCTGAACAACAATCCATCCTACGGCAACAAGCTCGGCGGTCTTACGACTATCCTGGAAAAGTCGCTCGGTGCCGTCGCCAAGGGGGGCTCCATGCCGCTGAAGGCGGTCTACGAGTTTGCCGAGACGGTGACAGAGCAGGGCTTCGTCTTCATGGACACGCCTGGCTATGATCCGGTTGCCGTGACCGGCCAGGTTGCGGGCGGCTGCAACGTCATCTGCTTCACAACCGGACGCGGCTCGGTGTCCGGTTTCAAGCCGGCGCCTTGCGTCAAGATTGCCACCAATTCCGAAATGTACGAGCACATGAAGGAAGACATGGACATCAACTGTGGAGGGATCGTCACCGGCGACGAGACGATCGAGCAGTCGGGCGAGCGGATTTTCGAGCATGTGATCGCTGTCGCCTCGGGCGAAAAGACCGTGAGCGAGATCTACGACTATGGCGACAACGAATTCGTGCCGTGGCAGGTCGGTGCCGTCACCTGACGGAAAACGCATATTGCCCGTCGTGAAAACCGTGCTTACACCTGAAGGATAAGCCAAGCATGGGGAATCGCAGCGCATGACGACGAGCCGTTACTACTCGAATATGGGTGGCCTGCCGCCACAGACGAACCTTCTCAGTAGCAAGGCGGTGTTCACAACCGCCTATGCGGTCATTCCGCGTACTGTCATGAGCGACATCGTCACCAGCATGCTGCCGCATTGGGAGAATGCGCGCGCCTGGATCATTTCCCGGCCACTCTCCGGTTTCGCAGAAACCTTTGCGCAATACATCATGGAAGTCGCGCCGCAGGGCGGTAGCGCTCGTCCCGAACCTGATCCGCGCGCCTCGGCCGCCATCTTCGTCGTGGATGGCGAAATGACGATCGAGATGGATGGCCAGGAAAACCAATTGCGGACCGGGTCGTTTGCCTATTTGCCCGCAGGCTCGAAATGGCAGATCTGGAACCGCAGTGGCGCTCCGGTGCGGTTCCACTGGGTTCGCAAGGCGTTCCAGGTGGTCGATGGTCTGGACCTGCCGCCGGCAATCTTTACCCATGAGGACGACTGCGTGCTCGACCCGATGCCCGATACGGACGGCAAATGGGCGACGACCCGCTTCATCGATCCCTCCGACATCCGCTACGACATGCACCTCAACATCGTCACCTTCGAGCCGGGTGCGGTGATCCCGTTCATGGAAACGCATATCATGGAGCACGGGCTCTATGTGCTGGAAGGCAAGGCCGTCTACCGCCTGAACCAGGACTGGGTAGAGGTGGAAGCTGGCGATTATATGTGGCTGCGCTCCTACTGCCCGCAGGCCTGCTATGCCGGCGGCCCCGGTCGCTTCCGCTACCTGCTCTACAAGGACGTCAACCGGCATCCCGCACTGTAACGGGCTCTGCCGGAGCCGTTGCTGCACACGGCTTCGGCAGACCTCCGACCGAAAAATTTATCAAATGGTCAAAAATTTATCAGCCGATAAAATATCTTTGAGGCTCCGTCTGGCAAGTCATTGAAACTTATGAGAGGCTACAACTGGCACGTAGCTTGCGTCCGTTCTGTTTATCGCATTGCCTGGAAATCCAGCATGGAAGGATCGGAATATGGAAGTCGGAGTCTTCATCCCAATCGGCAACAACGGCTGGCTGCTTTCGGAAAACGCACCGCAGTACAAGCCGTCGTTCGAGCTGAACAAGGAAATCACGCTCAAGGCCGAAAAATACGGGTTTGATTTCGCGCTGTCGATGATCAAGCTGCGCGGATTCGGCGGCAAGACGGAATTCTGGGACTACAATCTGGAATCCTTCACACTGATGGCAGGCCTTGCCGCCGTCACTTCCAAGATCAAGCTGTTCGGCACAGCCGCAACCCTGATCATGCCACCGGCAATCGTCGCGCGCATGGCAACCACGATCGACAGCATTTCCGGCGGACGCTTCGGCATCAATCTGATCACCGGCTGGCAGCGCCCCGAATACAGCCAGATGGGGCTCTGGCCCGGCGACGACTATTTCGCCGATCGCTATGCCTATCTCGGCGAATACACCACCGTTCTGAAGGAACTGCTGACCACCGGTCAGTCGGATCTCAAGGGCAAGTACTTCCAGATGGACGACTGCCGCATGAAGCCGATCCCGGAAGGGGATGTGAAGGTGATCTGCGCAGGCTCATCCAATGCCGGCATGGCCTTCTCGGCGGAATATGCCGATTACAGCTTCTGCTTCGGCGTCGGCGTCAACACGCCGAAGGCCTTTGCGCCCACCAACGAACGCCTGCTGGCCGCGACGGAGAAGACGGGTCGCGATGTGCGCTCGTTCGTGCTGACCATGGTTCTTGCCGAAGAGAAATCCGAAGACGCCTGGGCCAAGTGGGAGCACTACAAGGCCGGTGCCGATCAGGACGCGATCAAGTGGCTCGGCCTTCAGAGCGCTGTTGATACCAAGTCCGGCTCCGACACAAATGTCCGCCACATGGCAAACCCGGTTTCGGCGGTCAACATCAACATGGGAACGATCATTGGCTCCTATGCCGAGGTTGCGGCGATGCTGGACGAGATGGCCGAAGTGCCGGGCACCGGCGGTGTCATGCTGACCTTCGACGATTTTCTCGAAGGCATCGAAAAGTTCGGACAGTTCGTGCAGCCGCTGATGAAAAGCCGCCAGCACATCAAGATGGAACTGGAGGCTGCGGAATGACCGGTGTCGCAGGATATCAGGCACCAGCAAGCCGTCTGGAAAGCGTGACGCTTCCCGCACGACCGGAACCGATCTCGATGAAGCCATCGGAAACTGCTGTCGTCGTCGTCGACATGCAGAACGCTTATTCGACAGAAGGCGGCTATGTCGATCTCGCCGGCTTCGACATCGCCGGCGCCAAGGGCACGATCGCGAATATCAAGAAGACGCTGGATGCAGCGCGCGAGAACGGCGTGCAGGTCATCTATTTCCAGAACGGCTGGGACAAGGACTATGTGGAAGCCGGCGGCCCCGGTTCTCCCAACTGGCACAAGTCGAATGCACTGAAGACTATGCGGGCGCGGCCGGAACTGCAGGGCCAACTGCTTGCCAAGGGCACCTGGGATTACGCGATCGTAGACGAGTTGCAGCCGAAGCCTGGCGACATCCTCGTGCCGAAGACCCGCTACTCGGGCTTCTTCAACACCAATATGGACAGCGTGCTGCGCGCACGCGGCATCCGCAATCTCGTCTTCGTCGGCATTGCCACCAATGTCTGCGTCGAAAGCTCGCTGAGAGACGCGTTTCACCTCGAATATTTCGGCGTGATGCTGGAGGATGCGACCCATCACCTGGGGCCGGACTTCATCCAGCAGGCGACCGTCTACAATGTCGAGAAATTCTTCGGCTGGGTCGCGACCGTCAATGATTTCTGTGGCGCCATCAGCCAGGCCGCTCCGACCGATATGTGAATTTGAAAAACAAAGAGGAGAACGGAATGCCAAAGTCGATCATCGTTCCGGAAGGAACCCAGAAGCCGATCGCGCCCTATTCGCCGGGAACGCTGGCAGACGGCATTGTCTACGTCTCGGGGACCTTGCCCTTCGACAAGAACAACGACGTCGTCCATGTGGGTGATGCCGGAGCACAGACCCGTCACGTCCTGGAGGTCATCAAATCCGTCATCGAGACCGCCGGCGGCACGATGGAGGACGTCACGATGAACCATATCTTCATCACCGACTGGGCGAATTATCAGGCCGTGAACAAGGTCTACGCGGAGTATTTCCCGGGCGACAAGCCGGCCAGGTATTGCGTTCAGTGCGGCCTGGTGAAGCCGGACGCTCTCGTTGAGATCGCCACAGTCGCCCACATCGGCAAGTAACGGCATGGTTCATTACGATATTTTTGGCGCGTCGGGAGAGGACGCGCCGACCATCATTCTGTCCTCCGGCCTCGGCGGCAGCGGCACCTACTGGACGCCGCAGATCGAGGCGCTTTCCGAGCATTTCCGGGTGATCACCTACGATCACTTGGGAACTGGCCGTTCCCCTGGCGAGGTGCCCGAGCAAGGCGGCATCGCGGCCATGGCGGATGACGTCGTGAAGCTCGCGGAAGAGCTCGGCCTCAAGACATTCAGCTTCATGGGCCATGCGCTTGGTGGTCTAATCGGGCTCGAGATCGCCGCACGCCAGCCGGAGGTGATCGACAGGCTTGTGCTGATCAATGCATGGGACAAGGCCGATCCGCATTCCGGCCGCTGTTTCGACGTGCGGATTGCGCTTCTCAAAAACTCCGGCGTCCCGGCCTTCGTGAAGGCGCAACCGCTGTTTCTCTATCCGGCCGTCTGGATGTCTGAAAACGCCGAACGCATGAATGCCGAGGAGGCGCATGCAGCGGCCCATTTTCAGGGCGAGCAGAATATCATGAGGCGCATTGCAGCTCTGAGAAGCTTCGACATCGGCGACCGGCTTGCCGAAATCACTCATCAGACCTTGCTGGTCGCCACGAAGGATGATCTCCTTGTGCCCTACACCCGCTCGGTACGGCTTTCGAACATGATGCCCCATGCCGAACTCGCTTTGCTGGATTTCGGCGCACATGCGGTGAATATCGTTGATGCACCGAAATTCAACAAACTCGTGGTAGATTTTCTAAGCCGGGTTTGATTTCATCTGTACGCTCGAGCTGAAAGTTTTGAGATAGCCATGTCCGTGAATGCATCTGCCCCTGCGCTCGACGTTAATCCAGAAGTCGTTGACGCACGGATGAACTTTCGAAACGCGATGTCGCGCCTCGGCGCCGCCGTTCATATCGTCACCACGGATGGACCGGGTGGCCGTGCCGGATTTGCCGCCACCGCAGTCTGCAGCGTTTCCGACAGTCCCCCGACGCTTCTCGTTTGCCTCAACCGAACCTCGAGCGCCTATTTGCCGCTTAAGGAAAACGGCGTCCTCTGCGTCAACGTCCTCTCGGCCGACCATGCAGACCTCAGCCAGCTTTTCGGGGGCAAGACGCCCGTCGATGAACGGTTTGCCGGAGCAACCTGGGCGCCGCTAACAACGGGCAGCCCGGCCCTCGAGGACGCTCTCGTCTGCTTCGATTGCCGCGTTGTGTCCGTTGCCGACGGTCACACGCATGACATCCTGATCTGCGAAGTGCTCACCACGGTGCAGCCAAAGGCTGGTCAGTCGCTTATCTATCTCGATCGAAAGTATCACGCGCTTTAGTGGGGAGTGACATTGGGGTTTGTTCAGACGAGCAATGCTCGGATGATCGCCCAAGGTCAAAGCGCATGGTCTGAACGTAAGGGCAGGAGTTCATGGGAAGCACAATGTGGTGCCTAGCAGCTGTCGCGGAAATCGCGATTGTCGTCGCGGCGGTCGTCTATACCGCGCGTGATCGTCGGAAGCAGCAGCGGAAAAGCCGCCGGAACGCGTACAGAAACGGCAACCGTTAAGACGTTTCTTCTGCGGTAGAAAATCGATGTTCACCGGCAGACTTTAAACCGATCCGGTCATCGAGATCTCCTGCGACCGACCGGGTTCCCGAGAATGCCGCGCGAATATGTCTCGGGGCCCCGTATGGTCAGCGTTCAAGCACTCTGATTCTCATGGATCGACGCTCTTCAGGTGAACGGCGAGGTTGTCCCGAATTGGAACGCACACCCACGTGCATGGTCCTTTTTGGTAAGCATCTGAGTGAATATCAACCACCTCATTCGCGTTGTTTTTCAACAAGTTCTGACATTGTTTCAGAATTAACTATCGCACTACATATCAATTGAGTGATGGACGGCGAGGGCTATATCTCATCGTAGAAAGGTCCCCGCAAGCCGTGGTCTGACCTTCCAAACGAGGCAGATATGGGTAAGCCATCACTACATCCTGGCGACGTTTACGCACAGGAAAGCACGATGGGCCACTGGCCCACGACGCTGCTTGGCGGTCTTCCCGTTGTCCGCTGCAGCATGGATGAGGCGGCGCAGGGTTTCATCGATGAAGCGCTCCTTCACCGGGGCAGCAGTGCCAAGCCGTTCTATTCCACCTCGGCAAACGGACAGGTGATCGCGATGTGCGCGAAGAAGGCCGACTTTCAGGATTTGATGCTGGAAGCCGACCAGATCCACGCCGATGGCATGCCCATGATCATGTATTCCAGAATGTTTTCGTCGCATCCTGTATCCGAACGGATCGCGACGACCGATCTCGTGCATTCCGTGGCAGTCAAGGCAGAGCGGGCAGGTGTCAGTTTCTATTTTCTCGGCGGAACCGAAGAGGTCAACGCCAAGGCAGTCGCCGCAATGCGGACCAGGTATCCAAACCTCACATTCGCTGGGCGCAGAAACGGCTACTTCAAGCGTGGCGAAGAGGATGCGGTGATCGCCGACATCCAGGCAAGCAAGCCCGATATTCTATGGATCGGGTTGGGCTTTCCGCTTGAGCAGGCCTTTGTCAGCCGGAACATCGACCGGTTGCGATCTGTCGGTGTGATCAAGACATCAGGCGGTCTATTCGACTTCGTCTCGGGGAAAAACGCCCGCGCGCCGTTGTGGATGCAGCGGTACGGTTTGGAATGGGCCTACCGGATGTATAATGAGCCGCGCCGGCTGACGATGCGGTATCTGCTGTCAAACCCGGCTGCCATTCGAGCGCTGTTCACCCACTCGAATTGATCGGGTGCTGACTTCCGATAAAGGCAGGTCATTGATGCGCTCATCACGAGCCGCGCGTCACGCGCCAGGTATGTAGAAGCTGTCGACGATGCCGGCCGCGAACGACCATTTCGGGCGGATAATGCTTCCGTCGATCGCTTCCATGTAACCATTGCCATTCAGCGTATGCAGCTTTCGGCCGGGCCAGTGCTTGCCGGGGCTCAAGTGCTTTACGATCACCTGATCGAACCGTTCGTCATCCAGGCGCGTCACTTCGGCAAGGCTCAAAGCTGCCCCATAGCCGTTGCGGCAATCCTGCACGGGACGCAGCAGTTTGCCGTCGCGCCATATCATGTTGCCCGCGGGTCTCGCGGATCGGTCGTTGATGACAAGCGGGTTCGCGGCGTGCGGTCGCCAGGGGCCGAGAAGCGTTTCCGCCGACCATAAGCAGAGCGTATCGGAATAGCCGCCGATACCATCCCTTGTCACAGCGAACATCCAGAACTTTCCCGCGTGCTGGATGATCGTCGCATCGGCGGCCTCGATGCCGGAAACAAGTGTCGCGTGTTTTTCCCAGCCGAACGGAAAGCGCGTTGCCCTGTAGATGGAAATCTCGCCGCTGAGAGACGCCTCCGGAACCATCCAGATCTCACCATCCGCTTCGATGAGGAACGGATAAGACAGATGCCAGGACTCTTCCAGAACAGGGATGGCTGGGCCCGGCCGTCCTTGTTCGTCAAACTCGACGACGCTGATGATGCCCTTCTGGGTCTTCTGATCAAGATCCTCGAAGAAGAGATAGTCCTTGCCCTGCCAACGAAACGGAAACGGGTCTGCGTAAAAATGGTCGATTGGGTCCGCGAGAACCTCCCAGGGTGTCCCGCCGAGGTCGCGTCGTTGCCAAACGTCATTGTCAGAGGCGACCCGACGCCATCCGATCCGCCAGTGGGGAGCGTGGCAGCATAGCCGATAGGCAGCGCGGGCCGCGGCAGATGCCAGCATCTTGGCGCTACGAACAGTCACCGCTTTGCGGGTGATAGCGCGTGCGTGTGGCTGGGCCGTGTTGTCTGCAATACGCGGCGCGCGCGGTTCTTCCGGCAAAGCCTTGATGAGAAGGATGGCTGTCCGTGACCAAACGGCTTCCATCGCGCCACCGATACCAGCCGCAGCTTCGAGGGACGCAAAGCCATCGGCAACAATCCAGCGCTCGCCGGAAGGCAGGGTGCACTCAATCTCGATATGCGGTGTTCCCTCGAAAAACAGCGCCGAAGCGAGACTGAATTCACCGGCGTGGCCGTTGAACAACGGCCGATAGATCCGTGTCGATCGGGGGGATGCGCTTCGGTTCGATGTGAGGTCGATGACAATATCCGGAGCTGTGTTGTCTGACCGGGTTCGCCAGTCCGCCAGCGCATCCGGCTCAATACGGTCACAGAGGCACGGCTGATGGCGTCGAAGCACCATCTTCTCAAGCTGCAAAAGGCTTTCGAGGGCAGGCTGCGCTGCCTGATCAGCCCCTTGGACCAATTGAAGGCGCACCGTGGTACCGGCGGCGCGCTGCTCAAGCCGACGGCAGAGCCACTGTATCCACGCCGATGTGGACGAGCGCTCCGCCACAATCTCGATGGTCAGCGGAGGGACGGAGTTTGAAACGCTGTCCATCGTCATTTATTTCTGAAGCTGTCCGGACGCCTGCAACCTGTCTTCCGATGTTTTCGGCTGTCGCCGGATCAGGCGCCGGTAGCCGTCGACCATTGCATCGAGCGAGTGTTGTTCGCGCAGCCGCTGCCCGCACTCCGATAGCCTTTGCCGCAGAAGGGGATCGGAAAGTACAGCGCGAACTGCTTTTGCAAATGACGCCGTATCGGTCGTATCGACGAAAAGGGCACAGGGCTCTCCCCTGACCTCCAAGACTTCTCGCATGACGGACAAGTCGGAACTCACAACCGGAATGCCGGCCTGAGCGGCTTCCACCGGCGCGAGGCCGAACGTCTCTCCAGACGTCGGGAAAACGAAGACGTCGAGGCTTTTCAGGAAGGCGCCGATTTCGCTGGACGGCATCTCGCCTACGAAATGAAGCCGATCCCAAACGCCGAGTTCTGCGCCGAGAGCTCGCAGTCGTGGCGCTTCCGGTCCCTGACCTGCCAGTGCCAGATGGACATCCGGCATGACCGGCAACAATCTGATGGCGAGATCAATTCTTTTGATGGCGTTGAGACGGGCGACGCTTCCGATGATCGGGACGTCGGCTGGAAGGCCGAATTTTGCCCGCGCTTCCTGCTGCGTCATCGAAACGGTTCTGTCGGCAAAGCCGTGCGGAACATAGGTCAGTCGACGCTTGTAGGATGCCGGGTGTCCTTGGTAGTCCAGCCAGGTGGCCTTCGAATTTACAGTGATCTCGTCGTAGCAGCCGGCAATGCCAAGCACCTTATCGACAAGGGCGACCGGCCGGGAAATCGTCGCCTGCGGTGAGACGTGGTTGGCAATGATCAGTGGTACGCCGAGCAAGCGACCGACCGGAGCTGCGACAACATTGCCGAAATGCTGAAAGGTCAGCATCACGTCGGGCTTTATCGTGCGCACGAGCTGCGACAGACGACGAAGCATGGCAAGGTTCTGCGAAATCCCCTGCGGTCTCGGATCGGCCGCAAAATGCGCATTTTCGAAGTGGTCGCAGCCGCTGGTCTTGCGATAGAGGAACAGGTGATGCGCCTCGAATTCGGGCTGTCCGGAAATCGCTGGTTTCGACAGCTGTTCGGCGAGAAGGCGCGTGATCTCCTGAGCGCCCGCTGCTTCAGCTTGCGTCTGGATAAAGAGAAGACGTGTCGGACGTCGCTGCGCGCTCTCGGCCATAGGTTTTCCGGTTCACTCGTATAGTGACGATAAAGACAGCGAAAGCTCAAGAGAGGCTAAACACGATACTTAGCATTCGAACGATACTGCGTATTACTGGGATTTTCTTGCAAGTCGTGAGGCGCGGACGTTTTGCGCGGCGCATGACCTCAACTCGACGTCTTGAACGCAGAAGAGCGGCGGGGAGCCCCTTTTTCAGCGTTGCTCTTGATGATGATCTTTGTGTACTCGCTGACCATCAAATTGAGAGAGTAACGTTCGGCGAGTTCGCGTCCCGATGCGGAGAGCCGGTCATACAGCGCCTTGTCTGCGAGCAGCAACTCGATGCAGCTGACGAACTTATCAGTGTTTTCGGCATCGACGAACACGGCACAGGCAGATCTTTCCACCTGCAGGACTTCGCGCAGCACCGGCATGTCGTTCGCAATGACAGGCACGCCTGCCTGCGCGGCCTCAACGGCTGCAAGCCCGAATGTCTCTGCGGCCGTCGGAAACGCGAAGACGTCGAGACACGCAAGGAAAGTCCCGATCTGCTCCGGGTTGACCTCTCCTGCGAAATGGACACGGTCTGCAACGCCAAGCGTATGGGCGAGAGCCTCGAGGCATTCTCTGTGTGGGCCTTGGCCGGCAATGGCCAGGTGCAGATTTGGCACATGCGGCAGTGTTGAGATTGCCAGATCAATGCGCTTCAGAGGATGCAACCGGGCGACCGTTCCCATGATCGTCACATCCTTGGGCAAATCGAAACAGTCCCTTGCCTTCTCTTTCGATAACGACGTGGTTTTCTGCGCAAAGCCATGCGGAATATGGACCAGCCGTTTGCGGTAGCTTCGTGCATAGGACTGGAAGTAATTCCAGGTCGCATGGGAGTTGACGGTTATCACGTCATAGAAACCAAGTGTGCCGAGGATGCGATCGGCCAGGCCAACAAAGCGGTTCACGGTTGCGGGCGAGGACACCTGATTTGCGACGATATAGGGAATGCCCATTACCCGCCCGACAAGTGCACCGAGCACATTGCCGTAGTGCTGAAAGGTCAACATCGTATCCGGCTTGATCTTGCGCACGATGGAGAAAAAATTCCGCGCGAAGGTGAGACATTCGCCGAGGCTTTGAGGCCTGCGGGGTGCTGCAAAATGGACATTGGGGAAGTGATCGCAGCCATCGGTCTTCCGGTACAGGAAAAGATGGTGCGTTTCGTATTCCGGCACACCCGTCAGTTGCCCACGCGAAAGCTCCTGGCCGAGAAGCCGCGAGATCTCCTGCGCGCCCGCCAATTCCGCCTGAGTTTGCAGAAAAAGCACACGCCTCGGCTGCCTGGCTCGGTTGGACAATTTCAACTCCTAATTGGTGGGGCAATAGTAGATTGTTCGTCTAAACAATAGGCTAACAGCATCGTTTCCAACAGTAACGATGATTTGTGCGGGTATCGTAAACGTACTATTTCACTTCTCACGTTGATGCCGGCAAACGACCGCGATGAACTCGGACGCCGCCATGCAGATAGGCTGCGTCTGCTTTTTGAAGTCCTGGATAGTGCTGGTACACTTGTCGCCTGATCGAGAAGACAAGGATGAGAAAGATGAAGATCAGGAGAGACGTCGACCGACCGATTTCGTTCTCGACGAGGTTGTTGACGGTGTACATGTTGACGTAGGCAAACGACAGGCCGATGAACTTGTCTCTGACATTTCCGACCGATACGACGAGCAGAAGATAGGTCGCTGACAGTGCTGCGAGAAACAGCAGGAAGCCGGCGATGCCGCCTTCGATGATGAGCGTGATATAGCCGTTGTGGAAGTTGTCGAGCACCCAGCCATAGACGCTTTTGAAGCTCGTCAGGCGTTCCGGAGTCCAGAAGCTGTCAAGGCCGAAGCCGAAGATCTCGCGTCCCTGCAATTCACGAAAGCCGTAGCTCCAGATCTTCATGCGGCTGTTGGTATCGACAGTGATGCCTGCAACGCCGATCTTGTCGGCATCGACCACGAACGTCGTCGAGACGAGATTGATGATCGGTATCGCGAACAGGAGACCGGTGAGCAGTGCTAGTCTCTGGAGGAGCTTTGGCAGTCTGGAAATCACAATCGATGCGACGCCCAGAACTGATATAAGCTGGCCGCCGCGCGATCCTGCCATATAGACCGCGAGCAAGGCGATCCCGACCATTGCTATACGACCGACAAGCGCGCCCCATTGCGCGAGCGGCGTGACGCGTTGGCGCAGGGGAAGACCAACGCCCGCGATCAGCGCGTAGGCCGCATATGCTGCGAGCCCGTTCTTTTGCCCGGCAATGCCGCGCCACTTTCCCGCATGCTCCCAGCTGCTGTCGACACCGATCGAAGGGACCAGCAGCGCGACCAGAACGCAGACGACAACGAAGGTGGAGAGCGCCGCGAACATGACCCGCAGCGACTGTTCGAGCGTAAGCGTGTTGGCGATCGCAAGCGACGTCACCAGCGCGTTGAAGATCAGGATTGCCTTGATGTAGCTGTCGGCACTCTGCACGCCCCACACCGCGGAAAAACTGACATAGAGAAGGAACGCTGCAAGCAGGGTGCATTCTATGCCGGAGGGGATCCTGAGCCCCACCTTGATAAACGCCACCACGACGATCCAGCCGGAGAGCATCAGGAAGACGAGATAACGGGCCTGCTCCGTCCAGGAGGGCAGCTTCAGCTCTTCGGCCGGCACCCACATGGAAAGAAGCAGAAGCAGGAACATGGCCGGTGCGATATAGCGATGCGCCATTTCAAAATCCGCCTCGTATCCGTTAATCCAAATGCCTCAAAGTCCCTACTCCTGAAACCCTTAAACCGGCATTAAGCGGCGGGTCGTCGGCAAGGTTATCCGTTCGATCGGTCAGGCTTGTCTTAAAACAATCTTAAGCACAGGCTGTGATAAATGCGGTGGAATGAGAGAGCCGGTGCTCTGCCATTAGCCGTGAGACGTGAACCGAATGCAGCCTCCATATCCAGCTCGGTCGAACAGCTCCGCACCTGAAGGGCTGACAAACTACCTTCAGATCGATCTGGGGCGGCTGGCCTATTGGCTGCGCCAAAAATTCCGCTGGATCGTCGCAGCTGCCCTCATCGGATTGGTGCTTGCAGTTTCCTACACGGTCATTTCCAAGCCGCGTTATACGGTGACGAGTGAACTCGTCATCGATCCCGCCGGTCTGCAGATCGTGGGCGAAGAGACGGGTTCGCGCAACGAGATGCGCGAAACGCTGCTCCTCAATGCCGACAGCAAGCTTCAAACCCTGCTGTCGCGCAACGTGCTTCTCCGGGTGATCGAAAAGCTCGATCTCACCAACGATATCGAATTCGTTCCAGCCGGCGGTTTTAGCCTGTTCAGCTTCGGTGGACCCGCGACGCCGGTCGACCCGAGAATCATCGCGCTGGAATCTCTCAACAAGAGACTTGCAGCCCAGCGGGATGAGAAATCCTTCGTGCTGTTCATGTCGGTCTGGACATGGGATGCCGAAAAATCCATCCGGATCTCGCAAGCGCTGATCGAGGAATTCAAGGCCGAACTCAATGCCGGCGATGTTGACGGCGCCAAGAGAACGACAGATTCGCTTCTTGCACGGCTCACCGAGCTGAAGAAGGGTGTCATCGAGGCCGAAGAGGCCGTCGAAACATTTCGGCGCGAAAGCGGCCTTCGCTCTTCGCAGGGCGAGCTTTCCAGCAGCCGTTCCATGGTCCAGGTGGACACCCAGTTGCGCGAGGCTCGCGAACGTCTGATCGCCGCTGACTCGCGCTACAAGCAGATGCTTGCCGGTGGCAACGATTCCTTGGCGATGCAGTCCGCAACGCTTGCCGCGCTGCGGGCCCAGTATTCGACCCTTAAGCAGGAAGCCGACGAACAGTTGCTGACTTTCGGTACAAGGCATCCGAGAAGGGCCGCGGTTCAGTCGCGGCTGCAGTCGCTTGACCAGGAAATCGCCCGGGAAATGTCCCGGCTGACGCTTGCTGCCCGCAACGAATACGATCAGGCAAAGGCGGTTGTCGAAAAGCTCGAAGGTGAATCGGAGACCGTTTCTACCAGTGTGTTCTCGGATAACGATGCGCAGGTGCGTCTGAGGGAATTGTCGCGAGAGGCATCTGCGAGAGCCGCAGTCTACGAAGCATTCCTCGGACGAGCGCGGATGGCAGCCGAACGGCAACAGCTCGATACGACCAATCTCCGTGTAATCTCTGCTCCCATCGCTCCGAGAGAGCGGAGCTGGCCGCCGAGCATCGCGCAGGCGGCCGTTTTCGGCGCCGGAGTCGGACTGACATTGGGTGCACTCGGCGTGCTCGCTTTCGGCATCGCGATGGATGTCAATCATCCGCAACGGGGGCCGGAACACGCCCGCACCGAGACGCTGGACGAAGACTATCCGAAAGAGATCGAGCGCAAGCCTGCACCACGCACCGGTTCGTTGTTGTCGATGCTCCCGGACGAGCCATCGCCTGCGCCGCGCTCGTATCGGTGGAACCCGGACGCCTGATGGGTCGCAGTTCTGCCCGAGAGAATAGGGCGGATTTTAATGGTCGGCCTCACTCCATGTTAACCGATTTGGAAAGAACAAAGCCCGCGTTCACCCATCGCTGGCCGGAGTGCTGTATCTGAGAGCAAGGTCAGCCCTTCGCTTTATCTGTTCCAGCGAAGATATCCTGAAAGTATCAAGACCGATTGTCGACCCTTGGTGACGAACGGATGTTAGGGAGTGGATTTCAATGAATTCTATGCTCATGAACAAGGACATCATTGCCAACTGGGAAGACCGCCACGCGCGTTTGTTCGGCAATGAGATCGTCAAGCTCAATCATCGCCTCCTTGAAACGGGTCTGTTCTCGAGGGAGGCTGTTGGCAAGTTGATCGAACGCTGCCCGGATAGCGAGTTCGGGCTGGAATCCATGTCCGACGACATCACCAACGCATCGCGACTTTATGGCGTCCGCAACGGCATTTCGGGCGCTGAGGCACTCGCTGCAGTCGAAAAGGGCCGCATGTGGATGAACATTCGCCGCGTGATGGACTGGGCGCCGGAATATGACCGTTTGCTCGACACGATCTTTTCCGAATTCGCCGGCCGCATGCCCGGGTTCGAGACCTTCAAACGCAATCTCGGAGTGCTCGTCTCGTCTCCCAACGCCAACGTCTTCTACCACGCCGATATCCAGGGCCAGTCGCTTTGGCAGATCGAGGGCAGCAAGCGGGTCTATCTTTACCCGCGCTCGGAGGTGTTTCTGCGCCCGATGCAGGTGGAGAAGATCCTGCTGCGCGAGACCGATGAAAAAATGCCCTACGAGACGTGGTTCGACGAATACGCAACGGCTGTCGATCTGCATCCGGGAGAAATGGTGACATGGCCGCTCTATGCACCGCATCGCGTACAGAACCATGATTGCATGAACATCTCCGTGACGATGGAGCATTGGACGAAGCAGATCTGGAATTCCTACGCGGTCCATTATGGCAACGGCGTGTTTCGCCGCACGCTCGGCGTGAAGGGCCTGTCGACCGAAAATTCGGGCCTGCATGTCTATCCGAAGGCGGTGGCTGCTTTTGCCTGGAAGAAGGCTGGGAAGCAGAAAAAGGGTGATGTCGTCGTCAAGCGCGATTTCAAGCTTGATGCATCGGCCGAAGGCGGTCGGGTCGCATTGACCTGAGAACAGGACAAACTACCGAAGACCAACTCCCCGACAGAATACGATCGAGAAAAGCCCTGAATCCATGAAAGTCACCGTAGAAGAGACGTTCGATTTTTCAGGGCCGGAATATCGCCGCCTCTATTCGGAAGGGAAGGGCACTGCCTTTCAGGCGCCGATGTGGCTCGACATGCTGCACAGGCGCCTCGGTCCTTCCCTGGGCGCGAAGCAGCGGACGGTGACGTTCCGCAACGAAGCCGACGACAGTCTCCTTGCCGTGCTTCCCCTCGTGATGCAGCGCTCATCCGGGGTGATGATAATCCAGCCTGCGGATTTCGGTATCAGCGACTACAACACGATCGTCTGCGACGCGGAGCGTTTCGAGCAGATCGCCGCATCACCGGCCGTTCTAAAGGCGTTGCGCGAAACGCTTCGCGGTGCCGACCTGCTGATGTTCCGCAAGGTTCGTGCCGATGGCTTCGACATCCAGCGTCTGTTCAAGGGGGCTCGCGAAAGCCGGGGAGAGAACTCTGCCTACGCGTTCGATATCGGCGACGATTTCGACCATTGGCGCCTAAAGGTGATGAACCGCAACTTCACCAAGAACCTTGGCAGGTTGCACCGACAGACGGAAGCAGCCTACGGCCCCTACCTGCACAAAGCCATTACGCACGAGCAGGAAATCCGCGCGGTCTTCGACTTCCTTCGGGAGGCGCGACAGGACCGTTATTCGGAGAACCTGCTGGATCGCCATGAATATTTCGATCTCTATCGTGATTATGCCGTCGCAGCGGCGGCTTCAGGAGAAGCTGTGCTCTACGTCAGCTATCTCGCTGGAGAACCTGTCGCTGCCCTGTTCGGGCTGGCAGGCGACGGCGAGTTTCACGCAACGCTGCTTGCATCCGACATCAAGAAGCATCAGAAAATCTCGGCCGGAATGCAGATCCTTTACCGCGTCGCACAGCTGCGCCACCAGGACGGCCACAGAGTAATGGATCTCTGCCTCGGCGATCCCGGGTACAAAACGCATTTTCGCCCGACGGAAACGACGATGCGCAATATCACCGTAGCCCTGTCTCTCAAGGGAGCTGCGGTCGCTGCCATTTATCACCATGCGAAACCGCTTAAGAACTTCCTGAGAAAAGGGGTCGCCAATGTCCGGTGATGCATCCGACCACGTGGCGCCCGCTGCCCACCGCACCTTTGCCGGTCGGATCGGCGCGCTTATCCGCCGGCCGGATATCGGCGGGATGGCTGTCGTCGTCGGCGTCAAGATCGGCATGGTGTTGCTCAACTTCACGCTGATCACGCTTGCTGCTCGGCTTCTCGATCCCGAAGCGTTCGGACATTACTCGATCCTCTACTCCGCAGCGGGGCTGCTTTGCATCGTGGCAGCCGCCGGACAGGAGCCGTTCGTGCTGCGGATGTGGAACGAGATGACGGCGGCAGGCAATGCCGCCAAGCTGAAAGGCGCGCTCTACTTCACGCTGCTTCTGTCGCTCAGCGGCACCGTTATCGTCGCGATCGGTCAGTATTTCTGGGCTTCCGCATTGGTCGATGGCCAGACAGCGATAACCTGCGTCATCTATATGATGATCGTCTCCGTGCTGCAGATCTGCATGCATCTTGTGCGAACCGAGATCGGCGTTGCCTCGGGAGACGGCGCGGGCAACGCCATTGTCGGGAGCGTGCCCGTCCTCTATCTGCTCGCCTGTCTCTTCAGCGGGACACGCCCGGATACGGCCCATCTCTTCCTGGCTTTGGCGGTCGGAGCAGGTCTTGCTCTCCTTCTGCAGCTCTACCTGATCCGCGGACGAATCCTGCATCGTTTTCCGGACTTTAACCGTATCCGTGCGGTTGCGGACTACCGGCTATGGCTTCCGCGATCGGTCCGCTTCTGGCTTGCGACGTCTCTCGAAGCTACTAATCAGTACATAGACGTGATCATCATCGGCTATCTGATGGACCCGGTAATCGCAGGGGCCTATTTCGTGACGGTTCGCCTCGCCAATTTGTTCGCGGCCGCTGCGGACTCGGTCAATCTTTTCGGAACGCGCCATCTCCCGGGGCTCTACTATCGCGGAGAACAGCGGGCCCTCAACAAGATGCTCGATAGCCTTGCCTGGATAACCCTTGCCTTCAGCGCGATCGGCCTGATCGGCATTCTGGTAGGCGGCTATTTCGCCCTTCTGCTGATAAACGAGCCCTATGCTGCGTATTTCCCGGAACTGCTGGTCCTCTGCCTCGGCACTGCGGCGCTCGGAACGACGAGGCCCTCTGTGATCATGCTGCTTCTGGCAGGCCACGAAGGCCGCTATCTACAGATCATGGCCGTGTGCGTCGTGGTGCGGATTGCCGGCTTCTTCCTGTTCGTCCCGCATTTCGGGGTGATGGGCGCCGTTGCGACGACCGCTGCCGCTTTCGCACTTCAGTCGATCGTCTTGCGCATTGCGGACAAAGCCCTGACCGGGTTCGACTCGTCGATGTTCCGGCTTCTCTTGAGGCGGGCATGATAAAAGGGCTGCAACGAATTCTTTCCGCTGTGTCTCGCGGGTGTATTTCGGAGCCGGAGATCCTATCTAGAAGTCTTCCGCATCATGATTCCCCAGGACTTTTCCACAGATGACGAACTCTCCCGTTCCGGTTTTCGACGGTCATAACGACGTGCTCTTGCGTCTGCGCCTCAGTGACGCGAAGGATCCTGTCGGTGACTTTCTGGACGGGCGGAAGGATGGTCATATCGATCTGCCGCGCGCCCGCGAGGGTGGATTGGCCGGCGGTCTCTGCGCCATCTATGTACCGTCGCCGTCCATGGCAAAGGACCAGAACGGCGATTTTCCGACCCCGGCTCAACCCGAGGCGCTGAACCAGACCATCGCCATGGCTCGGATCCTGTTGGATATCGAGCGCCGTTCCAACGGCGGGGTCAAGGTCTGTCGGACTGCGGACGATCTCCGCCGCTCGATTGCAACGGGCAGCTTTGCCGCTGTGATGCATATCGAGGGCGCCGAAGCAATTGCCGGGGATCTCGATGCGCTTTACGTGCTTCACCAAGCGGGCTTGCGAACTCTTGGTCCCGTCTGGAGCCGTCCGAACATCTTTGCCTATGGCGTTCCGTTCAAGTTCCCGTCGACGCCGGATATCGGCCCGGGCCTGAGTGACGCCGGACGAGACCTGATTCGTGCGTGCAACGACCTCAGGATTATGGTCGATCTGTCGCATTTGAACGAGGCCGGTTTCTGGGACGTCGCAAAAATCTCGAAGGCGCCGCTTGTCGCATCCCATTCCAATGCGCACGCGCTCTCTGCGCACAGCCGAAACCTCACGGACCGCCAGCTCGACGCGATCCGCGATACAGGCGGGCTCGTCGGCATCAATTTCGGTGTCCTGTTCTTGCGCGACGACGGGCGCAGAGACGAAAGCACGAGCCTCGATGTGCTTGTGCGGCACATTGCCTATATCGCAGAGCGGATCGGAATCAATCACGTCGCGCTAGGCTCGGATTTCGACGGTACGACCGTGCCTTCGGAATTGAAAGATGCAAGCGGCCTTCCGCGCCTGATCGAAGCCCTGCGTAAACACGGCTTCTCTAGCGAAGACATTGCGAAGATCGCATTCGAAAACTGGATCGACGTGCTGGGCCGAAGCTGGGCTGCATGAGCGGCACAAGGCCGCCAGCCAGATGTGCGAAACGTTGAAAGCGACCTGACCCGGCGTCAGACGCCAGCGCGAGCCGCTAGTTTCTCAAACGCCTGAGAGATGCGTTAGCGTGCCATCGCGTATTTGTAGGGTTGGCCGCGTTCCAGGGTGCTGCCCGACGGCAGGACGTAGGAAGCCGCGACGGCTAGGCTCACGACGGCGAACGATGCGGAAAGCAGAGCAATTTTCATGTGATAATCCCTCCCTCACATGTAGGGAGAAAGCTCTTGGCGCGAATTTGGTTCCCGGGGTCAGAAATGGTTTGCGGTGCCGATCGGCGGCCTCAGCACTCTTGCTTCTGTTCGCCGGGACAGATCCCAATTCCATTCTCGGTCACGACGAATGCAAGGCCCGCGCCTTCGAACGCCTGGCGCAGCTGAGCCTCGGTTGATCTGTGAATATCGTGTCGCTGGCCCTCGTAGTCGCGTACGGTGCTGCGCGACACGCCTGAGCGATCGGCAAGGTCCGACTGGGTCCAGTCGAGGAACCCTCGGGCCGCCCGGCAAAGCGCTGGAGACAATATACAAGTTTGCGCGGCTTGACCCATCGCTCTATTCTGCCCATATTGGTCAATACAAATCATATAGGTCAATTTTCGAGAGATTGCTAGTGGCGCGTATTGTGCGCCCTCAGGTCATCGAAACACACGAGGAACAGACACATTGGGATAACGCTGGGGCCATATTTCCTGCTTGTTCTTCTGGTTCTGCCGTTTGTCGGCAGTCTTGCTTCGGCATTTTTTCTGAAGACTTCGTCGCGTGTGCTGCCCTCCTGGACCGCGGGTGGGGTTTCGCTTGCGTGCCTTCTGATCGTCATTGCCTCCTACCCTTCGATCACGGAGGGCCAGGTTGTCCGTCTGACGTTCGAGTGGATCCCGCAGCTCGGGCTCGAGTTCAAGTTGCGACTTGATGGGTTCGCGTGGATGTTCGCGCTACTGATCGCCGGCATCGGTTTGCTGGTCGTCATCTACGCGCGATACTACATGTCCGAAGAGGACTCGGTTCCGCGCTTTTTCTCGTTCCTTCTGGCCTTCATGGGGGCCATGATGGGGATCGTGCTTTCCGGCAACGTCATCCTCCTCTCGATCTTCTGGGAACTGACGAGCATCTTCTCGTTCCTGTTGATCAGTTACTGGCACAACAGTTCCGCTGCCCGCGATGGTGCGCGTATGGCCCTGACAGTGACCGGCATCGGTGGGTTCTGCCTTCTCGTCGGCCTCCTGCTTCTCGGCAATATCGTCGGAAGCTACGACCTCGACAAGATCCTGGAGGCAGGCGACGTCATTCGTGCGCATTCCCTCTATGTCCCGGCACTCGTCTTCGTCCTGCTCGGCGCTCTGACAAAGAGCGCGCAGTTTCCGTTCCATTTCTGGCTGCCGAACGCGATGGCGGCGCCGACGCCGGTATCGGCCTATCTCCATTCTGCGACCATGGTAAAGGCCGGGGTCTTTCTCCTGGCGCGCATGTCTCCGGCGCTGTCCGGCAGTTACGAATGGTTCATTCTCGTCGGTGCAGCCGGCATGATCACGCTTCTGCTCGGCGCATACTTCGCGATGTTCCAGCAGGATCTGAAGGGTCTGCTCGCCTATTCCACGATCAGCCATCTCGGCCTGATCACCACGCTGCTCAGCCTCGGGAGCCCGCTGGCAACGGTCGCTGCGATCTTTCACATGCTGAACCACGCGACCTTCAAGGCGTCGCTGTTCATGGCAGCCGGTATCATCGACCACGAGACCGGTACGCGTGATATGCGAAAATTGAGCGGACTGTTCCGGTTCATGCCGATTACCGGCACACTTGCCATGGTCGCCAGTGCGGCGATGGCGGGCGTCCCGCTGCTGAACGGCTTCCTGTCGAAGGAGATGTTCTTCGCAGAAGCGGTCGAGACCCACGCGGACTCGTTCCTGGACCGCATCCTTCCTTACGTCGCCACTCTCGCCGGTGCGTTCAGCGTCGCCTATTCGCTCCGTTTCATTCACACCGTCTTTTTCGGGCCGAAGCCAGTTGGTCTTCCCAAGGAAAAGCCGCACGAGCCGCCGCACTGGATGCTGTTCCCGATCGAACTTCTGGTCGTCGCGTGCCTGGTCGTCGGCGTCATTCCGGCGATCGCCGTTGGACCGATCCTGCAGGCGGCCGCGATGGGCGTGCTCGGGCCGGATACGCCTGAATACAGCCTTTCGATCTGGCACGGCTTCAACCTTCCGCTCGTCATGAGCATCGTTGCTCTTGTCGCTGGCGCGCTGATCTACATCCTCCTTCGAAACTATCTTGCGCAGTGCAAAGACGGTGCGCCCGTGTTCAGACGCTTCCGCGGACAGCGCATTTTCGAGCGTATCCTCGTCGAAGTCTCATGGCGCTGGGCAAGGCTCGCGGAGCGGCGGATCGGTACCCGCAAGCTGCAGCCGCAGTTGCGCTGGGTCGTGTTCACCGGCTTTGTCGCAGGTCTCCTGCCGCTCTGGCTCTCCGGGTTCGAGCCGCGGCCCTTCGTCTTCTCCGGGGTCGACAAGGCCTTCGCGGCCATTTGGTTGATCGGGATTTGTCTGGCGCTCGGCACCGCGTTCCTCGCGAAATATCATCGTCTCGCGGCGCTCGTCATGCTTGGCGGCGTCGGGCTGATCGTCTGCGTCACGTTTGTTTGGCTGTCGGCGCCTGATCTCGCGATCACGCAGCTTCTGGTCGAGATCATCACGACGGTACTGATCCTTCTCGGCCTGCGCTGGTTGCCGAAGCGGAACGAAATCAACGATGCGCCGATTACCGTGCGTGCGCGGCTGAGACGCTTCCGGGATCTTGCGCTGGCCGTCTTCTGCGGGGTCGGCATGACCTTCGTGTCCTATGCTGTCATGACGATGCCGGTCCCGGATGCAATCGCCAACTACTTCCTCGAAAATGCCTATTCGCAGGGCGGAGGCCGGAACGTCGTCAACGTGATCCTCGTGGACTTCCGCGGCTTCGATACGTTCGGCGAAATCGCAGTTCTCGGCGTGGTGGCGCTCACCGTCTATGCGCTGCTTCGCCGTTTCCGGCCGGCCGACGATACGATGGCGATGCCGGAGCAGCAGCGGGCACAGAACCGCTTCGACGAAGAGCGGCCGGATCGGTCTGCGGGCGATACGGCTCGGGACTACATGCTGATCCCGTCGGTCATCATGCAGTGGCTCTTCCCTGTCATCATCATGTTCGCTGTCTATCTGTTCCTGCGTGGCCACGACATGCCGGGCGGCGGGTTCTCGGCAGGACTGACGCTGTCGCTCGCCTTCCTGCTGCAGTATCTGGCCGGCGGAACACGCTGGGCAGAAGATCGGATCCGAATTCTGCCGCTGCGCTGGATGGGTGCTGGCCTTCTGACTGCCGCCTTGACGGGTATTGGAGCCTGGGCTTTCGGCTACCCGTTCCTCACCTCGCACTTCCAGTATATCGAGCTCCCGCTTGTCGGAAAAATGCCGGCGGCAACGGCATTGCTGTTTGATCTCGGCGTCTTCTCGCTCGT
Source organism: Neorhizobium sp. DAR64860/K0K1 (assembly GCF_050500205.1). NCBI lineage: Bacteria > Pseudomonadati > Pseudomonadota > Alphaproteobacteria > Hyphomicrobiales > Rhizobiaceae > Neorhizobium > Neorhizobium sp. DAR64860/K0K1. The sequence goes on along the minus strand of NZ_CP191458.1, from coordinate 703,148 downwards.
CGTTGGCTCGACGGTTCTGATCATGGTGGCGTTGGCGCACCAGTCGATCCGCATCAATCGCCTGCGGGCAATCGATGCAGCAAAGACGAAGGAAACCTGATGGAAATCATTCTCTCCATCGCCATCGGCGTCATGACCTTTTGCGGCGTGTGGCTCATCCTGCGCCCACGGACCTATCAGGTCATCGTCGGGCTTTCCCTTTTGGCCTATGCCGTCAACCTGTTCATCTTCAGCGTCGGCGGGGTGAAGACGAATGTGCCGCCGGTTCTCGTGGACGGCACGGCCACCGCAAGCCTTGCGGATCCGGTGCCCCAGGCACTTGTGCTGACGGCAATCGTTATCGGCTTTGCCACGACGGCACTGTTTCTGGTCGTGCTGCTCGCCTCCCGCGGCCTGACCGGCTCCGACCATGTTGACGGCAGGAGCGACCCGTCATGAACGGCTGGGCGCATCACCTCATCATAGCACCGATCCTGGTCCCGCTGCTTGCGGCGGCAGTGCTGTTGTTCATCGACGAACGACAGCGCGTTGCCAAGGCGATGGTCAGCCTGACGTCGGTGGTGATCCTCGTCTGCGTTTCGTTCGTGCTGTTTCGTATCGAGAGCGGTCCGAGCGATTTCGAAGGCGTCTACCTGCTCGGCAACTGGGCAGCCCCGTTCGGGATCGTGCTGGTGCTCGACGGGCTGTCGGCGATGATGCTGCTTCTGACGGCGCTGGTGGCGCTTGCGTCGCTCGTCTATTCGATGGCCCGCTGGCATACGGTCGGCGCCCATTTCCACACCATGTTCCAGCTGCTGCTGATGGGGGTGGATGGTGCATTCCTCACCGGCGATCTCTTCAACCTCTTTGTTTTCTTCGAGGTGATGCTGGCTGCATCCTATGGTCTGCTTCTCCACGGCTCGGGTCCGCTGCGGGTGAAGGCCGGCCTCCATTACATCGCCGTCAATCTTGCGGCCGCACTTCTCTTCCTGATCGGTGTCAGCCTGATTTACGGAACAGCCGGCACGCTGAATATGGCCGACCTTGCAGCGCGCATTCCGCAGATCGAGCCGGACCGACGCATGCTGATGGAAGCCGGCGCCGGCGTGCTCGGGATCGCATTTCTCATCAAGGCCGGCATGTGGCCGCTCTGCTTCTGGCTTCCGACCGCCTACAGCGCCGCTTCGGCACCCGTCGCGGGCGTTTTCGCGATCCTCAGCAAGCTCGGCATCTATGTCATCTTGCGGCTGATCATGCTGCTGTTTGAAACCGGGCCATCGGCCGGGTTCGGATCGACATTCCTGCTCATCGGCGGTATCGCGACAGTGGTGTTTGGAACGATCGGCGTGCTCGCGTCGCAGGCCTTGGGCCGGTTGGCCGGATATTCGGTTCTGGTGTCGTCCGGCACGCTTCTGATGGTGCTCGGCATCAACGATGGTGCGGTCTCGTCCGGCGCACTCCTCTATCTCGTGAGCTCGACCCTGACGATCAGCGCCTTCTTCATGCTGATCGAACTTGTCGAGCGTGGTCAGGATGCGGGCGCTAGCGTCCTCACCGTGACGATGGAAGCTTACGGCGACGCCGACGACGATGAGCCGCAAGAGGGCGACGGGGTCACGATGCCCGGGACGATGGCGATCCTCGGCATATGCTTTGCAGCTTGTGCAATCCTTCTGTCCGGTCTGCCGCCGCTGTCTGGCTTTATCGCCAAATTCGCGATGTTGTCCGCGATGATGGGCACCGGCGCCATTGGCGTGCCGCCGACTGCTGCGGTCTGGACGCTCATCGTTCTCGTCATCCTGTCAGGCGTCGCAGCGCTTATCGCGATGACGCGTGTTGGAATCAGGACGTTCTGGAGCTCGATCGAGGGAACAGTGCCGCGGGTGCTGGTCATCGAGATCGTGCCGGTCATGTTCCTTCTGAGCCTTACCCTGGTGCTGACGGTTCAGGCTGGACCCGCGATGCAGTACATGGACACGACGATACGGACGCTTGCCAGCCCGGAAAATTACATCAACGCCGTCAGAAACGCGACAGTCCTGAAGGGCGTCGCCGACAGCAACGGACAGGGAGGCGATTGATGTTTCCCTTCCCGATCCTTGCCGTCTTCCTGGTCCTCATGTGGCTGCTGCTGAACGGGTTCACGCTCGGCCACCTGATTATCGGCACGATGGTCGCAGTCTTTGCATGCTGGGCTATGGCTTCGCTGAGACCGGAAAAGCCGAGACTCGGCAAATGGTACCTTCTGCCGAAGCTTTTGGGGATGGTGCTCTACGACGTTGCAAAGTCGAACGCGCAGGTTGCCGCAGTCATCCTGAGGAGCGGTTCGCGGCGGCATAACCCGGCCTTCCTGACGATCCAGCTGCAGACGCACAACCATTTCTCGCTGGCGGTGCTCGCGATCGTTCTGACGAGCACGCCCGGCTCAGCCTGGCTGGAATACGATTCCAATGACAATACCGTGCTGTTGCATGTCCTCGATCTCGACGACGAGGCGAAGTGGCGCGATATGGTCAAGAACCGCTATGAAAAGCTCTTGATGGAGATCTTCGTATGAGTGCCATCATCGTCTTCACAGCTGTGGCTGTCGCACAATTGATGCTGGCTGCGGCCATGGCTATCGCCTCTGTGCGCATGTTCGGCGGCCCGAGGGCGCAGGACAGGATCATTGCCTTGGACACGCTCTACATCAACGCGATGCTGATGCTCGTCACGTTCGGGATCGGCACGGGTCGGGTCATCTATTTCGAAGCGGCGCTGGTGATCGGCATGCTGGGTTTCGTGGCAACCGTGGCGCTCGCCAAATTTCTGATGCGGGGTGAGGTGATCGAATGAGTGAAGCCACTGATCTGCCGCTCTGGGCCGCGATCGCGGTCGCGGTATTCCTGCTTGTCGGTGCGGCGCTGGCGCTGATCGGCGCCATCGGCTTTCTCCGGCTGCCGACGTTTTACGAGCGCATCCATGCGCCAACCCTCGGCACCAGCTGGGGTGTGGGCGGCGTCATGGTCGCGTCGATGATCTTTTTCTCCGTGACATCAGGTCGACCAATGATGCACGAGATCCTCATCGGGATCTTCGTCACGGTTACGACGCCGGCCACCTTCCTTCTCCTCGCACGCGCCGCGCTGCATCGAGACAGAGTTGAGAAGACGAAAGGCGTGCCGGAGAAACACCGCGCCGATATCGTAAACAACGATTGAGACGGATCTGTCCTGTCGTCCGTTCCGGTTGCGGGACTAGTCCGGCAGAAGGCCGATATGGTCGAGTTTCGCGCTGCGTGCGGCTCGTCCACCGGGAAGTCGTAGCGGCTCTTCCTCAATACCGTACCGAACCGCCATCATCAGGACATGGGTCCCAAGCATGTCCAGTCCTTCGGTGATCCGATTGCTTTCCAGAAGCTCCACGATGGCGATATGTTCAGCACTCGCATTTTTGCGCGTGGGCAGCGTGGAACGGTGCGATCGAAGTGCTGCGACCTTGCTCGACACGAGCTGGTAGGCGTTGAACAGATACGGGTTGCCGCAATTCTCCAGCGATGCATCGTGGAAATGATCATCAGCGCGGGCGGATCGATGGTTGTCGCCCGCCTCGCACGCCGCCATCATGTCTTCGGCAGCTGCCCGCATCGCCTTTAACGTTTCATCGCGACGACGCGACATGGCGAGGCGAACTGCCTCGATCTCGATCGTCTTGCGGAATTCGCACAGGTTTTCCGTGTCTTCGCGGGTCGGCAGGAAGACGAAGCTTCCCCTTTGCGGACGCACATCGATGAGGCCCTGCTGTTCAAGGGTAGCGAAGGCTTCTTTCACGGGGCTCCGACTGACGCCAAGCGTGGTCGCCAGCTTGTCTTCCGACAGTGCGTCACCCAGCTCGAGCTCGCCATCGATGATGGCTCGTCTCAGCCTCTCGGTCACCCTTGCGCCCAGCGAGGATCGTGGTTTTGCATCCATTCCTACGGTCCCTTCCTTCCCGGAGCGGATCATACGCTCCGACGCGGCATAACCGAATTCTGTACGCGCCCTCAGGGAGTGAGGCAACATTCCCTGAGGGCGCTTGTCAGGTGGAGATCTCGTCGAGGAAGCGCCGCGTGGCAGCCATTCCTATTTCGGCGCGCTGCATGAAGCTGAGCGCCGCGTCTCCTTTATGCGGGGTCTCGACGCTGATTACGACATCTGCGGGCAGGGCGGCCATCAGATCCTTCAACCACAGGCCGCCGTCGCCTGGAAACATCCGGGCAGTGCGTGCCTCGGCAATGCAACCGGCGTTGTCTGCCGGTTGCTCGGCTGGCGCGTCGCAAAGCTGGAGATACAGCGCCTGGCCCTTCGGCAGGCGCACGACATCAGCGGGGCTTCCGCCGGAGCGTGACAGGTGCAGCGCGTCTATCAGAAGGCCGACATTGTTCCGGCCCGTCGCACTCGCCAGGCGGCTTGCATCATGGATGTTGGCAGTGGAACGCCAGCGCATGAACTCGATCGCCATCTTGATGCCGTATTGCGAAGCCGCGTCGGCAATGCGGCCAAGATTGTCCACTGCACGGGAAAGATCCGGGTCCTCGCAGGTGATCTGCATGACCGGCATTGCGAATTCACCGGCAGTCTCGATCACCGGAAGCCAGGTTTTGATGTCCGTCTCCGGCAGGAGGGTGAACACCTCGCCGTCGTAGAACGAGATGCCCGTGTCCGACGCCGCGGCGTTGATTTCGCGGATCAGCTTCTGGTTTCCAACGATCGGATGGGCAAGCTCCAGCCCGTGTGGAGCAATCAGCCGCAGGCTGACGAGATCGTAACCGCAGGCGGCTGCGATCCTGACGTTCTCGACCGGAGGACAACCGAACACGGTCAGATAGGCGAGCGAAAGGGGATGTTGCTTATACATTGTGCGACCTCAATACGTCGCGCGGCCGCCGGAGACGTCGAACACGGCGCCGGTCGAGAACGAGCATTCCTCAGACGCCAGCCAGTTGACGAGCGATGCGACTTCCTCCGCTTCGCCGAGGCGACCGACAGGGATCTTCGCTGTCACATAGGCTTTGAATTCGGGTGTCAGCTGGTTCATCATTTCCGTCTCGATCGCGGCCGGAGTGACGCAGTTGACGCGGATCTGCGTCGTTGCGAGTTCCTTGCCGATCGATTTCGTCAGGCCGATAACACCCGCCTTCGAAGCGGAGTAGGCGACCGCGTTGGGATTGCCTTCCTTGCCGGCGATCGAGGCGATATTGACGATGCGGCCATAGCCGGTCTTCAGCATTTGCCGAACCGCCGATTGGCAGCAGTAGAATACCGCATCGAGATTGAGCGACATCACAAAACGCCAGCCGTCATGCGGGTAATCGACGAATTTTTCGAGCGGGCCGTTGTGACCGGCGCAGGTCACGAGAATGCCGAGCGGCCCCAGGTCCGCGACCGCTTGCACCGTAGCTTCCTCGACGGCTGCGGGGTCCATGACGTTGACCACATAACCCTTGGCGCCCGGAAGTTTGGCAGCAGCCTCTTCGACCCGTTCCTTGTTGATGTCCCATAGCGCGACCTTGTGGCCCTTGGCCGCAAGTCTTGCTGCGATCGGAAATCCGAGCCCGCCGGCCCCCCCTGTGACGATCGCAACGCGAGGTGTTTCCTGGTTCGCCATGTGTATCTCCTCCCTGGCATTACGACCCGTTTCCCAAGAGCCGCTTTCTTTTCGTTCGTTGTCATCACGCATCCGTTTGGTTGGAACCTAGCGCTTGACATTTGTAGCATACTAACATTCTAGTGGCCTACATGGGTCGCAAATGACCGGCTTGTCAAGCGCTGAGGATGCAGGGCGAGTGAATGGGAGGAGAAGACGATGGGAATGAACGGCAACGCCTTTCTGGCGATCTGGCACGACATCGAAGAGGGCGGGCATGCCGAATATATCGAATGGCATACCCGTGAACATATGCCGGAGCGCCTTTCGATCCCGGGTTTCAGGACCGGCAAGCGGCTGCATGCTCCTTCTGCCTCACGCTATGTTTTCGGCACCGTCTATTCCGGCGAGACACTGGAGACATTCCGTTCCCCCGACTACCTCGAGCGTTTGAACAACCCGACACCCTGGACGACGGCTGTTGCGCCGAGTTTCCGTAATTTTCTGCGCGTCGCCTGCGAACGCATCGCTGAAGCCGGCCATGGTGACGGTGGCAGCATGGCGACGATCCGCTTCGATCTCTCGGGCGACGATGGCGAGACCCGGCTGCGGGCAAATGCTCAGGCACTCGCGGACACGATGCTCGCGGTGCGTGGTGTCTCCTGCGTCCATATCGGTGTTTCCCGCAACGAGGTTTCGAGCGTTCGCACCAAGGAAACGGAATTGCGGTCTGAAATGAACGAGACTGTCTTCGACGTCGTCGTTCTGGTCGAGGGGTCGTCGAGCGCAGGACTGCGGGCGGCCTTGCCCGAGGTGGAGCGGCTGGCGATCGAAAGCGGCATCCTTCAAGCGCCGGTCACTGATATCTATGAGACCGCCTTCTCGCTCACCTCGGAAGATATGCGGGGCGCCGCATGACCCGGATACTTGTGACGGGAGGCGCCGGCTTTTTGGGCGGCTGGATCCTCAAGGCGTTGAAGGCCGAAGGGCATGACGTACGGATCTTCGACCGTTCGACCGACCGCCGCATATTGCGGGAAATCGCTGGCGACGAAGCGGATCACGTCGAGTGGGTTCAGGGCGATATAACCGATGGCGCTGCGGTGAAGGCCGCTGCAAAAGATTGCGCATCCATTATTCATCTCGCGGCTCTGTTGACGCCGCCCTGCAAGAGCGATCCTGTTTTAGGCGCGACGGTGAACCTGATCGGCACGCTGAACGTGTTCGAAGCAGCCAAGGCTAACGGCATTGCGCGGATCGCCTATGCCAGCAGCGCTGCCGTTTTTGGCCCCGATGACGGAACGACGCCGCATCCGGTCACGCATTACGGTGCCTTCAAGCTTGCCTGCGAAGGAAGCGCCCGCGCGTACTGGGCCGATGCGGGCATTGCCAGCATTGGCCTCCGACCGACGGTGGTCTACGGGCCAGGGCGCGAAAGCGGACTTACGGCGGGCCCAACGCTTGCCTGCCGCGAAGCGGTTCTCGGCAATGCCTACACGATCGGATATTCCGGTCCGCAGGATCTCGTTTTCGTCGCCGATGTTGCAGCAGCCTTCGCGGCTGCGGCAACACGACCGTTCGAGGGAGCGCACGCGTTTTCGGTCGGCGGTGCCTGCGAGGACGTGCCTGATGTGATCGCAGCTATCAGAGCCGAGATCCCCGGCGCAAACATTGATTTTGGCGGCCCAGCTGTGCCGATGGCGCCGGATATCAAAGCTACCGACAATCAGGCTCTGCTGGGCCCGATCCCGGTTACTCCCCTCCGGCAGGGAATATCACAGACTGTCGCCCATTACCGATCGATCGCGGGGAGGGGCTGATGACCGTCCGCAGCGACATATCGCAGGATCATGTCGGTCATGGTTTCCAGGCGTGCCTCGACCGCGTCTGCAGCCATGAGGTCGCGTCCGAACAGGACCTTCAGCGTGTGGCGATTGGAAACATAGGTAAAGCCGAGGGCGGAAATCGAGATGTAGAGATCGAGAGGGTCCACGCGTCGGAAAAGGCCCTTTGCGGCACCGATATCGAGGATCGTCGAGACCTTCGTCACGACCGAGCTGTTAAGCCCCTTCATGTCGCCGGCCGACTGCAGATGCGCTGCGCCGTGCAGGTTTTCGGTGTTGATCATTCGGACGAAGGCGGGGTTGTCGATATAATACCGGAAGGTAAAGCCGATCAGCGACTTCATCGCACCGACGGGATCTTCCGGATCGAGCACGAGCGCGTCTTCGGCACTGCGGATGCCGGTGTAAAGATGCTCCATCGCGGCAAGGTAGAGATCCTCCTTGCTGCCGAAGTAGTGGTAGACCATGGCCTTGTTGGAATTCGCGCGCTGAGCGATGCGATCGACCCGTGCGCCACCGATACCGTAGGTCGAAAATTCCGTGATTGCCGATTCCAGCAAAAAGCGTCTGCGCCTTTCCGGCGATCTTTGGCCCGGGTCAAGACTCGTATCAGTGGACATGTTTTCGGTGGTCGTCATCTCAATTCCTCGGCCTCTCGGCCCCGTTACCACAGCAGGCAACAGGGAGCAGCGGCTTAAGTGTAAGCAATCAATCCGCGAGCAGGAATAGCACGTCGATTGACATCAACCAACTGGTTGGTTAATTGAATTACGGGTATTTCCGTTTGGGTTGCGAAGAGGAGTCGCCGCCCAGGCATCAAAAGGCATCAACCCTGAGGAGGACATTTCATGCCAGGCAAATTTTCATTCCGCACACTCGCATTGACGCTGGTTGCGGGCGTCAGCATGGCGCTCGGCGCGTCAGCCGCCCATGCGCAGGCTCTTGAGAAGATCAAAAGCGCCGGCGTCATCCGGGTCGGCGTCATGGGCGAACAGGCACCATGGGGCTCGATCGACGCCAGCGGCCAGAACATCGGCTATGACGTCGATGTGGCCAAGCTGATCGGCGAGGAAATGGGCGTCAAGGTCGAGTTCGTACCGAACGCCGTCTCGGCCCGCATCCCGAACCTTCTGACCGGCAAGGTCGATCTGCAGATGGCCGTGATGGGCATGTATCCGGATCGCGCCAAGGCCGTGCAGTTCAGCAAGCCTTATGCAGGACTGAAGATCATTCTTCTGTCGAGCGCCAAGAACAAGATCACCGCGATCGAGGACGCCAAGAGCCTGCGCATCGGCGTGCCACGCGGCGCGGCACAGGACAAGGCGATCACCACCCTTCTGGGTGACGTTCCCAACATCCGCCGCTTCGACGACGACAGCTCCAACATCCAGGCTCTCGTCTCCGGCCAGGTCGATGCGATCGGTGGCAACACGACCTACAAGATCAATCTCGACCGAGCATCGCCAGGCAACGACTACGAACAGAAGCTGGTCTTCAACGAACAGTGGATGGGCGTCACCACCAAGCTGGGCGACAAGGAAATCAACGACTGGCTGAACAAGTTCATCGACAAGATCAAGGCCGACGGCCGTCTCGAAGCGATCAACAAGAAGTGGCTGGCAGCAGACGCTCTTCCGAACTTCCCGGAAAAGCTCGAAGGCATCCCCTTCACCGTACAGTAAAAGTTAGCGTCGATTCCACGACCGCATGACGAAACGGGGCGCGCAGCCGCGATTGGAAAAGCGCGCCCCGATCTGCAGCAAAAGGCATGGACATGCGCACGATCTTTATCTTGAACGGACCCAATCTTAATCTTCTCGGTCAGCGCGAGCCGGATATCTACGGCCGCACGACGCTCGACGAAATTCGTGGCTGGCTGGAAACGGACGCTGCCGAACTCGGCGTCGCGATCGATTTCCGTCAGTCGAATTTCGAAGGCGAGATCATCGAATCCATTCATGCGGCGCGCCATGATGCCGCCGGCATCATCATCAATCCGGCGGCCTATACGTTCACGTCGATCGCTATCCTTGATGCGCTGAAGACCTTCGACAAGCCGAAGATCGAGCTGCACATTTCCAACGTGCATCAGCGCGAGGAAATCTATCACAAGTCGCTCGTCTCCAAGACGGCGACGGCAGTCATGGCAGGCTTCGGCGCCTATGGCTATCGCCTCGCCCTGCGGGCCATGGCGGAGATGACGCAATGACCCGCATCGGTCTGATGGGTGCCGGGCTGATCGGCCGCGAACATGCCGACCTCCTGGTGTCCAACCGCCGCGCCGAAATCGCTGCGATCTGCGATCCGTCGCCTGCTGCAGCCGAACTCGCCGCGCGCCTCTCCGTCCCGTACTTCACCGACTACGACACCATGCTCGATGAGGCCAAGCCCGACGGCGCCATCATCGCGCTGCCGAAAAATCTTCATACACCGGCCGCTCTCGCCTGCATCGAGCGCGGCGTTCCCTGCATGATCGAGAAGCCGATCGCCGAAAGCATTGTCTCGGCTGCCCGCATCGTCGAGACGTCTGAGCGAAGCGGCGTAGCCGTCCTTGTGGGTCATCAGCGCCGCCACAGCCCCGATATCCGTTCCGCCAAACGCGCCATCGACGCCGGAGAGCTCGGGCCCTTGGTCGCCGTCAGCGGCATGACCCTGTTCGACAAGCCGGACGACTATTTCAACACCGAATGGCGTCGCAAGCGCGGCGGCGGCGTGTTGTTGATAAACCTCATCCACGATATCGACGTCCTGCGCTATCTGGTCGGCGAGATTGAAAGCATCCGCGCCTTCACGTCCTCGGCCCGCCGCGGCTTTGAGGTCGAAGACACGGCAAGCATTTCGATCCGCTTCGTCAACGGCGTGCTCGGCACGTTCCTGATCTCGGACGCAGCCGTCAGCCCCTGGGCCTGGGAATATACGTCCGGGCAGGCGCTTTATCATCCGGCACAGCCCGGTCCCTGCCTTTTCCTCGCCGGACGAAAGGCAGCACTGTCTGTCTCCGACATGTATTTGTGGCGGCACGCGGAGGAAAACGACCACTGGCAGCATCCGCTGGTTCGCGAATACCGCCCCGGCGATGGCTCGCTGACCTATGTCAACCAGCTTGATCACTTCGTCGATGTGATCCGTGGCGATGCACAGCCGCTGATCAGCGCGCGCGACGGCATGTCGACGCTTGCCGCGACGCTTGCGGTCGATCTCGCCGGACGCGAGGATCGCACGGTGACGCTCGCTGAAATGCTTGCACCGGCAAAGGTGGCGGCATGAAACGTAAGTGGTCCCTCTCTTTCCTGACCGGACTCGGCGTTGCACCGGAAGAAGCGGTGCGTGCGGCGGCTGAGGCCGGATACGACTATCTCGGTCTGCGCCTGATGCCGGCCTTTCCGGGTGGCCTTGCCTACCCGCTGATGGATGACCCGGCGCGGGTGAAATCCCTGATCAGCCTGATGGCCGACAGCGGCGTCGCAGTGTTCGATGTCGAGATGATCCGGATTTCGCCGGATTTCGATCCGGAACCGCTGCTGCCGTTTCTTGAATGTGCCGGACAGCTTGGCGCCCGCGCCATTCTTGTCGCCGGCGATGATGCCGATGAAGGGCGTCTGACGTCTTCGTTTGTCAAACTGTGCGAGGCGGCACATCCGTTCGGCCTGTCGATGGACCTGGAGTTCATGCCGCAATCCGAGCTGCGGGATCTCGCAGCCGCCACCCGCGTCCTGAGTGCTGCCGACCAGCCGAACCAGGGCGTGATCATCGATACGCTGCATGTCTCGCGGGCCCGCACGACAATTGAAGAGATCACTGCTGTGCCGCGCAAGTGGCTGAATTACGCGCAGATCTGCGATGCTCCGGCCAAAATCCCGGATACGCGGGAAGAACTGAACTACACAGCCCGCCATGCGCGGCTTCTGCCGGGCGAGGGGGAACTCGACCTTGCTGGCATGGTTGCTGCCATGCCGGCCGATCTGCCGGTTGCCGTGGAAATCCCCAACGACGAGCAGTCCGCTGGCCTTTCCGCCGCCGAATGGGCGAAGCGAACGCTGATCGCGTCGCGCAGAATTCTCGAACCTGAATCCGAAGAGGGCCAATGACCGGCTTGCAAATAAAGACCATCCAGGGCGTGGAGATCCCGAGCCTCGGCTTCGGTACATTCGAACTGAAGGGACCGGAAGGCGAGGCGGCGATCCGTACCGCCATCGAACTCGGTTACCGCCAGATCGATACCGCGATACGCTATGGAAACGAAGTCGAAGTCGGCAACGCAATCCGCGAGAGCGGCGTGGCACGGGGAGAGCTCTTCGTCACAACCAAGATCTGGTTCAACGATCTCGATCCGGAAACGGTCGCGGCCCGCGTTGATGAGAGCCTGGAACGGCTGGGTTTCGACTATGTCGATCTGCTCCTCGTTCACTGGCCAACCAAGGACGTGCCCCTTGGCGAAACGCTCGACGCATTCGCGCAGGCAAAATCCGAGGGTACGACAAGGCTGATCGGTGTCAGCAATTTCACCGTGGCATTGCTTGACGAGGCGCTCGACGTCCACAAGGCAGAGCTGTTTTGCAATCAGGTCGAATACCATCCCTTCCTGTCGCAGGAAAAACTGCTCGAGCGCATGCGCCGGGCCGACATGCTGCTCAATGCCTATCAGCCGATTGCCCGCGGCAAGGTGTTCAGCTCCAAGCTGCTGACGGAGGTCGGGAAGAAATACGGCAAATCGGCGGGTCAGATCGCGTTGCGCTGGCATGTCCAGCAAGACCATGTCGGTGCCATTCCGCGCTCCGCGAAGGCCGAAAACATCCGGTCCAACATGGACATTTTCGATTTTGAACTGTCGTCGGAAGACATGGCTGCCATTCATGCGCTGGCGCGTGGCGAGCGCTATTCCCGTTTCGAGTGGGAACCCGATTGGGACTGAGACGCGGCGATGGTGAAGGCAATGAGGGAGGTAGAACATGACACTTGATTTCAGCGTCGTCACGGATGCTTGGCAATCGCTGGTCTACGGCACGTTGGGAACCCTGTTCCTGGCCGTGGCCGGCATGATAATCGCAACCATCATCGGCGTGCTGGGCGTGGCGATCCTCAGAACGAACATGGTCATCCCGTCCTTTCTCGTCACAGCTTTCGTCGAGGTGATCCGCAACACGCCTTTCCTCGTGCAGATCTACTTCATCTTCTTTGCGCTGCCTCTCGCCGGCGTCCGGCTCAATCCGACCATGACCGCTGTTCTGGCGCTGGGGTTGAACGGTGGCGCCTATGCGATCGAGATTATTCGCGGTGGTGTGGAAAGCATTCCCAAGGGACAGACCGAAGCCGGGCTGGCGCTGGGTCTCCACAATCACGAAGTCTTCCGGATGATCGTGCTGAAGCCGGCGCTGCGGGCCATCTATCCCTCGCTGTCGAGCCAGTTCATCCTGCTGACGCTGACGACGGCGATCTGCACTTCGATCTCGGCCTACGAACTGACATCGGTGGGTCAGCGTATCGAGGCTGAAACCTTCCGCAGTTTCGAGACCTATTTCACCCTGACCGGCATCTACCTCGTCATTTCGATGGTGACCATGTGGACGCTTGCCGCCATCGGCCGGCGTGCCTTCAACTATCCGCAGCGCTGAGGAGGACCAGGATATGGGATACCAAGAACTGACCTACCTGCTGCAAGGCCTCGGCTGGACACTTGTCCTGACCGCCATGGCCTTTGTCGGCGGCATCATCTCGGGCGTCATCGTGGCGCTGATGCGGGTGTCGAGGATCGCCTTGGTCCGTTATATCGCAATCGGCTGGATCGGGCTCTTCCAAGGCACGCCGCTTCTGATGCAGCTCTTCGTCGCCTATTTCGGCCTACCGCTTCTGGGCTTCGATCTGCCCGGTTGGGCCGCCGTCGGCATCGCGCTGACCGCGCATGCTTCGGCATTTCTCGGCGAAATTTGGCGCGGCGCGATCGAGGCCGTGCCGAAGGGCCAGACCGAAGCCGCCGATGCGCTCGGCCTGCACACCCGCAGCCTGATGTTCGACGTCATCATGCCGCAGGCGTTCAAGCTGTCGCTGCCGGCAACCGTCGGCTTCCTGGTCCAGCTTCTGAAAGGCACGTCGCTGGCTGCCATCGTCGGCTTCATCGAGCTGACGCGTGCAGGTTCGATCGTCTCCAACCAGATCTACCAGCCGCTTCTCGTGTTCGGCGTCGTCGGCGCCATGTATTTCGCAATGTGTTGGCCGCTGTCCCTGTGGGGACGACGCATCGAGCGGCGTATGTCCGCCGGTTTGGCAAGATAGAATAGGGAAAATGACCATGGCAATTGTGACCAACACCAACGCCCAGCCGACCGGCAAAGAGCCGATGATCATGATGCGCGACGTGGAGAAGTGGTACGGCGCATTCTACGCCCTCAAGAAAGTCAACCTGACGGTGGCGAAGGGTGAGAAGATTGTTCTCTGCGGTCCGTCGGGATCGGGCAAGTCGACGCTGATCCGCTGTATCAACCGGCTGGAAGCAAGCCAGGGTGGCAAGATCGTCGTATCGGGCCATACCGTGAAGGATGACCAGAAGGCGATCGATGCGGTGCGCCGCGAAGTCGGGATGGTCTTCCAGCAATTCAACCTGTTTCCGCACAAGACGGTGCTCGAAAACTGCATTCTCGCGCCCATGCGCGTGCGCAAACTGTCGCGTCCCGAGGCGGAAAAGACGGCCCGCAAATATCTGGAACGGGTCCGCATCGGCGATCAGGCGGACAAATACCCGGCCCAGCTTTCCGGCGGCCAGCAGCAGCGCGTCGCGATTGCCCGCGCTCTCTGCATGGAACCCAAGGCAATGCTGTTTGACGAACCAACCTCGGCTCTTGACCCTGAAATGGTCAAGGAAGTGCTCGATACGATGGTGTCGCTCGCCCGCGACGGCATGACGATGATCTGCGTGACGCATGAAATGGGTTTCGCCCGCCAGGTCGCCGACCGCGTCATCTTCATGGCCGACGGCGAGATCGTCGAGGAAAATGATCCCGAAAGTTTCTTCAGCGCTCCGGCTCATCCCCGTACCCGGGCATTCCTGGGCGAGATCCTGTCGCATCATTAATCGTGAAGAGTAAAGTGGGCGCCCGCGAGGCACACCGTAAACGAGGCTGAAGCAAACGAGGGCAAGTCATGAAGACGTCCATAGCGACCGTATCGATCAGCGGCGAACTCCCGGAAAAACTTGCAGCGATCGCGCAGGCGGGGTTCAGTGGTGTCGAGATCTTCGAAAACGACTTCCTGGCCTTCGACGGTACGCCTGCCGATGTCGGCCGCATGGTGCGCGATCACGGCCTTGAGATTACCCTGTTCCAGCCGTTCCGTGATTTCGAGGGCATGCCGGAACCGCACCGCTCGCGCCTGTTCGACCGGGCGGAACGCAAGTTCGACATCATGCAGGAACTGGGCACCGATCTGGTTCTCGTCTGCTCGAACGTGTCGCCGCTCGCGCTCGGCGGTATCGACCGGGCGGTGGCGGATTTTCACGAACTGGGCGAACGTGCTGCCAAGCGTGGTCTCAAAGTCGGTTACGAGGCGCTCGCCTGGGGCAAACACATTTCCGATCATCGCGATGCCTGGGAGGTCGTGCGGCGCACCAACCACCCGAATATCGGCATCATCCTCGACAGCTTCCACACTCTGTCGCGGCAGATCGACATCAATTCGATCCGCTCCATCCCGAAGGAAAAGATCTTCATCGTGCAGCTGGCCGATGCGCCGTTGATCGATATGGATCTGCTTTACTGGAGCCGGCACTTCCGCAACATGCCGGGCGAGGGGGATCTGCAGGTCGAAGCGTTTACCAGCGCCGTCGCTGAAACCGGCTATGACGGCTATTTCTCGCTGGAGATCTTCAACGACCAGTTCCGCGGCGGCTCGGCAAAAGCGATTGCCGCAGATGGTCACCGATCACTGATCACGCTTGGAGATCGGGTGCGACGCAATCCGAATGCTTCGGGCCTGACCCTCCCGGTCATGCCGGACCGCAGCGCCGTGCAAGGGGTCGGTTTCGTTGAGTTTTCGGCAAGCGAGGCGGACGCGGGAGAACTGGCCGGCATCCTGCGCACGCTCGGTTTTTCGAAGTCCGCACAACACCGCAGCAAAAAAGTCAGCGTGTTCTCGCAGGGCAATATCAAACTGCTGCTGAATACGGACGAGATGGGGTTTGCCAGCGCATCCTACGCCGTCCACGGGACGTCGGCCTACGCAATGGCGTTGAAGGTGGACGACGCACACGATGCGATGGATCGTGCGGTGGCATTGGGCGCCGAAGTGTTCAATCAACCGGTCGAAACCGGCGAGGTAACAATCCCCTCTATCCGTGGTGTCGGCGGCGGGCTGATCTACCTGCTCGACGACAAGACAGATCTTTCCAGAATTTGGGATATCGATTTCGCCCCAGTCGATGATGAGCATAAGAAGCAGGATGCCCACCTCCTGAGCGTCGATCATATCGCCCAGACGGTAGCGTATGAGGAGATGCTCACCTGGGTGCTTTTCTACACCTCGATCTTCGAGATGCAGAAGACGCCGATGGTCGATATCATCGACCCATCGGGCGTGGTGCGCAGCCAGGTTGTCGAAGCGCCGCAAGGCTACCTTCGCATTACCCTCAATGGTGCGGAAAACCGGCGAACGCTTGCTGGGCATTTTATTGCGGAGACATTCGGGTCCGGCATCCAGCATCTGGCATTCGAAACTGCGGATATCTTTGCGACGGCCGCAGCCTTGAAGGCGAACGGCTTCCGGCCCTTGCCGATCTCGCCGAACTATTATGGCGATGTGGAAACCCGCTTTGGTCTCGATCCCGACCTGACGGAGAGGCTGAAGGCGGAGAACATTCTCTACGACCGCGACGAGAACGGCGAGTATTTCCAGCTCTATAGCGGCACGTTCGGTGAGGGCTTCTTCTTCGAGATCGTTGAGCGGCGCGATTATCGTGGTTATGGCGCAGCAAACGCGATCTTCCGTATCGCGGCCCTGAAGAAGCAGATCAGGCCGGAAGGTGTGCCACGGCTTTAGGCGTCGCGGGAGGCTTTGGTGATGAGGGGCCGGCCGGGTGGGCCGGCCCCTCATGCGTTTTTGGCTTAGCCGAACAGAACCAGGCTGCTTTTCAGCGTGACCCAGATGCCCCAGATCATGGGGATGCCGACGACGGCCCAGGCGAGAGCGGCCTGAGCGGAGAAGCCGCCCTTGCCGATGCCGAACGAGCCGGTCGGGCCGGCATTTGCAGCCGCAGTCTTTGCCTGCAGCGAGGCAACCTCGTCGTCCGACATGAACCACTTGTCGGCAAGCGGCCGCACGAGCGAGTTGGCGATAAGGCCAAGAACGAGCATGCCTGCAAGGATATACATCGTTCCGGTGTAGAGAGCCGGTCCCGGCGCAACGCCGGCAGCAATCTGCGCTTCACGGATGTAGTTCACCACGACCGGACCGACGATGCCGGCAGTCGCCCAGGCAGTCAGAAGACGACCATGGATCGCGCCGACGAACTGGGTTCCGAAGATATCGGCAAGATAGGCCGGGATGGTTGCGAAGCCGCCGCCATACATGGAAAGGATGATGCCGAATGCCAGAACGAACAGACCCTTGTTGCCGAGGTTGGCAAGTGTCGGTGCGGTGGCATAGAGGATGATGCCGAGGATGAAGAACGTATAGTAGGTGTTCTTGCGGCCGAGCTTGTCGGAGAGCGAGGCCCAGACAAAGCGTCCGCCAATGTTGAAGAGCGACAGAAGGCCGGTGAAGCCTGCAGCGATTGCTGCGATCTGTGCCTTCTGTCCAGCGTCGAGCTGCGCGAACGCGACGTCCGGCAGACCGATCAGCGAACCGGCGAAGATTTCCTGCAGCATCGGCGATGCCATGCCGATAACGCCGATACCAGCTGAGACGTTCAGGCAAAGCACGGCCCAGATCAGCCAGAACTGCTTTGTCTTGTGGGCGTCACGCAGGTGAACGTGTTTCGTGGTGATCATCGTCGACTTGGAAGCCGGCGGTGTCCAGCCTTCAGGACGCCATCCTGCAGGCGGGATGCGGTAGCCGAAGGCGCCGCCCATCATGAAGCAGAAATAGATCGCAGCCATGGCGATGAAAGTCTGCCACACACCGACAGACACGTCGGTCTTGAAGAAGTTCATCAGAAGGTTTGCGAGCGGAGCGCCAATCATTGCGCCGCCGCCGAAGCCCATGATCGCCATGCCTGTCGCCATGCCGCGACGGTCCGGGAACCACTTGATCAGCGTTGACACCGGCGAGATATAGCCGAGACCGAGACCGATGCCGCCGATAACGCCGGCGCCGACCCACATCATCCACAGCTGATGGGTCATGACGCCCATGGCTGCGACGAGAATGCCACCGCACCAGCAGCAGGCGGAGACGAAACCAGCCTTGCGTGGACCGACCTTTTCAAGCCAGCCGCCCCAAATGGCAGCCGAGCAGCCCAGCAACACGAAGAACAGCGTGTAGATCCAGCCGAGATCGGCAACGCGCCAGTTGCAGCTTGTTGTAACCAGGGCCGTCAGCAGGCTCATTCCGGTGCATGACGGGTCGGCTGCACCTGGAATGGCGCGCGAAAGCGGCAGCCAGAAGACGCTGAAGCCGTAGGCCATGCCGATGCAAAGGTGGATAGCGAGGGCTGCCGGCGGCACAAGCCAACGGTTGAAGCCCGGTTTTGCGATAATACGTTCCTTCTCCAGGAGACCGGCGCTTTCGGCGCGGCCTCCTGCTGTTCCTGCAATTGCCATAAAAGAAGATCCCTCTCTGAGTAATGGCTTTCAACGTGAGCTCACCACCGCCCTCCAGCTGAAGGCGAGCTTACGCTTTGCTTTCCGGTGTGATCTCCCGGAAAGCGGTTTCATCTGGCCCCGTTCCCTAACGTCCGGAAACACCCCCGGTCGTTCCCTCTTTGGTTCCCATACCCGTCCCGCTCGGTTCTGCCGGTCGGCGGATCAGTGTCGAAGCCTCGACGACAAGCGGCAGCAATCCTGCGCCGCCGGCATCGAGATGCTCGAATAGGTGCCGGCGCATGCGCGGCTCCCAGAATTTGTTGATATGCGTCGCAACGCCATTGGTTCGCACGCTCTCCGGCTGGGATAAGAAAAACGTGGCGATCTGGTTTGCCATCCGGACCAGCTTTTCGTGGCCGTGGGTTTCATGTGGCACTGTGTCGTCCAACTGATCATGCACCATCGGAAAAAGCTCCGATGGCGATCAGGCGACCCGTCATTGCAGCAGCCGGATACGGTCCGGAGATCCGCGCAGTTGAAGCGCGGCTGCAGTGATAGCTGAAACCTATCGTATGATTGGCTGGTACCGAGGTTGAGCGAGTTGCACTGTTTCCGTTACGACGGCTAGTTTCAAGAACTGCACTTGCGACGAACAGTGGCGTCATAGGACTCTGCGACAAATTGGCACTCCCCCTTAATCTGGTTCTTGACCTGTTTGCAAGAGCCCTGCGGCCTCACCGATTGCCTATTTTCAATTGGTAATTCCGATTACTCGGCAGCCTCCATTTTACCTGCGATGCGTCGCGATCTGCGCGACAGGTCGCCGTAGTCCTGCTGCCACTCCGTCGGGCCATTGGAAGGAGACACCTGCACTGCCGTAACCTTGTATTCCGGACAGTTGGTAGCCCAGTCGGAATAGTCGGTGGTGATCACATTCGCCTGCGTATCGGGATGGTGGAAGGTGGTGTAGACGACACCCGGCGCCACGCGGTCGGTGATGAGAGTCCGCAGTGTCGTATCGCCGGCCCGGCTGGCAAGCTTGATCCAGTCGCCGTCCTTGATGCCACGCTGCTCGGCGTCGTGCGGATGGATTTCCAGACGGTCTTCCGCATGCCAGACGACGTTGTCGGTCCGCCGCGTCTGCGCCCCGACGTTGTACTGCGACAGAATACGGCCGGTGGTGAGCAGAAGCGGGAAACGCGGCCCGGTGCGTTCGTCGGTCGCGACATATTCCGTGCGGATGAACTTGCCCTTGCCGCGCACGAAGCCGTCGACATGCATGATCGGAGAACCCAGCGGATGCGCTTCGTTGCAGGGCCACTGCACCGAGCCCATCTCTTCCAGATAGTCGTAGGAGACCTTGGCAAAGCTCGGGGTCGTAGCGGCGATCTCGTCCATCACCTGCGACGGATGGGTGTAGTTCCACGGCAGCCCCATCGCCTGCGCCAGTTTCTGCGTCACTTCCCAGTCGGCAAGGCCATTCTTCGGGCTCATCACCTTGCGAACCCGGTTGATACGGCGCTCCGCGTTGGTGAACGTGCCGTCCTTTTCGAGGAAGGTCGAGCCGGGCAGAAAGACATGCGCGTAATTGGCGGTTTCGTTGAGGAACAGGTCGTGCACGACGACGCATTCCATCGCCTCGAGCCCGGCTGACACGTGTTTCGTGTCGGGGTCGGACTGCAGGATATCCTCGCCCTGGATGTAGATGCCCCTGAACGTGCCCTCGACCGCGGCATCCAGCATGTTAGGGATGCGCAGGCCCGGCTCGTTGTTGAGCGTTACACCCCACAGTTTCTCGAACGTCTCGCGGGTGGCATCGTCGGAGATGTGGCGATAGCCCGGCAGTTCGTGCGGGAAGGAGCCCATGTCGCAGGCGCCCTGGACGTTGTTCTGTCCCCGCAGCGGATTGACGCCGACGCCGGGCCGGCCGAGATTGCCGGTAACCATGGCAAGGTTCGCGATCGCCATCACCGTCGTCGAGCCCTGGCTGTGCTCGGTGACGCCGAGACCGTAATAGATCGAACCATTGCCGCCGGTCGCAAACAGCCGGGCCGCACCGCGCAGCAGATCTGCCGGCACGCCGGTATAGGCCTCCGTCGCTTCCGGGCTGTGCGCGTCTTCCGAAACAAACGCTGCCCAATCCTCGAATTCCGACCAGTCGCAGCGCTCGCGGATGAACGCTTCGGCAAACAGCCCCTCGGTGACGATGACATGCGCCAGCGCCGTCATGACAGCCACATTGGTGCCTGGCTTCAGGGGGAGGTGGAACGCCGCCTCGACATGGGCCGAGCGGACGATATCGGTGCGGCGCGGATCGATGACGATGAGTTTTGCACCCTGCCGCAACCGCTTCTTCAGCCGCGAACCGAACACCGGATGCCCGTCGGTCGGATTGGCGCCGATGATCATGACCACGTCGGTGTGCTCGACGCTGTCGAAATTCTGCGTTCCGGCCGAGGTTCCGAAAGCCTGGCCGAGCCCATAACCGGTCGGCGAATGGCAGACGCGGGCACAGGTATCGACATTGTTGTTGCCGAAACCGGCCCGGATCAGCTTCTGGACGAGGAATGTCTCTTCGTTGGTGCAACGCGACGAGGTGATGCCGCCGATCGATTCGCGGCCATACTGATACTGGATGCGCCGGAACTCCGAGGCGACATGGCTGAACGCTTCTTCCCAGCTGACTTCCCGCCACGGATCGGAAATTTTCTCGCGGATCATCGGATTGAGGATGCGGTCCTTGTGGCTCGCATAGCCATAGGCAAACCGTCCCTTGACGCAGGAATGGCCGCGATTGGCCTGGCCGTCCTTCCACGGTACCATCCGTACCAGTTCTTCGCCGCGCATTTCAGCCTTGAACGAACAGCCGACACCGCAATAGGCGCAGGTCGTGACCGTCGAATGCTCGGGCTGGCCGATGGCGATTACCGATTTCTCGGTTAGCGTCGCCGTCGGACAGGCCTGCACGCAGGCACCGCAGGAGACGCATTCGGAATCGAGGAAATGTTCGTGCGCACCGGGCGAGACACGGCTTTCGAAACCGCGGCCCTCGATCGTCAGCGCAAACGTTCCCTGCACTTCCTCGCAGGCGCGCACGCAGCGCGAACAGACGATGCATTTGGAAGGGTCGTAGGTGAAGTAAGGGTTCGACTCGTCCTTCGGCATCCACTTGGCATTGATGGCGCCGTCGGTCCGGGCCCTCACATGGTTGTCGCCCTCGTAGCCATAGCGAACGTCGCGAAGCCCGACGGCACCCGCCATGTCCTGCAGCTCGCAGTCTCCGTTAGCGGCGCAGGTGAGGCAATCGAGCGGGTGGTCGGAGATATAGAGCTCCATCACGCCCTTGCGGATCTGTTTCAGCCGCTCCGTCTGCGTGTGGACGACGATCCCGGGCGCGACCGGCGTGGTGCAGGAGGCCGGAGTTCCGTTGCGGCCCTCGACCTCGATGAGACAGAGCCGGCAGGACCCGAACGCATCCACCATGTCGGTGGCGCAGAGCTTGGGCACCTGGATCCCGGCCTCCATCGAGGCCCGCATGATCGAGGTGCCTGCGGGAACGGTGATCTGGCGACCATCGATGGTCAGCGTCACCGTCTCGGTGGATTTCGAAACGGGTGTGCCGTAGTCGATTTCATGAACGAGGGACATGATGCGTCTCCTGTTTGAACATGTTGGTGCGGATTGGGCGGCGGGGAGAAAGACCCGCTCTGGCCTGCCGGCCATCTCCCCCAAAAGGGGGGCGAACAGATGCCGCACCGACTTCACCCAATCGGAAACGAGCGAGTGCAGCGATCTGAGCCCTCCCACCTGTGGGGAGGGCGGCGAGCACAGCGAGCGGGAGGGGTCTTGCTGCCCGCCCTTCGCTATAGCTGCGGGCATTCGTCATTCGAAAAGCCAAATCGTTGGCTTTTCGTCTGCTATGCAGAGCACTCCTCATCATTCCGCGGCCTCCACCATCGGTGCCGGCGCAAAATCCTCCGGAAAATGGTTCATCGCGCTCATCACAGGATAGGGCGTGAAGCCGCCGAGCGCGCAGAGCGAGCCGAACTTCATCGTGTTGCAGAGATCCTCCAGCAGCACCTTGTTCTTGTCAGGCTCGATGCCGGCGCGGATCTTGTCGACCGTCTCGACGCCGCGGGTGGAGCCGATCCGGCAGGGGGTGCACTTGCCGCAGCTTTCGATGGCGCAGAACTCCATCGCGAAACGGGCCTGTTTCAGCATGTCGGCACTGTCATCGAAAACGCTGATGCCGGCATGGCCGATCAGCCCGCCTCTTTCGGCAAATGCCTCGTAGTCGAAGGGCGTATCGAACAGCTCGCGTGGGAAGTAAGCGCCGAGCGGGCCGCCCACCTGCACCGCCTTGACCGGCCGCCCGGTCGCCGTGCCGCCACCGATATCATCGATGATCTGGCCGAGGGTCAGCCCGAAAGCCGTCTCGAACAGGCCGCCATGCTTGACGTTGCCGGCGATCTGGATCGGGATCGTGCCGCGTGAGCGGCCCATGCCGAAGTCCCTGTAAAATTCGGCGCCGCGCTCCATTATCACAGGCACGGAGGCAAGCGAGATGACGTTGTTGACCACCGTCGGCCGGCCGAGAAAGCCCTGCAAAGCCGGCAGCGGCGGTTTTGCCCGGACGACGCCGCGCTTTCCTTCCAGAGAGTTCAAGAGCGACGTTTCTTCGCCGCAGACATAGGCGCCGGCGCCGGAGCGGATCTCGATGTCGAAGGCGTAGGCCGAGCCCATCACCGAAGGCCCGAGGATGCCAGCCGCGCGGGCGATCTCGACGGCTTCGCTCATCGTGGCGATGGCGTGTGGATATTCCGAGCGGGTGTAGACGTAACCCTTCGTGGCACCGGTTGCGATGCCTGATATCGCCATGCCCTCTATCAGCACGAAGGGGTCGCCCTCCATGATCATCCGGTCGGCAAACGTGCCACTGTCGCCCTCGTCGGCATTGCAGACGATGTATTTCTGGGCGCCCGGCGCGTCCATCACCGTCTTCCACTTGATGCCGGTCGGAAAACCGGCACCGCCGCGGCCGCGAAGTCCGCTGTCGGTCACCTGAGCGACGATCTCGGCCTGCGACATCGCGATGGCGTTCCGAAGACCCACAAGTCCGTTGTGCCGCTGGTAATCCTCGAGCGACAGGGGATCGGTGATGCCGCAGCGGGCAAAGGTCAGCCGGGTCTGCTGACGAAGGAAAGGAATTTCCTCCGTCAGCCCGAGACAGAGGTCGTGGCCTCCGCCATCCATCAACCCGGCATCGAACAGACCCGCCACGTCGCCGGTCTTGACCGGACCGTAGGCAACGCGCCCTCTGTCCGTCTCGACCTCGACCAGCGGCTCCAGCCAGACCATGCCGCGCGAGCCGTTGCGCACCAGTCTTGCATCCAACCCGCGGCTTTCGATTTCCTGCGCGATGGCCTTTGCCACCCTGTCTGCGCCAAGCGCCAGAGCTGCGGCATCGCGCGGAACGAAGATCGTAACCGTCATCGCCTTGCCTCCCGTACCATGTCGCCGAGACACTGCTCGTCGACCCGACCATAGAGTTCGCCGTCCATCATTGCGGCCGGTGCGCAGGCGCAGAGGCCGAGACAGTAGACCGGTTCCAGCGTCACCGCGCCATCGAGCGTCGTCTGGTGAAAGTCGATCCCGAGAACCTGCCGGGCGCGATCCGCGATATGGTCGCCGCCCATCGACTGGCAGGCCTCGGCCCGACAGAGCTTCAGCACATGACGGCCCGCCGGATGATCGCGGAATTCGTGATAGAAGGTGACGACGCCGTGCACCTCGGCGCGAGACAGGTTGAGTTCGGTCGCGATCACCTGCTTGACCTCATCCGGCACGTAACCGAACTCCGCCTGAATGGCATGCAGGATGGGCAGCATCGGCCCTTCGAAATGCTTCAGGCTTGCGATAATGCTCAGCGACCGCGCGGTGAATTCACCGGCGGAAATATGCATGTTCATATGAGCGGCCTCCCCGCTGATCCCGCAAGCCGCCCTCCACGACAGCCAACGGGGTCAAAACACGTGCAAGATGGGCGGACCCAGCTTCACGCTGCAGGAAAGTGTCTCATCTGAAAATTTTTGGTCAATAGTACAGATCGGTTACGCGATAGAACAAAGCTATCGCGGCGAACTTCCATACGCGCAGCTGAAGCGATGAACGAGCCTCAGCAGAAGCCGTTCAGCTTGAGGATCTTGTGCGCCTCGATCGATGCGCGAAGCTCGTCTTCCGATGTCCGGCTGCCCTGGTTTGCATCGGGATGGTGCATCTTGAGGCGTTCTTTATAGCGGAGCCTGATCTGCGCGGGCGTTGCGTCTTGCGGAAGTCCGAGTGTCTCGAACGCCTTTGCTTCGAGAACCTTGAGCTTTCTTGCCTGCTGTTCCGCCTTTTGCGCCTTGCGCTGCTCCGCGCTCTTTCGCGCGTTGAGCGCCTTTGCCGACCCGGAGCGGGTCGTCAGCGGCATCGGGATCTCGGTCGGCTGCTTGACGCCGGTGCCCAATGTCGAGCGCTGGCCAGCGACCGCTTCCTTCTGGTAGCGGGCGACCACAGGATCCGACTGGGCCGGGGAAAAGTTGTAGCCCTTGTTGTAGTCCTTGATGTGCTCGAGACAGAATAGAAGATACAGGCCTTCGCCGCCCTGGCCGACCGGCGCGCGGTGAGAACCCTTCTTCTCGCAGCCATCCCACTGGCATCTCGGCCCGGATGTGTCGCTCTGCGGCGCAGGCTTTTTGCGGATGGACTTCAGGCCCACAAATATCTTCGAATCGACTGTCATGGGTGTCTATATGGCGGCAACATGCGATGACAGCAAGCGGGGAACCTGCGTTCCACATTTATCCGTGTTTTTCAGAAAACAACTGTGCTTTTAGTGGCGATATCCGGCCTTGGTTACCGAGTGTCGCCGCAGTCATGTCCGGGCGCTTCAAATCAAAAACCGGTGAGACGGGGCAGCCAGGTCGACAGCGCCGGAATGAAGGTGATCACAAGCAGGATCACGACATAGGCGATGAGGAACGGTGTCATTTCCCGCGAGATCTCGCTGACCCTGATCCTGACCGCGGCCGACACGACATAGAGAAGCTGGCCGACGGGCGGAGTAATCAGCCCGATCGTCAGGTTGAGAATAACGATCATCGCAAAGTGGATCGGATCGATCCCCAGGCTGAAGGCGATGGGCGCCAGGATCGGCACCAGGATCATGACGCCGGGAAGGGGATCCATGAATGTGCCGAAAAGCAGCAACAGCACGTTGACGGCGAGAAGGAACATGATCGGGCTGAGGTTCCACGATATGATCAGGTCCGCCATATATTGCGGCACGCCTTCAATGATCAGCACCCAGGCGAATGCGCGTGCGGCAGCAAGGATGAGCAGAATGCCGACGGTGATCATCGCCGAACGGAAGATGATATCAGGCAGATCCCGCATGTGCAGGGAGCGGTAGATGAACATGCCGCAAAACAGCGAATAGAACACCGCGATGACGGATGCCTCGGTCGGGGTGAAGTACCCGGCGCGAATGCCGCCGACGACGATGACGATCAGGGCAACCGCCGGCATCGCGTAGACCGTCGTCCTTACCATCTCGGCAAGCGTCGGCCGCAGATCCATCGAGCGGTAGTTGCGCTTGCGGGAAATGTAGAAGTTCACCAGGCACATCGCGGCGGAGATCAGGAGACCAGGAATGACGCCCGCAACGAACAGGCCGCCGACCGAAACGCGATTGTCCTGCAGGGCATAGATGATCATGGTGATCGACGGCGGGATGATCGGATCGACGATCGCCACAGCCGCAGCCAAAGCGGATGCGTAGCGCTTCTCGTAACCGCTTTTCTCCATCATCCGGATCGTCATCGCGCCCGGTCCGGCCGCTGCTGCAAGTGCCGAGCCGGAAATGCCGGCAAACAGCGTTGTCGAGATGATGCTGGCATAACCGAGCCCGCCGCGGGCACGGCCGACGAATTGCGCCGCAAGGCGCAGAAGGTGATGGGTAAGCGCACCGCCCGTCATCAGTTCGGCCGCCAGGATAAAGAACGGGACGGCGAGCAGAGGGAAGCTGTCCACCCCTGAGAACATTTCCTTGATCACGACGATCTGCGGATAGCGGCTGCCGAGAATGACGGCGAGCCAGGTCGAAATCGCCAGCGTGAAGGCTATCGGCACGCCGACGGCCATCAGGATGAAAAACGAAACGAAGAGAATGGAAATCATCATGGTCAGGCAGCAACCGGCGGGAGGTCGTCTTCGCCCTGCAGCGCGCTCATGCCGCCGATGACGTAGGTGCGCAGAACCAGGAGAAGATGGATGGTCAAAAGGGTGAAGCCGATCGGGATCGCGAGATAGATATAGCCGAAGGGGATCTGCGTGGACGGCGTCGTCTGCAGCATCGTGCGGCCAACGTAGGTTTTGCCGGCCCAGATCATCACCGCGAAGAACGCGAACATGATGATCGCCGAGATGATGCGAAGGATGCGGGCTTTGCGATCTCCGACCGCGATCTGGACGTTGTCGATCGCCGTCAACGAACCGTGCCTGAGCGTAATGCCGGCTCCGATGAATGTCAGCCAGATCATCAGGTGGCGGGCAACTTCGTCCGACCAGGTGATCGACTGATTGGTGAGAAACCGAAGGCAGACGTTGAGAAACACCAGGATCGCCATCGCAGACAGTATAGCGATCAGCAGCCAGCGATTGAGATCGACGAAAATACGTTCGAATTTCTGCATTGCATCCCCGGCGCTCGAAGCACCGCCCCTCGGATCGATCCGCTGACGGGCGTCCACCTGAAGAGGGCGCCCGTCGAAGTGTTGACGCGCTTATTTCGTGGCGATGATCTGGTCGACAAGTTCCTTGGTATAGGTCTTGTAGTAACCGTCATAGGCGGACTGGATCGACTTCTGGAACGCGGCCTTCTGCTCGTCGCTGAGCACGTTGACCTGCATGCCTGAAGCCTTCGCCTTTTCCACGCCGTTCTTCTCGGAGGCGTCGACAAAGGCGCGCATGGCTTCCTTGCCCTTCAAAGCGCCGTCGGCAAAGATCTTCTGTTCGTCCTCGGAAAGGCTTTCCCAGAACGATGGCGCCACGATCAGCATTGCCGGCGAATAGACGTGTCCGGACACCGTCAGATACTTCTGAACTTCCCAGAGCTTGGCGGAGACGATGACCGAAAGCGGGTTTTCCTGTCCGTCGATCGCGCCCTGCTGCAGGGCTGGAATGACTTCCGGCCAGGACATTGGCGTCGGTGCGGCACCAGCCGTCTTGAAGGCCGCGATATGGACCGGATTTTCCATGGTGCGGATCTTCAGCCCGGCCAGATCCTCCGGCTTTTCGATCGGCTGGCGGTTGTTGGTGATGTGGCGAAAGCCCTGCTCGCCCCAGGCAAGGGCGATCAGCTCGCGATCGCGGAACTTTTCAAGGATGCCTTCACCGATCGGTCCGTCCAGCACGGCGCGCGCATGCGTCAGGTCGCGAAACAGGAACGGAATATCAGTGACGCCAATCTCGGGTACGAAGTTGGAAAGTGCCCCGGAGGAGACGACGACGGCCTGGACGCCGGTTCCAAGCTGCAGGCCTTCGATGACTTCGCGCTCGCCACCCTGTGCGGAGGACGGGAAATGCGTGAACTTGAATTTGCCCTGGCTGGTTTCGGTAACGTATTTGTCCCAGCCATCGGCGGCGGCGCCGTAATGGGAATCGCGCGCCAGCGCGTAGGCGATCTTGACCTCGGTGGCCTGTGCAAAGGCA
This sequence comes from Neorhizobium sp. DAR64860/K0K1, assembly GCF_050500205.1. Classification (NCBI taxonomy): domain Bacteria; kingdom Pseudomonadati; phylum Pseudomonadota; class Alphaproteobacteria; order Hyphomicrobiales; family Rhizobiaceae; genus Neorhizobium; species Neorhizobium sp. DAR64860/K0K1. The sequence goes on along the minus strand of NZ_CP191458.1, from coordinate 675,241 downwards.
CCGGTTGCCCAGGTCGCTGCAAGGGTGGCAGCCGCAAAGGCGCCAGCGAACGTCCGTCTGTTCAACGCATGAAACACGTGTTTTCCTCCCGTAGAGCGCGTCGTCCTCATCCGCGCATGTGGACGACCTCCATCCGCGAAAACCTGATAGACGTCAAGTTCATCCAAGGCCGATAGAAGAGCCTCGCCGGGGGTATTTCGGTTGCAGTCTGATCGACGGCTGATGTCTGTGGTGGAAAAGACGCATCGCCTGCTTTCAGGCTCTGCAAGACGCAGGCTTTGGTCGAGGCGCACGACTTCGCCTCGACCGTCCGAAATCAAGGCCCTTCGCAGATCGGCGCCTGGCCGGTGATCGTCTCACCCACTTCCACGGCGTAGGCGCGCAGGCCATGTCCATCGAGGTTGATGATCCGGTAGCAGGGATTGCCGCCCGTCCAGAACGGCATCGGATTGGCAAGGTCTGTCACGAATCGATGGGCGCAGGCCTGACCGGAGCTGTAGGAGATGCCCTCGGCGCTCGTTCCCGACATTGGAACGTGGATATGGCCGAACACGATATGACGGATGCCTGCTTTGTGGCTGGAAAGCCGGCGCATGATACGCCCGTCATCATGCATGCCGATGTGATCGAAATGGGCAATGCCGCAGTCGAATGGCGGGTGGTGGATAAAGACTGTTACCGGGTGCTGGCCGGCGCTATCGAGCGCCTCGTCCAGAAACGCCATGCGGTCTTCGCCGTAGATACCGCCGATGACGCTCGCCTCATGGCTGTCGAGAAAGACAAGCCGCCCGAACTCGGTGTCGAGGAAGGACTGTACGTATCCGTTTGCATCGACCGGATGGGCAGGGAAGGCCGCCCTGAAATTGGGCCGGTCGTCATGATTGCCGAGCATCAGGCGCACTTCGAACGGCACGGGCGCCAGGATATCCTTGAGGATGTCGTAGGCTTCGGGATCACCGTGATTGCAAAGGTCGCCGGTCATCACCAACAGGTCCGCATCGGCATGCTTCTCGAGGACATCAGCCACGGCAGCGCGCAGCTGTTTCTCCGGGTCGACACCGTTCACGGACTGGCCTGACAGCATCAGGTGCGTATCGGTGATCTGCAGAATTTTCATCGTCGGTCTCTTAAAATAGGAGTTGGTCGCGGAGAGGCTCCCCGCGACCTTGGGCATGGTGTCCGCGATTACTTCATCAGGGCGTTGGTCTGCTCGACGATCTGTTTCAGACCGGCCTCGGGTGTGACTTCGCCGCGCATGACGGTGCCGATGATGTCGCGCTGGGTGCGCCAGATGCGTACGGAATCACCACCCGGATAACCGGCCCATGGCAGCGAGCGCTCAGCCTGGAGCGAAGCGGTTTTGACGTTCGGATGCTCGGCATAGTAGGGCGCCAGGAATTCCGGACCGGTGGCGAGCTTGTTGGTCGGCAGGTAACCGGTGATGCGAACGATGACGTTCTGCGCTTCCGGGCCTGTCACCCACTTCATATACTTCCAGGCTGCGTCCTGCTTTTCCTTGTCCTGGGTCAGCATCACGGCCGAGTTTCCGCCGGTCGGCACGCCGCCCTTTTCAGGGTTATCCAGCGGGAAGGTCGAGGTCACCAGCTTGAAGCGGTCACCGACCAAGGCTTCGATCGTCTGCACATGGGCAGGCGTCGAGAAGATGAAGCCGGTCAGGCCTGCACCGAACTGCTGACGAGACTGGTCCCAGTCAAGCAGGTTCTGGCCGCCTTCGGTGACGAAACGTCGGGCGAGCTTTAGAGCGTTGAGGCCGATCTCGTTGTCGAAGCCGACGGTCTTGGTGGTCTCATCAACCAGTTTGCCGCCCTGATTGGTGATGAGCGCCTGCCACAACCAGTCATCCGGCCACAGGTTGATATCGTAGCCCATGCCGGACACCTTGGCGTCCTGCGCATGGATCTTGTTCGCAAGCTGGATCAGGCCGTCGAATGTCTTCGGCATGTTGTCCGGGTCGCCGCCGGCTTTGCGCACCAGTTCGGCGTTGACATAGATGATCGGCGAAGAGGCGTTGACGGGCAGGCCGTACTGCTTGCCGTCAACCATGCCGAGCGCTGACATCTTCGGCGAATAGTTCTTGTCGAGGAAGGCCTGGCCGCCGTCCTTTTCGATGAACGGCGCGAGATCGGTGATCTGCTTGCGCGGTGCCAGTGTGTGGACCAGTTCCGCCGTCAGATTGTAGCCGGAGAAATAGACGTCCGGCAGGTTGCCGGTGACGGCTGCGCGAAGCACCTGCTGCTGGCCATCGTTATAGCCAGGCGCCGGCGCCAGGAAGTTGATCTTGATGTCCGGATTGTTCTTCATGAACTCATCGGCCAGCGGCTGATGAAATTTGGTGAAGCCCGGCAGGTTGTAGAGAATGTTGAGGGTGACATCCGCTGCAAAGCTCTGCGCGGAGAATCCCGTCAGAGCAAGGCCAAGGGCCAGGCCGCCGAGAGCGGTCCGTCGTTTGATGTTCATTGTCGTCTCCGAAGGGTTCGGTTGAGGGAGGAAGGCTAAGGCTAGAGCAGTTACTTCACGCCGGTCATGGTGATGCCGGCGATGAAATGTTTTCTGGCAAGAAGAAAGCAGACAACCATGGGGGCGGTGATGATCGTCGCGCCCGCCATGAGTGCGCCGTAGTTCGCTCCGGATTCGACGTCCGCGAAGAACAGCATGCCGAGCGGCGGCGGCGCCAGATTGGTGTCGGTGACAACGATCATCGGCCAGTAGAGGTCGTTCCAGTGGGCAACCAGCGAGAACACCGAGAAGGCCGCAAGCGAAGGCAGCGAGCCGCGCAGCACCAGCCGGAAGCAGATTTCCAGTTCCGAAAAACCGTCCATGCGTGCGGCTTCGATGATCTCGTCGGGATAGCTGCGGAACGACTGATTGAAGAGGAAAATCGCAAAGACCGAGAGAAGAAACGGCATCATCATCGCGAAATAGGTGTTCAGCAGCTGCGCTTTTGCGAGCCCCACGAAGAGGGGCAATGCCAGCGCCTGGATCGGCACGGTGAGTGCGGCAATGACCAGCGTCAGCAGCAGTTTGCGGCCCGGAAAGCGAAGCTTTGCGAGCGCGTAGGCTGCAGGCACGGCTGTCAGCACCTGCACGAACAGGATGCCGAAGCAGACGATCACACCGTTCAGCATGAAGCGGAGCATCGGTACCTGACTGGCCGCGCGTGAATAGTTGTCGACGGCTGCAAATTTCTCCGGGATCGGCCAAAGCGAGACGCTGAAGATCTCGGCGGGCGAACGGATGGAGGTCAGAAACATCCAGTAGAACGGCAGCAGCATCACGAAGGCCCCGGCGGCCAGAACGACATGCGGCAAATATCTGCGGAGCGCGGCCATCAGTAATGTACCTTCCGGTCCATATGCACCGTCTGGCCGATCGAGAGCACCAGGACGATGGCAAGGAAAATCAGGGTGAGGGCGGCCGCATAGCCGGTGTTGGAATATTCGAAGCCTTCAAGGTAGAGCGCGAACAGAAGCACTTCCGAGCCCGAGCGACCCTTGGTCAGAACCGCGACGGTTTCGAAAACCTTGAATGCGGATATCGACGTGGTGACGATGACGAACATCATCGTCGGTCCGAGCATCGGCAATGTGACCGTCAGGAAGCGGTCGATCGGGTTCTTCGCGCCGTCGAGCCGGACAGCTTCGTGCAGATCCTTCGGGATCGCGGTCAGACCGGCCAGGAAGAGCACCATGTTGAAGCCCAGCACCTGCCAGATGCCAATGATCGCCATGGTCGGGATCAGCAGCGACGGGTTGGACAGAAAGCCGACCGGCTCGAAGCCGAACCACTTGATCGCGGCATTGACCGGGCCGAGCGAGGGGTGCAGCAGGAACTGGAACACGGTTGCCATCGCAACGAGCGTCGCCGTCACCGGCAGGAAATAGGCGATCTCCCAGAAGCCGCGGCTGCGCTTGCGGTTATAGACGAGAAGTGCCACCCCGAGCGCCAGGATGACACCCGCCGGAATGACGATGACCGCGTAAAGCACCGTGTTCCACAATGCCCGCAAGAATACCGGATCGCTGAACGCCTTGCGAAAGTTGTCGAGGCCAACGAAGCTGGTGGACATGGCGCCGAGCTGATAGTCCGTGACCGAGAAGACGGCGAGAACAAGCATCGGAATGATGTAGATGGCGAGCATCAGCAGCACAGCCGGAGCAACGAAGAAAAGCCCCCGCCGCGCCATGCGGCGTGCAGTCGACGATTTGCGTGGCCGGGCCTCTGAAATTGCCTCTACCGTTGAAGCCGCCATACTCACGCCGGCACCTGTTCGTGAACGGTGATCTCGCGGCGCTTCTCGTCGGACCCGAAAAGATGGACGCCTTCCTTTGAAAACGCCAACCGAACATTTCCATCCGCATCCGCGCCAAGATCGTCACCGACCCGCTGCCGCATGACGATAGAAATGGATGGGTCGCAGATGAGATTGAAGGTGACGAAACGGTCGGCACCCTGCGTTTCAGTCCGCACGAGGCTTGCCTCGATGCCATCAGCTGCGGGAAAAACGTCTTCGGCGCGGATGCCGAGTGTCGCAGGTCCCGGCCATGCATTTCGTGCGGTGATGCCAAGCTTTTGTCCAAACAGAACGATCTCTCCGGATGCGTCCAGCTCGACGGGCAGGAGATTGATCGATGGCGATCCGATGAAACGCGCCACGGTCAAGGTCGATGGGCGCCGGTAAAGTTCATCCGGCGTGCCGAGCTGCTCGATGCGACCTTCCGACATCAGGGCGATGCGGTCCGACATGGTCATCGCTTCGATCTGGTCATGGGTGACATAGATGAAGGTGGCGCCAAGGCGGCTGTGCAGGTTGGTGAGTTCGCCCCGCATATGAGCCCGCAATTTTGCGTCGAGGTTGGACAGCGGCTCATCCATCAGGAAGGCAGAGGGCGAACGGACCAGGGCGCGGGCAAGCGCCACGCGCTGACGCTGACCACCGGAAAGCTGCGCCGGCCTGCGATCGAGCAGGTGGCCGATCTGCAGCACGTCGGCTGCTTCTTTCACCGAAGCGTCGATCTCGCGGAGCGTTTCGGCATTCGCGATCATGCGCCCGATCAGCGGCAACCTCGACCAGACCGAAAGGCGGCGCATGCGCAGCGGCGTCGCGATATTGTCGCGCACGGTCATATGAGGATAGAGCGCGTAGGACTGGAACACCATTGCCAGATTGCGGTCGGACGGATCCACATCGGTGACATCGCGGCTGCCGATCGACACCGTTCCGCGATCCGCGGTCTCAAGGCCTGCGATGATCCGGAGCAACGTGGATTTGCCGCAGCCGGACATGCCCACGAGCGATAGAAACTCGCCAGGACGGATGGATAGGTCGATGCCCTTCAGGACGTCGTCGGCCCCGAAGCCTTTCCCGATGCTGGCAATGTTAAGCGATTGAGGCTGCATTCTGAGCTCCTTTTCGAAGGGGCTATGCAGCCGCGACATGACGGTGTTGCGACAGTTTTGAGAAGGTTATGTAACGGAGGAGGAGGGTGGGACGTGGACTGTTGGGTGCTACGCCTGCCCCTCAGGGTCGACGGCGGTTAGAGACCTCGCCGGTCATTCGTTCAGCTGCCCTCATCCGGAATGTTCAACACCTCTCCACAGGCCTTGCAATGCACCGCGTCTGCGTCATGGCGTTGCAGAGCGCAGCGCGGGCAGGGAAACGTGACCTTGTGCGGCCTGACGATCGCCTGCGCCAGCCGGACGAACAGCGAGATGCCGATGATCATGGTGAAGACGGATGTCAGCTTGCCGACCGTTCCCGGAAGCGTGATATCGCCGAAACCGGTCGTGGTGACCGTTGCCACCGTGAAGTAGAGCGCGTCGATGAAACCTTCGCTTCCGTCACGATTGTAGAAGAACGTGGTGTAAACGAACCCGGTCATCAGAAACAGGAACACGAGGAAGTTCAGCACGGCGCGCACGACGTCCAGATAGGAAACGCAGCCCGCACGCCGCAGAACCTCCTTCAGCAACGGGCTTTGTCCGATGGCCCAAAGCCGCATGACGCGAAGAAAAGCAAAGTTGAACAGCGCGTCGGGGAAAAGCAGCGTCACCAGGAGAACGAGATCGATCCAGGTCAACGGCCTTGCGAGCCAATGTCGCAGTGACGGCGCTGCGACGGCGCGGACCATGAGCTCCAAGCCGATCCAGGCTGCGATGATGTAATCGACGATCAGATAGGACGGGCTGGACCGAAGATACGGGCCGAGCAGGAAGAATGCCAAGATCGCCAGATCGACGACCGCAAATGCTGCCTGCATGGCGATGGCGTTCCGACCCGTAGGCCGCTCAAGCAACCGCACGCAGTCCCTGAACTTGATCCGGTCGCTTCTTTTTTCGACAATTTTCATGAGGTCCAGATAGATCGAAAGGAGATGTCATCAAGCGTACGCACAAAAACACGTTGCTGACCGCGCCAGTAGCAAATTGCGGAGCCCTTGCTCAACTGGTTTTCAAGGCAGCGATCAGCGCCCGCAACGCCGGCGGGGATTGTCGCCGGCTCGGGTGATAAAGATGAAAACCTGGGAATCTTGGGCACCAGTCGGCGAGGACCTGGACGAGCTTGCCCGACGCAATATCCTCCGCCACGTCATGCTCCATAATGTAACCGAGTCCGGCGCCCGCTCGTACGGCTGCAGCCGGAAGATCGCCGTCGTTGGCGACCAGAGGCCCGCGGGTGCGGATCTTGATGTCCTTGTCACCCCTCTGGAATTCCCAGGGAAGAAGTCCGCCCGATGTCTTCAGCCGATAACCGATGCAGGCATGACGGTCGAGATCATAGGGTGTCAGGGGAGGCGGGTATCTCTCGAAATAGGAGGGCGTGCCGACGACCACCGTCCTCAGGTCCGGGCCGATCTTGACTGCGATCATGTCCTTGTCGACCGTTTCTCCCAGCCGGATGCCCGCATCGAAACCAGCCGCGACGATGTCGGTCAAACCGTCGTCAATGTTGACCTCCACGCGCACATCCGGGTTTGCAAGCAGGAAACCCGGCAGTTTCGGGAGAAGCACGATCCTGGCCGCATAGGCAAAGGTGGTGATCCGCACTGTGCCAGACGGGTTGTCGCGCCATTCAGCCATTGCCTGCAGGCCGTCTTCTATCTCCGCCAGCGCCGGGTTCAGTGATCGAAGCAGCCGCTCGCCCGCTTCCGTCGGAGACACGCTGCGTGTCGTGCGCGCCAGAAGCCGAACGCCCAGCCTCTCTTCCAACCCGCGCATCGCATGGCTGAGTGCCGATGGCGACATGGCGAGGATCGCGGCCGCACGGGTAAAGCTGCACTCTCGTGCGACCGTCGCGAACGCCACGAGATCATTGAGGTGGTTGCGCTCCATTGCTGCAAGCTGCTCACAAGTTCATGCCGCCCGCAACCTCTAATCGGCAGGAGCAGGTGTTGCTAGGTTCTTCGTCATCACCAGCATGGAGAAGACGCATGGATCTCACGCATTACCGCACACTCGGCAAATCCGGACTGATCGTCAGCCCGCTCGCGCTCGGAACGATGACGTTCGGCGCCGGTCGGTGGGGCGCCGGTGAAAAGACGTCGCGTGATTTGTTCGATACCTATACCGACGCCGGCGGCAACTTCGTCGATACCGCCGACATCTATTCGGGCGGCGAAAGCGAAACCATGCTCGGCACTTTCATGAAGGACAAAGGCAACCGGGATCGTCTGGTGATCGCCACCAAGTCCGGTTTTTCCCGCGCGCGGGGCACGCCGCTCTGGGGTGGAAATGGCGCGAAAAACATCCGGCTCGGGATGGAGGGTTCGCTGCGGCGGATGAAAACCGATTATATCGACATGTACTGGATCCATGTCTGGGATCGCACGACACCCGCCGGGGAGGTGCTGCAGACCCTGGCGGACGCGGTGCACGCCGGAAAGATCCTGCATTACGGCTTTTCCAACACGCCGGCCTGGTACGTCGCCAAGATTGCAACACTTGCGGAAGCGCACGGCCTTCCGAAGCCGATCGGCCTGCAGTACAGTTATTCGCTCATCGACAGAGGCGTCGAGCTCGATCTTATCCCGGCAGGAGCAGAGTTCGGCTTGGGGCTCGTTCCCTGGAGCCCGCTCGCTGCCGGCTTGCTGTCCGGCAAGTATGGTCGCGACAAGATTGCCGATGCAGGCCGCGCCACAGCGATGCCCGATAGCGGTGCACCGACGAGCGAGGGAGACAGCGACGGCCGGCTGAACGGGGACAATCCGTTTGGGGGCATGCTGTTCACCGAGCGCAACTTCGACGTGGTCGATGTCGTGAAGACGGTCGCAGACGAGATCGGCCGTTCCCCGGCGCAAGTTGCCCTTGCATGGGTGGTGAACCGACCTGGCGTGTCCTCGGTTCTGATCGGTGCGAGCCGCGTCGCCCAACTCGCGGAGAACGTCGCGTCGCTCGCAATCACACTGAGTGATGATCATTTGCAACGGCTGGAACAGGCAACGATGCTGCCGCTCCTCAATCCGTATTTCATCTTCCAAATCCCACGGGAAACTTTGTTCGGCGGTCAGGCGGTTCAACCCTTCGCACCGTCCTGACGGGCAGGACCCTTGCCGATGTTTTACCGTTGTCGGCCGGGATATCGAGCGGGCTGATCCCCTTGCCCTCAGATTGCGTGCGGTATTTGCGCGAAAACAACCGGTCGGTTCTTGCCGACCGGGAGGCTGCTGCTAAGCTTCGGGCAAGTGTGCGTAGAGCGGATCGATACCGCGCACCGATCGGCATCAATCGGGAGTTCGAAATAACAGCATGGCGCGTCGCGACAAACTCAAGCTTGGCACATTCGTCTATACCTTCGGCTTTCATCCCGCTTCATGGCTGCATCCTGATAGCGATGTGAACGGCGCCAATGATTTCGCTCATCTCCTGAACGTCGCGAAACAGTCCGAGGCGGCCAAGTTCGATTTCATGTTCATGGCGGACTCTCCCGCGGCCGCTGTCGGCGATCCGGCAGCGCTGGCGCGACAGCCGACCAAGATGAACCGTTTCGAGCCGCTTTCGCTTCTCTCGGCGCTCGCGGTTTCCACCGAAAAGCTCGGTCTGGTCGCGACCGTTTCGACCAGTTATTACGAACCCTACAACGTCGCGCGCATCTTTGCCTCGATCGATCATTTGAGCGGCGGCCGCGCCTGCTGGAATGTCGTGACATCAGATCACAACGAGACGGGCTATAACTTCAACCGCGACGGACTCGATCCCCACGCCCTGCGCTACGAGCGGGGTGCGGAATTCGTCGATGTCGTTTTCGGTCTGTGGGACAGTTTCGAGGCGGACGCGCTCAAGCTCGATCGCGAGACCGGGATCTATTACGACAAGGATAAGCTGCATACGCTCAACCATGTGGGCAAGCATTTTCAGGTCCGGGGTCCCCTCAATATCGCCCGGTCGCCCCAGGGCCGCCCGGTGATTGCTCAGGCCGGTGGGTCGGAGCCCGGCATGGATCTTGCCGCGCGCACCTCGGAGATCGTCTTCAGTCTCGCCTCCAACATCGATCGCAACCGGGCCTTCTATACGAACGTCAAGGATCGCATGCCCGCCTACGGTCGGGATCCTGACGATCTCAAGATCATGCCGGGCATTGTCATCAACGTCGGAGAGACCGAAGCCGAAGCGCAGGCCAAGGTCGATTTCATGATCGACAAGCTGCATCCCGATGTCGGTCGGCTGATGCTGTCGGAATTTCTTGAGGCGGATCTCGCAGGCGTTCCTCTCGACCAGCCGTTCCCCATGGACCGTCTGCCCGAGGCGCCACGCGGTTCGCGGGCGCTGTTCGACGAGCTTGTGGATTTCGTCAAAAGCGGCCGGACGGTCGGCGAGCTGATCCGTCACTATGCGGAAAAGCACACCGGCAATGGTATCACCGGGACGCCCACCCAGATTGCCGACTTCATGGAGGAATGGTTCGAGACCCGGGCAGCCGACGGCTTTATCCTGATGTTCCCGACCCTGCCGTCCAGCCTCGATGATTTCGTCAAACTGGTGCTCCCGGAACTGCGCCGCCGCGGTCTCTTCCGTGACGAGTACGAAGGAAAGACGCTGCGCGAGAACCTTGGTCTCTCTATGCCGGTCAATCGATTCACCGCCGCGCGTGAATCATGAGCGTGAAGGGGTCATGACAGCCTCCTTGCGCGTAAAACTGCGAATTATCATGTTAATCCAACGGCTTGCATTTTTCTTGAAGTTTTTGCGACTAGGCCTGTTGACTTGTTCTGGGCCTGGGATCTATA
>NZ_CP191458.1:2500-662500 GCF_050500205.1 Neorhizobium sp. DAR64860/K0K1 | reverse complement strand
AGGAGTGCTGCCTGTTCTGCAAAATTGTGAAGAGAAGATTGATCTGGATGCTTCCAGGTATTTTTGGGTTTTACCTCAAAGATGTCCGAGCCCGGTTCTGATGATACCAAGGATGACCTAGCCGGTCGGATCTGGAGGAAGAGCTGGAGTAGGTAGGAAGCATGTCACTCTGGTCGGTCGTTGTTGGTGTTTTGGGGCTTGGCCCTAAACCACCTCTGACGACTTATTGATGTCCGTTTGCTAACCGCGCGGACCCGGATTTAATCTCGAGAAGCTGGTCTTAAAGATCAGGACACAAGTGAACCGCTCGGCGTGGTTCCAATAAAGTGGCCTGATCGAACACGTTGATGGCATCATGAGAAGGTTGGGTTGTAAAAGGTAGCCCTTCCGCTTGCTCCTCTGGGGTGAGCTATATTGATGAGCATTGGCAATGAGAACGATGAAGTGTTTTAAGGGCATTTGGTGGATGCCTTGGCATGCACAGGCGAAGAAGGACGTGATACGCTGCGAAAAGCCGTGGGGAGCTGCGAATAAGCTTTGATCCATGGATCTCCGAATGGGGCAACCCACCTTAAATACCTAGAAAGTTTAAGTCGTCTTTCGGGACGGTTTAGATTTCTAGGTATTGTTAATAAGGTATCTTGTCTTGAATACATAGGGACAAGAAGCGAACTCAGGGAACTGAAACATCTAAGTACCTGAAGGAAAGGACATCAACCGAGACTCCGTAAGTAGTGGCGAGCGAACGCGGACCAGGCCAGTGGCAATGTTGAATAAAGCTGAACAGGTTGGAAAGCCTGGCTAGAGTGGGTGATAGCCCCGTAAGCGTAGAACAGACATTGTCCTTGAGTAGGGCGGGACACGTGAAATCCTGTCTGAACATGGGGAGACCACTCTCCAAGCCTAAGTACTCGTGCATGACCGATAGCGAACAAGTACCGTGAGGGAAAGGTGAAAAGCACCCCGACAAGGGGAGTGAAATAGAACCTGAAACCGGATGCCTACAAGCAGTCGGAGGGCGCTCTTTTTAGTAAGGGGCCTGACGGCGTACCTTTTGTATAATGGGTCAACGACTTAGTGTATCTAGCAAGCTTAAGCCGGTAGGTGTAGGCGCAGCGAAAGCGAGTCTGAATAGGGCGATTTAGTTAGATGCATTAGACCCGAAACCGAGTGATCTAGCCATGAGCAGGCTGAAGGTTGGGTAACACCAACTGGAGGGCCGAACCCGCATCTGTTGCAATAGATTGGGATGACTTGTGGCTAGGGGTGAAAGGCCAATCAAACTCGGAGATAGCTGGTTCTCCGCGAAATCTATTTAGGTAGAGCGTCGACCGAATACCCTCGGGGGTAGAGCACTGGATGGGCTATGGGGACTCACCGTCTTACTGATCCTAACCAAACTCCGAATACCGAGGAGTACTAGTCGGCAGACACACGGCGGGTGCTAACGTCCGTCGTGAAGAGGGCAACAACCCTGACCTCCAGCTAAGGTCCCCAAGTCATGGCTAAGTGGGAAAGGATGTGAGGATCCCAAAACAACCAGGATGTTGGCTTAGAAGCAGCCATCATTTAAAGAAAGCGTAACAGCTCACTGGTCTAAATAAGGGTCTTTGCGCCGAAAATGTAACGGGGCTAAAGCCATGCACCGAAGCTGAGGATATGCACGCAAGTGTATGTGGTAGCGGAGCGTTCCGTAAGTCTGTGAAGGAGGACCCGTGAGGGCCTCTGGAGATATCGGAAGTGCGAATGTTGACATGAGTAACGATAAAGGGGGTGAGAGACCCCCTCGCCGAAAGACCAAGGGTTCCTGCTTAAAGTTAATCTGAGCAGGGTTAGCCGGCCCCTAAGGCGAGGCAGAAATGCGTAGTCGATGGGAACCACGTTAATATTCGTGGGCCTGGTGGTAGTGACGGATCGCGTAAGTTGTACCTCCTTATTGGATTGGATGTGCAGCGGGGCGGTTCCAGGAAATAGCTCCACCGTATAGACCGTACCCGAAACCGACACAGGTGGTCAGGTAGAGCATACCAAGGCGCTTGAGAGAACTATGTTGAAGGAACTCGGCAAATTGCACGCGTAACTTCGGAAGAAGCGTGACCCCTTTTTACGCAAGTGGAAAGGGGTGGCACAGACCAGGGGGTAGCGACTGTTTATCAAAAACACAGGGCTCTGCGAAGTCGAAAGACGACGTATAGGGCCTGACGCCTGCCCGGTGCTGGAAGGTTAAAGGGAGAGGTGCAAGCTTTGAACTGAAGCCCCAGTAAACGGCGGCCGTAACTATAACGGTCCTAAGGTAGCGAAATTCCTTGTCGGGTAAGTTCCGACCTGCACGAATGGCGTAACGACTTCCCCGCTGTCTCCAACATAGACTCAGTGAAATTGAATTCCCCGTGAAGATGCGGGGTTCCTGCGGTTAGACGGAAAGACCCCGTGCACCTTTACTATAGCTTTACACTGGCATTCGTGTCGGCATGTGTAGGATAGGTGGTAGGCTTTGAAGCGGGGACGCCAGTTCTCGTGGAGCCATCCTTGAAATACCACCCTTATCGTCATGGATGTCTAACCGCGGTCCGTTATCCGGATCCGGGACAGTGTATGGTGGGTAGTTTGACTGGGGCGGTCGCCTCCGAAAGAGTAACGGAGGCGCGCGATGGTGGGCTCAGACCGGTCGGAAATCGGTCGTCGAGTGCAATGGCATAAGCCCGCCTGACTGCGAGACTGACAAGTCGAGCAGAGACGAAAGTCGGTCATAGTGATCCGGTGGTCCCGCGTGGAAGGGCCATCGCTCAACGGATAAAAGGTACGCCGGGGATAACAGGCTGATGACCCCCAAGAGTCCATATCGACGGGGTTGTTTGGCACCTCGATGTCGGCTCATCGCATCCTGGGGCTGGAGCAGGTCCCAAGGGTTTGGCTGTTCGCCAATTAAAGCGGTACGTGAGCTGGGTTCAGAACGTCGTGAGACAGTTCGGTCCCTATCTGCCGTGGGTGTAGGAATATTGACAGGATCTGTCCCTAGTACGAGAGGACCGGGATGGACATATCTCTGGTGGACCTGTTGTCGTGCCAACGGCATAGCAGGGTAGCTATATATGGAAGGGATAACCGCTGAAGGCATCTAAGCGGGAAACCCACCTGAAAACGAGTATTCCCTATCAGGGCCGTGGAAGACGACCACGTTGATAGGAGGCGTGTGGACGTGCAGTAATGCATGAAGCTTAGCCTTACTAATAGCCCGATTGGCTTCATCGTTCTCATTGACTATGCTCATCAAGGTGCTGCGCACCTCGATGATGACATCTGTTTTGTCCTGACGCGTGAAAAACGCTCCGGACGGGCCGCCGAACGTTCGGCGACGGCCTCTGGCCTTGCGGAGCTACGCTCCGACAAACCAGACGGCAAACAAAGACGTGTTCAATTAAGACAAAAGGGGGTTCGCCTCCGCCAGCTTCTCGATAAAGCGTTGCAATGGTCGCCCATTGCCACGCATACATTGCCCTTAATCGACCTGGTGGTCATTGCGGGGTGGCTGCACCCGTTCCCTTTCCGAACACGGCCGTGAAACACCCCTGCGCCAATGGTACTCCGTCTTAAGACGCGGGAGAGTAGGTCGCTGCCAGGTCTATTAAAGGCAATGCCATCCATAAGGATGGACCAAACAATCTTCTCACACATAACAAACCGGCCCCTGGCCAAACCAAGGGCCGCTCCCAAAGCGGCCTTTTGTCGTTGGTGGGGTTTAACGAAATAATGGGACGTTCGGTCTGTAGCCGGTGCGTCCCTGACAGGAGACAAATCCTAAAGGATTTGCTCCGGCACAGGCATCACAGCTTCGCTGTGATGCAGACGCGAAATTTGGCAACGCCAAATTCGCTTGGCGCGGGGTGGAGCAGCCCGGTAGCTCGTCAGGCTCATAACCTGAAGGCCGCAGGTTCAAATCCTGCCCCCGCAACCACCGAAACTTGTAAATTCGACCATTCCCCCTCACGCTCGGCGAGCAAGGCTTCGCAGCGGTGCAGGAATTTTGTCTTGTCGGCAAGTGACTTGAACTCTCCAGCAGAACGTATGCGGGCGAACTCCGAAGATTGTTGATGCCGCAGGTCACAGGAGACCTCACGCCAGGCTTCCTGGGCGGCCAGAATCGCGGCGAGGCGACCGTGAATGGTCAGTTCCGCCGTCTTGCCACCCGACGATGGCGCGATGACCACCTGACCTGAGACCCAACTCCCCTCCAGTTTTCGAGAGAGTCTTGCGTTTTCAATCTGGCCTCATGCGGCCTGTTTTTCCATAGCCATTTTCATTGCGAACTCTCTGGGTGTGATGTTGCCCAGCGACGAGTGGGGTCTGTTCCTGTTGTAATCCTCCTTCCATGCGGTGATGGCGGCGCGGGCCTGGGTGAGTGACGAGAACAGGGTCTCGTTGAGGCACTCAAGCTTTCGACGAAGCCGTTTTGCATCGGCTTGCCGGGGGCGATGTAGTGCCATTCGACCTTTGTCTCCTGGCACCATTTGAGGATGGCCATGCTGGTCATCTCCGTGCCGTTGTCCGAGACAATCGTCTTCGGCTTCCCCCGTCTGACGATAAGGGTGTCCAACTCGGGGGCAAGCCGAGCGCCCGACAGAGATGTGTCGGCGACCAGGCACAGGCATTCGCGGGTGAAATCGTCGACAACCGCCAGCACCCGGAAGCGGCGACCGTCGGTGAAGGCATCGCTGATGAAGTCCAAATTCCAGCGCTCGTTGGGGCGTGACGGCAGAGCCAGGGGGCGTCTTGTCCCCAAGGCCCGCTTTCGGCCGCCGCGCTTGCGCACCGTCAGCTTCTCCTCCCGATAGAGACGTCGAAGCTTCTTCAGGTTCATGACGATCCCCTGACGGTCGAGCATCACGTGGATGCGGCGATAACCGAAGCGTCGGCGCTCCGACGCCACTTTCTTCATTGCCTCCCGAATAGTCGCATCGTCAGGCCGCACGCTGCGGTATCGCATGCTCGACCGATCTAACGACAGAACCTCGCACGCCCGACGCTGGCTCACTCCATGCTGCGCACAGACATGAGCCACCACATCCCGCTTCACATCGGGCGTCACCATTAATGGGATGGTCCGCCTCGTCCTCCCGTAGCATTATGAGGCTGTCAAACCGAAGGAGGTTGCAATGCCACAACTCAATGTGCCGCGTTCAGCGGCTGTCTACGGAATTGATATCGGTAAGAACATCTTCCACGTCGTCGGTCTCGGAAGCGATGGCGTGCCAGTTCAGAAGGTTCGTTTCCGACGCGATACGCTGCTACAGTTCTTCGAGCGCGCAGCGCCGGCGATCGTGGGAATTGAATCTTGCGCTGGCTCTCAATGGATTGCCAGGAAGATAAAGGCTCTGGGACATAAGGTGCGCTTGATTCCGGCGCAATTTGTGAAGCCCTACGTAAAATCGAACAAGACCGACATCATCGATGCGGAGGCGATCGCTGAGGCAGCTACGCGACCAACGATGCGGTTTGCAGCACTCAAGAGCGAGGAACAAGCCGATCTTCAGGCTTTGCACAGGGTGCGAGACCAGATGATCGGAACGCGCACCCGGCTGATCAATCAGATGCGAGCCTTTTGCCTCGAATACGGGATCGCGCTGCGTCAGGGCGCAGGTCTGTTCAAGCTCGACCTGCCACAGGTTCTCGAAGACAAATCGAACGACCTTTCGTCGGCGATGCGTAAGCTGCTCGCAGATCTGTTTGCCGATCTACGCCAATTGGAACAACGTATCGGTGACGTCACACGCGAGATTGAAGCCATAGCCAGTCGAGAGGATGTGGCTCGACGGCTCATGACAATCCCCGGCATCGGAGCATTGGGGGCGACTGCACTTCTTGCTGCGATTGGCAACGGTCGGCAATTCCAAAAAGCCCGCGATCTGGCTGCGTGGCTTGGCCTCGTGCCGCGAGAATACTCGACCGGCGGAAAGCAAAAGCTTCTCGGCATCAGCAAGCGAGGAAACCGCTATGTTCGCAAACTTCTCGTGCATGGCGCACGATCATGCTTTCGGCATCTCGACCGAACACGGGATCGACTGGGGAACTGGCTGGATGGCCTTCAAGCCCGGATGCACCCAAACAAAGCTGTCGTCGCACTTGCCGCAAAAATGGCCCGGATTGTCTGGGTCGTCCTGACCAAGCCTGGAGCACTCTACGAACGCAGAGACCCTGCCTTCACCTGAAGCTCCAAGCTCGATTGCAAGGCTCGGGAATAGTGATGACGAAACAGTGGATCAACATGCCGTAAGTCCTGTGCAAAAAAGCGGGCTTCGTGCCCGAACCATTTATTGGGAACGGCGTGTGCGGATCTCATCATGGCCTGGCTGCAACCGCAGCCCACTCGCGAGAGGCCGGATACATTTATGCAACTGGAATCGTCATTTGCGATGTCGCGAACCCTTGCACGGACGGGGCGGACCATACATTTTTTGACGCGACATCCTTCAGGATCGCATTGTCCAGCATGGCCTCGGCCAAGAGCTTCTTCAGCTTGGCGTTCTCGTCCTCGAGCGCCTTCAGCTTGCGGGCATCGGACACGTCCATGCCGCCATACTTCGCCTTGTATTTGTAGAAGGTTGCGTCCGAGATGCCGTGCTTGCGGCAGACGTCAACTGTCTTCGCACCCGCCTCCTGCTCCTTCAATATCCCGATGATCTGTTCTTCGGTGAACCGTGAACGCTTCATTCGTCCGTCTCCTCGTTGTGACGGACTCTACCAAAATCTGGTGGAAGTTTAGGGTCTCAGGTCAGTCTGAGCCCAAGGTGCAGGCCCAGCCGAAGCAATAGGAATGATCTAACGGCTTCGGCGGCCGGTCGTGGATATCTCTTCTCATCCGGCATGTGTCTCACGATCTCGTCCGTGATCTTACGATATTCCGCCAGCGGGCTGTCCGCTTCAAGTACACACATGATCGGTTCAAATGGATCGCGATGCACGCGCATCACTCGCTGGATCTCCTTGGAACGGTTAGCGGCATGTCGGTGAAACGCATCACAGCCGCCATGCCAATCGCGAGCCGCGAAATCGATTTCTTCCTGCTCAATCAAGCCCGCAATAGGCCTGACATTCCAGAGCAGCTCCGGATGCTGCCGGATCCAACCGACTTCCGCGCGAGATAGGGCTTCGGCGACCATCAGCATGTCTTCTTCCCACTTGGTGTAGAAGCCACGTCGCTGTTCCCGCCACTGCAGATACCAGTCCCAAACGCCAGGGAAGACGAGAAGGCCGAAGCTTAACTGGCTGACTGGCACACCGAAACCCTTGACGACACCGTTTGGCGAGGCAGCAAGCGCACCAAACATCAAGCCGAGGTGCTCAATCTTCTGGGAGGCCGTTTCTTCACCCCAGACGCCGTTCCGTTGGAACCCAATCGCCGTCAGCGTCGAAGTCTTGAAGCGGATGAGATCAGCCATTTCCATGGCAAGTCTCGGCGGTGCGTCGGCAATGCCGGAGAGCAGATCAGGGTCATCAAGTTCTGCGGCAACGTTTTGATTGGTGCCGGCCGCCGATGCCAATGACCGAGAGGAAAGAAAACTGCTGCCATAGGTGACGCCGGGAAATCGGATGGCATATCGCTGCTTGCTGGCCGCCGCCTGATAGCGGCGATATCCCGTAGAGCCGGAAATGATCACCCGGCGCACCCAATCGAGGATCTCCTCGCGCTTGGTAAAGGGCAGGCTGTTGAAGTCTTCGGGCAGGTGCAGTGAAATCCGTCGACGCTCAGCTGGGCTGATGTCACCGAGATCGTGACCATACAGCGAGCGTGCCTGATGCGGCAGTTTCTCTTTGAAATATCCCTCTGAAAGTCGATAGCGTCGCTCGATGCGGCGGAGGATGTTGAAACTGGCAACAGATCGGGGCACGCGCTCTTCGTGGATCCAGGATAGCAGCGTCTTGTTGTCGAAGGTCTCATTCAGATGAACAACGGCGCGGTAAAGCTGCCAATAGGTGTCGCCGAACCGACGCATATGGTAAGACCAATGCGTCCTGAAAGCTCGCCGGATCTTCTGTCGCTTCAAATAGTGCTTCTGGGAAAGGGCTTATCGGTTTTGGTGCTGGGCCGGGCGATGTTGACGCAGACCGGAGAAAGGTGCCAGCGATCGCCGCGCGTTGTGGCTGTCGGGCGGAGCATGCGGAAGCTGCCTTCTTGGCGGGCGTCATTTTACCCGTGCTAACTGTCGGCTTTGGTGGTCGTCGTTCTTCGGTAGCTGGTGGTGCGCCGAGCCAGCGGATGATTGCATCCAAGCCTGGCCGGACCTGCTTTTTGAGTTCTGCCGTTAACTCGGCTTCGATCCCACAGGCCTGACCGATCATCTTCCAGTCGATATGGCCATTCAGAAGCGGGGGCGATTTGCGGTAGATGATCAAACTGGCCAGATAGGGCCGTATATCTTCGAACACCCGCCTGGATGCGACTGGAGCGATACGAAGCTCGCAGAATTCCGAAATTTTTCGCTGAAAATGTCGTGATGAAAGGTCGTGTTTGGTCATGCTCATTCCTTTTCGCTCGGCACCAGTGCTGAGGGCGAGCGGAAATAGGGGGCGCCCATTAACAAAATATGTTTAGGGCAAGAGGTTAGCTGTCGATCGCTGCTTCTTGAATGGAGAGATGCAGATTGTGGTGCTGAGCAATAGACGGGCTTGCAATAGCTCATTTCCAGCAATAATTATGAGCTATAGAGAGGGATTCTATAACTCATGAAATGGAACTGGCAAAACACTGACTGGCCAAACTTCAGATACGACACCGCAAGCCTGATATCGTTGGAGCAGAAATTCTTGCAGTCCGCCGGCGAGGTTATCGGTGCTGTTCGACATTTCAACGATGACGACAGCAACCAACTTCGCATTGAGTTGCTAAGCGACGAAGCGGTCAAGACCTCAGAGATTGAGGGGGAATTTCTGGACCGCGTGAGTGTCCAGTCATCACTCCGCCGGCAGTTCGGGCTAAACACTGATGATAGCCAGATCCGCCCCCAAGAGCGGGGGATCGCCGAGATGATGGCGGATGTCTATCGAAGTTGGCATAGGCCGCTGTGTCATGAGGGACTGTTCCACTGGCATTCAATGCTGATGGCCGGAAACCGATATATTGAAACGGTTGGTGCTTACCGCACGCATGAAGACGCCATGCAGATTGTATCGGGTCGATTGGACAAACCCACTATCCACTTCGAGGCTCCCCCATCTCGCCAGGTTGCCGCTGAGATGGAGACCTTCAGCACATGGTTCAATCAATCCGGGCCAGATGGTCAAACGTCGCTTCAAGCTTTGACGCGCGCCGCAGTAGGACATCTTTACTTTGAAAGCATACATCCATTTGAGGATGGCAACGGCCGAATTGGACGCGCGCTCGCCGAGAAATCCCTAGCGCAAAACATAGGGCAGCCAAGCCTCATTTCACTCGCCTTCACAATCGAGAAGCGCCGGAAGGCCTATTACTCAGAGCTTGAGCGGCACCAGCGCACGCTTGATATCACCGACTGGGTCATTTTCTTTTCAGAAACTATCCTGGATGCTCAACAGGCGACGCTTGAGCGCGTAGATTTCTTCATCCAGAAAGCAAAGTTCTATGATCGTTTTCGGGACAAGCTGAACGAGCGGCAAGAAAAGGTAGTCGCGCGCATCTTCAAGGAAGGCACGGCTGGCTTCAAGGGAGGTCTAAGTGCCGAAAACTATATCTCGATCACAGATACATCCCGCGCTACAGCAACACGCGACCTTCAGCAACTCGTGGAGATCGGTGCACTGACGCGTACGGGTGAACGTCGGCATACTCGGTACTCACTGTCATTGCAGAAATAATTCGCTACCACTCCAATGAACACCACCAAAGTCATTATCTAGGCGAACGGCTGTTCAAGTCCTTTCAAGTCGTCGAAGAAGAGCGTAGCCGTTAGCCTGAGACTGGGTCTCTTTCAAAGGCATACTGATGCCGCAGTTCTCGTGCTAGACGTCATGACTAGAGACGTCATTGCATGATCAAAGTTTCTGCCGCTTTCAGCCGTTGCGCGGTTTACTTCGACACATTCATAAGCGCCTGGACGGTTCTCCCTATTCGGAGTTGGATTGCTGCTCGGCTCCACTCCCGAAAGCGTCACAATTGGGGTCCAGAGGTGGGCAATGGCATGACGGGCACCGATGGTACCACCTCATGTTCTCAATTCTGGAAATCTACTAACTTCTGGATGGGAGTTCTGCGTTACACTTATTCCTACACAACGCCAGGATGATACTGGCAAAAAAGGGTGCATGCTGCAATCGCAACTTAGTCTTCTTGCTCCTAAGCCTCTTTTCAAAAGTCAAATGATCGCGGGTTTTGAGTGCGGACTGGTCAACTGCGGTCGACACGATTTGCTTATGACAACGCGGCACACGCCATCAAAATCTATGCGGCAGCATTATCGGATAGTGCGAGAGCATGGGATGGCGACGATCCGCGACGGTCTTGTGCCAGGCCATCGCATTGTCGAGCGTCTACGGGCAGCCCAGGCGGCTGAGACTGAGAGCATTTGGGACCTGTCTCACTATCATCGAAACCCTGATCCAGCTTCATGGGCGACGTTGGTCGCGGAAGCTGCCTTGTCGCTGTCGCCGGACACGCACCTGTGGCTATGTCCAGTCAACGAACCTTCGCTTTATCCAGCGCTTACTGGGATGCCCCGCCACGAGGCTGTGGAGATGGCGGTTGAGATGACTCGTGTCGCGCGCGACTATCATCCTAACGTCGGAATTTTGACCAATGATCCCATCGCTGGGGTTGGCGAACGCCAGTTCCAATCGACCGACGGGATCGTGTCTGCCGTCGATGTAGACGTCGTCGGCATAAACTATTATCCGCACACGGCGCGGACGGTCTTGTCAAAAGTGTTGATGAAGACATGGCGTCGGTACGGTAAGCCAATCATGGTATCGGAGACCAGTTGGCACGATGGTCACCCCGACCACCATTCTCGACACCCGGGGTTCAATAAAGGCAGTTGGCTGCAACATGTTGTCGATCAGGTTGAGATTGCTCGCTTTCGAGGTGTCGAAGTCGCTGGCATTTGGTGGTACCCGATCGTTGACCTTCCACCGTGGCACGCCCCGCGCTCACGAGACCGGTGGAGCCACGGGTTGATAAAATCCGATCTTACAGTGGACCCAGCCCTCTCTGCTGAGCTTACGGCGATGCGTCTCCGGCTAGCTGGTTAAAAACATGGCCGTCCCTCTCGGTCGCCGACATTTTCACGGACGCACTGCGCCTTTTCAAGTATTTCGGTGACGTGAAGTGGTGTCCTACTTGTGATGTGAAAACCATGTCACGGCTCGTGTCTATGAAACCTTCGATGACCAGATGGCTCACTCGCTGCGATAGATGCCGTCGATAGTGGGCCACCGCAACCATCGCTGTGTTCTCTTACCCAATTGAGGGCGGCGGCCGAGGATACTGCTAAAACCTATGCCAAAACGAACGCTTCCAGCGCAGCACCGATAAATGCGTCTCTGGCAATCCGGCGGATAGTTTGCCGCCAACCGCCATACTGCATAGTCGTTCTGCTTCGTCGTAACGCGGGCCATGCTCGGCTGGCCAACGATTGTTGAGAGCTTCGAATCCTTCCCAGGGCCTCTAATGGCATCAGAAATACCCGTTCCGATTCGAACCGAAACGGCCTTGCTCCATTGAATGGACATGGTTTTCCTTGGATTGTGGTACGTAACGTTGAAGATGATCGCAGCTTCGCGACGAGTCATCGGCTCCGAGACCTGGGGGCCTGAGACGAAAGCCTCTTACCGCCGTATTGTTCCATTCGTCTTGTGAACGTCGACCGAGTCAGACGCGTCGTAACTGTTTTCCATCGCCCTATTCCACGAGGCATGACCAAATACCGACATTCGGCCATCCGACAATGCAATCTACAGCCGACATCTACGGATCGGGCAACGTTAATGGGCGCTTCCTGATGAAGCCGTACCGCATGGACGATGTGTTCACGGCTTTCACGAACATAATCTAGTCCAACGCACCCGATGTCGACTTCAGGCAGGCTCTTTGACCCCGAGCGTCAATGACAGAGCGTGGGACAAGCTATCAATCGACATCGGCTTGTTGACGACCGGCACATCTGAAAACCGCAGAGGAACGTCGGCGCCGTCGCTATAGCCCGTTGCGAACTTAAACGGGATGCCCCGCCGGATGAGTTCGTCTGCAACGGCTTCAGACGTTTCCTGCCCGAGGTTGAAGTCGAGGATGGCGAGATCAGGCAGGGCGACCGTGATCATTTCCATGGCCTGAGATACCCGTGCCGCGGTCATGACGTCAGCGCATGAAAGTTCCAGATGCATCTTAAAGCCGCACACGGTCATTGTAAGGCGAGAGCTGTTGACCATCAACTCGTCCTAACCAATACGCTTTCCTGATTCCTCATCAAAGAGATGGATTGCGCCCCGTGAGAGGGACAGCTTTTGACGGCTGCCGACGTCGAATTGGGGCCGGTCGCGAAGCACGACGGAAATTGATTTTCCGTCCATCAGCATTTCCAGGAATGTCTCGGATCCGGTCGGCTCGATGTTTGTCACCGTGGCTTCCAGACCGGTCTCGGCGCCGATATCGATTTCCTCCGGGCGCTTGCCGACGAGGATCTTCTGACCGGGCCGGGCGTCTGCCGGGGCTCGGATGCCCGTAGGGCGGCCGCCTGCAAGGACGAGGCCGCCATCGGCGACGACAGCCGGGAACAGGTTCATGGCCGGCGAACCGATAAACTGCGCGACGAAAGCATTGGCGGGCCGATCGTAAAGTTCAAGCGGGGTGCCGACCTGTTCGATCCGCCCGCTCTGCATCACCACGATCCTGTCGGCCATGGTCATGGCCTCGATCTGATCGTGGGTGACGTAGACCATTGTCGTGCGAAGCCGACGATGAAGCGACTTGATCTCGCCCCTCATCTGCACCCGTAGCTTGGCATCCAGGTTGGACAAGGGCTCGTCAAACAGGAAGACCTGTGGATCGCGCACGATCGAGCGGCCCATGGCGACGCGTTGCCGCTGGCCACCCGAGAGGGCCTTCGGCTTGCGTTCCAAAAGAGGTACGAGGCCGAGGATTTCGGCCGCCTCCCGTACCCGCCTCGACTTCTCTTCCTTGCTGGCACCGGCAAGGGTCATGGAGAAGGCCATGTTCTCTTCCACCGTCATATGGGGATAGAGGGCGTAGTTCTGAAAGACCATCGAGATGTCGCGGCTCTTTGGCGGCAGGTCGTTGACGACCCGGTTGCCGATCGAGATCGTACCGCCGGAGATGTCTTCTAGGCCTGCGATCATGCGCAGGAGCGTGGACTTGCCACAGCCCGACGGCCCCACCAGGACCACGAATTCGCCGTCGGCGATCTCCGCGTCGATCCCGTGAACCACTTCCAGGCTGCCGTAGGTCTTGACGACCTTGCTGATCGTGACGTTCCCCATGATGCGTTCTCCTAGGCTGCCCGGATACGGATACGGGTCGACGACAAGGCGCCCTCGTAGATCTCCATGCCGGCTGCGCCGCCGGCAAAGGCGTCATCCTGCGCCTCGAGCGTGACTTCGCCGACGGTAACGCTCAGGCGATCGCCCTTGGCTGTAGCAACCATGGTGAACGCTGTCTCGAAGGCCGTTTCAAGCGGCACGGACGCAAGGATGGTCTCGTCGGCATCGCGACGTCGGACGATTTGAAGCTCGCCCTGGCGCGTGACACGTGCCGCGTAATAGCGCCGTTGTCCTTCCGCCCGCAGGACAAGGCCACCGTAGTCGCCCAGGTGCAGCATCAGGTCCGCCTCGACGGCATAGTCCGTCCAGTCGCGTGTTCCCTGCAGGATGATGCCGGAACCACGGTTCTGGCTGATCCGGATATCCTGCGGAAAGTGCTTCGAGAAGAAATGGACGTTGGAAACCCAAGCCCGCCGCCAGAAATCGCCCGCACCCTGCGGCCGGCGGAATGTGACATCCGGGCATCCGTCCCAGGTCAGTGCGGAGAGAAGAATACGCCCGTCGGCGCGTCCATCGCGCGAGACAAGCACCACGCCAACCTCGGCGATCGGCTGGTAGCCCGTTTCCGGCACGACCCATTCGAGCGTAACCGTTTCTCCCGCCGACAGTAGCTTGCCCATCGGCATGTCAATGTCCGCCAGAGTGTCGTCGCTCGTGTAGTGCCGGATACGAAGCTTCGCTTCGACCGTCCCTCTGTTCGCCTTATCGGCGTGGACATGGGCGCGAAGTATCTGCCCGGCGTGAAGGCGCGGGCTCGCCATAAGGTCGTAGGTTCGCATCTTGAGGACGTCGTGGGGTATGAAGACCGGCGTCGTGGTTGCTGCCTCGCGGCCCGGAGCGAGCGCCTTGAAGTCGATCGCAAGCGCCGTATCGTTACCGCTCACCCTCAGATCGTCCACCGCAATCTGGCTCGGCTGCGGACGGAAACCCTGAACGGAACCGGGAAGCGAGAAATGAAACTTCGCGCCGTCCTTGGGTGCCGGTTGGGCCGGGATGCCTGCAAGTTTGCGGCCGAGATTGGCAAGCCAGAGCGAGATATCGACCGCATCAGTGATCGAACGGCCGCCATCTGCCGAGGAGATATACAGGCGGTCGGCAACGGGTCCCCGCCAGTCGGGACCGGCCTCGAGCCCTTCAAGTCCAAGCATGATGCCGTGAAGGCAACCAAGGTTGCCAGCGTTGCAGTCTGTGTCCCAGCCGGATGTGTTAACGATCATCTGCCCGCGCTGGAAGTCGTGCGGCGCGTGGAGCAGCGCCATGATCATCAATGCATGGTTCGGCACCACATGGCAGTTGCCCGGGTATTTGTCGTAGCCGTACGTATCCTCGATCTTCTGTCGCGTGGCTTCCCAGTCCTCGTTGCCCGATGTCCAGGCGCGGATGTCGGCGACAAGCTTGGCGATCAGGCTGTCCTTTGGAATGTAGGACAGACCCGTATCGAGGAGATGATCGACATCCTTGCTGAGAAAGGCCTCCGCCTCCATGGCTGCCCAGAGGACGGCCGCATTGACAGATTCTCCGTCATGGCTGACCGAGCCGGCGGCACGAGCCAGTTTCGCGGCCTGGGCCGGGTTTCCCGGCGAGACCAGTGCCCAGCCGTCAATGAAAATCTGCGCACCGATCTGTTCTGCCACAGTGGCGCCGTTGGTCTCGATCGAGCCTGAGGCCGGTGCGGGTATGCCGCGCGCCAAATTGAGCCAGGCCGTGTGTTCGGTCGAATTTCCAGCGCCGCCCCACCAGAGGATCGAGCGCTCCTCGATGATGTAATTCAACCAGGCCTTGCCGATATCTTCCGCGGAGAGATCCGGCGAGATGCCATAGTCGTCGAGCGCTCTGGGGAAGGTGAACGTGCCGGCGATATCGTCGTCGGTCACCACCAGTGGGTCGCCGAGCCGCTCGTGGACGTAATAGGTGATCGGGCCGAGCTTCTCGAGGATGTCCTTGTAGCGCCAGTTCTCGAAGGGACGGCCGAGATAGACGCCGATGAGCTTGCCGAGGACGCCCGCGTATACGCGGTTGGTGTAGTCGGTGGGAATGGACATGTTATGCTCCTGTTAGCCTTTCACCGAGCCGCCAGCCATGCCGTCGATGAAACGGCGCTGCAGCAGGACGAAGAGGACGACAATGGGAAGGACGATAATGAGGGCGGCGGCCATGATGACGCCCCAGTCGGACGCGTACTGGCCGGAGAGAAGAAAGAACGAGACGACAGCCGTCAGCTGATCCTGTCCCTGCAGGAAGGTGGTCGCGATCAGAAACTCGTTCCACGAATAGAGGCCGATGATGAGCGCGACGGTAAGGATGCCGGGCGAGACGATTGGCAGAAAGACCCTGGTAAAGACCTGCCAGTGGGTTGCGCCATCGATCAGCGCGGCTTCCTCCAGCTCCTTCGGCACCGCGAGGAAATAGGTTCGCAACAGCATGATCGCGAAGGGGGAGTAGACCGCCGTGTAGATGAAGGCGACGGCAATGGGATTGTTGATCAGGCCGAAGCGGGCAAAGCCGAAATAGAGCGGGAACAAGAACAGCTGGATCGGCGCCGTCGTACTGGCCAGCAGGTAGAAGGTCAGGATCTTCCACGTCTTGATCTTGCGTCGGGCAAGAACGTATGCCGTCAGCGAACCGGTCGCACAGACAAGGACGATGGTCATGGCCGTGAGAACGGCCGAATTGAAGAGCGTGCGACCGAAATTCGCGTCGCTCCAAGCTCGCGTGAAATTATCCCAGCGCAGGTGCGTAGGCCAGGCCAGCGGGTTCTGGACGATCTCGGCCGAAGGTTTGACGGCGTTGAGCACCATCAGCGCTATTGGGAAGAGCGTGATGATCAGCAGAACAGCCAGCGTGATATGGACCATCCACTGCGTAAGTCGGCTTTCGGTGATGTTCATTGATCGAACTCCCTGGCCTGGACGCGGATATAGACAACAGTTGCTGCAAGGCCGAACAGGCTGATGACAACGGAAATTGCAGCAGCCTTGCCGACGGCGAGGTCGTAGAACGCTGACCGGTAGGCGAAGGTGGACAGCACTTCGGAGGAATAGGCGGGACCTCCCTGTGTCAGGATGTAGACGAAGTCGAACACGAGGAAGGACCAGATCACGGTCATGATCATCATCAGGGTGATCGTCGGCATGATGCCGGGCAGAAGCACGTAACGGATCGTCTGGAAGAATGTGGCGCCTTCAACCCGGGCGGCCTCGATCTGCTCGGAGGGAACTTGTCGGAGCGCCGCAAAAAAGATGACGCAGAGAAACCCCCACCAATGCCAGAGATCGACAACGGCGATGCCGTAAAGCGCGCTGGAGGTCTCCGTGAGTGGGTTTGCGACATCGATGCCGTAGCGTTGAAGGAGGCCCGTAATGCCCGTGACGGGGGAGTAGATCATGCCCTGCCACACGCGGCCCGTGATCGCCGTCGCGATAATGACGGGCAGAAAGTATATGACCTGAAAGAAATTGGCGCTCCGCCGCGCAACGAGCATCATGGTTGCGGCTAGGAGCCCCATCGTGATGGGAACGATGAGAAAGATGATCGTCCACACCACATTGTTGGTGAGCGCGGTCCAGAAGACGCTGTCGTCCCAGAGTGTGCGGAAATTGTCGAGGCCGACGAAGATCGGATCGCTGATGCCGTCCCACTCAAAAAAGGCGAGCATGACCGTCATCAGCGCGGGTATGGCGATGATGACGATATTGATGATCAATGTCGGCAAGACGTAGAGACGGTGCATGAGGTGTACCTTTTGAAACCAACCAGTCCGCCGGCTCCCACTGCGTGATGGGGGAGCCGGATCGCGGGCACCGTAGCCGGCACCCGGCGGTTCGGGATGACGAGGATCAGCGTGCCGGGACGGCGGGTACCTTTCCGGCCTTCTTTTCCTTCTGGAAGGACGTGTCCAGCTTGGTGAGGAAGTCCTGCGTCGTGCTCTTCTTCAGCCACACCTCCTCGATGCCGTTGATCAGGTAGCTGTCCGTCGCCGGCGGCAGAAAGGTCCAGGTCGTGTAGCCGTAGTCACCATCGCTGACGGCGGCAGTCAGGGTCTTCATCGTTTCAGTGAAGAGCGGGGTGACCTCACTTGTCATCTTCACGGTGGAGATGTCCTTCAAGGGAATGTTCCATTCGCCTTGCCAGGCGGAGTTCATGGTCCCGTAGACCTCGGGCGAGAAGACGTAGTTGATCACCGCTGCAGCGCCATCCGGGTTTTTCGCGCGCGTGGCGATGGAGAACGTGGAGCCGATGCCGAGGGGGAAGACGGGATCGCCGCTGGCACTTGGGAAGCCCACGAAACCGGACTCCGTTCCTGCCTTCTTGCCGTAGCTCGCGACATTTTGGAATTGCCAGGTGCCGGTCGGCATCATGCCGGCGCGACCGGAAGCCATCATGTCGGCCGCCTGCTCGCTGCTTGTCAGCGAAAAGTAGTTCTTGCCAAAATAGCCCTTCTGCCACCAGCCGTCGAGCCGGTCGATAGCCTTGACGAAAGGTTCGGACGTCCAGGGCAGCTCGCCGCGCAGCGCCTTGTTCATGTTCTCCGGGCCGGCGACCGAGTTGAGAGCAAGCGTCACGAACCATTCGTTGGCGCCGCGCCAGTCGGCATTGCCGGCCGCAAAGGGCGTTACACCTGCCTTGAGCATAGCGTCGGCCAGCGTCTCCAGCTCATCGAGCGTCTTGGGTGCCTGCCAGCTGTTTTTCTCGAACAGGGTCTTGTTGAAGAAAAGACCAACTGTTTCGTACGTCTTCGGCAGTGCATAGATCTTGCCGTTGTACTCACCCATCTTCAGGAAGACCGGGAGAATGCGGTCCTGCCATTTGAACTTGGCGGCATAGTCGTCAAGTGCCATGAGTTGGCCGGACTGGGCCATCGGGGCGACATAGCTCGGGCCTGCGGTGTAGACGACATCAGGGCCATTGCCGGAGAGCATGGCGACGCGCAACTGCTTGTCGAGTTCGCTGCCGCGATAGTCGACGCCCAGAGCGCTGTCCGGATGCGCGGCGTTAAAGGGCGCTATGATGTTCTCCTGGATAAGTTTCTGTTGCTCCGGCGTGGCCTGTTCATACCACCAGGATACGCCTCCCTGGCTGAACGCTGCATGTGCGGTGCCGAGCAGCAGCATAGCTGCGATGGCAAGTGAACTCTTCCTCATCAAGTTTTCCTCCCTGTTTTGATCTGGTGGCATTGGGGCTGTCGGGGTGCGGCAACGGAAGCCCGGATGATCAATTCGAATGGCATTTCCTCGGTTCGACCAGGATCGATGTGCCCGCTGGCAAGACGCGTAAGCATGCAATCCGCAGCGCGCGCTCCCATTCGATCCTGGAATTGTGCGACCGTCGTGAGCGCAGGCGTGACAAGAGCAGATGCCAGAATGTCGTCGAAGCCTGCCACCGATACGTCAGCGGGGATGGAAAGGCCGTTTGCGATGAGACTTTGCATGACCCCGATTGCCATGAGATCGTTCGCAGCGATGATCGCGGTGACAGGGCGGCCGGTGGCCAAAAGGTCATCTGCAGCCTTGCGGCCGCCGTCGACCGTGAAGTGAGACGCCTCCAAGGCGATTGGTTCTGCCCCGATTGCTTCCATTGCGTTGAGATAGCCTCTCAGGCGAACCTGCTGTGGGCCACCCGGCGCTGCGATCATTGCGATCGCACGATGGCCGAGGTCTCCAAGGTGTGTCGTTAGCGCATGCGCAGCGGCTTCGTTGTCTATGAAGAGATCGTCGATCGGCAGCGGTCCGCCGGATTTGCGGCTGGCCTCGATCCGCACGACTGGGATACCCGCCCTTTCAAGCGGGGCGAGGTCTTTTGCTCCGAGTCTGAAGAAAACGCCGACGATGCCGTCGAAGCGCCCCTGTTGCGCGGCCGCCACCACCTGTCTTTCGTTGGTCAACTCACCTTCCGTGTCGATGGTGATGACTTCGTAGCCGGCGGCACGAACAACCCGTTGCACTGCGACAACGAGACAAGGATAAAAGGGGTTGGCAAGATCCGGGACAACGCAGGCAATAACATAGGTGCGACTTGTTCTCAGCGCCTGGGCAAAGCGGTTTGGCTGGTAACCTAGGTCCGCAATAGCCGTTTCTACACGCTCAGCCGTTTCAGTGGTGACCTTATCGCGACCACCATTCAAGACAAGAGAAACTGTAGCTTGTGCGACGCCTGCTCGTTCAGCGACCTGCCGTTGGGTAACTCTACGATCCCGCATGATCTCCTCCGTTGATACGTAGCAACACTAATTGCTACGTAATAAATGGTCAATATTTAGGACTAAAAAACACCCGTTGACCTCTACACATCGCCGAAGCCAAGCGCAGCCATTTTATCGCGAGCGATAGAAAGGGACGATTCGACAGGGTTACGACAATGCTTGTGTGGGGAGGGAGGGGCAGGGCGCCCTTTTGTAACTTCCCAAAAGCTGCATTCAGCGCTGTAATGCCTGATGCGGTGGCGGATGGGAGACCGAGAGCCCTTTGGGACATCAAGCCCGTGGGAGAGCAAGGGTCTCCGTCCGCCGTTCCATCGAATCCGAACAGTCGCCAGGGCCGCTTGCACAGGCAAAGACCGTTTAGGCAAGGATGGGATAAGATGGATATCGTGGTAGGGATTGATGTGTCGAAGGATGGCCTGGATGTGGCCGTGGCGCCGTCAGGTGGGGTCTTCGAGTTGGCCAACACGCAAGCCGGCATCGACGATCTGGTGCAGCGCTTGCAGCCGATCGGCGTCCACATGGTGGCGCTCGAAGCCACCGGCGGCTTCGAGACAGCGGCCGTTGCCGGACTGTCCGCAGCCGGGTTTGCCGTTGTCGTGGTCAACC
Source organism: Neorhizobium sp. DAR64860/K0K1 (assembly GCF_050500205.1). Classification (NCBI taxonomy): domain Bacteria; kingdom Pseudomonadati; phylum Pseudomonadota; class Alphaproteobacteria; order Hyphomicrobiales; family Rhizobiaceae; genus Neorhizobium; species Neorhizobium sp. DAR64860/K0K1. Next base: position 642,174 of record NZ_CP191458.1, on the reverse strand, counting down.
CAGCCCAGGTGCGCGCCTATGCCAATGCGCTCGGCCGACGGGCCAAGACCGACGCCATCGATGCGGCGGTGATCGCCGCCTATGTGCTGGCGACCAGGCCCGAGCTTCGGCGCTCGTGGCCCGCAGGCGACAAATCGTCCAGATGATCGTGGCCGAAGAGAACCGGGAACGCATGGCGTTCGCGAAACAGGCACAGAAGAGCATCAAGCGTCTTCTCGTGGCTCTCCGGCGCGAGCTCGAAAGCCTCGACAAGGACCTCGACGACCACATCCGCAAGTCGCCCGTCTGGCGGGTGCGCGAGACGCTGCTCACCTCCGTGCCAGGCGTTGGGCCGGCGACGGCGCGCACGCTTCTCGCCGAGATGCCGGAACTGGGCAGCCTCGACCGGCGGCAGATCGCGTCCCTCGCGGGGCTTGCCCCCTGGACCCGACAATCGGGCACGTGGAAAGGCAAGAGCTTCATCGGCGGAGGTCGGGCCAAGGTGCGGGCCGTGCTTTTCATGGCCGCTCTCGTTGCCAGCCGACACAACCCAACCCTCAAGGCCTTCCGAGACCGTCTTGTCGCTGCCGGCAAACCCAAGATCGTCGCCGTCGTCGCCACCATGCGCAAACTGCTCACCATCCTCAACGCCATCATCAGGGACGGAAAACCATGGCAAAACGCTTGACTGTCAAGTCAGTCGCTTGTTGGAGAGCCGTTTGCGTCAGACAATTGAATTTTCCAGTTCCTTTGAGAGTGTCGGCTGAAGGACAGTGGAAAACCGCGGGCATGGGGGAGATGAAATCGGACATCTTCACAGGCGGGCCTCGTCGCTCAGTCGAACGGGCATATCGCGCAACAGCCATTAAGGCTGGAGCGGGAACATGCCTTTCGATCATTTCGGAATCCGGCACAACGGCCTCCCGCCGCGTTGTGCGGATTGCAGGCCAAGGCCTGCGGCCGAGTTATAAATCGAGGGCACGAAAATTTTCAAGGTGTAAATTAGAGGCGGATGATTGAGGCACCCAAGTCGTACGGATCGGCTAGAGCTGCCATCATTGGAAGCACCTTGGAACTCCCAGTCAGCTTTTCGGCAATACAGGCGGATTTGTGGATAGGCATCAACTACCGGACGATCCCCTTCTTTGGCTAAACGGATGCGACGCTGTCCTTCAACTCATCCAGTGGTCCTTCGAGGGCCGTCCGTGGGAGCACAAGCTGAGGCTCGATCAGGACAATGCGGGGCGCATCTTTCGTTGTGTCCACAAGCTCAAAACCTTTTTCGAGCATGTCCGTAATATTCGGTCTGATCATGTAGACGGGAAACGGCAGGAAGGATCCGAAGGGGTCATAGTCAAAACAGCCAACGACGATATCGCCGAAGGCTTCGCCATCGTGCTTGCCCATGAAGCGAAGCAAACCCTCGAAATTGATCGACGAATTGATGAAGAAGCAGCGCGGCAGTCGTCCGTGGCGCTCATAGAAGCGTTCGAAGGCAAGCGCGGTCATGCTGGGCGAATAGCCGGTGCTTTCCATGTCGTCGCCTGTAGAGGGCCCCAGGATCTCCGCTTTCGCAGCATGGAAGCCGATGGTGCGCTCGCGGCTGGCGTGATCGTCGCGACCGCCAAACATGTAGACATCATCCGGATTGAGAGGCCCCGCTTGCTGGGCGTGCCGGATGATCGCCGAGGTCAGCGTCCTCGCACCCTGCCTGTTATCGGAAATGACCGAAGAGGCCAGTGTGCCCGGCAGGTCGATATTGACATGGGGTACTCCCGCCCGAACGCAAACGTTATGAACGCCGTCCGGATCGGTTGCCCCGACAATGAAAAGCGAATCGATGGAATAGGCGACGAGCTGCTCGACAGTCCGGCGCTCCTCGTCCGGATCACGGCGACCTGCGACCACGAGCGGCAACAGGCCGCGTGTGCGGGCCTGCAATTCAAATGTTTGCGCCATGGAGGAGAAGAAGCGCGTATCATAGACCGGCAGAAGCAATCCCGCCAATCCCGACCGCGAACTCCTGAGCGCCCTGGCCTGCTGGTTGGCGGTGTAGTCATGTTCCTCTGCCAAGGAGATGATCTTTTTGGCGGTCTCCTCCGAAATGCGGCGCTTGCGCCATGTGCCGTTCAGGACAGCACTCACCGTCGAAGCCGATGCGCCTGATTTGACCGAAAGGTCGTAAATCGTTGCTTTCCTCTGTTCCTTTTCAGTCATTCCTGAATCACCCCTTACATCTTGCATGTTGTAAATGGCAGACCCTCTTGACGAAAGCCCGCTTGGTGATAATGTGCCTGCACCATCGATTGTGCAACGTAGAAATATCGATTGTGCCGGTGGTTCGCTTGAGGAGCGACGAGGGAGGAGCCTGTATCAGGCACAGGAAATTCGACCGCTGGGCACGAGCTCTTGCAGGCAGGCATTTTCGCGTCAGGGATATTCTAAGGAGGAGGACCCCATGAAGAAACTTATTTCAGTTGCGCTTGGCATTTCGCTGGCGCTGTTCGCATCGACGGCATCATTTGCTGCCGAAACAAAAATCGGCGTTGTCGTGAAGATCGGTGGCATTCCATGGTTCAACGCCATGGAGGCAGGCATCAAGGAGCGGAGCGCAAAGCTCGGGGTCAATGGTTTCATGGTGGGTCCCACCAGTGCCGACCCGGCCCTGCAGGTTCGCGCCATCGAAGACCTGATCGCTCAGAAGGTCGACTTTATCGGCGTAGTTCCCAACGATGCCAAAGTGTTGGAGCCGGTTCTGAAGAAGGCTCAGGCCGCTGGCATTAAGGTCATCACCCATGAATCGCCCAAGCAGGCGGGTGCAGACTGGGATTTCGAGCTGGCGTCCGCGAAGGGCTTCGGCGAAGCGCATGGCAAGCTTCTCGCCGAGAAGATGGGCGGCAAGGGCTCCTATGCCGTTTTCGTTGGCTCGCTGACAGTGCCTTTGCATAACGCCTGGGCCGATGCGGCGATCGCTTATATAAAGGCCAATTATCCGAACATGAAGCTGGTGGGGGATCGTTACGGCGTTGCCGAAGATCTCGACAAGAGCCGTTCTACGGCGCTTGACCTCATGTCGGCCAATCCCGATCTTGCCGGCTTCATGGCGTTCGGTTCGCAGGGTCCGATCGGCGCTGGCCGAGCCGTGGAAGAGCGTCGCAAGGATGGCAAGATCTTCGTTGTGGGACCTTTCTCTCCGGGACAGGGCGCCAAGTTGATCAAGAGCGGCGCATTGACGGGCGGCTTCATGTGGAACCCGAAGCAGGCCGGCGAAGTCTTCGTGACCCTTGCCGACCGCATTACCAAGGGCCAGACACCGGCTGCCGGTGAGACCATCGAAGGCCTCGGCACCATCACGCCAGATGGTAACACAATCGTCGTCGATCAGCTTTTGAAGATCGACAAGGAAAGCATCGATAAGCTGGTTTCCATGGGGCTCTGATCCTCCCTGAGCCTGAGGGCTGCGCGGGCGGCAACGTCCGCGTGGCCCACTTCTTTAAAAAATGCAAGTCAGTCGAATGGTCGCGCGGCAAGCGTGGGCAGACGGAGTACACGTTAATGACGGTCTCACACCCGCTTCTCTCCCTGAAAAACATCAAGGTTACGTTCGGCGGCGTCCGTGCCCTGAAAGGCGTATCCTTCGAGGTCAATCCGGGGGAAGTCCATTGCCTGGCGGGGGAAAACGGTTGCGGCAAGAGCACGCTCATCAAGGTCATCACTGGGGTTTATAAGCCGGAAGCTGGCGCAGAACTTCTATTTGACGGCAAACCGATCGCCGCGATGACACCGACGCTGGCCCAGTCGCTCGGCATTCAGGTGATCTGGCAGGACCTTGCGCTTTTCGGCGAAATGTCCGTCGCTGAAAACATAGGCTTCCAGCTTGCGGTGAAGGGCAAATACGGCCTGATCGACAAGCGCGCCATCGAGGCTGCAGCGGAAAAGGCACTGGCCCGACTGGGTGTCAGCCTGGACGTTCACCAACCGCTCAAGGAATTGCCGATCGCCCAGCGTCAGATCGTGGCGATCGCCCGTGCGCTGGTCGGCGAAGCGCGTCTTGTCTTCATGGACGAGCCGACGGCGTCGCTGACGCAATCGGAAACCGACTATCTGATCGAGATTGTCCGCAATCTCTCGGCGTCCGGTGTCGCCGTGGTTTTCGTTTCTCATCGTTTGGGGGAAGTGCTTGAGATCTCCGACCGCATCACCGTACTGCGCGACGGGGCACTTGTTGGCGTCTATCCCGTCGAGGGCATGACCCAGTCACGTGTGACCGAACTGATGACCGGCCGCAATTTCGACAGTGCCGTCATCGCCTCCGATCATGACGATGCGCCGGTCGTTCTCTCGGTCAGAAACCTGACGCGCAACGACGAATTCAGCAATGTTTCGTTCGATCTCAGGCGCGGCGAAACATTGGGTATCACCGGCCTTCTCGGTGCCGGACGCACGGAACTGGCGCTCACTCTGTTTGGAATGCGCCAGCCGCATTCCGGCGAGATCCTGCTGGAGGGAGAGAAGGTCAGCTTTGGGTCAAACAGGGACGCGATCCGCGCAGGTGTTGCCTATCTTTCCGAGGATCGCTTGTCGCTCGGTCTCAACCAGCCGCAGTCCATCGCCGACAATCTCGTGATGGCCTCGCTGAACCGCATTTTGTCGGGGGACTCATCTCGTCGACCCGCAAGTCTCATGTCGTTTCGCACTGGATTTCGGAACTCGGCGTCAAGATCGGTACGCCGGATGATCCGATCCGCACCCTTTCCGGCGGCAACCAGCAACGCGTGGCGATTGCCAAATGGCTGGCGATAGGCCCCAAGATTCTGATCCTCGATGCACCGACCGTTGGCGTCGATGTCGGGGCGAGGGCCGGCATATTCGATATCGTCCGAAAGCTGGCGACCGAAGGCCTTGCGATCATCCTCATCTCCGACGAGCCGCCGGAAGTCTATTTCAACGCCGACCGCGTCATCCACATGGTGGAGGGTCGTTTCCAGGCTGTCTACGACCCGCGCCAAACGTCGCTTACAGAATTGGAGTCCACCGTCTATGCGTAGGCTCGTCTTAGGTCATTCGACCGAAACCACCCTCATTGCCGTTATGGTTCTTCTCTGCGTCGGCCTGTCTTTCGGGACGGACCGCTTCCTGACCGTCGCCAACGCCTTCGACGTGTTGAACATTTCCGCCGTCAACATCATCTTCGCGGTCGGGCTTCTGGTCGTGTTGATCTCGGGTGGCATCGACATTTCCTTCGCCGTCGCCGCTTCAGTCGCGCAGTATCTGACGGTGCTGGCACTTGGCGCTCTGGGTGGCGGCAATTGGGCCGAAGGATTTCTGATTGCAGGCGTCGTTGGCACCGGCCTTGGGCTGATCAACGCCTTTCTGATCTACCGGCTGCAGATCATTTCGATCGTCGCGACCATATCGACCTTCAACATCTTCTTCGGCCTGTTGATGTTCTTCACCAAGGGGGTGTCGATCTACAACTTGCCGGACTGGCTTTCCAACCGTGTCGTCTTCTACGAACACGAGATGGCGGACGGGTCATGGGTTGAACTTACCCTGCCGGTCGTGGTGATGATCCTTTGCTGCGTCGCCACCTCGTTCATGATCTCGCGCACGACGACCGGCCGCAAGCTCTACGCTTTCGGCGACAACCCGGAAGGTGCGCGCCGTTTCGGCATCAATATCGGTGCCATGCACTACATTTCCTTCGGCTGGCTAGGCCTCATGGCCGGTATCGCCGGGCTCATGCAGGCGCATTACGCGCAGGAGGTAGTGCCGAACGCGCTTTATGGCCGAGAGCTTGATGTGCTGGCTGCGACAGTGCTTGGCGGCGCGCGCCTCGGTGGCGGCAAGGGGTCGGTGCTTGGCTGCGTGCTGGGCGTCCTCCTGGTTTCCATCACCCAGAACGGGCTCAATCTGATGGGTGTTTCCCCCTTTGCCTTCAAGATGATTGTCGGGGCCATCATTCTCGCCGCCATCACGCTTTCGTCCGCCCGGCTCGACAAGCTTTTGCCTGAGGCCCTAAAGAGTTCCTCCCGAAAAGGAAGCCAGCGCTCATGAAGACCTTTGTGCAGAAGTTCAACGCGACCTTCGGTGCGGACATGGGCGGTCCGGTCATTGCCTTCGTGGCCGTCATGCTGATCTTTGGTCTTGCGGCGGATAATTTCCTGTCGCTTGCCACGTTCGGCTCGGTTGCCTTCCAGCTTCCGGAACTCGGCCTGCTGACGCTGGCCATGTTGCTGCCGCTTCTGACCGGCGGCATCAATCTCTCGATCACCTTTACGGCCAATCTTGCAGGCCTTGCGGCCGCCTGGGTGCTGCAGGCGCATGGTGGGGCGGATGCTTCGGTCAGCGTCTTCTTGCTGGCCTGCCTTGCCGCACTTGCGACCGGTGCCGCAGCCGGCGCCTTGACGGGCGTTGCCATCGCCTATACCCGCGCGCACCCCATCCTAGTCACACTTTCGATGATGATCTTCCTGCGCGGGCTTGGAGAGTTTCTCACGCGCGGCGGCGATGTTTCGGGCTTTCCGGCATATGTGGCGCCGCTTGGCCACGGATCGCTTCTCGGCCTTCCTATCCCGCTCCTGATCTTCATTGTCTGCGTTGCCGTGTGGCACGTGTTGTTGAGACGCAGCAAGCTCGGCTTCGGGCTGTTGATGATTGGCTCCAACATGGAAGCGGCCCACTATTCCGGTCTCAACACGCGCAAGATCGTCGTGCTCGTCTACACGCTCTCAGGGATCATGTGCGCGGTCGCCGGCATCATCATGCTCGCCCGGTTCAATTCGGTGCGCGTTGGCCATGGCGAATCCTATCTTCTGATCACCGTGCTCGCGGCATTCCTGGGTGGCGTCAATCCGTTCGGTGGGTTTGGTCGGGTGCTGCCGGTCTTCGTTGCATTGGTCGTCCTGCAACTCCTGTCATCCGGCCTCAACCTGATGGGCGCGAACCAGCATCTGGCGACAGCACTCTGGGGCGTGTTGATGATCGTGGTGATGGCGGCACGAACGCTTGCTTCGAACTATCGCTTTTTCAAGAGAAAGAAGGCCTGACGTGCAGGGACTTGGCATACATGCAATGATGTGGACCACGGTGTGGGACCACGCAGGGGCAGAGCGCGCCATCGAAGGAGCGGCCCGCTACAAACAGGATTTCATCGAAATCCCTCTGATCGATATTCCGTCTGTCGATGTGAAACACAGCCGCGGCCTTCTGGAAGAGCACGGTCTTCGGGCTGCCTGTTCGCTGGTGATGCCTGAGCCTGCATGGCCGTCGCAGCGCCCGGATGCTGCCGTCGAACACCTCAAGGCTGCGCTGGACACGGCCGCCGAGATGGGCGCCGAGGCGCTGACCGGCGTGACCTTTGGCGGGACCAATGAGCGCACCGGCTTTCCCCCCACCGAAGCGGAATACGATAATGTTACCCGGGCGATTGAGGCCGCAGCGAGGCACGCCAAGAGCCTCGGACTTCAGTTCGGCATCGAAGCCGTCAATCGCTATGAGAACCATCTCGTCAATTCTGCGGCCCAGGCCGTTGCGCTGGTCGAGCGGATTGGCCTCGACAATGTCTTCGTCCATCTCGACACCTTCCATATGATGATGGAGGAAAAGGGTGTGGCAAACGGCATCATCGCGGCCCGCGACCACCTCAAATACATGCACATGTCTGAGAGCGACCGCGGCACGCCAGGCTACGGAAACGTGCCGTGGGATGCGCTCTTTTCGGCACTCGCCGCCATCGGCTTCAAGGGTGTGCTGACACTCGAGAGTTTTGCCGGAATGCCGGTCGAGATGGCGGGCGCCATCTCGACATGGCGTCCCGTTGCCCGCGACGCTGACGAGGTCTTCGAAAACGGCGTCTCATTCCTGCGCAACAAGGCGGTTCAGTACGGGCTGGCGTGAGCTGGGTTCGCACAGACAGGGTGGAGGCATCAAATGGCTGATACGGTATCATCGGGGATCGTGGCGACGGCAGGAACCATCGCCACGGTGTCTGCCGAGCGCTTCGACGCGCTGGGTCGCCGGCGAGTTCTCGTCGCCATGGCCGGCGCACCGGGTTCCGGCAAATCGACGCTGGCGGAACAGGTTGTTGATCTGCTGGCATCACAACACGGTCTTGAAGCCGCGCTTTTTCCCATGGACGGCTATCACTATGATGATGCCGTGCTGAACGAGATGGGTCGGCGTGCCTTCAAGGGCGCCATCGATACCTTTGATGCGCACGGTCTGCGGCACATGCTGCAACGGTTGAAGGCGAATGAAGACGATGTCATCGCGGTTCCCGTCTTCGACCGGTCGATCGAGATTGCCCGCGCTGGCGGTCGGCTCATTCCCCAGTCAACGGAAATCATCGTCTGCGAAGGCAATTACCTGCTGGCACAGCAGGAGCCCTGGAACCGGCTGAAGCCGATCTTTGATCTCACCGTTTTCGTAGATGTCCCCTTGGAGGACTTGCGGCAACGGCTTCAGAACCGCTGGCGCGGCTTCGGCCTTTCTCCTGGGGAGATCAACAAGAAGGTTGAAGAAAACGACCTGCCGAACGGCATCTTCATCGCAGCCAACAGCGCCGAGCCCGATCTGCGCGTGAGCAATAGCGGGTAAGCCGACCTGCACATCAGCAAGCCACTTAAGATTTCAATTCCAAAGGGAGACATTCATGAAACACGGCATCTACTATTCCTATTGGGAGCATGAGTGGAGCGCGAAATTCGGCCCCTATATCGAGAAGGTCGCCAAGCTCGGCTTCGACGTGATCGAGGTGGCTGCGCACCATATCAATGACTATGACGACGCCGAACTTGCCGCCATCAAGCAGAGTGCCATCGACAATAATATCATTCTGACGGCCGGCATTGGCCCGTCGAAGAGCAAGTATCTGGCCTCGCCCGACGCGGAGGTGCGCGCGGCTGGCAAGGCCTTTTTCGAAAAGACGCTGAGCAACGTTGCGAAGCTCGATATCAAGACGATCGGCGGTGCATTGCACTCCTATTGGCCAGTCGATTATTCGCAGCCGGTGGATAAGGAAGGCGACTGGGCGCGCGGTGTCGAAGGCATTCATGGTATAGCCGATTTCGCCAACGATCTCGGTATCAACCTGTGCATCGAGGTGCTGAACCGCTTCGAGAACCACGTTCTGAACACCGCAGCCGAAGGCGTCGCCTTCGTCAAGGAGGTCGGCAAACCGAACGTCAAGGTGATGCTCGACACCTTCCATATGAATATCGAGGAAGACAGCTTCGGAGATGCGATCCGCACCGCCGGATCGCTTCTGGGCCACTTCCATACCGGCGAAAGCAATCGCCGTGTCCCAGGCAAGGGCCGGATGCCCTGGCACGAGATCGGTGCCGCCCTCCGCGAGATCAACTACAGCGGCGTGGTCGTCATGGAACCCTTCGTCAAGACCGGTGGCACCATCGGCTCGGACATTCGCGTCTGGCGTGACCTGACCGATGGTGCAAACGAAGCCAAGATGGATGAGGATGCTCGCAATTCGCTGGCGTTTTCAAGGTTTGTCCTCGGCGGCTGACCTGTCGCCCTGAGATATCTCCAAGCGAGGTTGGTTCTTCGGTCAAGAAGAGCGAACCTCGCGCAGGGGCAATATGCCATTACCAGCCGATCCCTCACATGCCCTCATCGCGCATTGCACTGATGCGCTTGAGATTGTCGAAGACATTGCGGTTTCCCGCCCATATCTCTCCCGGTTCCGACAGGCTGCCGGCGAATTCCGCCAGCCCGCCGGCCTCGCGGATCAGCACGATGCCGGCCATGCAGTCCCAGCAGAACAGCGTCGGGTCGTAATAGCCTGCAAGCCGGTTGGCTGCGACATAGGCGAGCATCAAGGCACCCGAACCAACGCGGAAGAGGACACCCCCTTCCTGGTACAGGCGCGTGACGAAGGCACCGACCTTCAGGGGATCAGCTCTTTCAGTGCCGCCGAAGCCGACTGTCGTGGAGCGAATGGTCCAATCCTCGCTGATCGCGAGACGCCTTCCGTTCAGGGTCGCACCGCAGCCCAGACTGCCGACATAGACTTCGTCCAGGATGGGAGCCACGACCACGCCGATCACTGGTTCGCCTTGATGGAGCACTGCGACCGAAACGGTCCAGTTTGGCTGGCCCACCAGAAAGGCCATCGTTCCGTCAATGGGATCTATGACCCAGTCGAAGCCGGAATTGCCTGTCGTTGATCCCGCTTCCTCCCCGACGATGCCATCCTCCGGAAAGGCCTGCCGTATCATTTGGCGCAGATAGGTTTCCGTCGCCTCGTCGGCGGCGCTCACGATATCCTGCGAGGATGCCTTCTCTATCCATCCGAGCTTTTCCGGTGTCGCCAGGAACGAACGGGCCTTGTCTCCCGCTTTCCGCGCAACGTCTTCGGCGAGCTTGCAGCGAAGGGCAATATCGTTGGGATTGCGGTGATGATGAACCAACGGCTGCCTCCCGTTTCCTGTGTCTCGTGACATCCTAATTCGCGCAGCGATGCTATTGCAAATATAAAAATACAGATGTATCAATAATCCACCCTGCCGCGAGGAACGGCGAGCTTAAGTAACTGATATAAATTGCCAAACGCGCTTTATGCGCGAATGGCGAAGCCATGTCTCTGAGTAGGCTCGAAGGGGTAAATGCCGGTTCTTGGGAGGCCCGGATGGAGGTGGTGCCACGACTGGGACCTTCTCGGACCCCCTTCGTCTGAAGATCGAACGAGGCTGCCGGGGAGGCGGCTTTCACCGTAGGAGGAGTGGAATGAAACGTCTGTTGAGAATCTGCGCCAGCGTACTGGCTCTTGCGACTGCCAGCGCCGTGATGCCGCATGCGGCGCATGCCGATTGGCTGGAAGATGCCGCCAAGCCGCTGAAGGGTACGGAAATCAGCGGCATCTTTCTGGATCGCCCTGGCTATCGCGCCATCATCAAGCTTCTGCCGGAGTTCGAAAAGAAGACCGGCATCAAGGTCAATTACGAAATCGTTCCCTACGAGAACACCCGCGAGAAGGAAGTCCTGAACTTCACGTCGCAGGGTGACATCACCATGGCGCTCGTCGATCTGGTCTGGATCGGTGAGTTCGCGGAAAACGGCTGGATCGAGCCGATTGATAAGTTCGCCGCGGACAAGTCGATCACCGACCCCAACCTGAAGCTGGACGGCTTCTTCCCGCTTCTGCTCGACGCCTTTGGCTCTTGGGGCGGCAAGACCTATGGCCTGCCCTTCGACAACTATTCCGGCCTCCTGTTCTACAATTCCTGCAAGCTGAAGGAAGCCGGCTTCGACAAGCCCCCGGCAACCTGGGACGAGGTGATGAACGTCTATGGGCCGAAGCTGACGGATGCATCGAAAAACCAGTATGCCTTCGCGCTTCAGTCGCTGCGCGGTGAAACGCAGTCGGCCGACAGCTTCATGCGCTTCCTGTGGCCCTTCGGAGGCTCGCTGCTCGACAAGCAGTTCAAGTCCAATCTGATGAGCAAGGAAAGCCAGGCCGGCCTCAACTTCCGTCAGGCCCTGATGAAGTACATGCCGCCCGGCATCGTCAGCTTCGACCATGCAGAAGCGGTCAATGCGCTGGCACAGGGCCAGGTCGCGATGATCACGGAATGGTCGGCATTCTATGGAACGCTGGTCGACCCGGCCACGTCAAAGCTTGGCGACTGCCTTGCTGTTGCTCCAGAACCGGCTGGCCCGGCAGGGCGTCTGCCGGCCCTGGGCGGTTTCTCGCTGGCGGTGGCTGCGCAAGCCACCGAGGAGCAGAAGAAAGCCACCTGGCTCTTCATCCAGTGGGCAACCTCGGAAGATATTGCCAAGTCATACGTGGAAGCGGGCGGCGTCTCGGGCCGCATGTCGATCTACAACGACCCGGCGATCAAGGCGAAGTACAAGTTCGTCGAGCCGATGGTGGCCTCCTGGCAGAAGGGCGTGCCGGAATTCCGTCCGCGCTTCCCGGCATGGCCGGCCATTTCCGAAGTCGTTGCCGAATGGGGCTCCAAGGTCATGCTGGGTGAGGTCTCCGTTGAGGCTGGCTCCAAGGAGATCGGCACCCGCATGGAAGATATCCTGAAGAAGGAAGGCTACTACGACGGCAAGAAGAAGCTGTTGCAGTAAACCTCTGACACTCTCCAGCACCTGCCAGGGTGTTTGCTGGTGGATGGTGGCGCGCGGTCGCCATCATCCACGTCCCTCTTCGGATCCTGCGGAACAGAACCCATGCTTCATCTTCATGAAAAGGCGCTGGCGGAACTTGGCCATTGCATCGCCGGGATCGATCATACCCCATTTGCGGCGGCAACCGACGCCATCGCTACGGCCAATCGCATCGCACTCTACGGTGTGGGCCGCGAGGGACTACAGATCAAGGGGCTGGCCATGCGCCTCTTCCATCTGGGCCTGAAATCCGCGGTGGTGGGAGATATGACCACTCCACCGGTCGAAAACGGCGATCTCCTCATCGTCTCGGCAGGCCCCGGCGATTTCTCAACCGTGTCGGCGCTGATTGGCATTGCAAAGGCTGTTGGTGCCCGGGTTCTGGTGGTGACAGCCCAACCTTCCGGAGCAGCTGCTGCGAAAGCGGATTTGGTGTTGCATGTTCCGGCACAGACCATGGCGAATGATCAAGGTGGGGGCACCTCGGTGCTGCCCATGGGTTCGCTTTACGAAGGCGCTCTTTATGTTGCGTTCGAGCTGCTCGTGCTTGCCGTGCGGGACAAGCTCGGCGTGACGCCCGCTGCCATGCGCGCCAACCATACCAATCTGGAATGAGGGAATTTGCGCTGCTCCCCAAGGGCCAACGCTACCCCTTCCATCCGGGCATGAACAGGATAAGTCGATGACGAGGATGACGCCTCAACCCAAGCTCAGACCCAATCGCGGTTACGGCCGCTGGACACCGTTCTGGTTTCTGGCACCGGCTGTCTTCACGCTGTTTATCATCGGCATTTATCCAACGATCTTTGCGGTGGTGACGTCATTCAGACGGTACAATATCGCGCGTCCGCGGGATGGTTTTCCGTTTATCGGGCTGGAAAACTACATATCCGTGCTGACCGATGGCACCTTCTGGGCTTCGCTGTTTCTGACGGCGAAGTTCTACATCACGGTTCTGCCTGTCGAGATTGCGCTCGGCCTGATGATCGCGCTTCTTCTGCACAAGACGGGCATGGGTTTCCTGAAATCGCTGGCGCGCGTCACTCTGGTGGTGCCGCTCGCCACCACTTATGCCGTGGTCGGCCTCATCGGGCGGCTCATTTTCAATCGTGATTTTGGGGTGGCAAACTGGTTCCTCGATGCGCTCGGTATCGGCGGGCTGGATTGGCTGGGCTCGCAGGCGGGTGCCTTTGCGGCCATCGTCATCATGGATATCTGGCAATGGACGCCCTTCTGCGCCCTCATCTTTCTGGCTGGTCTCTCCATGGTGCCGGGTGAAATCGAGGAAGCGGCGCGGCTGGAAACCTCCTCCAAATGGGCGCTCTTGAAGCATGTGCAGCTTCCCTATCTCATGCCAGGTTTGACGGCGCTTCTGATCCTGCGCTCAGCCGATGTGCTGAAACTTTTCGATATGGTGTTCGTCATGACGCGCGGCGGGCCGGGCTCCGCCACAGACCTCGTTTCCATCTACATCCAGCGTGTCGGATTCCGCATCTTCGATCTCGGCACGGCATCGGCACAGGCCATCCTGCTGCTGGTGATCACCATCCTGCTCAGCCGACTTTACATCCGCGTTCTCTACAAGGAGGTGAACTGATGCGTCTTTCGTCCGGTACCATCCTGCATGCCCTTGGCCTGACCGCCGTCATCCTGTTCACACTGTTTCCTTTCTACTGGATGGTTTCGGCGAGCTTCAAGACGCAGGCCGATATCCTGGCTTCGCCGCCGGTCTGGATGTTTGCCCCGACGCTCGATAACTACCGAGAAATCTTCGCGGATTCGAAGGTGATTGGAGCTGTCGGCAATTCGCTGATCATAGCCACGGCGACAACGGCACTTGCCGTTCTTCTGGGCGCACCCGCCGCCTTCGCCCTTGCCCGCTACGAGTTTCGCGGCAAGTCCGACCTCTGGTTCTGGTTCATTTCCAACCGCATGACGAGCCCGATCGTTCTGGCGCTCCCGGTCTATATTCTGGCACTTCAGTTGAGGATGCTCGATACGCATCTCGTGCTGATCCTGATCTATCTCACATTCAACCTGCCGATCGTGGTGTGGATCTGCACGGACCAGTTCAAGTCCATCCCGCCTGATCTTGAACAGGCGGCGCGTCTGGACGGTGCCGATCAGTTCACCATTTTCCGCAAGATCTACCTGCCGCTCGGCGCGCCGGGCATTGCGGTCTCGGCCATCTTCTCCTTCATCTTCTCCTGGAACGAATTGCTCTACGCCCTCGTGCTGACCCGCCGTGATGTGCAGACCGCCCCGGTCGTCGCGACCAGTTTCATGTCCGGCTATGAACTGCCCTGGGGCAAGATCATGGCGACCGGGACCGTCATCGTTCTTCCTGTCACCATTTTCGCGCTGATCGTATCGCGCCACATGGTGCGCGGCCTTACAATGGGAGCGACGAAATGAATGCGGCGAACCCTTTGGGCATCAACCTCTCCTTCTGCGTCAAGCGTTGGATCACGCCTGAGTTCTGGGCGCCCGTGGTGCGGGATCAACTGGGCCTGGACCTCATCCAGTTCTCCTTCGATCTGGTCGATCCGATGTGGCCAGCGCCTGTGCTTTCCCGCCAAGCGAAAGATGTGAGAAAGGCGGCAGACGATCACGGCATCTTCATTCACAGCGCCTTCATCGGGCTTGCGCATTACACCTTCAATCAGTTGCTGCACCCGGATGAGGACGTGCGCGCTTTCGCCGAGGCATGGCTTGAACGCGCCTATGGTTTCGCCGCCGAGGCCGGCATTCCGGGCGTCGGCGGTCCGCTGGGCGCTATTGCCTCCCGCACAGATGGAAGCGAGGCGCAAGCCATCGATGAACGCGATTATACAGGCCTGATTGAGCGGATGCTGCGCCTGGGCGACAAGGCAAAGGCGGCCGGTCTTTCCGAGCTTTACGTCGAGCCGACGCCGATGCGCCGCGAATGGCCGTGGACCGTCGACCAGGCGCGCCAGATGATGACCGATGTGGCCGGATCCGCGACACCCTGGAGCCTCTGCGTTGATTGGGGGCACGGCACCTTCCAGCCGCTTTATGGCGAGCGGGCAGATACAATGGAGCCATGGTTCGCCCAATTGAACGATGTCATCGGCGCTGTGCACATCCAGCAGACGGATTTCCAGTTCGACCGACACTGGGATTTCACGGAACAAGGTCGAGTCGATCCCACTGAGGCCAAAGCGTTGCTTGCCCGCACGGGACTTGCGCAATCTCCGGTATTCCTCGAAGTGTTCTACCCATTCGAACGAGATAGCAAATCCATACTGGATGCATTGAAGGCATCGGCCGCGTCGCTCAAGCAGGCCTTTGCCTGAATTAGGAGACGACGAACCATGCCGCCCAAGGGAACCGAGACGCCGACGACAACGATGGAAGACATGGACGCGCAGCAGATCCGTGCGCGTGTCGCCTGGCTCTATTTCATCGGCGGCCTGACACAGCAGGAGATCGCTGATCAACTGGGGCTCACCCGTCTTCGGGTGAACAAGACGCTTGGACAATTGCGCACGGACGGTTCGGTCGTGGTGGACATCCGCCTGCCCATGGCCAATTGCATCGAGCTTGAGAACAAGGTGAAGGAGCGTTACGGGCTGGATGAGGTCTGCGTCATCCCGACTTTGCCCGACGATCAGGAAAACCAGCGGGCCATCGGCGATGCCGCGGGCGGCCTTCTCGACACGCTGTTAGAAGATGGAATGGGGCTTGGCGTCGGTTGGGGAAAAACCCTGACAGCAGGCCTCAAACGGCTGACGCCACGTCCTCTTCCCGATAGCTGGGTCACGTCCGTCATGGGCGGTCTGACGCGCGGTTCCGGCTCCAGCACTTTCGAGGTTGCGACAGGCTATGCACGGGCGATCTCCGCCGAATGCTGGTATCTCACGGCGCCTCTCTATTTCCCTTCGGTGGAGAGCCGGGAGGCGCTGCTTGCCCATCACGGTATTCGCGAAACCATGCGTCGCGCGCGATCCGTCGATGTGGCGCTGGTGTCCTGCGGCGACATGACCACACGTTCTCTCCTCGTGCAGACGCCGACCGTTTCCGAAAATCTGGAGAGCCTTCTTGCAGCCGGCGCCGTGGGCGACCTGCTCGGCGTGTTTCTGGACGCCGCTGGCAAGCCTGTCGATCATCCGTTGCACGAGCGGGTGCTGTCGCTGACACCGGAGCAGTTGAAGTCGGTCAAGCATTCCATCCTGGCCTCGGGCGGCTGGTACAAGGTCGATATCATTCGCGCCATCCTGCGCGGCGGTTATGTCAAGCGTCTTGTGACCGATGAGAACTGTGCGACCGGCCTGCTGCAGAACGAAATCCAGAGAGACACCAAAGGCAAATAGAGAAGGCGCTACTGGAGGATCTGCCCCGGTATCGCGGAATTGGGAGTAACGTGAACATGACTTTCCTGCAGCTGGACAACATCAAGAAGACGTTTGGGGAACTCAGCGTCATCAAGGGTGTCAACATTACCGCCTCCAAGGGGGAGTTCGTGGTTTTCGTCGGCCCCTCCGGCTGCGGCAAGTCCACGCTGCTGAGGATGATCGCCGGTCTTGAGGACGTATCGTCAGGAACGCTCGCCATCGACGGCAAGGACGTGACCTATGAGGAGCCGGCGAAGCGCGAAGTCTCGATGGTCTTCCAGTCCTATGCGCTTTATCCGCATATGAGTGTGTTCGAGAACATGGCCTTCGGCCTGCGCATGGCGAAACTGCCGGAAGACGAGATCAAGCGTCGCGTCGCCGAAGCGGCCCGCATCCTGCAGATCGAGCCCCTTTTGGAGCGCAAGCCGCGCGCGCTTTCCGGCGGTCAGCGTCAGCGCGTTGCAATCGGTCGATCGATCGTTCGCAACCCGAAGATCTTCCTGTTCGATGAGCCGCTCTCGAACCTCGATGCGGAACTGCGCAGCCAGATGCGCGTGGAAATCGCCAAGCTGCACCGCAATCTCGGTGCAACCATGGTCTATGTCACCCATGACCAAGTTGAGGCCATGACGCTGGCGGACCGCATCGTCGTTCTTCGCGCCGGTCTCGTAGAGCAGATCGGCTCGCCGACCGAGCTTTACGATCATCCAGCGAACACGTTCGTGGCGGGCTTTATCGGTTCGCCGAAGATGAACTTTCTCAAAGCCAAGGTGACGGGTGCCGACAGCGCCACCCTGCAGCTTTCGCATCCGGCCTTTGAGGCTGGAACCCTGTCTCTCACGCATCTCTCCGCGGGTAAGGCGAAGGTTGGCGACACACTGACGGTCGGCCTTCGACCCGAACATCTGGATGTCGCGGCTGCCACGCCACTCCTCAATCTGACCGCCGACTTTTCCGAGAACCTGGGTGGCTCAACGCAGATCTACGCACGAACCGGCGAGGAAACCATCATCATCCTCGCCAATGGGCGGCCGGATCTGACGCCTGGCGCTCAGATCACCGCTGGCATCGATCCGCGCCACATCTATCTCTTTACGCCGGATGGCCTGGCACTCTGACTTGAGGAAGTCACGACATGAAAGCTCTGGTACTCGAACGCAAAGGCGAGCTGGCGATCCGCGATATCGATCTGCCGTGCGAAGTCGGCGCCGGCGACGTCAAGGTCGCCATTCACACCGTCGGGGTCTGCGGCAGTGACGTCCACTATTACACCCATGGCGCAATCGGCTCCTTCGTCGTCAAAGAGCCGATGGTGCTGGGTCATGAAGCGGCAGGCACAGTGATCGAGGTCGGCTCGCAGGTGAAGACACTGCAGGTCGGCGACCGGGTTTGCATGGAGCCGGGCATTCCGAACATGGAAGCGCGTGCCTCGAAGCTTGGCATCTATAATGTCGATCCGGATGTCCGCTTCTGGGCGACGCCGCCTATTCATGGCGTGCTGACGGCGGAGGTGGTGCATCCAGCAGCCTTTACCTACAAGCTGCCCGACACTGTATCCTTTGCCGAAGGCGCGATGATCGAACCCTTTGCGGTCGGCATGCAGGCAGCCACCCGTGCGCAGATCACGCCCGGCGATGTTGCTGTCGTCATCGGCTGCGGCCCGATCGGCATCATGACAGCGATTGCCGCACTCGCCGGTGGCTGCTCACGCGTCATCATCTCGGATCTCAGCGCGCCAAAGCTTGCTATCGCCGGGCAATACGCGGGTGTCACGCCCGTCAACATCAAGGAAACGTCGCTGCAGGATGCCGTGATGAACGCAACCGATGGCTGGGGCGCGGATGTGATTTTCGAGGCGAGCGGCAGTCCGAGAGCTTACGAGGGTATCTTCAATCTCATGCGTCCGGGTGGCACGCTGGTCCTGGTGGGCCTCCCGATCGAACCGGTCAACTTCGATGTGCCTGCTTCGATTATCAAGGAAGCACGCATCGAAACTGTGTTCAGATACGCCAACAATTTCGATCGCGCGGTCAACCTGATCGCATCTGGCAAGGTCGACCTGAAACCGCTCATCACGGAGACCTATGCGTTTTCCGATAGCATCGCTGCCTTTGAACGGGCGGCGAAAGGTTTGGCGGAAGATGTGAAGCTGCAGATCCGGCTTGCCGATTAACCGAGGCGCAACGCCACAGGAGTTTCATCATGACGAAGAGTATGGACGGAAAGGTCGCGGCTATTACCGGGGCCGCTTCTGGGATCGGGCTTGCTTGCGCGAAAAAGCTGATCGATGAGGGCGCGACTGTCGTGCTTGTCGATCGCGCCGAGCACAGGCTGAAGTCACTTTGCGAAGAACTGGGCGAGCGCGCCCGCATGGTGGTGGTCGATCTCCTCGATGGGCCACGCGTCTCCGGCCTTCTTCCGCGCATTCTGGACGTGGCGGGAAGGCTCGATATCTTCCATGCCAATGCGGGTGCCTATGTCGGCGGGGCCGTGGCAGAAGGCAATCCCGACGCATGGGACCGCATGCTGAACCTGAACATCAATGCGGCATTCCGCAGCGTCCAAGCGGTTCTGCCGCATATGATCGCACAGAAGTCCGGCGATATCCTCTTCACCAGTTCGGTTGCCGGTGTGGTTCCCGTCGTCTGGGAGCCGATTTATACCGCTTCCAAATTCGCGGTGCAGGCTTTCGTGCACACGACGCGTCGCCAGGTTTCAGAGCATGGTATCCGCGTTGGTGCTGTTCTTCCCGGTCCCGTCGTGACGTCTCTCCTGGATGATTGGCCGAAGGAAAAAATGGATGAGGCCCTGGCGAATGGCAGCCTGATGCAGCCGCAGGAAGTGGCGGAGGCAGTCTTTTTCATGTTGTCGCGTCCTCGCAATGTGGTCATTCGGGATCTTGTGATCTTGCCGAATAGCGTCGATCTATAGGCACGACACGATATCGATTAGCCGGAGGAGTGAGGCATGAGCGGTTCTAGGTATTTTATCGGCGTGGACGTCGGCACGGGCAGTGCGCGCGCCGGCGTCTTCGATGAGAAGGGTGAGTGCCTTGGAACCGGCAAGCGCGACATCGAGATCTATCGCGATCACGCTCACATGGTCGAGCAATCCAGCGCCAATATCTGGGCCTCGGTCTGCCATGCAGTTCGCACGGCTCTTCAGCAGGCGAAGGTTTCGCCAGATCAGGTCGCAGGCCTCGGTTTCGATGCGACCTGCTCCCTCGTCGTTCTCGGCGAGGGCGGACGTCCGCTGCCCGTTGGTCCTTCGGACGATCCGGCGCGAGACATCATCGTCTGGATGGATCATCGCGCTGTCGAACAGGCCGAGCGGATCAATGCGCTCGGTCACGGCGTGCTGCGCTATGTCGGAGGCCGTATTTCGCCCGAAATGGAAACGCCGAAGCTCCTTTGGCTCAAGGAAAATCGCCCGCAGGTTTTCCTTGAGGCCTGGCAGTTCTTTGATCTGGCCGACTTCCTCACCTGGCGCGCCACGGGCAGCCTCGCTCGCTCTACCTGCACGCTTGCCTGCAAGTGGACCTATCTCGCGCATGAAAGCCGCTGGGACCCCACCTATTTCCGCCAGATCGGATTGCAGGAACTCGCCGACGAGAATTTCGCCCGGATCGGCCAGGAGATCGTCGAGCCCGGCACCGCAGTCGGGCAGGGCCTGACGGACGCGGCGGCAGAGGAGCTTGGTCTTCGTCCCTTCACGCCGGTGTCCGCCGGCATGATCGACGCGCATGCCGGCGGTATCGGCACCGTTGGCATTGGCGGCACGCCGGAACTGAACCTCGGCTATGTTTTCGGCACCTCATCCTGCACGCTGACCTCCACCAGCAGCCCGAAATTCGTCCCCGGCGTCTGGGGGCCCTATTTCTCGGCAATGGTTCCCGGGCTGTGGCTGAACGAAGGTGGTCAGAGCGCGGCTGGCGCTGCGATCGATCAATTGATCAGCTTTCATCCCGCCTTCCATGAGGCGAGCGCGCGGGCGAAGACGGAAGGTCTTTCCCTGCCCGTGATGCTAGCCAATCTGGCGCTACAGGCAGTATCCTCGACGTCGCACGTCGTCTCCCTGGCGAAGGGTCTGCATGTTCTTCCAGAGTTTCTCGGCAACCGTGCACCTTTTGCCGATCCCGCCGCACGCGCTGCCATCGCCGGTCTCGGCATGGAAAGGGATCTCGAAAATCTGGTAGCGCTCTATGTGGCTGGGCTCTGCGGCATAGGCTACGGCCTGCGCCAGATCATCGAAGCACAGGCAGAGGCTGGCGCAGATGTGCAGCAGATCATCATCAGCGGTGGCGCTGGCCAGCATGATCTGACCCGCCAGATCCTGGCAGATGCGAGCGGAAAGCCGGTGGTTGCACCAAAGACGTCGGAGCCTGTCCTGCTCGGAGCAGCGCTCTTGGGAGCGACTGCGGCGAAATCTTTCACTGATCTGAGGCAGGCTATGCAAGCGCTCAGCAAAGCGGGCCGCATCTACGAACCGGCTTCCGGCGATATCCGAACCATTCACGACCGGCGCTTCCAAGCTTTCCGGACGCTCCAGTCGGAATTACGCAAGATCAGGGACTTTTAGCTCTCCGTCACGGACGTTGCGACACCAAAGCAAACGCGATGACAGCTACGGACGCGTCACGGCAAGTTATAGAAGCCTCTTTGCACTCAGGCCCGCGCATGCCACGCTAGGTCCAAGGCCATGAAAAAGGTCTTCAATCCTTTTTCCGTCTCAGAAGTTTTCCATCTCGCGGCGGACCCTGGCCATGAATGCTGCGCGCGTTTCTTCGGTGCAATTGTTCATGTCGTAGTGGGCGAGATATGTGACTGGGGCGCCGATCTTGATTTGGGCGCGGATGACGCGCTTGACGATCTTCTTCGGCGGATTGCCGGCGAGGAAGGCCCGCATCGGGGTGGCACCATAGGTCATGACGGCTGCGAGTTTCCTGATGTGGCGTAACGTCGGGGTGAGCCTGCCATCCGCGAGGTCAAAGGAGACGCCGGGCAGCCAGACGCGGTCGAAATAGCCCTTCAGCATGGCCGGGAAGCCGAAGTTCCAGACGGGGGTGACGATGACAAGTGCTTCCGCTTGTCTCAGGCGCTCGACATAGGGCTGCACGAGGGAGAGGTTGTCGGGAATGTCGTGATAGACGCGGCGGTCATGGGCGGAGAGGACCGGGTCGAAACCCTCCTCATAGAGATTGCATCCGTCGACCTCATGGCCGGACTTTTCCAGGCTCTCGCAGGTGAGCTTGTAGAGCGCCCGGCCGAAGCTCTCTTCGAGGGGATGGGAGTGGAGGACGAGTACGCGCATGTCAAAAGCTCCAAGTCGTTGCCCGCCGCATCAGCGGTCGGGGTTCCAGTTCGAAAACTTCCGCGCCGTTTGTCCCAGCATGCTGATCCGTCGCCGCCTTTAGCCGAGGGATGGAGGATGCCATGTCGTGAAAGGCATGGGCCGGAAAGGTCTGGCCGGGAGTACCTTCGGAATGGGGTGTGGTGGCGGTCAATCGTTGCGGCTCCGGAACGGGGGAGCCGCAACGCATCGTGTGCGCCTATGAGGCTTCGGAAAAGACCCCCAGCCCCGGAAACAGGTAGTTCTTCCCCGCCGCAAAATCGAAATCCGGGTTTTCCCACGCAATCATCTTGCCGGGGTTGAGCAGGCCCTTCGGATCGGTTTCCTTCTTGAAGGCGAGCTGGACGTGGTCGGTCTGCTTCATGCCGCCTTCTTCCAGCGTGTAGCGATGCGGGTTGAAGATCGGGCAGCCGTTTTCCTCGTGGATGCGGATGATTTCCTCCAGCCGCTCCTTCGTCGTGTAGCGCACCAGCGGCAGGCCGGCGCACTGGATTTGGCCGTCGAACTTGATGAATTCGAGATGGCCGATGACTTCGTCGGGGAAGAGTTCCGTCATGGTGCGGACCTTCTCGACGTGGTCGGGGCCGGGATACTGGACCTGCAGATAGGTGATCGCGGGATCGACCTTCAGCGCGCGGAGCGTCGTGTGGTTCCAGGTGAGCTCGAAGGCATGCGGGATGCCCTTCATGCTCTCGACCGTATCGGAGCGGAAGCAGACATCGCCCTTCATCTTCTCGGCGAAGGCGAGGAAGGGTTCGATGGAATGGGGCGCGACCATCAGCACCACCACCGACTGGCCTTCCTTCAGCCAGGGCTTGTGGCGGGTGAAGTAGTCGTAAGGGATCGGTGCTGCGATCGGGGCGACTTCCTTCAGGAGGATGCCGTTCTTGTGGGCAAGCGCATCGGCGAATTTCACCGCATCCATGAAGTCGTCATAGCCGACGATGACATCGACCCAGTCGTAAGCAGGCGCCAGCGGCATCTCGACTTCGGTGATGATGCCGTTGGTGCCATAGGCATGGGAGACCTTCTGCAGGTCCCAGGCGGAGAGTTCGAGCACGCGCGGCTCGGCTTCCATGGTTACGACGCGCAGCCTCAGGATATTGCCGAGATCGCGCAAGCCGCCCCAGGTGATCGAGCCGACACCGCCGGAGCCGCCGGCGATGAAGCCGGCGATGCTGGCGGTCTGCTTGGTGGAGGGATGAAAGCGCAGTTCTTGGGCCGAATGTTGCTTGGTCTGGCGGTCCAGTTCGGAGATGATGATGCCGGGCTCGCAGATGACGCGGCCGGGCAGGATCTCTTTCACCTTGTTCATGTTGATGAGGTTGAGCACGATGCCCCCCGAGAGCGGCATGGCCTGGCCGTAGTTTCCGGTGCCTCCGCCGCGCGGGGTGACGGGCACGCCATGTGCATAGGCGACCTTCAGGGTGCGGATCACCTCTTCTTCCGTGGTCGGCAAGACGATGAGGTCGCCGATCACGTTGTCCAGCTCGGCCTTCAAAATCGGCGAATACCAGTAGAAATCGCGGCTTTTCATTTTGATCAGAGCCGGATTGTCCTCGACGGCGATGCCTTCCAGCTCCTCGATGATTTTGGCGTAATCAGCCATGTCTAAGCTCCAAGAAGTGGGTCAAGTTCGCGGTAATCCGGCAGGCTGCGGTCGATGCCCATGCCATTCCGCATCACGATGCGGTCGGCCTGCGGACGGGAAAGAAATTCGCTCCAGCGACGGGCGCTGAAGATGACGAGATCGGCGCGGCCGCCGACGGCGATGCGGCCATGGTCGGGGCGCTTCAGGATGTCGGCGGGTGTGCGGGTGACGACGCGGGCGGCGGTGTCGAGCGGATGGTCGAGATGGATGATGCGCACCGCCTCGCGGAAGACCTCGACGGGGTCGAGATCGCCATAGGCGTAGAAGGGGTCGCGGGTGTTGTCGGAGGAGACGGCGGTCGCGATACCGGCGGCAGTGAGCTCATGGAAGAGGGTGACGCCGCGTTGGCGTGGCGTGCGGCCTGGGTGGCGATCCTGCAGATACATGTTGCACATCGGAAGGGAGACGACCGAGAGGCCGGCCTCGGCCACCAGATCGATGGTGCGCCTGGCCAGGTCGTCGTCCTGGCGGGCGAGTGAGCAGCAATGGCCGACGGTGACTGAGCCCTCGAAACTATTGCGGATTTTGGCTTCCGCGATGGTCTTCAGGGTCAGGGTTTCCTTGTCCTGCGTCTCGTCGACATGCAGATCGATGTCGAGGCTGTTTTCGGAGGCTGTGCGGAAGAGGATGTCGAGTTTTTCGTCGAGGCCCGGCATCAGATAGGTGACGCCGCCGAGCAGGCCCTTGTGGTTGACGATCACCTCGACCAGATCCTTGAAGAAGGTCTCGTCGGTGATCTGGTCGAAGGGGAAGAGAGCGGCGGCCTGCAGGTCGACCTTGCCGGCCCAGGCCTCTCGCACCTCGAAAAACACCTCAAAGGAGATGCGGTGCTGGGGCGCCAGGCTGTCGAGATGGGTTCTTATCAGGCTGGTGCCGTGGGCGTAAGCCGTGCGCAGCGAGAATTCCATGCGGGTCTTGACGTCGGCAGCCGACCACCTGGCTTCCCGGTCGGCTTTTACGGCCTCCAGCGCGCCCATGAAGTCGCCTGTCGGGTTCGGCCGGCGGTCCCAGATATGGCCTTTGTCGAGATGGGTGTGCATGTCGACAAAGGTCGGCCAGACCATGCCGTTTCTGAGATCGGTCGAGGGCAGGCCGGATGGGGCGGTGCCGGGCTTCAGGATTGCCTCGACATTGCCATCGGCAACGATGATGTCGGCGCTGATCAGGCCCTCGCAGGCGGGCGCCTCGACGCCGTCGACGCAGATCTGCGGCAGCGTCGCATTGGCAAGGACGAAGCGCTTTGCGGCAGGGAGGGCGGTGACCGGGCTCGACATCAGTTTTCTCGTTTCAGGCTGCTCTCGTGCCAGCGATGAAGCGCCAGCCAGGAAATGAAGGAGGTTATGGCAAAAATCACGACGCCGAGGCAGGAGAGCAAAGACAGGGCCGCGAACAGGCGGGGAATGTTCAGACGGAACTGAGCCTCAAGCAGGCGGAAGGCAAGACCGGAGCCGGCGCCGGCCGAGCCTGCCGCAAATTCGGCAACGACGGCGGCGATGAGCGCCAGGCCGCCGCCGATCCGGAGGCCGGTCATAAAGTAAGGGAGCGAGGCCGGCAGTTTCAGATAGAGCAGCGTCTGCCAGCGGGAGGCGCCGTAGAGGTCGAAGAGATTGAGCAGGTTGTGATCGACGCTCTTCAGGCCCTGAACCATGTTGGAGAGGATCGGGAAGAAGGCGACGAGGAAGGCGCAGATCAGCAGCGCCACTTGCGTCGAGGGCGAATAGATCAGGATCAGCGGAGCAATCGCGACGACCGGGGTCACCTGCAGGATGACAGTGATCGGGTAGAAGGCAATCTCGATCCATTTCGACTGGACGAGGGCAACGGCAATGCCGACGCCGCCGAGAAGGGCAAGGCCGAGCGACATCAGGGTGATCTTGGTGGTGACCCAGAGCGCCGGCGACAGCGTGCCCCAGTCCTTGAACAGGGCACCGGCAATGGCTATCGGGCCTGGAAGGATATATTGC
Source organism: Neorhizobium sp. DAR64860/K0K1 (assembly GCF_050500205.1). NCBI lineage: Bacteria > Pseudomonadati > Pseudomonadota > Alphaproteobacteria > Hyphomicrobiales > Rhizobiaceae > Neorhizobium > Neorhizobium sp. DAR64860/K0K1. The sequence continues at coordinate 616,744 of NZ_CP191458.1, read as the reverse complement.
GGCACGCCCGAGACCCAGACGCCGGCCTGCCAGATGACGAGCAGGGTGCAGACGACGAGGATGGGCACGAGGATTTTCAGCAGGGTTTCGCCGTAGATCGAGGCAAAACTCGGTCCGGGGTTGGAGACTGGCGTGAGAGTGCTCATCAGTGAAGCTCCATACCGTCAGCAAGCGGAAACCCGATGGCCTCGATCAGCGAGCGCGAGACCTTGTCGCAGGTCGCCCGATATTCCTCGGAGGTGCGGTATTGCAGGCCACGCTCCGCGCTGGTCACCAAAGGGAAATCGTCGTGGACGCGGCCGGGACGTGCCTTCATGACGATGATACGGTTCGACAGATAGGCGCTTTCGAAGACCGAGTGGGTGACGAAGATGACCGTGATGCCGGTTTCGCGCCAGAGCCGCAGCACGTCGTCATTGAGCTTCTGGCGGGTGATCTCGTCGAGGGCGGCGAAGGGTTCGTCCATGAGGAGGAGCCTCGGCTTGGTAACGAGTGCGCGCGCAATCGAGACGCGCATCTTCATGCCGCCGGAAAGTTCGCGCGGATAGGCGTCGACAAAGTCCTTGAGACCGACGCGGTCGAGGGCGGCCAAGATGTCGTCTCTGGCGGCAGCCTTGGAGATGCCGCGCAACTTCAAAGGCAGGTGGACATTGCCGAATACGGTCGCCCAGGGCATCAGCGTCGGCTCCTGGAACACGAAGGAGATATCGCCGTCGGGAAGGCCCTTGGAGTTGATGCGTGAACTCGGCCAGTCGATCGTGCCGGTCGTGGTGTCGCCCAGGCCGGCGATGATCCGGAGCGCTGTGGACTTGCCACAGCCTGAGGGGCCGAGCAACGAGACGAATTCGCCACCGTCGACGGTGAGCGACATACCGGTCAGCGCCAACGTGCCGCTGGAGAAGACCTTGGACACGTCCTTCATCACCAACAGCGCCCGGCGCTGTTTGGGAGGGGGCGGGGTGATGGGGTCTATCTCGGCCATGCGATACTCGGTTTGAAGGAATGCTGAAAGGCGTTTCCAGCGGGCAGAAGACCCCCTCTGGCCTGCCGGCCATCTCCCCCACAAGGGGGGAGAGGACTTGTGGACACCGCTCGATTCCCTTTAGCGAGGCGAGGGTGGCGACTGGATTAAGCCCTCCCCCTTGTGGGGAGGGTTTGGGAGGGGTTTTCTGTCAGTTGGCAGTGATCACCCCCACCCGCAGCTTTGCTGCGATCACCCCCCTCAAGGGGGAGGTGGAGGTCACTTCTTCAGCGCCATTCCAACGCCCTTGCAGACGAACTTTGTGGTGTAGGCCTTCTTGTAGTCGAGGTCGGCCGGCTGGACGCCGATCTGGACCATGGAGTCGAAGAAGGCCTTGTATTTCGCGTCGGTCATGCAGCCGATGCCCTTGTCCGTCGCCTCGCCGGATTCGACAATGCCGTATTCCTTCATCTTCTTGATCGAGTATTCGATCTGACCATCCGTCATTTCCGGATTGTCCTTTTTGATGAGGTCGTTGGCGGCCTTGTTGTCGCCGTAGAGGTATCTGTACCAGCCTTCGGCCGAGGCATCGACGAAGCGCTGCACGACATCAGGCTTGCTTTCGACCATGGCCGTCGTTGTGGTGATCATCGTGGAATAGGGATTGTAGCCGTTGTCGGCGAGCAGGAAGACCTTTGGTGCCCAGCCGGCCTGTTTCTCGATCTCATAGGGTTCCGAGGTCAGGTAGCCCTGCTGGGCAGACTTCGGGTCGGTGATGAAGGGGGCCGGGTTGAAGGTATAGGGCTTGTACTTCTCGTCGGTGAAGCCGGAAAAATTCTTCTTCATCCACTCGTAATAGGTGACGTAACCGTCCTTGCCCATGAAGATCGAGTTGAGCTTGGCGAGGTCCGCGAACTTCTCGATGCCTTGGTTGGGATGGGCGAGCAGGACCTGCGGGTCCTTCTGGAAGATCGCCGCGACGTCGATCAGCGGGATCCCTTCCTTGACGGCGTCCATCTCACCAAGGGGGCTGCCCATGTAGAAATCGACCTTGCCTGCGATCAGAAGCGCACGGTTGGCGGCCTGCGGGCCACCCTGCACGACCGTGACCTTCAGGCCATGTTTTTCGTAGGTGCCATCGGCCACGGCCTGGTAAAAACCGCCATGTTCGGCCTGGGCGAGCCAGTTGGTGCCGTAGGTGACCTCGTCGAGGGCGAAGGCCGCCGTGGTTGCGGTCAGCGATGCGCTGAGGCCGAAAAGGGCTAAGAGACTGGTCTTGGTGAGCGTGTCGCGCATTGATCGTTCCCCTGTTCGTTCCGGGTCCCGTTTTCGGGCTTCCTTTGGCGACATTTGATCGGCTGGCATGCGTCTTGAAAAGCATCAAAATTCGCCTGCATCGATGCTTTTTTTGCACTGCTCCGCTGATTGCTGCATAGTGAAGCGGCATGGCTATTTTTTGCGCAGCGGAGGTCTCGTGCTTCACTCTCGAAAGCTCATCTATATCAATGAAATCGTTCGCTGTGGCTCAATCCGAAAGGCGGCTGCGCGGCTCAACGTCGCCTCCTCAGCCGTCAACCGGCAGATCCTCGCGCTGGAGGAAGAGCTGGGGGCGCCGATCTTCGAGAGGTTGCCGAAGGGTTTGCGGCTGACGGCTGCCGGCGAACTCTGCATCGAGCATATCCGCGACGTGCTGAAGAATTACGAGCGGCTGGAGGGTCGGCTGCGTGGCTTGAAGACGCCGCAGATTGGCAAGGTGTCGCTGGTGACGACCGTGGGGCTCGCCTCCGGGCCGCTGCCGGCAATCCTGTCGGGCTTTATCGCCAAGCATTCGCGCGTGCAGATCAAGCTGCGAAGCGATGGCGGTGTGACGACGATCAATCCGGTGCTTACCGGTGAGGTGGATGTCGGCCTCGGCTTCAATATTCCAGCGACGCCGGGCATCCGGACGCTTGCCAATTTCGACGTGCCTGTTGGCGTCGTGCTGCCGCCGGGGCATCGGCTTGCGCTGGAGGAGGGGCCGGTCGATCTTGTGGAGGTGGTGCAGGAGCCGCTGATCCTGGCGCAATCAGGCACCAGCCTGCGCAACATTATCGATCTGGCGCTGGCGCCGCTGCCGCTGCCGGTCGATCCGGTGGTCGAGACGAATTCATCCGAGTTGATGAAGCAACTGGTCAAGGCGGGCACGGGGCTGACGCTGCTCAACCCGCTTGATGCGCTGGCCGAATGCCGACGCGGCGAGCTCGTCTTCCGGCCGCTCACCGAGGCGCATGTGCGCCATCAGCCGATGAAACTGTTTGCCCGGGCCCGGGCACCGCTCGATTCGGCCACCAGCCTGTTCATCGAATATCTGATGCAGGAATTGCTTCTTCTGGTGCAGGACCTGAAGGACCGCGGGCATATTCCTGAAAATATCCGTGCAACAGCGTGACGGTTTGTGGCCTCAGCCGGGAGCATAGAGGTTCGACAGGGGATAGGCGGCGATGTCGCGCAGGAGTTCGATGAAGCCTGCCACCTGATGTTTGCAAATGGCCTCACCCTTTTCCGCCATGCCCTTTGAGGCGTCGCCGACCACGCCATGCGGGTTAAGATCGTGGGCGATCCAGGCGAGCGAATGAGGCGGCAGGGGCGTGAGGAATTTGGAGCTTGCGCCGATTTCCTCGGCCTTGGACACAAAGTTCTGCGCCTTGTCCATACGCACCAGCTCGGGGCGAAAATGCAGCATCAGCGAGGTCTCGACCTCACCGCCGTGAATACCGTAGCGGCTTTCATGCTCGGAGATCATGCCGTCGGGATTGCCGAAGCGGCTCCATTGCGTGGAGACGACAGCCATCTGGTGGCGCACGCGGAGTTCCCGGGCGACGATGCTCATCACGTCAACATTGCCGCCGTGCGAATTGACAATAACGAGCTTGCGGATGCCGGCTTCAGCCACCTTTGCGCCGATCGCCGTCCAGGCGGGGATCAGGATTTCCGGGCCGAAGGAGAGGCTTCCGGGACCATAGACATGTTCGTTGGCCTTGCCGATTTCCTGGGTCGGCAGGACGAGGAGATTTAAGTCATCAGGCCGCTGGGTCTTCAGTTCAGCGAGCATGCCATTGGCGATTGCAACATCGGTGGCGATTGGCAGGTGGGGGCCATGCTGTTCGGTCGAGGCGATCGGAAGAATAGCGACCGTCGTCTCGGCCGAAAGCGAGGCGAAATCATAGGTCGTGAGTTCGTTCCAGAAGAATGGTCTGGCCATGGCCTTGCCCCGATTTGTGTTCTTATACCGTTCGATAAGGCAAAAATGCGGGACGCGAAAAGCACCATATTTCGCTCGCAGCGATGCTAATTTGCGCTCGCCGGGCTCTGGGTCGGGAGGATTCTGGCACCAGCGGTGCCAGGTTAATGTTGGCAGGTGCGCTTTGGGCGTGCTGGTTGCATGTGCCGGGCCGCTTTGAAGTTCGAATTTACAAGTTTCAATAGCATCAGGTCCCCGAAACCAAATCATTAAAACAAACCCGTAGCTCATGATGCGGGTGTCTTGTGTTCTGGGAATTGTGACACGAACGATCGGCATAAGACGCTGCTTGGCTTCTTCCTCGCCATTGTGCGGGCGAGAAACAGCCGTTTGCGATCGCTACCTCGACATGTTCAGGTCGAATTGCTGCTTCAGCTTGGCGATCTTTTCCTGATAATTGTCCGCCGGCATGCCGCGAAACATCGTCTCCTCCGGCAGTCCCACAAACACGGTCATGCGGTCTTCCCCCGTTGCGAAGATGCCGCTCTGGGTGAAGTTCCAGGCGATGTAAAAAGCCGATGCTCAAACAGAACCGGTGTGTTGCGGATACCGTTGGGAGGCATGTTATAATACTTCAACCTTACAGGTTGCAACCAGAGGCGTGTCGCACAAGTACACTTTATGCTTGCACAGGTTTGCCTGCTGAACGCGAAGTGCAACGCACAGCACACAACGCCTGTACGCCAGCATTTCGTGAAATATTATGCGGTCCACGCGGCAAATACCGCGCAACAGCCATCCTGAAGCGGGCAATAGTGGCTGAAGCGAGAATTCTTGCCTTAGCAGGCTCTGTGAGGGCCTCAAATGGTTCGAAAAACGCTGATAAACCGATAAAAAAGGGAACAGCATCGTCATGACACATCAATTCGATAAGTCCCGCTGGAGCCGCAACGACGACAGCGCAGTTGAAAACGCCATTCGTCGCGGCGCGACCCGTCGCGATCTGCTTCGCATGCTCGCTGCCGGCGGCGTTGTTGCCGCAACTGCTGGCACGTTCATCGGTTCAGCACGAAATGCTGTCGCCCAAACGCCCAAGAAGGGTGGCGCGCTGCGCTTGGCGCTCACCTCGACCTCGACCGCCGATACGCTCGATCCGGTCCGAGCCTCGGCGCAGGGCGATTACATGCGCATGTCCACCTTCTACAACAAGCTGACGGTGCTCGATAACTCGCTGACGCCACAGATGGAGCTGGCGGAAAGTTTTGACACCACGGACGCCAAGGTCTGGACGATCAAGCTGAAGACCGGCATCACCTTCCACAACGGCAAGACGATGGATTCTGCCGACGTGGTCTATTCGCTCAGCCGCCATGTCGACCCGAAACTGACCTCGCGCGCCAATGCGCTGGCCAAGGCGATGATCAAGATCGAGGCCGTCGACAAGACCACGGTGCGCATCGAACTCGACCAGGCGAATGCCGACCTTCCGGCCATCCTCGGCACCTATCATTTCGTCATCATCCCGGAGGGCACCTCGGATTTCACCAAGGCTGTCGGCACCGGTCCCTATATGACTGAAGTGTTCGAACCCGGCATCCGCACGGTCGGCAAGCGCAACCCGAACTATTTCAAGTCAGATGCGGCTTATGTCGACAGTATCGAGATGTTCGGCATCCCGGATGAAAATGCCCGCGTCAACGCGTTGCTCTCCGGCGATATCCATATCGGTGCTTCGATGGATGCCCGCTCGGCGCCGCTCGTGAAGGCCAACCCCAATCTTCGGCTGATGGTCGCTCCCGGCGGCAGCTACACCAACCTCAATATCCGCATGGATATGGAGCCGGGCTCCAAGAAGGACTTCATCGACGGCGTGCGCGCGCTCATCAACCGCGATGCCATCAACCGCGCCGTCCTGCGTGGCTTCGGTGAGCCGCATAACGACCAGCCCATCCAGCGCGCCAACCGCTATTTCAATGCGGATGTCGTCGCACCAGCCTTCGATCCCGAGCGCGCCAAACATCATTTCGAAAAGGCCGGCCTTCTCGGCGTCGGCATTCCGTTGATCTGCTCGGAAGCTGCCAAGGCCTCGCCCGACATGGCGATGGTGCTGCAGCAGGATGCCGCCAAGATCGGCGTCAAGATCGACGTGCAGCGCATGCCGGCCGATGGATACTGGTCGAACCAGTGGATCAAGGCGCCGTTCCACTTCGGCAACATCAATGCCCGCCCGACCGCGGATATCCTGTTCTCGCTGCTCTACAAGTCGGACGCCGCCTGGAACGAAAGCCGCTACGTCAACCCGAAATTCGACCAGATGCTGCTCGAAGCGCGCGGTTCTCTGGACGAAGTCAAGCGGAAGCAGATCTACGGCGAGATGCAGGCTATGGTGGCCAAGGATGCGGCAACCATCATCCCGGCCTATATCGCTAGCGCCGATGCCATGAGCACCAAGGTCGGCGGCCTCAATCCACATCCGCTCGGCATGCTGCAGGGCTATAACATTGCCGACACCGTCTGGCTCGACGCCTGATCGATCATGGCGCGCGGGATACCGCGCGCCTTTTCTGCGGGATTTCCAGACTGAGCGAGAGGCACTGCCTATATGAATAAACGCATCCTTGAGATGATCGGCGGGCGATTGGTGGTAGCCGTTCTGTCGCTGTTCCTCGTGTCGCTGGCGGTCTTCTTCATCACGGAGTTGTTGCCCGGCGATACCGCACAGGAACTGCTTGGCCAGGCTGTGACGACGGAAGCCGCAGCCCAGCTTCGCGAAACGCTCGGTCTCGATCGTCCGGCTATCCTGCGCTATTTCGAGTGGATCTTTGGGCTGCTGACCGGTGACCTCGGTTATTCGCATGTCTCTGACCGGCCGGTTGCCAACCTCGTTGCCGAACGCCTGCCGAACTCTCTCACACTCGCTGCCATCACCATGGCGATCACCATTCCGCTGGCGCTCGGTCTCGGTATCGTCGCCGCCATCTGGAGAGGTTCAATTTTCGACCGGGCGATCTCGTCAGCTGCGATTATGCTCGTTTCCTTCCCGGAATTCATGATCGCCACGCTGCTGGTGATGTGGCTGTCCGTTTACATGCAATGGCTGCCGGCTTTGTCCTTCATCCCGGCAACGGCGGATTTTCGCACCATCGTGCTTGCCTTCATCATGCCGGTTTCCGTTCTGGTGTTCGGCAGTTGCTCGCAAATGATCCGCCTGTCGCGCGCGGCCATCGCCGATGCGATGGCGACCCCTTATGTGGAAATGGCTGTGCTGAAGGGCGCCTCGCGCGGCCGCATGGTGCTGCGTCACGCACTGCCGAACTCGGTCGCACCAATCGTCAATTCCGTGGCGCTCAGCATGTCGGGCCTTCTCGGCGGTGTGATTATTGTCGAGACGGTGTTCAACTATCCAGGCCTCGCCAAGCTGATGGTTGATGGTGTCTCGACGCGCGACATGCCGCTCATCCAGACCTGCTCGATGATTTTCTGCGGCTTTTATCTCGTGCTGATCACTGCAGCCGATATCATCGCCATCCTGTCCAATCCGAGGTTGCGCTGATGACCGTTTCCGCTGCACCACGACGCAAGATCCGCATGCATATTCGCCCGATCGCCGCTGTCTGCTTGGCTGTCGTCCTGTTCTGGATCATCGTCGCGGTGTTTGCACCGCTGCTGGTTCACTACCCTGTCGGCGACATGGTCAGTTACGATTATTTTGGTCCGATGAGCGGTGAATACTGGCTCGGCACCGATTATATCGGTCGCGACATCTATTCCCGCCTGATCGTCGGCGCCCGTTACACGATCGGCATCGCCTTTGTCGGCCTGATCCTTGCGGCGCTGATCGGCATCACGCTCGGCCTGCTGGCTGCCGCTTTCGGTGGCCTGTTCGACATGGTCCTCAGCCGCGCCATCGACACGTTTGTCGGCATTCCAAACCTGCTTCTGGCGCTGGTCATCGTCGCCGGCGGCGGCTCCAGCATCCCGATCCTGATCTTTGCCATCACCATCATCTTTTTCCCCGGGTGTTTCCGCTTCACCCGGTCGATGGCGGTTAATGTCAATGCGCTCGACTTCATCTCGGCGGCGCGTGCACGGGGCGAAGGCCATTTCTATGTGATGATCCACGAGATCCTGCCCAATATCGTCGGACCGATCATGGCCGATCTCGGCCTGCGTTTCGTCCACATCATCCTGCTTCTGTCGGGTCTCAGTTTTCTCGGCCTCGGCGTGCAGCCACCTTTCGCGGACTGGGGCGCACTGGTGCGCGAAAACATGATCGGCATTTCTTACGGATCGCCGGCCGTGGTCGTGCCGTCGCTGGCGTTGGCCAGCCTGGCGCTCGCCATCAACCTCCTGATCGACAACCTGCCGCAGCGCATTCGCGACCAGCTGGAGTAGACCATGACCATTCATTCGAAAACCGTTGGCGACACGCTGGTCAAGGTCGAAGACCTCAGAGTGACCGCGACCGCTGACAGCGGTCGAAAAATCGAGATCCTCAAGGGCGTGTCCTTCGATGTCCGGCGCGGCGAAGTGCTGGCACTGATCGGTGAATCCGGCTCTGGCAAAACCACGATCGCTTTGTCGCTGCTCGCCTATGCTCGCTCCGGATGCCATTTTTCCGGTGGCCGTGTCCTGCTCGATGGTGTCGACCTGATCGCGCTCGATGAAAATGCCCGTCGAAAGCTGCGTGGCAACACGGTGTCCTACGTTCCCCAAAGTGCGGCGGCGTCGTTCAATCCGTCGAAAAAGATCATGGATCAGGTGGTCGAAGTCGCCGAGATCCACGGCATCATGGACAAGGCGGCTGCGCGTAAGAAAGCGATTGGCCTGTTCCGTAGCCTGTCGTTGCCATCACCGGAAACCATCGGCGACCGTTATCCGCATCAGGTCTCGGGCGGCCAGTTGCAGCGCTTGGCCGCCGCCATGGCCCTGCTTGGCGATCCCGAACTGGTCGTTTTCGACGAACCAACGACCGCGCTCGACGTCACCACCCAGATCGAGGTGCTGAAAGCCTTCAAGGCCGCCATCCTCGATCGTGGCATGACCGGCGTGTATGTCTCGCATGATCTCGCGGTTGTGGCGCAGATTTCCGATCGCATCATCGTCTTGAAGGATGGCGAGGTTCAGGAAGCCGGCGAGACAGAGCAGATCGTCGGCGCCCCGGCACATCCCTATACGCAGGCGCTGATTTCGGCTTTCGAGCCGGTGGAAGCGGAAGCCGCCGGCTCGCGCCCCGCCAACAGCGTGGTTCTGGAAATGCGCGATGTCGTTGCCGGTTACGGTCCTGTCAACAGCGACGGCCGGCCGCAAATCGTTGCCGTCGACGGCGTCAGCCTCACCCTGCAACGAGGCCATTCTCTCGGCGTGATCGGCGAATCCGGCTGCGGCAAGAGCACGCTCCTGCGGGTTGCCGCAGGTCTGCTGCCGGCCGCAGCGGGTGCCTGCATTCTCGATAGCAAGGAACTGCGCCCGCAGGTCAGCGCCCGCAGCAAGGACGAACTACGCAAAATGCAGATCGTTTTCCAGCTGGCTGACACGGCGCTTAACCCGGCTCAGACGGTCGGCAACATCATCGGCCGTCCTTTGACCTTCTACCACGGCATGAAGGGCGAAGCGCGCGACAAGCGGGTCATCGAGCTTCTCGACATGGTGCGCATCCCGGCGCAGTTCCGTCACCGGCTTCCGCGCGAACTGTCGGGCGGTCAACGCCAGCGCATCAACCTTGCCCGCGCGCTTGCCGCCAAGCCGGATGTGCTACTCTGCGATGAAATCACCTCAGCGCTGGACACTGTCGTAGCCGCCAAGGTTCTCGAACTGTTGAAGGAGTTGCAGCGCGAACTGCATCTTTCCTACCTGTTCGTCAGCCACGACATCCACACCGTGCAATCGCTTTGCGACGAGGTAGTGGTGATGTTCGGCGGCAGGAAGCTGGAAACCTTTGCCGCCGCTCACCTGCATGCAGAGACGCGCCATCCCTATACGAAACTGCTGGCCTCTTCGCTGCCGACGCTCGATCCGACATGGCTCGAAAATTTGCAACAGGACCCGGAACTGGTGCGCAAATTCGCCCACGCGTGACGCTTGGAAAATACAGCCCAAAGACAAATGGCCCGGATCGCTCTGGACCATTCTCGTTCGAACGATCAGAGATCGATCAGCACCGACTTGGTGCGCATCGCCCCCATATAGGCTTCGCGGCCGAGATCCTTGCCGAGGCCGGAACTCTTGTAGCCACCGGTCGGCAGGATCATGTCGCGTGAACGACCATAGCGGTTGACCCAGACGGTGCCGGCTTCCAGCTTGCGCGACATGCGGATTGCCCGCGACAGGTCGCGGGTGAACAGGCCCGATGCCAGACCGTAGGTCGGGTGGGTGGCGAGTGCCGTTGCTTCTTCCTCGGTTTCGAATGTCTGGATGCTCAGGACCGGTCCGAAAATCTCTTCCGTCACGGCCGGGTTGGTTTCATCGACACCGGCCAGAATGGTCGGCGCATAAAAATAACCCTCCGATTGCATGCGGCAGCCGCCGGCCACGAGTTCCGCACCCGCAGATTTGGCGGCATCGACGATGGCTTCGATGCGGGCGATCTGGGTCTCGGAAATGATCGGGGAATACGTGGTGTCGGCATCCCATGTCTTGCCGGGCCGCATCGCCGCCATATGGCCGGCGATCTTGGTGGCGAGTTCTTGCGCCACTGATTTCTCGGCGATCAGGCGGGATCCGGCGACGCAGACCTGGCCGGCATTGCCGGTGATTGAGCGGGCGATACAGGCGGCGGCGAGGTCGATATCGGCATCGGCAAACACCACCTGCGGGCTCTTGCCGCCAAGCTCCAGCGTCATCGGCTTGATGCCGGTACGGGCGATATCCTGCATGATCTGCACACCGGCGCGGGTGGAGCCGGTGAAGCTGACCTTGCCGACCAGCGGATGCGTGGTGATGGCAGTCCCGGTCACCGGGCCATCGCCGAGCACGACATTGACGAGACCGGCCGGGATGCCGGCACGCACTGCCAGTTCGGCGAGATACAGCGTCGAGAATGGCGTCATTTCCGATGGTTTGATGACGATGCCATTGCCGGCGGCAAGCGCTGGGCCAAGTTTCCACGCGGCCATGGACAGCGGCACGTTCCAGGGCGCGATCGCGCCGATCACGCCATAGGGTTCATGCAGGATCATGCCCATCTGCGCGTCCGCGGTCGGAACGACCTGGCCACCTTCCTTGTCGGCAAATTCGGCGAAGAAACGGATATGGTCGGCGCAGTTGACCACGTCGCTCTGGCGCGCCTGGGTGATCGGCCGGGTCGAGCAGACGGCTTCCAGCTGCGCCAGATAAACGGCTTCCTCATCGATCAGGTCGGCGAAGCGCCGCAGGATGCGCGCACGGTCACGCGGCATGCAGGTCGCCCAGTCGGATTGGCGTTGAACGCGTGCCGAAATCTGGATCGCCTCATCCACCAGTGCCGCGTCGGCGACCGGAATGGCGGCCAGCGGTTTGCCGTCGCTCGGACGCCGGATTTCCAGTGCGTCCGCGCCCTCGACATAACGTCCGTCGATAAAATGGCCCTTCGGCAGGCGAAGCGTTGCGGGATCAAAGGAGAGCGTCATGCAAGGTCCATCCGGTTTTCAAGCGATCGGCCGAGGATGTGTGCTCGACCATGGTGCCGACAGGTTACCGGAGGATGGATGGGCATTTGTGCCGTATCGACCTCGAGGGACCGAAGATACTGCGCATTTGCGCCTGCTGCCCAAGAAACGCGGCAGAAGAAAATGATGCGTAGCCACAGGTAAAGCGCGGAAAATGCTGCGATACCTCTCTAGGATGTTATTCTGTCAGAAGCGGCGATTGAGCGGATAGCGGCATGGAAACGAGAAAAATCGACAATTTCGAGCTTCAGCTCGTTCCAATGGCGGAGGAGCATATTCCTCGGTTGCACGAGCTTTCGATCGCCGTGAACTGGCCGCATCGCCCCGAGGACTGGGCCGTCGCGCTGGCGCTCGGCGAAGGCGTTGTCGCCTTTGACGAGATCGGCCGCCCGGTCAGTTCGGCCATGCTGTTTCCACTCGGCGAAGGTGTCGCCAATATCGGCATGGTCATCACATCGCCGCGCCTGCAGAACCATGGCGCCGCCCGGTGGCTGATGGATGAAATGCTGCAGCGGACAAAAGGCAAGGTACGGCGGCTCAACGCCACCAAGGCCGCCTACAACCTCTATCTCTCGATGGGTTTTCAGCCATATGCGCTTGTGCTTCAGCATCAGGGCACGGCAATTGCCTTGCCGGGCGAAGATATGCGGGTGCGGTCCATGACCGACGCCGACATTGCCGCGATCATCGACGCCGACCGTCGCGGTTTCGGCTCCGACCGCAGCCATGTCGTCGAACATCTTCTGCCGCTGTCGGAAGCGACGGTGCTGGAGGAAAATGGCAGGATCAATGGTTACGCCCTGTGTCGCCGTTTCGGCCGTGGCCATGTGCTCGGCCCGGTCGTGGCCGCCAGTGAAGAGGATGCCATCGCCTTGATCCGCCCGCTCATTGCGGCGCACGAAGGCAATTTCCTGCGCATGGATACGCGCCATCCGAACGGACCGTTGCAGGCAGCGCTTGAACAGGCAGGTCTCGTCCTGTTCGATCACGTCACCACGATGCAACTGGAGCCGATCGGCAAGGTGCCGGAACTGACGGTGTATGGACTTGCCAATCAGGCATTGGGATAGGATCTGCCGCGCCAACCTCCACCGGGGGAGAGATGTGACTTCTGCTCTGGCTGGATCGCAAACTCCCCGATATCATGCACGCGATGGCCGGATGGCTGGATAACGCAAGGGTACAGACGTGAAGCTTGACCGCATCGACATTCGGATTTTGCACGAGTTGCAGAAAAACGGACGCCTGACGAATGTCGAACTTGCCGACCTCGTTCACCTGTCGCCCAGCCCATGCCTGATGCGGGTGAAGAAGCTGCAGCAGGTCGGCTATATCACCGGTTATTCCGCCCATATCGATCTGGCAAAACTCGGCCCCACCGTCACGGTGTTTACCGAAGTTACGCTCAGCAACCATCGCCAGAACGATTTCTCGCGCTTCCAGCAAGCGATAGAAAAGGTTGAAGAGGCGATAGAATGCCACCTTATCTCCGGTGGTTATGACTATCTGTTGAAATTCGTGACGGCCAGCATTTCCGACTATCAGGAATTGATGGAGCGCCTGCTCGAGGCCGAGATCGGCATCGACAAGTATTTCAGCTTCATCGTGATGAAATCAGCCTTCGTGAAACACCACCTGCCGCTGCGCACCCTGTTTCCCGAGTCTTGAAGATGAATCCGCCCGCCAGTCGGACCGGCAGGCGCTCGTCCTGTCGTTGCTGATCAGACGATGCGGTCGCTGACCGCCCTAGTAATTTCGTCCGTCGAATTCTGTCCGGGTGTCGTGCCGATGCCGGCTGCCGTGGTCGCTTCGATGGCCGCCATGACCCGAGCGGCCGATGCGGTTTCGCCCAGATGTTCCAGCATCATCGCCGCGGACCAGATGGCGGCGATCGGGTTGGCAATGCCGAGATGAGCGATATCCGGTGCCGAACCATGGACAGGTTCGAACATGGACGGGGCAGAGCGGTCCGGGTTGATGTTGGCCGACGCCGCAAAACCCAACCCGCCCTGAATGGCGGCACCGAGATCGGTAAGGATATCGCCGAACAGGTTGGAAGCCACAACGACATCCAGTGTTTCCGGCGCCATCACGAAGCGGGCAGCAATCGCATCGACGTGATAACGCGACACCTCGATATCCGGATATTCGGCGGCTAGCTGATCGGTGACCTCGTCCCAGAACACCATCGTATATTTCTGGGCATTCGACTTTGTCACCGATGCCAGTTTGCCGCGCCGTTTCCGGGCCTGCTCGAAACCGAAACGCAAAATTCGCTCGACGCCCTTACGGGTAAAGATCGAGGTTTCGACCGCCACTTCATCGGCCGTGCCCTGATGCACCCGGCCGCCAGCACCGGAATATTCACCCTCCGTGTTTTCCCGGATGCAGAGAATGTCGAAATTGTCAGTCCGCAACGGGCCGACCACGCCCGGCAGAAGGCGATGAGGTCGAATGTTGGCGTACTGGGTGAAATTCTTGCGGATGGGCAAAAGCAATCCGTGCAACGATACCGAGTCCGGCACTTTCTGTGGCCAGCCGACGGCACCGAGCAAAATGGCATCGAATGCGCGCAATGTTTCGATGCCGTCTTCCGGCATCATCCGTCCGGTCTTGAGAAAAGTGTCGCAGGACCAGTCCAACCAGGTGCCGTCGAGCTCCACGCCGTCGAGCGCGCAGGCCTGTGAGATCACCTTCCATGCGGCCTGAGTGACCGGTGTTCCAATCCCGTCGCCGGGGATCAATGCAATCTTGTGGGCAGCCATCGATGTCTCCTCATGTCTTTATCGCAAGGGTCGCAGACCTCTCCGTGATTTGCTGCCGGTCTTTTCGACGAGCGCAGCATATTCTGCCCGGCGCTGGAAAAGAACCGCATGATCGTTCGCGCCCGACGTTGCACATATGGATCAAGACGAAAGGATGTTTTCATGCTTGGGCTTTCAGATACCTCTCTTTTCCAGACGAGCTGCCTGATCGGCGGTGAATGGCGTGATGCGTCAGACAGCGCACGTATCGCGGTGGTCAACCCCGCCGATGGACAGGTGATCGCCAAGGTGCCCGACTGTACGGCAGAGGATACGGCGCAGGCGATTGCCGCTGCTCAAAAGGCACTACCGGAATGGCGCGCCCGCACGGCCGCAGAGCGTGCGAAACTTCTGGAACGCTGGTCAGCGCTGCTTGTCGAGCACACGGAAGATCTGGCGCGCATCCTGACGCTCGAACAGGGAAAGCCGCTTGCCGAAGCGCGTGGCGAAATCGCCTATGGCAATGCCTTCATCAAATGGTTTGCCGAAGAGGCCCGCCGGATCGGCGGCAGCACTATCCCGTCGCCGACAGCCGGGCGCCGCATCATGGTGATGAAGGAAGCCGTCGGCGTCTGCGCCATCATCACACCGTGGAATTTCCCAACCGCGATGATCACCCGCAAGGTCGCGCCGGCACTGGCTGCCGGCTGCACCGTCGTCATCAAGCCCTCCGACTTCACACCGTTGTCGGCGCTCGCGCTTGGCGTTCTGGCCGAGCGGGCCGGAATCCCGGCCGGTGTCATAAATGTGCTGACAGGCAAGCCGGAGGCGATCGGTGGCGTGCTGACCTCCAGCCCTGTGGTGCGCAAACTGTCCTTCACAGGCTCGACCCGCGTCGGTTCGCTGTTGATGCAGCAATGCGCCGGCACAGTGAAGCGCCTGTCGCTGGAACTCGGCGGCAACGCGCCGTTTATCGTGTTCGATGACGCCGATCTTGATCTTGCCATTGAAGGCGCGTTGCAATCAAAATTCCGCAATGGCGGCCAGACCTGCGTCTGCGCCAACCGCATTCTTGTCCAGGCCGGCATTTACGACGCCTTCTCGCAAAAGCTGGCGGCACTTGTGTCGGCAATGAAGGTCGGCGACGGCCTGACGGATGGCATGGATATCGGCCCGATGATCAACTCGGCCGCCGTGGAAAAGATCAACCGCCATGTCGCAGATGCGCTCGCCAAGGGTGCCAAGGTCATTTCCTCGGCCGTTTCCGGCGCAGAGGGCGCGCAGTTCGTGACGCCCGTGGTTCTGAGCGTCGCCACCACGCAGATGATGCTCGCCCAGGAAGAAACCTTCGGGCCTGTGGCGCCGCTTTTCCGTTTCGAAACCGAAGAAGAGGCGATCGCGATTGCCAACGACACGCCTTTCGGTCTCGCCTCATACTTCTACACCCGCGATCTGGCGCGAGCTTTCCGGGTCGGTGAGGCGCTGGAGACCGGCATGGTGGGGTTGAACACCGGGCTGATCTCGACCGAAGTCGCCCCCTTCGGCGGCATCAAGCAGTCGGGCCTCGGGAGGGAAGGGTCGCAACTCGGTATCGAGGAATATCTCGAGACGAAGACCTTTCATATCGGCGGACTGTAATGGCAAGATGGGGACGCGGATGTCTGTGCAGGAAATACTCTCTGATCTGGTCGCCATCCCGTCACTTCCCGGCACACCAAATACCGTGGTGACCGATTGCCTACGGTCACACCTGTCGCATGACGGCATCGACGTGACGGTTCTGCCGGGACCGGAATGCGACCGCGCCAACCTGTTTGTAACAATAGGTCCGCGCGACAAGCCGGGTTACATCCTGTCCGGCCACAGCGATGTCGTGTCGGTCGACAATCAGGTATGGGCATCCGATCCGTTTCGCCTCTCCGCAAGTGGAGAAAAACTGATTGGCCGCGGCACCACCGACATGAAGGGTTTTCTTGCCTGTATTCTGGCCATGGTGCCGGAGTTTGCCGCCATGCCCCTGCGCCGCCCGGTGCATCTTGCGTTTTCCTATGACGAGGAGATTGGCTGTCGCGGCGTCGGCCACATGATTGCCCGGCTGCCGGAGCTTTGCGCCCCACCGGTGGGCGCCATCATCGGCGAGCCGAGCGGCATGCGGCCGGTCTTGTCTCACAAGGGCAAACAGTCGCTGGAGCTGCACTTTACCGGCAAGGCGGGTCACTCTTCAAATCCGGCGCTCGGCGAAAATGCCATATATGCCGCAGCGGACATGCTGGTGCATATCCGTGAGATGGCGCAGTCTATGGAACGGGATGGGCCTTTCGACCAGCGGTTCGCACCGGCTCATTCTACCTGCCAGGCCGGCGTGATACACGGCGGCGCTGCCGTCAACATCATTCCCGACAGCGCCGAAATTCAATTCGAAGCGCGCGCCATACCGGGCATTGATCCGCGTTCGCTGAGCGTCTCGATTATCGACCGTATCGACGCGCTGAACGTCGAAGCGAAGGCGGCAGGGCGCAATCTGTCGGCCACATGGCGTGAAACCTCCAGCTATCCAGCGCTGCCGCCCTGCGAGGATCGCGGGTTTGTCGCGCTGATGGAGCGGATGAGTGGCAATCCCTCGGTTCAGGCCGTCAGCTACGGCACCGAGGCTGGGCTGTACCATCAGGCCGGCATTCCATCGATCATCTGCGGGCCCGGCGATATCGGGCGGGCGCATGGGCCGGACGAATTCATTCTTCTGTCCGAATTGCAGGAATGCCTGGCGATGCTGCGCAGGCTCGGTGCAGAATTGTGTCGCGACCTCTGACGCAAGATTCTCAAGAAAGCCATTTGATGACCAATCACATTACCCGCAAAGTGCTCGACCACGCCGGTTTCAAGAGTGCACTTACCCATATCGATGCTGGCTATGACCGCTTCGTCGACGAACTGATCACGCTGACCGAGATCCCCGCTCCCCCCTTCAGGGAAGAGCGCAAGGCCGCCGCCTATCTGGAAATGATGCAGGAAGCCGGGCTGGAAGAGGCCGCACGCGACGAGATCGGCAATGTCTGCGGCCTGATCCGCGGCACCGGCAATGACGGTTATCTCGTCGTGGCCGCACATCTGGACACGGTCTTTCCCGAAGGCACCGATGTTACCGTTCGCCGTGAGGGCACCAAACTTTTCGCACCGGGCGTCGGTGACGACACGCGCGGCCTTGCCGCCAACCTGACACTGATGCGCGCCATCAAGCAGTCCGGCATACGCCCGAAAAAAACGATCCTGTTCGTCGGTGATGTCGGCGAAGAGGGCAAGGGTGACCTGCGCGGCATCCGCCATCTGTTTACGGAAGGCCAGTATCGAGACCGCATCGACGGCTTCATTTCCGTCGATGGCCCGGAAACGGCGCGCATCGTCAATCAGGCGGTCGGCTCCTATCGTTACCGCGTGACCTTCAATGGTCCGGGCGGCCATAGCTATGGCGCGTTCGGCACGGTCAATCCGGCCTATGCCATGGCCGAAGTGCTGACGGGGCTTTCGGAACTGCATTTGCCGACGGAACCCAAAACCACCGCGACCCCTTCCGTCTTCGGCGGCGGCACCTCGATCAACGCGACGCCCGAAACCGTGTGGTTCGAACTCGATCTGCGCTCCGTGTCGCAAACCGAGCTTGACCGCATCGATGGCGAATTCCATGCCCTGCTGGAAAAGGCGGTCGCTGCCGAAAACGCCCGTGCCGACATCTCTACCGGCAAGGTAACGGTCGAGGCCATGCGCATCGGCCACCGCCCCGCAGGCGCCGTTGCCGACAATGCGCCAATCATCACGTCGAGTCTCGATGCGATCAAGGCTTTCGGTTTCGAACCGCGCCTGACGGCATCGTCCACCGATGCCAATATTCCGATCAGCCTCGGCGTGCCGGCGGTCTGCATCGGTTCCGGCTCGGGTGTCGGCGGCCGTGCCCACTCGCTCGAGGAATGGATCGACGTGGATCGTGACCGCAACTGCGCTCACTGCATGCGCTTTTGGCTGTGATCCTCAGTATTACCGATCTGGAAGATTGAGCCAGGTCATATGGTTTATTGCTGTCCGCCCAAGGCGGGCAGCCCTGTGCACCTAACTGGAGAAGCAATGACCTTTCAGATCCTGTCCTATCCCGGCCGTGTAGAAACGTTCCGCAAGATTTTTGGCCGCGATATGCCGGAGGTCGGCTTTGCGGGCTCGGTGGAAGAGGCTGATCCGGCCGATGTGCGTTATCTGATGGCCTGGACATTTCCGGACAATCTCGCAAGGCGTTACCCCAATCTCGAATTGATCTTCTCGACCGGCGCCGGCATCGACCAGATGACCGCCGTCGATATCCCGCCGGGCGCAAAACTGGTGCGGATGATCGAGGAGGGCGTTACCACGCTGGTGCGCGATTATGTGGTGATGGGCGTTCTCGGCCTGCACCGCGACCTGCCGGCCTTTCTCGCGCAGCAACGGCAGGAAATCTGGAAGACCCGCGATTTCGTCTGGCCTGACGAGCGGCAGGTCGGCATTCTCGGCTTGGGCGAACTCGGCATGGCGACCGTCAATGCGCTGCGCCCCTTTGGTTTCAAGCTGGTTGGCTGGAGCCGCACCGCCAAAACCATCGACGGCGTCGATTGCTACCACGGCGCCGATGGCCTGCGCGACATGCTGGCCGGAACCGATATCCTCGTCTGCCTGCTGCCGCTGACGGATGAAACGCGCCATATCCTCGATGCGACACTTTTCGCACAATTGCCGAAGGGTGCCGGCCTCGTGCATGCGGGCCGTGGCGGCCATCTTAATCAGGACGCACTTTTTGAAGCACTCGACAGCGGCCATCTCGCCGGTGCGTTCGTGGATGTCACCGATCCCGAGCCGCTGCCGGTCGGCCACCGTCTGTGGTCGCATCCGCATGTTGTGCTGACACCGCATATCGCCGGCCACAGCCGCCCGGAAAGCGCCGCCGAGGCGACCATCACCAACATCCGCCGGCATCTGAACGGCGAACTGCCGAAGGGGCTGGTCGATCCGAAGCACGGATATTGATCCGGATGGTCGGGTGTCGCACATGCCTTGTGGCAGCAACGTTCGCAGCACGTTCGAAACTTGGCAGAAAATGCGGCAACGGCAGCCATCCCCGGCGACCTGCAACTGCCGCCTCATGCGAGGATCGGATGTTATCGCAGTGGAGGCTTCATGCAGACCGTTACCGCTTCTGACATCAACATCGTCGACCTCGGACCTCCCGATGCAGTCGAGGCGCAGCGTCTGTCCCAGCAGGAAGCCTGGCCGCATCGTCTGGAAGATTGGCAGTTTCTGCTCGAAATCAGCCAGGGTTTTGGCGCGGTGTGTGATGGCAAACTGATGGGAACGGCGCTGCTCACGCCTTACGGTGATACGGCGGCTACCTGCAACATGATCATTGTCGATCCGGCAATGCGCGGCCTTGGTGTCGGGCGCCGGCTGGTGGAAAAGCTGCTGGAACGTGCCGGTGGTCGCGAATGCCGACTGATCGCCACACAGTCAGGTCTGCCGCTTTATGAGAAACTCGGTTTCGTCGCGACCGGCGAGATCCGTCAGTATCAGGGCATTGTCAGCGCGGCCTCCATTGATGCCGAGGTCGCTGAGGTGACGTATGCCGACTTACCGGAACTGATCGCATTCGATACGGCAGCCCAGGGCCTCGACCGCCGCGCCTTGATGGAGGTGTTGATCGAGGAAAAGCCCTTTCTGCTGTCGCGGGATCAAAACGGTCTGCGCGGTTTTGCCTCCTGCCGCCCGTTTGGACGCGGCCACATACTCGGGCCGCTGGTTGCGCGAGACGAAGAAGCTTTCAGGACGCTGCTTGCAGCCTCCATCGCACGCCATGACGGAAAGTTCCTGCGTGTGGATCTTACCGATGCGGCGGCGGATGTCGCGCTGGTCGAAGCCGCGGGCCTTGCCCATGTCGGCGGCGGTATCGCAATGACCCGGCCCGGCGCACAAGGCGCCACCCCATACGGCGGCGGGCGTGTCTATGCGCTGGCCAGCCAGGCGCTGTGTTGATTTTTCTTCGATAGTGCAGTGATCAAAAAAGACCCGGAGACAGCGATGTTTCCGGGTCAAGTCGTTGGGGATTCTGCTGCGTGGGTCGGCTTCAGCCGACGATGACGTAGATTTTGCGCACGGTTTCGATGGTCTTCCAGATGCCAACATAACCTGGCTTCATCATGAAACTGTCGCCCTTGCGGAAAATGCGCGGCTCCTGGCCCTGTTCAGTCAGTTCGATGACACCTTCTAGCAGGTGGCAGAACTCGAACTTCTCGCCTTTGATGGAATGGTTTGAACCTGGCGTGGCTTCCCAGATACCGGTGATCACTTCACCGTTGCGGGCATCCTCGAATGCCCATGTGCTGTAGGTCGGATCACCCTCCACCAGCTTTTCCGGGTCGCATTTGCGTGTCACCGGCGTGCCGAGTTTCGACTGGTCGAATTTGATGAGAAGGCTCATGTCTTGCTCCTGAAAATTACTGGAAGCGGTCGAGCGCCTTGTAATAGGCGCCGACCAGGGGAAGAAACCAGGGTTTGCCGAAATGGCCGGGAACTGCGTTCCAGGCGAGGCCATCCCAGGGATTGCGGTTGATGCAACCTGTCATCAGGTCGGCCATGATCTCGCCCATGTGGGTGGCAAGCTGCGCACCGTGGCCGGAGTAACCCATGGCGTAATAGAGGCCCTCGGCCTCGCCGGCGCGCGGGTAGCGGTCCTTGGTCATGTCCACCAGACCACCCCAGCAATAATCGATGTCGATATCGGCCAGATGCGGAAAGATTTTTGCCATGCTGTCGCGCAGGATTGCGCCGGCCTTGGCATCGGAACGCTGGTCCGAACTGGCGGAGAAACGCGCCCGCCCGCCCCATATCAGCCGGTTGTCCGGCGCCAGGCGAAAATAATTGCCGACGTTCATGGTGTTGACGTAGGTGCGCTGGCCCGGAACCGTCGCCGCCACCTCGGCATCCGTCAGCGGACGGGTGGCGATCAGAAAACTGCCGACCGGAATAATGCGGCGGCGGAAGAAGGGGAAAGCAGCGGTGGTATAGGCGCCGGTCGCCAGCAGAACCTTGCCTGCCGAAATTTCGCCGCGTGGCGTCCTCAGCCGCCAGACATTGCCGTCACGCTCGCGCGAAGTCACGGGTGTCTCCTCGTGGATGACGGCACCGTGACGGGCTGCGGCTGTTCCAAGCCCGCTGACGAACCGGCCCATATGCATCATCGCGCTCTTTGTCTGCAACATGCCGCCATGAAAGGCGTCGGAACGCACCTCGTTGATGAGGTCGGCGCGGCTGAGCATTGCCGTATCCGGGTCGGCATCCTTGTGCAGCGCCTCAAAATTGCGGGCGAGGCCCTCGTAGTGCGCCGGTTTGGAGGCCAGCTTCAGCTTTCCGGACCGCCGGAAATTGCAGTCGATTTTCTCATCCGCAATGATCCGCTCGATCGTGGCAATGCCATCGTCGAACGCCTTGTAGATAGCACGTGCCTTGTCTGGGCCGAAGGTTTCACGGGCATGGCCGTAACTGTGAGCGATGCCGTTGTTGAGATGGCCGCCATTGCGGCCCGATGCCCCAAAGCCGACAGTTTCGGCTTCGAGCACCACGACGGAATGCCCCTCCTGAGCCAGCTTGCGGGCAGCACCCAGCCCGGTAAAGCCCGCGCCGATGACCGCATAGTCAAAGCTGCCGCCAGCGGCATCTTTCGATGCCGCATCGAAGGCGGGCGCCGTATCGTGCCAGTAGGAGAGGTATTTCATGTCACATCCTCAAAGGCCAAACACGCCCGGCAGGCCGCCAATGCCCTTGATCTCGGTATACTCGTAGAACGGGTTGGCCGGCTCGTGTTTGCGGTTGACCCAGACTTTTGACTTGATGCCGAGATCATGCGCCGTCATCAGGTCGTAGCGGAAGGACGAGGAGACATGGGTAATGTCTTCCGGCCCGCAACCCAGAACGTCGAGCATGTATTCAAAGCCATTCATCTGCGGCTTGTAGGTACCGGTTTCTTCCGCAGTGATCACCTTGAAGAAAGGCGCACCGAGCTTTTCGACATTGGACATGATCTGGCTCTTCATCGCATTGGACAGGATGACGAGCGGGATCTCCTTGGCAACGGCCGCGAGGCCGGCCGGTACGTCGTCATGGGGACCCCAGGTTGGAACTTCCTCATAGATGCGCTTTGCATCTTCGGCCTTGAACGGCACGCCATGTTTCTTGCACGTGCGCTCCACGGCATTGTGAACCACGTCCGCATAAGGCTTCCACGCGCCGAGAACTTCGTCGAGACGATAAGCGGAAAAGCTCTTGATGAAGGCGAGCATGTCAGGTTCGGCCAGATCATCGCCGTAAATGCGTCGTGCGGCGCCCGCCATGTCGAAATTGGTGAGCGTGCCGTAACAATCGAAGGTGACGAACTTCGGTCGGAAAGTCATGGCGGGAATTCCTGTGTTGCGAGCGTTGGCGAGCCTTCGCGGCTCCTGACACAAATCCTATGGCCTGTTTGAAGATGGACCGGCCGCATTGCGGGTCGGAAGAAGCACAAAACACCGTATGTCGAGGCCGCGGCGATAGGATCTTGCGGGAGCCGCGCGAAAGCTGTCCCGCCATTGCCATCTGCTTTGCGCTGCGCCGGCATATCCTTTGGCATCATCGATCACGAACAGCGCAATCTTTCGTGGCAGCCGGTCAATCAACCGAACAGTGCGCGTTCCGGGCCGGATAATCGGGCCATATCAAAGGTCGCCACTGCTCATCTGAACGATGCAGGTCGGGCGCAACAACCGGAAATGATCATGCTGTCCAATTCTCTTGTCGAACTCGATCGCCGCCATCTCATCCATCCGGTCGCCAGCTGGCGTGGTCATGAAGCGGCCGGCGTGCGCGTGCTGACGTCGGGACAAGGTGCCACGGTGCGCGATGCTTCGGGCAAGGAACTGATCGACGGTTTTGCCGGCCTGTGGTGCGTCAATGCCGGGTACGGGCAGGAAAGCGTCGTCGAGGCCGCCATGAAGCAGATGCGCGAACTGCCCTATGCCACCGGCTATTTCAGCCTCGGTTCGGAACCGGCAATCCGGCTGGCGGCACGTCTGGCCGATCATGCGCCGGGTGACCTCAACCATGTCTATTTCACGCTCGGCGGCTCCGACGCTGTCGACAGCACGGTGCGGTTCGTCCGGTATTACTGGCACGCGCGCGGTCTGCCGCAGAAGGACCTGTTCGTTACGCTGGAATACGGCTATCACGGCTCCTCGACCGCCGGCGCCGGCCTTACCGCCATTCCCGCTTTCCATGCCGGTTTCGGCGTGCCTTATGACTGGCAGCACAAGATCCCGTCGCCCTATCCCTACCGCAACCCGGTGGGTGATGATGCTGCCGCCATCATCGAACACTCGAAGGCACAGTTTCTGGCAAAGATCGAGGAATTGGGCGGGCCGGAACGCGTCGCGGCATTTTATGCCGAACCGATCCAAGGGTCCGGCGGCGTCATCGTGCCGCCCAAGGGCTGGATGAAGGCAATGCGCGATCTGTGCACCGAATACGACATTCTCTTCGTCGTCGACGAAGTCATCACCGCTTTCGGCCGCGCCGGCCCCATGTTTGCTTCGAGCGAAGACGGCATCGTGCCGGATATGATCACCACAGCGAAGGGCCTGACTTCTGGCTATGTGCCGATGGGTGCCGTGTTCCTGTCGGAAAAGGTCTACCAGACGATTGCCGACGGTGCCGGCAAGGCAGTCGTTGGCCATGGTTATACCTATTCCGCGCACCCGGTCTCGGCTGCCGTTGGTCTCGCAGTCCTCGACCTCTATGAGGGCGGACTGCTCGACAACGGTCGCCTGATGGGCGAGCGCCTGCAGGCAGGTCTCCAGTCACTGAAGGATCATCCGCTGGTCGGCGATGTGAGAGGTCGCGGCATGCTGGCCGCGATCGAGCTGACCACCGACAAGGCCAAGAAAACACCGCTGCCCGCTGCATCCCTGCCTTCGACGCGTATCTTTGAGCGCGCTTGGGATGCCGGCCTTGTCATTCGCGCTTTTGCCTGGGGTGTCATTGGTTATGCGCCGCCTCTGTGCTGCACCGAAGCCGAAATCGACGCCATCATCGAGCGCACCCGGCATGTGCTTGACCTGACGCTCGAGGACGCGGATGTACGTGCGCAATTGGGCTAGACCATTTTGAACAGGAACACGCCGCGACCGTTGCCGCTGCGTGATCCGCATTTCACGGCGACCATATAGGGTCGCACGCCGAGACCATTGCTGTTTTGCCTGGAGAGTTTTATGCCCGCGCCCCTGATGACGATTGCCACCGGAACCGATCTGCCGGCCCGCGCTGATGTGGTGGTGATCGGAGGCGGCATCGTCGGCACCTCGATCGCCTATTATCTGGCGCGGTCCGGCGTCAGTGTCGTGCTCTTAGAAAAGGGCCGGATCGGCGCGGAACAATCGAGCCGGAACTGGGGCTGGTGCCGCCAGCAGAACCGCGATGCCCGCGAACTGCCGATGGCGACCAAAAGCCTCGAACTATGGGATGCGCTCGCAGCCGAGATTGGCGAGGATACCGGTTTCCGCCGTTGCGGTCTGACCTATCTGTCCGATGACGAAAGCGAGATCGCCGGCTGGGCGAAGTGGCGCGACTTTGCCGTCACCCAAGGCGTGCGCACCGCCATGCTGACGCCGCAGGAAGCCGCTGAGCGTGGTCGAGCGACGGCCAAGACCTGGAAGGGCGGCGTGTTTTCGCAGGATGACGGCATTGCCGATCCATCGCGTGCCGCACCCGTTCTGGCGCTCGGCGTCATCAAGTATGGTGGGGCAGTCTTGCAGGAATGCGCCGCGCGCGGCGTCGAACTTTCCGCCGGTCGCGTCAGCGGCGTGGTGACGGAAAAGGGAACCATCGCTACGTCGCAGGTCGTCGTTGCAGGTGGGGCATGGGCATCGTCCTTCTGCCACCAGCTTGGCGTCGGAATGCCACAGGCATCGACGCGCTCGACCATCCTCTCTGTTGGTCCGGGTGCCGCCGGAGACATTCCACCAGCGCTTCATACAAAAGATGTGTCGATCACCGCGCGCGGCGATGGCGGCTGGACGCTGGCGGTTTCCGGCCGGGCGCAGCTCGACCCGACGCCGCAGAATATTCGATACGCCAAAGCCTTCCTGCCGATGTTCACCCGTCGCTGGGGCAACCTTTCTGCGGGCAGTCTGCAGGGCTGGGGCTGGAAACACGAGACGCGCCGCATCTGGAAGCTCGACCGGCCGACGCCCATGGAGCGGGCCCGTATTCTCGACCCGAAGCCGAACCGCGCTATTGCGCAGGATACGCTTGCACGAGCAAGAAAACTTCTACCCGGCCTTTCTGCCAATCCCGTTCAGGCCACGTGGGCCGGTTACATCGACAGCACGCCCGATGGCGTGCCGGTGATTGGCCCGGTGGACAAGATTCCGGGCCTGATGATCGCGGCCGGGTTTTCCGGTCACGGGTTTGGCATCGGTCCCGGTGCCGGCCTCCTTGTCGCGCAGATGTTGACCGGGCAGGCTACCTTCGTCGACCTGACTAATTATAGGTTGGAACGTTTCGCCAAGGGATCGTGGGGCAAGGTTTCCGAATTCTAGCGGCATCTGCCTTCTCAACGTGCAAGGTAGCGGCTTCACGAACGGTCGGTGGCAGGGCGAGCGATTTCACGCGTGTCATCAGTGGTTTGGCGAATGCGGAATTGCCGACCGTGCGAACTCCATCAAGGCGGCCGATTTTACAAGTCTCGGTGCAATCGGGCCCCGCAACCAAATCATCATTATCGAAAAACACCCGTAGCGACAAGCTGCGGGTGTTTTGCGTCGGGGATTACTTTACTTGCGAGGCTGGAGCGAAGTCTCCAGCCGTAACCCGCACTTGTGATCCTGTGCACCGAGCCGTCAGACAATGCCGAGTGCCTTCACCTACGAGGCAGGCGTTGTTGGCTTCATGTCCAGGAGTTCGGGGCCCCCCTTTCCCAAAAACCTTGCGGCCGCAACGCTGCAGGCATTGCCGATGTTGTCCCAGTCTTGCCGGCGCATCTCGGCTTCCGTGAGGACCGCTCCAGCCGCCCGGACGGTCGCGGCTGCGCTCCGGGTGCGGGAGCGTCCGCGAAGGCAAAGTCAATGCGGCTCTGCTGTGACAAAATGGAGGCCCGTTCGATCGCGTTCTAAAACTCGCGGACATTGCCCGGCCAGGCATATCGCTGCAGAGTCTGGAGGTTGGCGTTCGACAGCGTCAACTCGCGCCGGTGGGCGACGCTCTGCCGTCCCATAAAACGCTGGGCGATGAGGGGAATGTCTTCCCTCAGGTCCCGCAGAGGCACCGACTCGATTGGGAGGACCGCCAGACGGAAGAAGAGGTCCTCCCGAAACTCCGGGTTCTGCACGGCCTGCTTCAGATCGAGATAGGCGGCTACGCTAATCCGGAGAATGCCCAGATCGATCTCGACGCTACTGTTCGCAATGATGCCAGACATCAGATGGGCGGCCAGTTCCGCGAGGACGGCCGCGACTAATTCGTGCTGCCATCATGCGTCGACTGTAGATGTCGCGACGTGGGATAACGCGTCCGTCATGCCTTGTTGGCAGCAAAGAAAAAGGTCTGGATAAAACCCATCAGGCAGGAAGTCAGCCGTCAAGGTGCCGGTAATACGTTATCTGGGAGATATACACTTCGACTGGACGCCGCCTTCGCCGATGTGGACGTCATTGACTGCATCGTAGCTCAGCCGATACCGGGCGGCGCACCATGTAATATGTCGGACTTCGCTCGGCGTCAGCTTGGAGGAATTCGCGGTCGCCAAACCTTGTCCATTCTCGGCATATGCCGAGGCCGAGTTCCCACCGAAAGCTTCTGCGTTCGCCTGGGGCTCGGGGAACTGAAACGCATTGGCAGGGGCCACGAAAGCGGCAAACATGAGACCGCTGAAGGAGACGATGGAGGCGAGCTCGGCGACGTTGCGCATCTGAGAACCGATCTTCTATTCACTTGAAGAACGGCTGTTGCGTGATTTTAGTTCCTTTCGTCGGTGCTGCCGGCTTTTCAAGAGGCTTTCGGCCACCACAAAGCGGGATCAGACGGTGGAAATTGAGAACACAAGTCTCGCTCAGGAAGAGCATCCACCAGGTCCTTGGAGCGGTCGAGACACACCGCCGCGTCCTCGACGACCTCCGATCGTGGTTGCGCCTGCTTTAAGTCGATCACCCGCTTACTGCCCAACGGCGTGATCATCGCGAAATGGTCGTTCACATCCGACTTCCAGCAAACGGGTATTCATCAGACCACTCCCACCTATCCCAAGTGGCAGCCTTGCCCGCACCAGAAGATAAGAAGACAGGATTAGCGCGCAGGCAGCATGGCTCGGCCGGCATTTCTAATTGTGAGCGCTGAGTCCGCCATGGGTGCGATAAGGCCGCTTGCTATCGCTGAAGCGAGGGCCTCTGTGAATTCGGCACCTTCGAGGCCATGCTTCTTCGAAAAGTTTTGCACAGCACCGCGTGTCGAAGTCGGTGATACGCCAAACTTGTTATTCTTAAAAGCGTTGACGATAATTTGGTTTGTTTCGTCCAGGGTCATGATCATTCCTATGTGATGCAACGTGCTACCAGCAACCGGATCACCTTCATAGCACCTAAACTGTCGAGCGTGTCCTTTCGTGCTCAGAGCGAGAGATTGATCGCAGGAGGCGTGTGTATGACATTGGTTTATCGCAAACTCATTTTCGCCATCCTGCTTTTCCCTCTCGCGGACAACACCATCTTCCTCAATGTCGCGCGATGCGGTCGGGTCAAAACGGTGAATTACTGGTCGCTCCTTCTGAAAGGCTGGGAAGCAATCTTTCGCATCGGCCGATCGTCTAAGAGCTCCTGGCTTTCATGAAATCGATGAATGCCCGAACAGATGCGGCCATGTGAGAGCGTTCCGAGTAGTAGAGATAGAAGCCGGGGAAGAGCTTGCAAACCGGTTCGAGCACTCGCATAAGTTCGTTGGTTTTCAAATAGGGTTCCACCAGGTCCTCGATGAGGTAAGCCAGTCCAAGTCCCTCGCGAGCTGCTGAAAGGAGTAGCTCCGTATCGTTGACGGTAACGACGTTCTCGACATCAACATCGAGGACGCCATCTGCACCTTCGAACCGCGATGGGTACAGGGCTCGTCCCTGTGGTGGATTCCTGCTATTGTCTGCCCGATCTTCCAGCGGCCTTCGACCATTTGGATCGAGGCGCATTTGGGAAAATCGTCATCGACGTAGCCGAATAGAAGATGCCGCAGTCAGCAGTCGGATCACCTGTATCAATGCCTCAAAAACCGATCGTAGCGGCACGCCGCTACGATCGCCGGTAGACGCTTCGGGCCGCATGCGGGAATAATTTCCGCACCGCGCCCCGCCAATCGGTCATTCGCGACCTTGGACCTAAATCCCGTAACCAGTCGTTCGCTGCGCATTCGATGACAAGCCGCCAACAGCTTTGTGAAACACTTGTCTCAGCTTCTAAAACGGGGAGACTACGCTGTCGGATCCAGTGAAGGGTTCAAATCTTGATCCCTCGAGCTGACTGGATTTGTAATGCTGTTTGATTTGCATTTAATTGCCGCTGACTTTCGATGAGTTGGCTGGCATCCCTATCGCTCATGGGCAGTCCGAACAGGTATCCCTTGATCAGATGCGGCTTGAGGGCAGCAAGAACAGCCATCTCCTATTAGGTGTCGACGCCTTCGAGCACGCACCGCAAAATCAGCTTTGAGCATAGGGCAATGATGCCGGCGACGATTTCCCGCGATGTGATGCTATGGGTAGCGAAACTCCGGTTAGGGGCGGTTTGATGTACCAAATGGTCCGACGTTTTCTTGGTTCTTTGTCCCACACAGGCACGTTCATCGCGCTTGTTTTCTTTGCTGCCTCTCTCACTCCAAGTCTCTTGCCTCGGTCTTACCTGGTGCAAGGAGCGCTTTCGGGCGTCTGCGCCGCCGTGGGCTATATGGCGGGCGTGGCAGTGGCTTGGCTTTGGCGCTACCTGGAACTTCCTCGCGCCTCGAGCAGGGAACGACCCCTGAAGGTCGCATTCCTCATCGCTGCCATTGCCATCCTGGGTGTTTTTCTCTGGCACGCGGTCGAATGGCAAAACTCCATTCGCTTGCTTTGGGGCATGGATGCGCTCGATAGCGCTGAACCTTTGAAACTGGCTGCCGTTGCCATCCTCGCCTTCGCCGTGCTGCTCTTTACAGGACGTGTCTTTCAGCTTGCGGCTCGCGGTATTTCGGGGTGGATCAACAGGTACGTTCCTCGACGGGTGGCGAACGCCCTAGGCGTGACCCTGGCCGCCCTGTTGTTCTGGACTGCCGGGCAGGGGCTGCTGCTGCGATGGGCGCTGGACGCAACGGATGCCTCGTTCCAGAAAGTGGACGCGCTGATTGACGACGACACTCCTGAACCGACCGACCAGGCGAAAACCGGGAGCGCATCTTCACTGGTGTCGTGGGAGGGCCTTGGACTGCAGGGGCGCCGTTTTGTCAGCTCTGGCCCCACTGCGCCCGACGTCGGCGCGTTCTGGCAGCAGACAGCCGAGGAGCCGATCCGCGCCTATGTCGGGCTCAACAACGGCCATACGGTGGAAGCAAGAGCCGCGCTCGCCCTGAGAGAGCTTCAGCGACAGGGAGGTTTCGATCGGTCGATCCTCGTCATTATCGTCCCGACAGGAACCGGATGGGTTGATCCAGCCGCCATGGACACGCTCGAGTTTCTTCACCGCGGCGATGTGGCCAGCGTCGCGCTCCAATATTCCTATCTTGCGAGCTGGTTGTCTTTGATGGTGGAGCCGGACAATGGTCAGGCTGCGGCGAGGGCATTGTTCACCGAAGTCTACAGCCACTGGAAAACGCTTCCGCGTGAACGGCGGCCGAAGCTCTATCTGTATGGCTTGAGCCTCGGTGCGCTCAATTCGCAGCTATCGACGGACATCTATGATGTTGTGGCCGATCCGTTCCAGGGAGCACTTTGGACCGGCCCCCCATTTCGCAGTCAAAGATGGCGCACAATCACAGATCAGCGGCAAGACCTTTCGCCTGCGTGGCTTCCCAGGTTTCGCGATGGTTCCTTGGTGCGCTTTGCGAACCAAGCATCCCCTCCTGTCCAGTTTGAAGCGTCCTGGGGACCGATACGGTTTGTCTACTTGCAATATGCCAGTGACCCGATCGTCTTTTTTGAAACTGCTTCGTTGTTCAAGGAGCCGGATTGGATGAAGGGGGAAAGAGGCCCGGATGTCTCGCCGCGGCTCAGGTGGTTTCCCGTGGTGACCATGCTGCAACTGACATTTGACATGGCGATCGGCACAACATCGCCAATGGGGTTTGGCCACGTCTATGCACCGGAGGACTACATCGACAGTTGGATCGCATTGACCGATCCGCCCAATATGGATCACTCGGTGGTCGAGCAACTCAAGGCGCGGTTTGCCAAGTGACCGATTTCGGCGTGATCCAATAATCTCCGTGGGAGGGGACGGCCAGAGGACGAACTGATCTACGCAGCAATGTTCTTGTTCAACTGCCCATCCTTCATGATCACAAGGAAGTTTTTCGCCGGGTCCTCGATTAAGGCGATGTCCGCAATCGGGTCGCCGTCGACCAGCAGTAAGTCGGCGAGTGCGCCTTCCTGAACCACGCCCAGCTTCCCTTCGTAAGGGCTCCGAAGGCCGGAGAGCGCGAGTAGCTGGCCATTGTCCCCCGTCGCCATCTTCAGGATTTCGGCAGGCTTGTACCAGCGGGTGAGTTTTGTGAGTTGTGCACCCTGCCGCGCGGCTGCCTTATCATCGAACAGCGTGTCGGTACCCCAGGCCGTCTTGACCTTGTGCTTCTTGGCAAGCGCGTAGGCGGCGTCGGTGCCGGAAAACATCTGCAGTTGCTTGCGTCTGTTTGGCGACCCCTCGGCAAAGGGCGTTGCGTCCTGATCGTCCAGAAAGGGCTGTAGGCACCACCAGATACCTTTTTCCGCGAGCAGGGCCACCGTCTCGTCGTCGAGCAGGTTGCCATGCTCTATGCACCGAACGCCAGCGGCGACCGCCTGGGCGACTGCTTTTGGCGTATAGGCATGAACCGTCGCGTAGGTCCCCCAGTTCTCCGAAGCGCCGACGCCCGCTTCCATTTCCTCAAGCGTGAACTGCGTCACATCGAGCGGGTCGAACGCGGATGACACGCCTCCACCCGCCATGATCTTGATCTGCGACGCGCCGAGTGCCAGTTGTTCGCGGGCGCGCTTTCGGACCGTGCCGGGATCGTCGGCAATGGCCGAGCCGCCCACACGCTCACTGTAGGTGAAATCGTCCGGCCGCGCGGGGAGGTCGATCGGAAGCCTGAAGTCGCCGTGGCCACCCGTTTGCGAAATGAACGCACCCGATGGCCAGATCCTGGGCCCGGGAACGAGCCCGGCATCGATGCCGCGCTTCAACCCGAAGCAGGGGCCGCCCATATCGCGAATTGTGGTGAACCCCCTCATCAAGGTGTCGTTGGCCGCCTTCACTGCCGCGACATTGATGAAGCCGATATCAGACGTCAGGACGGCCAATTGGGGAACCGTCGCAAACATGATGTGGGTATGCGCGTCGATCATGCCCGGCATCAGCGTTCGCCCGCCGCCCGCTATTCGCGTGACGGAAAGGTCGGCTGGAATCTGGATCGGTGACGGTGAAATCGACGTTATCCGGTTTCCGATCACCAGCACATTGGATGGATTGGACAATGTTTCCGACATACCGTCGAATATGCGCACATTTTCGAACAACACGGCTTTTGTCGGCGTTGCTTGAGCCTGCACGGCGCTCGGCAGACCCGCCAGCCCGAACCCCGCCAGCACCGCAGCGGCGCCGACGAAAAATCCGCGGCGCCGGAGATCGGCATTCATTCGGTGCGTGAGCGTCTGCAATACGGGATCGCAACATTTGCACGGCAGGTCGCTGGTGAGATGATCGTACTTCGTGCCAAACCGAAATCTCATGCTTCCCCCCTCCGCGAGCATCACGACACAAGCATACGCCCGCATTCAATTTTCCACGAAAAGTCGAAATAGGTTACGCGTGAATAACCACTGCTTGCAAGCAAAAACTATAGTGATATCGTGGAAGTACGCACAGGTTCCGATGGGAGAAACCTATGTTTTACAACATCGTTCTCGCGGCCGGACTTACGCTCGCATTGTCGCTTCCGGCATCCGCCGAAGATCAGGCGACTGATCTACTTGCTGACCGTGAATGGAGCATCATCGTCAGTCCCTATGTCTGGGCTGCGTCCCTGGATGGCGATGCGTCGCTGGCAGGTTTGGATAGCAATGTCGATATTCCGTTTTCGGATATTTTCAAACACCTCGATCTTGCGGCCATGGGCAATGTCGAAGTGACGAACGGACTTTTCGGCTTCTACTTTGATGGACAGTACGTTCAGACGAGCCAGGACGAGGATCTCGCCGACTTCGAGGTCGGCTTGAAGATCAAGACGACTATTCTGGCAGCCGGCGCTTACTACCGCGTCTACGACCTCGCACTTGGGGGCGACACGGTGTTTGGTGAACCGCGGCATTTCACCGTCGAGCCTACGGTCGGCATCCGTTGGACAAAACTCGAAGCGCATGCTGATGCAGGCTTCATCTCGGCAAACAAGTCTGCGGACTGGCTTGACCCGTTCGTGGGCATGCGTCTGAGCACAGACCTTTCCGACCGGTGGAACCTGGCCGGCGAAGCCGACATTGGCGGGTTAGATATTGGTTCGAAGCTCGCAGTAAATGCCCAGGCCTATCTCGGATACCGGACCTACATGTTTAATCATCCAACGATTTTGCGCGTTGGGTATCGTGTGCTTTCGCAAGACTACGAAACGGACGATTTCACCGGAAACAAATTTCGCTGGGACGTTACCCAGCATGGCCCGGTATTGGGCTTTTCCATGCGTTTCTGACGGTGTCTCGATCCCAGTGATCTGCGTCTGAGATCATGTCAGCGAGGACGTCTGGATGTCCAACAGACAGCGTGCGATCCCGAAGTCGAAGACCCGTCGCACTTGACAACGCAGTGCTGCCTGTATTTTACTCAAGCTCGCGGAATAGGCATGCGCCGCCGCATCACATGACTTCGATTGTCTCCAGGCAGCTTCGCCTCACATCGCCCCGCCCCGTGCGGGATCTGCGTTGTGGGGTTTTTTGGTTTTGGTGCACCCGCATGAGCGACCCGATCAGGATTGGCATTCTCTTTTCGACAACCGGACCCTATGGGTCGATGGGGCGGGACGCGCGCGACGGTGCCGATCTCGCGATTGCCGAATTCGGCGACGTGTCTGATGGCGGCGTCGATGCTCTGTTCTTCGATCCCCACGCGGATCTTGCCGCCTATCTGGATGGTGCCCGCGATCTGCTAAGACAGGGATGCCGCCACATCGTCGGCACCATCACTTCGGCTGCCCGCAAGGAAGTCCTGCCGCTGATCGAAAAGCATGACGGTCTTCTCTGGTACATGTGCCCCTACGAGGGGTTCGAGGCCAATGAGAGCGTCATCTATCTCGGCGGCTGTCCGAACCAGCACCTCCTGCCGCTGTTCGAGTATCTCATCCCGCGCTATGGCAAGCGGCCCTATCTGGTCGGCGCCAACTATGTCTGGGGCTGGGAAATGAACCGGCTGGCGCGCGAACTGGTGGGCAGTGCCGGCGGCGAGGTTCTCGGTGAGCGTTACCTGCCGCTTGATGAAACCGCCGTCGAACGGATCATCGCGGAGATCGAGCAGCGGCGTCCAAGTTTCATTCTGAACAACCTTATCGGGCCTTCGAGCTATGCGTTTCTGGCCGCGATGCGGGCGCTGGCTGACAGGGAGCCTGCGTTTCGGCCTGAGGTCTGCCCGGTCGTCAGCTGCGATCTGATGGAATGCGAGCTTGTCGATATCGCGCCGGGTGCTGCCACGGGGCAGCTTTGCGCCGCCTCCTATTTCGATACGCTGGCGACGTCCGAAAACGCGCGCTTCAAGCGGAATGTTCATGCGAGGTTCGGCGAGCGCCGGGTGTCGAGTGTCTTTGCGAGCGCCTACACGGCGGTCAAACTCGCACTTGCGGCAATTTCGGCGGCGAGTACCGACGATCCGCGGGCCGTGCGGCAGCAGCTCAGCCGCCAGCCCTGGCCGAGCCTGTTTGGGCCGCTTGCCATCGATGCGGAAACCAACCATGCGGCGCTGCCCTTCCATCTCGGCCGCATCAACAGTTCCAACAGTTTCGACGTGATCGCTTCGCGGCCGCCGCTTGCGGCAGATCCTTATCTCACCGGCGGCAATCGTCTGCAGCCGAGACTGCGGGTGGTGTCATGAGGCAGACCCCGACTTTCGCCGGCTCAAAGGTCACGATCCTCCACCGCGAAGACGGCAATACCGAAAAGCTCGTGCGCCAGCTTCGGCTGCTCGGTGTCGAGGCAAATGTCCAGTGGGCGCCGCTATCGCCCGGCGATCTGCCCGACATCATCATGGTCGATGCGGACCAGGGCTGGGACGATCTCCTGCCGTTCGACAGGCAGGCACCGCTTCGCCCCGTCGTCGCACTGCTCGGATCGGAAGCGCCCGGTCGCATTGCCTGGGCGCTGTCGCAAGGGGCGGGCGCCATCATCGCCAAGCCCGTCGCCAGTTCCGCCGTCTATCCCGCGCTCGTCATGGCGCTGTCCATCCAGCAGGAGCGCGAGGAGGCGCAGGATCGCATCCGGCATCTGGAGGAGCGCTCGCGCCTGCGCCCGCTGGTCTATGCGGCGGTCGAGCGTCTGATGGTCTCGCATGCCATCGGCGAGGATCAGGCCTATCGGACGCTGCGCGAATGCGCCATGCGCCGCCGCTTGCCGATGGAGCAGATCGCGGCCTTTATCGTTGCCGGCGCCGAACCGCTCCCGGAGGCGATCTGATGCGGGTGTTCAAGGAGCTTCTGAGGCAGCCGGTCGCGTTGTTCGGCATTCTCATCGTCCTCACGGTCGTCATTGCAGCGCTCGCCGCGCCGATGATCGCGCCGTTCGATCCTGACAACCAGATGTTCGACGGGCTTTCGCTGGAAGGCGCCCCGCTGCCGCCGGGCGGACCGTTTCTGCTCGGCACCGACACGCTGGGTCGGGACCTGTTTTCGCGTCTTCTCTACGGCGCCCGCACATCGCTGATCATCGGGCTCGTCGCCAATGGCGTGGCGGTCACGATCGGGCTGTTCGTCGGCATCGTCGCAGGTTACGTGCGCGGCTTCTTCGGCACGCTCCTGATGCGGTTTACCGATCTGATGATGGCGTTTCCGGCGCTGCTGCTGGCAATCGTGCTGGCCGCCCTGCTTCGCCCGAGCCTCTGGATCGTCGCGATGGTGATCGCGCTGGTCAACTGGGTGCAGGTCGCCCGGATCGTCTATACCGAGACCCGCGGGCTGGTGGAGCGCGACTTCATCATGGCCGAACGTTCGCTCGGTGCCGGTCACGGGCGGATCCTGTTCCTGCATATCCTGCCGCATCTGATGCCTACAGCGATCGTCTGGGGCACGCTCGGCATCGCGACGACCGTGCTTCTCGAAGCGACGCTGTCCTTCCTCGGGATCGGTGTGCAGCCGCCGCAGCCGTCATGGGGCAATATCATCTTCGAGAGCCAGAGCTATTTCCAGGCGGCACCGTGGCTGGTGTTTTTCCCCGGCGCGATCATTCTACTGACGGCACTCTCCTTCAACCTCGTCGGTGACGCCCTTCGCGACATTCTCGATCCGACGCAGCGGGGACGCGGCTGATGGCGATGCTCTTTCTCCGGCGCGTGGTGCAGATGGCGCTGATCCTGCTCGGGGTCGCGGCGATCACCTTCGTGCTGCTCTACGCCCTGCCGGCGGATCCGGCCCGGATGATTGCCGGCCGCAGCGCAACGGCGCAGACGGTCGCCAACATCCGCCGCGAACTCGGCCTCGACCAGTCGTTGCCGGTGCAGTTCTGGTCCTATCTCTCCAACCTGCTGCAGGGCAATCTCGGTCGCTCCTATGCGCAGAAGACCGAAGTGGCGACGCTGATCATGGCGCGGCTGCCGGCCACCCTGACGCTGATGTTTTCCGGCATCGTCGTCGAAGTGGTGCTCGGGCTGACGCTTGGAACGATCGCTGCCGTCCGCCGCGGCGGGTTTGTCGACCGGGTGGTGATGATGGCATCCTTTGTCGGCGTGTCGGCGCCGCAATTCGTGGTGGCGCTGCTGCTGCTTTATGTGTTTGCCGCAACGCTCGGCTGGTTTCCGATGAGCGGCTACGGCACGTTTTCGCATGTGGTTCTGCCGGCCGCCACGCTCGGCGTGCTCGGTGCCGGGTGGTATGCCCGCATGGTCCGCTCGGCAATGATCGACGTGCTGAACCAGGATTACGTTCGCACGGCGCGCGCCAAAGGGTTGTCGTCGCGCCGCATCACCTTGCGCCATGCGCTGCCCAATGCGGTGCTTCCGGTCATCGCCATGATCGGCATCGACATCGGTCAGTTCATGGGCGGTGTCGTCGTTGTCGAGGCCGTCTATGGCTGGCCGGGCATCGGCCAGCTGGCCTGGCAGGCGATCCAGCAGGTGGATATTCCGATCATCATGGGCGTCACGCTCACCTCTGCGCTCGCCATCATTCTCGGCAACCTCGTTGCAGACCTCATCGCGCCGGTCATCGACCCGCGCATTAGAACCCGCTGACAGCAACAAAAAGGGGAACGACATGTTCAAACGCTGGCTTCGAAACACAACCGTTGCAACCATGGTGGCAATCGCCCCCGTGGGCACGATGTCCGCCATGGCGCAGGGCGCACCGCAGCAGGGCGGCGATATCGTCGTCACCTACAAGGACGACATCACCACGCTCGATCCGGCGATCGGTTACGACTGGGTCAACTGGTCGATGATCAAGAGCCTTTATTCGCGCCTGATGGATTACGAGCCGGGCACGCCGAACCCGGTGCCGTCGCTCGCCGAAAGCTTTGAGGTCGCTCCGGACGGGCTGACCTACACGTTCAAGCTCCGCAAGGGCGTAAAATTCTCGAACGGTCGCGAAGTCGTCGCCTCCGACGTCAAATACTCGATCGAGCGTGCCGTCGATCCGAAGACGCAAGGCCCCGGTGCCGGCTTCTTCGGCGCCATCAATGGCTTCGAGGACGTGACGGGTGGCAAGTCGACGACATTGTCAGGCATCGAGACGCCGGATGCCGGCACGGTCGTGTTCAAGCTGTCGCGCCCCGATGCGACCTTCCTGCACGTGCTCGCGATCAACTTTGCCTCGGTCGTGCCGAAGGAAGCCGTCGAGGCAGCCGGCGGCGATTTCGGCAAGAACCCGGTCGGCTCCGGTACGTTCACTCTGAAGGAATGGACGATCGGACAGCGTCTCGTGTTCGAGAAGAACCCGGCCTATTACGTCAAGGACATGCCGCATATCGACAAGTTCACCGTCGAAGTCGGCCAGGAACCGCTGGTTGCCTTGCTGCGCGTGCAGAAGGGCGAGGTCGATATCGCCGGTGACGGCATCCCGCCGGCAAAGTTCCTGGAGATCAAGAACTCGCCCGACGGCGCCCGGATCATCGTCGACGGCGAGCAGCTGCATACGGGCTACATCACGCTCAACACCAAGATGAAGCCGTTTGACAACGTCAAGGTGCGTCAGGCCCTCAACATGGCGGTCAACAAGGATCGCGTCGCGCGTATCCTCAACGGCCGCGCCACGCCTGCCAACCAGCCGTTGCCGCCGCTGATGCCCGGTTACGACAAGTCGTTTACCGGCTATGCCTACGACGTTGCCAAAGCCAAGGCGCTGCTTGCGGAAGCGGGCTTTGCCGACGGTTTCGAGACCGTGCTCTACTCGACGAATACCGATCCGCAGCCGCGCATTGCCCAGGCCATCCAGCAGGATCTGGCAGCAATCGGCGTCAAGGCCGAAATCCGGGCGCTTGCCCAGGCGAACGTGATTGCTGCCGGCGGCACGGAAGGCGAAGCGCCGATGATCTGGTCGGGCGGCATGGCCTGGATCGCCGACTTCCCGGACGCGTCGAACTTCTACGGCCCGATCCTCGGCTGTGCCGGTGCCGTACAGGGCGGCTGGAACTGGTCCTGGTACTGCAACAAGGATCTCGATGCCCGCGCCGTTGCGGCAGACTCCATGTCCGATCCTGCAAAGGCTGCGGAGCGTACCGCTGCCTGGGGCAAGGTCTTCACCGACATCATGGCCGATGCGCCATGGGTTCCGGTCATCAATGAGCGCCGCGTCGTCGCCAAGTCGCTGCGCATGGGCGGTGCCGACAACATCTACATCGATCCGACCCGCGTCATCAATTACGACGCGATCTTCGTGAAGCAGTAAGCCTTCTCGCAGTTACCCTCCCGGCCAGGAAGCCGGGAGGGTTTCGATAGGAATGAAGGGAGAGACCCCATGTGCATAGCCTGTACCCACACCATTCATCGCGCTCAGCATAATTTTGGCTGGAACAAGGATTTCGAACCGGCAGTGGTCGCGAAACCGGGCGAGACGATCCATTTCGAGTGCCTGGATTCCTCCGGCGGCCAGCTCGGGCGTGATGCGACGCTGGAGACGCTGAACAGCCTCGATTTCGGCAAGATCAATCCGGTTTCCGGACCTGTTTATGTGGAAGGCGCCAAGCCGGGCGACGCGCTGAAGGTCACGCTGCGCAGGTTCATTCCGTCAGGCGTCGGCTGGACGGCCAACATTCCGGGCTTCGGTCTTCTGGCCGACCAGTTCAAGGACCCGGCGCTGCATGTCTGGACCTATGATACGGCCACCATGGCGCCGTCGCTGTTTGGCCCCGGCGGACGGGTGCCGCTGAAACCGTTTGCAGGGACGATCGGTGTCGCTCCTGCCGAACCGGGGACCCATTCGGTCGTGCCGCCGCGCCGTGTCGGGGGCAACCTCGATATTCGCGACCTGTCGGCCGGCGTCACGCTCTACCTGCCGGTTGAAGTCGAAGGTGCGCTGTTTTCGATCGGCGATACGCATGCCGCCCAGGGCGACGGTGAGGTCTGCGGCACGGCGATCGAAAGCCAGATGAATGTCGAGGCGACGATCGAGCTGGTCAAGGATGCGAAGCTCCAGTCGCCGCGCTTTACGGTTACCGAGCCCGTGACCCGCCATCTCGACGGCGCCGGATACGAAGTCACGACCGGTATCGGGCCGGACCTGATGACCGGTGCGCGCGAAAGTGTCATGCGGATGATCGATCTTTTGACCGTCGAGCACGGGTTGAACCCGGTCGATGCCTATATGCTTTGTTCCGTCTGCGGCGATCTCAGGATCAGCGAGATCGTCGATGCGCCGAACTGGGTGGTGTCGTTCTACTTCCCGCGGATCGTCTTCGCGTGAACGAGCATTCCGCCACAGCTGCAATGCCGATCCTCAGCGTCCGCGATCTCGATGTCGATGCGCGAACGCCCGAGGGGCGCAAGCCGGTTCTGCGAAACGTGAGCTTCGATCTGGCGGCGGGCGAAACGCTCTGCATCGCGGGCGAATCCGGGTCGGGCAAATCCGTCACATCGCTGTCGATCATGGGACTGTTGCCGAAGGCCTCTCTCACTGTCACCGCGGGCAAGATTCTGCTCGGCGATCGCGACCTGACATCGCTTTCCGATCGGGCGATGCGCGCGGTGCGGGGCGGCGATATCGCGATGATCTTCCAGGAGCCGATGACGTCGCTCAATCCCGTGATCTCGATCGGCGCGCAGCTGACCGAAGCGATCCGCGAGCATCAGGGCCGCGACAATGCCGACGCCGTGGCGCTGCAGATGCTCGATGCGGTGCATATGACCGAACCGGCACGCCGGATGAAGCAGTTTCCGCACGAGCTTTCCGGCGGCATGCGGCAGCGGGTGATGATCGCCATGGCGCTGTCCTGCCGGCCGAAAGTGCTGATCGCCGACGAGCCGACAACCGCGCTCGATGTGACGGTGCAGGCGCAGATCCTGAAGCTGATGCGCGAATTGAAGCGCGAGTTCGACACCTCGATCATTATGATCACCCACGACATGGGTGTTGTGGCGGAAATGGCCGACCGCGTCGTCATCCTGCAGAACGGCGGGATCGTCGAGCAGGGCGGTGTCATCGATATCTTCCACCGGCCGCAGGCGGCCTATACGCAGCAGTTGCTGGCCGCCGTGCCGATCCTTGGTGCGCATGCGGGAACCGACGGTCCGCCGCGTGTCTCGGCCGAACCGAAGCAGCCGCTTCCCGCGCCCGATCGGTCGCCTGTCCTCAATGTCCGCGATCTCGGCGTCAGCTATGGCAGCGTCGCCGGCCGGATTTTCAAGGGCAAGCCGCCGGTGAATGCGGTCAGCGACGTCGCCTTCGATATCCTGCCCGGCGAGACGCTGGGTTTGGTCGGCGAAAGCGGATCGGGCAAATCGACCACCGGAAAGGCGGTCCTCGGCCTTATTCCCTTCACCGGCCATGTGATGATCGACGGCCGCGAGATCGGCATGCTTAGCCAGCGCGATATGCAGGCTGTGCGCCGGTCGGCGCAGATGATCTTCCAGGATCCCTATGCCTCGCTCGATCCGCGCATGGCTGTCGGTCGGGCGATCGCCGAACCCTTGGTCATCCACGGTATCGGCAACAGAACCGAGCGGCAGGACCGTGTCGCAGACCTGCTTCGCCGCGTCGGGCTGCCGCCGGAGGCCACCAGCCGTTATCCGCACGAGTTTTCAGGCGGCCAGCGCCAGCGCATCTGCATCGCCCGGGCGCTGGCTCTCGAACCCAAGCTCATCGTCGCCGACGAAAGCGTTGCGGCGCTCGACGTCTCGGTGCGTGCACGCGTGCTGGACCTGATGCTGGAACTGCAGGAGACGATGGGCATCGCCTATCTGTTCATCAGCCACGACATGGCGGTGATCGAGCGCATGTCTCACAATGTGGCCGTGATGCGCGGTGGGTCGATCGTCGAGATGGGCCGCCGCCGCGACGTCTTCGAACAGCCGAAGGACGACTATACGCGGGCGTTGATGGCTGCCGTCCCGATCCCCGATCCCGCTGCGCGTCGCCATCACGGTTAAGGCGACGCGTATTCGTGGATTGCCTGACCTCGATGCGGGTCCGTTGCCAACCCTTGACGGAGCAACCAGGCAATCGCCTCATCTAACCTCGACTTTCGCATATTTGCTGATCCGCGCACCAACGCCCTACGGTCTCAGAAGTCGCTTTGAACCGCTCGGCGCTTCTCCCGCTCCATTCTCTCCTGTTCCGACATGGGGCGGTTCGCGGAGGCCTCTTCTTCGAGACGACTGCGTTCGCGGGCCTTGTCGCGGAAGATCGCGACGGTTGAGGCCATCGCGCCGATTTCGTCTGATCTGCCTTCGCTATATATCAAGAAATCGACGTTGCGGTGCGCAAGCGAGCCTATTGCCTTTGCAATCGCGTTGAGGGGGACGGTGACGCTGGCGATGACGGCCCAGATTGAGAGGGCGGCGAGAACCAGTGCAGATCCAAGTCCGATCATCTGCAGGTAGGGAAAGCTGCCGGCAGCCTCCGAGACATCAGCACCGATCGTCTTGTTCTGTGTCTCCTGTTAGTCGATGAAGCGGTTGATTGCGGCCAGCCATTCCACGAAGTATGGGCGGGCCTTTTGCATCAGCAGGACTTAAGCGTCTGCACTGTTCCCGTTGCGGACAATAGAGATTATCTGAGCGACGACCGGGTTTGTTTTAGCCTGTATGTGAGCAATGTCGTTGATAATAACCTTCTCATCAGCTGATGTGTCGGCGCGCTCGCCCAGCATCTTGTTGAAATGCGCCGGCGGCTGCGGCGCAGGTTGAATGTTTGTTGAGACGGCCGATTGCGAGGACCAGCCATGTCACCCTTCCGCCCTTGTAAATTACCGTCGCTGATGCATCCTGGCACGGACTGGAGGACATCATGGCTACACTTACTTATCCCGTTCCAGACCCATGCCTGCCCGGGCAGGAGAGTGTCTGGTCTTTCCCGAGGCCGAGCATCGCCCAGCCTGTGCGCAATCATTTGAAAATCATCTACAACGGCCGCGTTCTCGCGGAGACGACGGCCGCAGTGCGCACGATCGAAACAAGCCATCCGCCGACCTATTATTTTCCGCCCGCCGACGTAGATCTCTCTATGCTGCTTGAGAGCAGCAGCAGGTCGATCTGCGAGTGGAAAGGACAGGCGCGCTATTTCGATATTCAATCGGGCGACAAAACGAGCAGGAACGCAGCCTGGGCCTATGCGCATCCCACGACATCCTTTGCCCTGATTAAGAGTTTCATAGCCTTCTACCCAAAGGCCATGGACTTGTGCCTCGTAGACGACGAGGCCGTTGTGCCCCAAGCCGGGACGTTCTACGGCGGCTGGATCACCTCAGCCATTGCTGGCCCGTTCAAAGGTCCGCCTGGGACAGAGCGTTGGTGAATGGGGCCAGATAACGTTCAATGGGCTTGCGATGTACCAGCGACGCTGCAGACCGATAGACGGCGGAGTTAGCTTAGAAGACCTTGGGCCTTCCGTTCAACGTCCCCGGAATTCCTCGTAGAAGTCGATGTGACGGCGGGCACGGTGGTCTGACCGGCTGCGTTCCTCTCGGAAGTTTTCTATCGCGCAGCGGACCCTGGCCATGAAGGCGGAGCGGGTTTGTTCGGTGCAGTTGTTCATGTCGTAATCGGCGAGATACTTCACTGGGGCTCCGATCTTGATCTGGCCGCGGATCACGCGCTTGACGATCTTTTTCGGCGGATTGCCGGCGAGGAAGGCGCGCATCGGGGTGGCGCCGTAGGTCATGACGGCTGCGAGCTTCCTGATGTGGCGCAGCGTCGGAGTCAGTTTGCCATCCACGAGGTCAAAGGAGACGCCCGGTAGCCAGACGCGGTCGAAATAGCCCTTCAGCATGGCGGGAAAACCGAAATTCCAGACGGGGGAGACGATGACAAGTGCTCCCGCCTTCCTCAGGCGCTCGACATAGGGCTGAACGAGGGAGAGATTGTCGGGAATGTCGTGATAGACGCGGCGGTCATGGGCGGAGAGGACCGGATCGAAACCCTCCTCGTAGAGATTGCAGCCGTCCACCTCGTGGCCGGCATTTTCCAAGCTCTCGCAGGTGAGCTTGCAGAGCGCCCGGCCGAAGCTTTCTTCGAGGGGATGGGAGTGGAGGACGAGTACGCGCATGTCAAAGCTCCAAGTCGTTGCCCGCCGCATCAGCGGTCGGGGTTCCAGTTCGAAAACTTCCGCGCCGTTTGTCCCCGCATCCTGATCCCTTGGCTCCTAATTTATGAGCCGATCTTAGCCAAAGCGGCTTGGTTGGTCGAAAGGGAATGAAGAAATGCTGGTAACAGAACCAGGATATGCCGAGCCGGAGCTGACACTTGCCGATCGAACCTATGTTCGGCTGCGCGAAGAGATCATCACCACGCAACTGCCTCCCGGCACGTTGCTGCGTGAGGCCGAGCTGATGGAGAGTCTTGAAAGCGGCAGGACCCTGTCCGGGAGGCCCTGCAACGATTACAGCACGACGGGTTCGTGGTCGTCGGCGCTCGCCGGGGCACGTTTGTCAGCAAGGTCGATATTACCGATCTCACCGCAGTCTATGAGGCACGGGCACGCATTGAATCCTACGCCACCCGGCTGGCAGCAGAACGTCTGCGCGAATATGAGCGCGTAGAGGCCCTAGCGCTGGTCGATGAGTTGCAGCGCACGGAAGGTCCGATGGGAGCTGAGCGACATCCTCGCTCTTGACCGCCGGGTGCACCGTTTCATCTATCGGGCGGCGAAAAATCCATATCTTCTCACGACACTCGAGCACTATCACAACCTGTCCCTGCGAATACTCTACGTCGCAATGAAACGCTTCCCCGTTCTCGTGCCACGCCTGGAGGACGTTCTGCGCGAGCAGATCGCAATGCTCCAAGCCGTCTGCGCCGGCCCTGGCGAGGATGCCGAAAAGCCGTCGATGAACCACGTCCTGAGTTTCGAGGTCGAAGTGCGCAAGATCATATGATGGGAAGGGAGAGAGGAATCACCATGTGA
The DNA here is from genome assembly GCF_050500205.1 of Neorhizobium sp. DAR64860/K0K1. Taxonomy (NCBI): domain Bacteria; kingdom Pseudomonadati; phylum Pseudomonadota; class Alphaproteobacteria; order Hyphomicrobiales; family Rhizobiaceae; genus Neorhizobium; species Neorhizobium sp. DAR64860/K0K1. The sequence goes on along the minus strand of NZ_CP191458.1, from coordinate 572,143 downwards.
ATTCATCCACAGCAAAAGATTCCGGTTGAACGGCGTATCAACGATTTGCGCCGGTTTCACATGGTGTTTTGGGTTCAGATCCGTTCAGGCAATACATCAGCTTGTCGAGTGTCTGCGATCCTTGTCTCACCGGACAGTCGAGTTTGAACGGCTTTGCATCCTGGACGCCTTCGAAGTTGCAGTCACGGATATCTGGGTGGACTGCGAGAAATGTGGCTGACGTCTGCTCCATTCTTTCAGCCCCCATGACGTTCGCACTTCATGTCCGGGAGGGCGAACGTCAAAGCCACGGGATGGCGCCAGCCGCCATGAAAAGGAGCGCTCCCGTGATGCCGAGCGCGATGGCCGTCATACTAAGCCCGACAAGAACCACGAGCCCGTCGCGCTCGATCAGACCGATGGCGATCGCACAGAGTGCCGCAACGGGGGCAAGGTTTCCAAACGGGATTGGCAGAGCGACGGCGACTGCAAGGCAGAAGACCGGAAGCGCAAGCAGGTAGGGCATGCGTGGTCCGGCAAATGCCTTCATCCGACCCGGCCGGACAAATTGTTCGATCCGTCGGACCAACGGCGATGCATACCGCTCCAACGCTTCGAATGCCTTTGCCGATATGCGTCGATTGGCTAGCAGCGACGGAAGCCATAGGGATTCCAGTCCGATCGCGAATTGAAGCGAAACAATTGCGAGCGCGGAGCCGAATATCATCCCGAAAGGACCGGGGATCGGGATCAGCGCCGGCAGTGCCAGAAGAAGCATCACGAAACCGAAGCCGGACCTCCCTATGAGCTCGAGAGCGTCGGCAATCGTCAGGCCGTCCCGGGTGCGTGCGTTTGCTACAAGATGTGACAAGGTCTTGGACGCTGTGCCGGTATCGTGCTCGCCGTCGGGCCCTGCCAGGGTCAACCTTCCGCCTCGCGCGTATTTTTAATGCTGATCAGTGCGCGCAACGCGCCGCAGCTCGGATCGGCACCATCAAACACCCGTTCAGGTGACATCCACCCAATCGAGATGCCGATCGCTGTAGCCGTCGCCCAGCCCGGCTCATTGCCGGCCTTGTCGATGAGGCGTGGAACCTCAATAGCGAGGCATTGGCGCGACTGCTGCACAAGCTCTACCGGCGCGTTAGCGTTATCGAGATGTTGCCGCATCTCGGCATGCAGCGGATCGATAACGAATAGCGTAAAAATCCATGCGGCAATGTCTGCGATCATCATCCTGGTCCCGTGTCTTACGGCATCTGTCGGTATGGGGTCCGACATCGTGAAAGCGCCGAAGACTTTCACCAGAGGGGCCCGGACCAGCGGGTCGAACATGATTTGGGAAGAGGAGTGGGAGTGTTCAAGGCTGTGGGGCCTTGACGGCGCAAGTCGGCCTGGTCGATCACACTGCAATCGCGTGAACAGAAAGCAATGCTGCATGCCATATTACCTCGTCACCCAGACGTCGCTCGTGGAGGGTGCGGATGAAGTTGAAGCCGCTCGGAAAGTCCTCACGAAGTTGAAGTCGGATTCCGCCGTGAGATTCACCGTCAAACACGATGAAGAGACGATCCGGCAGGTGACGGTTGCCAACGTCCCTGCATGGGGAGCCGCGCAACCGACTGCGCAAGATCCTCGATCATCCCCGAAACGGATCCAGCAAGACATCGTGCTTGAGGCCTCAGGCGTCAATCAAGCCGATGCAAATGTCTCCAAGCGGCCTGTCCTGTCAGCCAGGAGTGTTATTCTAGGATTGAGCCTGTTTGCAGCCGGCGTAACAGCGGGGCTGGTCATCATGGCTTTATTTGATCGCACTCATGGATGAGCCAAGGGAAACTTCCGGAAGACAGTTGAGAAGAGCTGCTACTGTTCCTTGAGGGGATCGTTCGGACTGGAAGCGTCACCGCCGCAACCGTTGAATTAGCCATGCGCCACAGCGCTTTCAGCAAGCAGCTTTTTTTTGCTGCAAGCATGGTTAGGCATCCTGCCCTTCGAAGAAAATCGCAGAGGGATGATTTCGACAGCCGATGTCGGTCGCCTTGCGGAAGTGCTCGGTGGTGCTTTGACGGGATTCACGATGCGTTGGAAGTGACTGTCGCTGTTCCTCGTGTCGCTGGCGGTCTTCTTCATCACGGAGTTGTTGCCCGGCGATACCTCACAAGAACTGCTTGGCCAAGCCGTGACGACGGAAGCCGCATCCCAGCTTCGCGAAACGCTCGGTCTCGATCGTCCGGCAATCCTGCGTTATTTCGAGTGGATTTTTGGGCTGCTGACCGGTGATCTCGGTTACTCGCATGTCTCTGACCGGCCGGTTGCCAACCTCGTCGCCGAACGCCTGCCGAACTCGCTCACACTCGCTGCCATCACCATGGCGATCACCATTCCGCTGGCGCTCGGTCTCGGTAGCGTCGCCGCCATCTGGAGAGGTTCAATTTTCGACCGGGCGATCTCGTCAGCTGCGATCATGCTCGTGTCGCCAAACGAGACAGCTATCTTGCACCGGAAAGGGCTTAGGGTACGCCGGGAGTGAAAATAGGCTTTTGTCGCCATATCCGGCCCTGTTCCATGCGATCGTAACCGATCTTGAACACCGCCCTCATGTACACATTGCCGAAGGGTTGACTGAAATTGTAGGGGACAGGGGCGTCAATGACTGCCATGTGGAAGTTTACTCCGGTACGCCTGCAATACTCGTAGGCCGCGTAGAGAGACTGCCGTGTCTGAGATTTAACCAAGCTTGCGTAAGCCCGCGTCACTACGGGTACGGTCGAATTGGACGTGACAGAAAACTCAGGCATCAGTGTATTGTTGATTAAGAAATACATGTCCGCCCCGCGAATGACTGCGGGCAACGAGACATTCGTATCCGACAACATCGCTTCGGGAACAGTCACGATCTGGGAAGACGGGGCTCCATCTGAATGAAGCTCGGAAATCGTTCGACCATCGATCGTAGCAATGATCTTTACCGCTGGAAAAGCGCCGGGAATACTGGCAGATGCCACCAATACATTGCGGAACAGATTAAGCGCATCCGGGCGCGAGCTAGCGGCAATCGCGCCCATGTCCCAGAGCATACCGCGCTGAGTATCGAGATTGGTCGTCAGGACAAAAAGATCTCTGCCTTTTCGGTATTCCACTGCAATTCGGTCGAGTACTTCTTGCGTTACGTGTTGCTCGACCATGTTCATTAAAGGCTTCTGGTAGTATAGGCTCTCGCCGAGAAGCCCAGAAATAATTGGTCTGCGTTGGAGCAGATCTTCAGCGACTCCACTCGTGTATAGATGCTCCAGCGTATCGTCGTAGTCAGGGCCGAGAAACGCAAACGGGGCGATGAGTGCTCCCGTGCTGACGCCACTGACAACGTCGAATGTTGGACGGTCGCCGCGGTGCGACCACCCTTTGAGAGCGCCCACAGAGAACGCACCGCCAGCGCCGCCGCCAGAAATTGCCAGATATTTATGCCGCAATGGAGATGGTGTCCGCGGTACTCTTTTCTTGGCAAATAGTCCGACTTCGCCGTCCAAAGGCGTGCGCACATTCGCAAATCCGGGAATCTCGGCGCCACGCGCATCGTCTCGAGAGTAAGGCTCTCTTGCCGATGTACAGCCGAACAAACCCAGAGCGATGATGAGGCTGCTAAGCACGCCTCTTAAGCAGAACGTTGGCAGCGGAATCAAAGCCGCACGGAAGGGTGACGCCAATTTTGCAGGCCTTGATTAGCGCTTCAACGTTATCCTGATCACGAAAGCTCTTCGCGATCAGGACGGCTCTCACACTACGCGTTAGCTGTAGGGTGACATGCAATGCGCGCGTATTCCTGGTCGCGGAACATAGCTGTTGTCAGATGCGACATAGGATCGGTAACGCTTCGCGCACCAAGCGAAATGTTCCGGTGGCAAATCCTGACGCATGCGGTGGCCAGGTGGTCTGTATCCTGGTGGTGGCGGCTCGTAACCCGGAGGTGGAGGTGGCGGACCATCATCCTGCGCGGCGATCGCTCCGCCAACTATCGAGCCGGCCGCAAACGCCGACAGTGGGTACCACCATCCATCGGGGCCACGACGTAACCCGCCTCTCGGCTCAGGTTCGCCGCGATAGCCGTTCAAAAAACCGGGCCCATTCTGCGCGACAATGATGGATTTGGGGGCCTCATTAACAGGCGGGAAGAATTGTGCCCAGGCCGGCGAGGCGATGACGACGGACACTGACAGAAGTGCAATCGATAATTTATTCATTGTTGTTCTCTCGTTAACGCGAGAACCAAAGTCGGCACACTATGGCAAAAATCGAGCGATTACTGTGTGATAGCGTCTTATTTACTCTGCTTTACTGAAGTCGTAATTATCTTAACAACAGATTAGACAACTCGGGGAATAAGCCCTCTGGTACAGGTCTTGACCGGCTAGGACGAGTTCGGCGCCGCGGTGCAACTCGTCTATCTTACCCGCGGACAGTTGCCGCGACGTGTCCGCGTTCTGATGGATTTTGTAGTGGATGCTTTTTTGAATGAAAACGCTTTGGGCCAAAACAGGGCCTTGCTCAAAAGCCGTGTTCCCTGGGACCATAGCGCCATGATCTATCAAACACGGCCTAAGCCGTGCATGTCTACATCGGAAATGGGCTTGAGCTAGCGGCGAAGATTTGTTCAGCCCCGCGTCTGGCACCGCTGGCTCATTGAGCAGATATGTCCGCTTCCGTGGTACCGTCGCTAGGAGCGGACTGCCCCCGCACGGCCCTATATCGGTCGTTCTCCATACGACAAACCGACGTTCTCTGTTGAGCAGTTTCATCGCGTTAGTTCTAATATAACAGAGTCGGAGGTTCGAACCCGTTCAAGGTGGCCGATTTTACAGGTCGCGGCGCAATTACGCCCTGAAACCAATAAAACTTGTAAATCCTCCTACTCGGGAAAACTCTACTAAAAGCTCCTCGGCATGATCGCTGAGCAGCTTTCGCGTTCTGGGCTGATTGCCAAGGTTGCCTGAAAGTTGGCGCGACAGCACATGCTGACCCACCATTATAGTCCGTCCCGCTGATCGCCTTGTGTGAGTAGGGTTCGAGCAGACGCCAGCCGCGGGTCTTGCTAAAGTCCTGACAAAGTTCGATCTGCAGCTCGATACGCACATCTGTCTGGTCCGAGGGATTGCGCGCGTAGATAGGAGTAATTTTGGCCTCTTATGGGATCATGACGTCCGTTTCGCCGAGCACGAGGAGGTGAATGGTCACTACCTCAATGAGGGGACAGCTTCGACGCGGCTGGCGTTAACGTCGTTGTACGAAGGGATGGCCTGTTTTCCTGCCCCCTCCCGGTACAGCTACTTCGCTTAGCGTGTTCCGGTTCTTCACCGCCTTCATTACGTACCTGCGGAAGGTCCGCCGCTTTGGCGACGCACGTATATCTGGTCTCGAGTGGCCTCTTTTCACTGAAAGTCCCAACCGGCTCGGCGTGTTGCGACAAACCTCATCGCTTCTCTGGCGCGGTCGCCGGTAGCCCCTTTCAGGAGACGGGCGTTCTCGCGGGCCTGCCCGACCCGATTTGCGCGAGAGGCGTGGTCTCCGCGCCAGCCTTCTCCTTGACCTTCACTCGGATGTCACAGGAATTGCGCTACGCAACCGTATGATAGCAAGCCATACGCGAGAGAAATTGCGCACTGCGTGCGAGCAACTGCTGTCGGCGGCTCGGCACCCCGATGCCGTGACGGTGCGGACGATCACCTGTCTTGCGGGCACCAATGTGGCGGCGGTCAACTATCATTTTGGAACCCTTCAGCATCTGATTTTTTCGGCTGCCGAGCGCGTCTATCTCCGCCTCAATGCGGAGCGCCTGGCATTGCTTCAGGCGGCGGTTCAACGGGCCGATCCGGCACCTGCCTGCGCCGGCGATCTTATCGCAGCGCTTGTCGGGCCATCCATCCGCTGGAGCCTCGATCCCCATTCCAGTTACGGGGTGCTCCGCCATCTGACGACGCTTGCACAATCCAGCGACGACCCGGAAATATTCCGGCCGATGGTCGAGGATATCGAGCATCATCGCCAGTTCGTCCCGCATTTCAGAAAAATCGCGCCATGGCTGAGCGAGGTCGATGTCGGATTCCGCATCTCGCGCCTTCTCGGGGTGCGCACGCAGATGACGAGAAGCCGCGGCCGCACCGACGAACTGACGGACCACCAGCTCGATCTTGGCAATGCCAGCAGCATCATTGCCCTCGTTGTTGCAGCAACGGAGCCGATGTTTACCACGCCGATTTCAAACAGCGTTTCAAAGCCGTCATCCCGCTGAGACGGGAAGCGCCTAGACAGGCTCCAACGCAGGAGCTCTCCATGGTCGAAACGACGTTCATCCACATCACCGATCTGCATGTCGGCAATCCTTCCGTCGCCGATAGCCATCTGTTCAGCGATACCTCGGCGACGCTTTCGCGCGTTCTCGCGCTGATCGGATCGATGGATCAGAAGCCGCAGTTCATTATCGCCAGCGGCGATCTCACCAATCGCGGCGATGTCGAGAGCTACCGCCAGCTGCGGTCGCTGATGGCGGCCACCGACGTGCCGGTCGTCTACGCGATCGGCAATCACGACACGCGCGCCGGTTTCTACCAAGCCATGCTTGACCGAACCAGTGATCTCGATGCTCCCTATGACCACGACCAGGTGATCGGCGGCATCCATATCGTCACGCTCGATACCACGACCCCTGGCGAGATCGGCGGCAGCCTGACGCCCGCGCAATTCGCCTGGCTCGCTCAGGCGCTCGACCGGCACGGCGATCTGCCCAAGCTGATCGTTGCCCACCATGCCCCGGTGCTGGGCGACGCTGTTCCGTGGGACCACTGGCGCACGATCGAGTTCAGCCAAAGCCAGCAGCTGGCCGGCGTGCTCAAGGGCCGCAACATCCTCGGGATCCTCTCCGGTCATATCCATCACGACCGGTTCTCCTCATGGCATGGCATCCCCGTCATCGTCGGCATGGGCCAGCATGCAGCAACCGATATTCTGACGACAGACATACTGCGCATGGTCGAAGGCGCCTCCTTCGGGATCGGCACCATTCGTACCTCGGGCCTGACCATGGCGCTCGTTCCCCTGCCGCAGACCCGCAACGAACTCAACCGCTACGACCTGTCCCTGCTGCGCCACAAACAGGATGCGGCCATGGCGGGCGCCACCGAATGACCAACTTCTCCCAACAGGAGCTTCCCGCGATGAGAAAACGCACCTTCCTCGGCCTTGCGGTCGCCGCAGTCCTCGGTGCCGCCGGAACAACCGGCGCCGCGCATGCCGAGATGGCTGCCGAGATCACCAAGCCGGTGACCATCACCTTCTACAACTACAACCTCGCCACGGCGAGCGCCGGTGCCGACGCCACCCGCGAGATGATCGCCAAGTTCGAGCAGGAAAACCCGCTGATCAAGGTGAAGACTGTCGGAGTTCCCTCCAACGACATCATCACGCGCCTGCAGGCCGATATGGCCGCCGGCATGCAGCCCGACGTTGCCCAGCTGGTGTTTCGCGACCTCATCTATCTTGCCTCCGATCTGGGTGCACAGCCGCTCGAGGACATGGCCGGGGCCAAGGGCTACGCTGCCCTTACCGACGGACTGATCCCGCGTGGCGTCGACCTCGGCAAGATCAACGGCAAGACCTATGGGCTTGCCTATACGTTCTCGACGCCGATCCTCTACTACAACGCTGATCTCTTCCGCAAAGCCGGCCTCGATCCCGAGACGCCACCCAAGACCTGGGCCGAGGTGAAGACGGCAGCCGAAGCCATCGTCGCCAAGACCGGCGTGGACGGCTTCTTTCCCGGCGCCTATGGCCCGACAGACGGCACCTTCGTCTATCAGGCGATCCTGATGTCGAATGGCGGCAAGGTCCGCGATGGCAACACGCTGACCTTCGCCGACAAGAATGGCATTGAAGCGGTGCAGATGCTGCGCGACATGGTCGACAGCGGCGCCCATGCCCGCCTCGACCCGGCCAATCCGCAGGAGGCTTTTGCCGCCGGCCGGCTGGGCATGTATCTCTACACCAGCGCCCTGCAGAACTCCCTGTCCAAATCCGCCGACGGCAAGTGGGAACTGCGCGTGACCGGCATGCCGGCCTTCGGGACCAAGCCGACCGCGCCCACCAATTCGGGCTCGGCGCTCTATGCCTTCTCGCAGGATCCGGTCAAGCAGCGCGCCGCCTACGAGTTGATGAAGTTCCTCACCTCCGACTACGGCTACACAATCATCACCTCGAAGATCGGCTATCTGCCGCTTCGCCTCAACATCGTCGACGATCCGAAGCTGCTCGGTCCCTGGACAGCGACGCACCCGCTGATCCGTCCGAACCTCGAACAGCTGTCGCGTCTTACCCCCAATGTCGCCTTCCCCGGCCCGAACTATCGCCAGGCCGAAGCGATGATGAAGGAAGCCGTCTCGGAGGCCGTGCTCGGTCCCAATGACGTGGTGAAGACGCTGACCGAGGCGCAGGCCAATGCCCAGGCGCTGATGCCCTGACCACGCGCGAGTGGGGGCGTTGCATCCGCGACGACGCGCGCCCGCATTTGTACCAAGACGAACAGACCGAAGCACAGCAGGAGGCCGCCATGCGTCACTGGACGCTGCCCGACACCCACAACATCCGCGACCTTGGCGGCTACAATCGGCAGGCCGGCGGCACCACGCAGTGGCGCCGGATCCTGCGCGGGGAAGCGCTGCACCCGCTCAATGGCGAGAGCCTGGCGACGCTTGTCGCCGATGATCTCTCGCTCGTCATCGACCTGCGCGGGCCGCACGAGACTGCGGTCACAGACCACCCCTTCATCGGCCACGAGACGGTGTCCTACCGCAATATCGTGCTCTTCGACGCGCTGGCGCCGATCGCAATGGTGCGGCAGCCCTTCGACATGGCGGAGCGCTATTGCAGCGCGCTGGATCATTGTGGCGCGCAGTTCGCCACGGTCTTTCGCGCCATCGGGCAAGCCCGGCCGGGGATGGTGCTGTTCCACTGCACGGCCGGCAAGGACCGCACCGGCGTCGTCGCTGCCATGCTTCTGGCCACCGCCGGCGTCTCGCATGCCGACATCGTGGCCGACTATGCGCTCACCGCCTCCGCCGAGGGCCTGATCGCGCAGCTTCGCGCCCGTTCGCTTGCGGCCGGCATCGATGCCGACCATGTCGAGCGGATGCTCGCCAGCGACGCCGTAACGATGGAAGCCTTCCTTGACTGTCTCGATGCGGGGCATGGCGGGATCGCGGCCTATCTCCAACGGATCGGCCTCACGCCCGCGGAGATCGAAGCGCTGACGGACCGTCTGTGCGCGTGACACACCCGTCGCCCGAATTGCCACGACCGGACCGACGGAAAAGGCCAACGCCTTTCAAACCCACTGGAGCGTAGAATGGCCCTGGCCACACAAGCACCGACCCGCCGCAGACGGATGACCCAGTCGCGCTGGGCACCCTGGCTCTACCTGTCTCCGGCCATCATCCTGCTTGTGGTTTGGATCTACTGGCCGCTGGTCGATGCGCTGCGTCTGAGCTTCTACCAGTGGAACATGCTGCCCAATTCGCCGCAGATCTATGTCGGCTGGAACAACTACACGCGCATCTTTGCCCTGCCCAAATTCTGGCAGTCGCTGCGCAATACCGGGATCTACATTTTCGGCCTTTTGCCGCTCGCCGTGCTGATCCCGCTGGCGATCGCCATCTATACGCATGACCTTCCCGAGCGCTCGCGCAACATCTACCGCGCCATCATCTTCGTGCCGATGATCATCGCGCCGGTGGTGGCCGCCGCCGTCTGGCGCTGGCTGCTCGATCCCGGCTACGGCCTAGTCAACCAGATGCTCCAGGGCATCGGCTTCAAGCCCGTGAAGTTCCTCTCCGATCCCAACACCGCCATCTGGACCGTCATCCTGATCACCGGCTGGAAGCTGATCGGGTTTTCGACGCTGATCCTGTCTGCCGCCAATGCCAACATCAACCCCTCCCTGGTGGAGGCCGCCCGCATGGACGGCGCCAGCAAATGGGAGATCATCCGCGACATCCGCCTGCCGCTGCTCAGTTCCACGGCCCTGTTTCTGGTCGTCATGACGATCCTGCTCGGCGCGCAGTGGAGTTTCACCTACATCAACGTGCTGACAGGCGGCGGCCCGCTCGGCTCCACCTCCAACATCTACTATCTCCTTTGGGATTTCGGCTTCTCCACCATGTCGGTGGGCTGGGGCTCGGCTGCGGCCGTCATCCTTTTCCTCGGCTTCGGCGCAGTGGCCTTTGTGCTATTCCGCCTGATCGACAGGTATACTTTCCATGACAACTGACGTCCTGCGCGCGCCCCGCCCGATGGCGCGCCCGCTTCGCCGCATCTCGGACAAATCCGGCCTCGACACCGCGGCTGGTCATGTTCTCATGGTCCTCCTGTCGATCCTGTGCCTTTTCCCGGTCTACTGGATGCTGGCGAGTTCGCTGCGTCCCGCCAATGCCATGTTCGAGACGAGCCTATGGCCGACGAGCATGTCGCTCGACAATTACCGGCAGGCGCTGGAGGCCATCCCGATCGGCCGCATGCTGGTCAACACGCTGGTCTTTTCCGTCGTCTCCACGGCCTTTCAGCTTCTGACCGGGCTTCTTGCCGCCTTCGCCTTCGCCCGCTGGACATTCGCGCTCGACAAGCTGGTGTATAGCGCCGTGGCGTTGACCTGGCTGGTACCCTTTCAGGTGGTGATGATCCCGAACTATCTGCTGATTGCCCAGATGGGTCTGCTCGATAGCATCGTGGCGCTGATCCTGCCGAACCTTGTCTCGGCGCTTGCGATCCTGCTTCTTGCCCAGGCCATGCGCAGCTTCCCCCGGGAAGTCATCGAGGCGGCGCGGATGGACGGCGCACGCAATTGGCGGATTCTCTGGGAGGTGATGGTGCCCAATCTGCGCGGCACGATTGCCTCGCTTGCCATCCTCATCTTCATCTCGACCTGGAACGAGTATTTCTGGCCACTACTGCTCAGCCGCACGGCCGAAAACTCCGTCATCCAGATCGGCATCCAGATGTTCATGACGGCCGAGGGCAACCAGTGGGGACCACTGATGGCAGCCTCGACGCTCGCAAGCCTGCCGGTCCTCGTCATCTACGTCCTCCTGCAGCGCCAGGTCGTCCAGTCCTTCATGAAATCCGGTATCCGCTGATGCGCGGCAGACCCATTCTCGCAGGCATCGGCCGCGACACGTCCACGATTGCACACCTGCACAACCGTCGTCCGGGAGACATCTGATGGCTGATCTGACACTCTCAAACCTGAAAAAATCCTACGACGGCAAGCCGGTCCTGCATGGCGTCGACATCACCATCCCCGATGGCCATTTCGTCGTCATCGTCGGTCCATCGGGCTGCGGCAAGTCGACCCTCCTGCGTATGATCGCGGGACTGGAGGAGGTCACGTCAGGCACGATTTCCATCGGTGAAACGGTGATGAACGACATCGAGCCGGCCGATCGTGGCTGTGCCATGGTGTTCCAGAACTATGCACTCTATCCGCACATGACCGTGCGCCAGAACATCGCCTATCCGCTTCGGATCGCCAAGCTGCCGCGGGCCGAGCGCGACAGCAAGGTCGAGGCTGTGGCGAAGATCCTGAACCTGACGGAGTATCTCGACCGGCGCCCGGCGCAGCTCTCCGGCGGGCAGCGGCAACGCGTGGCCATGGGCCGCGCGATGGTGCGCGAACCCGACGTCTTTCTGTTCGACGAACCGCTGTCCAATCTCGATGCACTGCTGCGCGTCCAGATGCGCATCGAGATCAAGAAGCTGCACCGGCGCCTCAAGGCGACGTCGGTGTTCGTGACGCATGATCAGGTCGAAGCGATGACGCTTGCCGACACGCTGATCGTGATGAATGCCGGTCGCGTCGAGCAGATCGGATCGCCTGCCGAGGTCTACCGAAAGCCTGCCTCGGTCTTCGTCGCCGGGTTCATGGGGGCGCCGGCCATGAACCTTTTCCCGGCCGCCATCGGGGCAGGCGGTGCTCTCGTCATCGATGCGCCAGCTGGCGGGGTCGGCATCGGCCGGACAAGCCTTGCCGAAGGCACTCCGGTCACCGTCGGCGTCAGGCCGGAAAACCTCCTGCTGAGTGAAACTGCCGGAGCCGGCCTTCCGGCGACGGTCGACTTTGTCGAGGAACTGGGTGGCTCGCGTGTCGCCTATTGCACCCTTGGCGACCGGGAGATCGCAGCGACCCTGCCACCCGGCGACCAGCAACTGGAAGGCCGGCCCGTCTGGCTGACCCTGCCGCCAGAGGCACTGCACCTCTACGACCGGACCACAGGACAACGCATCGACGTGCCGGTCCATGCCGCCAGGAGCAGCATCCCGAGCGCTTTCGAGCTGTCCATGTGATGTCATGCATGGAGGCAGCTTAATGTCGCCCGCGTGGTCCTGCGATCGGTTGCCACTCGACAGCAGGTGTAGGCGTCAGAGATCCCGTATCGTTGGATCACCGCCGGCCAAGGCGTGTAAAATCCCGTCATGTATCACGTCCGCAAGCGGGTCGTAGACCCGCAAGCGAACGCACAAGCGCGGCTATTTGCAGAGATATGCGCGTGACATTTAGAGCGTCGGGAGCGTTCCAACAACTCTGAGGGATAGACCCTCGTAGGGCTCCAGATTGATAGTCAATGCGCCATCTTCTGTAAGGTCGCCTTCGATTGATTCCGCAATCATGTCGACGACAGGTCCTGGCCTGACGTTCTGCAAGATCACGACTTCGGAGATCGCCGAGGAGCTGAAATTCAGGGCGGTCACCTGCGTGCCTCGTAGATCCGGAAGTTCGTGGACCATGATGAGCAAACCTGGGGCGGTGGTATCAGGTATCGAGACTTGTCGACTGGCCGCGATCCCATAAGCTTCCCGAACGGCCAGCAGGCGTTTGAGCTGCGAGGCAAACGAGTCCGGCTGCGCGAGCTGCTCGCTGATCGGGCCGTATAGGGCGCGGGCACGCGGCATGCCGTCGGCGGAAAACTCCTCGCCAGAGTTCTGACCCGTCAGATCATAGGCGCCGCGTTCGATCCAGCGGGTGTCGCCGTCGGCCATCAGGTGATGCACCTGAGCCGGCGTTAATGGCAAAGCGCCGACCAGATCCCATCCGGAAAGCGCGAATACGCCCGGCTGAAAAGCGTTGTACATCACCAGCAGAAGGTGAATTTTCTGAATCAGCTTCGTCGTCTCATCATCGATGCTTTCCAGGTCGGCAATGTCGAGGGCTGCGGTAATGACGCTCGCTGTCGTGCAGGCGATTCCGTTGGTGACAAAGGGAAGGTTATAGGGGGCGTTGGGTCCCGAAAGGCGCTCGCGTATTACGTCGCGAATATGCATGCGCAGCGTACGCCCCTGCCAGGTCTGGCCGGCAAAGGTGTAAATATCGTCTGCATGCAAGGTCCAGAAATGCACGAGTTCCGTCGTCAGTTCATCATGATTCTGGAGCGCATGAATAAGCGACGCAGGGTCGATGCCAAATTCATGGACCATCCGCAGCATCATGCGCAAGAACTCGGTATTGCCTGTCAACAGCGCGTGATGATAGGCCGGGCGCGTGATGAAATCGTAGGACAGATCCGCTCCACCCTTTGACATCGCGGCAATATCATCGATCGTCAGGTTAAGCTCCTGAAACGAAAACCCGCCGGCCTTGCGGATCATGCCAGCGAGCAGTGCGTTGCCCGTCACGGAAAGCGGATGGCTTTCCGACCATGCCGGGCCCTCCACTCGACGCTCGACGCCGAGAAATCCATTCGCATCCAACCGCAGGCCACGGGCGCCCATCTGGTCGATCGAATGCAACGCATCGCCGATGATCATCTGCTGCGCGGCAAATGATGGATCCAGCCAGTTCAGGCTCGGCTGCCCCTCCTTGAAGTAGTGCAGGTAAACCCAGCGGCGCTCCTTGCCGTCGACGCCGGTAATCGGGCCGGTCGCACTCCAGTCCGTCTCTTTCACGCCGGGCTCGAAGAAAATGACCCGCTGGAGCTGGCCGACAATCAAGCCACGATCCCTCAGGTAGTCAACGGTATCGGCAGGCAGGTTGACCGCCTCCCGGCCCTCCGGCACGTCCGGAAGACGCTGCCATTCTTCCTCTGGAATTTCGACCATGTGGTAGAGACCAGGGTAGGTCGAATGATTCATTTCGGCGAGCCGGAAATCCGGACCCTTGCCCGTGTGTGAAGGAATGACATCGTCAATGACAATGGCGTTGTGTGCCGCCGCCATGCGGCTGATGGCAACGAATTCCTCGTTCGTGCCGAAAGTCGGATCGATGTCGAAGCTTATTCTGTCGAAATTGCCGTCGATCGTCGGGCTGTAGACGCCGTCTTTCATACTGCCGGCACGTTTCATCGGTCCCGTGTGAATACCGCGTACGCCGATCGCCGAAAGGGCTGACCACAGATGTGCGTCGCCAAGGGTCTTGAGAACGGATTCGCCGGGCAACGGGATTACCGAAGGGGGATAGGCCGTCATCCATACCGATGCGATCGATGAAGCGACACGAGGCCGCGCCTCTGCATAGGGCCGCTGCCATAGGCGCGACTGCCCGCCGTAGGCCTCGGCAAATGTACGTGCTTGTTGCAACATCGACAAAGCGACGAGCTCTTCGATTGATTCATTGCTTGGTAGCGTCATTAATGCCTCGAAGCCGGAGCGGGAGTACAGGGATTATTGCAGGCCGATGCAGGTAGCAAGCCTCCCGAAAAGAGCCTGCCTATTGGAAACTGCATCCTCACTTACCCCGGAGTTGTCGGTTCTACCAACAGACTTCTTGCTTTCCTCACACCCAAAGCGTCCGAACACCGATAGCGCGACATCCTCAAATCCAGGTTTCGCGGTGCCCAGTAAAGAGCGAAGCTGCCGGCACACCCACTCCGCAAACCGCGTAAGTACCGAGCCGATGGTTGCTTTGGGTTTAAGGCGGTCGAGTTTTCAGATCGCTGCGCCATCAGGCCCCCGCAACCAAATCATCAAAAAGCACCCGTAGCTCTAAGCTGCGGGTGTTTTGCGTTGCGGCGGACCTCGCCCAGGATGGCTCCCGCCGCGCCGATCCCTGGCTCACGCCGTCACTCCGCGGGTTTGCCCTCCGACCTGCTATGTCGAAGGGAAAGAAACTCGAAGAGACGCGCGACGGCCTCCGCGCCGGGATCGATGTGACCTTCGAGCTGCCGGGCATTTATGTAAGCCGCCCGGCCTGCGCGTGCGCTGAGATAGGTTGCGGTCAGGTTGGCGCCGGCGCGGGCTGCACTGGCCGCTGCTGCAAAACCCTTGTCATAGGCGTCCAGTGCAGGCGAGAGCGCATCGACCATGGTGCGGTCGCCGAGCTCTGCGCCGCCGATTTCCTGCATGCGGGCAAGGCCGGCTTTGAGCGCGTCGCGCATGCCAAGCCCACTCGAGGCCCCATCGCCTGCCGCGGCAAAGAAGATGGCGAGCAAGACGCCGGAAGAGCCGCCCATGGTCTGGCTGAGTTCCTGGCCCATGGCGCGAAAGAGCTGGGTGTGATCTGCAAGCGGTAGCCGATCGAGGGCCTCGATCAGGGCACGCGCGGCGCTTGCAAGGGTCGAGCCGGTGTCACCGTCGCCGGATTTGGCATCGAGCGCGTTAAGGTGTTTTTCCGCCTCGATCAGGAGCTTGCAGCACTCTGTGAGGAATTGACGGGTGGGCAGATGCTGCGAGGCAAGCGGCGCGATCGGGGTCAGTCCATCGGGCAGGGCGATGACGTTGACGGGTCGCATCGCCGTCACGCCTGGCCATGCTGCAAGGCCGACCGGCTTGGCCAGCAAGTCGAGATCGGCCTTTTCCGCCGGCAATACGGAGATCGAAAAGCCCTGCATGTCGAGCGAGGTCATCATCGCAGCAGGCCCGACGATATGCGACAGGCGCGCGCCGATCGCCGATTGAACCAGTTCGTTGACGACCACGGCCATTTCCAGCACGGAGGTGCCGCCGAGATTGTTGACAAGTACGACATGCGGCTTGTCCTCCATGCCCGCCGCAAGCCGGTCCACCATGGCGGCCACGGCGCCGCGCACGCCGTCATACTCGATCTGCTCCACACCCGCCTCACCGTGGATGCCAAGGCCGAGTTCGGCGTGACCTTCGGGAATGCGTTTTTCCTTCGGCGAGCCCGGCACGGTACAGGTGTCGAGTGCAATGCCGATCGAGCGGGTATTGGCGATCACCCGCCGCGCAGTGTCGATGACGGCATCAAGACTTGCGCCGTTTTCCGCCATCGCACCGGCGATCTTGTGGACGAAGAGCGTGCCCGCCACACCGCGGGACTGCGGCAGATCGGGGAGCGCGATGTCATCATCCACGATCACCATGCCGACATTCAGCCCGAAGGCACGGGCGCGTTCGGCCGCAAGGCCGAAGTTCAGCCGGTCGCCTGTATAGTTCTTGACGATCAGCAGGCAACCGAGCGGGCCAGTCACCGCGAGGATCGCGGTTAGAATAGCGTCAACGCTCGGCGAGGCGAAGACATCACCACAGACGGCGGCTGTCAGCATGCCGCGACCGACGAAACCGGCATGGGCCGGTTCATGGCCGGATCCGCCGCCCGAGACAATCGCGACCTTCGACTTGTCCCAGTCGGATCGCAACACGACGCGGATGTGCGGATAGCCGTCGAGGCGGCTCAGCGCTCCAGCCGAGGCCATGAGCATGCCGTCGATCGCCTCGGTGACGGCATTTTCGCGGCTGTTGAGGAATTGAGACATGAGACCCTCCCTTAGACGAGACGCATTCCGGCCGCATCGAAATAGATCGGCTCCTGCGGCTGGATTTTGATGATGTCGCCGCCCTTCAGGGCGGTGTGGGCATCGGTGACGGTGATGATCGGATATTCTCCAAGTGTGAGATGAAGACGCGTCTGGTCGCCGAGATGTTCCACCCGGACCACCTTGGCTTCCTGCCCTTCTCCCTGGAGAATATGCTCGGGCCGAAGCCCGATCGTATGGGCCCCCGCCACTGCTCCGGGGAAGAGGTGTGCGGGGAGCACGTTGATGCGCGGCTGGCCAAGCCGGGTCGCGGCATAGATGCTGACCGGCGCTTCGTAGATCTCGCGCGGCGAACCGAACTGCACGAGGCGTCCTTCCTTGAGCACGCCGACATGGGTTGCCATGGTCATCGC
Source organism: Neorhizobium sp. DAR64860/K0K1 (assembly GCF_050500205.1). NCBI lineage: Bacteria > Pseudomonadati > Pseudomonadota > Alphaproteobacteria > Hyphomicrobiales > Rhizobiaceae > Neorhizobium > Neorhizobium sp. DAR64860/K0K1. The sequence goes on along the minus strand of NZ_CP191458.1, from coordinate 555,012 downwards.
CTCGATCTGGTCATGCGTCACGTAGAGGAAGGTGGCGCCGGACCGGGCCTGGATGTTCTTCAGTTCGACCCGAAGGTCGGCGCGGAGTTTCGCATCGAGCGAGCTCAGCGGCTCATCCATGAGATAGATCTGCGGATTGCGGACCAGCGCCCGGCCGATCGACACGCGCTGCATCTCGCCGCCCGAAAGGGCCGTTGCCCGGTTGTCCAGCTTGTGGGCGATCTGCAGGACCTCGGCGATTGCCTTCACCTTCTGGTCGATCACCGCCTGCGGCGTGCGCAACAGCGGCGACTTCAGCGGAAATTCGAGGTTCTGCCGCACCGTCATGTGCGGGTAGAGGGAATATTGCTGGAAGACCATCGCGACATTGCGCTGTGCCGGCGTCAGCCCGGCCATGGACTGTCCGGCAATCCTGATGTCGCCGCTGTCCTGCGTGTCGAGGCCCGAGACCAGGCGCAGCAGCGTGCTCTTGCCGGCTCCGGTCGGACCGAGAAGCACCACGAAGGCGCCGTCCGGTACGGTCATCACCACGTCGTCGAGCGCGCGGGTGGCGCCAAACGACTTGCGGATGCTGGAAAGGACGACTTCAGCCACGGGTGAGAACTCCTTCATTGGCTTCGGACACCAGTGCGATCCCGCTGTTCGCATCAAACAGGGTGAGTGAGCGGCGATCGAATTCAAGCCCGACGGGAACATCCGTCCGGATGGCATCGCTCGACGCCGTCCGCGCCTTGATCTCTCCATGGGCCGTCTCGATCGTGACGATCTGTGTGGTGCCGAGATATTCGACGGCTGCCACCCGTCCGCGAAGACCGGCTTCGTCCGACAGGTGGACATGTTCCGGCCTGACGCCGAGCGTGAGCGCACCCTTGCGGCCTTCGCGGGACTTTGGAACCTCGATGCGGGATACACCGATCGTCACCGCGTTGCCCCCGTCGTCGATCGCACCTTCGAATTCCAGGAACGACATCGGCGGCGAGCCGATGAATTTCGCCACGAACTTGGTTGCCGGCCAGTCATAGATCTGCTGGGGCTTGCCGAATTGCTCGATCACGCCATGGTTCATGACGACAATCTTGTCGCCCATCTGCATGGCTTCCAGCTGGTCGTGGGTGACATAAACGGTGGTCGCCCCCATGCGGTCATGCAGGGCGCGCAGCTCCTCCGCCATATGCTCACGGAACTCCGCATCGAGCGCCCCGAGGGGCTCATCCATGAAGAAGGCCTTCGGCTGGCGCACGATCGCACGGCCGAGTGCGACGCGCTGGCGGTCGCCGCCCGAAAGCCCGCCGACCGGTTTGTCGAGGATGGATTCAATCTGCAGGATACGGACGACTTCCGCCACGCGGCGATCGACTTCCGAGCGCGCTATGCCCTGGCTGACCAGGGGATAGGAGATGTTCTTGCGCACGTTCATGTGCGGATAAAGCGCAAACATCTGAAAGACGAAGGCGATGTCGCGCTCGCTCGCGCGCTTCATGCCGACCTCTTCGCCGCCGATATAGATCTCGCCACTGGTCGGCAGTTCAAGGCCGGCCATCATCCGCAGCGTCGTCGTCTTGCCGCAGCCGGACGGGCCGAGCAGCATGAAGAACTCTCCATCCTCGACGGTGAAGCTGGACGACTTCACCGCATTGAAGGCACCGAAGTCCTTGCGCAGGTTTTCAACGCGAATCTGGGCCATGACTTACTCCGGAAAATGACTGACGACGATGAACATGACGGTTCCGATCAGCGTCACCGGAAAGGAGAAGGTAAAGAGTGTCAGCGAAAGCGGCTGCATGAGCATGATCACGCCGAGCGCGATCAGCGCCGAGGCGAACATCTCCCATTCGGGTCGCCGGAACCGGCGCAGGCGGGCAAGGAAGTTCATCATTTGCGCACGGCTCCGAAGGTGATGCCGCGCAGCAGATGCTTGCGCAGCAGCACGGTGAAGATGATCACGGGCAGCAGGAACAGTGTCGCTGCAGCCGCAACGGCCGGCCAGTCGATACCGCCGCCAACCGACAGGATGGTCGGGATGAAGGGGGGCGCCGTCTGGGCATTGCCGCTCGTCAACAGGACTGCGAAAGCATATTCGTTCCAGGCGAAGATCAGGCAGAAGATCGCGGTCGAGGCGATGCCTGTTGCCGCCTGCGGCAGGACGACTTTGTAGAAGGCCTGGAAGCGGGTATAGCCATCGATCAGTGCCGCTTCTTCGTATTCGCGCGGGATTTCGTCAATAAATCCCTTGAGCAGCCAGACCGACAGCGACAGGTTGACCGCCGTATAAAGCAGGATCATCCCGAGGTGCGTATCCGAAAGCCCCAGTTGACGGAACATCAGGTAAATCGGGATCGCGACGGCGATTGGAGGCATCATGCGTGTCGACAGGATGAAGAACAGGAGGTCATCCTTGAGCGGCACCTTGAAGCGGCTGAAGGCGTAGGCTGCCAGCGTCCCGAGGAAGATCGACAGGAATGTCGAGCCAAAGCCGATGATGACCGAGTTCAGGAATCGTTGCCCGAAGCGCGACGGGCCCGAAATGATCATGCCCCTTTCCCGTGTGATCTTGTCATACCACGTGGTGGGTGCCGGCAGTTTGGCGAGGTCTTCCGCCGAGGGGCGCGACTGTGTCGTGAAGAGGTTTACGTAGCCTTCAAGCGTCGGCTCGAAGACGACCTTCGGCGGATAGCTGATCGAATCCGGGCCGGACTTGAAGCTCGTCGAAATGATCCAGATGAGCGGGATCAGCGTGATCACCGCATATAGTCCGACCAAGATGCCGGCAATCCACTTCGAGGCAGGCGACGGTTCGGTGACGGAATGGGCGCTCATCGTTCCTTAACCTTGTTCAGGGCCTTCACGTAGATGGAGGCGAGGCCGAATACCGTGACGAACAGGACAATTGCATAGGCGCTGGAATAGCCGGTCCGCCATTTCTCGAAGGCCTCGCGCTTGAGGTCGATCGAGGCGAGCAGCGTCTCGTCCCCCGGCCCGCCGCCGGTGAGGAGGACCACCAGGTCGAACATCCGGAAGTTCTCGATGCCGCGGAACAGGACTGCAAGCATTAGGAATGGCAGTGCCATTGGCAGCGTGATCGTCCAGAACTGCCGCCACTTCGATGCGCGGTCGACTTCCGCTGCTTCATAGATGTAATCGGGGATGGAGCGCAGTCCGGCGAGGCAGATCAGCATGACGAAGGGCGTCCACATCCAGGTGTCGACGATGACGATCGCCCAGCGCGCCCAGCCACCGGGGCCAAGCATCGAGAAGCTGTCGGCGGGAATGCCGGTCAGGAATTCGACGGCGTAGTTCACGAGGCCGATCTGCGGCTGGTAAAGGAAGGTCCAGAAGTTGCCGACCACGGCGGGCGAGAGCATCATCGGGATGACGATTAGTGTCGTCACCAGGTCGTTGCCCTTGAACTTGCGGTTGATCAGCCATGCCAGGGAGAAGCCGATCAGCACCTGGAAGGTGATCGTCCAGATGAGGAAATGGGCGGTCGTCTGCATGTTCGCCCAGGTGTCGGCGTCGGTGAGGATGCGCGTGTAGTTGCGCAATCCGACCCATTTCACCTCCGCGTTCGGCTTGTTCGCGGCAAAGTTCGTGAAGGACAGGCGGATCGTCCAGATCAGCGGAAATATGTTGACCGACAGAAGCAGGAAGATCGTGGGTGCTACGAAGATCCAGGCGATGGCCCTGTCGCTTAAGCCCCGGATGCGTCTGGCAACCGGTTGTGGCGTCGCACGGGCGAGGCGGTCTGCGGGTGTGTCGGTCATCGTCCGGATCCGTGTGGCGTTTCCAAAGGGCAACCGCATGCGGTGCCGTGGCCGGTGAGGCAACAAGGCAAAGCTCGGGTTGTGCCGGCAGGCTGGGTTTCTAAAGATGTGCAGGCGGCAACGCTTGGCTTTGGCTTTCCCCCGGCATTACCGGGGGAAAGATTAGAGACACTGCGCCAGGATCAGATCCAGGAGCCAAGATCTTCTTGTGTCAGAGCTTGCCTTCGTCCTCGAACGTTTCCGTCCAGTCGGCAATCAACCCGTCCAGAGCTTCCTTCGCGGTGCCATTGCCAGCGACGACATAGTCGTGGAACCGCTTCTGCGATGCCTGCAGCAGCGTCGCATAGGACGGCTCGGCCCAGAAGTCCTTCACGATCGCCATGCTGTCGAGGAAGGTCTGTGCATAGGGCTGGCTCTTGGTAAAGTTCGGGTCTTCGACAACGGCGCGAAGGCACGAGAAGCCGCCCATGGACCACCATTTGTCCTGTACATCCTTCTGGGCGAACCATTTGATGTAGCCCAGTGCGCCGTCCATGTTGTCTGTATTGGCGACGACCGAAATGCCCTGGCCGCCGAGCTGGGCGAACTTCTCGCCACCGGGCCCTGCGGGATTGACGAGATAACCAGTCTTTCCGCCCCCGACATTCGGATCAGCCTCGAACCCCGGCCAGGTAAAGGCGAAGTTCATCTGCATGGCGACCTGGCCCGATTTGTAGGCGTCGATGCCTTCGCCCATGTAGGTGTTGGATGTGCCCGGTGCGACGCAGCAATCATAGAGCGACTTGTAGAATTCGAGACCCTTCACGGCGCCTGCGGAATCGACGAAGCCTTTCATGTCATAGGGCTTCTTCGGGTTTTCGTACTTGAAGCCATAGCTGTAAAGCACGTCCATCACGCCCATCGTGATGCCTTCAGAGCCACGTTCGGTGTAGATCGAGGCGCCGTAGACGGTCTTGCCATCGATCTTGCGGCCCTGGAAGAATTCGGCGACCTGCTTCAGTTCGTCGAAGGTTGCGGGCGGCGTCAGGTCGCGACCGAACTTTTCCTTGAAGGCGGTCTTAATTTCGGGCCGCTCGAACCAGTCCTTGCGGTAGGTCCAGCCGACCACGTCCCCGAAGGCTGGCAGCGACCAGTAGTTCGGGGTGTTCTTCGGCCATTCGGAATAACCCGTGACGGTTGCCGGAACGAAGGCATCCATCTTGATGCCTTCCTTGTCGAAGAACTCGTTGAGCTTCACATACCAACCGTTCTCGGCGGCGCCGCCGATCCACTGGCTGTCGCCGATCATCAGATCGCAGAGCTTTCCGCCCGAGTTGAGTTCGTTGAGCATGCGGTCGGCGAAGTTCGGCCACGGGACGAACTCGAATTTCATCTTGATGCCGGACGACGCCTCGAAGCCCTTGCTGAGTTCGACGAGTGCGTTTGCCGGGTCCCATGCTGCCCAGCAGAGCGTCAGTTCTTTTTCGTCGGCATGCGCCATCATAGTGCCGAAACCCATCGAACAGGCGACCGTTCCGGCAGTAAGCAGACCTTTCACGTAAAGCGATTTCATCATGTCATCCTCCCAGCGCCGTCCGGTCTCCTGCGGATGGCGAAACGCCCTTGCGGGCCAAATGCCGGCTCCGGACCCTAATCTCTGGCCGGCCTCCTCCAGCGGAACGGGGTGTAATGGATGCCTCTCCCGAACCCAGATGGAGGCTAATTGATGTGCGCACCTCAAAGCAAGTGGTTTTTGAGGTGCGCACATCAATTCTTGCGTTTGCTGATGTTTTGAAGGAAAGCTCTGGAAGGCGGAAATCATGGGAAGTCGTCATGCGTCCAACAGCGAAGGATCTGGCCGAGGCTGCAGGCGTCAGCCTTGCAACGGTCGATCGTGTCTTGAACGAACGACCGAATGTGAGCCTGAAGGCCGCCCGGCTGGTCAATGACGCAATCGAGCGGATCGGCTTCGTTCGAAATCCGGCGGCTGTCAGCCTTGCCCGCAACAAGGTGTACCGTTTTCTCTTCCTGCTTCCGGCAAGCGGCGATCTATACCTCAAGGAGCTCCTGCGGCACGTTGAAGAGCTGACTGATGCGCTCAAGGGCGACCTCACCGAGATTGCCTACCGCCAGATCGGGATCGACGATGCGCATGGCGTGGCAAAGCTGCTCTCCAGCCTCGACAAGGAGGAGGTCGATGGCGTGGCTGTCATGGCGCCCGAATCGCCTCAGGTGCGAGACGCCATGGCGCGGCTTCTCCAGCGCAACATCAAGGTGGTGCAATTCCTGTCCGGTCAGGAAAAGCTGCCAGAGGCTGATTTCGTCGGTATCGACAACTTTGCGGCGGGTGCGAGTGCGGGCAAGCTGATGGGCATGCTTGCGGGTTCCCATCCGGGAAAGGTCATGGTGATCGCGGAAACCATGCAGTCGCTCGACAGCATCCAGCGCCGCCTTGGCTTCGACCACGTGATCAACAGCGCCTTTCCGCATCTGACCTGTCTGCCGTCCATCGAAACCCACGCCGACGAGGCACGTAGCCAGCAGGTGATGGCCCGCGTGTTGGCCGGCAATCGCGATGTTTCCGGAATCTACGTGCTGAGCGCAGAGGCTCGCGTGCCGATCCTGGCTGCTGCCGGAAACGTCGATCTCGGCGGCATTGCCGTGGTTGTCCACGAGCGAACTCCCTTCACCGAACAGGCGCTCCGGGACGACCGTATCGATGCCGTGATCGCACAGGATCCGGGCCATGCGGTGCGCAGTGCAATTCGCATCATGCGCGCCCGCTCGGATGCCCGCGAGCCGCTCGCCGCACAGGAAAAGATCCGCATCGAAATTCTACTCAAGGAAAACCTTTGAGCCATATGAAGGGCGGCGCGCGCGATTGGTCAGAGGCTTTGATTTGGCCGGATGCGGAGCAAATAAACGAGCGTTTACATTTACTTGCGCCTGGCGGCGGGACTTCGGAGACCGGTGATGTGCAATAGGTAATTTTGGGAAAATCCAGAAAAGACTATGGCGGCCGTCGCCTCCAGACGGAAAGACAAATTTCTATGACCGCATCCTGCCCCGCTGTCGTCGTTTCCGGCAGTCTGCATTACGACATCATCGTCAAATGTCCGGTCCGGCACCGCCGCGCAAAGGCGAAACAGTCACCGGCTCCGCCTGGAACCCGGCATGTTGCGGCAGGGGCGGCAACCGAGCGGTTTCCGCAGCCAAGGCCGGCGTGCGCTCGGCAACCCCGTATTCGGACAACGTCGAGATCTGCAGCGGCGTCCCGGTCGTGATGCCTGCGACGCGGACGCGGGTTTTCGCCTCAAGTCCGATCAGCAATACCATCTATGACGCCTTCAGGTTCGTCACCACTGTTGCTATCGAGCAGTGGCTCAAGTATCCCAAGCTGACAATCAATGGCGCCTCCAAAGCCTCTGCGATGACGGGGTGGCGCATCGGTTAGATCTTGAGTAACGATCCGCTGCGTTTCCCGGCAACTGAGACAGCGTCAAAAGCCGCCGCAGGGTTGAACGGTTTTCCATATCGCTTTGCCTGAACGAAGTAGCTCTCTCGCTTATTCAAAACGGAGCCGTCCAGCGCAACACCACCGCTGTAAGACATATTGCGCAGAGATGGTCTTGCCTGATGCTTTGCTGAGACAATGTAACTGTCAAATGACCCGCGAGACAGTTCAGTTAAATGGGGACGAGCCATGCGAGCGAATGCGGAATCGACCATTTTAAGTTTTGTCGTCAGTCGACCTGATGGGACGACGTGCCCGAGCGAAGTTGCGCGCAGCCTTGCAAATGATCACAACGCTCCGCTTGAGTGGCGTGACTACATGCCAGCCGTCCATGAAGCGGTTGATGCCTTGATTGCGCGACGAGAGATCACCCTTTCCTGGAAATCTGTCGTAATGGGGGAGAGAGCCGGTCCCTACCGTATAAGTGCTCGCAAGCAAAATCTCTAATGCCGAGACGTCTGCGGCCACCTTGTTAGCGTCCTAAACAATCTCAATGACAGGAAACCGATCAAGCACATCCCGACCGTGCTGATAGTCGCGAGCCTACTTTTTCATCTCTATAAGCTTCGGGTCAGTAAGTTTGCGCGTAAGAGCCTTCCGGTTATCGAGACTCGGGGAGCTTAGTCGTTGCCCGATTGATGTAATCGACCAGCGCGCGGGCAGCGGCGAATGATTTTACTATTTCCTCGACAAGATTGGAGGACACGAGCATCTCGTCAGAAACGTTGCGACAGGCTCCGAAGTTTTTGAGATTGAAAAAGTCGAGCGCGTCGTGATTTCTGACGTACCCGCTGGCGCTCAAATCATGACCGCCCGTCAGACCATTTGGGAAATATGTCCGAAATAATGGACCCTCGACGATCCCTCTCCATTTGCCGGTGTGGCTTGCGATTGTTTGCCGCAAAATGCGGGCAAGCCGTGGCGGGGGTAGCAGCGCTCCGCCTCCGCTGTATGAGCTGTGCGGAGAGATTTGCATGTAATATGTCGCGGCTGCGTTCTTCGAAGGCGAAACTCGCAACGTGATGCAGCAGGTGCCTTTCGAGATAGACGCGGCACTCAAACATTTGCGGGGATCTCGGTTGGCCTCATCTACGCGCTTGTCGATCGACCCTGTGCTATTAGCTAACGCTAGGGTGAATTCAATTAAGTCGCGGCGCGCGCAATCAAGTCTAGCTCGGTTGTCGTCGAGCCACTCGGCGCCGTGATTACTGGAGGCTTCCTCTAGAAATTCAAAAGTCGATCGGTTGATCATCCACTGTCTCAAACATGGCAAACCCGCCTGTCATAGGGCAGGCGGAACGTAAAGTGAACAGAAATAGCTCGAGCGGACATGAAAAGAGGTTGAAGTCGGGTGCTTCCAATCGCTGAGTGCTTCCCCAGATAGGGTAGGGCTCGTGGAATTGCCACTTCGGTAACTGAGCGGCGAATGGTTCGTTCGCATTTCGTAAACACGTTGAATAGGAGAGGATCCATATGGCGAGAATGGTCAAGAAAGCGGATCTGCCGATAAAAACGTGTGCGACATGCGGAAAACCTTTTGCATGGAGGCTGAAGTGGGCCAAGAACTGGAGCGACGTGAAGTACTGTTCTGAACGCTGCCGCCGCTCTAAGCTCAAGCCATTACCCACGTCATGATCACGTTGCTAGCACAATAAATCGTGCAAGACCCGTCGAACGGTGGGTGTGTTGGCGCACGAGCGTATCGCGCCCTCGCAGAAACCTGAACGTGGCCGCAGCAACGGAGGCGAGGAACGTTTGCTCGTCGATCCTCCCAGCTGCAAGTGACCCTACCATATAGCTCTCGATTTGAAGGAGCCACTTACTGGGGACGGCCTTTTCAAGATCATGCAAAGCCATTGGGTCCGGAGCCTCCTCAGCATCCCGCTGTAGGCGAGACCGTGAAGCGGATCTCCCATACGCTGAAGGTAACAAAAGCTACCTCGGACGGTCACCTATTCCCTTCCAGAAAGGACGCGACGATGCGATTGATTTCGCCTCCATGTGAGGGCTTGACAGCCCGTCGCTCGAGCTAATACGTATTAGCTAATACGATTTAGCAAGTGTAGGGTCCGCGATGAACCGCAAGTCCACGGGTGAACATTCGGCCGCCGCTGCACCGACAAGCGCTGATGTCGCACGCCTCGCGGGTGTCTCCCAAGCGACCATTTCCCTCGTGCTCAATGGCCGGGATAGTGCCGTGCGCATTTCTCCGGAGACACGGGAACGCGTGATGTCCGCCGCTGCCCAGTTGGGCTACACGCCCAATCATGCCGCCAGAAGCCTGCGGCAGCGCAGCACCAAGATCATCACTTTCATTCTGCCGACCTTGGAGAATCCGTACTTCCTAGAGATCGCGAGTGCGGCGCAAGCGGAAGCCAGTTTGCGCGGATATTCGGTCACGATCATTTCGTCCCGCAACGAACTGAGCGAGTTTCACACTGCGCTCTTGTTGCAAGGGGCGGCTTACGACGGGATCATCGTCGCAGGACACAATAACTGCGCTGCTCCGGAACTACCTGCTCTCGTAAAGCGCGGTGTCGGCGTTGTCGTGCTGCAGGAGCCTAGCCCCGCACCGGGAATTCAAAGCGTCCGCGTCGATCTTGAGAGAGGTGGATATATCGCCACCCGCCACCTCATTTCGCTTGGACATCGGCGCATCGCACACTTTACCCAGGCGTTGCGAAGTTCGCATGGCGGGCACGACCGTATCGATGGCTATATGCATGCGCTTTCCGAGGCTGGTCTGCCATTCGATGAAGATCTCGTTGTGGTGACCGAGAATTCGCTGTCAGGCGGTGTCCTCGCCCTTGACCGCATCCTGGCGCTTGACGTCCCGCCGACGGCTCTCTTCGCCTATAACGACCGGCTCGCGATCGGCGCTTTGCATGGATTGCGCAAGCGCGGGCTGAGGGTGCCGGATGATTTCGCCGTCGTCGGTTTCGATGGCATTGCCTTCGGTGGCTTTACTGCCCCGACGTTGACAACAGTCGACAGCTCCCGGGAGGAGCTCGGGAAGCTGGCAATGCAAGCGGTCATAGATGCAATCGATAAGAAGGAAGGGCGGCAGGATCATCTGCTGCCCGTCAGGCTACTTGTGCGCGAATCGTGCGGTGGAACGGAGGTCGATTCGGAGGGAATGCCGCACAACTGAAAACGTGCCTTCCCGGCATGTGTGTCGAGGGAGGCGTTGGAAATTGACACTCATGGGAGGAAGACATGACGCAATTTATCAATCGACGTACCATTTTGAAGACCGGCGCGGGTCTCGGCGCGGGGCTTGTGACCGGCGCGCTCGGCATGCCGGCGCTTGCACAGGAAAAACAGCTGACATTTGCCGTCTGGGGCGGCGATTCAGAAGTTGCTGGCTACAGGAACGTGATCGCCAAATTTGAAAGCGCCAATCCCGGCGTCAAGGTCAAGCTTGATGTGATGCCGTTCGCGCAATTCTACCAGCAGGTCGATACGCGCCTTGCGGGCCGCCAGGCGCCCGACCTCTTCCGCGTGACCTATCAGCAGATCGGGCGATACGCGAGCAACAAGGCCGCCATCGACCTTACGCAGTATCTCGAGAAGGACTTCGGCAAGGGCTTCACACCTGCCGTCTGGAGCGCCGTCAACGTCAAGGGCACTCCCTACGCGCTGCCGCATCACACCGATACGTTTGCCCTGTTCTACAACGAGGAACTGTTGGAAAAGGCCAATATCGCGGTACCGTCCAGCCTCGACGAAGCTTGGACATGGGCGGCGTTCATCGACAACGCCAAAAAGCTCAAGACGCAGGGCGGCTCATCCTATCCGTTCGCCATGAGCTGGCAGAACGGCGCCGTGCATCGCTGGATGTTCTATCTCTACCAGCATGGCGGGCGCTTGCTGAGCGAGGACCTGACGGCCTCCCGCATCACCGAGAAGGCCGGCATCGAGACGATTGCATGGACACAGAGCTGGTTCACCGAAGGACTGGTTCCGCCCAGCACCTCGGTCAAGAGCGCCGAGAAGGTGCAGAACCTGTTCGCCAACGGCACGATCGCCATGATGCTGAATGGCAATTGGCAGATTCCCTTCGTCGAGCAGCAGATGAAGGCCAAATGGGGCGTCACCTACCTGCCGCGTGACGTCGCAATGGCCGACGATCTTGGCGGCACCTGCGTCGCGGTTTCCCGCGATAGCAAGACGCCAGAATTGGCCGCCGAGTTTGTCAAATTCCTCGTCAACGAGGAAAACATGCGCAGCTTCGTCAATACGGCCCAGCTTCTGCCGGTGCGCACGTCGATTGTGGACAAGGGGATCGAGTTCTCTCTACGGCCGAATGAGATGAAGGTCTTCGTAGAGCAGACGAAGACCATTCCCGAACATCTCGTCAGTACGGTCATCCATCCCAACTGGGGCAGGTTCAACCCCAAGATGGCCGACGAGCTCGATCTGGCTTTTACATCCGGCCAGTCTGCGGAGCAGACAGCCGAGAATATCCAAGCCCATATCGAGCGGCTTCTGCTGCGGGCCTGAACGAATCGTTAAACCCCTGAAATCTTATCAAAGCGAATGCAGGTCATGGCCCCCACCTCAATATCCCTTGAGAAGGCAATGAACGAGACTGCCACCAGCCGGTTTTCCGGCTGGTGGGCATCCTTCCGGCCGCGACTGACGCCTTATCTGTTCATCGCGCCCAATCTCGTTCTATTTTCGGTCTTCATCTTCTTTCCGCTTCTCTATGCGGCTTTCATCAGCGTGCACGAATGGTCCCTGATCGATGAACCGTTCTATATCGGCGCGGAAAACTACACTCGCCTCCTGACCGACTACCAGTTCTGGCAGGCGATAAAGAATACCGTCATCTATTCTGTGGCAACCGTGCCGACGAGCCTCGCCATTGGCCTGTTGCTCGCCGTCGGCCTCAACCGTGATCTCTATGCCCGCACGTTCTTGCGCAGCATCTACTTTCTCCCCGTCGTCGTGTCGAGCGTTGCGACGGCGATCATCGCAGCCTGGCTGTTCAACGACCATTACGGCGTCATCAACGCTTTGCTGAAGCTCGTTGGGATCCAGCCGGTCGCCTGGCTCTCGACCACAAGCTGGGCCCTGCCGTCGATCATCATCACGACGCTGTGGACGCGCGTTGGATTCTGTATGGTCGTCTATCTGGCGGCGCTGCAGTCGATTTCGCCGACCTATTACGAGGCCGCGTCAATCGACGGCGCCACCCGCCTTCAGCAGTTTCGCCACGTCACATGGCCGCTCCTGCGTCCCACGACATTCCTGCTGCTCATCCTCAACGTCATCCATTCCTTCCAGGTCTTCGACCTGATCTTCGTGATGACGGGTGGTGGTCCAGGTTTCTCGACGACGATGATCGTCCAATACATCTACCAGTCGGCATTCGCGACATCCGAAATGGGTTATGCGAGCGCCATGGGTATCGTCCTCTTCCTTCTGATCCTCCTGTTCACTCTGCTGCAGTGGCGCGTGAACAAGCGGACCGAAGAATTTGTGTAGGAGACCACGGCCATGATGGTCACCACTACTACTCCGATGAAAAAGCGGCTGGAAACGATCGGTCTTTGGGTTCTCATGGCGTTTGGCGCCGTCATCATGATCTTTCCGATCTACTGGATGTTCGTGACGGCAGTCAGGCCAAAGGATCAGATTTTCATCCCTGACGTCAACCTAATGCCCACGGGATGGGTCTGGCAGAACTTCGCCGACGCGCTGGCGCATATGCCGTTCCTGCATTGGTTCTGGAACTCGACCGTCATCGCCGTGGTGGCAGTGGCGATCACCGTCACCATCAACCTGCTGTGCGGTTATGCTTTCGCAAAGTTCAGGTTCGCCGGACGCGACGTGCTGTTTCTGGCGGTGCTGAGCGCCCTGATGATACCGGTCCAGGTCATCATCGTCCCGCTTTTCTTCGTCGTGTCCGAGCTTGGGCTGCTTAATTCCTACTGGGGCGTGATCCTGCCGCGTGCTGCCGAAGCTTTCGGCATCTTCATGGTACGCCAGTTCATGGTGTCGATCCCGGACGAGTTGATCGAGGCCGCGCGGCTTGATGGCGCCAGCGAGCTCACGATCTTTCGCAAGATCGTCCTGCCGTTGTCCAAGCCGATTATCGCGGTGCTGATCATCTTCACCTTCATGTGGCGGTGGAACGACTTCGTAATGCCCTTGGTCATGCTCACTGATCAGGAGATGTACACCGTCCAACTCGGCCTCAACCTGCTCAAGGGCCAGTACAACACCGAATGGACGGACATCATGTCCATCGCGCTTTTGTCCCTAGTGCCGATGCTCGTCATTTTCGTGTTTTTCCAGCGCCAACTGATCCAAGGCATTGCCGGAACGGGCCTCAAGTAAGCCGGCTCACAAGACTTGGTGGCGATGCAAATTTGAATTCTACGTGAAAGGACTACCTATGTTGAAAGTTGCCATGATCGGCGCCGGCAGCGTCGTCTTCGTCAAGAATCTGCTGACCGACATTCTTGATTTCCCGGAACTCCGCGATGTCACCATCACGCTCCACGACATCGACCAGGAGCGGCTGGAGACGGCGGGCATGATGACCCGCTGGACGGCGGCGCAGTTCGATGCGAACCCGGTCATCGAAGAACATCTCGACCGGCGGGCTGCATTGAAGGATGCGGATTTCGTCATCAACATGGTACAGATCGGCATGCACGAGGCGACGCTGCTGGATTTCGAAATCCCGCGCAAATACGGCCTCAAGCAGACCATCGCAGACAGCCTCGGCATCGGCGGCATGTTCCGCGGCCTGCGCACCATTCCGTTCATGCTGGATCTCGTCGCCGACATGCGCGAACTCTGCCCGGACGCGGTCCTGCTCAACTACACCAACCCGATGAGCATCCTGACCCAGGCCGTCTACGAAGCCTATCCGGAGCAGAAGGTGATTGGCCTCTGCCACAACGTGCAGAACACCGCGCATGAGCTCGCATCCTATCTCGACGTCCCGGTCGAAAGCTTGTCCTACGATTGCGCCGGCATCAACCACATGACCTGGTTCCTGAAACTCAAGATCGACGACGAGGATGCCTATCCCCGGCTCTGGGCGGCCATGGAGAATCCGGAAATCTTTGCCAAGGACAAGGTCCGCTTCGAACTGATGCGTTCCTTCGGCCGCTTCATCAGCGAGTCCAGCGAGCACAATGCGGAATACACGCCCTATTTCCTGAAGAGCGAAGCAGATATCGCCGCGTACGACGTTCCAGTTGATGAGTACATCCGTCGTAGCGTTCGCAACCTTGGTCGCTATGCCGAGACCCGCCGCAAGCTCTTGGCGGGAGAGACCTTCCCGCTGGAGCGCTCGCGCGAATACGGTTCGCTGATCATTCATGCGATGGCGACCGGCAAACCGCAGTTGATCTACGGCAACGTCCGCAACGATGGCCTGATCGACAACCTTCCGAACGGATGCTGCGTCGAGGTTCCAGTCGTCGTCGACAAGAGCGGCATGCGCGCCTGCAATGCCGGCTCGTTGCCGCCTGAGCTTGCCGGGTACTGCGCCCCACATGTCTACGTTCAGGACCTGACCGTAAAGGCAGCGCTCAACGGCGATCGTGACCAAGTGCATCGCGCCGCCATGCTCGACCGCCATGCGACAAGCGTGCTGTCAATCAAGGACATCCGCGCCATGGTCGACGAACTGATCGAGGCCCACGGCGATGCGATGCCGGCAGGCATCCGCGGTCGGACCGCCACCACACTGCGCAAATCCGCTTGAGGAGAGGGCGGCGGACGCGATGCCGTGTCGCCGCCATTTCGACTGCAATAATGGGAGTAGATCATGGCTGACGTCAGCATTCGCAATGTCAAGAAATCGTATGGCGCGGTCGCGGCGATCCACGGGATCTCGGTCGACGTCGAGGACGGGGAGTTCGTCACGCTCGTCGGCCCTTCGGGCTGCGGAAAGTCGACTCTGCTGCGCATGATCGCCGGGCTGGAAAGCATCACCGGCGGCGATATCAGCATCGGTGGCCGAGTGGTAAACAATGTGCCGCCGAAAGACCGAGACATTGCCATGGTCTTCCAGAACTATGCGCTGTACCCGCATATGACGGTGGCCGAAAACATGGGTTTTTCACTTCAGCTCAAGGGCCTGCCCAAAGCTGAGATTGCCGAGAAGGTCAAAAAGGCTGCCGAGATCCTTAGCCTCGACAAGCTACTCGAACGCCATCCGCGCCAGCTTTCCGGCGGCCAGCGCCAGCGCGTAGCCATGGGCCGCGCCATCGTTCGGGATCCGCAGGTCTTCCTGTTCGACGAGCCACTCTCCAATCTCGATGCAAAGCTACGCGTGCAGATGCGCACCGAGATTAAGGCGATGCACCAGCGCCTGAAAACCACGACGATTTACGTCACCCATGACCAGATCGAAGCGATGACCATGGCAGACAAGATCGTCGTCATGCATGGTGGCATCATCGAACAGGTCGGCGCACCGCTCGAGCTTTATGACCGGCCGGCCAATTTGTTCGTTGCCGGCTTCATCGGCTCGCCTTCCATGAACGTTCTGGAAGGCCGCATCGAATCCTCCGGTTTCGCCTTCGGCGACCTAACGTTCCCGATCGCCAATGCGCCGTCGGGCTCCTCGGGCCGGCCGGCACGGTATGGCTTCCGTCCCGAGCACTTGATCATGTCCGGCGAGGGTATGCCGATGGAGATTGTCGTCGTCGAGCCGACCGGATCGGAGACCCAGGTTGTCGCGCGGGCGAACAATACTGAAATTACCTGCCTCTTCCGGGATCGTATCACGGCGCGGCCCGGCGAGATCATCCGCGTCATACCGGATGTTCAAAAGCTGCACCTCTTCGACAACGACGCCGGCTTGCGCCTCAACTAAGGAAAGGATTATCATCAATCAGCATGGCAAAGCCGTCACGGTTCTATGACCGGCCTTCAATCGAAAGAAACTCTGTCCACCGATATGCAACACGATGACCGTCCGATCGTCTCGTTGGCGACGGGCGATCCGGCGGGTATTAGCCCGGAACTGACCGGCGGCCTGCTTAAGCTCGCCGGTTTCAAGGAAAGGCCTATATCGCGCCAGATGTCGACGTAACCACCGAGCGCGCGCGATACCTGCAAAGCGCTGGGTGTTTGATAAGTCGACGATGTACCTAGCCGATCCCGGCTATAGTGATGACGCCATCTTCTTGCCAGATGCCCTGTCGTTCAAACTCAAGATGCGCGAGTTCAACGTGCTGAAAATGATTGAAATGCACGCGCCATCTCGCATATCCCGCTAACGGCCGTTGCAAGCTGTCTCTCGGTCGAGCGCATTGTCGGCGAAATCGAGTTGACGCGAGCCTGCCTGAAGGCTGCGGGCATCGACCAGCCTAGGGTCGTGGTCGCCGGATACAATCCGTATGCGAGCGAAAGCCGACAACATTGTCACGGACGCATTCAAGCGCGCTGATCTGGTCGAGAATGGCATGGTTCCCAGAAACACTTTTGGGGACTTTGACGGCTGGTCGTCTCGAATGATGATCACGGATCACGCCATCGCGATTAGTCGTCGACGACGATGTCATTCATGCCAACCTCTCTGAAATTTAACACTGTTGCCCCAACCGAGCTCAATACCTTACATTTGTCATTTCACTCCATACCCATGTTGACTTATAAGCACTTTTCCGTGGTATAAAGCTTACAACATAAGTAGGTGGAGGAGTATGTTAGTCATTCTTGCCGACGACCTGACCGGTGCGCTCGACTCGGCGGCGCCTTTTGCCGGGCGAGGTATTCGCACCGACGTGGCGCTCAACCTTGATGCAATTACGGGGATCGTCGCCGATCGCCCCGACGTTCTGTCCATCAACCTCAACACCCGCGAAACAAGTGCCGGCGAAGCACGTGCCGCCACGGCTGCGACAATCACCTTGCTGCCGCCGGGAACGCGGCTGTTCAAGAAGGTCGATTCCCGCCTCAAGGGAAATATCGTTGCCGAACTGGACGCCATCCCTTTCACACGTGCCCTCGTTGCGCCTGGGATACCAGAGTTCGTTCGGGTGGTTGCGAACGGATGTGTCACCGGCTTTGGTATCGACGCTCCGATCGTGATCGCCGACAGGCTCGGTGCGCACACAGCTCGTGCCCATATCCCTGACGCTAGCTCAGCCGCCGACATGGACGTTGCGCTCGACGTCGCTGAGAACAACGGGACCGATCTGCTGATCGGCGCTCGCGGTCTTGCAGAAGCGCTCGCCCGTCGCATGACGAACAAGGTCGATGCGCAGGCAGCGACCATCCCGTCCGGTCCGATCACATTTGTCATCGGATCGCGCGATCCGATCACGCTTGCGCAGATCGATGCCCTGCGCAACGGCCACAGCCTGACGTATCTGCCTGCGCCGAACGGCCGGCTGGACGCGGAAAGTGGGACAAGACCTGATCTGATGCTCGTGCAGGCGACACCGGGTGAGGAAGAGGTCGATGCGCAGCTTGTGGCGGAAGCTCTGGCTGACGGATTGAAAGAATACCTTGCCGGTCACGATGGAACGCTGCTTCTCTCCGGCGGGGCGACGGCCGAGGCGGTGCTGCGTGGGCTGGGCCTGTCGAGGCTGCGTCTGCATGGCGAATGCCTGCCGGGTCTTGGTCTTGCATCGGCGCAGGGTCGCTGCATCATTGCAAAATCGGGTGGCTTCGGTCATCCCCATACGTTGAAGCAAATTGCAGACATGGTCCTGCGAAAGGCAGGTTGACGATGGGACTGGAAACGGGAACCGCCCGCAAGGGCCTTGCGGATATCGTGTTCGAGCGGATGTTGCGCGCAATCAAGTCCGGTGCGTACAAGCCCGACGAGCGCCTGCCGACGGAACACGATCTGGCCGCCGAATTCGAGGTGTCCCGACCCGTCATCCGCGAAGCACTGAAACGGCTGCGCGACCAGAGCCTGATCTATTCAAGGCGCGGTGCCGGCAGTTTCGTCCGCTCGGTGGGCTTGCGCAATCCCCTCGGTTTCGGCCAATTGGAAAACGTCGCAGACCTTCTCAACTGTTACGAATTCCGCCTGACGATGGAGCCGGCTGCCGCCGCTGCCGCTGCCGCCCGTCACGATGCCGACAGTCTGAAGGCGATCCGCCAGGCGCTCGAACTGCTGCGCGATGCGACGAACCGTCAGTCACACCGCGAGGATGCCGACTTTCAGTTCCACCTCGCCATCGCCCGCGCCGCGCAGAACAATTATTTTACCACCGCCATGGAAGCCCTGAAGGATCATATTGCTGTCGGCATGAAATTTCACGGCGCCTCGATCAAGCGGGAAGCGTCCGGCCTGTCGCGCGTATTTGGCGAGCATGAAGCGATTGCGACGGCGATCGGCAACAGCAACGAGGATGATGCGCGCCGTCTGATGTTCGAGCATCTGAAGGGATCGCGGGAGAGGCTCTTTCAGTCGTCGCATCTCTAGCCTGGATCTTAAGGATCGCGAGCGATTTGACTTCGGTATAGTACGCAAAAGGCGGTGCTTGGCGGCACCGCCTTTTTCACTGGAGCGAGGTTCTCAGAAGCTCGCGCGATAGATCGCCAGAACGTCATCCACGCTCATATCGGCCGGGTTGTTGTCCATGAGGCGACGGATGGCATGCGCATCTGCGACAAAGCGCGGAAGATCGGATTCGGTCGCGCCATGTTTTGCCAATGACATCTCGATGCCGAGATCAGCACAGAAGCCATAGGCCTGCGCGGACAGGTCGGCCTGCGAGAGATTTTGGCCTAGCCCCAGCGCCTGTGCTACTTCCGCAGTCTTGTCCTTTGCCACTGGCGCGTTGAACGCCAAGACGTGGGGAAACACGATGGCATTGGCCAGTCCATGCGGCAGATGCAGCAGCGTGCCGAGCGGATAGGCGATGGCATGGCCTGCCGCGGTATTGACAGGCCCGAGGCAGATGCCGCCGTAGTAGGACGCCAGCATCAGCCCTTCGCGGGCCTCACGATCTGCGCCGTCCTTGACCGCGCGGCCCAAGAACTTGCCGACGAGGTGAATGCCCATGCGCGCAAAACCGTCGATCATCGGATGCGAACGCTTGCTGGTGAAGGCCTCGACGCAATGCGCCATCGCATCGACTCCGGTTGCAGCGGTGACCGCCGGCGGAACCGAGTAGGTGAGTTCCGGGTCTAGCACTGCAAGATCGGCGATCAGGTGAGGGGATTCGACGGCAATCTTCGCGCCCTTTACGGGATCGGTGATCAGCGAGCGGATGCCGGCTTCGGAGCCTGTTCCAGCCGTGGTGGCAACCTGCGCCAGGCGCGTGCTGCGCCCCGCCACTTTGTTGGGTCCTGCGACATCGGACAGGGTCTGCTCGCTATCCCAAAGGGCCGCGACAAGCTTGGCGACGTCCATGACGGAACCGCCGCCGAGGCCGACGACGAGATCCGGCTTTGCGGCGCGCGCTGCCGCCAGTGCGGCATCAAGCGTTTCGATCTCCGGCTCGCCTGGAATGGCGTCGAACAGGGTAACCTTGCCCGGCAGTTTCAACCGGTCGACGAAACCAGCGGTAATCGGTGTTGCGATTACCAGCGCGGAGGAAACCGCTCCAGCCCAGTTGCCGACCTCGCCGACGCTACCGGCGCCGATGACAAGTCGTTTTGGTTGATGCAAGACGATTAATGGAGCGCTGCTCATGTCTGCTCTCCCTTGCCGCCGGCTACCAGCTTGCGGGCATAGGCGATGGCCGACAGCATGTTGCCGTGGTTGGCAATGCCCTTGCCGGCAATGTCGAAGGCTGTGCCGTGGTCGACGGATGTGCGGTCGATCGTGAGATCGACAGAGACGTTTACGGCCGTATCGAAAGCGACGAGCTTGATCGGGATATGGCCCTGATCGTGGTATTGCGCGACGACCAGGTCGAAGCCGCCGGAATAGGCACGGTGGAACACGGTGTCTGCCGAGATCGGGCCGTAGGCGTCGATGCCTTCGGCGCGGGCGGCAGCCACAGCCGGCGCGATCTGGTCGTCATCCTCGGTGCCGAACAGGCCGTTTTCACCGCAATGCGGATTGATACCGGCGACCGCGATGCGCGGACGCTCGTAACCGGTGCGCTTCAGGTGATTGTTGCCGGCCTTGATGGTGGCCAGCACCCGTTCGGTGGTGGCGCGGCGGATCGCTTCCTGCAGCGAGACATGGGTGGAAACGTGGATGACCTTCAGCTTTTCTGAAGCGAGCAGCATATAGGCGGCTGCCGATTTCGTCAGGCTGCGCAGCATGCCGGTATGGCCGTCGTAATGATGGCCGGCAAGGTTGAGGGCTTCCTTGTTGATTGGGGCGGTCACGATGCAGCCGATCACGCCGGCTTCGGAATCGCGCACGGCCTTTTCGATAAAGCGGAAAGCTGCATCGCCGGCGACCGGTGAAAGCTGCCCCCAGGGTAGCGGTGCCCCTTCGATCGGCAGGTCAACGACATAGGCCGCAAGATCGATCTCGACGTTCAGCGCCTTGCGGGCGGCTTCCAGCGTCGGCAGGTTTCCGTAGATGCGGGTGACGGCACGATCCGCGTCGCTCATTTCGGCAAGCGCCCGTACCGTGATCTCGGGTCCGACGCCGCAGGGGTCACCCATGGTGATGCCGATGATGTTGCTCATGCTTGTTCTCCCGCTGCTGAACTGGCCCAGCCTGGCGCCAGACGAACGTATTTGATGGCGCGCCTGTAATAGGTGTAGGCGATATGAAGACTGCCGTCGTTACCCTCAAGCAGCGACGGATAGGACATTTCCTTGTTGTGACCGTCGACCGAATTATTCGACAGGCAGGTGCCGGGACCATCCTCGATGATGATCCGCTGCGAGAAGCTTTTTGCTCCGTCGTCGGAAATGCAGACGGCAACCGGCGCACGGGGCACACCCCAGATCGGCACGCAGCCGCCATCCGGATTGGCATCCGGCCGGTCGTCGCCTTCGCCCAACTCGTCGTAAAGCGAGGCGCGGCGGTCTGTGGACATGTCCGCATTGGTCGGGTTGCAGATCATCGCGATACGGCCATCCTGCAGGCGGGTTGCGGCGATCGATGAATTGTTGTTGGGAACGTCGGTCGCTTCGGGCGCGGACCATGTACGGCCGCCGTCGACACTCTCGGTGCGATAGACGAAATCGGCCTGCCTGCGGCGGAACACGGCGGCGTACTTGTTGTCTCCTATGGACACCGGGCTCATATGGACGCAGCCGGTCGACTGATCGAGGTCGTCCAGACGCCAAGTTTTGCCGTGATCTTCGGAAATGCCGAGGGCTGCGCGATCATGGCTGCCGTTCCATTTCTGGCCAGGACGCTGGATGCAGCGGAAGATCGGCAATAGCCAGGCTCCATCGTCGCGAACGGTCAGCGGTGCTCGAACGAAGCAGCCGCGCGGCAAATCGAGATAGCGTCCATCGCTGACCGTCAGTTTGGTCGCGTCACCGGCATCGCGATTTACCTCCGCCATGCGGATACGGCATTCGTCCTGATTGCCTGAAGGCTGAGACGTGTGGAACAGGAGCAGGCCGCCTTCAGGTGCCGCAAACAGAACCGGGTTCTGTTCGGAATGGGCGGGGTCGAAACTCAACCGCTGCGGCTCGCCCCATGTGTCAGACCCCGGCGCCAGAACGGAAGCAAAGATCGAGATATCCGACTTGCCTTCCAGCGTGCCGCCGAACCAGGCGCAGATCAGCGCGCCGTCTTCGGCGAGGTGCAGGAATGAGGCGTGGTTCTGGATCATCGGGGAAGCCAGCATGGCCTCGTGTCGTCCATTTCCGACGGCTTTCACCGTGCCGGTCATGACGGTTGCAATCTGTTCAGGCGTCATCGGCGTCTCCTCTGGCCACCGTGAAAATCACCAAAAAAACAAAGTTGTCAAGTTTGAAGGACGTTGAAATTTGAAGATTGAGGCCAGTTCTTCAGCCTCATCATCATGATAATAAATGGATTTATCCTCACGAAAGTTTGTCCAAATCCTATAGCGGAATAATTAATTTGACAAACTTGGTCAGACATCAGATGGTCTGCGTCAGCCCGCTTATGGCGACGAAACGGACGGAGGCATCCCGACCGACGCACAGGGCCACACGGAGGAATGCCTGAAGCGCACAGTCGGGAGACCATCGCAAGATGAGCACTGACCAGTGCGATCCGCAGCTAGAGGGAGGAGAATGACATGAAAACTTCGCATCTATTTGGAGCCTTTCTGTGCTCTGTCCTTGCACTTGGTACCGGTTTTTCTCCGGCGCAGGCTGCGTCGAGCGACATCAAAATCGTCTTGCCTGAGGAAGCCGACCTGCTTGAGCCCTGCATGGCGACGCGCTCCAATATCGGCCGCGTCATCATGGAGAATGTCAGCGAAACGCTGACCGAGCTCGATGTGCGCGGCAAGCAGGGCGTGATGCCGCGACTTGCTGAAAAGTGGGAGCAGACCGGCGACGGCACCTGGCGCTTCCATCTCCGCCAGGGCGTGACATTCTCCGACGGCAAAGCCTTCGGCGCCAAGGACGTCAAATACAGCTTCGATCGTATTTTCAGCGACAAGAACATCTGCGAATCCCGCCGTTACTTCGGCGGCATGAAGTTCGACGTTAAGATCGTCGACGACACCACCATCGATTTCAAGGTCGATCCGGTTCAGCCGATCCTGCCGCTGCTGCTGTCGCTTGTGACCATCGTTCCCGAGGGCACGCCGCTCGAATTCATCCGCGAGCCCGTCGGCACCGGCCCTTACAAGCTGTCCAACTGGACGCCGGGCCAGCAGATCGTGCTCGACGCGCGTGATGACTACTGGGGCAAGAAGCCAGCGGTTACCAAGGCGACCTATCTCTTCCGTTCAGATCCGGCCGTGCGCGCCGCCATGGTTCAGACCGGAGAAGCAGATCTCGCTCCGTCGATCTCGCAGGTCGAAGCGACCAACGAGAAGACGGACTTCTCCTATCTCGACAGCGAAACCGTCTACCTTCGCATCGATGGCAATATCGCGCCGCTCAATGACGTCCGCGTCCGCAAGGCGCTGAACCTCGCCATCGACCGGGAGGCCTTTATCGGCACGCTCGTGCCGCAGGACGCGGTTCTCGCAACGGCGCTTGTGCCGCCGACGACACTCGGCTGGAATCCGGATGTGAAAGTTTTCCCGTACGATCCGGACGAGGCGAAGAAGCTGCTCGATGAGGCAAGAGCTGACGGTGTTGCAGTCGACACGCCGATCACCGTCGTCGCGCGGACGGCCAATTTCCCGAACGTGACGGAAATCATGGAAGCCATCCAGGCTCAGTTGCAGGATGTCGGCTTCAAGATCGACCTCCGGTTTGTCGAAGTAGCCGAGCACGAGGTTTACTACTCGAAGCCGTTCAAGGAAGGTCGCGGTCCGCAGATCGTTGCCGCCATGCACGACAATTCCAAGGGTGATCCGTCCTTCACCATGTTCTTCAAATACGACTCGAAGGGCACCCAGTCGGGTTATTCCGATCCGAAGGTCGATGACCTCGTGTCCCGCGCCTCCGCTGCCACTGGTGATGAACGTGCAAAGCTGTGGTCGGAGCTGATCGCCTACGTCCACGACGATCTCGTCGCTGACGTTCTGCTCTTCCACATGGTTGGTTATTCCCGCGTGTCCGAACGTCTCGACTTCAAGCCGAGCATCGCCACCAACTCGATGCTGCAGCTCTCCGAGATCGGCATCAAGAACTAACGCGGACCATACTCCGAGGACGTATTCTGATCGTCCCAATCGAAGTGAAATGGGCGGCGCTCCTGCCGCCGTCCATTCCAGCAAGATCGAGGTCACCATGCTCACTTTCGTTCGCAAGCGCGCCTTTGCCAGCCTCATCTCGCTCGTCGGGTTGCTGGTCATGGTGTTTTTCCTGTCGCGCCTGACAGGCGACCCGGCTTCCCTTTTTCTCCCCGTCGAAGCATCGGCCGAAATGAAGGCCGAGTTCCGTGCACTGCACGGCCTCGATCAGCCGCTTCTCGTGCAGTTCGGCCAGTATGTCGGCAATGTCGTAACCGGTGACCTCGGCGAAAGCCTGCGCAAGGCGCGCCCGGCACTCGATGTCGTTCTCGAAGCCTTCACCTGGACGCTGTGGCTTGCCGTCATCACCATGACGCTGGTCACCATCGCGGCCATCGTCGTCGGCTCGCTTGCCGCGTTTCGCACCGGCGGCTTCTTCGACCGGTTTTCCTCGATGGTGTCGCTGATCGGCGCTTCCGTCCCGGATTTCTGGCTCGCGATCGTCGCGATCGTGGTGTTTGCCATCCAGCTGTCCTGGTTGCCGACCTCGGGCACGGGCACGCTTTCGCACTGGATCCTGCCGATCTGCGTGCTGTTCGTGCGCCCATTCGGTATCATCGTCCAGGTGGTGCGCGGCTCGATGATTTCGGCGCTGTCTTCGGCTTATGTGAAGACGGCTCGCGCCAAGGGCGTGAAATCAGGGCCGATCATCTTTATCCACGCCCTGCGCAACGCCATGCTGCCGGTCATAACCGTGATCGGCGATCAGGCTGCCAGCCTTCTCAACGGCGCGGTCATCGTCGAAACCATCTTCGGTTTCCCGGGCGTCGGCAAGCTGATGATCGACAGCATCCTGCAGCGAGACTTCAACGTCGTGCTGGCGGCGATCCTTGTCACCGCTTTCGCCATCTTCCTCATGAACCTCGTGATCGACCTTGCCTATGCTCTGCTTGATCCACGCATCCGCTACTGAGGATCGACATGACCATGGCCGTCCCATCCCCCGCGCCCGAAAATGCCATTGCCGCCGAGCCGGGCTTCTTCGTCCGCATGGCGCGTATGCTGTGGGCCGACAAGTTCGCGCTCTGCGCCGCGATATTTCTGGTGTTCGTCATTGTGATGGCGATCATCGGCCCGACCCTTCTCGATGATCTCGCCACCAAGCAGAACCTGCGCGGCCGCAACCTTGCGCCGTTCGATTTCAGCCGCGACTGGTTTATGTGGCTCGGAGCCGATGCGCTGGGTCGCCCGCTCTGGCCGCGCATCATTGTCGCCACGCAAAACACGATCATGGTCGCGGCCGGCGCCGTGCTGATCTCCGCTGTCATCGGCACGCTGCTTGGCCTGATCGCCGGCTTCGCGTCGGAGCGGACCAGCCAGATCATCATGCGTATCGCCGACGTCATCATGTCCTTCCCGTCGCTGCTGGTTGCGGTGATCGTGCTTTATATTCTCGGCTCATCGATCCTCAACCTGATGCTGGTCCTGTCGATCACCCGTATCCCGGTCTATCTGCGCACCACCCGAGCGGAAGTTCTCGAAATTAAGAGCCGCATGTTCGTGCAGGCCGCCCGCGTCATGGGCGCATCGTCCAAGCGCATACTCTTCCGACACATCCTGCCCGTCGTCTTTCCGACGCTGATGACGCTTGCCACGCTCGATTTTGCCTATGTGATGCTGGCCGAAAGCGCGCTTTCCTTCCTCGGCATCGGCATCCAGCCGCCGGAAATCACCTGGGGCCTGATGATTGCCCAGGGGCGCCAATACCTCACCAATGCCTGGTGGCTGTCCTTCTGGCCCGGTCTTGCAATCATTCTGACCACGCTGTCGCTCAACCTTCTCTCCAACTGGCTGCGTATTGCGCTCGACCCGGTCCAGCGCTGGCGCCTGGAAATGAAAGGATCGAAACATGGCTGATCATCTTCTCGAGGTCCGCGATCTCTCCGTCGACTTTCACACCGTGACCGGCACCGTCCACGCCGTGCGCAACATCTCCTACTATCTCGACCGTGGCGAAACGCTCGCCATCCTCGGCGAAAGCGGTTCGGGCAAATCGGTATCGTCGGCGGCGATCATGAACCTGATCGACATGCCGCCGGGCAAGATCACGTCCGGCGAGATCCTGCTCGACGGCAAGAATCTCTTGAAAATGTCTGGCGAGGCGCGCCGCGCGGTCAACGGCCGACGTATCGCCATGATCTTTCAGGATCCGCTCAGCCACCTCAACCCGGTTTATACCGTCGGATGGCAGATGCGCGAGGCTCTGAAGACCCACGGCATCAGCACCACACAGGCGCAGGCCGAAGCCTTGCGCCTGTTCAAGCGGGTGGCATTGCCGGATCCTGAGCAGGCTCTCGACAAATATCCGCACGAGTTTTCCGGCGGCCAGCGTCAGCGCGTCATGATCGCCATGGCGCTGGCGCTCAAACCCGACCTGCTGATTGCCGACGAGCCGACCACTGCACTCGATGTCACCGTGCAGGCGGAGGTGCTGGCACTTTTGAAGGAGTTGCAGCGCGAGACGGGAATGGGTGTGCTGATCATCACGCACGATCTCGGCGTCGTCTCGGAAGTTGCCGATCGTGTCGTCGTGATGGAAAAGGGCCAACTTGTCGAAAGCGGCACGGTTCGCGACGTCTACCGCAACCCGCAGCACGCCTATACCAAGAAGTTGATCGCCGCCGCCCCCGGCAAGGGCGACATGCACGAGCCGGACGCACACGGCGCATCGATCCTCAGCGTCAAGGATGTCCGCAAGTTCTATGGGGGCTTCGAAGCGCTGAAGGGCGTGTCCTTCGAGCTGAAGCCGGGTGAAACCGTCGCCGTCGTTGGCGAAAGCGGGTCGGGAAAATCGACGCTTGCCCGCGTGCTGTTGCGCCTCGAAGAGCCGGATGGTGGCACCGCGCGCTGGAAGGGCAAAGACCTGTTCACGATGTCGCCGGGCGACCTGTTCAAGCTGCGCCGTGATCTGCAGATGGTGTTTCAGGACCCGACCCAGTCGCTCAATCCGCGCATGACGGTCTATCAGCTGATCTCCGAGGCCTGGGTCATCCACCCGGAAATCCTGCCCAAAGCCAAATGGCGGGAGCGTGCCGCCGAACTGCTCGATCAGGTCGGCCTGTCGCCTGAGCATATGGGGCGCTATCCGCACCAGTTTTCCGGCGGTCAGCGCCAGCGCATCGCCATTGCCCGCGCCCTTGCGCTCGAGCCGCAGCTGATCGTCTGCGACGAGGCCGTGTCGGCACTCGACGTTTCTGTCCAGGCGCAGGTGATCCGGCTTCTCGACGGGTTGCGCAAGAAGATGGGCATCGCCTTCATCTTCATCGCGCACGACCTGCCTCTGGTGCGCGATTTCGCCGATTACGTGATGGTCATGCAGAAGGGCGAGGTCGTCGAGTTCGGCACTGTCGCGCAGGTCTTCGACAATCCGCAAATGCCCTATACGCAGGCGCTACTTGCCGCGAGCCTCGATCCGGATCCGGATGTGCAGGCCGCAAACCGCAACGCCCGCCTCGCACATGTTTCCCAGATTTGATCCCGGAGTAGAATAATGACCAAGAAAGCCTTCGTCGCAATCGTGACGTGCTTCAACGACGACGAGACGATCAACTATGAGGCCACTCGCGCTCAGGTGCGCCGCCAGGTCGCGGCCGGCAACAACATCATGTGCGCCGGCACCAATGGTGATTTTTCGGCGCTCACCCACGGCGAAAAGATCAAGCTGCTCGAAGAAGTGGTCGATGAAGTCGGAGGCAAGGTCGATGTCATCGTGAACGCCGGCATGCCGGCCACTTTCGAAACGCTGCAGCTTGCCAAGGAATTCGACCGGATCGGCGTGACCGGCATCGCCGTTATCACGCCCTTCTTCATCGCCTGCACGCAGGATGGCCTTGTGCGCCACTTCTCGACGGTGGCTGACGCTGTCGACACCCCGGTCTATCTCTACGATATCCCGGCCCGCACCCAGAACCACATCGAGCCGGAAACCGCCCGCAAACTGGCGACCCACGGCAACATCGCCGGCATCAAGGATTCCGGTGGCGCGCAGGAGACGCTCGCCGCCTATCTTCAGGTCTCCAAGGACGTCGAGGGTTTCGAAGTCTATTCCGGACCCGACCATCTGGTGCTCTGGGCGCTGCAGAACGGCGCTGCGGGCTGCATTTCCGGTCTCGGAAACGCCATGCCTGACGTGCTTGCCGGCATCGTCGGCGGATTCAATTCAGGCGATATCGCAGAAGCCGAACGTCAGCAGGACATCTACACCGCTTTCCGCACCGCTCTCTACGCCCACGGCTTCCCGCCGGCCATGGTCAAGCGCGCGCTCTACCTGCAGGACCCCTCCGTCGGCGCCAGCCGCCAGCCGGCGCTGCTGCCAAATGCCGAGCAGGATGCCCGCATCGGCGAAACGCTGAAGACGTTCGGACTGCTGTAAGCAGCGACTGAGATATTGAAGGTCCGGACCGAACCGTGCTGCAGTCATGCAGCGCTGACGGATCCTGATGCTGCGATCAGCTATTCTGGGGCACTCGGCCACGAAGAGTGGAGTCAGGCAGCACGAGGCCCGATTAACATCCAAGACTCGTCCGAGAACTGGATTGGCGAGAGATGGTCCTGAAATCGAGCACCGACTGCCTTTGCAGATCTAGCTGGAGAGATCACGCACTGCGGAGCTTCCAACAAGAGCGCGAATCTCCGGCAATAGGGGATTGCGGTTTTCGCTGCTCCATATGGCATGCAGTTCCGCGATGCATTCCTGCCTGAGGTCGAGCGGGCGGAAGACGACGTTGTCGAAGCATGCGTGGCGGGTTGCCGCGGGGACGATGGCGAGGCCGATGCCGGCGCTGACCAGCGACAGGATGGCCTGTGAATGGGTCATGCTCTGGACGATGTGGGGCGTGATGTTGTTGTCGGTCATCAATGCGGCGAGCTTTTCGTGCAGATAGCGGGCCTGGGGTGAGAACATGATGATCGGTTCGCCATTCAGCGCCTCCAGCGTGGGCCTTCGCCTTGATGCCAGCGGGTGTGCCCGCGGGATGGCCAGCATCATCGGTTCCCGCACAACGCACAGGCTTTGCAATTGATGCGTGCCGGAAAGCGGGCGGGAAAAGCCGAGGTCGACATCGCCGCGATTGATCGCCTGCAACTGTTCGGCCGTTTCCATCTGTACCAGGTCGAGTTCGATCTGCGGCGTAAGCGTCCGGGCGGCTGATATGAAGTGCGGCAGAAAGCCGTAGGTTGCGGCGCCGACGAAAGCGATCCGGATGGAGCCGGCGCTGCCGCGGGCGGCGCGGCGTGTTGCCGTTATTGCTGCATCACCTTGTGCCAGAAGCTTTTGCGCTTCGGCGAGAAACGCGAGGCCCGCCGGGGTCAGCGTGACGCGCCGGCTGTTGCGCTCGAAGAGCGTCACGTCGAGTTGCTGTTCCAGCAGCCTGATCTGCCGGCTGAGTGGCGGCTGGGTCATGTTCAACTGCCTCGCGGCGCGGCTGAAATTGAGTTCCGACGCGACAGCGACGAAGGATTTCACCTGAACCATATCGAGCATCTATTCAATTCCTGTATCGCTGAGCGACAATCTTCGGTTTGGACTTAAATGGATCGGACGCGTATTCGTCAAGCAGGACGCTCCTTGCGGGCGCAGGACAGGAGGAGTTGGAGACATGGACGCGCAAATGGAAAAGAAGACTGCATCGCAGGCCGCCGTTGAGGCGGATAGCATCGCCTGGATCAAGCTGTCTTCGGTCTTCCTGCCGCTGAAGACACCGATCAGTGATGCGAAGGTGCTGACCGGGCGGCAACGCCCGCTCACCGAAGTGGCGTTCCTGTTTGCCGAGATCGAGACGAAGCATGGCCATTCCGGTATAGGGTTCAGCTATTCCAAGCGCGCCGGAGGACCTGGCCAGTACGAGCATGCCAAGGAAATTGCCGATGTGCTGATTGGCGAGGATCCGAACGATATCGGCAAGCTGTGGAACAAGCTGTGCTGGGCGGGGGCATCGGTTGGGCGCAGCGGGCTTGCGGTGCAGGCGATCGCGGCTTTTGATGTGGCGCTGTGGGACCTCAAGGCCAAGCGCGCAGGACTGCCCCTCGCAAAACTGCTGGGAGCGCATCGCGATAGCGTGCAGTGTTACAATACGTCCGGTGGATTTCTCTCTTCTCCGATCGAGGAGGTTCTCGAGAATGTCGAGCAGTCGATCGCGGCGGGTATCGGCGGTATCAAGATCAAGGTCGGCCAGCCGGATATGGCGAACGATCTGAAACGTGTGGCGGCCGTGCACGAGCGTATCGGCGAGCGGGCGGCGATGATGGTCGATGCCAACCAGCAATGGGATCGCCCGACCGCCATGCGCTTCGGCCGGCTGATGGAGCCCTATCACCTGACGTGGATCGAGGAGCCGCTGGATGCCTATGACGTCGAGGGGCATGCCGCGCTTGCCGCCCAGTTCGATACGCCCATCGCCACCGGTGAGATGCTCACAAGTGTGCTGGAGCATGTGGCACTGATCCAGAACAATTCGGTCGATTTCATCCAGCCGGACGCCCCGCGAGTGGGCGGCATCACACCGTTTCTGAAGATCTGTGCGCTGGCCGAGACAAAGAAACTCCAGCTCGCCCCGCATTTCGCCATGGAGATCCATCTGCATCTTGCCGCAGCCTACGAGCTGGAGCCGTGGGTGGAGCATTTCGACTGGCTCGATCCGCTGTTCAACGAACGGCTCGAGATCAGAGATGGGCGCATGCTGGTACCAAACCGTCCGGGCCTCGGGATCACGCTTTCGGAACAGGCTGCCCACTGGACACGCGGCACGGCGGAGTTCGGCAAGCGGGCCTGAGGCACTGAGACTCAGGCGGTTCCACGGACAACGATGTGAAAATCGATATTGATCATCGCTTCCACATCCTTGCCGCCAGCAATCTTTCTGAGGATCGACTGGGCCGCTTTGGTTCCGATATCGCGGCGATCGATGCGCACGGTGGTCAGCGGCGGGTGGGTGTGAGGCGCAAAGTCGAAATCACCGAACCCGACAATGGCAAGTTCGTCCGGCATGCGGCATCCGCGGGCGTAAGCTTCCGCCAGTGCCCCGTGGGCAACCACGTCCGACGAGCAGAAGACCCCGAGAGTTCCCTTTCCGCGATCGAGAAGCTGCGCCATCGCCAGCCTTCCGTCGCGGAAGGTGGAGGGCGAATTCATTTCCAGGTCCGGCAGTTCGACATCGGCGACGCCTCTCAGGCGGCTGACGAAACCATCGCGGCGCTGGACGGCGCGGGGATCGTTGGCGCCGACCTGTGCGTAACGGTCATATCCCCGGATGAGAAGATGCTCGGCAACCAGTGCGCCGACAGCGGCATGCGAAAACCCGACGGCAGTATCAAGCGGCGAGGGTGTCGAATCCCAGATCTCGACGATTGGTAGGCCGGCGCCCGTCAGCATCGCCCGGGTTTCCTTGAGATGTGTGATGCCGGTAAGGATCACGCCATCGGGCCGGCGAGCGAGAATGGCTCGGGTCAGTTCCAGTTCGCGCGCTGGCTCATAGCCGGAGAGGCCGAGCAGAAGCTGATAACCGGCAGAGACCAGTTCGGCATTGAGGCCCTCGATCGTTTCGGCAAAGATGGTGCTGGCCACAGAGGGAACGATCGCGGCGATGAGCCTGGTCCTTCGGGAAGCAAGGCCGCCCGCGAGAAGATTGGGCACATAGCCCGTCCTCGCAATGACTTTCTCGATCGCCTCCAGCGTTCGTGGTTTGACCAGAGCGGGCGTGTTGATGGCACGGGACACAGTGACAGGCGAGACCCCTGCGAGCTTCGCGATATCGGCAAGTGTCACCGGGCTGTTGCTCGTCATGCGCTTGCTATTGAAATCGTCTGTCATCGTGAACGTCCCTCTCAAAATGAGTTACGCTTTCATTTTAGAACTAATCAAGTGCGAATAGGATAAATTGTACTGTCAGGTGCGTATCAATCTGATTCCAAACAATTTAAAATTCGCTCTTCGAGGTTGCGGTTGGAGATTTTGACGATAGAATGAAAGCGCTTCCATTTCTTCGGGAGGAGGATTTCGAAGAGTGGTTTAATGGGACCGGCCAGATACCGGACAAGTGGAGGAAGTATTATGAACCTCAAGCGTTTGATGACGCTGGCGGCCGCTACGGC
Organism: Neorhizobium sp. DAR64860/K0K1; assembly: GCF_050500205.1. Classification (NCBI taxonomy): domain Bacteria; kingdom Pseudomonadati; phylum Pseudomonadota; class Alphaproteobacteria; order Hyphomicrobiales; family Rhizobiaceae; genus Neorhizobium; species Neorhizobium sp. DAR64860/K0K1. The sequence continues at coordinate 522,928 of NZ_CP191458.1, read as the reverse complement.
CGCGATATCTGTGGCCGGCGTGACGGGTAGCCGCGCACAGGACTATCCGACAAAGACCGTGACCGTCGTCGTTCCCTTTGCGGCCGGCGGCAATACTGACACATTCGGCCGTCTCGTCGCGGAAGAACTCGACAAGCGGTTGGGCCAGCGTTTCATCGTTGAGAACAAGCCAGGTGCGGGAGGCAATATCGGCCTTGGCGATCTCGCCCGCTCCAAGCCCGATGGCTACACGATCGGCATGGGCACAGTGAGCTCAAACGCGATCAACCAGACACTTTACAAAAACCTTCCTTACGACCGGGAAAAGGGCTTTTCGCCGATTTCGCTGATCGCCAGCCTGCCAAACGTGCTCGTCGTCAACCCGGACAAGATCAAGGCGAACACTGTCGAGGAACTGGTCGCGTTCCTGAAAACGGAGCCCGGCAAGCATACCTACGCTTCATCAGGTGTCGGCACATCGATCCATCTTGCAGGTGAGCTGCTCGCGACAAAGACCGGCATCAAGATCACGCATGTGCCCTACAAGGGCAGCAGCCAGGCCATCCTGGACGTTGTCGCCGGACATGTGGATATGATGTTCGACAATATTCCCACTGCCGCACAGCAGGTAAAGGCCGGCAAGGTGAAGGCGTTGGCCGTCACCAGCCTGGAAAAGGCCAATCTGCTCGCTGACGTGCCGACCATGGCAAGCGTCATCCCCGGCTTCGAGGCTACCTCGTGGCACGGGCTCTTTGCTCCTCCCGGCACGCCGCCGGAAATCGTCGAAAAGCTCAGCAAGGAAGTGCAGGCGATCGTTGCCGATCCCGCGATGAAGGCAAAGCTCGAAGCGATGGGCGTGACGCCTGTCGGCAATACGTCGGTCGAGTTCCAGGCTTTCATCGACAAGGAAACGGCGAAGTGGGCCGAAGTCATCAAGACCGCCAACGTGCCCTTGCAGTGAGACAATCTGCCGGCCGGGTCTAGTCTCCGGCCGGCACATCTTTCACACCTGAGTATCAAGCCATGCTGAAAATTAGAAACGGCCGCGACTTCGTCGGCGGCGTGACGATGATTTGCGCCGGACTTCTGTTCATCTGGTTCGGCCGCGAGCTCGCAGTCGGTACCTCGTTCCAGATGGGCCCCGGCTATTTCCCGACCATGCTGAGCCTGCTCCTGATGGGGATCGGTGGGCTGATCAGCGTGCAGGCGATGATGGTCGGCGTCGAGGAGAGCGAGCCGGAGGTCTGGAACTGGAAGGCCTATGCCCTGGTGATTGCGGCGCCGGTCGGCTTCGGCCTGTTGCTCTCGGGCCTTGGTCTTGCGCCTACGATGTTCCTCATGATCGTCGGGGTCGCGACCGCAAGCCGATACGCAAACTGGCGGCACTCGATCCTGCTCGGGCTGTTTCTCGCGGTCTGTTCGTCTCTGCTTTTCACAAAACTCCTTTCGCTTCCTGTCAGCGCCTTCGGCCCATGGGTGCCCTTCATCGGCGAACTCATCTGACGCCCGCATCTGAAGCCTTAGGGCAGCCGACGAAACCGGATTGGATTGCATATGGATCTCTTTTCTAACCTCTGGCTCGGCGCCTCGACCGCCTTCATGCCGATGAACCTGCTCTACGGGTTTGTCGGCTGTCTCTTGGGCACCGCAATTGGCGTGCTGCCCGGTCTCGGGCCGACGGCCACGATCGCCATGCTTTTGCCGATCACCTTCGGACTGCCGCCCGAATCCGCCCTCATCATGCTGGCCGGAATCTTCTACGGCGCCCAGTATGGCGGCTCGACGACGGCTGTGCTCATCAACCTTCCCGGCGAAAGCTCGTCCGTCGTCACCGCCATCGACGGTTACCAGATGGCCCGAAACGGCCGCGCCGGAGCAGCGCTTGCAACCGCGGCCCTCGGATCCTTCTTCGCCGGCACGGTCGCGACGATCCTGCTTGCGGTCGCAGCACCGCCGCTTGCTGCCGTCGCCCTCAATTTCGGGCCGGCGGAATATTTCTCGCTGATGGTTCTCGGCCTCGTCGCGTCCGTCGCGCTTGCCAGCGGATCGCTGCTCAAGGCATTCGCGATGATCGTGTTCGGACTGATCCTCGGCACGGTCGGGACAGACGTCGAGAGCGGAACGCCGCGCTATGTCTTCGACATTCCGGAACTCTATGACGGACTGAATTTCGTCGCCGTCAGCATGGGCATATTCGGCATCTGCGAAATCCTGCGCAATCTGGAAAGCGAGCAGGAACGCTCGGTCGGCATCAAGAAGGTAACCGGCCTGATGCTGACCAAGGAGGATTTCAAGCGGATTATCGCGCCGGTCCTGCGCGGCACGGCACTCGGCTCCTTCCTTGGCGTGCTGCCGGGTGGTGGGGCGATGCTGGCATCGTTTGCCTCTTACGCCGTGGAAAAACGGATCTCTCCGAACCGGGCCGAATTCGGCAAAGGGGCGATCGAGGGTGTGGCTGCGCCGGAAGCGGCCAACAATGCCGGCGCGCAGACCTCGTTCATCCCCATGTTGACGCTCGGCATTCCCGGCAACCCGGTGATGGCACTGATGGTTGGAGCAATGATCATCCAGGGCATCACACCCGGCCCGAACGTCATCTCCGACGAGCCGGAACTGTTCTGGGGCATGATCGTCTCGATGTGGTCGGGCAATCTGATGCTCGTGATCCTCAACCTGCCCCTGATCGGGCTCTGGGTGCGGATGCTGACGGTCCCCTATCATTTGCTGTTTCCGGCCATCATCGGTTTCTGCTGCATCGGTGCCTACAGCATCAACAACAGCGTGTTCGACGTCTTCGTCATGGCAGGCTTCACCGTGGTCGGTTTCGCCCTCAGCAAGATGCGCTTCGAACCGGCACCGCTGCTGCTCGGTTTCATTCTCGGACCGATGCTGGAGGAAAACCTGCGGCGCGCGATGCTGATCAGCCAGGGCGACCCGTCGATCTTCGTGCGCAGCCCGCTCAGCCTGTCGCTGCTGATCTTCGCCGTCGCCGTCCTCGCGCTCGTTCTGGCGCCGAGCATCAGCCGCAAACGCGAAGAGGCGTTTACCGAATAAGCGATCATCGTGATCTTGGAAGAGTGCCCTCGCGGCACGGGAGTTTGGAATGGCAGGCAGGAAGACTTACGAAGAACTGCGCTCGGCGCGCTGGATGATGCCGGATGATCAGCGGTCGTTCGGACATCGGTCGCGAACGATGCAGATGGGCTATGCACCGGAAGACTGGGAAGGCCGGCCGATCATCGCGATCATCAACACCTGGTCGGATGCGCAGCCCTGCCACATGCATTTTCGTGAGCGTGTGGAATGGGTAAAGCGCGGCGTGCTGCAGGCGGGCGGGTTCCCGATGGAGCTGCCGGCGCTGTCGCTTTCTGAAAATTTCGTCAAGCCGACCACGATGCTTTACCGCAACATGCTGGCCATGGAGACGGAAGAGCTTCTGCGCTCGCACCCGGTCGATGGCGCCGTGCTGATGGGCGGTTGTGATAAAACCACGCCGGGACTGGTGATGGGCGCGGTATCGATGGGCGTTCCCTTCATCTACCTGCCGGCCGGACCCATGCTGCGCGGCAATTATGCAGGCAAGGCGCTGGGGTCGGGCACGGACGGGTTCAAATACTGGGACGAGCGACGGGCCGGCACGATCTCCAAGGAGGAATGGCAGGGGATCGAGGGCGGTATCGCTCGAAGCTACGGTCACTGCATGACGATGGGCACGGCCTCCACGATGACGGCGATCGCCGAAGGCATGGGGCTGACGCTGCCCAACGCATCTTCCATTCCGGCCGCAGATGCCAACCACCAGCGCATGTCGGCCACCTGCGGGCGGCGGATCGTCGAGATGGTGTGGGAGGATCTGACGCCGGACAAGGTGATCACACAGGCCGCCGTCAACAATGCCGTGACAATCGCGATGGCGACAGGGTGTTCGACCAATGCGATCATTCACCTGATCGCCATGGCGCGCCGGGCCGGCGTTCCGCTGGAACTCGACGACCTCGACAGGATCGGCCGCACCACGCCCGTCATTGCCAATATCCGCCCATCCGGCAGCACCTATCTGATGGAAGACTTCTTTTATGCTGGCGGCCTCAGGGCCCTGATGAAGCAACTTGGCGACAAGCTCGATCCGACGGCGATCACGGTCACCGGACTGCCGCTGACCGAAGGGCTGGATCAGGTGAAGATCTACAACGAGGACGTCATTCGGCCGCTCGACAATCCGGTCTATCATGAGGGTTCTCTCGCCGTGCTGAAGGGCAACCTTTGCCCTGATGGAGCGGTGATCAAGCCCGCCGCCTGCGATCCCAAATTCCACAAGCACCGCGGCCCGGCACTGGTGGCGGACAGCTATGCCGAATTGAAGACGATCATCGACGACCCGGATTATCCGCTGACGCCGGAAACCGTGCTGGTCCTGCGCAATGCCGGGCCTCAAGGCGGGCCGGGCATGCCGGAATGGGGCATGATCCCGATGCCGAAGGCACTTCTGAAGCTTGGACTGCGCGATATGGTGCGGATTTCCGATGCACGCATGTCGGGCACGAGTTTCGGCGCCTGCGTGTTGCATGCCTCGCCTGAAGCCTTCGTCGGCGGTCCGCTGGCTCTCCTGAAGACCGGTGACATGGTGGAACTCGATATTCCGGCGCGCAGCCTCAACATGCTGGTCTCGGCCGAAGAGCTCGACGCGCGTCGAGCCGCCTGGGTGGCGCCGGAACCGCGCTATGAACGGGGCTATGGCTTCATGTTCACCAAACACATCGAGCAGGCCGACAAGGGCTGCGACTTCGATTTCCTGAAGACGGACTTCGGCGCCAAGGTGACCGAGCCGGCGATCAACTGAGCAAGCATCAAGGAGAAACTATGAACCCCGCAACCCGTGACAAACTGATGGGCGTCTCCGTCGCGACGCTCTGCTCGGCGCTCTACAAGCGTGGCCTCAGGAACCAGACGATCCAGGACGTGCGGCCGGTCAAGCCGAAGGGGCGCAACATGGTGGGGCCCGCTTTTACGCTGCGCTACATGCCGGCGCGCGAGGACCGCAATCCCATAACGGTGTTCCGCAACCCGCAGCATCCGCAGCGCCACGCGATCGAGACCTGCCCTCAGGGGCATGTGCTTGTGATGGACAGCCGAAAGGATGCGCGTGCAGCGTCCGCCGGCGATATCCTCATTACCCGCCTGATGGTGCGCGGCGGGGCAGGGGTCGTGACCGATGGCGGCTTTCGTGACGCGATGGTGATCGGCGAACTGGACATTCCCGCCTATCATCACCGGCCGTCCAGCCCGACGAACCTGACCCTGCACGAGGCGATCGACATCAACGTGCCGATCGGCTGCGGCGACGTCGCCGTATTCCCGGGCGATATCGTGGTCGGCGACGACGACAGTGTCATCATCATCCCGCTGGAAATCGCCGACGACATCGCAGACGAGGCGGTCGAGATGACGGCCTACGAGGATTTTGTCGCCGAACGGGTCAAGGCCGGCCACACGATCATCGGCCTGTATCCCGCCACGGACGAGAACAATTTGTCGATCTTTGCCGAATGGAGAAAGGCGAATGGTCGATGAGGGGATGGAGGTCGGGGTCCAGGGTGATGGTCGGCCAAGACCTCTGGAGAAGGCGCTTGCGGAGCTATTTTGCCCTACCACGATGATCGATGGTTGCCGCGCGTTTCAACGCCTCACCGGAGGCCGACATACGCTGTTCGCGAGTAACGACGGCCAAGCTGGAGCACGATTGCAAACTTCGGTCTCGTATCATGTCTCGCCGTCATGGTCGAAGAATGGACATTTGCGATAGGCATCGGCTTGCGTCGTCATTGTGGACTTTTCAGGAGCGCCGCCTAGTTTCCGTGAAAAGCGGCCGGATTGGGGCGGGATCGTCCGTCCCAATGATCCGCAAGTCGGAGCGCAGGAGGACAAATCCGCGGTATGAAAAGTTTTGTCATCAACCCCCCGGTTTTCTACGGCTCAGTCATCGTCATCGGTCTGTTTCTGGTGGTCGGCATCGCCATACCCGGGCAAGCGGGCGCTTTTTTTGGCGCCGTACAGGCATCGATCCTCGGCGCGTTCGGCTGGTTCTATCTGCTTTCCGTCGGCATATTTCTCGCATCCGTCCTGCTGCTCTGTTTTGGCCGCTTCGGACAGCTCAAGCTTGGTCCGGATGATTCCGTTCCCGATTTCCGCTTCCTGTCGTGGATCGCCATGCTGTTTGCCGCCGGCATGGGGATCGGCCTGATGTTCTACGCCGTCGGTGAACCGATGACGCATTTCATGGCGCCGCCGACGGCCGAGCCGCGTTCGGTCGCAGCCATGCGCGAAGCAATGACCGTGACCTTCTTCCATTGGGGGATCCACGCCTGGGCAATCTACGCCGTTGTCGGCCTGTCGCTTGCCTATTTCGGCTATCGCTACAACCTGCCGCTGACAATCCGTTCCGGCCTCTATCCGCTTCTCAAAAACCGTATCGATGGTCCGATCGGTCACGCGGTGGATATCTTTGCGATTGTCGGCACGATGTTTGGGATCGCCACGTCGCTCGGTGTCGGCGTCTCGCAGATCAATGCGGGTCTCAACCATCTTCTCGGCGTTCCGATCGGCATCGCTGTGCAGTTGCCGTTGATCGCAGTCGTGACCGCGATGGCGACAGTGTCGGTCGTGACCGGCCTCGACAAGGGCGTCCGCATCCTGTCGGAAACCAACCTTATCGTTGCCATCCTGTTGATGATATTCGTTCTCGTGGTTGGTCCGACCAGCCTGTTGTTTCGGGATTTCGTGCAGAACCTCGGTCTCTATTTCGACACGCTGGTCCTGCGCACATTCAACATCTACGCCTATGAGCCGACGCCCTGGGTTGATGCCTGGACCTTGTTCTACTGGGCCTGGTGGATTTCCTGGTCGCCCTTCGTCGGCATGTTCATCGCCCGCATTTCCCGCGGCAGAACGGTGCGTGAATTCGTCGTCGCCGTCCTCTTTATTCCCGCCGGGTTCACCTTCTTCTGGATGACGGTGTTTGGCAATACGGCGATGTTTATCGATACCGGCATCGCCAACGGTGCTCTCGGCGCGGCTATCGCCAATGACGTCTCAGTCGGGCTGTTCCGGTTCTTCGAGTATCTGCCGCTGCCGGCAATTACCTCGACGCTCGCGGTTCTGCTGGTGTCGATCTTCTTCATCACCTCGGCAGATTCGGGTGCGCTGGTCGTGGACTCCATTGCAGCCGGCGGCGAGACGAACACGACAACAGGACAGCGGGTTTTCTGGTGCGTTATGGAAGGTTTCGTGGCGGGGTGCCTGCTGCTCGCCGGTGGCCTGACAGCGCTGCAATCTGCCACTGTCGCCAGCGCGCTGCCGTTTGCCGTGATCATGCTCGGTCTTGTCCTTTCGCTGTATCTGGGCATGCGAGAGGACCTTGCACAGCGCGATGCGCACAACGGCGCCACCCTTCCGGCTGCCCAGCCGGCATCCGGGCAGACCTGGCAGCGGAGACTGGCCCTGATGCTGGCCACCGCGACCGAAGCCGATGTCCGTCGCTTCATCAACACGCATGTGCGTCCAGCCCTTGATCAGGTCGCGCAGGAACTGACCTCCAGGGGACGGCATGCGCAGGTGGTCGATGACCCGGACGGAGCGATCGTCCTGCGCTCACCCGCACAAGATGTTCGTGACTTTGTCTACGGTGTCACACCCACAAAGCAGCGCGTCGCGAGTTTTACGCCTGTGCGGGCCGGAGAGCCTGAGTTTCGCTTCGAGGCACGAACCTATTTCTCGAGCGGCAATCGCGGGTATGACGTGATGGGGATGTCGCGCGATCAACTCATCAGCGACGTCCTGGCACAGTTCGAACGCTATCTTCACCTGGTGCATTCGCCGGAGTTTCAGCTGGTCCACAGTGCTCCAGAACATCCATCCGGAATATAGCTGTTATGGAGGGCGGCCTCGTTGCAAGGCGCGCCTGTTACCATAACAGGTCCGACGCTCAACGTAGCGGAAGGCGGTCTGTTCGCAGACGCTTGATCAGAGGTCCCGCGACGTGGGTTGAGCTCCAAAGCGGACACCAACTGTCGCGGCAGACTGACGAGCGACCTCATTAATCCCAACTTGGCAGGCAAAGGCGTACACCTGAGACGTCGACAAGAGACGGCCCGCGATGAGCCAGAAGAGTGAGAATACCGATGACATCACGCTGGGTTTGGCTTTTGTCGAAACTGGTCCGGAAAATCTGGTTTCGGGCAAGTCTGTTTTCCATCCTTGCCATTATCACCGCACTTGTCGCCATCGTCGCCAGTCCGTTCATTCCGGATGATCTTCCGACGAAGATTGGCGCTGACGCTGTCGATAATATACTAGGCATCATTGCCTCAAGTATGCTGACAGTCACGACATTCTCTCTCAGCACGATGGTCTCGGCCTATTCGGCTGCAACCAGCAACGTCACGCCCCGCGCGACCACGCTGGTCATGGAGGACAGCACGACGCAGAACGTGCTCGCGACCTTCATCGGCTCCTTTCTCTTCAGTCTTGTCGGGATCATCGCGTTGAGCACCGGCGCCTACGGCGACCGCGGCCGCGTCGTTCTCTTTGTTGTGACAGTTGCCGTGATTGTGCTGATTGTCGTCACGCTCTTGCGTTGGATCGACCACCTTTCCAGGCTCGGGCGTGTCACAGAAACGACCGAGAGAGTGGAAAAGGTCACCATAGAGGCGATGCGGTCCCGGCGTAAGCAACCGTATCTCGGCGGAAGCCGGTTAAGCGCTGCAGAGACCATTCCGGCCACGGCGAGACCGGTCTTTGTCGATCGGATAGGGTACGTGCAGCACCTTGATACCGGCGCCCTTTCCGGCATCGCAACCGACGCGAAAGCGCAGATATACATTCACATGATTCCGGGTCAGTTTGTTGATCCGTCGACGCCGGTTGCGTGGATCGACGGCGCCGATGACGCCGAGGAGACAACGGCAATCTCCCGCTGTTTCACGGTGGGCGATACCAGGTCCTATGATCAGGACCCGCGATTTGGCGCTGCAGTTCTGTCGGAGATTGCGTCTCGCGCCCTTTCGGCAGCCACCAACGATCCCGGTACGGCGATCGATGTTCTCACGCGGACAGTGCGCGTTCTGGCTGTCTGGAACGAAACGACAGGGGAGGATGAGCATGAAGTGCCGTATCCAAATGTCTACGTGCCGGCGATCAGCCTTGACGAACTGTTTGATGATCTCTTCACACCGATCGCGCGGGACGGCGCCGGCGTTGTCGAAGTCGGGCTGAGATTGCAGAAAGTGCTGCGAATTCTCGCGACGTTTGAACATGATCGCTATCGCGAAAATGCCTTACGCCACTCGAGGGAGGCCCTTGAGCGGGCCAAACATGGACTGACTTTGCCGGCGGATTTCGAGCGCGTAAAAGCCGCGGCAGAGGCGGTTGGGGGATTGTAGCTGCGGTTGTTCAAGCGTGACGAGCGAAGCCAGCATCGCGTAATAGCGCTGTTCTGAAGGGAAAATCCATTCATCACAGGAAATCTTGATGAAGCCTTGTAACAATGTGGATTCCTGCGCGTCTTCCTGAAGCAACGTATATTGCGGGTGGAAAGACGAAATCTATGGACCAGAACGAGGGCTTTTCCCGATCCACCTGGACGCGGCCGAAGCGTTTCGATCGCAACCTGGTGGTCATTGGCGCCGGATCCGCTGGGCTGGTGTCGGCCTATATCGCTGCCGCCGCCAAGGCGAAGGTGACGCTGGTCGAGGCGAACAAGATGGGCGGCGATTGCCTGAACTATGGCTGCGTCCCTTCGAAGGCCCTGATCAAGAGCGCAAAGGTGGCGCACCAGATGCGCCATGCGGACCATTATGGCCTGGAGCCGGTCGAGCCGAAGGTGCCTTTTTCTGCGGTGATGGAGCGGATCCACAAGGTGATCGCCGAAATCGAGCCGCATGACAGCGTCGAACGCTATACGGGGCTCGGCGTCGACGTCCTGCAAGGCTACGCAAAGCTGATCGATCCCTGGACGGTGGAAATTTCCCTGAACGAAGGCGGCACGCAGCGTCTGACGACGCGCGCGATCATCATTGCGACCGGCGCCCGGGCCTTTGTGCCCCCGATACCGGGCCTCGCCGAAATTGGCTATCTCACATCCGATACCATGTGGGAGCGGCTCCGCGATCGCCCTTCTGTGCCGCAGAGGCTCGTCGTTTTGGGCGGAGGGCCGATCGGCTGCGAGCTGGCGCAGAGTTTTGCTCGACTTGGCTCCGAGGTCACGCAGATCCAGATGGCACCACGGCTGATGATGCGTGAGGACGATGATGCGGCCAGGGTCGTCGAAGCCTCGATGAAGGCGGACGGCGTCAATGTGCTGACGAGCCACAAGGCGGTCGCCTGTGGGGCGGATGGCGGTGAAAAATGGATCGAGGTCGAAAAGGACGGGGCTAGGTTCCGCATCGGCTTCGACGAGATCATCGTCGCGGTCGGACGCGCCCCGCGGCTGAAGGGGTTCGGGCTCGAGGATCTCGGCATTAAGGTCGATCGTGTGGTGGAGACCAACGAATACCTCCAGACCCTTCATCCGAACATTCTCGCCGCCGGCGATGTGGCAGGGCCCTACCAGTTTACCCATGTCGCCGGACATCAGGCCTGGTTTGCCGCTGTCAATGCGCTGTTCGGTGATCTCAAGCGCTTCAAGGCTGATTACTCAGTCATTCCGTGGGCGACCTTCACCGATCCAGAAGTGGCGCGGGTGGGCTTGTCCGAGACCGAGGCAAAGGAGACGAAGATACCGCATGAGGTCACGCGTTTTGGCTTGGACGATCTCGATCGCGCGATCGCCGATGGGGCCGCCCGTGGCTTCGTCAAGGTGCTGACCGTGCCGGGCAAGGACAAGATCCTGGGTGCAACCATTGTCGGCGAGCACGCCGGCGACTTGCTTGCAGAATTCGTCTTCGCCATGAAACATGGCCATGGGCTCGGCAAGATCCTCGGCACGATCCATATCTACCCGACGCTGGCAGAGGCCAACAAGATGGTGGCAGGCCAGTGGCGCCGCAATCACATCAACGGGTTTCTGCTCTCGCTGCTTGAACGCTTCCAGACCTGGAGGCGCGGATGATCGACGCCAAGATCCTGCCGCTGCAGAAGGCAGTACTGCAGCCCGTCGCTGCATTTCTGGCCCATCGTGGGGTTCGTGCAGATCAGATCAGCCTCGTTGGTTTCGGGGGCGGGCTCGGCGCCTTCGCCGCTCTCTGCCTCGGCTACTTTTGGGTGGCGCTTCTGCTGATCCTTGTGAACCGGGCGCTGGACGGGCTCGATGGTGCGGTTGCCCGCCTGCATGGTCCGACGGATCGTGGCGCGTATCTCGACATCGCGCTCGACATGGTCTTCTACGCGCTGATCCCGCTCGGTTTCGCGGTTGCGGTGCCCGAGATCAATGCGCTGCCCGCAGCGGTGCTGATCGTGTCCTTCGTCGGCACAGGCTCGTCCTTCCTCGCCTTTTCGGCGGTTGCGGCGAAACGCGGCCGCGAGGCCCCGGAATTTCCCACCAAGGGCATCTACTACGCTGGCGGTCTCGCCGAAGGCTTCGAGACGATCGCGGTCTTCATCGCCATGTGCCTCTTGCCTTGGCATTTCCCGCTGATTGCCTATGGATTTGCCGCGCTTTGCTGGGTGACGACCGTCATCCGCTGGCGCCAGGGCTGGGTCGCCTTTTCCGGAGATGATCGATGAGCCACGCCGTGTCCCTCTCAGAGATCCGCATTCAGCCGGTCAAGCGCGTTGCGCACCGTCAGCCGCGCTCGGTGCAGAAGTACCCGCATATTGCCCTCGGAAATGTCGAGAAGGGTGCCGACCTCCGCCGGATCGAGCTCCTGCTGGCCGCGCAGGATCAGCACCGCGCGCTGCGCCTGCGGCAGCGTTTCGATGACGGCTTCCACATGCTGCAGAACGCTTCGACCCTCGACATGGCGTTCCGGCGTCAGATTTTCCCAAAGTGCGGGCATGGTGCGCCAGTGGCCGCGCCCGTCGAACGCGTCGTTGAGGGTGCCGTCGACACCAAAATCGTCGAAGGACACCGTGCGGCCTTCGCGTCTGGCGCGGCTGCGCGCCTTGTTGATCAGGATAGTGTAGATCCAGCTTGCAAGCGATCCGCGCCCTTCGAAGAGATCGATGCGGTCGAGCACTGTGACCCAGGTGTCCTGCGCGACGTCTTCCGCGATGACACGCGAGCGGACGATGCCGTTGCAAAGACGGATCATCGCGGCATTGTGCCGGCGATAGAGCATTTCGAACGCTGCCGCATCCCCGTCGGCGAGACGCAGCGCCAGAGCCCGATCATCACCTTCCACCTGCGCCATGCTGCCCCCAGCCTCAGCTCAGGCGTCATTAGCAAAACAATCGCCTTCAAAGTCCAGCCGCATTCGATCCTATCAAGCCATAGTGACCATGGGGGATCTGTCGCGCCGGTACATCCGATCCCACAAGGCATGCCGCAGCTTCACGGAAACCGCCATGATTGACAGCCGTTCCCCACAACACGGCGCGCCGCCGGATGACGAGCCCGCCACCTCGAAGGGCGCTGTCGGCAAAGGTAGCAGGTGGCGTTATACGCCCGTGGTCCTCGTCATCACCGGCCTCGCACTCGGCTATGTCTTCGGCCTGCAGGACTATCTCAGCCTCAAATTTCTTGCCGAACAACGGCAGGCCTTGAGGAGTTACGTCGACGCCAATGTCCTCTGGTCGGCGGTCATCTTCCTGCTCGTCTATACCGCGGCCGTCGCCTTCTCGTTTCCGGCAGCGTCCGTGCTGACCATCTTCGGTGGTTTCCTCTTCGGCTGGATGATCGGGGGGGCGCTGGTGGCCGTTGGTGCCACGGTCGGTGCGGCGATCCTGTTCCTCGCCACGCGCTCGGCCTTCGGCGATTTTCTGCGCCACCGGGTCGATGGCGTCATCAAGAAAATGTCGGACGGTTTTCGGGAGAACGCCTTCGGTTATCTTTTCGTCATCCGGCTCGCTCCGGTCTTTCCCTTCTTTGTCGTCAACATCGCGGCCGCCTTGTTCGACATCAGCCTCGGGCGGTTCATAGCCGCCACGTTCTTCGGCATCCTGCCCGGCACTTTCGCCTATGCCTATCTCGGCCAGGGAGTTGACAGTGTGCTGGTCGCCGCGCAGGCGAGCGGAAGGCAAGCGCAGATTTCGGATCTCGTGACGCGCGATATCACGCTCGCTTTCTTCGCGCTGGCGCTGGTAGCGCTGATCCCGACGCTCGTGCGACAGATCCGCAAGCGCAGGAGTTCGCAATGAGCGTTCACTTTACCACATCCGGGGAGGGCTGAGCCATGTTTCGATGCAGTGAAGTGGTCGAGCGCTCGAGCCTTCTGATCGACGGCGATCTCGGCTTCTGGCCGCGGCTCAACATCAAGCTCCACCTGGCGATTTGCCGGGGATGCCGGGCCTTCGTCGAACAGATGCGCATCACCCATGATCTGACTGCAATGGCGGGCGCCCTGCATGATCTGGCACCAAGCGAGGAGATTGCGGCCGCGCTCGCGCGACGAAAAATGGGTCCCGGCAAGAAAGCATGAAACCCGGCGCATCTCGAAGACGTAATTCAAACAGGAGCCGCAGCGCGTCAGCGTCAGGCGGTCGACTTTCAGGGAGTAGGGCACAGAATGCGATTGATGACAGGGATTTTCGCCGCCGCTTTGATGGCAGCCACAAGTAGCTTTCCGGCGAAAGCCGCCGGCCCCGAGCTTTCCGACTGGGCAGCCGTCGAGAAGGCAGCAACCGGCCAGACGGTCTATTTCAACGCCTGGGGCGGCTCGGAAAACATCAACGCCTATCTCGAATGGGTGGGCGCCGAGATGCAGTCACGCTACGGGGTGAGCGTGGTGCAGGTGAAGCTCGAGGATACCGCAAGCGCGGTCGCCAAGGTGATCGCCGAGAAAGCCGCCGGCAAGAATGACGGCGGCTCGGTCGATCTCATCTGGATCAACGGCGAAAACTTCGTCTCGATGAAGCAGCAAGGGCTGCTCCTCACCCCCGGCTGGGCAAGCTCGCTGCCCAACTGGGCCTATGTCGATGTCGAAAACCAGCCGACCATCCTCACAGATTTCACCGAGCCGACAGAGGGCCTTGAAAGCCCCTGGGGTGGCGCGAAGATGGTTTTCTTCCATGACAGCGCGCGCACCGAAGCCTTCGCCATGCCGGACAACGCGACTGCGCTTCTCGATTGGGCGAAGAAGAACCCAGGCCGGTTTTCCTATCCGGCCCCACCGGACTTCAGCGGCTCGTCCTTTCTGAAACAGGTTTTGAGCGAGGTGATCGCCGACCCCTCCAAACTGGCGAAGCCGGTCAGCGAAGAGACTTTTAACGCTGATGTCGAGCCGCTCTTTGCCTATCTCGACCAGTTGCATCCGGCAGCCTGGCGTTCGGGCAAGACATTCCCGCAGAACTATTCGGATATGAAACAGAAGCTGGCCGACGGCGAACTGGACATCATCTTCGCCTTCAATCCGTCGGAAGCCTCTGCCGGGATCAAGGCCGGCGAACTGCCCCAGACCGTGCGCTCCTTCACCTTCTCCAAAGGCACGCTCGGCAACACCCATTTCGTCGCCATTCCCTACAATGCCAATGCGAAGGAGGGGGCGCTGGTGACGGCGAACTTCCTCATCTCGCCTGAAGCGCAGCTTCGCAAGCAGGACCCGACTTATTGGGGTGATCCGACCGTTCTCGCCATGTCAAAACTGCCGGAGCCGGATCGTGCCGCCTTCAAAGCGCTCGACCTCGGCGCAGCCACCCTTGCGCCGGACAAGCTCGGCCCCGTGATTGCCGAGCCGCATGCGAGCTGGATGGAGCGCATCGAGGTCGAATGGCGCCGGCGCTACGCCAGCGGAAACTGAGCTGTGACAGCCCAGGCGACCGATCGCTCCTTTTTGAACGGAATGACCGCACTTCTTCCGAGGAGTGCGGTTGCCGTCACGCTTAGCCTTCTGGTCCTGCCGATCACTTTCGGGCTCCTCGGCACGTTGCTGCCGGCCTTCGGCTATCTGCCCGCACTCGGCGGACATGACCTCAGCCTGCAACCCTTTCGAGATCTTGCGGCGACACCGGGTCTGCCAACAGCGGCAGTCTTGAGTGTAGCAACCGGCCTCGCCGCCACCCTGATTTCTCTCGGCATCACGCTGATCTTCGTTGCGAGTTACGCCGGCACACCGACGCTGTCACGCCTGCAGCATCTGCTGTCGCCTCTCCTGGCCGTGCCCCATGCGGCGGCCGCTTTCGGGCTCGCCTTCCTGATCGCGCCATCGGGTTTCCTTATTCGCCTCGTCGCGCCTCTCTTTGGCATTGATCGGCCGCCGGACATTCTTATCCCGCATGACCCGATGGGGCTGACGATGATCGCGGGCCTCGTGATCAAGGAAACACCGTTCCTGTTTCTGGTCACGTTGGCGGCCCTGCCGCAGGTGGAGCTTTCCGCTGCGCGAAGGCTTGCAGCCTCCTTCGGTTATGGGCGTATTGCGGGCTTCGTCTACCTGCTCTGGCCGTCGCTTTACCGGCAGATCCGTTTTGCCGTCTATGCCGTCATCGCCTACTCGTCCTCGGTCGTGGATGTGGCGCTGATCCTTGGTCCCAACCTGCCCGGCACGCTCGCGACCCGGCTCGTCCAGTGGATGAACGATCCGGATCTGTCCGTGCGTTTCCTCGCCTCGGCCGGTGCCGTCCTGCAACTGGGCGTCACCCTGGCAGGATTGCTCTTGTGGTTGATGCTGGAGCGGGTCGCTGCGGTCCTGCTCCGCGCATCGCGGGACAGGGGATGGCGGTTCGTTCGCGACCAGTTCCTGCGCCGGGCCTCGATCCTGGTCGTCGGCCTGATCGGCGGAGCCGTCTTCGCAGGCCTCGCCATTCTGGCCATCTGGTCTCTCGCCGGTCTTTGGCAGTTTCCCGATATCCTGCCGCAGAGTTTTACGCTAAGGAGCTGGATGAGTGCCCTGCCGCGCATTGGCGATCCGCTCGTAACGACACTGGTGACAGGTCTCGCCTCGACGCTGCTGGCCATCCTGCTGACCATCGGCTGCCTGGAGCGGGAGATTCAGACGGGACGCCGCGTGAGCCAGAAGGCGCTGTTGATGCTCTACCTGCCGCTGATCGTGCCGCAGATCACCTTCGTCTTCGGCCTGCAGCTGCTTTTCATCGGCAGTGGTGGCGGCGATTACAGGCTGACAGCCCTCGTGCTCGTCCACCTGGTTTTTGTGCTGCCTTATGTCTTCCTCTCGCTCGCCGATCCCTGGCGCGCGCTCGACCGTCGCTACGAGATCATTGCGACAGCACTCGGCCGGTCACGGCTGTCGGTGCTCGTGTCTATCCGCCTGCCGATGCTGATCCGTCCGATCCTGACAGCGCTTGCCCTTGGCTTTGCCGTCTCGGTTGGGCAGTATCTGCCAACCCTCCTGATCGGGGAGGGGCGGCTCTCGACCATCACCACGGAGGCCGTCGCTCTAGCCTCCGGCAACAATCGCCGTGTCATCGGAGTCTATGCCCTGCTGCAGACCATCCTGCCTTTCCTCGCCTTCGTGCTCTTCGCGCTGATCCCCGCAGCGCTCCACCGCAACCGCCGGGATATGAGGGTCTGATGATCGTCCAGCGACAGCCGACCAATGGCCTCTCCCTCTCGAATGTGTTGATCCGTCTGGGTGATGTCAGCCTGATTGCGCTGACCGCGGACGTTCCTCCCGGTTCAGTCGTCACCGTCATGGGACCTTCGGGATCGGGCAAATCCACCTTGCTGTCCTTCATCGGCGGGTTTCTCGATCCTGTATTCGACGCCAAAGGGACCGTCTTTGTCGATGGTGTCGATCTCCTGTCGCTGGAGCCGCAAGCCCGTCGCGCCGGGATCCTGTTCCAGGACCCGCTGCTCTTCCCGCATATGTCTGTTGGCGCCAATGTCGCCTTCGCCATTCCGGCAGATGTGCGAGATCGCCGCCAACGCCGGC
Organism: Neorhizobium sp. DAR64860/K0K1; assembly: GCF_050500205.1. NCBI lineage: Bacteria > Pseudomonadati > Pseudomonadota > Alphaproteobacteria > Hyphomicrobiales > Rhizobiaceae > Neorhizobium > Neorhizobium sp. DAR64860/K0K1. The sequence goes on along the minus strand of NZ_CP191458.1, from coordinate 505,970 downwards.
AGATCGCGGCAGACATTCTCGCCGACATGAACCTTGCAGATTTTGCGGATCGGGACCCGGCCACGCTCTCCGGCGGGCAAAAGGGCAGGGTGGCGCTTGCTCGCGTTCTCGTCTCCCGGCCGAGATTGCTGCTTCTCGACGAGCCCTTCTCCAAGCTCGATATGGAGTTGCGCGCCCAGATGCGAACCCTCGTGTTCGAGCGTGCAAGAACCGCCGGCCTGCCGGTCATTCTTGTCACCCATGACGAAGCGGATGCCGAGGCCGCTGGCGGTCCCGTTCATCGTATTGGCATGAAGGGAGCAGCTCATGACTGAGGCGAACGCGAAAATCCCGGTCGTGCTTCTCGGTGGTGGCCACGCCCATGTCGAGGTGGTGCGCCTGTTGGGGCAGATGGGTCTCGGCGCGCAGATCACGCTGGTTTCGCCATCGCGCTATGCGCCTTATTCCGGCATGCTTCCGGGCCATATCTCGGGGGAATACGGTTTCGACGATTTCCACATCGATCTGGCGACCTTGTGCGCGCGCTCTCGCGTCACCTTTGCCGAAACCACGGCGACCGCTATCGACCCGGAACGCCGCGTCGTCTTTACTGCGAGCGGCCAAAGCCTCGGCTACGGTCTGCTCTCGATCGATATAGGCTCCACCCCTATACTGACCGAAGGCATATCGGCCGGCATCTCCGTAAAGCCGATCGCAAGCTTTGCCGATCGCCTTGCCCGGCTCGATGCGCTGGCCGCAGAAGGACGGCTCTCAACGCTCGCGGTCGTAGGGCAGGGGGTGGCAGGCGTCGAGGTCGCCTTTGCGCTCAGACGCCGGTTTGCCGGACGAGACATCCGCATAACCCTCGTCGGTCGGGCAGCGGAGCTGGTTCCGGAGCGCAGTCGGCGGGCGCGGCATTTGTTGGAGCGGGAATTGCGAAGGGCGGCCATCGCCCATCACCCCGCGTTCGATGTCGTCGCTTTCCACGACGCTGAACTCATCGCCCGCGATGGGCGGCGGCTCGCAGCAGATCAGGTCATCTGGACGACGTCGAGCGGCGCACCAGGCTTCTTGCGCGAGACCGGCCTTCTCCTCGACCAAAACGGTTTCATTCGCGTGGATGATACGCTGCGATCCCTGTCGCATCCGGATGTCTTCGCTGCCGGCGACGTTGCATCTCTGCCGAGCCCCCGTCCAAAGGCCGGCGTGTTTGCCGTGCGGCAAGGACCGGTTCTGGCCGAGAACATCCGCCGCAGCCTCTGCGGAGAAGCCCCGCTTTCTTATCAACCGCAACGGCAATGGCTGGCACTGATCTCTCTCGCCGACGGGCGGGCCATTGCCGACAAGTGGAACATAGCCGTGGCCGGCCGCTGGGTGGCCAAGTGGAAGCATCGCATCGACAGCCGCTTCATGCGGAAATATCAGGAGTGAAGCGGCCGCCTTATAGCTATTTCTCGAAGCGAGCCCATTCTGGTTGATCGTTCAGTGCGCCTCGAGCGAGCTGTAACCGTTGCGACGCCGCATGAGGCACGCCGAGCTAATTCGGAGCAGTCTTGGCAACAGTTGCAAATCCGTGCTCGGCGGCTTCGAGAGCGACGGCGATGTCAGCTTCCGTATGTGCCGCGCAAAGGAACATGTTGTGCCGCGGATGGAAATAGACGCCCTTGGCAAGGGTTGCGTTACAGAACGCATATCCTTTCGCGAAGTCGGCGTCGTCGTCAAACAGAACGGTCGGCATCTGCGCGGGGCCTGACTGACGGATCGATAGACCGAACTGGCGTGAACGTGTTTCCAGACCATCGCGCAGCATTTGACCAAGCCGTGCAATTTTGTCCGGGACGTTGTCGCGGCGGACCACCTTCAGCGTTGCAAGAGCGGCAGCCATCGACACGGCACCAGCCCAGAATGAGCCGGTGACGAACACCTGCGAGGCCGCCTTGCGCAGCCAGTCACTGCCGGTCACCGCCGAAAGGGCGTAACCGTTGGCGATTGCCTTGCTCCAGGCGGAAAGATCGGGACTGACGCCAAGCGGCTCCCAGCTGCCGGCCGTATGAAGACGGAAACCGGTGCGAACCTCGTCGAGGATAACGGCCGCACCTTTGGCGTCGGCGAGCCGTCTTACGGCTCTGGCAAAATCCTGAGTGGGCAGTTCCTGATCAAAACTCATATCGTGGCGATAGGCCGAGACGACGATCGCGGCAATGTCGTCCCCAGCTCCATTGACCGCATCTTCGAGCGATTCAATATCATTGAACGTGTAGTAGGCGAGGTGAGCACGATCTTCTGCCGTTACGCCGATGAGCGACGGAGAGCACCACGGAACTGCGCCGTGATAGGCGCCCTTGGCGACAAGGATTTTCCGCTTACCGGTCGCCGCGCGAGCAACAGTGACGCAGGTTGTAGTAGCGTCGGTGCCGTTCTTCTGGAACATTGTCCAGTCGGCGTGGGAAATAGTATCCACTACGAGTTCGGCCAGTTCGACCATGACTTCAGCTGGTCCGTTGAGGCAATCACCCATGCGCCTCTGGCGTTCGGCTGCCTCCTCGACTTCGGGGTGCTTGTGACCCAGGAGATTGGGACCCCAACTACACATGAAGTCGACATAGCGGTTGCCATCGACATCCCAAAGCAGGCCACCTTCGCCGTGGCTAAAAAACTGTGGATATCTGTCCGGAAGCTTTGCAGCATTCAGGTGTCCCCACATTCCACCAGGAACGACTTTTTGTGCACGTGAGCGCAACGCGGCGTCTTGCATCCTGACCAGCTCTAACATCGAAAACTCCATCTGATAATTTGATATATCATATATGTCGGTGGCAAACAATATTTAATAGAGAAAATCGAACGAGTACCCCTGTCTCGTGCAGCCGACGTATCATAACAAATGGTGAGAGAATCCTGGGAGGCAGGGCATCATCTGCACCCAAATCAACGCTCCTGCCGCCTAAGCTTGAAACAACCTGCGCCCTTCACGTATATTATATATAGTCCGTGGCTTGGTTGGCATGGTTCGGCTGTGATGGGGAATGAGATGAGTGAATCGGATCGGGCGACAGACGCGATTGGTGTTGGACCAGTCGCACGTGATAGCCTCACCGGACTGGTTTACAACAACCTTCGGCAGGCTTTGATGGAAGGGCGTTTCTGGCCGGGCCATCGCTTTAAGATCCGCGATCTGGCTGCAACGATGAATGTGTCCGAAACACCGATCCGCGAAGCCCTCATGCAGCTCGTTCGCGCCAGAGCTTTAGAAATGCAGGCGGGTCGTTCAATCGCCGTGTCCCACATGACCGCCAAGCAGTATATCGAGCTGCGGACGGTCAGGCTGTTCTTGGAGGGCCTTGCGGCGGAACACGCGACGACGCGTGTATCGGAAGCAGACATCGATCGTATGGAGGCCATCCACGCCGAACTGATTGCCGCGGAGCAGCAGCAGCGGTGGTCGGATGCCGTGCGCGCCAACTGGCAGTTCCATCGCGGCCTGTACGAGGGGTCCGAACTGCCGGAGGTCCTGGCCATACTAGACGATATCTGGATGCGCAACGGTCCGCTCTTGAACTTTCACTACCCGAGCGCTCCCCCGACCTACCCGAACGAGCATCAGCACCTCTCCGTCCTCAAGTACTTGCGGCAGCGTCGTGCGGACAAGGTACGCGAGGCCATTCAGGCAGACATGATGGAGGGTGGCCAAAACCTAGTGCGCCTGCTAGAGAAATCCGGCGGTACCCGATACCTGCCGCCACCCACTCCCTGACTCTGCAAAGTTTGTAGCGCCTGTTATCGCTCCTGCTGCGCTAGGGTCTGCCGCACCGTCGCGGCTAGGGCATTTGCGGATAGTCCATATTTCTCGAAGAGAAATGGCGTGGTGCCGCCTTCCGCAAACGTGTCGCGGACGCCGATCCGGCGGAATTTCGACGACACGTCGTTCTCCATCAGCATCTCCGCCACCGCGCTGCCGAGCCCGCCGATGATCGAGTGATTCTCCGCCGTAACCACGAGCGGCATCCGTCGGGCGAGGTCGATCAAGTCGGGATCGAGCGGCTTGATCGTCGACATGTCGACGATCGTCATTTCGACGCCCTCGCGGCTCAGTTCGTCAGCGGCCGACAGTGCGATGTCGACCATCATGCCGCAGGCGACAATCAGACCCTGTCTGCCCTCGCGCAGCACCCGCATCTTCCCGATGGTGAATTCGGACGCGGTTTCACCGGCTCTTTCCGTCCCGTCGGTGCGCTTTAGCCGAAGGTAGACGGGACCGTCATACTTGGCGATCGCGGCGACCGATGCACGTACTTGGTCCGGGCTGCTCGGTTCGATTACCGTCATGTTCGGCAAAGCGCGCATCAGGGCAATATCGTCGATCGCCTGATGGGATACACCAAGCAGTGTCGTCAATCCGGGAATGACGCCGACGATCTTCACGTTGGCGCGTGGATAGGCGACTTGCATCGCCACCTGGTCGTAGCAGCGACGGGTGACAAAGACGCAAAAGCTGTGAACGAATGGGATTTCGCCGGACCGGGCCAAGCCCCCGGCGATGCCGATCATATTGGCTTCGGCGATGCCGACCTGGTGAAAGCGCTCCGGCAACTGATCCCGAAACAGGTCCGTCTCCGTTGGAAGTGTCAGATCCGCCGTCAGGCATACAATCCGTTCGTCGTCGCGCGCGGCCTGCAATAGCGCTTCGCCGTAGTGTTTCCGTGCAGTTGCCGCAGACGCACCACGCGCGTTGAAGTCCAGGACTTCCAGCGATCCGCGATCTTTGCTCTGGCTCATGTGCGCTCCTTTGCGTCAGCAAGTGCGACCAGCGCTTCCTCGGCGACGTCGGCTGGCAGTTTCAGATTGTGTGCGAGGATCCCTTCGAGCGAAGGCACGCCCTTGCCGGCAATCGTTGTGGCCACGAGGCAGGTCGGCCTGTCCCGACCACGGGCTTGATCGAGCGCCGTTAGCAATGCCGGAATATCGTGTCCGTCGATGTTCTCGGATGCCCATCCGAATGCCTTGAACTTCTCGGCAACGGGCTCAACCGATACTACCTTGTCGATGTGACCTTCGACCTGCATGCTATTGTAATCGATGATCAGACAGAGATTGGAGAGACCGGCGCTGCCAGCGTAGAGGGCAGCCTCCCAGAGCTGGCCCTCCTGTAATTCGCCGTCGCCAAGCACCAAATAGATGCGGCTGTCCGACTTCCTGCGCCGTGCTGCCAGCGCCATGCCGATGCCAACCGAAAGGCCTTGTCCGAGCGAGCCAAGCGTTGCTTCGATCGCCGTGCCGACCCGCTCCGACGCGTTGACCTCGAATACGGAGCCGTCCTTGCAGTAGTCGCGCACCAGATTTCGGTCGACGAGCCCGCGCGCAGCAAGCGTCGCGTAAAAGATCGCAGTGTTATGCGCCGTCGAGAGAAGAAAGCGGTCGCGATCCGGCCACCGCGGGTCGGTCGGATCGATCCGCATTTCGGCAAAATACAGGACGGCAAAGAGATCGGCTGCACCAAGTCCCTGTTGGACATAGCCCTGGCCCGTGGGCGCCACGAGATTGATCACGTCACGCCGGAGTAACCGGGCGATGCGCGCGAGTTCAGCTGCATCACGGATGCGGGCGGCGGGCTGTCGTTCGTGGCTGATGGCACTGTTCATCGATAAGGCGCTCCTAAGCCATCGTTCATTTCTGACATTGTTCCGGCTCCCCGCAGTGCGGTTCAGCGGGCCGTGAACCGGTCGAGGATGTTGCGCGTGATGCGCTGGGTAAAAGGATCGCCGCGTTTCAGGCCCATGACCCATTCGCAGGTGGCGGCGGTCAACACCTCGCCTTTGCCGCGGGTCATGTGCACCATCATGCCGGAACCGTACTTGTATTTGGCGAGCCCCTCCGGCGTCACTTCGCCGGTCACGCATTCGACAAGGCCCTCGTGGTCGCTGCCGCGCACATAGTAGCGGAAGCCTTCGCCTTCGGGCTCGTCTTCGGCGAGAACCGCCGGCGACATGGCAAGGATCTCGATCGTGTCGGGTTGGCCCTCGACCTCGACGGGGTAGGGGAGGCCGTGGCGGAACGTGTAGTCCAGCCCGTCCACCTCGTAGGCGAAGATATGCTGCTTGTCGCCGAAGATGTCGGCATAGTGCAGTCCGGTCCCCGCAAATGCCCAGTGGGTCGGTCGGTAAACGGTCATGCCTTTTTGGCCGTTCGGGGCGAAACCACCCCAAGATGCGTACATCCCGTGCGCACCGTTGACGCCGACGGTGGAGGCGCCTGGCCACTTCACGGTGTGGTCTTCCCAGGCGCTGGTGAGCAGGTGCGCCTTGTCCGTGCCGGCGACCGGGTCCTTCTGGCTTGCTTTGAATTTGTGGCAGATCTGGCGTTTGCCATCCTCCTCGAGCCGGATTTGCCAGAGGAAGTTGGCGCCGAAGCGAGCGAGGTGTCCACCGCCTTCGACATAGCGCTCAATCGTCTCGCGCATCTCCCAGGTCCAGTATTCGTCATGACCGATGATTGTGACGCAAGGATAGGCGTCGAGCAGTTTCGGTCGGTAGTGCAGGTCGGTCTGGGTAATCATGTCCAGCTCGAACCCCTCCTTTTCGGCCCAAAGCACGAAGTGACGGTCGTATTGCGCCCATCCGGCAGCCGCATAATACTGGCCGAAACCGTTGGCGTAGGCCCATTCCTTCATTGCGTATCGCGGTGCATCACCCATCTCCGGCGCCGGATCGGCGCAGATGCGCGGGGCGCCCGCTGGCAGCCAGACGATCCCGCGCGTCCAGGGCCGTTCCAGCGAGAGGACGGGCGAGGGCTGGTCCTGATTTTCGCCCTCGACGCCGAAATAGTGGTTGGCGCCGCCGAAGTCATTGTAGGATGTCCAAGTGCCAGTCGGCAGGACCATCAGGATCTTGGCGCGGCGGGTTTTGTCCGTGGGGCGCACCACGAAAAAGTGGTGCTGCACGAACTTGATGCCGTTTGGCCTCTCGCAGGTCGAGACGACCCGGTAGAAACCAGACTTCAGGTCTGCCGGAAGCGTCCACTGATGACTGACCGGCCAGTTGCAGCCATTGCGGTAGGCGTCCTTGGGTGTTGACGAAAATACGCCGTTGATTGCCTCGACCTCATGCACCGTCTCCGGGTGCAAACCGTCACGATAGATCTGCATGCGCCATGTCTTGGCAGTCGAGGTCGAGTGGAAGGTGACCTCGTCGCCCGGATCGTAGGAGATCGCATCTGTGTAGGTATAGACCTCGGGAATATCGGGATCTTCGCGCGGCGCTTCGTACCATGGCTGGCTGTTCCAGTGATCGTCGGCATACATTGGCCGCACCTTGCGGGGCGCAACATTCATGGTGCCGAGTTCAGGCGATTGGAATTCCGGTCTGTCTGCCATTGGTAAAGGTCTCTTGCGATATTTGCGGTCGATGCCGCCGGGTTCGAAAGGCCGCACTGGCATGTGCGACCTGGCATTTCCGCCTATGCCAAACTCGGCAGGACGAACGGTTCCGGGTCGAGGAACCGCTTCACGACGTTGAGCGTGATGGCACTGATATTGTTGTCGTAGTTGTTGTAGCCCAGCGACATGCCGAACGTGATCGAGCCCGAAGCGAAGACCGCCCCGCCATTGGCTGTCTCGAAGAACACCATGTCGGCGCGGACAAGTGCGTTCTGGGTGCCGTCGAGCCCGTCGACCATGGTTCGGAACTCCTCCGGTGTCGGAAGTGCGCCGGCGCCGAGACCTTCGGAGGTTGCAAGCAGCAGCGCGTGGCGCGGCGTCCCGAGCTCGTAGTCGAGACGGTCGATCTCGCTGCCGACGGCGCCGCCATAGCGGAAGCCGAAATCGCCGAATTTTTCGTGTCTGCCGGTGCCTTCGAAGATGAAGGCCGCTCGCGGATCCTCACTGTCGGACATGCGCACATAGTAGGTGCAGGTGTCGTTGATCATGGCCGAGAAGCCCGTGCCGACCAGTTTTTGTGGCGCAAAGCCGCTGTGCCGCCAGAGTGCACCCGGTTCGCCGGTACCTGCCAGATGCACTTCGCCCGGCTCGGACTCCCAGGTGCGCGTACCCGCCATGCCGCGGCGCACTTCGAGCGCCGCCGGAGCCGCGGGATGAAAGCCGCATCGCCAGTAGAAGGCATTGCCGCCCATCGAGACGTGGCGACCGCCTGCATTCTGGTACTCCATGATGCCGTTCATCATGTTGAAAGAGTAGTATTCGGCATGCGTCGGCGTCATCATCGCCCGGTACGGTTTGAGCGCCCGGGCACCCTCGCGGTCCAGCTCGATATCGGTGATGACGTCGTAGGCGATGCCCTTCTCCTCGAGCCAGTCGAGAATATGGGTGTCGTTGATCAGGTTGAACCAGTAGCCGCGCGGCCGCATGCTGAGCACCGGACGGAGCCAGGACGAATAGGCGCGGCCGGATCCATCGACATGGCTGTCATAGGTAGACTGGCCGATCTGAGGATGCTCCTGCATGTAGACATCGTCCAGCGGCAGCCACAGCACGTGCTCCATCAGCGTCTCGAAATGCACCTGATAGAGACGCAGCGCGCTGTTGGCATAGGCCAGATAGGTGGCAACCGAAAGCACGACCACGAGGTCGGCCCGCTTCGTCTTCTTGCCGGGTGTGACGAAGAACGTCACATAGCTCTCGCAGTCCGGCTCCGGTTCGTCGCCGGCCGGCGTCAGCCGCAGCGCATAGACGCCGGTTCGCCACTCCTCGGGCACATCGAGAGAGAAGGTCGCCTGCCACTGGCAGTCGTAGATGTCATCGTTGTGAAAATGGATGGCGGCGTATTCGCGCGGCGCAAGCCGGAAGTCATGAACCGCACCGGACCAGAAAAAGCCCGTGACGCCGCGGCGGGGCAACTGGTGCAGACGCCCGTGCAGGCAGTTGGCGGAAAGATCCTTCACGTCGAGCGAGGTGATACCTTCGCCGAAGTCCCAGGAGGCGACAAGACCGGGTGCGGCAGAGCCGGTGCGAGGCTGGCAGTCGTAAACCCTCAGCGCTTCGGCACTCAGCGCCAGCGACACGACCCGCGGCGCCTCGATCTTGCCGTCGAAGTGGGCAGTGTAACGTTTCGCGCCGTCCAGATGATGCGCTGCGATTAGAAAATCCAGGCCGCTGTCGAGTGCCGACATGTCGGAAAGGTCGAAAGTCTCGGCATGGGCAACAGCCGGACGCGTGCCGTCGGCAGGCACGATCAACGACAGCGTTGCAGTCTTCTTTGCGAAGTCGAGAGTTGCGGAGATGAAGGACCAGACACGCTCGCGCGCCCTGACGTCGAGGGTCAGGCTAAGGCTTCCGGTGCGCAGAACGGGATGGCCCTCGACATCGAGTTCGAGCGCATATCCTTCGGCTGTGCTTTCGCACCAGCTGCCCATGATACCTCGGGCGTTGTCGGCGATGCGGGTCGGATAAATGTAGCAGCCGAAAGACCATGCGGTACCGCTCGGTACGAGTGCGCCACCATGAGGGATCACCGCGCAGGAGCCGGGGCGGATTTCCTGGTCGAGGCAGGTGTGGACGCCATCGATGGTGCTATCCATCAGGTCGTACTTGAAGCCCGGTCCGTTGACGTCGACGTCACCGCAGCGGAGGCGCATGACTTCAACCTTGACGGCGTCGCGTTTGCTCGACAGCTGGAATTTGACGGTTTCTCCGGCCGGAACGCTGATGCGGTCGGGGTAGCCGAGATACTCGTTGGTCTTATAGATCACCTTGATACTCCGGGGGTAATGTTGCACCCGTCATGGCCTGCCAGCGGATCTTGAAGACATGCCATTCCGCCTCGGCCAGCGAGGTGAAGATGCGCTCGTCGACGAAAGGCATCGGATCGCCGCGCCGCTCGGGAATGCGCGACAGGCGCCAGGCCTTGCCGGCCTCCAGCACGACCAGCACGAGACGACCCTGGGCTTTGCCCCAGCGCATCTTGGCCAGCATCTTGCGAAGTTCGGCCCCATGCACGCCAAGCGGGCTGTCGCGGAACTCCTCCACCAGATCGAGCCGTTGCGGGTCGATGACATAGCGCAGCGCGTTCGGGTCACTGGTGTGATCCATGGAAATCGTCCTGTCGTTGCAGTCGTATGGATTTGCTTATCGGCATGTTGGGCCTTCCCCCCACAGACGGGGAGAAGGCGATGAGGAGCAGTTGTGACTGACCGTTTTAAAGCGATTAGCGGGTCAGCCAGGCTGTCCAGCGCTGACGCAGTTCGTCGCGATGGGCGCCGATCCATGTGAAGTCCGGTTTCACCAGCTTCTCGTAGTTCTCCGGCGAAGTCGCAAACAGCTTTGCTTCCTCCGGCTTCAGCTGGTCGTAGACGGTCTTGCTGCCGGTCGCGTAGTTCACGTCACGCATGAAAGGCACATGCGCTTCGGAATTGGCGTAGAAGAAGTCGAGATAGGCAAGCGCAGCATTCTTGTCGGGCGCACCCTTGAGGATCGCCATATAGCCGGTGTCGCGGATGGCTCCGTCCCAGGACATGGCAACCGGCGCGCCTTCCTTGACCACTGCCAGCGCGCGGCCGGAGTAGCTCATGGTCATCACGACTTCCTTGTTGCGCATGATCTGCTGCACCTGGTCGCCGGTCTTCCACCAGACCGCGACATGCGGCCTGATTTCATCGAGCTTTTTATACGCGCGTTCAAGATCGAGCGGGAAGAGTTCGGTCTGTTTCACTCCGTCTGCCAGAAGTGCGGCGACCGGAACCCACCAGTCGCGATCGCCCGTGTCAGGCAGGCCGCGCGGGCCGGGGAAGTCCTTGACGTTCCAGAAGTCCGCCCAGGTCTTCGGCGCCTTGTCCTTGAACACGTCGGTATTGTAGTTGATCAGCATGCCACCGGTGGTCCGGGCGACGCCGTAGGGCGTGCAAGCATCCGCAACGCCGAATTTCTGCACGCTGGGAAGCTGGCTACAGTCAATCTTCTCGAGCATGTTAGTGCGCGCGACGAGATCGGGGCCGGTGGCAGTGACGATATCGAATTCGACGTTTCCTGTGCGCGTCATCGCTTCCGCACGCGCCCACTGGTCGGGAACCTCGATGGCGACGGGCACCACTTCAACGTCCTTGGCCTCGGCGAACGGTTCGTAGAAATACTTGGCAAGCGAATTGCCCATCAGGCCGCCTGTCGTGGCGATGACCAGCTGCTCCTCCAGTTCCTGCGCGACGGCGGGCGTCGTGGCGGCTATTCCTGCGGCGATTGTGATCGCTGCGGTGGTCCATTTCCAGTTCTGTATCGGCATGATGGTTCTCCTCTTGTTTTTCAGTTTTACGCGTGGTTCCCAGTCAGGTTTTGGCTCGCGACCTCATGAGGAAGGCGACGGCGAGTATTATTATGGAGAGGACGATCAGCAGCGTGGCGATCGCCGGAATGATGGGGGTCAGGTTTTGCTCGATGTCTTCGAACATCCGTCGCGGAAGGGTTTTGTAGCGGACACCGGACAGGAAGAAGGAAACGACCGGTTCATCGAAGGAGATGATGAAGGCAAACAGCGCGCCGCTCACCACGTTCGGCAGAATGAGGGGAAGCGTAATCAAACGGAAAGCGTTGAAACGGCTCGCACCGCAGCTCATCGCCGCCGCTTCCAGGTTCGCATCCACCTTCCCAAGTGCAGAGGCGGTTGTGAACACGACGAAGGGAAGCGCCAGGATGGTGTGGGCAAGCACAAAGCCTGGAACCGTCCCGGACAGCCCGATCGACTGGAAGAACAGGTAGAGACCGACCGCCAGCGCGATGTGCGGGACAATGATCGGGCCGATCAGCAGGATCTGGAAGAGCGTCGCGAGACTGCTCCTTCCGCGGACCATGGCGTACGTCGCCGCGGTGCCGATGAACGACGCCGAGATCGCGGTGAGGAAGGCAACCTGCACGCTGAGCCACATGGCGTTGCGCCATTGGCGGCTGGCGAAAAATTCCTCGTACCATTTCAGCGTAAAGCCGCGTGGAGGGAACTCCAGGTAGTCGCTTGTGCCAAAGGACATCGGGATGACAATGACCAGCGGAATGATGATGAAGGCGAGAACGGCGTAGACATATGCGCCGAGAGCCAGCGAGCCTTTGTCGACGGGTGGTTTCATGATTGCGCTCCCATCAGGCGGTCGAACCGGAGGGTTTTGCTGAAGATGATCGCCAGCAGAGTAACGAACAGCGTCAAGACACCGACGAGCGCCGAAGCGAAGGGCCAGTCCAGCACCTCACGAATTTGCTGCGAGACGAGTGTCGCAATCATAAGTTCCTGCGGTGAGCCGAGCAGCGCCGGCGTGATGAAGAAGCCGAGCGCCGTCAGGAATACCAGCAGCGAGCCGCTTGCGATGCCCTGCAGGCTGAGCGGCAGGATCACTTCACGAAACGCCGCAAAACGGGATGCGCCCAGAACTGCGGCGGCACGCAGATAGTCGTCCGGAATTGCGCGGAGCGACCCGAAGATCGGCAGGATCATGAATGGCAGCAGCACATGGGTCATCGCGACGACGACCGCGCCTTGGGTATAGAGCAGTTTCAGCGGTTCGGACGTGATGCCGATTGCGAGGAGGCCGGAGTTTATCAGGCCTTCCCGCTGGAACAGGAAGGACCATGCAGCGGTGCGCACCAGCACGCTCGACCACAGGGGAAGGATGACGCAGGCGCCCACCAGGGCCGCTGCTGTCCTGCCAGCGCGGCTCATGAAGTAGGCGACTGGAAAACCGAGAAGCACCGCAAGTCCGGTTACCAGCACAGCCGTCCAGACTGTGCGCATCAGCACCCGAGCATAGACAGGATTGGTGACGACCCGCGCATAATTGTCGAGCGTCGGGGTAGGCTCCATAACGCTGATATAAAGAAGCTGTGCGATCGGATAGAGGAACACGAAGGCGATAATGGCGAAGAATGGCGACAGCAGTAGAAGGGTTGCCAGTCCGCTCAAGCGCCGGCCGTCGGAATGCCAGAACTGGGATCGGGTGTGGCTGGTCACTTCGCGCCTCCGGCATAAAGCAGGATGGCCTCTTTCGGCACGCCGAAGGTCGCTGTCGCACCCCGGGTCAGGGCAGCAAGATCCGAAGCACCAGGAAGACGTGCCCGGATTTCGGAGCCGTCGGGCAGCTTGCCGATCAGAAGCAGGGCCGATCCCGCGTAGACGACGTCCGAAAGGGTCGCCTGCAACGTGTAGTCGGATCCTGCCGTCCCAAGATGCAGGCGCTCGGGCCGGAAGCCGAGGACAGCTTTCTGGCCGGCTTTCATGGTGTCGACCGCAGCACTCGCCGGAACGGTCCAGCGCTCGCCTGATGGCAGGAGCACCGTCATCGTGTCGCCGATGCTTTCCACCGTGACGTTGATGAAGTTCATCTCGCCGATAAATCCGGCGGTGAAGAGATTGGCTGGACGCTCGTAAAGCTCGCGCGACGGGCCGATCTGCTGGATCTTGCCGTCTTTCAGCACCGCGACCCGGTCTGCCATGGTCAGCGCTTCGCTCTGGTCGTGGGTGACAAAGATCACGGTAATGCCGAGCTCGGCATGAAGGCGCTTGATTTCAAGCTGCATATCTTCGCGAAGGTTCTTGTCGAGGGCGCTCAAAGGCTCGTCCATCAGCAGGACGCGGGGTCGATAGACGATAGCCCGCGCCAGCGCGATGCGCTGCTGCTGCCCACCCGACAACTGGTTGGGGAAGCGCTTCCCGTACCCGGCGAGGCGTACGGTGGCGAGTGCTTCTTCAGCCTTTGCGTGTCGCTCGGCTTTCGCCATGCCGCGCATCTTCAGAGGGAACGCCACGTTGTCCAAAATGGACATGTGCGGAAACAGCGTGTAGTTCTGAAACACCATTCCCAGATTGCGCTTGTTGGCGGGGAGATAGGTGAGGTCTTCCTCATCGACGACGATGTTTCCGCTCGTCGGAAACTCGAAGCCCGCTACGCTCATCAGGATTGTCGTCTTGCCGGAGCCGCTCGGCCCGAGCAGCGCCAGAAATTCGCCGGCGGCGATGTCTATATCCACGCCGTCGACCGCGACAACACTCCCGAAGCGCTTTTCCAGCCGGCTGATGCGAATGGATGCGCCTGCCGCCGGTTCTCTGTTCATTGCTATCGTCACTGAAGCCTGTTCCCATTTTTTATTGTTTGGCTTGGCTTAGACCGGAAGGACCCTCCAGATTGCAGTCGATCCCGTCTTTGTACGTGTCGAACTCCTCTATGATATTTGATATATCGGAATGCTACCGCTTAATGAACGTTGCGACAAGGGCCATTTGCGCGTCGAGCATGGCTTTTCCGCCGATGGTAACGGCTCCACGCGCTCTGGCGGCATCCATCAATCGTGTTACCGGCGGATTGACGATGATGTCGTAGACAACCGTAGAACTGGTAATGTTGCTGATATCGACCGGCATCGCATCGGCAGCCTTCATTCCGAGCGGGGTCGTGTTGACGATCAGATCAAACGCTTCGGCGGCGGCCGGCCCGGCCGACACCTGTGTTGCCGGAAAGAGGGCTTGAACCGCAACGGCGAGTGCGTGGCCCCGGGCTTGGTCTCGATTGGAGATCCGCAGTTCGGCGGCTCCAGCCTGTGCGACCGCGAGTGCCGTCGCGCGTCCTGCACCGCCCGCGCCCAGTTGCAGGACGCGCTTGCCGGCGGCTGAAAATCCGTGGGCGCTGAGGCCTGCGAGGAAGCCGGGCGCATCCAGGTTGTCCCCCACCAGCCTTCCGTCCTGACACCGCCGTACGAAGTTGACGGCGCCAATCATCCCGGCCCGATCGGTGACGTCGTCGAGAAGCTGCATGATGGCCACCTTGTGCGGAATGGTGACACCGAAACCGACGACATTGCCCATGAGGCGGATCGCATTGACAACGGTCCCAAGGTCCTGCGGGAGAACGGCGAGAGGCGATGTCGCCACATCCTCACCGATCCCTGAGAAGTAGGCATTCAGCACGGCGCTGGCGCGGACATGGTCTACGGGATCTGCCAGCACGAACATGATCTTCGAATGACCAGTGATCTCCATGGAGCTTTTCCCCCTATGATCAGCCGGGCAACCGGCTGCGGCCGTAGCCCTTGTAGCGTTCCAGAACCCGCTCGATCTCGTCGTCGGGAATGATGGCCGGCTCACCGGCCTGGCGAGCCAGAATGTACTGGCGGGCTAGCGTTTCGAGCTTCACAGTCAGGTCCAGGGCCTGTTGCAGGGATGTTCCGGCAACGATCATACCGTGATTGGCGAGCAGGCAGGCCTTGCGGTTCTTCAGCGCCGCGACGGCGCCGTCCGCCAGCGCCTTCGTGCCGAAGGTGGCATAGGGCGCGCACGGAACGTCCGTACCGCCGAAGCTGGCGATCATGTAGTGGAAGGCGGGGATTGGTCTTGCGAGGCAGGAGAGCGCCACGCAGCAGTCGGCGTGGGTGTGGATGATGGCCTGGACATGCGGATAGGCGTGCAGGATCGCCTGATGCATGTGCCATTCGCTGGAGGGAAGGCCGTCGCCGATCGTGTCGCCGTTGCGATCCAGTCGAACCAGCCGCTCGGGCGTCATGTTGGCGCTGTTGCCGCCGGTCGGTGTGACCAGCATGTCTTCGCCAAGCCGGCAGCTGACATTGCCGCTCGATCCGTGATTGAAGCCCTTGAATTCGAGCGTCGCGACGACGTCAAGCATCGTCTTGCGTAGGTCCATTTCGTTCATGCGTTCTCCTCCGGGTTCTGCATCGAGGCCAGCGCCCGGGTGAACAGGTCGACCGGGCCGAGTTTTCCGGACTTCAAGCAAAGCGCGACCGGATCATCGCCGTTAGTGACCGCCGTGCCGACGCCCGGTCCGCCATAGGGACCGACATTCAGGCCGCGGATGCCGAGGCGCTCGACGACGGACCCGGACGTTTCTCCACCGGCGACGACGAACCGCCGCACGCCGGCGCCATGGAAGGCGACGGCAAGGTCGCCGACGATCTTTTCGCCAAGCGCCGCAGCGCCATCCCTGCCGTACCGCGCCTGCGCAGCGGCAACGGCCTCTGGCGCGGCGGATGTCGACAGTCCGACTGGGCCGGTCTCGAGTTTTGGCAGCGCCCAACGGAGGGCTGCATCGACCGCGGACTCGGCGCTGTCGATGTCAGTTAGATCGATCCGCAGGACGGGATGCGACCGCTCGAAGTCGGCGAGCTGTTCGAGTGTCCGTTCGGCGCAACTGCCAGACAGCACGACACCCTTGCCTGACACAGGCTGAAGGCTGCGCGTATGCGGTTCGCCGGTCAGGAGACCTCTCTGTCGCCACAGCGCCGGATAGTGCTGGACGATTGTGGCATTGCCGGTCATTAGAGGCCAGTCGCAGGTCAGTTCGGCGATGGCGTCGAGATCACGATCGTAGATCGTATCGGTAATGAAATAGCGGATGCCCTCTGCTGCGTGGTCGGCGACGGCCTGCCGGAGCGTCGTGCCGCCCTCGCTGACGGCGGGGTGGGCAAGTAGCCCGACTCGGGTCTTCGTCTGCCGCTGCAGCACGCGGACGAGGTCCGGATCGGTCATTGGTGTCAGTGGATCGTGCCGCTTGGGGGATTCCGAAATCAGTTGGCTGCCGAGAAACAGGTGCCCGTTGTAGACTGTACGCTTCAGTGCCGGCGAGGCAGGACAGAAGGCGGCATAGGGCGCGCCGGTGGTCGCCATCAGGATGTCAGCCACGGGGCCGATATTGCCGTCATCGGTCGAGTCGAACGTTGCGCAATACTTGAAGAAGATTTGGCGTGTGGCGCGCGCAAGCAATGCTCGGGCCGCTCTCTCGGTTCTTGCCACGGCTTGTGCCGCCGGAATGACGCGGGTTTTCTGCGCAACGACGATAGCGTCGACATCGCCGATGGTATCCACAGCCTCAGGATCGGTCACAAATGCGCAGTCGACGCCGTGCGCGACAAGCATTGCGGCAGTTTCCATTCCACCTGTGAGATCGTCGGCCACGACCCCGAACACCGGCTTGCCCATCATGTCTGCACGACCATCCCTGTTGCGCCTCAGTTAGACGATACATGATATATCAAATATTTTATTTGGGAATGGGTGGCGGATATTTTTCCGCGGCATCGTGCCCGAGGTCGGCGTTGTCAACGGTTGCAGCCTGACCGATCGGACCGCTCGTGCCACGCATTTTCTCGCGCAAGACCGTCAAGAGGCCAGCGAAAATTATGATCGAGATACCGACAAGCGCAACGGCATCGGGAAATTCGTCGAAGATCAATGCGCCGAAGACCACAGCCCACGCCAGCTGCGAGTAGTGCATTGGCGCGATCTGGGTAGCGTTCCCGTGTCGCGTGGCCGACACGAAGGCCCATTGACCAAGGCCGTAAGACATGCCGGCAAGCGCCAGCAGGGCGCATTCCTTCAATGTCGGCACGCTGGCGCCGTGGATGAGCATAACCCCCGCGTTGACTAGGAGAAGGTAGGCGATGAGTGTTCCCAGAACACTGGTTGTCTTAACCTTGCCGTTAACGCGCCGAAGAATGATGACCGCCGAGCCAGTGCCGAGGCCGGTGAACATCGCGGCAAGATAGCCGCCCTCGAATGCCGCGTGGCCCGGCTTCACGACAAGGAGAACGCCGATGAAGCCGATGATAACGGCTGACCAGCGCCACATCCCCACATGCTCCTTTAGCACCAGTGCCGACATGATGGTCACGAACAGGGGCGCCATGAACACCAGCGCGTAGGCCTGCGCCAGCGGGATCGCGGTGAAAGCGTAGACACCTGTAAGACTGGCGACAACGCCGCAGATCGCGCGGCCGTGCACGGCAAGAGGATGGGCGGTGCGCCAGAAGTCGCGCCATCGTTCGCCGGGATGGCGGGTGAAGAGAACGGCCAGAGCTGCGAAGACGTTGACGATGAATGCCATCTGGAAGACCGACAAATGGCCGCCGCCGGCGGCCCTTACACTAGCGTCAGTGATGGAGAAGGCCCCATAGGCAAGGAGTGCATGGATGTAGACACGTCTCAAGACAATTCGATCCCACGGCATAGAACATGGAAAATATATCATATTTCCACGCCTAGGGTCGCTAGTTTCTGAGGATCCTTTATCTCGATCTGTTCGAGCTTCCCCAATGGTCATTCTTGATATGGTAAAATGTCACTGCGCGACTAACCGATCATTACGCCACTCGCCCTTGGTGAGCCGTACTATGACCCGGCTCCTCCTTGGCGAGAGACCAGCGATTTGAACGCCTCTTTCTCGTTCAGATACGCGCGATAGGCGATCAGCCCGGACAGATAGTGTTCCACATCGTCGATCCGGACGCGAAACGCGTGGTGGCGGATGTAGAACGAAGCCATGATCCGCCTTGGGTTGCGCATGAACATCGCCACCTCCGGGTAGAAATGACCGTTCAGCAGGTAATGAGCGCGTTTTTCGAGCGCTACCTCGAACGCTGCAAGGTCGATCTCGCCGAGGAGCGGAACCAGATCCGGGTGGTCAGCAATCCGCGACAGCGCCTGCCGGGTTGCCATCATCAGTTCCAGCAGTGTCGGAAAGGTGGTGATGCGATTGGCGACAAAATCGAGATAGGTGCTGACATTTTCGACGCAGAAGCGGAAATAGCGTTCCTCCGGCCAAAACAGCGTCAGTTCGTTGGCGCAATAACCCAGCCAGTGGTCGTGATATTGCGTGTAGTTCCGGCGCAGGAAATGCTCGAAAGCTTTTTCAACCGCGCTGATCCAGCGGATATCGCGAGTGAGCGCATAAAGGCGCATCAGCGCGAAGGCGGCCTCGCCGTCGTAATAGACAGTGCGGAACTCGGCCTTGGTGGAAAGGTCCGGGTAAAGCAGGACGTGGCGGAATTCACCGGTCTTTGCGTCCTGCATATGAACGATGCCCGTGGCGAGCTTATCCATCAGCGGCAGATATCGATCATCGCTCATGACACTTGTATATTTCGCGAGCGCCAGGAGGAAGACGGCATTGCCGCCGAGCTTTATCTCCGAACCGACGTCGATCAGAAAGGCGGCCTCGGCCCCATCAGGCAGTCTCGCGATCCGGGTAAGATGACCGGTCAGCTGCCCGAGCGAGCGCTCTATTGCAGCTCTCGTCTTGCTATCCCTCGTTACCTCGTAAGCTTCGATCATTGCATAGGTCGTGCTTGCATGGCGCAGGACATTGTAGGTGCGGATCTCGCGGTCGAAGCACGGGTGATAGCCGTAGACGAACGCGCCGTCCGGCTTGACCTGAGACGCAAGATAGCTGGATGAGGAGTCGATCAGCCGATCGAGCATGGCACGATCAAGCGGCTGACCTTCACGCTGACCGCTTCCCGCACCTTCGCCGCAAAGACGGTAGTGTCGGCCTTCCTCATCGAGAAAAAAACCGCTCGTTGTAAACGCCCAGAGCGCTCTCGCCTCGGCGAAATCCGTTTCGAACGCGTTTCCAAATCGTGTCTTCGCATAGAGCGCGAAGTTTCGTTCGTTTAGAACGCAGTGCTCGACCTTGTTGCCACCATAAAGCATGGCGTTGGCGTTCAGTTCGTTGTCCAGGAACGCGGTTTCGAATTGATCGTCCAGCGACAGTCCGAGCCGGAAGTAGTTTCTCTTGGTGCGACCAAGCTGTTTGTGGAGGGTCTTGACCGTGATCTTCTCGATCCGCACTGGCCAGTCGATCCGCAACAGACGGCCGTCGAGCCTCTGGCTGTCCAGGAGGTCGCCGGCGGCGCTTAAAGCCTTTTGCCAGGCTGCGTCAAAACTGTCGGCGCCGACCGTTGCAACGGACGCTCGTCTGTCTCCGTCGCTGATCGAGACAAACAGCACATAAGCCGGATGCGGTGCGTCGAGTGGTTGGATGACCTGCCGAACAGGGTCTCGAAGACGATCCAGCCGCGCAAGGCCGAAAGTTTCTGCGGGCATGGTCACCTATCGCTCGCGCAGCGCCTCGCGCGCCTTGTTGAAGGGTTTGATCAAGTAGTCCAACACACTCTTGCTGCCCGTGTTGACATCGACGGTTGCCACCATGCCCGGAACGATCGGCAGGCGCGTCCCTTGCGCGGTCACCAGCGCATCTGTGGTGGTCTGCACGAACACACGGTAATAGAACGTGTTGGGATCGACCTCGTCGCGCATGGTATCGGGGGAAATCGCAGTTACCCGTCCCTCCAGCCCGCCATAGACGGCGTAGTCATAGGCGCTGATCTTGACGCTGGCGCGCTGATCGGGGTGAATGAAGGCGATATCGCGTGGCGATATACGCGTTTCGATCAGCAACTCGTCGTCGAGCGGGATGATATCCATGAGCTTGCCGTTTGGCGGCACGACGCCACCGATCGTCGACACCTCGATATTCTTGACGATGCCCCGCACCGGTGAGCGATGCGTCAGGCGCTGCAGGCTGTCGGACCGTCCCTTGATGGTCGAGGACAGCGATGTGATGTCGGAATTTGCCTTGGCGAGTTCCTCGCGGGCGCTGAGGTTCTGCTTGGCGGCGATATCGACCTTCTTCATTTCAAGATCGACCAATTCCCGCTTCAGCCGGATGATCTCGACATTGCTGGCGGCGCCGATCTTGGCAAGCGACTCGCTCATTTCCAGCTCGCGTTTGGCCAGCACGATCGCTTGTTCCATCCATTCCAGAGACTGTTCAAGGCTTGTCGTCCGCGCCTCGAATTGCTGGGTTTCCGAACGGATGAGATCCGGATAGGCATTCAGCTCGGTCGGAAAGGTCAAAGCTGTCCGGTTGATCTCGGCCGTCAGGCGTGCGGCGGCCGCAAGCGAGGCACGGTATTTGGCCGATGATTCACCGACATCCGATTCGGTGATCGTCGGATCCAGCTGCGCCAGAAGCTGGCCGGTTTCTACAATCTGGTTTTCGCGAACAAAGAGCTCCGAAACGATGCCCCCCTCAAGCGACTGGATGACCTGTTCGCGCCTGATCGGAACGACACGACCCGCGCCGGTGGAGACCTCTTCAAGCATGGCGAAATAAGCCCAAACCGTCGCGATTGTCAGGAGGATCATGGCCAAAAGAATGACGGTCTTTGCCTTTGACAGCTGGACATCGTCCTCGTCACCGAAAGCCCACCCGTAGTCCGAAGCCTTGTCGCTCGAGATCTCTGCCATGTCTTCAAATCCCGCCAGACGTGTTGTGAACAGGAACCAGTTTGGGTGGCACTGTTTTTTCTGGGGCGAGCGGCTTGATGCCCTTCAGCGTCGTCATCGCATCTGCCTTTGCCTCGTCGAGCACCAGCTGACCCTTGTCGAACACCATCACCCTGTCGACCAGTTCCAGAACCCGCATGCGATGGGTTGCGATGACAACCGTCTTGTCGCGCGACCAGGTCTGGAAGCGCGCTATGAACAACCGCTCCGTCGCCTCGTCCATGGCGGCTGTCGGCTCATCGAGCAGGACGACATTGGGATCGCGCACCAGCAGGCGGGCGAGGAGGAGCGCCTGCAGCTGCCCGCCGGACAGCCCGTTGCCGCCCTCCTGCAACGGGTAGTCCAGTCCCTTCGGCAGAGCGCGGATAAATTCGTCGGCACCGACGATCGAGAGCGCGTCGAGGATTGCGGACTGGGAGGCGTTGGAGGCACCGAGCGTAACGTTCTCCCTCAGGGTCCCGTGGAACAGGCGGGAATTCTGGGTCAGCAGCCCCACGTCACGGCGCAGATCCGACGGATCGATATGCCTCAGCGCAATATTGTCGAGCATGACTTCGCCGGAACTCGGTTCGATCATCCCGGATAGCGCCTGCAGAAAAGTTGATTTCCCTGCACCGTTCTTGCCCAGTACGGCAATCTTGTCGCCGGCGGCGATCTTGAGGCTTCTCAGCACCAGAGCGGGTTTACTGGCAGGCTCCGCGTGGTGGAACGCGGTCGATCGAAATTCGTAGGTTCCGGCAATGGCGGAGATGGATATGCGTGTCTCGGCGACCGGATGGTCGACGGGCATCTGCATGATCGCGTCAAGGCTCTTCAGCCCGATTTTTGCCTGCTGGACACGGCTGAGAACCTGGGTGAGCTGCGCCATCGGCGCCATCATCCTGGAACCGAGAATGGAGCAGGCAACAAGCGCACCCGTTGTCATGTCCCCAGCCATGACGATCGGTGCGCCGAAGAATACGATGAACGCGTAAACGCTCGTCTGAACGCTGTGGCTCCAGCCGGTCAGAGACGACGTCAGAACGCGCATCTTCAGTTGGGCATCGGCATTGACCGCGTTGTAGTTATTCCACTTCTGCTGGAAGCGCTCCTCCGCCTGCAGCATCTTGATGTCTTCGATGCCCTGAATGCTCTCTACCAGGATCGCGTTGCGGAGTGATGCCTCGCGCATTGCAGCGCTGGCGCTCTGGTGCAGTCTTCGTTGTGATAGAATTCCGGGCAGGACAAGCAGCACGAGTGCGACCGCCGGAATGACGACCAGCATCCCGCCCACGAACCAGAAGATGACCAGAAACAGGAAGAAGAACGGCAGGTCCGCGACTGCGGCAACGGTGGTCGAGGTGAACACCTCGCGGACCTGCTCAAGATCCCGCAACTGAGCAATGAATGTTCCGGTCGATCTTGGGCGGACGCTGTTTTTCACACGCAGCGCGTGGCCGAAGATCAGATCGGACATTCGCAGATCACAGCGCTTGCCGAGGATATCGATGATCGAACCTCTGATCTTGCGAACGACAAAGTCGAACAGCACGGCGAGCATGACGCCTGCAAACAGCACATAAAGCGTGCTCATGGAGTTGGCGGGGACAACGCGGTCATAGACCTGCATCGAAAAGATGACGCCGGCGAGCGACAGCGCGTTGGCGATCAGGGATGCGACCAGAACGTAGCCATAGGGGCGCAGGTCACCGAGCGCGAACCGTCTGAACCAGCTTTCGTCATGCGGGGCGATATAGGTGTCCACCCTCGAGTCAGGTGTGGAGCGTGCCGGCCTGGGAATGGCCGCAAGCGTTGCCTCGGCACACAGCACATCGATCGCCAGCGTCGTTTTCAGACCGTTGTCGCCTGCAAAGACGACGGCGCCATTGCGTTGCGCATCGATGGCGACAACCGTTGCAACCGACCCGTCCTTGAGCTGCACGATGACGGGAAGCCTCCAGCTGGTCATCATGTCCAGACTGGGTTGAGCCAGCTTCACACGAAGCCCGAATTTTTGCGCGAGCCACTGGACGTATTTCGCCTGGTCTTCCAGCGAATAAGCCGCCGCAGCCTTGCGGGCCGCTTCGATCGAGAAGCCCAGTCCGTAAATCCGGGCAACCTGCTCAAACACTTCGATCCAGTCGTCCGCCTGGTTCTGCTGCACGACGTCGAACTGAGGTGTTGCTTGGGTCAATGCCGTGCCTTTCAAGCGTCTGCAAACGACGGGCGAGCGGGTGTCGTGCCGCTGCCGCAGAACCGGCAGCAGCACGACTGAGGGCTAGATCACTGAGGTACCGGCATGGTGCAGAGCGTCGTCGTCGAGCAGGCTGCCCACAGTTCCCCCCAGCAAGCCGCCATGCAGCACACTGTCTGCGGCCGAACCGTCCAGCAGGTCCACGGTCGTATCGTCCAAGATCGTGGGGACGAGGTTGCCGGCAAACTCGGGCAGGTCGGCAACACCGTCAGCCACGGCGAGCCCGCCGATATCAAGGTCACCGTCCACGACAAGGCCCGTGTCTCCGCTTAGAAGTTCGTGGAGGCCAACGTCGATCGGCAGTGCGCTGACGCTCCCGAGATCGATGAACTCACCGAGTTCGGTGCTCACACCATCCAGCGAGATGACGTCTGTCAGATCGCCGAAACGGCCGTGGCTTCCGGTATCGTGATCCAGGAGGTCGACGTCTGCGAACGCGGACGTCAGCATGCTCGGCTGCAAAGCTTCAGAGCCTGTATCGGCCGCCATCATCATCGACGTTCCGGCGACGGGCTCGGCCTGGTCGATGAGGATCGTCAACTCTGCTTCAACGACCTCTCCATTGGGATGAACGAGACGGTAGGTGAAGCTGTCGGTCATTCCATCAAGGCCGAGTGTGTCGTTCGGCTCATAGGAATAGCTGCCATCGGCAGAGACTTTGAGCGTGCCGTGATCACCCACGATGACGGTACCTGCGGCGGCCGGATCGACAAACACTGTCCCATTGGACACCTGGAAGTTGGTGAAGTTGGAGCCGAGCGTATCACCGTCCAGAACGTTGCCGACTGCCGCGACTACGCCATCGGAAATCACCGTTCCGAGGTCACTGGTCGACGTGGCGAGCTGCACGTCGATGTTGCCACCGATGTTCACGCCATCCTGCGATACCGTAACGCGGTAGTTGCCCGCGTCCAGGTCCTGCAGTTCCAGGCCTGTGGAGCCGCCAAGCAAACCGGCAAGCTCGGCCAGATTGGCACCTGTGCTGGTTTCGACGACCGTCCAACTGAGGTCAGCCTGCTGCATTTCGACGGCGATCGTCGTTGTCCCGAGGAGACCCAGAAGCTGGTCTGTGTCCGCGCCGATCTGAACCGTTGCCACGGATCCGGCGGCCACCGTGAACGTTCCCGTTTCACTTCCCCCAAACAGTCCCAACGAGACATCGAGGAAGTCGGCGTTCACGGCCTCCGTCACCGGGTGAGTGGTCACGACGGTCGCCGCCCCAGCGTCGTCCGTGGCGACAATTCCAAGGCTCGCATCCGCCGTTGGATCAATCGTCGAGAAGGTGAGGTTTTGTCCCTCGCTGTCGATCTGGACATGCAGTTCCGCAGTCGAAGTCGCCTGGGTTTGCGGATCGAAGATCGTGTATTCGAAGGAGTCTACCCGTCCGATGCCGGCTGCATCGGGGTTCGGGGTGTAGGTGTAGCTGCCATCCTGGCCGATGACCAGTGTACCGTGATCTCCCTGGATGGTTGCGCCTGCAGCGGTCACCGGTGTGGCATTGATGCTCTGAATGATGGTGCCGGGATTGACCGCGTCGATTTCGCCGCCGATACCTGCGTCGGTGATCACGTTGCCGCTGGCAGCAACTACGGCGATGGCGCCGATACTGGTTGTGTCGGTATCCGTCCCGGTGATCGTCAGCTCGCTTCCGAGGCCCGCACCCAGCAAGCCGTCATAGGCGATAAAGGCGCGGTACTGGCCCGGTCCAAGATCCTCCAGGCTCACTGTCGGTGCACCATCCAGCAACTGCAGGTCCAGCAGTGTGGCATTGCCGGTGCCGGTGCCTGTGACGTTGGTCCACTGGACACCGTCAAATCGTTGGATGACCACCTGATAATCGGACAGAACGCCGAGACTTAGGCCCTCGTCGAGTTCAAAACGTGCATCGAGCGTATGGCCCTCCTCGACGTTGAAATCGATCGTTTCGACGTTCGGAAGCACCTGGAGATCCAAGCCACCAAGGCTGACGGCAACGCCGTAAGTCTGGGTACCTATATCAACGTTGGTCACCACGGGGGAAAGGTTGATCGACGCGACGGCGGTATTGTCGTAGGCGGTTGTGTCTGCATCAGCATCTGCATCTGCATCTGCATCTGCATCCGCATCTGCATCCGCATCTGCATCTGCATCTGCATCGGCATCCGCGTCTGCATCCGCGTCCGCATCCGCGTCGGCATCCGCATCGGCATCCGCATCGGCATCCGCATCGGCATCCGCGTCCGCGTCCGCATCCGCGTCGGCATCCGCATCGGCATCGGCGTCTGCATCCGCGTCGGCATCCGCATCGGCGTCAGCATCCGCATCCGCATCCGCGTCGGCATCTGCATCGGCGTCAGCATCTGCATCCGCATCCGCGTCGGCATCTGCATCGGCGTCAGCATCTGCATCCGCATCCGCGTCGGCATCCGCATCCGCATCGGCGTCTGCATCGGCATCTGCATCGGCGTCAGCATCTGCATCCGCGTCTGCATCTGCGTCCGAGTCATCGTTGTCGTCGCCACCGGCGCCGCCGCCGCCTCCGGAAGCGAGAGCTATTCCTCCAGCTCCAAGCGCGCCGAGTGCAGCAAGGCCGAGAATGGATGCATCGCCCCCACCTTCAGCGCCACCCACCAACTGGTCGCCGCCGGCTGACTCGGTGAATGAGAAATCGGCTTCTCCGACGGTGTGGTTGCCATCCCAGACGACCCCGTTCTCATCCACCAGGACCAGCTTGCTTGATGCTTCACCAGGGCCGCTGGCGTAGAAATCGGCAACTCGGATCGCCTCACCGTTCTGCAGGCGGATGACGAGATCGTCGCCCTGACGGATGGTCGCAGCAATGTCTTTCGGGCCGACCTCAAGCTGAATAACACTTGGTTCACGGACAGAGATGTTTCCCGATGCGACGGTAATGCTTTCACCACTTGCGATATTCGTTACAACGGCAACCATGGATACATCCTCTTAAGGCCGTGAGCGTCACAGCGAAACCGAACGGACTTGGCGGATGGGCAGCGAGATGCGATGACACGGACCGTCAAAGGTCTGCGCCGGGCAAAATGTTGAATACCGAACTGGCTGGTCCGGCAGTGTCTCGATTGCTGTCAATCCTACCAAGAAACTCTGGGATAAGACTTGCTCAATTTTAGAACGTTATCAATTAGCGATAACTAATTCTCGCATCGGACGGTTGATGCAGTGTTAATGCCGGTCAGCGTATTTGCGTTTATGAAAGGCGGATAGAACCGAATTTGACCCCTGCGGGCTAGAGAGCGCCGCGCAAAGCAAGCTCTTCGAACCGGTTTCGCTTGTCCTTAACGTCCGCGCCGATACTGGAGGCTTGAAGCGAAACGGCAAGCGCCTCGCTTAGCTCGGTCTCAACGTCTGCTCCGCGTTCGGCATTCTCTGCGGCAGCTGGTCCTGCCTCTATCGGCAGTGCTTGTCGCGCAGGCATCGTGACCGCCATTTCGATTGGCGTCTCCGACCTGGAGGCGCCGCCGTTCAGGACGGTCGCGGCCGTGCCCGGCTTCTTTTCGAGCTTGAAGATGTCCCGCAAGCGCCCCGCTGCGGAGGCACACTCGATATTCAGCTTATGGACATCGAACTGGATGTTGATTGCGTCGAAACGTGCGGCATGTAGCTCCTGATCGGCATTCAAGACATCGAGGAGAGTCCGCGTTCCCAGGTCGAGGAACTGCCTCTGATAAAGATCTCGGGTTTCGCGCATCAGCGTCTGTCGCGAGGCGAGTGTCGTGAGCAAAGCGCGCATTCCAGACAGCTGCGTGCGCGATTCCATCCAGCTCCGCTGCGCGCCTGTCCTGGCATTGGCGATGCCGGCCTCAGCGGACTGAACCGCGAACTGGCCAGCTTCGCTCCGGGCCTTATAAGAGCCGCCGTTGTAAAGCTTGCCGGTCAGTTTCAGACCGATCGTATAGTCCGGGCTGCCTGGTGAATTTCCGAGCAGATCCATGCTGCTACCGCCTTCAAGCGCCAGGGTGGGCAGGACATCGGCCTTGCTGAACCGCAGATTGGCCTCGGCGGCCGTCTTCTTCGATGCCGCCGCTCGGACGCTCGGCACCGTATCCCAATCGGGCTCTTTCGCAGAGCAGGCATTGGGGAGGTCTGAGGGAATACTCGCTCCGAGATTGATCTTCCCGGACATACCCAACAGCGACGCCATGCTGCCCTGCCAGCGCTCCGACTGAGACCTGATCTCCAGTGCCGTGGTCTGGGCCATCTGCACCCGCGCTTCGGCCTGAAGCTTGTCCGATCTCGTGCTGGCTCCCTGTTCCGTTCGCGCGTTGACGAGCTCGAGTATTTCCTTTGTGTCGCGCACCTGATCGGACGCGACAACCGCCAGACTGCGGTTTCTCAGGGTTTCGAGGGACGCAAGCGCGGTGTCCCTGATCACGTTGTCGACCACGGCAATGAACTCGGCGCGCCGGGTTTCCTCTGTCGCCGTGGCACTGGCGACCTGACTGGAGACTTTCCCGAAGTCGTAGATCATCTGCGACGCCGTCACGGTGGCGGCCGGCTGAAAACCGTTCCCGAAAGCGCTGCGCCTGCCGACATCGATCCCGCCCCCGATCGACGGAAAATATCCCGATCGTGCATCCCGGATCGCCGCGCCTTGCTGGTTGAGTTCGCCCGCCGCCTGCATGATCGATGGCTGATAGTCGACCGCCCGCCGGACGGCCGCCTGCATGGTCAAATTCGTGTTCCGGTCCTTCACTGCGGGCCGAGAGCTCGGGACTGATGCGGTCGCGATACTGTCGACCGATGTCGTCCGCGCCCGCGTCTGCGTCTGCGCGCAAGACGCAACGCTGAAGGCGAGCGGCACAAATATCGCCGTCCGGACAACACGGGAAAGCATGCTCATCGTATCCCCCAAGCCCGCAGGTCCAGACGGACCTGCAAAGACAAACCACCGCCGCTCGACTACTTTCCAAGCCGAAGCATTTCAAGCAATTCTAATATACGTCTGAAGATGGTTAATGACTGCTTAACTGAGATCTCGTCAGTCTCTGGAGCATGATAATTGTGTTGTCGGAGTGGGCGGGAAAAGGCCGCGCCGCGGGCCGGACGAGAGGGCGAAGCTAAACTGACTTCTGGTAAATGCTATGCTCGACAATGCGGGAGTAAAGAACCCCTTATACTGCCTTCAATGGTTCATGGGATGGTGGTTCGAATGCCATCGAGGTTGCGGAAGTTACCCTCTCCGTCCCATCAGGACCGCGCTGCCACAGTCTGTCGGGACGACACCATGCGATGGACAAACATACCGGCAAGCATGGCCGCGACGAACAGTGCTGCTTCCCAGCGGCCTGTAACGAGAGAGGCGATTGCGGGACCCGGGCATAGACCGACGAGGCCCCAGCCGAGACCAAACAGTGCAGCGCCTGCGACAAGCGGACGGTCGATCGTGCGGCTCGTCGGCACATGGAACTGGGTTTCGAAGACCGGTTTGCGGCAACGACGCCGGATCGCATAGGCAATTGATGACGGGATCAGTGCCCCGCCCATCACGAAAGCAAGCGACGGATCCCAGTTACCGGTCACATCGAGGAACGCCAGAACACGGGCAGGATTGACCATGTCGGACACGACAAGGCCAATGCCGAACAGAATTCCGCAGGCGATGGAGACGAGAATGCGCTGGGTCATCATGCCACTCCCATCAAATGTCGGGTAATGAAGACGGTTGCTGCCGCCACGATCATGAACGTTGCCGTCGCGACGATGGACCGGGGCGATAGGCGTGCCAGTCCGCAAACACCGTGGCCGCTGGTGCAGCCGGAACCAAGCCGCGTCCCGAAGCCGACCAGGAGCCCGCCTACCACAAGAAGGGGAGACGAGGCGGTGATCGCGAACTCTGCGTGCCGTAACAAGGTAAAGGCGGCGGCAGCTCCACCGAGTATGCCAACCAGAAAACCGACCCCGAGCGGACTGATTCCACTGCCTGTCCATCCGACAGCAGATGCGGCCAGACCGGAAATTCCGGCTATCCGACCGTTCAGCAGCAGGTAGATCGCGGCGGAAAGGCCAATCAGAAGGCCGCCGGACAGCGGCCAGATAAAGCTGAGATCAGACATGGGTCGTTTCCTTGGCGCCGACAGCGCGTTGACCGATATCTTCAGATAATGGATGCCGTTGTCTTCGGCCAGGGGGAACTGGCGCGCAGTCCCTACACGCTCAAATGACAACGCAGCAGCAGCGCGGTACTGCTAAACGCGTGATGGCCGTAAGCGCGTCCGAAACGACGCCAAGCAAGTTCCGTTACTATGACGCAGCGGTGGACGCATGCGTTTAAGTCTGCGCGTGGGGTCTTCCTGCCGGGGCATGGCATCAGAATGCAAAGCCCCAGCGTAACCTGTCCCCTTCAGGTTCGAGCCATCCGGGAGACGTATGCTGCAACGTCCTGGCGAGGAAGAGGTCGCGACATCAGAAAGCCCTGAAGATCGTCGCATCCAAGCCGTTCAAGTTCGGCACGCTGCTCGATTGTCTCAACGCCTTCAGCCGTTATCTTCAGCCCTTTCGCTCTGGCCATGCCAATCATCGCAACAACAACGGCCCTGCTGCCGCTTTGGTGCATTTCGCCGATAAACGACCTATCGATTTTGATGCGATCCACCTCGATATTCTGCACGCGCGAGAATGAAGAATACCCGGTTCCAAAGTCGTCTATGGCAAACCGGACGCCTGCTTTTCGCAGCATGGCTATGGTTCGCTTCAGGTCGATCGTGTTATCCGCAGTTGCAGTTTCGGTCATCTCGATCTCAAGCCTCTCGGGGCTTACGTTCATGTTTGCGAGGGTCGTCAAAACCCGCAGACTGTAGCCGGGAGAACCAAGCTCAAGCGGCGAAGCGTTGATCGCAATAGAGATGCCGGGAAGATCAGCAAGAGTCCTGCATGCATCGTCCAGCACAAGGGCGCCGATGTCGTTGATCAACCCGATGTCCTCCGCCAGAGGAATGAACTGGTCGGGACTTATGTAGCCCATCGTCGGGTGCTTCCACCGAGCAAGCGCTTCGAGAGAACAAATGCTTCCGTCGGTCGCATTGAAGACTGGTTGATAAAAAGTCTCGAGCTGGGTCCTGGTCTCGACTGCAAAACGGAGATCACTTTCCAACACCCTGCGCCTGCGTAGCAGTTCGTCCATATGTTCACCAAACACCGCATGGGTATTCCTGCCGGCTGCTTTGGCATGATAAAGCGCGATATCAGCCTGGCGCGTCAGTTCGATGGGGTCACATGGGCCGGTTGCTAGAGCTGCTCCGACGCTTGCGCCAATGACGACATGCGTCGTTCCGATTTCGAACGGTGCCCGCAGTGACTGCACAATTTTCGATGCGAGATCTTCAGCATTCCTGGCATCATTTTCTCCCAGCAGAATGGTGAATTCGTCGCCTCCCACCCGCGCCAAAAGAGATTGCGGCAGGAGATCGCGCATCCGGTTTGCTGCCAAGCAGATCAGCTTGTCGCCAACCGGGTGACCGAACGTATCGTTGACAGCCTTGAAGCGATCAAGATCAACGAACAACACACAGTGGAGGGCGTCGGCGTGTCCGTTCGATAGTTGACGATTGAGTTGCTCGTTGAAGTAAGCGCGGTTTGCAAGCCCGGTCAGGGCATCGTGGGAGGCTTGATGTTTCAGTTCTGCGCGGCTCGCAGCCAGCCGCTCGGAGCGGCGCCAGATTGCACCTCCAGAAAAACTGGTCCCAGCGAAAAGTGCGATAAACGCGATAAAAAGGGCTGGGGCAGTGGCTTCGAATACATATTGTCCGGGTTGGAATGGGTTCCAACGGAAGTATCCGAAGACTTGCCCGTCTCGTGCGACCAAGGGTACGTACGCAACATTCCGTTCCCGAGGTCGCTTGGAGGTGAACTCCAGTTTGGCGAACTCATATTCGGTACCGATGGCCAGAGGAAGATCGCCGTCGAGAAAGCGTATGCTCACATGCAGCATTTCCTCGCCCGGCGTCTGTTCCAGATCACCGGTGTCTGAAACGATTGGCTTTATGCTGACAATTGCAGGTCGAAATCCGACATAGCTCAGATCAGCTTCGCCAATCGAAAGCGTCCGTTCGCTGATACCCTCGGTATCTTCGGCAAGTAGACGCGCCTGAAGCTTTTTAGCGAGCGGCAAGTAGGCGTTGCGGAGATCATCTGGGGTAGGGGAATAGTCTGTCTCCGATGAAAACAGATATTGCACAGAGAGGTCCGGTCGAAGGACCAAGGCGCCATCATGCCCAAAATAGCTGTGCATCCATGAACCGAGGTTCGTCTCGATCCATTTCAGGTCGCCACTGGTTGCATGCCTCACGGCGTCGTCCCAGACAGTTGCGCTTTCCTGGTCATGCGCAATGCCAGCCGTCAGTTTCGCGACCGCAAGTTTCATGAGATCGCGCTGCCTTGCCGCGGCCACCTCATCGCTTGTAGCAGCCGCCCAACTCAAACTCAGTAAAAGCAGACCACAGACGACCAAAGAAACGAGAGCCGGCAGGCACCATCGTAGAAACCACTGACTCTGAAACTGTATCTTCATCCCGCAACCGTCATCTCTTATTTTACGTGATGGTAAAACAGAGGCTATTAAAGCACGGGTAAGTAAGGTGGTTACGTCTGCGTTAAATGGCGAAACAGCGGCACGACTTCCTCAGGCATCCTCCAATTAACGAGTGCGAAGAGGGTCACGGAGTAAGCCTTGCCGCGAGGCATTCTCCGGACAAATCCGCTGGGTTAACTGGCATGCGCGAACTGCCTACCAGCCTTTGCCTGGACAACACCCATCAACCATTCACGGGCGGCCCGACGCCGTTTGGCGGGCTTCCAATCGGAAATTACCGCCACACAAACTGCGTCCAACACAGTGGTCGCGCGCTCTTGGAACTTCTGGTCGTGTGAAACTGCGGGAGCTGCTATTCAGTCACCATTCAGGCCCGATGACTAGTTTGACCTCCAACTTAACAATGGGAGGCATGGACTCATGCTCGCTACGCGATGCAAAAGTGTCTTCGATGACTTCTCAGTCCGCGAAGAACAAGATGGAAACCTTGGAGTCGATAAGGAGCAACTTCTGTTGGCTTTCCATCGGGGAACCATCGCCGCGAAGGCAAACCGCGATGTCGGCCACTGTCCTTTCAGCGCACTGACACAACCGTCCGAATTCCTCGCGTGGTTGGAAGGCTTTCAATGCTGTTCGGCGTCACGCTAGCGAATTCGTCGGAGCGGTCCTCCGGCATCGCATCTCTGCATGAGGTGGGCTGTCCAAGGATTTCTCTATTTACGGCGAGACAGGCTCTTCGCCGTCGAGGACGCACTAGCACCGAGATTGCAGAAATGCCTTCGGAAAAGTTCGTTTCTGGAATGAAGTAACCCCCGGGCGGTGACGCTGCTTCGGGATATCAGTCCGGGAGCAACCGCCTGCCTCGTCCACTGCCAAAAGCCGATACGACGACGGTGGGACACCTTCTTTCGTGAAAGATTTTCACTGGCATGATCGACGATTGACCCTCTGGCTGCCTTGCTGCTTGCTCACACAGCCAGCGTGGAGGCGCTGCATTTGACTGCAGCTCACAAGGGGAGATCCAGGACATGAATGCGATCAGGAACGTTGCCATCGTCGGCGCAGGTCTGGTGGGGCAGGGCTGGGCGATTGTCTTCGCGCGGGCCGGCATGGACGTCACCGTTTATGATGCCCGCGAAAACGCCGAGAGTGTCATCGGCGCGCAGATCGACAAGGCCGTCGGCGATCTTGCCGCCGGGGGGCTTTGCGGCGACGTGCCTTTGGTCCTGTCGCGCATCCGTTTTGCGCGGAGCCTCAGCGAGGCTGTGTCGGGCTGCGACTACGTACAGGAGTCGGCGTTCGAGCGGATCGATGTGAAGCGCGAGGTCAGTCTTGCGATCGATGCGGTGCTTCCCGCCCATGCCATCGTCGGCAGTTCCACCTCAGGATTTCCCGGGTCGGCGTTCTATGAGGAGTGTGGCAACCGGGAGCGGTTGATGGTGGTGCATCCCGTCAATCCTCCGCATCTCGTGCCGCTGGTCGAAATCGTCCCGACGCCCTGGACTGCGCCACAGGCAGCGAGCCGTGTCCGGCGCCTGATGGAGGATGTGGGGCAGTCAGCCGTGTCGCTGTCGCGCGAAATTCCCGGCTTCGTGCTGAACAGGTTGCAGGGCGCCCTGCTGGACGAAGCGTTTGCACTGTTTGCGGAAGGCTATGCTACGGCCGAAGACATCGATCGCACTGTGCGCGACGGGCTTGGGTTGCGCTGGTCGTTCATGGGACCGTTCGAGACCATCGATCTCAACGCGCCAAAGGGGCTTGCAGATTATGCCGAACGGCTCGGGCCGATGTATGCCGGATTTGCCGATCAGCGCAAGGCAGACCGAAGCTGGGAGCCGGATGCGGTGACACGGGCGGATTCGGAGCGTCGCGAACTGCTTGCAGAGCACGATCTCGATGCCAGACGCTCCTGGCGCGATGAAATGCTGATGCGGATCGTCCGGGCGAAGCAGGCGGTGGCGGACTAGTCCGCCGTCCAGCCGCCGTCGATCATCAACGCCGAGCCGGTCATCAGGGACGACGCGTCGGAGGCAAGGAAAATGGCGGCGCCGACGACGTCTGCCGGCTGCCCCAGGCGACCTAGCTTGATCTTGGACAGCGTCTCGCGGCGAAACTCCTCATCCTCGAAATACGAGGCGGTCATCGGTGTCTCGATAAAGGTGGGGCAAAGGGTATTGATGCGGATGCCGGCAGGTCCAAGTTCGACCGCCAACGCCTTGGTAAAACCTTCAATCGCAAACTTCGAGCCGCAATAGAGCGTCCTGTTGGCCGCGCCGACATGGCCCATCTGCGAGGACATGTTGATGACGGTGCCCCGCCTACCGTGCCTCAGCATCACGGCCGTCACGGCCTGGGCTGCAAAAATTGCAGCCTTCGTGTTCAGGCCGAAGACGGCATCGTAGTCGTCTTCAGTGACCTCGGTCAGCGGCTTGGGGCGATTGGTGCCGGCATTGTTGACAAAGATATCGAACGGCGCTTGCGCCTCGACATGCTGGCGGAAGCCGGCAATGTCGGTGACATCGCACACAAGCGGCCGCGCCCTCCAGCCGCGGGTAGACATCAAAGCGCAGGCCTCCTCGATCTCCGTCCGCGAGCGCGCGCAAAGCGTTACTTCGGCACCCGCCTCGGCAAGGCCTTCGGCGACCGCGCGTCCAATGCCACGGCTGGCGCCGGTGACGAGCGCCCGCTTTCCGGCAAGATTGAAAAGGCCGCTCATTCGGCTGCTTCGCCATAGGCGACGTCGCGGTTGCCATAGCGTCTCACCCGTAAGTTCGCCTGTTCGGCATGGCCGACGAAACCCTCGAGCATGCTCAGCCTCGAGCAATAGGCGCCGATCTCAGCCGCCGCTTGGTCCGTTGTGACGCGCTGGTAGGAATGGGTCTTGAGAAACTTGCCGACCCAGAGACCGCCGGTATAACGCCCCGCCTTTTTCGTCGGCAAAGTATGGTTGGTGCCGATGACCTTGTCGCCATTGGCAACGTTGGTGCGTGGGCCGAGGAAGAGCGCACCGTAGGAATGCATGTTTTCGAGAAACCAGTCGTCCCGGTCTGTCATAACCTGCACGTGCTCGGAGGCGATCTCGTTGGCGACGTTGAGAATCTCCTCGTAGGTGTCGCAGACGATGATCTCGCCGTACTCGCGCCAGGATACGGAAGCGGTTTCGGCAGTTGGCAGGATTCCGAGAATTCGATCGATTTCAGCGATCGTCGCTTTCGCCAGCGTCTCCGAATTGGTCACGAGAACCGCCGGGGAATTGTAGCCATGTTCGGCTTGCCCCAGAAGATCTGTGGCGCACATTTCCGCGTCCACAGTCTCGTCCGCAATGACCATCGTTTCGGTCGGGCCGGCAAAGAGATCTATTCCGACGCGCCCGTAGAGCTGGCGCTTTGCTTCCGCAACAAACGCGTTGCCGGGGCCGACAAGCATGTCGACGGGGCGAATGGTCTCGGTCCCGAGCGCCATCGCGCCGATCGCCTGAATGCCGCCGAGGACATAAATTTCATGGGCCCCGCCGAGATGCATTGCAGCGACGATGGCGGGGTGGGGTTCGCCTTTTTGGGCCGGAGCCGCTGCTGCGATGCGGGGAACTCCCGCCACCGAGGCCGTGAGGACAGACATATGCGCCGACGCGACCATCGGGTACTTGCCGCCTGGAACATAGCAACCGACCGACTGGACCGGAATATTGCGGTGGCCGAGGAAGACCCCCGGCATTGTCTCGATTTCGATATCGGTCATCGACGCTCTTTGGGCTTCGGCAAATTTGCGGATCTGAGTCTGGGCAAACCTGATGTCGTCCATGTCGCGAGCCGACACCTTGTTGATTGCCGCCTCGATCTCGGACGTGGTCAGTCTAAACGAGGCCGGAGAGAAGTTGTCGAATTTCGCCGACAGGTCGCGTACTGCGGCGTCGCCTCGGGTTTCGATGTCCTTGAGCGTCGCTTCGACAAGCGTCCTGACTTTGGCGTCATCCTCGGCGCGTTCGGCGGCCGCCTTCCCCTGTTTCATATAGCGAATTGACATGTCTCACCTCCCTTTTGACATCGAGCGTAATGTGCTAGCGACGTTGAATGCAAGTTTTCATCATTGCGTGAAAAAATTTCATGGAGTCTGTTTTGAAGCCGACAGCCAAGCAGGTCGCTCATGAGGCGGGCGTTTCCATCGCCGCGGTATCACGCGCGTTTTCGCCGGGATCGTCCATCGATCCGTTGAAAAGACAGCGTATCCTTCAGGTCGCAGCGCAGTTGGGTTATAGCAGTCCGGCGCGCCGTACTGCCGAGGTGATCTCCGCCGGTACAGTGACATTGGTGGCCGGCGATCTCGCCAACCCGTTCTATCCACTCGTTCTCGACACGCTCGCAAAAGCACTGCAGGCGGTCGGGAGACAATTGCTCGTCTATGCCATCCCGCCGCAGGCGGACATGGACCGGCTGACGCCGCAGATCCTTGCAGCTCGCCCCAGCGCACTTGTCGTGACCTCCGCAAGCCTGACGTCTGGAATGGCCAACGCCTGCCGGCAGCATGGCATCCGGGTGGTGCTGCTCAACCGGATCCAGCGCAATGTCCGCGTAAATGCGGTCGCGTGCGACAATCACGCAGGCGGTCGTGATGCGGCACTGTTTCTGCTCGGCAGGGGGCGCCGACGGATAGGCTTCATCGGCGGGATCTCCAACACGTCTACCCACCGTGACCGGGCGGAAGGCTTTTCCGAAGCATTACGCGAGAGCGGGCATTCCGTGCTTGCCGAGGGAAACGGGGAGTTCACCTACCGAGGCAGCTACGGCGCAGTGCTATCACTGCTGACAGCAAAAAACCGTCCGGATGCGCTGTTCTGCTGCAACGACATCATGGCGCTCGCCGCCATAGATGCTGCCCGCGAACTTGGACTGTCCGCACCTGAGGATCTTTCGATCGTTGGATTTGACGACATTCCCATGGCCGGTTGGAGATCCTATCGTCTGACGACGATCCGGCAGCCGATTACCCGCATGATCTCCGAGGTCGTGGGCCTGATACAGGCCAGCAATACCGTTCCACTCGACGAGACGACGACCAGCATCCTGCCTGGCAAATTGATCGTGCGCGGCAGTGCCTGAAGACGATCCTGCACGACCAGGGAAGAAGGATATTTCAGGCGTCGGCAGAAAAAAACTTGACGGGACGGGCAAATTTGCGAAAGGTAGTGCACACGTTTGCGCATCTGCAGCGGCGATTAGGAGGTCGCGGCTGAGTCACCGGATGCAAGCTTTGACCGGGAGGGATAAGATGAAGCTCAAGACACTTGCTGTCGTTCTGGCAGCTCTTGTGATGGGAACGGGACAGGGTTTCGCCGCCGAGCGGGCCCTTCGCGTCGCCACCAGCGTTCCGCACAATCACTACCTCACCAACGTCATCAAGGAGTTCGCAGACAACGTGTCGAAGCGGACCAACGGCGAAATTACCTTCGAATTCTATGACTCGGGTTCCCTCGTCAGCGACCAGCACATGGACGAGGCGGTTGCAAACGGCACGATCGATATCGGCATTGCCTCTGCATCCATCCTTGCCGGCACCGTGCCCGCTCTCAACGTGTTCGCCGTGCCATTCTTTTTCGATACGCGCGAAAAGCTTGATCGCGCTGTGCTGCCCGGAACCCCGATCAGGACCATACTCGACAAGAGGATCAACCAGACCGGGTCGCGCGCGATGTTCTGGATCCCTTATGGCTTCATCACGATGATCACCCGCGACAAGGAAGTTCATGTCCCTGCGGATATGCGCAACCTGAAGATCAGAACGTTCGGCTCTACCGTCAGCGAATTCGTCGAGGCCGTGGGAGCCGCTCCGGTCGTCACCAGCGGTAGCGAACAGTTCCTGGCGCTTCAGCGCGGTATCGTCGATGGCGGGCTGACGGGATGGCCGTCGGTCGAGGAACGCCGCCTTTTCGAGGTTTCGCGCTACGTCATCGCCACGGACCACATGTATGAGACGCATTTCGCCCTGATGAGCGAAAAAGCGCTCGAAAAGATGCCGACCGAACTTCGTGCGATCTTCCAGGAGGAGGCCGCGAAACTCGAGACGGTGCTCATGGATCGCATCTTCGATGCCACCAAGCATACGCGCGAGGTTCTCGCGAAGAAGATGGAGATCATCGATCTCACGCCGGATGAAATCGTCCGGTGGAAAGAGGAAACGGCACCTGTCGCAAAGTCGTTCTACGACAACGGAAACGACCTTGCGAAATCTGTTTTCGACGAAGCGCAAAAGCTTCAGTAGCGGCAATTGGCTAGCCGCGCCGCCTTGCACAGAGTCGGCACAATGTAAAAGCACGACACCAAAAACAAGGGCGGGGCGCAATGCCACCGTCGCGGCGAAACGCGCATTCGCGCAGCGTCTGAGAGGGTCAGACGCGAACGTCTGGGAGGAACGGCACCATGCCCCCGCAAGAAAAGAAATGGGTCGGCACAATCGAGTCGACCATCATGAGGATCGGTGAATACAGTTCATGGATCTACCTCTTCATCGGTATCATCGTCGCCTATGAAGTGGCATCGCGATACTTCTTCAACAGTCCGACGGACTGGGTCGAGGAGACCTCACGTCTCGGCATGGTCTGGGCAACATTCCTGCTGTTTCCAGCCTGCATGGGGCGCCGGCAGTTGATCTCGATCACGCTTTTCTCCGATGCGGTCGGCGAACGCGCCAAGGTCGTTCTAGAAGGCATAAGCTTTGCGATCATTGCGCTCGCCTGTGCCGTCGTCTCCTTCGAGGCGCTTGTTGCCGCAATCGACGCGGCGACAGTCGGCCGCGCTACGGCGAGTGTCCTGCGCATCCCCTATTGGCTCTTCTACCTGCCGGTCGCGATCGGGTTCTTTCTTTTCTTCGTCCAGGCTGCGCTGGAACTGATCCTGCTTGTTGCGACGGGGCAGCGACGCAAGCTCGAACTCGCGCACGAGGAGATCTGATATGGAAAGCGTTATCGTACTAGTCGCGCTCTTCGTCTTTCTGTTTGCGGGCATACCGGTCGGTATCGCGCTTTCGACGACGGGTATCGTTCTTCTCCTGATGAAGGACGTCCCGCTCGCCAGCGTGTCGATGGAATTCCTCGGCTCGGTCAACAATTTCATCCTGCTGGCGGTGCCGGTGTTTCTTTTGACGTCGAATATCCTACTGAAGGCGGGGGTCGCGAAAGACCTGTTCGATGCGGTGCAGCGATGGGTCGGCGGCGTGCGCGGCGGTGTCGCGATCGCAACGATCATCTCCTGCGGCATCTTTGCCGCGATCTCGGGCTCTTCCGTGGCCGTTGCGGCCATGATCGGCACCGTGGCAATTCCCGAGATGACCAAGCGCGGCTACGATCGTCGCTTTGTCATGGGAACGCTCGCTGCTGGCGCAACGCTTGGCATTCTCATCCCGCCGTCCATTCCGCTGATCATCTATTCGGCGGTCGCGGAGCAGTCGACCGCCTCGATGTTCCTTGCCGGCGTCGGGCCCGGGCTGTTCTTGATCGTGCTGTTCCTGATCTACTGCATCGTCAAGTCGTTCATGGGCGCGGCACCGAAGGCGGAAAAAGGTGAATCCGGTTCGGGTGGTCGGATGGCTGCAAGCCTTCGCGCCCTGCCGACCATGGTCATTGCGCTGACGATGATCGTCGGGATCTATGCAGGCGTCTTCACGCCGACGGAGTCGGCAGCTGTGGGCCTCGTCATGACCCTGATCTACGTGTTCGGCATACGCCGGGGCGTGTCTTTTGCAGATTTTCGGGGGGCGGTGTTCGGCGCGGGTCTTACCACGGCGAACCTGCTGCTGATCATTGCGGGGGCAAACGTATTCGGCAAGGCGATCATGCTTTACCGCATTCCCTACGAAATCTCCCAGTGGATCGCCGTTAATATCGAGACGGCTGGCATGTTCATGCTGGCGGTCACAGCGGTGTTGCTCCTGCTCGGCCTGTTCCTGGAGGGTATCGCGATGATCTTGATCGTGCTTCCGGTGCTTCTCCCGTCGCTCGGCGTCCACGGAATCGATCCAATCTGGTTCGGCATCTACTTCGTGCTGATGATCGAGATCGCGCTGATTACGCCGCCGGTGGGTATGAACCTCTTCGTGATCCAGTCGGTGGCGAAATCGAGTTTGAAGGAGGTGATGTACGGGGCTCTGCCATACGTCGTCATCATGCTGTTCGCCGTGCTTGCCATCTACTTCTTCCCGGCAATCGTGATGTATATTCCGAAAGCGGGGGGATAGGCTGCACGGATTTTGGATCGAGGAAGGGCGCTTT
Source organism: Neorhizobium sp. DAR64860/K0K1 (assembly GCF_050500205.1). NCBI lineage: Bacteria > Pseudomonadati > Pseudomonadota > Alphaproteobacteria > Hyphomicrobiales > Rhizobiaceae > Neorhizobium > Neorhizobium sp. DAR64860/K0K1. Next base: position 465,903 of record NZ_CP191458.1, on the reverse strand, counting down.
TAGCGCCCTTTTTCATGCCCTGCCGGTGGAGCCGCGAACAATCAGCTTGCCGCGCATGGCGATCAGTTCGTCCGGCAGGCTCGGATCGACCGTGCGCGCCCGCAGCAGTTCAAAGGCGCGCTGGATCATCAGGGGCAGGGGCTGCTGGATTGTCGTGAGGTCGTAGATCGGCCGGGCGGACGCCGCAACGCCATCGAAGCCTGCAACCAGGATGTCGCCGGGCACATCGATCGACGCCAGGCGCAGTGCGTCGAGGACGCCCATGGCCATGATGTCGCTCAACGCGAAGATCGCATCCGGGCGCTCCGCCGAGGGGATCGCCGCGATCTCGCGACCGGCCTCGAAACCGCCGTCGTAATTGGAGTGGCCGTCGATTCGAAGCGAGAGTGCCAGACCGGCCTGTTCCAGTTCGGCGACAAATCCTTCCTCGCGTTCGCGAGACGTCGAACTGGTGGAGGAGGTGTAGATCAGTCCGAAACGACGGCATCCTCGCAACATCAGAAGTTTCGCCATCTCAGCACCGCCAGCACGATTGTCGCAGGTGACGAAGCATCCGTGCGAAAGTGCGACGCGGTTGACCATCACGAGCGGGACGTTGTTCTGGGCGCAGATGTCGGCGGCCTTTGAAGACAATATGGCCGACGAGATGATGCAGCCATCGACCTGGTACTGAATCAGCGCTTGCGCAGTGGTGTCCTCGATAGGCCCGCCGCCGGCATGAATGATGAGGAGGCGAAAGCCGAGCTTCTCCGCTTGTCGTGTCGCTTCGTGCAACAGCTCCGTATAGAACGGGTTTTCAGCCGGTCCGAGGACAAGTCCGTACAGACCGCTCTTTCCCGAAGACAGGGTGCGCGCCAGAACGTTCGGCATGTAGCCGTGTTCTTTCGCAAGCCCGATGATCAGGTCCCGCATTTTTTGGGAAATCCGCGTGTCGCCTTTGAGCGCGCGGGTCACCGTCGATGGCGCGACTCCTGCCAGTGCTGACAGGGTGACGACCGTCGCTCGGCGCGGTGTGGAAGGCGGCAGTGTTGAGTTCATACCGATTCATAACAAAACAGCTGCGCCCTGTCGCGTCACTCCGCATCCGCACCGATGCGAAAAAGAGGGGCTGCATGACAAAATATTCGCTCCCAACTTGACATCTCCTCCAGAAAGCGATTGGATCGGAGTGCGCAAACGTTTGCGCACATATTTGCGATTGACGATGACACGGGAGGAACGATGTCTACTTCAAAACGCCAGATGAAAATGGTGGGCTTCCTGCAGGCGCAGAACTGCTCGATTGCGCCCGGCTCATGGCGGCATCCTGCCGGCGCCACCGATTTTCTGTCCGCCGAATATTTCCAGCGCATCGGACGCATCCTCGAGGACGGCAAGTTCCATCTCGCCTTTTTCGACGACCGTCTGGCCATGCCCGACATCTACGGTGACGATCACCAGGAAGCGGTCGAGAACGGTGTTCGCGTCGTCAAGATGGATCCGGTCTCGATCATCACGGCGATCGGCATGGCAACCAGCCATATCGGCCTCGGCATTACCTATTCGACCACCTATTACGAGCCCTTTCATGTGGCACGTCTGTTCGCAACGCTCGACCTGATGACCAAGGGTCGTGCTGCGTGGAACGTCGTGACCTCGCTCAACAATTCCGAGGCGGCCAACTTCGGCCGCGTCGAGCATCTTGCGCATGACCTGCGCTACGAGCGGGCCGACGAATTCCTGGACGTGGTGACAGGGCTTTGGAACAGCTGGGAGCCCGATGCGCTGATCGTCGACAAGGGGACCGGCCAGTTCGCCGATCCGAAGAAGGTCCATCGGCTCGATCACAAGGGCAAGTATTTCAGCTCGAAGGGTCCGCTGCCGGTGCCGCCGTCAGCGCAGGGGCGCCCGGTGTTGATCCAGGCAGGCCAGAGCGGCCGCGGTCGCGAGTTCGCGGGCAAGTGGGGCGATCTGATCTTCGTTGTCTACCCGACGCTTGAGGCAGGGCAGAAACAATATGCCGCTGTCAAACAGGAGGTCGCTGCCGCCGGTCGCAATCCCGACGATGTGGCGATCTGCCCGGCCTGCTACGTCTGCGTCGGCGAGAGCCAGGAAATTGCCGAGGAGAAGCGCGAGTACATCCGTGCGCTCGCCAAGCCGATCGATGCCGTCGTGCTGTTGTCGGAAGCGCTCAACTTCGATTTCGCCAGCAAGCCGATGGACAGCGAATTCACCGACGAGGAGCTGAAGAAGCTGTCATGGTCGGGCTTCAAGGAGCGCGTCATCTCCCTGAGCGGCAAACCCAATCCGACCGTGCGTGACTTCGTGCACTATTCGGGCCGCGGCACGATCGGCGAGTTTCCGATCTTCTGCGGGACGCCGACCATGGTCGCCGACCAGATGGAAGAATGGTTCACATCAGAAGCCTGTGACGGTTTCGTGCTGGCGGCCACCCATACACCGGGCGCCTACGAGGACTTCGTCCGCTACGTGGTGCCGGAGCTCCAGCGTCGCGGCGTCTATCAGAAGGACTATGCCGGCACGACGCTGCGCGAAAACCTGGGCATTCCCATGCCGGTTCATCCCGCCCAGCGCCAGGCGGCGGAATAAGCGAGCAGTCGGAGAAGAGTGATGAAAGAATTCAGAATGCTCTCGACGAGCGGCATCCTCGGCTACGGTTATGCCGAGGAATCGCTCAAGATCGGAATGTCCTGGGAGCCCCATGTCATCGGTTGTGATGGCGGCAGTACCGATCCGGGGCCCTACTATCTCGGTGCCGGAACGTCCTTCTGCTCGCGCCTTTCGGTCAAGCGTGACCTGCGGCTGATGCTGCAGGCCAGCATTGCGGCCGGTATTCCCTGCATCATCGGCACGTCCGGTGGGGCAGGGGGCGAGCCGCATCTGCAGGATACGGCAGCACTTGTGCGGGAAATTGCGCGGGAGGAGGGGCTGTCGTTCAAGATGGCGCTGATCCATTCCGAGCAAAGCAAGGGCGACCTTGCCGGCTGGGCCGAAAAAGGCCTCACGAAACCGCTTGCAAAGATGAAGCCGCTCGACCGGCAGATGATCGACAACTCTACCCGCGTCGTCGGCATGATGGGGCCGGAGCCGTTTGCGAAGGCCCTCGACGAAGGTGCGCAGGTCATTCTTGCCGGTCGAAGCAGCGATCCGGCGCAGTGGGCGGCACCCGCCATCCGGGCCGGCATGGCGCCTGCACCGTCGTGGTATGCGGGCAAGATGCTGGAATGCGGCGCCGAGCCGACCGTGCCCAAGGAGCCGGACTGCATCTTCCTTCGCGTTCGCGACGACCATGTCGTCTGCGAGCCGCCGAACCCGATCCGGCGCTCGACGCCGTTGGCCGTGGCGAATTTCGCGCTGCATGAGAATTCGAGCCCGATCCACCATGTCGAGCCCGGCGGTCTGCTGGACACGACCGATTGCCGGTTCGAGGCGATCAGCGACCGCGCCGTCAAGATCGACGGCATGACCTGGACACCGGCCGACCGCTACACGATCAAGCTCGAAGGCGTCGAGATGGCCGGTTACCGGTCCATCGCGATCTGCGGCACGCGCGATCCGATCCTGATCTCGCAGATCGACGACTATCTCGCCACCCACCGCGAGAAGGTTGCCGTGAAGGCCGAATCCTTCGGCGTTCCGCGCGACGATTACCGGATGATCATCCATTGCTACGGCAAGGACGGCGTCATGGGCGGCTGGGAGCCGGTCAAGCAGATCACCAGCCACGAACTCGGCTTCGTGATCGAGGTTGTCGCCAAGACGGCGGATGTCGCCAATGCGGTCATCGCCATGGCGCGCACCTCGATGCTGCATGCGGATTTCCCCGGACGTCTGTGCAAGGAAGGCAACATGGCGTTCCCGTTCAGTCCATCGGATATCGACATGGGCCCGATGTATCGCTTCAGCATCTTCCATACGGTCGAAGTCAGCGATCCCTGCGCCCTGTTCCCCATCGAATACGAGAAGGTGTGACATGGCCCTCATCAGAGACATCGCCCAGATCTGCAAGAGCAAGAATGCCGGTCCTTTCAACGTCACGATCGACGTCCTGTTCGAGGATCACGACCTCTACCGCCGCGTGAAGGCGACGGGAACGCTCAATGCGGCCCTTTTCTCCAGGCTCTACGGCGTCAAGGAAGAAGACGTGCTGTTTACGCCCTACGATACCGCCGCCGCTTTCAAGGCGACGTTCCCGCGAGCGATTCCCGCCGGCGATATCGGCGATACCGACGTCTACGGTGCGCAGCAGCACGCCCCCCTGCTGGATGTCGATATTCCGCTCGAAAACTAACCACGACCTGCGCATGGGTCTTCCGCTGGAGGCTTGAGGGAGACCCATGCGATTGCCAATAACAGCTCGGGGAGGAGCTTCATGGCCACGCAAACATCCGACATCCGCAAGGTCGCACTGGCGAGCTTTATCGGATCGACCCTGGAATGGTACGATTTCTTCATCTTCGGTACCGCCACGGCACTCGTCTTCAACAAACTGTTCTTTCCGGAATTCGACCCGGTCACAGGTATGATCGCAGCCTTCGCGACCTTCGCCATCGGGTTCATTGCCCGGCCTCTCGGAGGCATCGTGTTCGGCCATTTCGGTGACCGGATCGGCCGCAAGGCGATGCTGATCCTCAGCCTCACCATGATGGGCGGAATCACATTTCTGATCGGTCTTATCCCGACCTATGCCGTCCTCGGCGTCGGGGCGCCGATCCTGCTTACCGTGCTTCGCTTCCTGCAGGGCTTTGCGGTTGGCGGCGAATGGGGTGGAGCGACCCTGATGGTCGTCGAACACGCGCCGAACAAGACGCGCGGCTTTTTCGGCAGCTGGCCGCAGATGGGCATTCCGGCGGCCCTTCTTCTTTCGTCCGGCGTGATGGCGCTTGTCGGCGGATTGACGACGCCCGAGCAGTTCATGGCCTGGGGATGGCGCTTGCCCTTCCTGTTCAGTGGCATCCTTCTCGTCTTCGGCATCTTCCTCCGCAGACGCCTTGCGGAATCGCCAAGCTTCCAGAAGCTGAAATCCGGTGGCGAACGCCAGCGCCTGCCGATCGTGGACGTGCTTGGCAAGCATGGAAAGAAGACAGCGCTTCTGGTCGCCTGTCAGGCCGCGGAAAACACCAGTTTCTATATCGTGGCGGTGTATTCGCTGGTCTATCTGACGACGGTCGTCGGCATCGACCGGGCGACGGCGCTCAATTCGCTGATGATCGCAGCCGTTTTCTGCTTTATCGCCCAGCCCCTGTTTGCCGGACTTTCCGACCGGATCGGCCGCAAGCGGGTGTTCATGGGGGGCATGATCTTCAACGGCCTCTTCATCGTGCCGTTCTTTCTTCTCATGGATACGGCGAGCGTATTCTGGATCACCGCTGCGATGACCCTGTCCATCATCTTCGGGCAGGCCACGACGCAATCCACCCAGCCCAGCCTTTTCGCCGAGCAGTATGGGGCGTCGGTCCGCTATAGCGGCGTGTCTGTCGCCTATCAGTTCGCAACCGTGCTCTGGAGCGGACCGACGCCGATGATCGCAGCCGCGCTCTGGGCCTGGTCAGGGAGCTGGATACCGCTTGCCTGCTACATCATCGCCGCCGCCTGCCTGTCGGTCGTAACGATCATTCCGTTGCGCGAGGCGGCCGGTGCCGATCTCGAGGACGAACAGAGCGGCTCGCTGCCCCAACCGGCATCATCCGCAAAGACCATTTATCACCATCAATAAGACAGGGAGCAATCACCATGTCCAACGACCCCCGCATTCTGCGTAACGCGCTTGGATCCTTCGCGACCGGCGTGACCGTCGTCACCACCCGATCCGCGGACGGGCAGGATATCGGACGCACAGCAAACAGCTTCAGTTCGGTGTCGCTCGATCCGCCGATGATCCTCTGGAGCCTTGCCAGGACATCCTCGAGCTTCGACGATTTCCGGCAGGCGGGCCATTTCGCAGTTCACATCCTGTCAGCCGAACAGAGCGACATCTCCGGTCTTTTCGCCAGCAAGAAGGAAGACAAGTTCGAGGGGCTGACCGTGGAGAGGGGAGACGGCGACATTCCGCTGCTCAAAGACTGCGCTGCCCGTTTCGAATGCCGGACCGCCCATCAGTATGAAGGCGGGGACCATATCATTTTCGTGGGCGAGATCACCGGGTTCGAGCATTCGAGCACACCGCCGCTGGTCTTCCATGGCGGGCAATACGGCCGGCTCATTCGCCACGCGGGCGAAAACACCTCGTTTGAGAAAACGGAAAGCAGTCTTTCGCCCGATGATTTCATCTACCAGATCTCACGGGTCTTCTATCAAATCCGCAACGACGCGGTGGTCGAACGCCGGCGGCGCGGATGGAGCGGCGCGGACTATGCCGTGCTGACGCTGCTCGGCCATGAGGATGGCAGGACACTCGACACCATCAGCGAGATCGGTCGCTCGCGCGGAGACGAGATTACCGACGAGACGATGGCAAAGCTCGAGGCCGAAGGGTTGATCGAGATCGACGGGACAGCCCCACGGCGTGCGCATCTGACGGGCGCGGGACGCAAGGCGATGATGGAGATCGTCGCCATGCTGAAGGCTGCCGAAGCCGACTGCCTTGCGCTTCTCGACGAAAACGAGGTCTGGGTGCTGAAACAGTTGCTGAACCGGCTTGCGACATCGACTGATTCCGGTTGGCCGCCGGTCCGGCAACAGGCAGTTGTCGCGAGCGCGTGAGCAGGCCCGAACTTCGGAGAATTTCATGACCCGTTTTGCCATTGGAGACATCACCGTTTCGGCCATCTGGGAGCTGGAAGATACATCGTTCCGGATGAAGACGTTCTTCCCTCTCGTTACGGACGAGATCCTCGAGCGCGAGCGTTCCTGGCTTGCACCGGCTTTCTACGATGCCGATAGCGATCGGATCAGGCTCAGCATCCATGCCTGGCTGGTCGACACCGGCCGGCACAAGATCCTGATCGATACCTGCGTCGGCAACGACAAGGAACGGCACGCTCGCACCCAGTGGTCCAACCTTTCGACCCCGTTTCTCGAGCGTCTTCGCGCAACAGGCGTTGAGCCCGAGGACATCGATTATGTCTGTTGCACCCATCTCCACGCCGATCATGTCGGCTGGAACACAAGGCTGATCGACGGACGCTGGGTTCCGACCTTCCCGAATGCCAAGTACATCTTTGGCCGCACAGAGTACGATTACTGGGCCGAGAAATACGGCTCCGATCCCGGCGGCCATCATCTTGCAGCCTATAGCGACAGCGTTCTGCCCGTCGTGGAGACCGGTCAGGTCGTGCTGGTCGACGATGGGTATGAACTGGATGGCTGCCTCACGTTCAAACCGGCGCCGGGCCACACGCCTGGCCATGTCGCGATATGGCTGCATTCCAATGGCCGCGAATGCGTGTTTTTAGGCGATATCATCCATCACCCGATCCAGCTCAAATATCCGCAACTGAGTTGCATGGGCTGCGAAAATCAGGCCCAGTCCGCGCTTACGCGGGCAGCATTGCTGGGCGATATCGCCGACACCGAGACTATGCTGATGACGGGGCATTTCCTGGCGCCGCACGCCACGCAGATCGAAACCGACGGCGGAAGTTTTCGCATGCGGTGCAGACAATGCTAGTTTTCACGCGCCGCATTCCAGATTCCAGAGAGGTATGACATGAAGATCCGAGCCGCAACGCTTCGCCAGACAGGCGCGAGCATGCCTTATGCGGAGAGCAAGCCGCTTGAAATCGCCGAGCTGGATCTCGATCCGCCGGGGCAGGGAGAGGTGCTTGTGCGCATTCGTGCCGCAGGGCTCTGCCACTCGGATCTCTCGGTGATCAACGGAAGCCGGCCGCGACCGCTGCCGATGGCAATCGGTCACGAGGCCGCGGGCGAAGTGGTGGAGCTGGGTGAAGGTGTCGACGATCTTGAGGTCGGCGATCACGTCGTGCTTGCCTTCGTGCCAAGCTGCGGCCACTGCCTTCCCTGTGCGGAAGGAAGACCGGCGCTCTGCGAACCGGGTGCTGCAGCAAACGGCAAGGGCACACTACTGACAGGCAGCATTCGGCTGAAATCGCATGGCGAGCCGGTCCATCATCACATCGGTTGCTCGGCTTTTGCCGAACACGCGGTCGTGTCGCGCCGCTCGATCGTCAAGATCGACAAGGACCTGCCGTTCAACGAAGCAGCGCTCTTCGGCTGCGCGGTCCTGACCGGCGTCGGCGCGGTGGTGAATACGGCGAAGGTCCAGGCAGGCCAGACCACGGTGATCATCGGCCTCGGCGGGGTCGGGCTTGCTGCTCTGCTGGGAGCTATTTCGGCGGGTGCGGCGCAGGTCATCGCCGTCGACCTCTCGGATGAGAAGCTGAGCATCGCCCGCGATCTGGGCGCCACGGCGACATTCAATGCCCGCGATGCGGACGCGGTCGATAAGGTTCGGCAGCTCACCAATGGCGGCGCCGATTTCGCTTTCGAGTTTGCCGGTTCCGAAAAGGCGCTGGAGAGCGCCTACAGGATGACACGGCGCGGCGGGACGACGGTGACAGCCGGACTGCCGGCACCCACCGCGACGCTTCCCCTCAACATCGTCAGTCTCGTCGCCGAGGAGCGAACGCTGAAGGGCAGCTATATCGGCACCTGCGTCCCCGTCCGCGACATTCCGCGCTACGTTGCTCTCTACAAGTCCGGGCGCCTGCCGGTGAACAAGCTTCTCAGCGGCGAGATCCCGCTCGACGAGATCAACGAAGGTTTCGACCGCTTGCACCGGGGCGAAGTGATCCGGCTGGTTGTTCAAATGTGACGGCGGGCTTGAGCGGTAGAGACGATCACCATCGGGCGTCGCTCGGTGTGAATTCTATGTCGTCGCCGTGCCCGGTGTGGACAGCTTGAACGACATTCGATGAAATCCATCGCATGATGCCGTCGAGGAGCGGCATCCTTTAGGACGATAAAGCCGCTGATAACCGCCATCAATCGCTTTTTGCCTCTGCGCGCGCCGGTGTTCGGCAGCCCGCGAGGATTGAGATGGTCCGGCTTCACTGGAACGGATGGATGGTGCCGTCGCAGCGCAACTCGACAGGCCAATGCCGAGGCTGACCGCCAGAGCTGAAAGACGCAAAGTTGTGCCAATCCTGAACATCTGAATCTCCTCGGTCAGTGCTTTTTGCTTCGATGGATCCGGTTTCTCGCGCAAAGTGATTGGATTGCCTTAATTAGACCTACGAAAAGTACCTTCACCGCCACTTTTAGTTAAAAATCTTTTAACTCTCCTACTGACATTTGGCATCAGGCGAATGACTCCGACATGAATGTCCCACTCAGGAGAAGTTCAGCTCACTCGCGTCATGCCGCTACCGAACGCCACGTTCGACAAAATTTGAGGAACCCCATGAAAACCGCAGGTCTCTTGCTCGCATCTCTCCTTATGGCCTCGGCCGCCCAAGCAGACGATATCTCGCTTGGCACACCAGGCTATGGCGGAAGTGGTTGCCCTTCTGACAGCGTATCGGCGACCATCAGCCCTGATGGAAAGGCTCTCAGCCTGCTGTTCGACAACTACATTGTTGAAGCCGGCGGTGATACCGGCAAATCCCTGGACCGCAAGACCTGCAACGTTGCCATACCGGTCCATGTCCCGCAGGGTCGCAGTGTTTCGGTCCTCGCGATCGATTACCGCGGGTTTAACCAGCTCCCACGCGGCGCGCGCTCGCAGTTCAATGTGGAGTACTTCTTCGCGGGCAGAAGTGGTCCGGCATTCACAAAAACGTTCAACGGCCCGGTCGAGAAGGATTATCTGATTTCAAACAAGCTCGTTGCGGAATCACTGATCTGGTCGGCGTGCGGCGAGGACGTAAACCTGCGCACCAATTCCAGCATCCGCGTCAATACCACGCGCAAGCAGGAGGCCATGGCGACAGTTGATACGCAGGACGTGAAGGCAGCGATCGTCTACCAACTTCAGTGGCGCGACTGCCGCTAAAAAGGAAAATCCGGGGCAGCACGGTCGCTGCCCCCCCGATGCCGGGAATATTTTGTCATGCGTATCCGCCGTTTCCTCCCGCTGCTTGCTGTGGTCAATTTCTCTGTTCCAGATCTGGTGCTCGCAGCAGACGGATGCGCTGAAGGGACATACTCGCGCGTCCGATCACCCGACGGCAACGCGACCAGTTATCTGTTCGACGATTTTTCGGCGACAGCGGGCGGTGCCTCCGGTATCCGCCGCGCCACGACACGCTGCTCGCTCAGCGTACCGGTGACACAGCCGGATGGTCACTCAGTTTATGCGATGGACTATCGCGGCTTTGTTTCGACGTCGGAAGGGCAGGCCGTGTCCATTCAAGCTCTCAAGGATCGGATGGAGATACTGAAATACGAGGCGTCCGGCCCAGTGGATGCCGACGTCGCGGTTGGTGGCAAGGTCGGGGTCTCGGGATCGAGCACACTCGACCTTACAGTGCTCCTCACATCCGCCGGGCCCTTGGACGATGAGGCCCAGGACGCAATCCTGTTCCTCGATACCATCGATTTCGCTCGCCTCGGCTTCACCACAACCCGCTCCGTGGTGGACTCGATGAACCAGATTGCACATCAGCGGCAGTCCATTGCACTCGATCTTTCTCAAACCGCACTAACGCTGTTAGGCCAATCCGAGCGCTTCGACAGCGGAAGCTATGTCTCTCTCTCGGGCAACAGTGACGCGGCGGCGGGCTTTAACGCTCGCTGGGAAGCTGGCAGCGGCTTCAGCCTGCTTGGGGGCGCAACACGCGTCAGCGCGAGCGCGTCGGACGCTCTCTCGGACGACCTTGCGCTCTTTGCCGGAGGTATCCGATACACGACTGCGCCGGCAACATGGCGTGCTTTCGGGGAGGCTGGCGCATGGGGATCGCCCGATGTTTCCGCGTCGCTCACCCGAAGCTACATGAACATCGATGAGATGATCCAGACCGGGGGTGCGACATCTGGATCGTTGTTTGCGTCCTACGCTCGGGTTGGTGTCATCTACGCGCCCGACGATACCAACGAACTGGCGCTGTCGACCCGTTTCGCTCGATCCTGGCTCGACCTCGATGGCTATGGGGAAGACAAGACCGACAATCTCTTCGCCGCCAGGATGGGATCCGGCTCAACGATCACTGACAGTCTCGGCGCCGAATTAGCTTGGAGCCGCAAGCTCGATGAGCGGTTCGACCTGACGCTTTTACTGGGTGTAGGACGCACGTCCGCAGACAAGAAGGGCGTAGAAGCCTCCGTCGACTGGGTCGGCGATGTCAAGGGCAGCACAGAGGACCAGAATTATGCGGCGCTTGGCGGACGCATCGGGTGGATGGTTACCGAAAAATGGCAGGTCAACACCTCTGCCGCAGCAACGTTTCGCGAAGACGCCGATCCTGTATGGAGCATCGGCGGCCAGCTGAAGGCGTCGTTCTAGGTCCCCGCAACGAAAGCGCTTACGTGGAGGTTCGGTTTCATGCGAACGACTTTACAAGGCTCTCTGCTTGCCGGCCACAGTTAGCTTGAAACTGGAACGCGACGTTTGAAGCGCTCTTCCATTCTCTGCATGACGACGAAGAGCGACGGTACGAAAACGACGGTCAGGCAGGTTGAGCCCATCATGCCGGTCAGAACCGCGAGCCCGATCGACTTTTGCGCGCTCGCTCCCGCCCCGGTCTGCAGCACGAGCGGCACGACGCCGAGGATGAAGGCGATCGACGTCATCAGGATCGGTCGAAGCCGCGTGATCGCAGCCCTTATGGCCGCATCCACGGTCTCTGCGCCGTCATGCAGCCGCAGATGCCGCGCGGTTTCAACGATCAGGATCGCGTTTTTGGCCGACAGTGCCACCAGCAACACCAGACCGATCTGCGTGTAGAGGTTGACGGCGGCATTGAGCGACAGCAGCGTCGTAGCCGTTCCGATCAGCGCGAGCGGGACGGTCGCGATGACGCTGATTGGTGCGTACCAGCTCTCATATTGGCCAGCCAGAACGAAATAGACTAGAAGCAGGCTCAGGCCGTAGACCAGATAAATCTGTCCGCTGAGTTCTCGTTCCTGGTAGGACACAGCCGTCCATTCCCGTTCGAAATTGTGAGGCAGCAGCGACTTTGCGATCCCGTCGAGTGCATCGAGCGCCTGGCCGGTCGAATAGCCTTGCGCCTGCGAGCCGATGATTTGAGCGGATGGATAGAGATTGTAGAGGCTGATCAGCGCAGGCCCGGTGGCCGGTTTTACGTCTGCGATCGAGCCCAGCGGCACCATCTGGCCGGAGGCGCCGCGCAGCCGAAGCCGCTCCAGGTCGGCGACTTCGGCGCGCCTTGAGGCGTCTGCCTGTACATAAACCTGGAAAATGCGGCCGAAGAGGTTGATCTGGCCGGAATAGGACGATCCGATGTACTGGCTGACAGCGTCATAGGCGCCGCCGACATCGATCTCGGCGCGCTGAGCCTTGCTACGGTCAATCGAGACGGCAAATTGGGGGGCGTCGGCACGGAACGGACTGAAGGCTTCGCGGAATGTCGGATCAGACCCTGCTGCACGGGCGATGCTGGCCGCCACTTCTTCCAAAGCCGCATAGTCGAAGGCGCCGTCACGGGCCTCTACCTGCATGGTGAAGCCAGCCGCGTTGCCGATACCCTGGATCGGAGGCGGCGGAAGCACGAGCGCCTGTCCGTCCGGGAGATCGGCAGTCAGGCTCCGCAGGGATGTGTAGAGCGACAACAGGTCATCTCCCTGCTGGCGGAGGCTCCAGTCCTTAAGGATCACGTAGAGGACACCCGCGTTGGAAAGGCTGGCATTGTTGTTGAGGGCGGAGACGCCGCTGATTGCGACCGCTGTCTCGACGGCATCCAGCTTCTCGACCCGCCCCCGCAGGTTTTCGATTGCGCGGCGGGTGCGCTCGAGCGACGCGCCCTCGGGCAACTGGACAGATATCAGAAAATACCCCTGATCCTCGATCGGCAGGAAGGCCGTCGGCACCTGCGCCAGCAGGGAGAGCGAGAGCGCGACTAACAGCAGTGCCACCAGCGAGACTGTCACACTGAAACGGGCCATGATCCTCACCAGCCCTGCATAGACCCGTTCGACGGCGTCGTAACTTGCGTTGAAACCGCGGTAGACGATGTTTTTGCGCGGCTTCAGGGCATGTGGTTTCAGCCATAGGGCGCGTTGGGTCGGCTTCAGGGTCACGGCGTTGACCGCGCTGATCAGAGCCGTGGCGGCAATGACCAGCGAGAACTGGCGATACATTTCGCCACTGAGGCCAGGCAGAAAGGAGGCCGGGAGGAACACGGCAAGCAGCACAAGTGTGATGCCGAGGATCGGGCCCATCAACTCGTCCATGGCAAGCGCCGCCGCCTCCCTTGGCGTTTTTCCGTCATCGAGATGGCGAGCAGCGGCCTCGACCACGATGATTGCATCGTCAACCACGATGCCGATGGCAAGGATGATGGCGAACAGGGTGGAAAGATTGATGGAGAAACCGAACAAGGCCAGTGCGCCGAAGGCGCCGATGCTGGTGACAGGCACCGTGGTGGCAGGCACCAGCATCGCGCGCCAATCCTGCAGGAAGATGAGGATGACAACCAGCACGAGGAACGCGGCTTCCACCAGGGTGTGGTAGACATCATCGATGGCGGCCTTGACGAACAGCGTCGTGTCGAACGGCACGGAGTGGCGAAGCCCTTCGGGAAAGTCGGTCGACATGACCTCCAGTTTTGCCTTGACCGCCGCTACGACGTCGAGCGCGTTGGCTTCGGGCAAAAGAAAGAGTGCGAGGCCTGCCGCCGGCTTTCCATCGAGACTGAAATCCTGGCTGTATTGCTGAGCACCCAGCTCTACCCGTCCCACGTCGCGCAAGCGCACGAGATCACCATTGTCATTTGCGCGCAGGACGATGTCTTCGAAGGCCACCACATCGGCGAGCTTGGAGTCGAGCTTCAGCGTGTACTGGAAATCGCGTCCCTCCGGCACCGGTGGAAGGCCAAGCTGGCCGGCGGACGATGTGCGGCTTTGCTGGCGGATCGCGTTGTTCACATCTGACGGCATGAGACCGCGTGCCGCCATCAGGTCCGGATCCATCCAGATGCGCACCGCATAGTTGCCGGCGCCGAAAACCGAGACACTACCGACGCCGGGGATGCGAGCGATCTGATCGATCAGGTTGATGGTTGCATAATTGGTCATGAACAGGCTGTCATGATCCGGGTTGTCGGAGGTGAGTGCTACAATCGCCAGAATAGCCGTCGAGCGCTTGGCCGTCTGCACGCCTTGTGCCTGTACGGCATCCGGAAGGGAAGGCGTCGCACTCGCCACACGGTTCTGCACCAGGATCTGCGCCGCGTCGGGATCGGTGCCGATCGCAAAGGTCACGGTGAGTGCGTAGGTGCCGTCACTGGTGGAGGTCGATTGCATGTAGAGCATGCCCTCGACGCCATTGACCTTTTGCTCGATCGGCAATGCCACATCCTGGACGATCGTCTCGGCGTTGGCACCGGGATAGCGTGCCGTCACCTGCACCGAGGGCGGTACGACATTCGGATATTGTGCGACAGGCAGGCTGGCCAGCGCCACCAGACCGAGTATGACGGTCAGGAGCGCGATCACGTTCGCAAGCACCGGTCTATCGATAAAGAACCTGGCCATCCTGGGGCATTCCCTGTTTCTGTAAGCAGATCAATCGAGTGCCGTCACGACTTCGACGACTTCTCTGGCACGCAACCCAGCCCCGCCCTTGACGATCACGCGGTCGCCCTCCCTCACGCCGTGGACAACTTCCCGTCGGCCACCGGCGGCTTTTTCTCCGAGCGCGACCTTGACGGTTGCGACCCTGCCTTCGGCATCGACGATTTGAAGCGTTCGGCCCAACTGGGAATTGCCGATCGCGGCTTCCGGCACGGTCAATGCCTTGCGCGTGACGATCGGGACTCGGACGCGGGCAAACATGCCCGGCGATAGCAGGCGTTGCGTGTTGGCAATGACGCCGCGAAGGGTCACGGTTCCAGTCGCGCTGTCTAGCTCGGGGGCAATGTAGTCGAGATATCCACTGTAAGGGTAGGTCGCGTCACCCTGAAGACCGGCTTCGACCCGGATCGCCCCGAGGCTCCTTAGGTCTATATGGCGCTCAGCCATCGCGCGGCGAAAGGCGATTACCTGCCGCTCATCGGCCGAAAAGAGTACGTGGAGCGGGTCCGGGACGACCAGCGATGCGAGCTTCGGAGCCGATGCGGAATTGATAAAGGCGCCTATATCGGCCGCGCGTGCGGATAGGATACCGGCGAAGGGCGCCTTCACTTCCGTGTAGCTGAGGTTGATGTCAGCACTTCGCACCTTGGTCTTGGCGGCTTCGACCTGTGCCTCGGCTGCCAGTCGCTGTGCCACCGCCGATTCATTTGCACTTTGCGATACGACCTGCTTGGCAGAGAGTCCTTCCTGCCGGGCCGCGTTTGAGACGGCCTGTTGCAGGTTGGCCTGCTGCTGACGCAGTTCTGCTTCGGCAGCTGCGAGGATGATGAGATAGGGTTCGGGTTCTATGAGAAAGACGACGTCACCTTTTCGCACGGTGTCGCCGTCATTGAAGTTCACTTTCTCGAGCGTACCGGAAACTCGGGCGACGAGGTCAACCTGGTTGATCGCGCGGAACGTTCCTGTCGTCTCCAGGTACAGCGTCACTTCAACGAGGGTAGGTGCCTCAACCATGACTTTCCGCTTCTCGGCCTGGGCGCAGGCCTGCCCGACCCAGCCAATCAGCAGAGCTGCGGCCACCACGGGCAACAGTGCATGTTCCATGGAAAGATCCTTCCCTTGCGCATGTCGTGGCAGGCCTGCTCAGGGAGCGGCAGCTATTTCAGCGACTGCAACTCGTTCGGCGTCAGGAGTCCGTTCTTGTCCTTGTCGATCCGGCCAAACGCCAGGTTGTAGCGACCGGCCTGCTTGACCTTGAGGGCTATCGGCTTTCCGGACGCGGCCATCGTGTCGATGAAAACCTTGAATTCGGGTTGGTCCAGCATCGTGTCGGCGTTCTTGTCTGCGGTCATGAAGGCCTCCTGTTGCGCATAGCCGCTCGAAGCGACGGCGAGCCGCCCGAAGACGACCAGAACAGGGGTGATCAGCTTAACGTTTGCCATTTCGATCTCCTTTGAGTGTTGCGATATCCGCCAGGTTGATCCCTGTGTCGGGAGCCTCCTGCCGGGCGGACGCGGTCAGCAGTCCATTCTTCAGTTGCGGAACTGCCAGCATCAGCTAATCCGGACCAATTCTTCGCGACGAGGCCGCAGGACCTGCTCCAAGGGACTGGTCAATGTCCCTGCGATGCTGGACGGCACGATCAACCAAAGGCTGCAGTGAAGCCATCCCATGTTCATGGGGTCTGCACCTCGTCCAGCGTGCCAGCCACCGGGGCTGCGGTGGCGCGCCTTTCAGCAAGGGAGACGTGGACGCCATCTGGCGCGAGATCGAAGCCGGAGGCTTCGAGCACTTCAAGCAGCAGAGAGCGGATCAGGGGAAGGGCGGTCACCGCTGCGGCACGCGCCAAATTGAAGCTCAACACCAGCTCCCTGGTCTGCAGATGGGCTTCAGGCGGGCTGATGGCGATCTTGCCGACGATATCGGCCTGAAGCCTGGTTTCGCTTCGAAGGGTCGACGCCGCCAACCGCATTAACCGCGCGTGCCCGACGGCGTCCGTGTCGCTCTCCAGTCTCAGGCTCACCCGAGCGAGGACGAGTCCGCGACTGCGGCTGACAACGGTCTCGATCTGGCCGTAGGGAATTGTATGCAGCCTGTCATCTAAGCCGCGCAGTCTGAGACTGCGGATCAGTATCTGCTCCACCCTGCCGGGAGTGGAGTCGATCTCAATCTCTTCGCCGAGCCGGAACGCATCGTCCAGCATCCAGAAAATGCCCGATATTACGTCCTTCACCAACGCCTGGGACCCGAGACTGATGGCCAGACCCAAAATGCCGGCGCCGGCTATGATGGGAGTGGTGTCGACCCCCAGAACCGACAGGGTCACAAGCGAGAAAATCGATCCGATGAGCCCCAGCAAGACCACACGCAGGATCGGCAGAACCGTTGTCATACGCGCAAGGTGCAACTCCGCGTCTTCCAGCGAGGTGAGAGCCTCCTTCGGCATCATGCGCGACTCTACCCATGCGTGGGTAACCGCGGCGAGCACGGCAGCGAGCACCAACACCAAAAGCGAAAAATTGATCTGCCGAGAGTATTGCGGCCAATCCTGTTGCGGGATGACCGCAAGTGTGCCGACCAGCCAGTACTCGACGATCAGCCTGAGGATGACAACTGCCGCCAAGGCATCGATCACCACCCTCACCACGAACAGTCGACGCATCACCTCGGGCTTGCGCGACAGCTGGATCGAGAGGGCGATCGAGCGATCGAAGGCCAGCGTCAGCATAAGGGCGATCGTTGTTCCCTTGATCCCCTGGTACAGGTCAAACTGCTGCATCAGCCAGCCCCATATCCACAAGCCTGACACCAGCAGGATCATCCAGGCGGCGACCATGTGTAGCAGCGGCGTCAGGCCGTGCCGGCGCAGAAGATGCAGCAATCGAAGAGCCGCCGCCGTCATGGCAAACGCGCCGAGTATCGCCAGCAGCCGCACTGAGTTCGGCGGCATGCCGACGCGGGCGGCTGCGGCCAGAAGGCACACCATCAGGTATCCGCACGCCAGGATCACGGCGCTTCGCCTAAGTCCTTTTTCCGCTCCGCTCTCGTCCAGCGGCAGAAGCCGCAAATGAGGAGTGCGGGGCGAAAAGACAATGCCTAGAAAGGTAATGGCAGACAGCCAGTAGATGACGGAAACGAGAAACTCCCTGGCAAAGCCATCCCCGAGCGGATCGGCGCTCAGCAGTCGAACGGCTATTGCGCGCCCCACTGCGATGGCGGCCAGCAACGGCACAAGGCTCCAGGCCGTCCGTTTCAAGACGGCGAGGAATGGGACGCGTTCGCGCGCGGCAGCCTCGCGTCGGCCTCTCAGACCGTAACTGCTGAGCAGAAAAATCAGCATGACGACACCGCCGGCGCCAACGCTGAGGGCAAGAACCCTGGGCGCCGAGGTCATGGACACCGTGCCCGCCCATAACAGTTCCTGATCAAGATGTGGCAGGGCGAGCGCCGTGTCCACCAACGCCGTCTCGAGACGATCGAAGACCTGCTCTGCGCTGACGATCCAGTCCGCGACGTTGACGACAGACTGATCGGGGGCCGGGGACGGGCCTGTTGCAGTCGCGGAGACGTCCATCGTGCCAGTCCCGTTCGCACTTGCAGAGAAACTACGGCTCGCCGGGCAAACCGGCCTGGCGAGCAACCGATAGTTTCAACCATTAGGTGCGTTTAAGATGCGCATCCACCCCATGTTCATGGCGTATTCGCGGCACCGGAAACGGGCATGATGGGGTCAAGCCGGTATCCGTCGGCGCAGTTCAGAATCCGGGAGACATTCGCCATGAAACATCGCCCAAATGGTTTCAAGGCCGCATTGGCCCTTACCTATCTTGCCGTGCTGGCAGCGCCAATTTTCACGGCCGCGCCGGCGGCGGCCGTCGTGTATTGCAACGCCGTCGGCGTCCCAAAAGGCTGCGTGGTGCGCCCCCCGGCCGCGGTGGTCGTCTACTGCACGGCGCCGGCGGTTCCGCTTGGTTGCGTGGCGCGTCCCGTGGCAAGGACCGCGATCTATTGTACTGCTCCGGGCTTGCCGGTTGGCTGTGTCCGCAGGCCGGGCGTTCGCGCACCCGGTCTCGGTGTCAAGCCGGTCAATCGTGGTGGCCCGAGGAACCGTCTCGGCATCAGATAGTCCAGGCGATGAAAGTGTCTCCGCGCTCGGTTCCTATGACCTTATCCGCGCGCTCCCCGCTGGCATCAGCCCCCTTAGCCGGCTTCGGGGAAGTCGGCGGGTAGCAGCAGCGAGACCGTTGTGCCGAGCGGTGCGCTTGTGACGGACAAGGTCACATCGCAGAGGGCTGCGCGCTTTTTCATGTTGAGCAAGCCCCGGCCCTGCACCGTCCCCGCCCCATTCACCGCATCGACCGCAAAGCCGCAACCGTTGTCCCTGACGGAGATCTGGCCCCTCGCGTCGCCGTCGGGGCCAGCTATGGTCTCGATCATGATCGTCACGATCGATGCGCCCGAGTGTTTGATCGCATTGGTGACAGCTTCGTCAAGCAGCCTGATAACCTGGATAACGTGCCTTGGACGCAGGCCTGGATAGACGGGAAGTCCGTGTGGCGACTGTACGCTCCAAACCAGCTGCATGTCGTGGGCGCGCAACTGGCCTGATATCCGCTCCCTCCAGGAGCCAAGGGCAAGCATGAGGTCGCCATCGATCTCTTCCATTGCGTTGATGACCAGACGAAGATCGCGCAGCGCAGCGCGAGCGGCATCTCCGATTGTATTCGTTGTATCTCTCGGCTGTTCGGCAAGAGCGACGATGCTGACGAGTTGCCCGCCCAACCCGTCATGCAGGTCCCGCATCAATCGCGTCCGCTCCGAGGCCAAAGCCGCCGCCCTTGCGCGTTCTTCTTCGCGGGAAAAACTTGCCCTGAGCTTGACCTCGGCCTCCGACACTTGCTTCACCAACCGGTCGGCGAAACTGTCGGCATCATTCAAAGCTTGGACGAAACGCCAGGTCAGCCAGACTCCGATGACGATCAGGACGATCGAATAACCGAACCAGCCGATAAAGATCCGTTCACCCGGAATGAGCCGGCTGACCGTCAGGATATCGTTCAGGGCGCACCCCAGCATGACTGAGAATACAGGCGCCATTATCAGCGCCTTTCGGTTTCCGCGCAGAGCTGCGTTGCCCAAAAGGAGGCAAGCAACGGCGGCGCAGAGAGCAATCGTTGGTGGCCCTAGCGGCAGGAAGAGTGCGTGAAGTAAATCATGCT
The DNA here is from genome assembly GCF_050500205.1 of Neorhizobium sp. DAR64860/K0K1. Lineage (NCBI taxonomy): Bacteria > Pseudomonadati > Pseudomonadota > Alphaproteobacteria > Hyphomicrobiales > Rhizobiaceae > Neorhizobium > Neorhizobium sp. DAR64860/K0K1. Next base: position 446,035 of record NZ_CP191458.1, on the reverse strand, counting down.
GTCCCGTAAGGCCCGCAAAGGCAATAATAATGCCGGGTACGAATGTGAGATGAAGCCATCGCGGTGGCGGCATGTCGATGAAGCGCACGATGAAGTGCAGAACCAGCGGCGCTTGCGTAACAACGGCAGCGCCGACGAGGCCGAGAGTTTGTGGTGATGCTGGCATCGAGACGAAATACTGAAAAAAACCGATCAGCATGGCGAGCGCAAGCAGCCCATAGCTGCGATCGTTCCGGCGGTTGATCCAGATCAGGCCGAGGATCGCTCCCAATGTCGCCTGTCCGGCAACGAGGATGAGTGGCAGGGTCTCGAACATGATTGACCGCTGATCGTGAACCGGTCTCAGGACCTTGTCCGGACCGGCATAAACGCTGTCCAGATAGCCGCCGACCGGCCCCCATGTGACGAGGTGAATGATCAGCTCATTGCGCCCCTCATGCAGCAGGCTCTCCGGAATCGTCGCTATGGCGGACGTATTGCGGTCGGGTCTGCGGCTCATAACATTCCGGTGCGTATCGTGGATCATTGAGCCGTTAACCTCGAATTGTACGCCCGTGGTAAAGCGCGGCACGAAAATGCTCCATGCCAGATCTTTCTGTGTGGTCGGTCGTTCGAGTGAGACGCGATAAATCGCGGAAGAGGTTGCATCTTCGGAGACGGGCCGAAAGTCCGGGAGGTTCACAGAACGGAATTGGCCTGTCGCGTCCTGGAGCTCAACGCCGCTCAGTTCATAGACCGCGGGAGGCAGGGGCGGGCCGATCTGGCGGGCCAGGATGCAAAGGACGATGATGACAGGTTGCAGCGCCAGGTACAGCAGCAGCCAGCCGATCCTGCCACGCGGTCGAGCCATCCTTCCAACTTGGTGAGCGGCAGCTTTCATCCTAAAGCTTTATCAAGCCCTGCTGCAAGGCTTCGAATACGGCCTCACCGCGGGTATTCACCTCGAGCTTGCGATAGATGTTCTTTATATAGCCGGGAACGGTCTGGCGTGAAATACCCAGATAATCCGCGATGTCGGCGTAGCTGAAACCCTTTGCGATGCCCCAGAGAATGTCGATTTCGCGCGCTGTCAGCTTGGCGGTATTCAAGTCCGTCCCGACGACGGGATCCTTGACGCCTTGGGTCCGTTTGACGATGAAACGGGCTATCGAGGCCGAGATTGGCGAGTGGCCCCGCATAAGATCGCGCACCGTGTCGGCGATGTCGGTCAGCAGAGCGTCCTTCAGCAGATAGCCGTTGGCACCGAGTAAAATAGCCGAAATGACGCTTTCTTCATCGCCCAGGATGGAGATGACCAAGATCTCGGTGGTCTGGCTATGCTGCCGGACGTCGCGGATCAGGTCCATGCCATGGCCATCGGGTAGCTGGAGGTCAGTCAGAAGCACATCAGGGTAACCAGACCCCAGCACTTGGCGCGCCTCCGAGAGCGTTCCCGCCTGAAGAACCGAAAATGCGGAAGCGTCGGACAGGCCGTCAGCGATACGCTGACGTGTTGGTCCATCGTCCTCGACGATGACAACGGATATAGGTCCGGCTCTCTCCGTTTGGGTGTTCAAGATAACACTCGCTTTCAGGCCTCGGCTTGGCCAGAAAGGATTATTGAGCAAATTCCCAAACCGCGCCAGCCATGAACATGGGGGTGTGGCGGGTCAGAATTGGCGGACCGCAAAGGGAAAATGCGGAGAAGAAAGCCGCAGCGGAAAAGACATCGGTGCCAGCTGCGCTCAGCAAAACCGGCCAGAGCGATTTCTGCAAGCCGTCGGACGCGGCCATCCGGCTCAAGCGCACGGTTACGCTTGTCGCCACAGGCATCAATCATTCAATCCGACTGTCCGTTTCCGCATCGAACAGATGAATGTGTTCCTGCTGGAAATTCAATCCGACGGTTTGACCGCCGGTTATTGGAACTCGTCCATTTACGACGACGACACATTCGGGCGTCGTTGCCGTTGTGACGAAGGTCGTTGACCCTGTCGACTCGACCAAGGCCACTGGTGCTTCCAACAAACCCTTGCCGTCTTCGGCGATGGTAAGATGTTCGGGCCGCAGACCGACGACAAGATTTCGATTGGCCGGAATGGTTCTGTCGAGACCGATCGTCTGTGGCCGGCCAAGATCCAGAATGAGGCTTTTTCCATCCGGTCCAGTCGTTGCCGGAATGAAATTCATGGCCGGCGATCCTATAAATCCGGCAACGAAACGGTTGACCGGTCGGTCATAGAGTTCAAGCGGCCGGCCCTGTTGCTCGATCACGCCGTGGCGCATGACCACGACGTGATCAGCCATTGTCATCGCTTCGATCTGGTCGTGCGTGACATAGACCGAGGTCGCGCCAAGCCGGTCATGCAGTGCCCTGATTTCCTTGCGCATATGGACACGCAGGGCGGCGTCGAGGTTGGACAGTGGCTCATCAAACAGAAAGGCCTTGGGATTGCGGATAATGGCCCGGCTCATCGCGACACGCTGTCGCTGTCCGCCCGAGAGTTCGCGGGGATAGCGATGCAGCAGGTCCGACAGGCCGGTAATGGCGGCCACGTCCTCTGCCGCCTTTTTCGCTTCCGCCTTCTTGGTGCCGCGAATGCGCAGGCTATAAGTGAGGTTTTCCTCAACCGTCATATGCGGGTAGAGCGCATAGGACTGGAACACCATGGCCAGATCCCGCTTGCGGGGTGGTACGTTGTTCATGCGGTCGCCGGCAATAACCAGGTTTCCTTCGGAGATCGATTCAAGCCCTGCGAGGGCGCGCAGAAGCGTTGATTTGCCACATCCGGACGGTCCCACCAGGGCGACGAAAGCGCCTTTGCGAATGGTGAGGTCGATGTTCTTCAGCGCGTGATAGGCACCGTAATATTTGTTGACGCCCGACAATTCGATTTGATTGGTCATTTGAGAGCTCCCGATGTGAGGCCGGAAACGATGCGGCGCTGCAGAAGGACGAAGATGGCAAGGATCGGGGTTACGTACATCGTTGCGTACGCCATGATGTTGTTCCATTCGCTGGTGTTTGGACCCATGAACGAGTTGAGACCGACACTTGCGGGCTGCAATTCGATGTTCTGGATCATCGACTTCGAATAGACGAACTCGCCGAATGCCTGCATGAAGATGAGGATGGCGCTGACAAGGATACCGTTGCGGGCAAGCGGGAGCACGATGTTGAAGAAGGCACCGATGCGCGAATTGCCATCGACCAATGCGGCCTCCTCAAGCTCCATCGGCACAGCCATGAATGTCGCCCGCACCAGCACCACGAAGAACGGCATGCTCTTTGCCGCTATCGCCAGGATGACGGCAAAGCGCGGGTAGTCCAGCAAACCGACTTGGGAGAACCCGACGAAGATCGGCGTGATCATCAGCGATGCGGGCAGAACCTGCAGCATCAGAATGAGGAACAGGCCCACATCCACCCAGCGGTTGCGGTACCGCGCCAGTACATAGGCACAGCCGGTACCGAGAACGGCGATGAGCGCCACCGATCCAAAGGCGATCAGCGTTGAGTTCCAAAGGTAGCGCCCCATGTTCCGGCTTTCCCAGACATACGCGAAGGTGCTCCACTGCGCTGTCGATGGCCAGAAGCTGGGCGGGGTGGCAAACATCTCAGAGCCCGTTTTGAGAGCCGTGACGTACATCCAGTAGAGCGGAAACAGGTAGATCGCCGCCATGATGATGGCGATGGCGAGCATCAGGCGGTTTCGGTTGGTTTCAGTCATCCGCGCACCTCATGACGGGTCGAGCGCACATAGACGATAGCCGCAAACATCACGAACACAGTCATGATGACCGAGATCGTGGCACCTTTGCCAAAGTCGTATTGCCGGAAGGAGAGGTCCCAGGCCCAGTATTGGGCGACATTGGATGAGTTGTTCGGCCCGCCATCCGTGATTGCCGCGAACAGATCGAACTGTTGCAGTGTGAAGATAAGCCCGAGCGAAATGATCGCACCGATGGTGGAGCGCATCATGGGCAATGTGATGGTCCAGAAGCGCTGCCAGGCGTTTGCACCGTCCAGCTCGGCTGCTTCATAGAGATCGCCGGGTATGGCGGAAAGACCGACGGACAGAAGGATCATATTGAACGATGTACCAAGCCAGATATTGGCGAGCACGACCGCCCAGAGCGAGAAATTGGGGTCTGAGCGCCAGAAGATATTGCTGTCAATCAGGCCGCTTTCACGCAGAAAGAAGTTCAGGACGCCGAAATCTCCCGAGAGTATCCAGTTCCAGATCGCACCGACGACCAGACCCGGCATGACCCATGAAACCAGAAACAGTCCACGAAGCCACGATGATCCCGGAAAGTTGACCCAGAAAAACAGGGCGAGGCCAAACCCGATGAGAAACTGGCCGGCAATCGAGCCGACCACGAAGATAACGGTGTTGTAGAGGATAGGCAGGGTTTCAGGCTGTTTGAAAAGGTCGATGTAATTCTTGAAGCCGACGAATGGCCTGATGATGCTTCCCAGACTGAACATGTCCACTTCCTGAAAGCTCATCAGGATATTGTAGATCAAGGGCAATCCCGCGAGAAGAAACAGGAAGCCAAAGGGAATTGCGACGAGCCCGATGTCGAAGCCGCGGCCATCCGTGATGCTGGAAAGTATCCTTTTCATGGAAACCCCATAAGAGCCGGTGTGGAGCTGTCCCCTCTTGACGAACGAGACAGCTCCTTCCGGGAGGAAAAGGTGGATGGCAAGAATGCCATCGGCTCCTGAGAAAGGCAGTCTTGCCTCAGCCTTCGATAAGCTTGATCTTCTCGGCAGCCTGATCGAGCGCGGCCTTAGGCTCCATCTGTCCGGTCAGCGCCGCCTGGACGGCATCCTGAATTGCCTTGGAAATCTTCGGCCATTCTGGCGAAGGGCCGCGTGGCTTGGCATATTTCAGCTGTTCCACGAAGGTCTTGAGGGCCGCATCCTTGAGCGCATTTCCGGTCGGCGGGATCGACAGGTCGGAACGGGCAGGGATCTGGCCGAAATCCTTGTACATGGTGACGTCTTTGGAGGCGAAGAACTCAAGCGCCTTGAACGCCTCTTCCTGATGTTTGGTGTTGGAGAAAATCGCCCAGTTGTAGTCGCCCATAGCGGAAGAGCGCTCGGCACCTTCCTGCGGCACCGGCAAGAGCGCGGTTCCCCAGTCAAACTTGGCATCGGTCACCATGCGGTCGATTTCCCAAGGTCCGGATATCGCCATCGCCGCATTGCCCGCATTGAAGGTTGCCGTGGAATCCCACTGGCTGCGCGTCAACGTGTCCGGAGATGTCATTTTGCCGTCGAGCAATTGCTTCCAGATCGTCAGCGCCCGGACAGCCCCATCACTGTTGATGGACTTGTAGGTGGCGCCGCCCATCTGTGCCCAGGGCAGGAACTGGAACGTGCCTTCCTCATTGGCTTTGGCCGAGAAGGTGATGCCGTAAACATTCTTGGATGGGTCGGTCAGCTTCTTGGCGGTCTCGAGCAACTCGTCCCAGGTCTGCGGCGGCTTTTCCGGATCCAGACCCGCGGCCTTGAACAGGTCCTTGTTGTAATAAAGCGCGATCGTATTGGTCGCTTTCGGCACGCCGTAATATTTTCCGTCCCAGGTGGCGGAGGCGAGCGGGCCGGGGAAGTAGTTTTCCGGCTTGATCGTGCTTGAACCGGCAATCATGTCGGTAAGGTCCAGAAATGCCTTGCGGGACGCAAACATGGCATGATTTGGGTTGTCGATTGCGATAATGTCAGGTGCTTTACCGGTCGAATAGGCTCGCATCGCCTCGCTGACCACATCGTCGAACTGAATCTGGCGATATTCGATCTGGATGCCGTTCTTCTGGGCGTTGAATTCCTTGATGAGATTGGGGGCGGGCTGAATGTCGCGGTCGAGCGACCATAGCGTGAGCTTAACGTCTTCTGCCTGAGCGCTGAGCGCAAAAAGCGATGCAGTTGCTGCAAACGCCGTAGCGATGGCGATCGTATATGTTCGGATACCCATTTTGTCCTCCTTTGTGGTTCTCCGGAATGCACTTTCGCGCGGCGCGGCCTCCTCCTTGCCGCGCCAACATTGAACGATCTAAACCGGGTCGACGACGAAATCGCCGCCGCGCGCCTGTTTCAGGTGATTGAGACCGCGAACCTGTCCGGTCATCTCCAGCCCATCCCGATAGACCGGGTCGTGCCAGCCTTCGATGTCGATGGAGCCGGACCAGCCCGCCAGTCGCAGCTCGGAGATGATGTCCGTCCAGTTGCTGTCGCCGAAACCGGGTGTGCGCATCAAAACGAACGGATGTTTGCCGAAAATGCCATGTTCGCGAATGACGTCCCACCGAATGGTCGCATCCTTGCCGTGGACGTGAAAGATCTTCGAAGCCCATTTGCGGATCTGCGGCAGTGGGTCGATGAGGTAGACCATCTGATGGCAGGGTTCCCACTCAAGCCCGATATTGTCATCGGGGGTCTCGTTGAACATCAGCTCCCAGGCATCCGGATTGTGAGCGATATTCCAGTCGCCCGTCGCCCAGTTGCCGTCCATGGCGCAGTTCTCAAAAGCGATTTTCACACCCTTGTCCGCCGCCCGCTTGGCCAGCTCACTCCAAATCTGCTTGTAACGTGGAAGGCTGTCGGGCAGGGGCTTGTTGCGGATGCGGCCAGTAAAGCCGGCAACGCACGTCGCTCCAAAATGGTGGGCGTTGTCGATGCAATCCTTCCAACCCTGCAACGTCTGAAGGTCCATGTCGGTCTCTTCGAGCGGGTTACCGAACATGCCAAGTGTCGACATCGTAATGTCGCGATCTCCAATCGCCTCGCGGCAGCGCTTGCCGAGCTCGGCAATGTCCTGACCATTGGTCGTCTGCCAGAAAAAGGGCTCGAAACTTTCAAACCCCATGTCGGCGATCTGCGAAATGCGTTCTGCAGCCTGCCCCTTCGAGGCGCTGACCATGGTGCCGATGCGAATGAATTTTTCCTGCTGGTTGATCAATGTCACGGTCCCTATGCTGAAATGTCGACGGATTGGCCCGACTTGGCGCTTTCGATGGCGCCAAGCACCATGGCCAGACTTTTGATATTGTCGTGGTTGACTGTTTCGGGTTCGCGCCCGGTGCTGATGGCATCGAGGAAATCGGCGATCACGCTGGCGTGGCCGTGGGTTTCCTCGTCTCTGGCAGGGGCAGGGACGTCGATTGACGTAAAGCCCGGGAGGAGGCCGGGTTCGTTCCCGGCAACGGCAGCCCTAAACGTGTCTTCGCCATCCCAGGTCAGCATGCCTTTCGAGCCGACAATGCGCCACGCGCTTTCCCAGCTGGTGCGCTCGCCTTCGGCACACCAGGAACCTCGATAGGTAAAGACCACATCGTCCGAGAAACGGAAAATCGCATTGGCCGCAGCGCCATGGGCGTACCATGAGCCGGCCGGATTGGTTTCAACACAATAGACCGAGAGGGGCGCCTTGCCGGACACGAAACGCGCTGCATCAAACGTATGGATCGCCATGTCGAGGAGCAGGACATTCTCCATCTCTTCTCGAAAGCCACCGAAATGTGGGCCGAGGAAGAAATCGGAATGAATGCCCGTGACCTCGCCGATCGCGCCGCTTTCGACCAGACGACGCATGCGGCGGACGCCTGCAATGAAACGTCGGTTCTGAACGACGGCATGAATACGACCCGCTGCGCTGGCGGCACGGCGCAGATCCTGTGCTTCCTCCATGGAGGTTGCCATCGGCTTTTCGCTTAAGACGTGGCAGCCATGGGCCAGACCGGCCCTTACCACCGAATGGCGAGCGTTGGGGATGACGACATCCAACAGGATGTCTGGCTTGGTCTCCGCGAGAACAACTTCCAGATCCGTCCCGATAACCGCTTGTAGAAGATTGAATTCGGTTGCAAGCGCCTCAGCTGTCGCTCGGTCGAGATCAACGAGGCCAACGATTTCTATGGCATCTTTGATGTGGGGCGTGTCCCGCACCGCCCGGAGCCAGCCTTTGGCCATAGCTCCGCATCCACACAAAACAGCATTGTATGTCACTGGTATCCTCCTCCTTACGGAAATCGAAACTCCTCTTCCGATTTTCCGTAAACGTTTACGGTAGTATGGACAGGAGCCAGAATTTGTCAATATTGTTTTGGGCGACGCATTCGGGTCCGCGGAAAGGCAGTTCATGAAGGGCATTCGCCAGCTGGCAAATTATCTAGATATATCAATAGGAACTGTGTCCCGCGCCTTGAACGGAAAGGCGGACGTGAATGAAGAGACGCGGCGCCGGGTTCTCGAAGCGGCCACCAGACTGGGCTATGTCGCCAACCAGTCGGGGCGTTCTCTGCGCAAGGGGTCGACAGGCGTCATCGGCTTCATGATGCAGACGGGACCCGAAATTACCGGCCAGGGCGACACGTTCTTTATGAGTGTCTTTGACGGCGTGCAAACCGTCCTTGCCCGTCACAAGCTCGATCTCGTCGCGCTGCTGTGTTCATCCGACCAAGACCCGGACGCCTATCTTCAGCGCGTCGTCGCGCGTGGCTTCGCGGATGCTGTCATTCTCTCTGCCACCCGTCTCCACGATGCGCGTTTTGAACTGCTCGCTCGCCACAATATTCCCTTCATCACCTTGGGGCGAAGCCAGACCGATGTCGGCCAGCCTTGGATCGATCTGGATTTCGAGGGCATGGCGGAGGTCGCCATCGAGCGGCTTGTGAAAAGCGGTCACCGGCACATCGGCCTGATCTGGCCGAATGGTGATCTGAACCTCGGCCATCTGTTCGTTCACCGATCCCAGGAGGTTCTTGCCCGGCACAATCTGTCGCTTTCGCCGGAGCACATTTTTCGTGCCACGCCGAGCGAAACGGGTGGCTATGGCGTGGCTCGTCAGATCATGGACTGCGAAACCCGTCCGACGGCTGTTGTCCTTGTCAACGAGACGTTGGTGACCGGGCTCTACCGTGGGCTGGAAGAGGTCGGGCTGATGCCCGGCAAGGACATCGCCATCATCGGGCGGCAGAGCCCGCAGGCCCAGTTTCTCAAACCAAGCCTGACCTGCTTCAGTCTTTCTCTTCGCGATCTCGGCATAAGCCTTGCCGAGGGTCTGTTATCTGTCATGCCGGAATACAAGCTGCACTACCCTGATGCCGTCAAACGTTTGGTATGGCCCATGGACCTGATTGAAGGTGAGAGCAGCTGAGAACTGCCGCCTCTGTAGATCGGGTCGTCGATCCAAGCCAAACCAAGCAGTGGCGGTAGAATAGACAGGCGCGACGCCAATCGCGTTATGACAGACGCGAGGCGGAAGGTCGGATTCTCAGGGCACGCAGGGCGTTGAGGATGACGGCGATATCGATGATCTCCTGAAACAGTGCACCTTGCACCGGCGTCAAATACCCCGCTGCGGCGAGGACCATCGCGCCCACCGATAGACCGATGCCCGCAAAAACACTCTGTAGCGCGATCCGTCGACAGGCGTGCGCAATCGCGATGCCCTCCACAATCCTGTCGAGCCTCTCGACCAACAGAACCGCATCGGCCGACTCGATGGCGGCAGCTGAGCCATGCGCACCCATGGCAAGTCCGATATTCGCTGCAGCAAGGGCAGGCGCGTCATTCACGCCATCGCCGATCATCATCACCGGCGCGCGTGTCTTTTCATCCTTGACGATGTCGATCTTTTGGCCTGGCGAGAGGTCGGCTCTGACCTCATCGAAAGGCAGGCCGGCGGTGATTTGGCGTGCGACGATCGCGCGGTCGCCCGTGGCCAGAATGATCCGCGTTACCCCAATTGCCTTGAAACCGTTCAACGCCGAAGCAGCTCCCGCCCTCAGTTGATCCGAAAACAACAAGATGCCGGCAAATTTCCCGTCGATCGCGACCGCTGCGGCGATGGTTCCCGGTGTGTGTGCGTCGTTGATTTCAACGCCGTAGGCCGAGGCGATGAAGTTGATGCCACCGATGGCAACCTTTCTGTCGCCAACCGTCCCAGCAATTCCTTCGCCGGGTTCCTCCCTCACCTGTTCCGGCGAAACAAGGCTCAAGTTCCGGGCATGCGCTGCATCAACCAGCGCCTTGGCGGCCACGTGGCTCGATGCCTGATCGAGCGAGGCGACGAGGCGCAGAAACTCGTCCTCCGGCCAAGATGTAGAAATTTCTCGCAGGGTCGGTCTGCCATCGGTCAGCGTCCCTGTCTTGTCGAGCACCAGCGTCCGGATCATGCTTAGCTCTTCAAGGATTTTTGCCCCCTTGATCAGAAGACCGGAGCTTGCCGCCCTTGAGACACCAGCAGCCCAAGCGATCGGTACGGCGAGGATGAGTGGGCAGGGTGTTGCGACCACGAGGACAGCGACGGACCTGACGGGATCCCCGGAAATCCACCAAGCCAGCAAAGCGATTGCGATTGTGACGGTCAGGAAGACCAACGCATACCGGTCTGCCATGCGGGCCATCGGCGCCTTGCTCTGCTGGGCCGCCTCAACAAGCTTCAAGATGCCCGCATAGGTACTGTCGGAGGCTGCTTTTGTGGCGGTCATATTAAAGAGGTCACCGACATTGGCGGCCCCGCTCATGACGATATCGCCCGGGCGTTTCTTGGCAGGCAGCGGTTCGCCTGTCAGTGCGGACTCGTCAAGAACAGCCTCCCCGTCGTTCACGGTACCGTCGACCGGCACCAGATCGCCACGCCGAACAACAAGGCAGTCGCCAACTGCTATGGAATCGACTGACACTTCCTCCATCTGGCTTTCACGGCGCCTCGTTGCCACATGAGGTGCACGCGAAAGAAGCGCGGTCATCTCGCGTCGGGCTCTGCCCTCGGCGACATTCTCGAGATATTGACCGCCGGAATACATCAAGGCCACGATCGTCGCCGCAAGGTATTCGCCAAAAAGTAGGGCTCCGCCCATTGAGAGAAGCGCGATGACATCCAAACCGATTTCACCGGCGCCAATCCGCGCGATGATCTGGGCAACGAGGGCGACCATGACGAGGCCGGTCGCAAGCGCCAGCGATGTGACATAGAGATCCTGAAATCCGCCGTGCCAGGCGATCAATCCAATTGTCAGCCCGATGATCGGGGCCGCGACGAGAAGGGGCCGTAACGGCCGGAGCCAGTGTTCCAGGGGCATAGTCATCCTCGTCTTCAAGCGCCTGTTGTTAAGGCAGGGGACCGTCACCGGGATCCGCTACCAGGGACCGATCGCATGATCAGGATTGCAATCTTAAGAGTGCGGTATTCCCACCCCGGTTGCCGCCGAGACGATTTGTATAGGATCGACCGGGTCAGCGACGCGGGAACGTGCTGGACGGACCAAGCCCTGAACCACGAGAACCATCGGCCGCGCGACGGCCGTGAGGCCGTCAACGCGCCGGACGGAACGAGAGGCCCGACCGCAGCCGATGCCCCTAAGGTTCGGAGACTGTGCGTGACAGCCGCTCATCGGGCCATGAATATCGGAAAATCCGAAGATTCCAGCAAGGTTGCCGTCACACCGCCGAAGATACGTTCATGCAGCCGCGAATGGCCGTAGGCTCCCATGACGATCATGTCGCAGCCGGTCTCCAATGCATGCTGCGTGAGAATGTCCTCCGTTGCTCGGCCGCCGCTCGCCAGCTGTTCGACGACAACCTTGATGCCATGTCGCGAGAGAAATGCGGCAACGTCTGCGCCAGGCTCGCCCCCGTTTTTGAAGTAGGCACCATCCGGATCGACGAGAACGACATGCACGGCATCGGCTCGTTTCAGAATATCCAGTGCGTCCTTGGCGGCTGTTGCGGATTCCGCTCTGGAATTCCAGGCGAGAAGAACATTTTTGGGCGGAAAAGTGATGTTGCCCTTGGAAGGGATCAGCAGGATCGGCGTGCGGGCGTCAAAGGCTGCCGCCGAGACCACAAGACGTCGCAACCCTCTTTCGCGCCGGACGCTGTTGCCGAGAATGACGAGGTCGGCATACATGGCGCGCACGCCGATATTGCTCTGAAGGATGAAATTGTCGTCGTAAAAGTGATCGATATCAAAGGAAATGGCGCTCTGGCTGCACAGCGCCTCGGCGGCCGTCTTGACGTTGACCAGCGCCTTTATCTCTTCCTGCCGTTGCTCAAGCCAGGCGGTCCCCACGGGGTAGTCGGACGTGATCGGCTGCAACGCCGTGCCGATGACCATGATCGAAAGATGCGCGTCTGACTCAATTGTCAGCTCGATGGCCTTGGCAATATCGGCGTTGGCGCCGTGTTCACCGACGACAGCAAGAATAGTTTTGAACGACATGGTTGGCTCCATCCATTTCAGAGGTTTTGGATGAAGCAAGCCTAGAAGCCTCGGAAGAGATGGCGATGATCTTTGTCAATCGATGGGTACGAAAGCGCTTTCGGGAGACCGAACAGGACCATTATCTTCAGACCGGCCTCTTCGCACGCGCGTTGCCCGGACTGGGGCGCTCGAAGCGGTGATCGTTGATGAAGATCAAGGACGGCCCCAGCCGCGGGTTTAACCTCCCCACAACGAGGGAGAAAAAACCATGCAGACCGTGCGATCAATCATGACGGCAGATCCGATTTCTGTTCACCCAGACGCCAAGATCTGGGAGGCGGCCAACACCATGTTGGATTGCGGGTTCAGCGGTCTGCCGGTGATCGATAATGACGAGCAGGTACTGGGCGTGATCAGTGAAAGCGATTTCCTGCGACGCGGGGAGCTTCGGTCGCAGGCTTCGCCCGGGATGTGGCGTAGGCTGTTTTCGTCACGCGGTGCGTTGGCGGAGGATTACGCGAAAGCTTTCGGGAAAGAGGTGAGCGAAGTCATGTCCTCGCCGGCGATCACGGTCGAGCCATGGATAACCGTCGAAGATGCCGCGAACCTGATGGGCGATCGCGGCATCAAACGCCTGCCGGTTGTCGAAAATAACAAGCTTGTCGGCATCGTCACGCGAGCCGACATCATGCGCACCCTGATCCGACAGATGTCAGCGTCCGCCGTCGATCGGATCGACGCGGATATCAAAGCCGGACTTGAGGCTGAATATGACCGGCAACGCTGGGCTGACACCATCATGGTGGCCGTCGACGCGACTGTGGTCACACTGGAAGGCAGGGTACTGGATGCACGCGAGAAGACGGCTGCGCGGGTCGCGGCTGAGAACACTCTGGGTGTCACCAAGGTGATCGATCAGGTTCTGGTTGTCGGACTACCGGAGATGCCAGTCTCACCTCCAGGATTTTGAGCCGAACAGTGCCTGCGCAGGCGGACCGTACGAAATCGCTCGCGCATGGTCGTCTTCGTTTTGAGGGGCGGTCGCCGCCTACGCCTGCCTATTTGGACAACCGAAAGGCGTTGGACAAGGCAAACGTCGCGTCAGTGGTCCAGTGTCTCAACGCAGTTGGTTTCGAAAATCAGGCCGGCTACACCAGCAACGCTTTCTGCGACGACTTGCATGGCACGCCTTTGCGCAGGCGAGGGGACAGGGCCGAAGATCTCGACGATCGAATTCCTGACCTCAACTGTAAGTCGCTCTGGCTCGAGGCCGAGCTCCGAGCGCAGCCGCGTCAAAACTGCAAGCCGCAACGCGACATCTCCTTTTGCCACCGCATCGCGGTTTGCAGTCACGGCCCGTATGATATCGCTCCGACTGATGATCCCCACGAGCCTTTCCGACTGAAGAACGGGCAACCGTTTGATACCATGCGTCCTGACAAGCGCTGCAACATCCGCAAGCGATTGTTGTGGCGAGACGGAGATAACGTCCTTTGTCATGGAATCTGCCACGGTGGTGCCGTGCGCTCGCACGTAATTTTCGAAGAAACTATCGTCAGGGTCTTTCGGTGGAGACTGCGGGCCGAGATTGAAGGCGCTCCGACTCAAGAGATCGCCTTCCGTCAGCATCCCGACGACTTGACCATCGTCGCTGATCACCGGCAGACCGCTGACCTTGTGATCGAGCATCAGCTGGATCGCATGTTTGATACTCGTGTTCGCCGACACGCAGATCGGCCTCTGTGTCATGAAGTCCCTGACCAACATCAAACAATCCTCTCGCAGCTTTTATTCACTTTGACAGATGCGATGCTGGAGACCTTTGATCTTTCGCAACGCAAGGCGCCCGAGACGCAGCCACTGCCAGAATTCACGCCTTCGCCCGTAACGCCGCCATAGGGCGGTCTAGAGATGCTGAAGCGCGTGTGCGCAGGATTGGCAGAACGGCGTGTGCGGGACGACGTCGAGACGTTGGTCGCTGATGGCATTGCCGCATTTGGCGCAGATACCGAAAGTGCCTTCCTTTACCCGGTGAAGGGCGGCCTCGATCGCCAACAGCTCCGTTTGCCCCGCCTCGCCGAGCTCATCCAGAACCTCGTCGTTGTTGCGTTCGACCGCACGATCGTCGTCGTCGCGATTACGAGGTTGTTCAAAGTCATGCTCGATTTTTTCGAGGCGTGTTTGCAGATACTGCTGTCGTTGGAGGAGGATCGCCTTGAACTTCGTCTCGCGCTGCTGCCGCTGCTCAAATGAGAATGTCGTCATCGTGTCCCCGAGTTTTGAGTGTGAGACCGGATAGTCTTCCACTCGCAGGAAAGGGCATTGATCGTGGTCAAGGGGACTTGGTGCTTCCGCTCAAAGCAGCGCGAGCGTGATAGGTCGGGCTGCTTCGTTTGATGTCCGGCCTCTTATCCGACCGTCTTGGAGGCTTTCCATTTCCAGTCGCGAATTTCCGGCATGTCCTCGCCATGTTCGCGGACATAGCGTGTGTGTTCCGCCAGCTTGTCCTCAAGCCTCGCGATCACGCTGCCTGCCTTGTCCTTCAAACCGGGTACGCGTTCGATCGCCTCGATCGCGAGATGGAAGCGATCGAGTTCGTTCAGCACCGTCATGTCGAATGGAGTTGTCGTCGTCCCTTCTTCGATGAAGCCTCGAACATGGATGTTCTGGTGGTTGGTGCGTTTGTAGGTCAGCCGGTGGATGAGGTAGGGGTAACCGTGATAGGCGAAGATCACCGGCCTGTCGGTGGTGAACAGACCGTCGAACATCTCGTCTGAGAGACCATGGGGATGCTGGTCCTGCGATTGCAGGGCGAGCAGGTCGACGACATTGACGACGCGGATGCTGAGTTCCGGGATCGCGTCCCGCAGCAGGCAAACCGCCGCCAGCGTCTCGAGCGTCGGCACGTCACCGGCGCAGGCCATCACCACGTCGGGTTCGACCGCACCGTCCTCGTTGCCAGCCCAGTCCCAGATGCCGATGCCGGCCTCGCAATGCCGGATCGCTTCGTCCATAGTCAGCCATTGCGGTTCAGGTTGCTTGCCGGCAACGATCACGTTGACGCGGTCCCAGGTCTTCAGGCAGTGATCGCCGATCCACAACAGAGTATTGGCATCCGGCGGCAGGTAGATGCGTACGATATCCGCCTTCTTGTTGGCAACGAGATCGAGGAAGCCCGGGTCCTGGTGGGAAAAGCCGTTATGGTCCTGCCGCCAGACATGCGAGGTGAGCAGGTAGTTGAGCGAAGAGACTGGCTTGCGCCATGGCAGTTCACTCGACACTTTCAGCCACTTGGCGTGCTGGTTGAACATCGAATCGATGATGTGGATGAAGGCCTCGTAGCAGGAGAAGAGGCCATGCCTGCCGGTCAGCAGATAACCTTCCAGCCAGCCCTGGCAGAGATGCTCTGAAAGCACCTCCATCACCCGGCCGTCGCGGGACAGATGCACGTCGTAGGGCTCGATCTTCTCCATCCAGACGCGGTCGGTGACCTCAAAGACATTGCCGAGCCGGTTCGATTCCGTTTCGTCCGGACCAAAGATGCGGAAGTTCGAATTCGCGTCGTTGCGCTTCATTACGTCGCGCAGATACTTCCCGAGGATCTCCGTCGTCTGCACCATGTCGGCGCCCCGCGTCCTTACGGGAACCGCATAGTCGCGGATGTCGGGGACGATGAGTTCCTTGCGCAAAAGGCCGCCATTGGCGTGGGGGTTGGCACCCATGCGGCGTTCGCCGCCGGGCGAAAGCGCCCGCAATTCCTCCTTCAGCCGGCCGTTGGCGTCGAACAGATCGTCCGGATTGTAGCTCCGCATCCAGTCCTCAAGGACCTTGCGATGCTCGTCGTCCTCGCGGCAGCCGGAGACCGGCACCTGGTGCGCGCGCCAGAAACCCTCGACCTTCTTGCCGTCGACTTCCTTTGGTCCCGTCCAGCCCTTTGGGCTGCGAAACACGATCATCGGCCAGCGTGGGAAGCCTTCGGACACCGTACCGTCGCGGGCTTCGGCCTGTATCGTGCGGATGCGATCGAAAACCGTCTCGAATGCCGCAGCCATCTGCCGGTGCATATCGGCAGGCTCATGGCCCTCCACGAAAAACGGTTCGTAGCCGTGTCCGCGGAAAAGGTGCTCGATGTCTTCGTCGGCCATGCGGCCGAGAAGCGTTGGGTTGGCGATCTTGTAGCCGTTCAGATGCAGGATCGGCAGCACCGCACCGTCGCGGGCGGGGTTCAGGAACTTGTTCGACTGCCAGCTTGCGGAAAGCGGTCCGGTCTCTGCCTCGCCATCGCCGACGACGCAGGCGACGATGAGGTTGGGATTGTCGAAGGCTGCGCCATAGGCATGCACCAGAGCGTAGCCGAGTTCGCCGCCTTCATGGATCGAGCCCGGGGTTTCCGGGGCCGCATGGCTCGGAATGCCGCCAGGGAAGGAAAACTGCTGGAACAGTTTCCGCATACCTTCGGCATCCTCGGAGATGTCCGGATAGATTTCGCTATAGGTGCCCTCGAGATAGGTGCTCGCCACCATGCCGGGACCGCCATGGCCGGGTCCGCAGACATAGATCATGCTGAGATCGCGGTTGCGGATCATCCGGTTGAGATGCGCATAGATGAAGTTGAGGCCGGGCGTCGTGCCCCAGTGGCCGAGCAACCGTGCCTTGATATGCTCCGGCTTCAAGGGCTCCTTTAACAGTGGGTTGTCGAGAAGATAAATCTGCCCGACGGAGAGATAGTTTGCCGCCCGCCAATAGCGGTCGATGAGCGTCAGCTCCTCGGTGCTGATCTCGGGCGTGACGGGCAGGTTGTTACGTAGCTGCATCTTCTTGCTCCTTCGAAAGGGCGAGTGATCGAAAATTACTGTCGTGACTGGGAGCGACGCCTCCGGGGTGTCGTCAGGTGGCGGGATGTTCCCTCGCGCGAAAAACGGACAGGCACTCCTCTGCGATCATCTGTTCTTCATCCGTAGCGATGACATGAAGGGCAACGCGGCTTGCCGCGGTGCTGATCGTGAGTGCGTTGTTTTGATTGGCCGAACCGTCCAGCTCTACGCCCAGCCACAAAAGCTGGTCTGTAATACGCCTGCGGATCTCCGGTTGGTTCTCGCCAATGCCGGCGGTGAAGACGAGGCCGTCGAGCCCGCCGAGCGTGGATGCAAGCCTCCCGACCTCGCCGGCGATCCTCAGTGTGAAGAGATTGATTGCCTCCCGCGCTTCTTCACTGTCGTTCTCCAGGAGCTCGCGCGTATCGCCGCTAAGGCCTGAGACACCCAGCAGGCCGGACTTGTGGTAGAGCATGTCCTCCACGTCTTCGACCGACTTGCCGAGCGGCCCCAGAAAATGCAGCAGCACACCGGGATCAAGCCAGCCGGGTCGCGTTGCCATCGGGATTCCGTCCAGCGTCGAAAAGCCCATGCTGGAATCGCGGCTGAGACCGTTTTCGATGGCGCAGAGGCTGGCGCCGCTGCCCAGATGGGCGATGATGACCTTGCCGTCCGCAATACCGGGCGCCTTGGCGGCCAGTGCACCGGCGACGTAGCGATAGGACAGTCCATGGAAGCCGTACCGCTTGATACCCTCGTCATGATAGGCGCGCGGAATTGCGAGACGCCGCACGAGGTCGGACTGTGTCGCATGGAAAGTCGTATCGAAGGAACCGGTCTGGAACAAATCAGGGCGCAGGTGCCGGACGGCTTCGATCATCCGCAGCGCCTGGGGCTGATGGAGTGGCGCAAGTGCCGTCAACGACCGAACCTTCGCAGCAGTCGCGGTCGTCAGTTCCACGGGACCGTCGAAGACGTCGCCGCCATGGACGATGCGGTGACCGGCGGAGGTGACGGCGTCGAGATCGAAATGGGCACTCAGTTCCCCGAACACCTTGTCCATCAGGCCGGCAAGATCGTCGCCGGAAGCGCCTTCCAGCGACAGTTCGAACTGCGCCGGACCTTCCTTCAGATGCAGCGACACGGGGTCGCTTGCAAAATCGACCACGGCTTTGCCGATCCGCTCAGGCCTTTCACCGTCCACTCTGAAGATGCCGATTTTCACGGATGAAGATCCGGCATTGAAGGTGAGGAGAAGCTTGTCCGTCATAAAGGCGTCCTTGTTTCACGTCCTCTTGCAGCCCGCGGCTCGACACGGCGCTGTAATGGCAATCATTCAGTAGTCCCGCGACCGCATGGCTGGGCTCTTTGGGGCCGCGTGTTCAAAACGGTCGTTCTCGGTGGCTCGCCTCCGGTAACTCTTTCACCCGGAATGGTGCGGCTCTCATTGATAAAGCGCAATGCAACGGGGCGTTGATCGTTGAGCCATTGCGGGTCAGGTGTTTGTGGCGCAGCAGATGTTGGCAGAGGACCAGTTGAAGACCGTCGCCTGATTTCCGAGCAGGCATGCCTTCCAGGTTCATCGGGCGAATGGATAAGCACATCCTTGCGCTCTCCTTCGATCCTCAGGCTACGCGCTGAAGAAGGCGCTTCAGCGTCCATATTGCGTCTTTCTTCACCCGCGCTGACCCTTCGACATCTGCAGTCGTTGCGTTGACCGCCGTCAATGCAGGCTCAGCCGGTCCACCAAAGATTATCGGTGCAACGGGGGGATGGAGATGGATGCGGACTATACGGTCAGTGCACTTCGAGCCTCGGACGTTGCTCGTGCTTACGCAATTGTGCGGCATCTCTTTCCGAACATTGATCTTGCCGAGTGGCAGGCAGCGACTTCCACAGAAGACCTCCGGAGAAATTGGCTTACTGTAATCGACCCGGCAGGGGTTGTCCGCGGGATTTCCCTGGTATTTGTCAGCCCGCAAAGTGGCTTGAGCAAACAGCTGGAAGTTCCTGTTCTCGCGTCCGTAAGTCTCCTCAATGAGCACAGCGTGGCAGGGCGCTTGTTGGAGTATGCGAAACACCGCGCTGCAGAGGAAGGATGCAATCGCATCCACGTCTGGCCCGTCGCCAAAACCGACCACTGGCTTCTGGGCGACACCTCGACTTTCAAGGTACCGCGGGCCGGTTTAACGTATGACCTATCGCCCTCTAAGCAACCTTCGCCACGCTGACGCGTGCGGCGAACATGTAGCCGACGCCCCGGATGGAGCGAATGATTTGCGGCTGTTTGGGGTCGATCTCCACCTTGCGCCGGATCCGGACGATTTGAGCGTCGATTGCCCGATCGTAGGCATCGAGATGACGCCCTTTTGTTTCCTCTAGCAAGAAATCTCGCGACAGCACGCGTCCTGGATGGGCCACAAAGGCAGCAAGAAGGTCGTATTCGCCTGTTGTCAGATGGATACCTTCGCCCTCCGCTGATGACAGCTCGCGTCGCGTAAGGTTCAGAGCCCAGCGGTCGAAATGGACGATCTTGTCGGTCTCTTCCTGCTCGGAAGGTTGCACGTTTCGCCGGCGCAGAATGGCTTTCAGCCTGGCGTGCAGCTCCCTGAGGTTAAACGGCTTCGCGAGATAGTCGTCGGCGCCCATCTCAAGCCCGATGATCCGGTCCACAACGTCATTTCGACCGGTCAGCATGATGATCGGGGTATCGGACGCCGCTCGCACCTCCCGAACAAGATCAAAACCATCGGCCCCTCCGGGCAAAGAGACGTCCAGCAGGATGAGATCGACCTGTGTGTGCGCAAGTTGCAGGCGCATCTCCTCACCGTCCTTGGCCTCGCTGGTTAAATAACCCTCTTCGTTGAGATATCGCTTCAACATTTGAGTGATCCTCACATCATCATCGACGATGAGGATGTGAGCTGTCGCAGGATTTTGCCGCGCCATTATCCCCTCCTGTTACAATGTGTTACGCAATTCCATAGATTGTCACGGAAACAGCATCCGCCCGTCACGCCACGCGAGTCAACTGCGCGCATCGAGATTGGAGGCACGGTTATGCTCAGTACAACTCAGAATTATGAAAGTGGGACGACTGCTCTTCACGCAGTCCATCACCAAACCAGCCTTCACAGCCTGTTCTGCAAGCAGCCGTTTGAACATTTGACAGCGGGAAAAGCGCTTTTCTTTGAGAGCGACGATGCGGTCGATGTTTTCGAAATTCTCGAAGGTACGTTGAGAATTTTTCGGATCATCGCCGACGGACGGCGGGTGATTACCGGCTTCCTCTATCCAAACGATATCGTCGGCATCTCGCTTGGCGGGCGTTATCTCTACAGTGCCGAGGCGGTGACGTCTGTAACCCTGAGGCGATTGTCACGACGCCGGTTCGATGCAGCGGTGACCGAGAGTGATCACTTGCGCCCACAGCTCTTCGCTCTGGTCTCCGACGAGATGGCGGCAGCGCAGGATCAGATGGTGCTCCTGTCATCCAAGAACGCGGAGGAACGCCTTTGTTCCTTTCTGCTGGCGACACTCCGGCGCCAAGCGGCTTCCTCAGGCAACCGGACCACGCTGGAGCTTCCCATGGGGAGGCAGGACATAGCCGATTACCTTGGACTGACAATCGAAACAGTCTCGCGCACCATGACAAAGCTCATCGGCAAGGGTGCCATCCAAATCGACGGTGTGGCGGCTCGAAACGCGATAACGATCTGCCGTCCGGTTCTGCTTGCGCAGATGGCCGGAGATGAAGATGATCGTTCCCGCGAGCCCCGGTTAACGATCGTCCGCGGGGGACGGTCCCACTGAGCGTGCGATCATGGGAAAGCTATGTCATATAGAGGCAGTCGAGATGAGCTCGAACGACAGCTTTCTGCTGTTACAGGCTTGCTGGATGCGGCAAACATCATTGTTCACGGAACGGATGGTATCATCCGCAGCTGGACTGCAGGATGCGAAAACCTTTACGGATGGTCACGCATCGAGGCCGTTGGCCAAGAGGTTCACGAGCTTCTTAGCACGCAGTTCCCTGAATCTGTTGAAGAGCAAAGAAACCGGTTCTTGGCTGCGCAGTCTTGGAGCGGCGAAGTCATCCATCACCACAAGGATGGCCGCCCTCTCTTCATTGCGACCCACTGGGTTCTTCTGTCGCCGCTGGGCTCGGCCGAGCAGGTCGTGGTCCAGACAAACAACGATGTCACGGCCATGAAAGTGATGCAGGAAACCGTCGCCGAGCGCGAGGCCCACCAGCTTTCTATCCTGGATACCGTTCCTGACGGGATGGTCGTCATTGATGAAGCGGGCATCATCTCGTCGTTCAGCGCGGCTGCGGAACGGCTGTTCGGATACAAGGCAGCAGAAGTCTGCGGACTGAATGTCAAGGTTTTGATGCCCGACCCCGACCGAGCGGCGCACGATAGCTATATTTCCAATTACCTGACGACCGGCGAACGGCGCATCATCGGATATGGCCGGGTTGTGACCGGACGACGCAAGGACGGCTCGACCTTTCCGATGGAGCTTTCGGTGGGCGAAGCAGCAACCCGCAACAAGCGGATCTTTACGGGCTTCATCCGGGACCTGACGAGCCGACACAAGATAGAGGAAGAACTGCGCCAATCGCAGAAGATGGAGGCAATCGGCCAGCTGACCGGCGGTTTGGCTCACGATTTCAACAATCTTCTGACCGTGGTCAGCGGCAATCTGGAAATGATTGACAACAAGCTTGAGGATCCAAAGCTTCGAGTGCTCCTGCGTGAGGCGCAAAGCGCGGCAGATGACGGTGCCAAACTGACGAGCCAGCTTCTCGCATTCGGACGGCGTCAAAGCCTCAATCCGAGAACGGTGGACATAGGGCAACTCGTCGGCGGCTTTTCGGACCTGTTGCGCAGAACCCTTGGAGAAGCCGTTGAGCTTCGCACGGTTATATCAGGCGCGGCCATCGAGGCTTCGGTCGATGGATCGCAGCTTCAGAATGCCATCCTGAACTTGGCGATAAATGCGCGCGACGCTATGCCAAAAGGCGGAAGGCTGACGATCGATATCTCCAGCGTCAAACTCGATGCTGACTACGCGAAAACCTATCCGTCGGTAAGGACTGGTGACTTTGTCTTGATCTCAGTAACGGACACGGGTTCGGGAATGACGGCCGAGGTTCGCGAAAAGGCTTTTGACCCGTTCTTCACAACGAAGGGCCTTGGTGCCGGGACAGGTCTGGGTTTGAGTATGGTCTACGGTTTTGCCAAGCAATCCGGTGGAAACATCCAGCTCTACAGCGAGCCCGGGCAGGGAACGAGCGTCCGGCTCTTTCTGCCTTCCGCCCGGTCAAAAGCTGACGAAGAGATCACGCATTTCGACACGGCAGAAACCGCTCCGTTGCCCCGAGGCCGGGAAAAGCTTTTGGTCGTCGAAGACGATCCGAGGGTACGTCGAGTGGTGGTCGCACGGCTTGCAGACCTCGGCTACCAAATCATCGAAGCAGCAACTGGAATTCAGGCGCTCGAACTTCTCCAAAAGCACGATGACATCTCGCTCCTCTTTACCGACATCGTCATGCCAGGCGGCATGACAGGCAACGAGCTTGCGGATCAAGTGAGGATGGCAAAGCCGACGATAAAGGTTCTGTTCACGTCCGGATACGCCGAGCCAACCATCGCAGGTAAAGAACTGGCTCAGTCAGGACGATGGTTGCGGAAACCACATACTGCTCGGGAGCTCGCGACGGTCTTACGCGAACTTTTGGATTGACTCCCCTGAACACGGCGTCTGTTTTTCTTCTGCTTTCGCATACGCTTTGAATGATCGGTCTTTCACCCCGTGTAACTCTATCCGTGACCGCAACGGCTCGCGCGGATGAACCTTTCCACGGTGACCGGCACGGTGTTCGGGCCGTCCGGAACGGACCGTCGTGGCGGCTGGGTCTCTCTACCTGATGCAGTCGCAAAACGCTTCGAGACCGCGTCATGGCAGCGGAGGCAGGCGTTGGGAAATGACCCTGACCGCCTTCAGTTCAATGTCAGCTTCGGCCTCTAGTCGATCATCGTGACAACCGAAGGAATGAAACGGTGCGTGTGAGACTGAAGTCCCCGCACCAAGCGATCTCGATGATCAAACCCAATGCCCCGTCGACGCTCACATCCGACCGCCCCATGCGACGTCTGAGACAACCACGATGGAAGGATCACCAATGACAACGTCTAGACCTCTATCATTTTCCGTATCTCAACGCGTCCTGCATTGGCTTACCGCTGCGCTCGTCACTTTCAACCTCGTCCTGCCCGATGGCATGAGCGACTGGAACCGGAGTATGGAGCGAGACGGGATGGCCTCTGCCGACCAAGTGGCAAGTGCCAATATTCACGCCTATGTGGGCATTTCTATTCTGGCTCTCGTCGTGCTTCGCCTGATCATCCGCTTCACCAGTGGCGTTCCGGCATCCCCGCCGCAGGAACCCCCGATTTTTCGGATGGCTGCCACAGCCGCGCATGCCGCGCTCTACATTCTGCTCGTCGCAATGCCGCTGACTGGCATGGCTGCATACTATCTTGGCTACGGCAGTGCAGGGGAACTGCATGCCGATGTCCTCAAAGTCGCCTTATGGGTGCTGATCTCCGGCCATGTGCTGGGCGCTCTTGTCCACCAGTTCTATTGGAAAACAAATGTTCTGCGCAGGATGACGACTGGCTAGAAGGCTGCGCCGGCCGACACAGGTGACGCCGGCCCCGGCTCACGCCCTCGGATAGACTCGCCTCGTCAATCAAACGGCCGCTCGAGAGAGGACGACGGCTGCGTGAAGAAGGCGGGGCCCTCTTCGGTCATGTAGATGATGTCTTCCAGGCGGACGCCGCATTCCCCGTAGAGTGCCAACATCGGTTCGTCGGAAAACACCATGCCTGGAGCAAGAGGTGTCTTGTTGCCGCGAACGATGTAGGGGTCTTCGTGCATGTCCATGCCGAGCCCGTGTCCGGTCCGGTGCGGCAGGCCGGGAACCTGATAGTCGGGACCGTAGCCGGCATCGGTCAGCACCTTGCGGGCGGCAAAATCAACCTCTTCGCAGGCGATCCCGATCTTTGCCGCGTCAAAGGCGGCGCGATGGGCTTTCTGTTCGAGCGACCAGATCTCGCGCTGCCGTTCCGTCGGCTCTCCGAAGACATAAGTGCGGGTGATATCAGAGCAGTAGCGGTGGATATGCGCGCCGAGATCGATCAGCACCATGTCGCCCGCCTTCAGCGTCTGCGCGTAGGGAACGCCGTGCGGATAGGCGGTCGCTTCGCCGAACTGCGCAGCGGCAAAGATGTGTTTCATACCGAGCTTGGCATGCGCAGCGGCAATGAAATCGGTGACTTCCGTTGTCTTCACGCCCTCGTAGAGACCTTCCCAGACGGCCTTGTGAACACGAAGGCTCGCGGTCATCGCGGCCTGGATGATCGCGATCTCGTTCGCCGACTTGATCTGCCGGCACTGGGCAATCAAGTCCTTGGCGCCGGTAACCGTCAGGCGGTCGCCGAGATGCGTGGTGATCGGGCTGGAAAATGCGAATGGCGTCGCCGGATCGAAGGCCAGAATGTTCCCGTCTGCGGCAAGGCTGCAGATCAGGTCAGCGACCAAACGGGCCGGATCCTCATGCTCCTCCCAGACCGCGATCTCGCCGGGGATCGTGATTAGCGTCTGGGTCTTCGGCTCCTCGAAGGCTGGGCTGATATAGATCGGAGCGCCGCGCGAAGGGATGATCGCACCATGCATGCGTTCGCTCGCCCCGAGCGTCATGGCGGTAAAATAGGTGAGGCTCGTCGATGTATCGAGATAGACCGCCTTGACGCCTCCGTCGCGCATCAGCCCCTGCAGCTTGGCTATGCGCGCGTTCAGTTCCTCCTTCGAGATCGGCGGAACCGCGGCAGCAATATTGTCAAAACCGGCAAGCGACTGTTCGAACGATATGTAGGCAGGGGCACTCATGCTGGGACTTTCCTGAAAGCGCTGTTCGGCGGGCGGGGCCTACGCGAGGGGTGAGATCTTTGAGCGTGCGCAGTTGGCGTAGCGGTAGCGTTGGGCGATGAATATGCTGCTGGCGACGGTCGTCAAGACTTTCGTTCGAATTGCCGGACGGGCTGACGACGAGGAGAGGATGCAGTAGTGCATGAATGACAGATAAAAACTTTGTGGGTGCCGGCATGGACGACAGCAATCAAAATCATGCGCTGGAGCGCAAGAGGGGGTCCGGCGCGAGGCAGGTCTATGACCTCTTGCGGGATGAAATCCTTGATCTTCGCCTCGCCCCTGGAAGTGCGATCGACGAAGTTCAACTGGCAACGCGGTTCGGCATGTCGCGCACGCCGATCCGTGAAGCTCTGGTGCGGCTTGCCGGAGAGGGGCTGATCGAGACCCTGCCGAACCGGTCGACCATGGTGTCGAACATCGACTTTCTCGGCATGCACGCCTATTTCGATGCGCTGGGTTTGATGTACCGGGTCACGACGCGGCTCGCCGCGCAGCACCACAAGGCAGGTGACCTCGACATCATTCGAGCTCATCAGGCAGAATTCAAAGCGGCTGTCGAAGCCCAGGACGCCTTGGCCATGATCGCAACCAATGCGGACTTTCACGCGGCGATCGCTGCGGCTGGCCGCAATGAATACTATGCGCGCTTCTTTGAGCGTCTGCTGGGCGAAGGGCGGAGAATGCTGCGTCTCTACTACCAATCCTATGATGATCGGCTGCCATCCCGCTTTGTGGACGAACACGAAGAAATCATCGCGGCGATCGAAGCGCGAGACGTCGAGGCCGCGGACAGGCTCGGCCGCGCTCACAGTGAGCAGATCGAAGCCCAGATCGAGCGGTTGCTCACCCGCCATGACAGGCTCGACATCCTCCTGTAGGTCCTTGTATTTTTCTTGTCGACAAGATTGAAGAAGACGCTATGCTGCTCGTCGATAGGGACAGGGGCGCGTTTCCGTGCGCCGAAACGAAGGAGCTTCCCGTGACTGCAAGCATATTTTCGGGCGTCGTTCCGGCGCTGATGACACCGTGCACCGCAAACCGCATGCCGGATTTTGACGCGCTGGTCCGTAAGGCACAGCAGTTGATCGAAACGGGCATGTCGGCAGTGGTCTATTGCGGATCCATGGGCGACTGGCCCCTGCTCACAGATGCGCAGCGCATGGAAGGCGTCTCGCGCCTGGTTGAGGCTGGCATCCCCGTGATTGTCGGCACTGGCGCGATCAACTCCGCATCTGCCGTCGCGCTTGCCGCACACGCCCAGAAGGTCGGCGCAAACGGTCTCATGGTCATCCCGCGGGTTCTGTCGCGCGGCTCTGTGATCGCCGCCCAGAAGGCGCATTTCAAGGCAATCCTGTCCGCTGCACCGGACCTGCCTGCGGTCATCTACAACAGCCCCTATTACGGCTTTGCCACGCGCGCCGATCTGTTTTTCGCGCTTCGCGCGGAACACCCCAACCTTGTTGGTTTCAAGGAATTCGGCGGTCCGGCCGACATGCGCTATGCGGCCGAAACCATTACCAGCCGCGATGACGGCGTGTCTTTGATGATCGGCGTCGATACGGCCGTCTACCACGGCTACGTCAATTGCGGCGCAACCGGCGCCATTACAGGCATCGGCAACGTTCTTCCCAGGGAAGTGCTGCATCTGTGCAACCTCGCGAAAGCCGCGGCCACGGGTAACGCGGATGCACGCTTGCGCGCCAAGGAACTGGAAGAAGCGCTCGGCGTGCTTTCCTCCTTCGATGAAGGCCCGGATCTGGTTCTCTACTTCAAGCACATGATGGTCCTGAAGGGCGACGCAGAATATGCGCTGAACTTCATCGAAACGGACGTGCTCAGCGACAGCCAGCGCGGCTATGTGGAAGCCCAGCTGACGCTGTTCGACACCTGGTATGCCGACTGGTGCACGCTCCCCGGCGCTGTACAGACCTGCAAGCCCTGATCTTTGCGCTCGCGGGTAAAACGGTTCCTGTTTCCGCGACGATAAACGCCGTGGCCGTGTTGAACTCAACGCGGCCCCGGCACTGCGGTGATCAAAGTCATTGTTGCCCCGAAGATTTCCGGCCGCCAGTGAACCTGCAGGATTTCAAATCAACGCGCCCTGGAGCGTAAGCGCTGCCCGCACGTCGTCGGCCGAAACTGTTGCGCTCGAGGCGCGCAATGCTGCGGCAACGCCGGCTGCATGCCCTGTTGCGAAAGCGGTTCCCATCACCCTCAGCGAACCATAGGCTGCCTGATCGGCCCCGGCGACGCGGCCCGCGAGGAAAAGATTGGAAGCTCCGGCAGCCTCGATCGATCCCATCGGGATGTCTGCAAATCCTTCTCCCCCAAGATAGACGAAACGAACTTTCCCAGGCGCCTCGTGAACCTCCATCGGCCAGGCTGCGCGGCCGATACCGTCTTCGCGCCGCTCGCCTTTTGCCAGGGCTGCACCGGTCAGATCGTTGCGCGACCGTGTCCGGCGCGTTTCGCGGATGCCGATCTGCGGTCCGGTCGCTGCGATGAAGGCCGTTTCAAAGCCCGGTAGCTGCCGCAGCAACTGAAGGTTTCGCCACGCTTCTCGTCGTGCCTGGCGTTCCGCTGATCCAAGACTTGCGCCGCTCAAACCGTCCGTGTCGAGGTCGATCGTCATCCACCAGTAGTCGTTCGATGTCGGAAGCCGCAGCATAACGCCCCCGTCTGCACGGTGGATTTGCGTATCGCCGCTCTCGTTGTGCCTTGCAATCAGGTCTGCCATCCGCGCCCGGTCGAATGAAACCCCTGGCGCTACTCCGCCGATGCGAACCGGCAATGAGGCCGGCTGAACCTTGTCGCCTGCCATGCTGTTGACTGTCATTTCGAACCCGGCGAGCGATGCGAGCGCTGCCTCGCCACTGGCATCGACGAATGCGGCGGCAGTGATCTCGTAGCAACCGGCGTGGTCAGTCACGGTGATTGCGGTCAGGCCGTCCGAGCCGGTTGCGACGGCTGTCACGCGAGAGTGCAGCAACACGTCGATACCGGCAGCGTCGGTCATCTGGTCGAAGCCGAACTTGATTGCCTCCGGATCCAGCATGACGATCCAGTTGCCGCTGCTCGACCTGATCGGCGCGACCTCCTGGCCGAGCGTGCCGAGGGTGTGCAAGAGATCCGCACCTATGCCGCGCACGGCAAAGACCGGTTCGGGGCCTTTCTGGTAGAAGCCGCAATAGGCAAGCACCAGCGCGTTTGCCGCTGCGCCGCCGAGGAAGCCGTACCGCTCGACGAGCAGAACTCGTGCGCCAAACCGGGATGCGGCCACCGCCGCGCTCATGCCGGCTGCACCGCCTCCGGCTACCACGACATCATATCGACCACCACGCATAATGCTCATCCTATGGATCTCAATCGATGATGCTCACTGCGGTTGCGAGCATAAAGGCGACGATAGGCGGCCGCGGGTATTGACGCCAATACAGTTTCCGAACCAGGGTATAACCCGGATTTATAGGACGGAGACCCGTGGCGGATGCCGAACCCCAAGCTCAAGGAACGGCAGATCGAGATTTTTCGGACGATCATGGCGACGGGTTCGCTGACGGTTGCCGCAAGACATCTCGGCGTTTCTCAGCCCAGCCTGTCGACCGCGATCAAGCGTCTGGAGGACCAGCTCGGCATCGCGCTGTTTGCCCGCATCTCCGGCCGGCTGGTCCCGACGCAGGAGGCCGAACTCATTCTTGCCGAGGTCGAGCATGTTCATCAGCAGTCGGAAATTCTGTCCGATGTCATCTACTCGATTGCCCGGGGCGACGCGTCCACCTTCCGCTTCGGCTCCACGCCAAGCCTTGGCGCCCGGCTGATCCCGAAGGCACTGAAGCGCTTGCAGCAGCAAGGCACCGCCGGCACTTTCTACAGCGATTCCTTGTCGCAGCGCGATGTGCGTGACTACCTCCTCTTTGGCCAAGGGGCCTGCGTCGCGACGATCGCGGAGGTTAACGATCCGGTTATCCAGACTGTCCCGATCGCCACCGCTGGCCTGGTCTGCGTGGTGCCTGCTGGCCATCCGCTGGCAGGTAGACGGTCCGTCAGGCCAGCGGATCTTTCGGACGAACAACTAATTTCGTTTGGCGCGACCACGACGCACGGTCTTCTGATCGATCAGACCTATCAGCGCTGGGGCGAGACGCGCAAAACGGCGGTCTACGTCCATTTTGTCGACGCCGCTCTCGCCTTCGTCGCCGAACGTATCGGCATCAGCGTTCTCGATGCCTTTTCGGCAATCGACTGCGATGTCCATGGGTTGGTGGCAATACCGATCGAAAACAGCGCCAGCGTTTCCGCCTATGTTCACGTCTGCGACCGTCGTCCAAGACAGAAAGGCGTCGACAGCCTAATAACCGCGCTCCGAGAAATCGCGGCAGCTGTGACAAACACGCAAGCAGGAGCGAAAACCGATGAGTAGACCGGCAAACGCCCTGTTCCCGGGGTTCAAGGACCGTCGCGTCCAGACGGCTGATGTCGATTTCGCCGTCCTCACCTCAGGCTCCGGCCCTGCCATCCTGCTGCTGCACGGCTATCCGGAAACCCGTTCGGCCTGGCACCGGATCGCGCCCGTGCTCGCTGCTTCCTATTCCGTGGTCGTGCCCGACCTGCCGGGTTACGGCGATAGCCGGGTCACCGGGACGCTCATGGATATGGGGTCCAAGCGCCGGATGGCGAAGAGCCTGCACGAGATGATGCGAGCCCTTGGGCACGACCGCTTCGTCGTCGTCGGCCACGATCGCGGCGGAAGGGTTGCCTATCGGCTCGCGCTCGATTTCGAGGAGGAGGTGCGCGCACTGGTTTCCGTCACCGTCGTGCCGACGCCGGAAATGTGGGAAGGGGCAGGCAAGGCTTTCGGGCTTGGCGCCTGGCACTGGTTCATGCTGGCGCAACCCGCACCGCTGCCTGAAACGCTGATGGCGGCCGATCCGCGTTTTCTTATCGACTTGACGCTCGCCAAGATGGCCGGCGACATCCGCCTGATCGATCCTGCGGCGCTGGAAGACTACCGGATGGCCTTCGACAGTGACGAGGTCCGTCATGCGATGTGCGAAGACTACAGGGCTGGCGCGTCGGTGGACGAGGCAGACGACCTTGCCGATCGCAACTCCGGTCGAAAGATACAGGCGCCGGTGCTGGTGCTCTCCGAACAAGGCCGGCTCTACGGTGGCGGACGCACGCCGCTCGACATCTGGGCTGACTGGGCGGTCTCGGTAGAATGCGAGGGTCTTCCAGGCGGACATCTGCTGCCCGAAACGGCGGCTGACCAGATGATCGAGAGGTTGCTGGCCTTCCTTGGGAAAATCACCGATGCCCGCTGAGAACGACGACCACCAGCACAGGGTGCCGGCCACCACCGACGGATTGCTGAGCCTGCGCCAGATGGAGGTTTTCCATGCGGTAATGCAGGCGCGTTCGATCACCGGCGCCTCCAAGGTTCTCACCATATCGCAACCGGCGCTCAGCCGCACGATCCGCCGGATTGAGGACCTGCTTGGAATCGCGCTTTTCGCCCGTGATCGTAACGGGCTGGTGCCGACGTCCGAGGCGCTGGAAATATACGCGGAAATCGATCCGTTGATCCGCCAGCTGACCGGTGTCGGAACGCAGATCGGCCGTATCGCGCGCGGCGAAACCGCCGTGTTTCGGGTCGGTTCGACGGCCAGCGTGGCGCGGGCGCTGGTTCCGCAGGCGCTGCGGACGCTCTCCGTCGAAGTGCCGGGTATCGAGTTGTTCTTCGACGTGCTGCCGGTCGACCAGATCGAGGAATATCTGATTACCGGCCGCGGTGAAGCGGTGGTGACGATTGCATCGCTGGACCATCCGCTGATCGAAAGGGAACATGTCGGGCGCGTCGATCTGGTCGCCGTCATTCCCAAGAGCGATAGCCTTGCGGCCCGTCCCGTCATCCATGCAACGGATCTTGCCGACGTGGATTTCATCAGCTTTGCCGCCGGGGGTGCCCATCAGACAATCGTTGATCGTTTCCTCAGCCGCGAGAAGCTGAAGGTCAACACCCGTGCCGTTGCGCGCTTTTCCGACACTGCCTTGGCGCTGGCGAACGAAGCTATGGGTATCGTCCTTGTCGACTACGTCACGACCCTCGGCCCGGTTGGCAGCAATCTTGTCATCCGGCCGATCCACAACGCACCCCAGTTCTCGATATCCGTCCTGTGGAACCGTCGTCGCTCGCACTCTGCCAACCTGCGCAAACTGATCGAGATCCTCGCCGCACGACTGTCAGCCCTGCCGCCGCTGCCCTGAGAGGTAACATGCTCTGAAGGCATGGGAGGCATAATCATTGTTTGTTGTCTTCTGGTGCGGTGAGTGGCAATGAGGGGCACTGGCGTAACGCAACGCCGTCCTTGGAGGAGGATAATCATGAAGTTTCAAATGAACCGCCGTCAGGCACTCATCGGCATGGGTGCACTCGGCAGCGCTGCGGCTTTTGGTCTGCCTGCACGGGCTGCAACCCGTAACCTCGCCGTGCTTCACCTTGCCAGCCACGCACCGAGCTTCATTGCCTTCGAACGCGGTTACTACAAGGACACAGGGCTGGACATCGAACTGAAGTTCTTCGAGGCAGCGCAGCCGATGGCCGTGTCAATCGCTTCAGGTGATGCCGACTTCGGCGTTACCGCGATGAGCGGTGGCCTGATCAGCCTCGCGCAAAAGGACGCCATCAAGGTTATCGGCGGCGCGCTGACCGAACAGAAGGGCGTTACCGGCGCGATCATCCTCGCGTCGAACAAGGCTTATGAGGCCGGTCTCACCGACCCTTCGAAACTGTCCGGCAAGAGTTTCGGCATCACAACGGCCGGTTCCTCCTTCCATTTCATGGCGCACAAGATTGCCACAGCCAACAACATCAAGCTGTCCGACATCCAGCTGCGTCCGCTGCAGAAGCTTGGCGCAATCGTCGGCGCCCTGACCACGGGCCAGATCGATGCCTGGGCCATTCAGCCGAATGTCGCCAAGAAGATGATCCGCGAAGGCGCTGCCAAGCAAATCGGCCTCGTGTCGGACTACGCACCGGATTACCAGGTGACGACCGCCTTTACCTCGACCAAAAACGCCGCCAACGAGCGCGACATGACAGCGTCTTTCGTAAAGGCCTATTCGCGGGCGATCGCCGACTACAACGCGGCCTTCGTCGACAACAAGGCAGATGACGCCGAGCGCGATGCCCTGGCCAAGATCGTCCACAAATATGTGGAAAGCGACAGCCCATTCGAAACGGCCAAGCAGAACCTGATCGAAGGCGCCATGCGCGTCAACGAGGGCCTCGCATTGTCGCTTGGAAGCTGTGCCGAACAGCTCGAATGGTTCAAGTCCGAAGGCATGGTCAAGGACGCGATCACCAACGAACAGCTGTTCGATACGTCCTACGTCAAGACCATCTGACCGGTCGAACCTGCGGCAGCACTGCGGCCTGCCTGGAGTACCCATGGATCTGAAGCTCAACAACATCAGCCACTCCTATGGAGCCGTCGAGGTTCTGAAGGATATTTCGCTCGACATTCCGCAAGGACAGATCATCTGCCTGATCGGACCGTCGGGCTGCGGCAAGTCGACCCTGCTTCGGTTCCTGGGTGGCCTGGAGCGGCCGACCTTTGGCAACGTGCTGCAGGTCGGCAATCCGCCGGCAGATTCGCTCAACCCGCTGACATACGTCTTCCAGCATTTCGCTCTGCTGCCCTGGCGCACGGTCGAGGGCAATATACGGTTGGTCCTCGAGGACCATGGGCTGAGCGGACGTCAGATGGACGAAATCGTGACGGATGTTCTCGATCGCACCCGCCTTTCCGAGTTCCGCAAAGCGCTCCCCAAGCAACTGTCGGGCGGCATGCGCCAGCGTGTGGCAATCAGCCGGGCGCTTGCGGTCCGTCCCGCAGTCATGCTGATGGACGAACCGCTATCAGCCCTCGACAGCCAGACCCGCGAACTGCTGATGGATGACCTGATCTCGCTCTGGACGCGCCAGCCGTTCACCTCGGTTTATGTAACCCACAATCTCAACGAAGCGGTCCGGCTCGGGCACCGCGTCGTCGTCTTGTCCCGCCGGCCAGGCCGGATCCGCGAGATCGTCGATATCGACATTCCACTGTCGGATCGGCATCTCGGCGATCCTGTACTGGAAGAAAAACAGAAGCAGCTCTGGGACCTGATGCGCGAAGAGGCCATGGCGGCCGACAAGGAGTTGGTCAATGTCTGACGTCACCACGTTTTCCAGCCCTGTAGAGACATCAAGCAAGGGTGAAACAGGAAAGATATCGACCGTATCGTTCCGCGGTGGCGGCTTTGCGCCGATCCCGGTGCAGGGCGTCGGCATTGCAGTCTTTGTCGTTCTGATCGCGCTCGCCGAAATCGGCACCCGTAGCGGGTTCATCTCGAACCTGACGCTGCCACGGCCCTCGGCGGTCCTCGATACCTTTGTCCAGCTTTGGCAGACGGGTCTGCTGTGGAAGCATCTTCTGCCTTCACTGCAGCGGCTTTTCGTCGGTGCGTTCATGGGCATCAGCGTCGGCATAGCGGTCGGCGTGCTGATCGGTCTTTTCAGTTATGTCCGCGCCGGACTGGTCCCGCTTGTCGCGGCGCTGTTCCCGATCCCCAAGATCGCGCTCCTGCCTCTGTTCGTCATCTGGTTCGGCATCGACGAAATGTCGAAATACGCACTGATCGCGTTCGGCACGTTTACGCCGACCGTGGTTGCCACCTATGGCGCCGTCGACAACGTCGATCGCACGCTGATCCGCATGGGCCAGAGCTTCGGGCTGAACTGGTGGTCGATCGTCCGCAAGATCGTCCTGCCCGGGGCATTCCCGGCCATCCTTTCGGGTCTGCGCGTCTCGATTTCGATCGCGATCATTCTTCTCGTCGCCGCAGAGATGCTCGGTGCGCAATACGGCGTCGGCTCTTACATCCTTGAGGCCGGCTCGCTCTACGACCTGGAAAAGCTCTTTGCCGGCGTCACCATCCTGTCGGTCATGGGACTGCTCGTGAATTTTGTAATCGGGCAGGTCGAAAAGCGCTTTCTGAGCTGGCGCGGCTAAACACCTAAATATTATCGAAGGGAACGACACCATGCTGGCATTGCAAAAGGTCCGGCCCGCCAAAGGCGTGGAGGTTCGCGAGATCGGCTTCCCGGAAGCTCTTGCTCCGCGCGACGTTCTGGTCCGTGTCCATTCGGCCGGCATCTGCGGAACAGACCTGCACATCGCGGAGTGGACGCCGGGCTACGAGTCGATGGAGCGCGCCATGCCTGTCACCCTTGGCCACGAGTTTGCGGGCACGATCGAACGGGTAGGGGAGGCTTTGTCGGAAACGATTATCGGCACCCGCGTTACCGCAAGACCCTCTACCACCTGCGGCCGTTGCGATGCCTGCCTTCGCGGCGACGAAGACAATTGCACGGCGCGCAAAGGGATCGGCATCGGTCGCAACGGCGCATTCGCAGGGTTTGTGTGCGTGCCCTATGACAACTGCCACACCCTTCCCGACAGTCTCGACATGGATGTCGCGGCTTTGACAGAGCCGATGACCGTCTGCGCCGAGGCGGTCGCGACTGCGGAGGTCCAGCCGGGTCAAACCATTCTGGTGATCGGTCCGGGTTTCATCGGACAGGGCATCGCCATCATGGCACGGGCGAAAGGTGCCAAGGTCGTAGTGATCGGCCGCGATGACGGGCCGCGGCTGGATGCACTCCGCGCGGCCGGTTTCGAGCAACTGATCGATACGGCGAAGACAGACATGGCGAGCGCCCTGGCGGACCTTGCGCCGTTCGACGCGATCATCGAGGCGGCCGGCGTACCCGCGCTCGTCAGCGCGACGCTGCCGTATCTCAAGAAGCGCGGGATCTTCACCGTTGTCGGCATCCACCCCCGGCCAGCCGAAATCGACCTCACATCCGTCGTGCGCATGCATCAGCAGATCCGCGGCTCCTACCGGGCACCTGCTGCCGACTGGGACGGCGTCATTGCCTTTCTTGACGCCAATCAGCCGCTGATGCGACAGCTGATTTCGCACACGCTCCCACTGTCGGACGCGCTAACGGGTTTCCAGGCCGCGCAGGATCGGGTCGCATCCAAGGTCGTCCTTCGCATGGGAGAGCCCTGATGAGCCCCGCCATTCTTGCGCTCTGGAACGATTATCCCGCCGCCATGGCGGAGGAATACGACGCCTGGCACACATTCGAGCATGTCCCGGAGCGATTGACGGTCCCCGGCATGCGTGCCGCCAGCCGATACGTTTCGGCAGCCGGAAAAGAGAGCTATTTCACCCTCTACGAGCTTGAAAGTCTCGCGGTGATCGAGCAGCCGTCCTATCTCGATCTTGTGCGAAATCCGACGCCCTGGTCTCAGAAAATGCGGCAGCATTTTTCGAGCGTGCTGCGGATCCCGGGCGAGATCGCTGTGAAAGCTGGAAGCGGTATCGGAGGCGCAACACTCGTGCAGGCCTATTCTGTCGAAAGCGGAAAGGCCCATGCATCGATACCGACAATGGAAGAAATTCTGCGCCAGCTGATGACCCAGACCCGCATAACGGGCTTCCAGGTCGTACTCGCCGAGCCCAACCAGGTGTACGAGGTTTTCGAGCAGGATGAAGCGACCGACCCTGATACGGTCAATGTTGTCATCATCGCCGAAGGAACCTCCGTCGAAGCTTTATCGGTCATGCAGGCCGCATTGACGCGGCAGATCGAGCACCGTCTCGAACCCCGCAAAAGGCTGCGCAGCGACCTGTTCAAGCTGCTGATCAGCTACCGCGGCGAGGACTTTCCCTCGCATCGGTCCGAGATCGATACAAACACGATGTGGCATATCGGCGATCACACCTGATCCAAATCGACGTCAGAAACGGAAGGGATCGACCTCTTTCGAAAGGCCAATTCCGCGGTCGCTTGGTGGGTGCCGCAGCCGTGCCGATGTGACGATGAACAGGACCGGGGTTGAGTATTGCTCATCGCCTCAAGATGGCGTGATTAGCGGATGTTCTGCGTCGCCAGCAGGAGAATGACATAGGCGAGGACGGTCAGGACCAGTCCGCGGAAGGCGAACGACACGCACTTGTACTTACGGCGCGAGATCAGCGACAGGATGTCGGCGTTATCGAGATATTCGTTGAACAGGTAAGAGACATCGCGGTTCGCCGCAGCGAGCTCGAACAGCGGGCGATGATGCGGCCAGGTGCCCCAGAAGAGAGACGTCGAGCGGGGGATGTTGCGGGGGAGGACAACCAGGATTGCGCAAATGATTGAAAAGACTGACGCGCAGGCCAGTATCGCGCGAAGCAATGCCTCCGGAATGTCTGCCTTTGCATAGAGCGCCCAATCGAACACACTTCGCCCTTCCGCAGAAGAGATCAAGAAAGCCAGCATAAACGTGAAGATATAGGCGGCCTTTTGGTCGGCTATCTTGATCTGGTCATAGAAGACGTCATTGATTTTTCGGATGTGGTTTATGTACTCCTCCGTCACCTCACCGCTTGCCATGGTCAGGTCAAGCATCTCCGTAGGTGCGCTATCAAAGTCACTCACGTGAAAATTCTCCGCTTACAAAGTATCCTCTCTAATAAGACTCTGGCGGCTATTCAATAGTCTTGCTAGGGCGACTACGACACTTAGTTGCTTAAGGGTGGAGCGGCGGGGGATGCCGGATTGTAGAGTGAAACTTTTTAAGGCAGCAACAGTGCTGTCACTGACGACGGCTGTTCTGTTATCGGCTGCACTTGAGTCTGCGGGTGCGGAGCCCGTTCCGCGCTCAGGTACTGCAGCTGGGGCCGTCATCGCACGTAAGACCGGCGAGGAAGTCCGCTTTATTGACGTGTCCGACTGGCAGTCCGTCGATCTCAAACAGGACCTGATGAGCGGCGATATCCTGCGCACGAACGAGGTCGGCCAGCTCGCCATCGTTTTCTCGGACCGTACCCAGGTCAGGCTCGGCCGCAACACCTCGATGGTCGTGAAGCAGATCACCAGCGAGACGAGTTCCGACACGGTGTTGCAGCTTCAGTCAGGAACGATCTGGGCCCGGGCCGAGCGCGGAGGGCCCGGCGTACAGGTCCAGACGGCCGCAGCGGCTGCCGCTATTCGAGGGACCGACTGGACCATGACGGTCAGCGGCAACGACACGTCGCTGACGGTTCTCGACGGGGTCGTGCAACTCGCCAATCCACAAGGCATGGTCGACGTGCGTGCGGGTGAGGCGGCAGCAGCCACCTTGGGTCAGGCGCCTCGCAAGGTGGTTATCGTCGACTCCGATGACCGCGAACAAATGCTGTTCTACCTTCCGCCGCGAGAAGCGTTCGAGCGTATGCCGCCAGCAGCGGTCCCATTTGCAGACATGCGCCGAAATGCCGATCGGATTCTGGCGATTCCACCTGAGAAACGTTCGACAGCCGACCTGGTCGATCTGGCGGAAGCGCAGTTGTCGCTTGAAGGCCCGGCAAAGACAATGGAGATGCTTGGTGCGCTGGAGCGCACGCAGTTATCATCGACCCAACGGGACCGGCTGATCCTGATCAAGGCCATCATCGCAGCCAACCAAGCACGATACGGCGAAGCCGCGGCCCTATTCGTGCAGGTCTCTCACCGCCTCGATCCGCGCAGGAGAGCGATCGCGCTTTGGGGTGGCTATTACGCACGGTCGCTGGCAGATCCAAGCCGTGTCGAGCCGCTGCCACCGAGCGCTGGAGGACCGGAAGCCGCATTTCTGCGGGCCTATGCGGTCGGTTTCCTGAAGGACCTGAATGCGTCGATCGAAGCCCTTCGCGAAGCGGAGCGACAGTACCCTTCCGACCCCTCGCTTCCGGCCTATCGCGGCTGGATCGCGTTGTTGTTGAATGACCGCAAGCAGGCGGAGGAGGCGATAAACCGCTCACTGTCTCTCGATCCGCATGAGCCCACTGCGCTGGAGGCGCGATCTCATTTCAAGGCGGGGTTCCAGGGCGATAACGACGGAGCGCTGGCAGATCTCTACGAGGTTCTGAAGGTAACGCCGGGAAGCAGCACCACCTGGAATGCGATCGCCGACATACACTCGACCAGAGGTGCCAATCGAGAGGCAGAGGCAGCGCTTCGAAAGGCGATCGAGTTGGATCCGATCGATCCTATATCGCACTCGAATCTGGCGATCTTCTATCTGGACACAAACCGGGTGAAGGAGGCGAAGCGCGAGATCGATCTCGCCATGGCTGCGGATCCGGCGCTGGATCAGGTTCTGATTGCGAGAGGTCGCTACTATCTCCAGACAGGCGAGCCCGACAAGGCGGTCGAAGACCTGCTCGCAGGCACTGTTTCCAATCCGGCGGATGCCCAGGGGCAAATTGTTCTTGGCGCGGCCTACTACCAGAAAGGGGACCGTGTCGCTGCAGAACAGGCGATCGACAATGCCGATAGACTGGATAACAACGATCCCGTCATCGCGGCGGTTCGGGCCTCGGTGGCCATTTCGGAGTATGATGCGCCGGGTGCGATCCAACATGCGCGAGACTACGTCCTGCGTGCGCGAGCGCGCGGTGGAGAGTACACGTCGCTGGGCGCAAACCAGCAGGCGGGTTCGATTCTCAACAGTGCGTTCCGCTTTCAAGGCCTGAACGCCTGGGGCGAATTCTACAGCGATGCCGTCTTCGATCCATTTTCCGGTGCTGCCTATATCGATGAAAGCATCCGTGGCAGCGTCAACCCTTTCGCGAACAGCTACCTCTATGGTGAGGATGTCATCAACAATGCCCCGAACGGGCAATTCTTTTCATCAACGCTTCAGGGGCTCCTGCTGGAGCCGACACTGATCTCGTCTCCCAGTCGCGGGTTTGACATTCTCACCCGGCCGTTCTTCGAGGCGTCTGTCGGAGGTGGCTTCACTGCGGCGGGCGGAGGCACCGGCGGGACGGGCGAGGCAGAGATTCAGGGCTATACGAACTTCCCGAACCCGACGAGCTACTATGCCAATTTCGAATGGCAGAAGTCACTCGACGCCCGCGACGCCGGCTTGATCACGGATATCGGGACAGAGCTGGAGGTGCTCGGCGGCAATGTCTTCCTGACCACCAGTCCGACCTATTACGATCGCATCGTTCTCTATTACAACGACGCCAAGAGCACCTTCGACCAAGAGGTGACAAGCTCTGGAGCCTTCCCCCTTGTGAGGAATGAGATCGTCGGGAGAAGCCGCAACGGCGGCTTAGGCTGGAGCCACACATTCGCCTACGAGAATGTCATGAACGCGGCCATTCTGTACAGCGGGACGAGGCGCAATGACACCCGGTACAGCGAGATCGACTTTGGACCTCCGTTCCCGACCCTTCCATTCGCGCGGGAAAGCGATGAGTTTGAAGAAAATGCTTATATTGCCGCAGCCAGCCATACGTTCAATGCGGGTGATCTGACCTGGCGCTATGGTGTTGAAGGAGGCTGGATCTCCGAATCCCAGTCACAGACGTTAGAAGACCTTCTTAACGGGGGTGCTAGGACCGTCAGCAGCTCGGATCGCACGAGCGTCGCAAGCGTTTATGTCGATCTGCTCCACGAGATCCAGTCAAACTTGAAGGCTGAGTACGCCGTATTCGGTAACTACCTCAGCAACGACGCATCTGACGGTGTTCGCCTAGAGCCGCGTCTCGGCCTTGCCTGGTCACCTGCCGAGGGACAGTGGCTCCGCGCTGCCGTGATGCGCAGCAGCACGGATCTGTCGACGCCGACGCTGTCGCCGGTCTCTGTCGTCGGCCTGCAGCCGAATGCTTTCGACGTTGCACCCGAAGGACGTGCCGATACGGTCGCACTTCGGTGGGATGCCGAGTGGACAGACCGGTTCTTCACGGCTGCGGAGTTCCAGCACCAGGACGTGCGCGACATGCAGATCGCAGTTCCACTGACAGCCGTTCCCTTCACCACCAGCGAGGGACGCATCGATAGGGCGAGTCTGACAGGCAATCTTCTCTTAGGGCACGGCTTCGGTCTCTCGTCCACGATCGCCTACTCGGATTCGGAAGAAAAAGGCGGCAGCCTGCCCGCCGGCTCATCCTTGCCGTTCATCCCGGAATGGGCAGGCCAGCTGGCGCTCACCTATGTCAATCCGGCCAATGTCCAGGTTTCGCTGGCCGCCAACTACATTGGCGAGCGGATAGGCAGTGCCGGGACTGGCCTTGGTGACTA
Source organism: Neorhizobium sp. DAR64860/K0K1 (assembly GCF_050500205.1). Lineage (NCBI taxonomy): Bacteria > Pseudomonadati > Pseudomonadota > Alphaproteobacteria > Hyphomicrobiales > Rhizobiaceae > Neorhizobium > Neorhizobium sp. DAR64860/K0K1. The sequence continues at coordinate 405,875 of NZ_CP191458.1, read as the reverse complement.
CTGGACCCTCGACAGCAAGCTGACCTGGGAGCCTCTCGACAAGCGGATGGCGTTGGAACTGGAGGCTTTCAATCTGCTCGACGAAGAGTTCGAAGTCGACGCCGGCGTTCCCGCATGGGGAAGATCCTTCAAGGGTACGTTGAAGGTTCGTTTCTAGATGTCAGGTAGTCGGTCGAATGCCCGCGGCGGGCCCATGCTCGGGTCTCGGCAGCTAAAGCTCACGGCGCTGTCACTGATAATCTACGTCGCATTGACGTTGATCGCTCAGCTTCCAGCTTGGTCGCTGCTCGACAACCGTGCGTTCGACTATCTCTCGACCCTGAACCCTTTGCCGCTTGCCTCGGACAGCCCGATCGTCGTTGCGATCGACGAACCCTCTCTCGCCGAAATCCAGAGCCAGTGGCCGTGGCCACGAGGCCTGCATGCCAGACTGATCACGGCGTTGCGCGCGGCCGGTGCCAAGACGATCGGCATGGACATCATCTTCGCGGAGCCGTCCAATCCGGGAGACGACGCCGCCCTTGCCGCAGCGCTTGGACCAGACGTCGTGCTCGCCGGTGACGAAACGCTTGTGACGTCTGCGCAGGCGGATCAGTTCGTGCGGGTTCTGCCGCTGCAAATGTTCAGTGACGCCTATGCTTTGACGGGCATTGCCTCGATTACGCTTGATCGCGACGGCGTTCTGCGTCGTCTGCCACCCTATGACGATGGCTTCGCCGCCACGGTTGCGACTGCTGCAGGTTTCGAAATTCCTCTGGGAGTGCCGAACAAACTGCTTCAGGTTTACGGGCCAGCCCGCACATACCCGACAGTTTCCTATTACCAGGCGCTCGAGCCGGAGCGGTTCCTGCCCGATGGGTTTTTCAAGGATAGGATCGTTCTGGTCGGTCTAAGCCTTCAAACCGCAGCGACGGTGGAGAAGGGCGGAGCGGACGCTTATGCAACACCCTACACCGTCCACACCGGTCACCTGACGGCCGGCGCTGAAATTCAGGCGACGATCGTCGACAACATCAGACTGGGATCTTCCGTTACAGAAGCTGACCAGGCACTGCGTCAACTTCTGCTGTTTGGTGCGGTCGTCATCGGGGCGCTGCTGGTCCGCAAGGATACGGGTTGGAAAACCGTGTTGTACAACAGTGTCGCGCTTGTCGTGATGCTGGGTGGAGCTTACGCCTCGTTGCGGTTCGGGAGGGTGTTTGTGTCTCCGGTCTCGCCCGCATTGGCGATGCTCAGCCTGAGCGCTGCGCAGGCGGGGCTCGATTACGCGAAGGAGCGGGCGGGCCGTCGCCAAATCACGCAAGCGTTCGCTCAGTACCTATCGCCTGACCTTGTTTCTCAATTGGCCAGCGATCCGACCCGTTTGAAGCTTGGCGGCGAGAAGAAGAAGCTGAGCGTCCTTTTCTGCGATGTCCGCGGGTTCACGACAATCGCCGAGCAGCTAAAGGATGACCCTCAACACCTCACCGAGCTGATAAACCGGCTGTTGACGCCGCTGTCGGATATCGTGCTCTCCCATGGGGGAACGATCGACAAATATATCGGCGACTGCCTGATGGCATTCTGGAATGCGCCGCTCGACGATCCCCACCATGCCGATCACGCGGTTTCAGCCGCGCTCTCAATGCTCGCTTCAATGGAGAGCCTGAACGCCGAGCTCGCGCGTGAGGCGGAGATCGCCGGTCGAACGCATCACGAGCTGCGTATCGGCATCGGCATCAACACGGGTGATTGCGTCGTGGGCAACATGGGTTCGACCCGGCGCTTTGACTATTCCGCGCTCGGCGATGCCGTCAATCTGGCAGCACGTCTCGAGGGGGAATCCAAGAACCTCGGCGTCTCCCTATTGATCGGGGCAGGGACGGCGGCCAGCCTGGCCGACACGAGCGGTGTGAGGGAGCTCGGCCGCATCCTCGTCAAAGGCAAGAGCGAGGAAGTCTCGGTTTTCACTGTTGTGCGGTAGGAGATCGGACAGGAAGAATTTGACGGGAGAAAGCGTGCATCGATAGAGACGAACCGAAGAGTGTGATCCCGATCAACTGCGGCCGGAATGTCCACCGGCCGGAAGAATGAGCATTCCAATATTTGATTTGGTCGAGCTATAGTCCGATCCGCGGCGCCGCACCGTCCGGTCACCATGCGGGCCCGCCTGAATATGGGGGTTCACGTGCCGTATCATTTCCTGGAAGTCGCCGTGACGCCGAGCGTCAGAGCCGCACAGGCGGATATGGGTGCGGATCAAATATGGTTGGGCAACCACGACCGCCCCTCAGATACATTCACGGAAAACGAAATCGCCTTCATCGCCTCGCGCGACAGCTTCTACATGGCATCGGTGTCTGAAACCGGGTGGCCATACGTTCAACACCGTGGAGGGAGAGCTGGTTTTTTGAAGGTCGTCGATCCTCGAACCATGGCATTTGCCGACTATCGAGGTAACCGCCAGTACATCAGTGCAGGAAATTTCGCAGCCAACGACCGGGCCTGCCTGTTCCTGATGGACTACGTCCGACGAGCCCGGCTCAAAATCTACGCACATGTCGAGCGGCTAACGCTCGATGCCGATCAGGCTCTTACCGATCTGGTCTCCGATCCCACCTACAAAGGCAGGCCGGAGCGGTTATTCAAGCTTCGGCTCGAGGCTTACGACTGGAACTGCCCGCAACACATCATTCCGCGCTATACCGAGCAGCAGGTCGAGGAAGCGGTAGCACCCCTTCGTCAAAGACTGCATCAGCTGGAAGCAGAAAACGCGACACTGCGGGCCCGTTTGGAAGGCAAAGCCTTGTGACCGGCGCTCGAACGATCGTCTAAGACTTACACACGAGATTGCGTGGTCGGTCGCCGGGCAGCGTTGCCTCAGCCGCTGGTCTCAACGTTCGTCGCCGCATGATGGTATAGCAGGCGATCCCAGCTGTACGTGGCTCGCCCGTTCGCTGATGTGACGATCGAGGGACGCGATCATCTCTTGGGGGCTGTCGCAGCCAGCGCCATATGCCCTCAACAGATAGGCAACCGCTTCCTCCCCCAACACGCTGGTCGGCTCAACGGTGTTAACGGCGGACCAGTCGAGGTGCGCGTCTCTGATCAAGTTGAGTTGCGTAACGTCAAATACACCCGCCGCCATCGTCGTCTCCATTATCGATCTCTTCGCAGTTACCATGAGACCGTTGCGACGATAACGCATGGACGCGGTTCTTGTTGCCGGCGACCAAGCCTGTTTCTCGTGACAATGCTTCGTCCAGGAGACATGGAAAACCTCTATGACGTAGGCCCCGCGCTGAAGGATGGGCATCGCTCGCAGACTTGAACACGGCTGCTCGGCATCACATCTATTGCCAGTAAAGTCCGCTCCATCTTGAAAATCTCAACAAACTGGAACGGTAACGTTTGTTTTCTGCACGCTTCGGTGCAGACTGTCACTTGGAACGATTCCGGTTTTTACTCTTCAGTCGACTCCACGACAGGCTTACTTAACGAGGTACTCGGTGATTGATTTCTTCGGCACAACGCAAGGTTTCATGACGTTGGGAGCGCTGATTGGCGCTGGTAGCTTTGCTCTGGGATCCGCCAGTCGGTCCATCCACAAACTCGGCGTTCTCGTCCGTCCGGGACAGACAAACCGGAACGCGCGCAGCCTTGCAATGCGAACGATGCTGGCGCTCGATGACTACGTTGGGGCCGCCTATGCAGCCGTCCATGACCGGCCTGAGTTCAATCCTATGGACCAGGAGGAGTTCGCGTTCCATCTTCCCGAACCAGTGCTGATCCTTCCTGACGACGCGGACTGGCAACTTTTCGGGGCGGATCTTGGCGAAGAGATATTGTGGTTTTCAAACCGTGTTAGCAACCACGAGAACGCTCTCGAAAGCCTCGATTTGTCGAAACCTGCGCATGACGGCTTTTTCGAGCGCCGCATTGAGGGTTACGCCCGGCTTGCTGCAAGAGCGATGGATTTGATTGCTCGGATCAGCAGCGAGTTCGACCTGACCCTTCCTGAAAAACCGGACTACTATCGTCAGGCGGAAGGGCTGGCCAAGATTCTGCACGGCCTCGATAAGGCGACCGCAAACAAGCTCCAACCCGCCACCGGGAATGCAACCACGAATGTGACTCCACTGTTCCCAAAGTCAGTGTGATCTGCAGCCTGCATCTGTTGACCGACATTTCCAACGTCAGGCTATGCGATCAGGCTGAGCCTGATACGGGCCTTTTTTGTCAGAACTTGTACCGGACCCCTACGACATTGGCGTTCGAGCCGCCGTGCATGTCGCCAAGCGTTCCCCATGCGCCTGAGCGATGGTGGAGCCGCCAGAACACCTCCGTGTTCGGGAGCTTGTCGCTCGAAAGGCTCAGCTCGGGTCCAAGGTAGAACAGGGTGCGTGCGTTGCCGTCCCGTTCCTGCTCGTGATCCCGCTCCCGACCTTTCTGGCTTTTGGTGACATGGCTGAGGCCGAACGTGAAAGATGGCGAGACACGCACAGGGCCGAGCCTGACGCCGTCATGTCGACCTACGACACCGCCCCACACCTCGCCGCTCGTGCTCTCGCCGAACCGACCAGCAAGACCCGCCTCCAGGCCGAAGCTGAACGTCCCAAACTGGTATGGGAACACCTGGTACCCCAGCCCAATCAACGCGTTATCTTCGTAGTCAGAACCGAACACGTTGGCAGCGTCGAGCATATTCTCATCGACCATAGCGCCACCGAACACCATCACCGACTGATCCAGATCAGGACGGTCTGCTCGCGCATGACCGAGACCCAACTGCAAGACGACGGCCACCAAAGCCATCCTCGGGAAGAAATTCATTCCAGCTTTCCTCCTCAGGAGTTGTTTCGCGCGCCGTAACGTTAGCAAGACAACATACGACCTGATCCGTTGTAGGCAAGACGTCATCGACTGTCGAGAGTTGTGGCAGATCCGAAACGACCGATGGAATTCTGCCACCGTTCGTGTTCCGTTTATAACGAGACGCGTATTTGGCTCGGCCGCACCTGGTGGCCGAAGGCCTCGATCGGTATGGGTCGCGAGAAAAGGTAACCTTGCAGCTCGTCGCATCCCGCTGCGATCAGGAACTCCCTCTGCTCCTCGGTTTCGACACCCTCGGCCGTTGTTGCCTTGCCCAATGTCCGGCTCAGACTGGCGATAGCGGAGACGATGGCGGCACCTTCTGCCTTGCAGCCCAGCAATTGGACGAAGGACCTGTCAATCTTTACGCGGTCGATTTTGAGGTCGATCAAATGGCTCAGCGACGAAAAGCCGGTGCCGAAATCGTCGAGCGCAATTCTCACCCCGCGTGACCTGAGTAGGTTCAGGTTCTCGGCCGCGCCTTCGTCGAGGTTGAAAATGGCAGCCTCTGTTACTTCAAGCTCCAAGCGATCCGGGGAAAGCCCGCAATCCCTCAGAATCGACAGAACCATCTGGGCAAAGTTGCGCTGTCCGATTTGTGACGGGGAAACGTTGACGGCAATCGAGAGATGAGCCGGCCAGGACGCAGCAGCGGCGGCCGCCGTGAGCAAGACCCATCGGCCAAGCTGGTTGATCATCCCGGCTTCTTCAGCAATCGGAATAAACTTGTCGGGCGACAGAAGCCCCCTTGTCGGGTGGCGCCATCGGACAAGAGCTTCCGCACCTGTAACATCACCTGACCTGTCTGCCTGATGGACCCCTTGGGCAAAAACTTCCAGATGACCTACCCGGTTGTCGCGGATCACCCCTTGCGTGTCACCCGGACCTTCATCTCTTTCGAGCATGATGCGCAGTTCGTTCCGCAGTTCGGTGCGTTCGTTTGCGCGGGTGTCCAGCGAACTATTGTATTCTGCCGCGCGGCCGCGGCCACTTTCCTTGGCATCGTAGAGTGCGACGTCTGCCCGACGAAGGAGTTCCCGGGCAGTGGTAAACGCGCCCTCAGGGGCCGTGTATCCGATGGAGCCGCCGATAGAGACAACGACAGTACCGTTCACAAGATGAAACGGGTCGCTGATGCGCACCATGATCTCGTTGCACAAACCGATGATGCTTCGGTTGTGGCCGAGAGAGGGGATGAGGAGGGCAAACTCGTCGCCGCCGAAACGCGCAAGCGTGTCACCAGGCCGAAGAAGCGACTTCATCCGCTCTACGGCGATACGCAACAGCTCGTCGCCAGCGAGATGGCCGTAGACGTCGTTGACCTGCTTGAATCGGTCGAGGTCGATCAGCGCGACGACAGTCTCGCGGTCTTGTGTCCCGAGTTCGGTAAGACATTGCTCAAGTCTTGTCGCAAACAAAGCGCGGTTGGGAAGACCGGTCAGCACGTCGTGATGGGAAAGATGCCGCGCATGGGTCTCGCTCGCAGCGAGTTGTTTCAGGCTATAACGCAGGCGCAGCAGCAGGGCGGAAAACAAGATGGTGACGACAAGTCCGGCGGCAGACAGGAAGGGCAGGAGACGCGCGATAACGCGAGACCCAGGCAGATCCGGTTTCCAGACGATAAATCCGATGGGCTCTGCCGTGCGGGTGGACGCCACCTGGAACGCGACCTCACCCGGTTCGTAATCCGCTGTGCGAGCATAACGTGCCCCCGCGAGACCCTGCTCCCTGCTCAACATATCGAGCGTCGGGCCGTCCAAAAACCGGATGGCGATCAGATAGTATTCCGCCTTCACCTTACCTGGATCATCTTGCACCTGATGAACCACCGGAACGATGCCCGCAATCGAGGGCCTGCCTTCCAGCCGGAGCAACTCCACCTGATTCTTTTGGGGAGCGGGAGCGTGCTGCCCATTGGTTTCCAGGCCTTTTGTTACGGCCGAGATCATTGGCCAAAGGACGGGACGAACCCATTTGAAACGACGCACGCTATCGGGGTCAGGCTGGAGTGCGAGTTCTCCGTCGGGCGAAATCAGAAAAACGGCGCTGTAGCCAAAGACGGATGTGGCGATCCGACCAAACGTCTGGATCGACGCGCTTCTGGATATCTCCGTGCCGCTGTCCGAAGAGCCGGGCGATAAGAATGAAGCATAGCCTTCCGCCAGCAGTTGCATATCCTGTGCAACGCGGTCGACCTGATTTTGCAGCCTGCCGTCAACCAGCTCTCGTTGCCTGTCGCGCGCCGCAGAGTCGCTTTCACTTCCGGCCCAAATGGCTGCGAGAACAACGAGCCCTAATATTGCAAGACCGGTTCCGGTCAGCAGGATCAAAACCGACTGCGACGACGAACGAGCCGACAGTCGCGTCAACAATGAAAACACCCAGTTTGAAGACACGGAATCTCCCCTCGCCCAGGGAAGTGTAGAGGGGATTAATTACGAAATGCTTTTAAAGCATGTCTCAAAATTGAAGCATTCGCGATTGATGACGAAAACACGCAATGCCGGAGGCGGCCGGGGTCAAGATGAGCTTCTGGTTGGCCGCTGACAAGCATGCGAGAGAAGCTCTTAATCCTTGTATGTTCTAATATTCCCAATACGGGAATCGAGCCCGGACGACAAGAGGAGAGCCAGATGCCGAAAATGAACCCCAGAGCGCTGATCACACTGTGTATAGCTGCTTCGTGGCTCCTTTCGCCCACACATAACCTTAGAGAGGCAGGCGCTGCCGACCGGGCAGGAGATCAGAAGATCAAGGTTGCGTTTGAGGGAGGCTTTCCTCCCTTCAACTACGTGGACTCCAGCGGTCAACTGCAGGGTTTCGACGTCGACATCGCCAAGGCCCTTTGTGAGACGGCACGGCTTTCCTGCGAACTGGTCGTCCAGGAATGGACCGACATGATCCCCAATCTGCTTTCGAACAAATACGACATGATCGTATCGTCCATGTCGATGAGTGCAGAGAGACGCAAACTCGTGACATTCTCGGACAAATACTACGACAGTCCCTCCGTCTTTATCGCACGCAAAGACTCGGTCTTGACCACCATATCGGACGAAAGCCTCAAGGGCCTGCGCGTCGGCATCGCGGCGGAGACCTCACAGCAGGCATACATCAAGAAGTTTTTCCCAAGCGCCGAGACAACGGTGTTTCGCTCCTCGCCGGAGCTTTACAAGGCGCTGGCAAACGAGGACGTTGACGTCATGCTTGAAGACAAGCTTGCCGTGTACGACTGGCTCACGAACACGAACGAAGGACGTTGCTGCAAGTTCGTTGGCACCGACGTCAAGGACACATCGATCTTCGGCGAAGGTGCGGGCATCGCTTTCCGCAAGGACGATGCTGCGTTGACGGCAAAGATCAATGCGGCCCTGGCGGAGCTTCAGGCTGGCGAAGTCTATGACAGCATCAACGCGAAATATTTCCCCTTCAGCATCCGTTGATGCGGGCTATCTGGCATTCCTGAAGATCGGACCAGAATGTCGGGTCGACACCCTGCCGCGAACCGGCCTAAGCCGGAATCCTGATACAGCTCAGCGAATGTCGTAGTGGAGATCCGCTCGCATCATTTCGGTCAGTTCCGCACCGTTCCATAGGGCCCGTTCAGCTCCCGAGCAACCGTTTGGCAGGCGCGTGTTTGGTTGCTGTCTGGCTCGCTCACGCCCGCCAGACAGCAACCTCATACGGGCGAAGAGTGCGCTCGCCGAGCACGATGCGGATCCCGGTTGGAACCGTCCAGTCCTCCGCACCGTAGTTAAACGCGAAGACGAGCTCGCCGCGTCGCCGCATACGAACATGTTCCGGCAGCTCGAACGTGGGGATGTCCGCAGCGTCCAGAACCAGGCTCATCGTTGCGGCAAGGAGTGACTCATCCGGCCAGCAGGCCAGGTAATGGATCTTCTCCTTGCGGGTGAGGGCCGGCATGCCATCGCCGAAGCGGGCAAGAACATCGCCGGTCGCTTCTATATCTTCGCGCCAGCGGATCGCCGCTCCCGAGACCTGTCCCTTCACAGGCTGGGCAAGGCCCGGCCTCAGTGTCGCGACCTGCAACACGCGGTGGCCGGTGAGATCGGAGAGCGGACCGGGCGGCAGATTGTCGGGAATGGTGAAATTGCGGGTTCGGGATCCGGTTCGTGGACCGATCAGGACCACGCCGTCGAATTGGCGGAGTTCCCTCTCCAGATCCGCGGATACTTCCGTGACGCAGGGCAGAACGACGAGCGCGTAGCCATCCAGCGGCGCGCCGGGGCGCACGAAGTCGATATCGACGCCGAGGCGCCGAAGGCTTTCATACCAGCGGAAGGTCAGTTCTTCGTAACGGAAGTCCTTGCCCTGTGGCTGGATCACCGTCGTCCAGTAGCTCTGGTAATCGAAGACAACAGCAACTTTAGCCGTCTGTGTTTCCGGCAGAGTTCCGAAAGTGGCGAGCTCGCTCGCTACCTGTCCCGCTTCACGGCCGCCGGGCGAAAGTTCGTCTAGGCCGGGAAGGTTCAGACCCGCATGCATCTGCTCCTGCGCGAAGGGTGCCTGCCTCCAGCGGAAATAGCTGACGACTTCCGCGCCATGGGCCAGCGCTTCCCAGGTCCAGAGGCGCACCATTCCGGGCTTCGGGATCGGGTTCCAGGGCGCCCAGTTTACCGGGCCGGGTTGCTGTTCCATCACCCAGAACCGGCCACGGCCCACCGCGCGATAAAGATCGTGGTGAAACGGCGCGATATCCGGATGCGATGTCTCCGCCCAGCGGTTGCGCTCCGCCTCCGAGAACGGAAACTTTTCGACGAAACCGATCGGATAGCTGTCCCAGGAGGCGAGGTCGAGATTGTCGGCCAACTGGAAATGGTCGAAATCGAGAACGAAGCCCATGAAGTTATGGGTGATCCAGCGATCCGGCGAATGCCGGCGGATGATCTCGCACTGCATCGCGTCATAGGCCGCGACCTGATCCGAGTGAAAACGCCAGAAATCGAGCCGCGTCGCCGGATTGCTTTCGGTTACGGTGAGGTTCGGCAGCGCGACGTCGTCGAAGCTCGCGACTTCCATCGACCAGAACACCGAGCCCCAGGCTTCGTTGAGCTGCTCGGCAGACTGGTAGCGCAGCCGCAGCCAGCGGCGGAATGCCTTCAGGTCTTCAGGTCCAAAGGACAGCGTCGTGTCGTGGCAGCCGTATTCGTTGTCAGTCTGCCAGCCGACGAGACCCGGATGGTCGCCGTACCGTTTCGCGACCGCCTCGACGATGCGTGCGCTCTCGCGCCACCAGGTTTCCGAGGAAAACGTGTAGTGACGCCGCGAGCCGAAACCGCGCGGACGGCCCTGTTCGTCATAGGGCAGGATGTCGGGATATGCGTCGATCAGCCATTTCGGCGGGGTCGCCGTCGGCGTGCCGAGCACGATTTTGAGGCCGGCCTTGGTCAGGACGTCCATCGCCCGGTCGAGCCAGGCGAAGTCGAAGTTGCCGCGGCTCGGCTCGAGCCGTGACCAGGCGAATTCGCCGATGCGCACGAAGGAAATGCCGAGTTCGCGCATGCGCCGCGCATCGGTTTCCCAACGGTCTTCGTTCCAGTGTTCCGGATAGTAGCAGACGCCAAGCATTATCGTGTGAGATCCCCATTGACGACGGCAAGGCCGTCGGTATCGAACAGATGGCAGGCCCTGGCCGGAATGCCGATGCGGATAGGGTCGCCGGCCCGCTGGCTTGCAAGGCCGTCGGCCTTGACCGAAATTTCCGAACCATCGGCGAGCGAAACGAAGAACAGGGTCTCGGAGCCGAGATGTTCGGCAAGCTTCACGCGGCCTTCGAGAACGACGTCGCCATTGCCGGTCGCATCCAGATGTTCGGGGCGGACGCCCAGCGTCATCGTTGCGCCTTTCACAGAGGCGCCATGCGTGTCGAGCGAAAGCGACGTGCCGCCAGGAAGGCTTGCGTTGACGCGGCCGCTCTCGCCGGGTGTCACGGCAACGGTCAGAAAGTTCATTTTCGGCGAACCGATGAAACCGGCAACGAACAGGTTCTTCGGCCGGTGATAAAGTTCGAGCGGCGCACCGACCTGCTCGATGCGACCTGCCGACAGCACGACGATCTTGTCGGCCATGGTCATCGCCTCGACCTGATCGTGGGTGACGTAGATCATCGTCGCCTGGAGGTCCTGATGCAGTTTCGAGAGCTCCGAGCGCATCTGCACGCGCAGCGCGGCATCCAGGTTGGAGAGCGGTTCGTCGAACAGGAAGACGTCCGGATTGCGGACGATCGCGCGGCCGATTGCAACGCGCTGGCGCTGGCCGCCCGACAATTGCCCCGGCTTACGCTGAAGCAGCGGCTCCAGTTGCAGCATCTTTGCCGCGTAGGCTGTGCGCTCTGCGACAAGCGCTTTCGGATGGCCCGTCATCTTCAGGCCAAACCCGATATTTTCCGCCACAGTCATGTGCGGATAGAGCGCATAGGACTGGAACACCATGGCGACACCGCGCTCGGACGGGCCGACATCGGTCATCTCTTGGCCGCCGATCGACAGCGTGCCGTCGGAAATCCGTTCCAGGCCTGCGATCATCCGCAAGAGCGTGGACTTGCCACAGCCGGACGGGCCGACGAAAACGCAGAACTCGCCATCGGCAATATCGAGATCGACACCCTTGATGACACTGACGGCGCCAAAGCTTTTCTTGACGGCGCGCAGGCTGACGTCGCTCATCGCGTCTGTCTCCCATTGTGAGGTGTTAGTTCGAGAAGCAGGGCACTTTCGGGCCGAAGCATCGGCAAGGGCAGGCCTGCAAGCCCGGAATTTGCCAGATCGAAAGCGATCTCGCCGGAAAGCAGTCGCTTCTGACCGTCCGATATGCGGATGAAATCAGGCTCTGTGGGCAGAACAGTTTCGATGCGCCAGGTTCCCCCGAAGCGTATGATCTGTTCAGGCAACCGCAGGGTTGCGGGTTGTTCGCCCACCATCTGCGGTCCCTGCGCAACGATGACGACGATCTTTTCAGCGCTTGCGGCACCCCAGACATAACGGCCATCGATTGGCTCAAGCCGGAAGTTGGCGCCGGGTGCATGCAGAAGCGGGCGAAGCCGCTTGTGTGTTTCGATATAGAGCGCCAGTTCGGCGCGCTCTTTGACTGAGAGTTCCAGCGGGTTGAGTTCGACGCCGAAATGATAGGCCATCGCCACCAGCGCCCGGAAGCTTAGGGAATGGCGACGGTTGGTCTGGTGGTTGGGGTCTGCGGAAATGTGGCTGCCGAGAATTTCCGGCGGCACAAAAAGCGAGGCGCCGCGCTGGATTTCCAGCCGCTCCAGCGCATCGGTGCAGTCCGATGTCCAGACGCGATGGGTGCGGGCGAGCGCGCCATAATCGATCCGGCCACCGCCCGACGCGCAGCTTTCGATCTCGACATCGGGGTGAGCGGCGCGAACGCGATCCATCAGCGCGTAGACGGCGCGTGTCTGGGCGGCGGTCTTCGCCCTGCCGTCGCGACCGCCGCTATGGGTCAGGTCGCGGTTCATGTCCCATTTGACATAGGAAACCGCGTGGCCGCCAAGCACCGCATCAATCTTCGAAAACAGATAGTCTGAGACGTCCCGCCGGGTAAGATCGAGCACGAGCTGGTTGCGCGACGCAAGCAGTGGCCGCCCTTCGACCTGCAGCGCCCAGTCCGGGTGGAGGGTGAACAGGTCGGACAACGGATTGACCATTTCCGGTTCGAACCAGATGCCGAATTGCATGCCAAGGCTGGTCACGTGATCGACGAGCGGTTTCAGTCCGTCCGGATATTTGCGCGGGTCGATATCCCAGTCGCCAAGGCTCGTCGTGTCGTCGTCGCGTTTGCCGAACCAGCCGTCGTCCAGAACGAAACGCTCGATGCCGAGTGCTTCAGCCGCAGAAGCTTGCGCCTGAAGCGAGTCGAGCAGGTGGTCGAAATAGTTGCCTTCCCAGGTGTTGAGCGTGACAGGCCTTGGGCTCATGGACCCGCCCGGCCACTGGACAAGCTCGGTGCGGACGAAGGCATGAAATGCCTCGCTGTGTGGCCCGGCATAGGCGACCGGGCTCTGGTAACTCTCGCCGGGCGCAAGAATGATCTCGCCGGGTTTGAACAGTTCGCCGAGATGGACGAGGCGCTGGCCGTCATCGGTCCGGTCGATGGCGATCTGGTGATTGCCGCTCCAGCCGAGCGTGACGCCAAAACGCTGGTCAGCGCTTTCGACGAACAGCATTGGAAGACGGTCGTGCGAGGTGCGGCCGCGGCGGTTTTCCTGCATCCATAGGCCATTGCCGAGCGTCTCGCGACGCGTCTGGAATTCACGGCCCCACGAGCCGGTAAAACTGGTGATGGTTGTCTCACCTGAGGGCGCGAGGAAGCTCGCGGCCATGCAGCGATCGAGTTGGTAGTCGCTATCGCCCGCATTGGAGAGCCGGGTTGCGATCGAGAGCACGCCGGACGCATGGTCCGTAAGCGTGATGGAGATCCCGATCCGTGCGACCGGGTCGTTCGCCGAAAGCACGGTCTGTGCTCCGTCCCGTGCTGCCGACCAGCCGCTGAAGGCGAGAATGAAATCGCGGCCGGCGCGGTGGCCTGCAATCGCCGGCCAGCCGAAAAAGCCCATTCCTCCTGATGGCAGCAGGACGGTCGAGGGGACGGCGACGTCCATGCCGTTGATGCGGCTCGATCGTTCGATCTCAAACAGCGGATCGGCGACAACAGGCGGGCGGCCGAAGGCCAGAAACTCGGGCATTCCGTTTTCGGGCAGGCGAAGGCTGAGTGCGAAATCGCCAGAGCCGACAGTTACGATGTCACTCATCCCTTGGTGGCTCCAAGTGTCAGGCCGGCAATGAAATGCCGTTGCATCAGGAAAAACATGGCGACCGGCGGCAGGGCCGCGATGATCGATCCGGCGGACACGAGATGCCAGGCGGCAACCCATTGGCCGTTCAGCGAGTAGAGGCCGGCAGTCACCGGCATGGCGTGCTGGCCTTGCACGAGCACGGTCGCCCAGAAATAGTCGTTCCAGACGAAGGTGAAGATCAGGACGGATAGCGCCGCAATCGCCGGCCGCATCAGCGGCAGCACGATATGGCGAAAGATCTTCCATTCCGACACGCCTTCGACGCGCGCGGATTCGATCAGGGCAAAAGGCAGGCCCTTGATGAAGTTGCGCATGAACAGCGTGCAGAAACCGGTCTGGAAGGCTGCGTGGAAAAGGACCAGTCCAGTTACGGTGTCGTAGAGGCCGAGTTTCAGCGTCAGGTCGCGAACCGGAACCATCAGGATCTGGAAGGGAATGAAATTGCCCGCGACGAACATGAAGAACAGGACGAGGTTGCCCTTGAAGCGATAGACCGCCAGCGCAAAGCCGGTGAGGCAGGAAATGCCGACCGCGCCGATGACCGTCGGGATCGTCACCTTGAACGAGTTCAGGATGTAGAGACCGATCGGAGAATCCCGGAAGACGGCCGTGTAGTTCTCGACACCGGCAAAACCGGAGGGCATGCCGAAGTAATTGCCGGCTGCAAGATCGCCCGCCGGCCGCACCGAGGTGATGGCGACGCCGATCAGAGGCAGGAGCCAGAGGACGAGCGAGACAGGCAGGAGAAACTTGTAGCCGGTTCGCATCCATGGCGATGCGTTCTGAATGGGGGAGGGGAACATCAGGCGTTCCTTTCCTGGACAAGCATCCGCACGATGAAGAGCGAGATGAACACCATCATGATCAGGAACAGCACGACTGCGATGGCGGCGCCGTAACCCATGCGGAAACCGTATTCCGACAATGCCTGCTCGAACATGAAATAGGAGAGAACCTGGCTCGATCCGTAAGGTCCGCCGGCGGTCATGATCGAGACAAGGTCAAAGGAGCGTAGCGAACCAATAACGGTGACGACCATCGCGATGAAAGTCGCCGGCGCTAGCTGCGGCAGGACGACGTACCAGAGAAGCTTGAACCCCTTGGCGCCATCCATCCGCGCGGCCTCGACCTGTTCCGGATTGATGTTGTTGAGACCTGTCAGGTAGAGGATCATGCAATAGGCCGTCTGTGGCCACAGGCCGGCGATGATGATGCCGTAGGTGACGTAGCGCTCATCCGCCAGAACCGCCAGCTGCTCTCCCGTCAGCCACTCCAGCAGTTTCGAAAACGGCCCGAAATCCGGCGCGTAGAACCAGGTAAAGATCAGGCCGACCACGACCTGGCTTATGACGAACGGGAAAAAGAACAGCGACTTGTAGAGCCGGATCCCGGTGACCGACTGGTTGAGAAAAAGTGCTACGGCAAGGCCTGCAGGGATCGCCAGAAGATAGAGCAGCAGCCAGATGACGTTGTTCTTCAGGGAAACGTAGAAGGAATCGTCATCCAGAAGTTCGCGGTAATTGCCAAGCCCGATCCAGACCTTTTCGCCAAGCCCGTCCCAGTCATGAAAGCTGATCCAGATCGACTGGAAGATCGGCAAAAGAACATAGACGATGAACATGAAAAGGCCGGGGGCGAGAAACAGCCATGGCGTGAGCCATTCCCTGTTGTTCTTCGAGCGGCGCGACTGCGGCGTTGCGGAATAGCTCACGACGATACCCCTGCAGATTGTAAGAGTTGCGCCCGGACGCAGGACCTCTCGGTCGCTGCGCCCGGTCTCCTGGGAGGAAGCGCTACTTGTAGACGCGGGTGCGGACCTTCTCGAGCCGTGCCAGGATGGCGTCGATCTTGTCCGGCTTGACCATGAATTCCTGGAAGCCTTCCATGCCGGCCTTTGCCATTTCGGCATTGGCATCGCGGTCGTAGAACTGCGCGAGGCCCTGGGCGCCCGATAGCATCGTGAAGCCGGCCTCGAGGAAGACGTCCTTCGGCTTTTCGGCCTGATTGTTGACGGGCAGCTGGCCAAGCGTGGCGTTCATCGTCGACTGTGCCTGGGCCGAGCCGACGTAAGCCAGGAATTTCTTGGCGTCTTCCTTGTTCTTCGCCTTGGCCGGAATGTGGAACGTATCGGTCGGCGCTTCTTCGGCCCTCGGCAGGCCGGGGGTGATTTCAGGGAAGGGAAGGAAGCCGATCTGCTCTTCCTTCAGACCGCCGTCCTTCATCGTGGCGACGGCGAAATTGCCCATCAGATACATGGCGGCCTTGCCCTGGACGAGCTGCGGGACTGCATCCTGCCAGTCGATCGCCGCATGGTTCTCGATGAAGTAGCCGGGCTTGACGAGCTCGGCCCATTTCTCGAACACTGCCTTTACCTTGGGATCGGTGTAAGGAACCTTGCCCGCCGTCAGGTCCATGTGGAACTGGTAGCCGTTGACGCGAAGATTGAGATAGTCGAACCAGCCGCCGGTCGGCCAGAGCGCCTTGGTGCCGATCGTGAAGGGCGTGATCCCCGCAGCCTTGAGCTTGGCGCTCGCGGCGATCAGCTCGGCCCAGTTCTTTGGCGGGGTGATGCCCTTTTCGGCAAAGATGTCCTTACGGTAGTAGATGCCCCACTGATAGTAGGTGTAGGGCATGCCCCACTTCTTACCGTCGATCGTCATTGACGGTACGGCAGCCTTCATCTGCTCATCGTAGCCATTGGCCGCCCAGACATCGCTCACATCGGCAAACAGTCCCGCCTTGACGAAGGGCTCCATGCGATTGCCGGCATACCAGGCGACGACGTCAGGCGCGTCCGCGGTCAGGAAGTTGCGGATGGCGGCCTTGTAGCCTTCGTGGTCAAAGTTGTTCCACTTCACCTTGATGTCGGGGTTGGCCTTCTCGAAGGCGGCAATCAGATCGCCCATCGCCTTTTTCGGCACGGGATCCGAATGGTCTGAATTGACAGTGATTTCGCCCGCGAAAACCGATGGCGCGATCAGAAAAGTCGACAATACGAGGCCAAGCAGCCTCTTTCTTAGAACGGTCATGTGTTCCTCCCTTGTGACCATCGGTAACCGGATGAAGTCCTAGATTTCAGCCTTACCGATCGAGCTCCTCCAGCCCGTCTTGATGTTCCGCCACAAACCCGTAGAGTTCCACCGTTTTTCAGGGAATGTTTTCCGGGATCCTAAGATGGATAAGGCCGCATTAACCATTTTAAAGGACGGATCGGTTCCGGCACATCCCGATCTCGATCCGCGGCACCCGCTTGTCGTGTTCGGCGACCATCGGTTCTGCGCGGGCGAAACGCTTGTCGTGCAGCGGATGGCTGGCCCGCATATGCACAGTCAGATCGAACTGAATTTTCTTACCCAGGGCCAGATGACCTACTGGTTCGACGGGCGGGAACTGACGATCGGCGCGGGTCGTCTCTGCCTTTTCTGGGGCATGGTACCGCATCAGGTGACGGAGATCGAAAAAGGTACGCGGTTTGTCTGTCTCTATGTTCCCATGTCCGTTTTTCTTGGTCTTGCCACTCTCAGCCGGTTCCGGGATGCCGTCTTCCGTGGTGCGGTCATCGAAGCGACCGTTATCAGGCCTTTCGATGAGGACGTTTTTCTCAGATGGCGCGAGGAACTCTTGCAGGGTGACGAGGGACTGGCAGAGATCGTCCGAACCGAGCTCACGGCCCGGGTTTTGAGGATCGAGCGGGAAGGTTGGCGGGATCTGCGCGAACACGCCCCTGCCATTGCCGGCCTCTCATCCAGTGACAGCGGGCGCGCCGGTCATGTGGAGCAGATGTTGCGCTTCATTGCCGAACACGCCCTCGGCGATATTTCCGTCGATCACGTGGCGCGGGATGTGGGACTTCATCCAAATTATGCCATGAGCCTGTTCAAGCGGGCGGTCGGCCAGACGATGAACCAGGCGATTGCCCGCCACCGGTTGGACACGGCTCGCTCGCTTTTGATCTCGACAGACATGTCGATCACGAATGTCGCCTTCGAATCCGGCTTCGGCTCGGTCTCGCGCTTCTACGAAGCTTTCGCCGACCGCTTCGCCGACCGGCCATCCGCGTTTCGCCGCAGGATGCAGGCAAATGCGCGACGCGACTGACACTGCGTGATGACCAGCCGTTCTGGTTGAACGTCCGATTTCAAGTTGAATAGAGCCTTCGCAGGCAATTCCTGCAAGCCGCGCTGAGCAGCGGCCCTAACGTGGTCGTGCACGTCGATTGAGGTTGAGTTTGCATTCTGGGCGATACCTCCGTACATCGCGCAGACACAACCGCTAAGCCCTGTAGGAGTATAATTTTGCCGGAGTTCGAACAGACCCTGGGAGCGGGTACGCTCATATCCATTGCGGCTGGCGCCGTTGCGCTGCTGCTGGTTCTTATCATCCAGTTTCGCATCCACGCTTTTGTCTCGCTCATTCTCGTCAGTTTCCTGACCGCGCTCGTGACGGGAATTCCGGCAGGGAATATCCTCACCACCCTCACGTCCGCATTTGGCTCGACCCTCGGGGGCGTTGCTTTGCTTGTCGGCCTTGGCGCCATGCTGGGTCGCTTGCTGGAAGTATCGGGTGGTGCGCAGGCTCTTGCGGATGACCTCGTCCGCCGATTTGGCGAAAAACGTGCACCGCTGGCGTTGGGCATCGCGTCGCTGTTCTTCGGCTTCCCGATCTTCTTCGATGCAGGCCTCGTCGTCATGCTTCCGGTGATGTTCACGGTAGGGCGTCGCCTTGGCGGAAGCCTTCTTCTCTACGGCATCCCGGTCGCGACCGCGTTCTCGTGCATGCACGTTTTCGTGCCGCCGCATCCCGGGCCTGTCGCCGCAGCCGAACTGCTGGGCGCCGACGTCGGACTTCTGATCATCGTCGGTCTGTTGGTCGCCATCCCGACCTGGGTCGTTGCGGGCCATTTTTTCGGAAGCTGGATCGGCAAACGCATCTACCTGCCGGTGCCCGACAACGTCACTGATGAGCAATCCTCCGACGACGAGAGAATCTCCCTGCCGAGCCCTGGCCTCGTCGTTGCACTTCTTCTTTTGCCGCTCGTTCTCATCTTCATGAATACCGGCCTCGACTTCGCGCGCGCACAGGAATGGGTCAGCAAGGATGCCAGCTGGTTCCAGCTTGCCCGCACCGTAGGCTCTACTCCAATCGCACTTCTGATTTCGGTTCTCGTCGCCGGCTACGTTCTTGGGCCAATGCGCGGTCGCGATCCGATCAAGGTGGAGCGCATCGTTGACTCTGCTCTTGGACCTGTCTGCTCTGTTATCCTGATCACCGGCGCGGGCGGCATGTTTGGCGGCGTTCTGCGTGCTTCTGGGATCGGCAATGCTTTGTCGGATGTGCTTGCCGATATCGGTATGCCCATACTGGTGGCAGGCTTCCTGATCTCGACCGCGCTGCGCGTTGCACAGGGCTCCGCGACGGTTGCACTCATCACGGCTGCTGGCCTCGTGCAGCCTGCGGTGCAGGCTGCCGGTTATCAGGGTATTCAGCTGTCAGCGATCGTCATCGCGGTCGCATCCGGTTCTGTCATGCTGTCGCACGTCAATGATTCCGGCTTTTGGCTGGTCGGTCGCTTCTTCAACATGGACATCAAGACCACGTTCAAGACCTGGACCGCGATGCAGACGTTGGTGGGCCTCGTTGGCTTTGCGCTTTCCGGGATCATCTTCTGGCTGGCCTAACAACCCGGTTTCATAGCCAGGCACGCTCTTGATGAAGGTGTGCCTGGCTTCCCCCGCGCTAATCGGCAAATTTCGGGACGGTCGGCAGCGAGCCGCGTTCAAACAGCGCCGTGACCACGGTATCTCTCACCGGAAAAACTTCTGCAGAGACGGCCTCAGTCGCAGGAACCCCCGATAGGCCATCTCGAAGAATGGTGTGACGGGAGGCCAGCCTGCGATGAGACCGAGCGGGCGCAAAAGGGGTATCGCACGCCACATGGCGGCAAAGGCTGCCGCCCCCGACAAAAGCTTGCCTCCTTCTTCGGCATGAAACCGCGACAGGATCTCCACACGATCGACAGGACACGATGCCATGGGATCGCAGGCGTCGATGAAGCGGATTGCATTGTGGCGGTCCAGCCTCCGGATCATCGCGATCTCGCGCCGGCAAAGCGGGCAGCCGCTGTCAAACCAGACGGTGACTTGCTCCATCATGACGTGTGCTTTGTAGTGTTGATGAGCATGGCTAATACCTCGAGTGCGAAGAATGCCAAACCATCCCATCTGCACAGATGTTCCGCAAGCATAGGTTACATCACAGGCTACCTGCTGGATGGGTGCCCTCTATCCCCGATATAGGGCATCTTGCGCCCATGAGCGCCCACGTATTCAACCATGGCCCCATCCAAGATGGAAACCAGAGACGCAGCCTGATCGGCTTGCGGCGGCGGAACCTATGGGGCATTGATGGCCTCAGCCACCGCCGGAGATCGACAGACATGGCAAGACGAATACGACTGGGCATTGTCGGTGCAGGGATCGCCGGACTGACTCTGGCCAGAGCCATGGCCGACTGTGCCGATGTCAGGATTTTCGAGAAAAGCAGAGGCGTCGGCGGACGGATGGCGACACGGCGAACCGATGCCGTGACTTTTGATCATGGAGCGCAGTATTTCACCATCAGGGACGGACGTTTCCGTGCAGCGCTGGAGACGGCGGAGGCCGACGGAGTGATTCAGCCCTGGACCGGTGCGCTTGCAACGCTGCCCGACGGAAATCTCGCGGCTTTGTCGGGGGGCGACACCACGCGTTATGTCGGGAGCCCTTCGATGAACGCGCTTGCGAAAGCGATGGCGGCAGGCCTTGATATCCAGACCGACGCGCCTGTGGAGGCGATCAGCGGCACGGCGGGTAAGTGGTTCTTGAAAATCGGCGATCGCCGCGAGGGCCCGTTCGACTGGCTGGTTTTAGCGGCGCCAGCCCCACAGTCGGCATTGCTTCTTCCTGACGAGTTTACGCATCACGGGGCGCTGGCAAAAACCCGGATGAATGCCTGCTACACGCTGATGATCCGCCAGACCGAGGATGCAAAGCTTCCCTTTGCTGCCACCCGTGTCGATGATCCGGTCATCGGCTGGATCTCCCGCAACAATTCCAAGCCGGAACGGCCTGACGAGCCCTGTCTAGTGGTCAACGCGACGGCCAAGTGGTCCGACGATCATTTGGAGGAGCCACTGGAAGATGTTCGTCGGACGATGCTGGAGGCGCTCCAGCGCTATATTCCGATCTCCCCAAGTGAGGCTGAGGCTGCAACCATCCATCGTTGGCGCTATGCCAATGTCGATCAGCCGGCCGGACAGGCTTTCCTTCTCGATGATGTGTCCCAATTGGCGGCTTGCGGAGACTGGTGCATCGCAGGGCGGGTCGAGGCAGCGTTCCTCAGCGCCGCGGCCCTTGGCGATGCGCTCAAACAGATCGTAAAGGTAGCGCCATGACAATAACCCCGCGGACCATCTCCACGCTTCTGACCTATTGCGGGGCCCTGCCGTTCTGGCTGCTGGCATTTGCCCCCTCGACCGTTCTCGGTTTTGAAACGGCACCCGCATTCCTGTCCTACGGGGCAGTCATCGCATCCTTTATGGCCGGAGCCCTCTGGGGAAGCGCTCAAACCGGCAGGGGCGACCTGGTGATCATTGTCGCCAGTAACGTGCTGGCTCTCATTGCCTTTGCGACACTGGTTGCCAGTCCTTTGCCGATAGCCCTGCTGGTACAGGTGTTGTTGTTTGCCCTTCTGCTGATCGCCGACCACAGGACCCTTTCTACGGATCCTTCACGGCAGTGGTATTGGAAACTGCGCATTCGGGTGACTGCGCTTGTCGCGCTTGCCTATGGCGTCATGCTTTTCCGCTACGTCTTTTGAACGGGTGGCTGAAACTGCGCTCTCAAGCGTCATCAACTCGATAGGTTGGCGAAGCCGCAGGTATCTCGATGGCATACTGCCGGTGGCCGTCTCAAGACGGCTTCCGTCCTTTTCTAGCTCGCAGGCCCGGTGCGTCGTTTCCCTGAGGCTTTAAGCTCCTGGTTGATCCGATCGGCCGCATCTGCCAATGCTGTCCTGTCTGACTTTGCCCCCGACAATGCGTCATGCACTTCCTCGCCAAGGATCCTTTCGATCGCTGAATATTGCGGAATATTGGGTCGCTGCCAGGTGTGCAGCAGGTTCTTCTTCGCGAGCTGATCGACAAAACGCACGATCGGCGAACTCGCCGCAGCTTCCGGGTCCGCACTCACCGAGAAGCGCGGGGCGATCGGAAAGCCGTTCTTGACATGGGCCTTCATGGCCTCGCGCGACGCCATCCAGGCGATTGCGTCGGCGGCAAGTTCCACCCGGGCTTCGGGCAGATTGGACGGAATGCAGAAAAGGAAACCGCCGATCGGCGAAGCGCGGGTGCCGCCAGGCCCGGAGGGCTGTGGCAGGTACTCGACCCGCCGCTTGACCACGGACTGGACGTCGTACTCGAACCTCGCCGCGCGCATCGTCCAGAAATAGCCGAGACTGGCCTTTCCCTTCATGAACACGTCAAGCGTCTTGTCCCACGCCATGTTGAGAATGCCCGGCGGCGAGATCTCGATCAGGCGCCGCATGAAGTCCAGCGCGGAGAGGGCGGCATCCGACTGGATGGTACAGTGCAGTTCTTCAAGGTTTACGCCCTCCAGCGTAAAGCCCGCCCGAGATTTGCGCAGTGAAATGGTCGGCTGGCCGCAGGCGCCGAGAAAGAACATGAAGCTCGACGCGATCGGCATGCCGCGGGCACCGTCCCAGACTGCGCCATACATGCCGTGCTGCGGTGCGTGGAAATGCCGGCCTGCGGCAAGCACGTCCTCGAACTTTCGCGGGAAATCCAGCCCGGCATCGGCGAACAGGTCCCGCCGGGCGGCGAGGATCTCAATCGTGCAGTAGCCCGGAACGCCATAGTCCTGGCCATCCCAACGGGCCGTCGACCAGATGGAGGGATGGAAGTCGAGCGGGTTGATACCGGTTTTCTGAATGAGGGCATCGAAGGGGCGGATGATGTCCTTTTCGGCAAACTCGCCAAGCCAGGGCATGTTGATGGCGAGAACATCGTAGTCAGAGACCGGTTTGTTGCGATTGTCCAGGATGCGGCGATAGAGATCTGGCAGTGGCAGAAGGTCGAAGTTCTTCTTCGATGCGAGGTTGTTGCGGAAGTCGGCCCACATGTTGCGCATGGACGAGAAGTAGTTGTCGTCGTTGAGGAGGAAGCGCAGTTCGATATGCGACTCGACCCGCTTCTGCACCAGTCGCATGGGCGGGATGATCTGCGAGCCCAACGGGGTCCCGCCAAAGTAATAGTCTTCCTCCTGCTCGCCGCCGCGCAGGCCGAGCGTCTGGGCAAGCAGGGACTTCGTCTTTCCGGCATAAGCCTGGAAGGACTGCAGGAGCTTTTCGCTCGGTTGCAGGGAAAAGGTCTTGGCGCCGGGCCCCTTGGGGACTTTCAAAATGTAGCCGCTGTCCACCATGCGATTGATCAGCCGCATGGAAGTTGCGTAGGGCAGGCCGGATTCCTGGCCGAGCGTTGAGATGGCGACAGTCTGGCTGTGGATATGGGCCTTGATGAGAAAGACCACGATTTTCCAGCCGGGGTCTTCGTCGAATCCGCCGATCACGTCGCCGAAGGGCCGCCGGGTCTTGTCCAGGAACTCAATCACCCGCAGCATTTCGTAGTCGTTCACGTCGGCCCCCCGTCCGTCGCGTCACTAGACGATGTTCGTAGCCATTGCAGCGCCTCTTGGCTAGGCGCTCCAGGTGCTGACGCGAATGTGGTGATTATTTTTCCGCCGGCGGCAGCAGACCCGCGCGGCGTTCGGACTGCTCGAACAGCACAAAGAAGTCCTTTTCAGCCAGCCCTTCCGTAAAGGCGGTCTCGTATTGCTGACGGATCATTGATGCCATGTACATCGGGATATGGTCTGCCCGGGCCGCGTCGAGGATCAGGTCGAAGTCCTTCATCATCTGCGACACCGAAAAAGCCGGATCGAAATTGCGCTGGACCAGAAGGTCACGCTTATAGGCGATCAAAGGCGACGCGACTGCACTTTCGCAAATGACATTGAGCATGGTCTCAACCGAGAGGTTTCCCTTGAGGCCGAGCGTCAGCGCTTCGCCCAGCAGAGCCGATGTGGCGCCCACCAGGGCGTTGAGGACGAGCTTCAGATAGCGGGCCTCCTCGGCCTGGCCGACATAGAAGCGACGCGAGGCAAAGCAACCGAAGATAGGATCGAGGCGTTTGTAGGCGTCTTCCGGACCTGACGCCATAACCGAAAGGGTTCCCGCAGACGCGGTCGCCGTGCTGCCCGAGACCGGTGCGCGCAGGTAATGGACGCCGCATGCGCTCATGGCTTCATTCACTTCGGCGGAGATCGCGGGCGACACAGTGCTCATTTCCACCAGCGTCTGGCCGGTTTTCATGACGCTCGCAAGGCCGCCCTTGCCGAAGATGAGGTCGCGCAAAACGGCGTCGTTGGGAATAGTCAGGATCACGACGTCGGATTTCGCGGCCAGATCCTCAAGCGTGTGGGCGACATTGGCGCCTTCCGCGACGATCGTCGCCCGATTTTCGGGCAAGGGTTCATAGACGTGAAGCCGGTAACCGGCTTCCAGCACCCGGCGGCTCATCGGAGCGCCCATCTTGCCTATGCCAGCCCAGCCGACTGAAATTTCTTCGTTCATTGCGTCCTCCCGTCCCAATCGACAACAGGCTGTGACGGACCACCGATCTGGCCATCGCCTGGGGATCCATACGCCCAGCGCGCGCATCGATCAGCGCGGACCAGACATTTCCTCCCTCCAAAACACTAGGGCGACAGCCTACCGAATGCTCTCTGCAAAATATCCATTCTGGACAAAAGGGGGGCTGTGACAGGTTCCGTTATCTACTAGCCTGAAGTCGGACCGTTCAGCGTTCCGTGGGAGGAACTTAGCTGACAACAAGGATCATGGTGTGCGCGCTGTCGAGCGTCGTTCCCCTGTGGCGTGTGTTTCGCAGGATATGTCGAGGATCGGAGGAGGATCCGCCATGCAAGACGATCATTTCAGAAATTTGGATATTCGCCGCGAGCAAACCTCGGCAATGCGTTGGTGAGGCTACTGCCGCCATGTCGCCTCGTGACATCGGAGATTGGCGGGGCGCGGCTGGCAGCGCAGGCAGATGCAGTTATTTCGGGAAGGACAGTCAGATGAAAGCCGTTCGCTACTACACACAGAAAGACATCCGGGTGGAGGATGTCCCGGCGCCTTCGGGTCCGCTCGGGGACGACATGGTGCTGATCGAGCCGCTGGTCTGTGGCATTTGCGGGACCGACCTGCATGAATACATTGCCGGACCGATCGTCACGCCGAGCACGCCTCATGTCTATTCGGGCGCAACACTGCCACAGATTCTAGGCCACGAATTCTCGGCGCGCGTCCTCGAAGTCGGGCGCAACGTCACGCATGTTTCGCCCGGAACCCGCGTGTCGGTGCAGCCGCTCATCTCCCCACGCGACGACTACTACGGGCGCCGCGGTCAGTATCATCTCAGCGAGAAAATGGCCTGCGTCGGCCTGTCCTGGGACTGGGGCGGCATGGGAGAGCGCGCTGTCGTCAACAGCTACAACGTCTTTCCGGTCCCTGACAGCGTCAGCGACGTTCAGGCGGCGATGATCGAACCGGCGGCGGTCGCGCTCTATGGCGTCGATCGCGGCGGTGTCGAGGCCGGAAGCACGGTTCTCGTTTCCGGTGTCGGGCCGATCGGAGCGCTGGTCCTTCTGGCGACCCGATCGGCCGGTGCGACGACGATCTTCGTTTCCGAACTCAATCCAAACCGCCGCGCGCTGGCTCAGAAGCTGGTCCCGGAGGCGATCGTCTTCGACCCGCGCGAAACGGATACGGAAAGCCTTTTCCGGCAGCATACCGAAGACGGCGTCGGCGTCGATGTGGCGCTCGAATGCGTCGGCGCGGAAGCCTCTCTCAATCTCTGCGTCAAGGCCGTCAAGCGCCGAGGCACGGTCGTCCAGGTCGGCCTGCATGTCAAACCTGCCTCGATCGACGCCATGCTCTGGGCCTTGAAGGACATCACAGTGGAGGCGACGTGGTGCTATCCGGTGACGATCTGGCCACGCATAGCCCAGATGATCGGCGCCGGCATCTTTCCGGTTGAGCAGATTGTGACCGCGCAGATCTCGCCGGAGGATGTGGTCGAGAAGGGTTTCGAGGCTCTGCTCGATCCCAATGCGTCACACATGAAGATTCTGGTCAACATGCAGGGCTGACACCCTGCGCTTGCCGCGGACCGTGACAAGCGCGGCCGCCACGCAGATCCGTCCGACCAAAGGTGATTTGCGGGCGGTCTGCAGCACTTGAAACAGCCTGATCCAAGAGGGTTATCATGCATTACATCGTTCATTGCCTCGACCATCCCGGCGCCGTTGACAAGCGCCTCGCCCATTACGATGCCCATAAGGCCTATCTGGCATCTGCCAAGACAAAGACCGTAATCTCCGGTCCTCTTCTCGCCGACGACAACGAGACGATGATCGGCTCGCTGTTCCTGCTCGAGGCCGACACGAAGGACGAGGTGGTGGCCTTCAACCAGGCAGATCCGTTCAATGCTGCCGGCGTCTGGGCGTCGGTAAACATCCATCCCTTTGCCAAGCGGGTGGACAACCGATGAGCGGCTACGAGGGAAAACCCGTCCAGGCGGCCATTGTCGGCCTTGGCTGGTGGGGCAAGAAAATGGCGACGCTGGTCAATGCGGGAGGTGCTGAAATGCACTTCGTGCATGGCGTCGACCCCAACCCGGCAGAGCAGGGCTTTGCCGCGGAACGGGGCATGCGTTTCTCCTCCGAACTCGGCGAGGCGCTTGCCGATCCTGCGGTCGAGGCGGTGATTTTGGCAACGCCACATTCGCTGCACCAGAGCCAGATCGCGCAGGCGGTTGCCGCCGGCAAGCATGTCTTTTGCGAAAAGCCGCTTGCGATGACCAGGAAGGACGCCGAAGCCTCTGTCGCGCTGTGCGAGAAGGCCGGTCTGGTGCTTGGCATGGGCCACGAGCGCCGCTTTGAACCGCCGATTGCCGAGATCCTTGATGCCGCGGCCACGGGCCGCCTTGGCCGCCTGCTGCAGATCGAAGCCAATTTCAGCCATGACAAGTTCCTGGGGCTCGATCCGTCCAACTGGCGACTCAATGCCGAACAGGCGCCGGCGGGCGGCATGACTGCCACCGGCATCCATCTGACGGACCTCTCCGTCAAGCTGATGGGGCCGGCAAAGGATGTCCGCGTCATCTGCGAAAACCTCGCGTCGGAAATCCCTCAGGGCGACACCATGAGTGCGCATATCCGCTTCAAGTCCGGCGGGTCGGCCTATGTGTCCGCCACACTTGCAACGCCGTTCATCTCGCGCTTTGCGGTGTTCGGCACGCTCGGCTGGATCGAGGTGCGGGACAAAGCGCATGTGGAATCGCCGGATGGGTGGATCGTCACCGAGGGCTGGAAGGGCCAGCCGATCACGACCCGCGAAGTGTCACCGGCCGAGCCGGTCCGGGACAACCTGCGGGCTTTTGCGCGCGCTGTCCGCGGCAGAGAGACCTATCCGATCAGCGGCGAAGAAATGATCGACAATATTGCGCTGCTCGAAGCGATCATCCTGTCTGCCCGCTCGGGCGCAGTCGAGCAACTTTGAGATTGGCTTTGGGAGGAGCATCATGAAAGCCTTGGTATTCGAAGCACAGGACAAGCCTGTCATTGCCGATCTGGCCATGCCGGAAATCTCTGCCAACGAGGTCCTCGTCCGAACCCGTGCCGTCGGCATCTGTCACTCGGATTACGAACTTCTGGCCGGTCGCTACATCATTCCGATCTCCTATCCGGTGACGCCCGGCCACGAGTGGAGCGGCGAGATCGTCGAGGTCGGTCGCAACGTCACGGGCTTCAAGGCGGGAGACCGTGTCGTCGGCGAATGCGTGGTGCGCACGCCCGAGCGGCTTCATCATTTCGGTTTTTCGATAAGCGGCGCCGACCGGGAGTTCTTCGCCGTCAATCCGGAGTGGCTGCATAAGCTGCCGGACGCGGTGGACAACAAGAAGGCGGCGCTGATCGAGCCGTTTACCTGCGGCTTCTATGCGGTGCTGCGGTCCGGCGGCACCAATGCCAGCGAGACGGTCGTCGTCTCCGGCGGCGGAACGATCGGCCTGGTGTCGGCAGCGGCTGCGATTGGCATGGGTGCGCGCGTCATCGTCGTTGATCCGCTCGCAACCCGTCGCGATGTGGCGCTGAAACTCGGCGCAGACGCTGCGATCGATCCATCCGATGGCGGCGCGGCAGATCGGATCCGCGAGATGACCGGTGGTCATGGCGCTGATCTGGTGGTCGAAGCCTCCGGACATGATGCCTCGCTTGCGGCGGCGTTCGACTACGCAAGAGAAGACGGGCGCATGTCGATGGTCGGCATCAACATCGGCCGCAAAGTCCCTGTTGTCATCGGCCAGATCCAGATGAAGAATCTGACGGTCCGGGGCTGTATCGGCTCGCCCGGCGTCTGGCCGGCCGCGATCCGCTTCCTGGAGCGAACGGGCATCGACCTCTCGCCGATCCAGACCCATGACTATGCTCTGACAGATGCGGTGCAAGCCTTTGCCTTTGGCAAGGACGCGACCAAGAGCATCAAGATCACTCTTTTGAATGGATGAGGACATGACACATCACGCTCTCATTGTCGGTGCGACCGGCATTGCCGGCAGCAATCTTGCCGAATATCTGCTGGCCCAAGGCGGCTGGGAGATTTCCGGTCTGTCCCGGTCGCAAAGCCCGATTGCCGCCGTCCGGACCCTGTCCTGCGACCTCACTGACGCTGCTTCCGTCGCTGCCGCCCTCGAGGGTATCCGGCCCACCCATGTGTTCATCACCGCCTGGTCGCGGCAGGAGACGGAAGACGAGAACTGCAATGTGAATGGTGCGATCGTCCGCAACGTTCTCGATGCCCTGCGTGGCCGAGGTGTGAACCATGTCGCCCTCGTTACCGGCACCAAGCATTATCTTGGGCCTTTCGAGAACTATGCGAAAGTCGCGCCGCAGACGCCGTTCCGCGAAGAGCAGGAGCGCCTTCCCAACCAGAACTTCTACTATGTGCAGGAAGACGAGGTCTTTGCGGCGGCAGCCCGCGAAGGGTTCACCTGGTCGGTGCATCGGCCGCACACGCTGATCGGCTATGCGGTCGGTAATGCGATGAACATGGCGGCCACGCTCGGCGTCTATGCCTCCATCTGCAAGGAAACCGGCATGCCCTTCGTGTTTCCGGGATCCTC
Organism: Neorhizobium sp. DAR64860/K0K1; assembly: GCF_050500205.1. Lineage (NCBI taxonomy): Bacteria > Pseudomonadati > Pseudomonadota > Alphaproteobacteria > Hyphomicrobiales > Rhizobiaceae > Neorhizobium > Neorhizobium sp. DAR64860/K0K1. Next base: position 376,896 of record NZ_CP191458.1, on the reverse strand, counting down.
CGAGCAATGGCAGGCGGCAACCGACGTCACCGATGCGCGCATCCTCGCCAATCAACTGGCCTGGGCGTCGACGACGCCGGCCGCAGCCAACACGGCGTTCAACGTGGTCAATGGCGATGTCTTCCGCTGGAAGTGGCTCTGGCCGCGCATCGCTGCCTATTTCGGCATCGAAGCTGCGGACTATCCGGGCTCTCCTCAGCCGCTCGAGACGAAGATGGCCGATGCCGCGCCCATCTGGGATGCGCTCGTGAAGAAGCACGGGCTGAAGGAGAATGCGCTCTCGCGCGTGGCCTCCTTCTGGCACACAGATGCCGACCTCGGCCGGCAGGTGGAGACGTTCAACGACATGGCCCGCAGCCGCAAGGCAGGCTTCCTCGCCTACCAGGACACGACAGAATCCTTCACGGACGCGTTCGATCGTCTGCGCGCCGACCGGATCATTCCGTAATGACAGGACCACGCGACCAGCAAGGGAGATCGACAGGCCATGGCTGACATCGGTTACTTTACGGAGACGAACTCGGTCGATACCGTCAATGCGCGCATGGGCGCTGACGTTGATCCGCGCCTTGCGCACGTGATGGCGAGCCTCGTGAAGCATCTGCATGACTTCGCCCTGGACGTCCAGCTGACCCAGGACGAGTGGGAAACGGCGATCGGGTTTCTCACGCGCACCGGCCAGATCTGCACGCCGGAGCGGCAGGAGTTCATTCTTCTCTCCGATACGCTCGGTCTGTCGATGCTGGTGGATGCTATCAATAACCGCCGGCCCGAGGGTGCCACGGAAAACACCGTGTTCGGCCCGTTCCATGTCGAAGGCGCGCCGGTGCGGGAGATGGGCGACGAGATCTGTCGGGATGGTAAGGGCGAGAGCTGCCTGTTCCTCGGCCGTGTGCTTGATCTTGAGGGCAAGCCAATCGAGGGGGCGCGGATCGACGTGTGGTCCGACAATGCCGACGGCTACTATGACGTCCAGCAGCCCGACATTCAGCCGAAATGGAACAATCGCGGCGTGTTCGTCACCGGGGCCGATGGACATTACAGCTTCATTGGCATCAAGCCGGTGTCCTACCCCATTCCCGACGACGGCCCTGTGGGGGAGATGCTGGCGCATCTGGGACGGCATCCTTATCGCCCAGCGCATATGCATTACATGGTGCGTGCCGAAGGCTACCAGAAACTGGTGACGCATACGTTTGTCGGCGGTGATGCGTATCTCGAGTCCGACGCGGTGTTTGGCGTCAAGTCGACCCTTGTGGCACCGTTCGACCGTATGGAAGATGGCGAGACGCTGTGGCGTTCGGAGTTCGATTTCACCCTCGTGCGACCTGACCAGTCAAGATAGGAGCCAGGCTTGGACAATTTCATCTATAATGGAAATCCGGCCCGCGTGATTTTCGGGCGTGGAACGATCTCTCGCCTGGCGGAAGAGGCCGAGCGATTGTCGGCCGACCGGGTGCTGGTGCTTTCAACGCCCGAACAGGCAGACCAGGCGCAAGGGATTGCAGAGGTTCTGGGATCGCGCTTTGCCGGGCTGTATTCCAAGGCGCAGATGCATACGCCGGTCGACGTGACGGCCGATGCTTTGCGTGAGGTCGAGCGCCTGGGGGCCAATGCGGTTCTGTCGATCGGCGGCGGGTCCACGACAGGGCTTGGTAAAGCGATCGCCTTTCGCACCGACCTTCCGCAGATCGTCGTGCCGACGACCTATGCCGGGTCTGAAGCGACGCCCATTCTGGGTGAGACGGAGAATGGCCGTAAGGTGACGAAATCCGACCCGCGCATCCTTCCCGAGGTCATCGTCTACGACGTGGACCTCACTCTCACCCTGCCGGTTGCCATGTCGGTGACAAGCGGCATCAATGCCGTGGCGCATGCGGTGGAAGCGCTTTATGCCCGCGAGGCCAACCCGATTGTTTCGCTGATGGCGGAGCAGGGGATTGCCGCGATTGCCCGCGCGCTCCCCATCATTGCCCGTCGCCCGGATAATCCGGATGCCAGGGCGGACGCGCTCTATGGGGCCTGGCTCTGTGGCGTGTGCCTTGGATCCGTCGGCATGGCGTTGCACCACAAGCTTTGCCACACGCTCGGCGGCATGTTCAACCTGCCGCACGCCCCCATGCATACGGCCCTTCTGCCGCATGCGGTCGCTTATAACGCACCGGCCGCGCCGGAAGCCATGGCGCGTATTGCGCAGGCGCTCGGCGCAAAGGATGCGGCAACGGGGCTGTTTGATTTGGCTCAAGGACTAGGGGCTTCGATGGCTCTTAAAACTATGGGCATGCCGGACGACGGCATCGATCCTGCCGTCGAGCAGGCCATGGCCAACGCCTATTGGAACCCGCGAGTGCTGGAAAAGGATGGTTTGCGCCAGCTCCTGGCCGGGGCTTACGAGGGCCAGCGACCAGAATAACGTCTTATGATGAACGGCCCTTGGGAGGGGGTAGCGATGAGCAAGTGGCTTAGTGAATACTGGCAGGTGATATCGGATTGGCTTCGTGAACTGGGCGCGGCCCACGTCGTGGACGACGGCTCATCCGAGCGAAAAGACAAGCCATGATCAGGCACATCGTCATGTGGAACGTGCGCGGCGAGACGCCCGAGGAAAAACTCGCCTCTGCGCATCTGATCAAGACCAAATTCGAAGGCCTCAAAGGACAGATCCCCGGTTTGAGTACAATTGAGGTGGGGTTGGACATCAGCCGCATCTCCTATGCCTGCGACGTAGTTCTCTACTCCGAGTTCGACGACGAAGCCGCTCTCAAACTTTACGCGGACCATCCGGCGCACGCGAAGGTGCGGGCCGAGCTCGAGGGCATCCGGATCGCCCGCCATCAGGTCGATTATATCTGCTGACCACACGTGTCGCCTGACCGCGCGATAAGCGCTGCGCGGCCCCCGCCTTCATGCCCTTCTAGGAGACCATCGCATGACCTCCCATTCCAGCAAGACGCCGAGAATTGCTTTTCTCGGAACCGGCGCTCAGGGCGCTTCGATCGGGGCGGACTTCGTTCTCGCCGGTCATGACGTGACCTTCATCGAGCAATGGCCCGACCATGTGAACGCGATCCGTGCGAATGGCATCACCGTCAATCTGCCGAGCCGGACGATCAACGCCAGGGTCAAGGCCTTGCATCTCTGCGAAGTCGCGGAGATCAAGGAGCCGTTCGATCTCGTCTTCCTGGTGGTCAAAGCCTACGACACGAAATGGGCGACCCAGCTGATCCAGCCGGTGCTGGCCGAGGACGGCCTTGTGATCGGCCTCCAAAACGGCATGACCCACGAGGACATTGCGGCCATCGTAGGGCGGGAGCGGACTATCGGCGCCGTCATCGAAATCGCTTCCAACATGTTCGTACCCGGCGTCACCAACCGGCAGAACGACCACGATACCTCCTGGTTTGCGCTCGGCGCCCTAGACCCGCAGACCCAGGAGAGGGTGGAGTCGGTGGCCGACCTGCTGCGCTGCACCGGGACCGTCGAGGTGACGGATGATATCCGCTCCGCCAAATGGATGAAGCTCGTCGTCAACGCCGCCGAACTTATTCCGTCTGCCATCGTCAACCTGCCGCTCGGCGATGCAGCCCGCAGCCCGGGAATGCTAGAGGTGATGCGAGCTGCCGGATATGAGGCTATGCAGGCGGCGATTGCCGATGGCGCAAAGATTGTCCCGATCATCGGCATGCCACCAGTCACCACCAACCATCCGGAACGCTACGTCGATCAGATCTTCGAGGAAGTGCTCACCGTCTTCTCGCAAGCCGATACGCTCACGACCTCGCTGCAGGACTGGCGGAAGGGCCGGCGAGCCGAGATCCAGGAGGTCAACGGCTGGGTCATCGACACGCTGAAAGCGCATGGCCGGACGGCCCCGATCAATCAGCGGGTCGTAGACCTGGCCTATGAGATCGAGGCGGACACGCTTGAGGCGAAGCCAGAAAACGCCGCTTTGCTGATCGAAACCTATGCGGCCGGCATCCCGGCGGGCTGAGGGTGCACTGATATGTTTCCCGTCTCGAATACACTTATCCAAAGCGGATATTTTCAGGGTTTTCGTAGTCTTTAAAATACATACAGTTGATCGGAAGGAGTTCGGAGGAGAGAATTTCCTGACGTATTTGAAGCGCCGGATTGCGTACTTGATTTAGCAAGAGACGCTGACCGGCCAGAGTGACAAATTCTTGGAGGAGCAAGAATTTGGGCAATCCGCAAATCATCGTGCCTTGTGAAGTTCTGACCGCACAGCGGTTCGGAGCCAGCTACAGGCTTGCCGAAGCTTGAGGCTGAAACCGACGATGTCAAGGATCTGTCCAGCAGATTGCTTCCTCCAGGTATGAACCATAACCGGCTCTGGGAGGACGACGCGATGCCTGATTTTGCTGACAAACCGACGTGTCTCTTTGCAGACTTCAAGGCGGCGTCCGGCGCCGCCGAAGAGATCGGCTTGCGCCGCCCGGCCATCGCCTCGGGTGAGGTGCGACTATCAAAAGGAGCCGACCGGTGAGTGCAGTCTCAACAATCCCCACACGGGCGGACAGCTATGCCCCAGGCAGGATGAAGCTGACGCGGAGTTTCGTGACCGTGGTCTTCTCAACCATGGTCCTTCTGGTCGCCTGCCTGGTCTTTGCGCCCTCAAGCGTATCCTGGGGTGCCCTGTCAGGCAGTCTTCCGTTTGCGGCGATCATTGCCATTGTCGGCCTCGGCCAGTTGATGGTGGTTCAGCAGGGCGGCTTTGACCTCTCGCTTCCCGGTGCCGTCTCTCTCGCCGTCGTGGTCTCGACCCATTACCCGCAGCAGAATGACGGATTGCTGTATCAGGCAGTGCTCTTGGCGCTGGCCTTCAATCTGACGATCGGCTTTCTCAATGGCGCGCTCGTCAGCATCTTCCGCCTGAACTCGATCATTGCGACGATTGGCACCAACGCACTGCTTTATGCGACCGTCTTTGCCATGTCGGGCGGGGTGCCGTCTGTTACGACGGGCCTGCTTGCAAACATTGCCGGCGGCGAAACCTTCGGCCTGCCCAATGCCGTCTACTTCGCCCTCGGCGCCACCGCGCTGGTCTCCTTCATGCTGAAAAAGACCGTGGGCGGCCGCCGGTTCGAGGCGATCGGCGCAAGCCCTGCTGCCGGAGAGGCCGCAGGCCTGCGCGTGCGCTCCTATCAGATGATGGCCTATGTCTATGCCCAGCTGTTCTATTGCCTGGCCGGCGTCCTGATTGCCGGCATCACCCGCGAACCCACGGCCTTCCAAGGCGATAGCTTGCTGCTGCCGTCGGTTGCCGTCGTCGTGCTGGGAGGCACGTCGCTGCTCGGCGGGCGCGGTTTTCCCATCTCGACGGTGCTGGCGGCCTTCTTCCTCAACCAGCTGAGCCAGTTCGCGCTGTCGGTCGGTGTGCCCTATTCAGCGCAAACCATCATCCAGGCCTTGGCCCTCGGTTTCGGCATCGGCGTCTACTCGCTCCGGTGGAGCGGGAAAGTCAGAAAAACAACCTAACAATAACAAGTGGAGGAGCAGACATGAACTATGCAAATTTGAAGAAGGGCCTGGCAGTCTCGGTTGCGACTGCGGTCATCGCACTGGGAGGTGCGGGTCTGGCCAAGGCGGAGACACCGTCCTGGTGCGGGCCGAAGAAGGCGACGCTTGCCCTTCTCGACGGCTACGGCGGCAACAGCTGGCGTCAGGTGACGACGGCATCCGGCAAGCAGACCGTCGAACTGTGCCCCAGTATCACCAAGTATGAGTATGCAGACGGCCAGGGCGACACCCAGAAGGCAATCTCCGACATCAAGGGTATGGCCGCCAAGGGCGTCGATGCGCTGGTCGTCTTTGGCGACGCCGGCCCGGCCATGCTGCCGGCCATCACCAGCGTCTTCAAGGCCGGAAAGATCATTGTGCCCTACCGCGTCGCTGTTGGCGGCAAGGAAGGCATGAATTATTCGAAGTTCATCGGCTCGTCCTTCGAAAACGACGGCGTCACCTGGGGCAAATGGATCAAGGGTGTGCTTCCCAAGGGCGGCAATGTCCTGTTCCTCAGCGGTCCTGCCGGCAACAGCCAGGGCCTGGATGAGCTGAAAGGCCTGAAGAGTGTGCTCGGGCCTGAGTATGTCTTCGTCAATCAGGCGCCTTTTGCCGTCACGAACTGGGATCCGGCGCTGACGCAAAAGGTGCTGACCGCCGAAATCGCCAAGAACGCCAAGATCGACGTCATCGTCTCCGACTTCGGCCCGTCGCTGGTCGGTGCTCTGCCGGCCTTCACCAAGCAGGGCAAATCGATCCCGGCACTGGCTACGTCAGACGGCAACTCGCTCGGCTGCTTCTGGCAGGACAACCACGCCAGCAACCCGGACTTCAAGCTGTTCACCGTCGCCACCGGTAACGACAATGTCCGGTTGGCCGTGCAGTGGGCCGTCGCGCTTGCAACCGGCGGCGAAAAGCCGAAGGAGCAGATCTTCGAGGCGCCTGCCTACGAGGATTCCGTATCGGGCAAGCCCAATGCCGTTCAGTGCCGCAAGGATCTGCCGGGCGCCATCTACATGTCCTCGGCGCTGAAGCCGGAAGACCAGGCAAAGGCCGTCGGCCAGTAACTGAAACTCACGCATCGCTGACCCCGGAGGGTTTACCTTCCGGGGCTCTGTCACCAGGACGGATTGCAAATAATGTTGGCACGAAACAGTCAAGACGTGGCGCTGGACGCTCGGGATGTGGTGATCCGCCTTTCGGGCATCTCGAAATATTTCTCGGTTGTCGCGGCACTGGCCGATGTCAGTGTGGAATTCCGCGCCGGCGAAGTGCATGCCCTTCTCGGCGAGAACGGCGCCGGCAAATCGACCCTGATGAACATCATTTCCGGAACGCTGCAGCCGACCGAGGGAGAGATTCACTTCGAAGGCCGCGCTGTACAGCAAATGACCCCGGAAATCGCCAAGTCCCACGGGATTGGCATCTGCTTCCAGCATCCTGCCATTCTGGACGATCTGTCGATCCTGGAAAACCTGCGCGTGGCCTTGCCAGCCTCGGTGTTTGCGGGCGCAAAGCCCGACGATGTGGGCCGGCGCGTGCTTGCCAAGGTCGGCCTGCATCTCCCGCTTGGCATGCGCGCCGACGGTCTGACGGTTGCGCAGAAGCATTTGCTGGAGATCGCCAAGGCGCTGGCGCTTGAGCCGAAGGTGCTGATCCTGGACGAACCCACTGCCTCGCTCGACCAGGATTCGACCGACATGCTGTTTGCCCGCATCCGAGAGGTTGCGGCCGCTGGCACATCGGTCATCTACATCACCCATCGCCTGGCCGAACTTCGCCAGATCGCCGATCGGGTCACCGTGCTTCGGGATGGTCGCGTGCGCGGCTCCGCCGTCATCGGCGAGATCAGCGATTCCGATCTGGTCGGGCTGATCGTCGGGCGTACTCTGGAATCGGCATTCCCGCCGAAAGCGTCAACGGCCGATACGGAGACCGGTCTGTCCGTGGTGGGCATCACCAACAGGGACCTGAAGAACATCAGCTTCGACGTGCCGCGCGGGCAGATCGTTGGGATCGCCGGTGTCGCCGGCAACGGTCAGCCGGAACTGATGCGGGTGCTGGCAGGGCTGAGGCCTGCCGAGGGGCAGATCGTCTTACGCGGGCGCGCACTCGCCCAACCGGAACTCCTCCATGAGGCGGCCTTCATGCCGTCGGATCGCCACGTCGAAGGTGTCGCCGGCAGTTTGACCGTTCGGGAAAACGCAACCTATTCCGCGCTTGAGAAGTTCGCGGTCGGTGGCGTGATGAGCCGCAAGAAGGAACTGGCGCAGGTCGGTGCGATCTTCAGTGAGCTGGCGGTCAAGACGCCCGGGATCGAAGCGCCGATTTTTGCGCTGTCGGGCGGCAACCAGCAAAAAGTGGTCATGGCCCGCGCACTTTTGTCCGAGCCGGGACTGATCATTGCCGACGAACCGACGCAAGGTGTGGATGTCGGAGCCCGGTTTGAAATCTACCGAATTCTGCGCGAAGTCTCGGAGGCAGGGACGCCGGTTGTGGTGAACTCCTCCGATGCCGTGGAGCTCGAAGGTCTGTGCGACAAGGTCGTCGTGCTGTCGCGCGGGCATGTGGTCGAGATCCTTGAAGGTGACGACGTCACCGAAGAACGCATAGTCGCTGCGGCCGTTGGAGCGGAGACGCATGGCGACAGCAGTTTGACGGTGGCACAGCCGAGTACCGGCAGCCGATGGCGCGACCTGCTGCGGTCGGACAATGCTCCAGCAGTCCCGCTCGCCATCGTGACCGTGCTCCTTGGGCTCTATGTCTATGGCCAGAACGAGAACTTCTTCTCCGTCTACAACATCTACAACATCCTGCTTCTGGCGACCGCGCTCGGCTTTATTGCCATGGGCCAGACACTGGCGCTGCTGATGGGCGGGATCGATCTTTCGGTCGGTCCTCTCGCCGGATTTCTGGTCGTGGTCGCGTCATTCTTCATTACCGACGACAATTCCACTGCGATGATGGCGGTCGGCTTCCTCCTGATGTTTGCCGGCGCCTTTGTGACCGGGGCTATCAACGGTGTGCTGATCCGATTTGCGAATTTCACCCCGATTGCCGCGACGCTCGCCATGTATATCGCGATCCAGGGCTGCAGCTTCCTGCTGCGTGACAATCCGGATGGCTATATCAGCGCGACGGTCACCGACTGGGTCAACTGGCAATTGGGTCCTTTCCCGGTCGCCTTTCTGGTACTGGTTGTTGCAGCGGTCGGCGCCGAATTCTTGCTGCGCCGGACCCGGGCCGGATGGCGTCTGCGGGCGGTCGGATCCGATGAACAATCTGCGCGCCGGGCCGGCATTCCTGTCGAACTCACCTTCATCGGCGGCTATATCGCCTGTTCGCTGCTGACCGCTGTCGGTGCCATCATGCTGATGACGCAGATCGGTGTCGGTGACCCGCGCCAGGGCGTGAACTACACGCTGGCCAGCATCACCGCAGTCGTTCTGGGCGGAACGAGCCTTTCGGGCGGGCGGGGAACCTTCATCGGAACCCTTCTCGGAGCCGTGCTTCTGACCGAAGTGCTGAACGCGGTGACATTCCTGGGGCTGACCCAGACCTACCAGTATCTCTTCCAGGGATTGCTGGTTGTGGTGGCAGCGCTGATCTACGCAAGCGCTGGCCGGCGGAAATCGCACTGACTTCCTGGTTCTGAACACGAGTACCTGCCGTCGATCGTAAGAAGACGACCCGGAACACGCATCTTGACTGATTCCATAAATCCAGTATTCTGGATATATGGAATCAGAAGTCGCTATTCTCGCCCTTGCTGCGCTTGCTCAGCCAACCCGGCTCGAAGCTTTTCGCCTGCTTGTCAGGCATGAACCGGATGGACTGCCCGCAGGTGACATAGCGCGCGCGCTCGCGGTGCCACAAAACACGATGTCTGCGCATCTCAACATCTTGTCACGCGCGGGTCTTGTTTCTTCGCAGCGCCAAAGCCGCGTCGTTACCTACCGTGTGGAGATGGAGACGTTACGGGAATTGGTGCTCTTCCTTCTCAAGGACTGCTGTGGCGGAAACGCAGAGCTCTGCGCGCCGCTGATTGCGGAACTCACCCCGTGCTGCCCTCCGGAAAAGGCGCTCTCATGACCGACAAGACATTCAACGTCCTGTTTCTGTGCACCGGCAACTCTGCGAGATCGATCCTCGCGGAAAGTGTTTTGCGAAAAATTGGCGCTGGGAAATTCAATGCCTACTCGGCGGGAAGCCAGCCTAAAGGCAACGTCAACCCAATGGCGCTCGATGTGCTTGTTGGCCACAAGTTTCCCACGGAGGGACTTCGGTCAAAAAGTTGGGACGAGTTTGCGGGTGCCGAGGCTCCGCAATTAGATTTTATCTTTACGGTCTGCGACAACGCTGCTGGCGAATCCTGCCCGGTCTGGCCGGGAAAACCGATGACCGCCCATTGGGGTATCGAGGATCCTGCTGCGGTGGAGGGGACCGACGCGGAAAAGCGCATCGCCTTCACCACAGCGCTTCGCTACATGAAGCTGCGTATTGCGGCTTTCGCCGCGCTGCCTTTGCAAAGCCTCGAAAGGATAAGCTTGACCGCCAAGCTTCAGGAAATCGGTCAGCTCGAAGGATCGACAAACAAAAGGCCTGACGTCGCATGACTAACCCTATCGATATCGTCATCTACCACAACCCGGACTGCGGGACCTCGCGCAACACGCTTGCGATGATCCGCAACGCCGGCATCGAACCCCATGTGGTCGAGTATCTCAAAACCCCGCCAGCGCGCGCGCTGCTTAAGCAGTTGATCGACCGGATGGGAATTTCAGTGCGCGATCTTCTTCGCGAAAAGGGAACGCCATTTTCCGAACTCGGTTTGGGCGACCCTTCCTTGTCCGATGAGCAACTGGTCGATGCCATGATGGACCATCCCATCCTGATCAACCGTCCAATCGTCGTCACGCCTGCCGGTGTCAGGCTGTGCCGACCATCGGAAGCGGTGTTGGATATTCTTCCAGCTGGCCAGCAGGCTGCGTTTGCCAAGGAAGATGGCGAAGTCGTCGTCGATCAGGCCGGTCGTCGCGTCGTCTGACGCACGCCATTCAAGCCGAACCCGTGCGGCCCCAGTCTTCATGGCAAGGCTGCGGACGATGTCTATCTGCCAAGGAGGTCGCAAATGCGTCCCGAAGAACCAACACTGCGTCTGTCGTTCCTCGACCGCTATCTGACCGTCTGGATTTTTGCCGCCATGGCACTGGGTGTGCTGCTCGGAACTGTCTTTACCGGCCTGCCCGCAGCGCTCGACAGCCTGTCCGTCGGCACCACCAATATTCCGATTGCAATCGGCCTCATCCTGATGATGTATCCGCCTCTGGCGAAAGTGCGTTTTGAGGAACTCCCTCAGGTGTTTGCCGACAAGCGGGTTCTGGCGATTTCTCTCCTGCAGAACTGGATTATCGGTCCGGTGCTGATGTTCGCGCTGGCGGTGACCTTCCTGCGGGACTATCCGGAATACATGACCGGCCTCATCCTGATCGGTCTTGCCCGCTGCATTGCAATGGTTCTCGTCTGGAACCAGCTTGCCCGGGGCGACAACCAGTATGTCGCGGGTCTCGTTGCCTTCAATTCGATTTTCCAGATCCTGTTTTTCAGCGTCTATGCGTGGTTCTTCCTGTCCGTCATGCCTCCGCTGTTTGGTCTTGAAGGCAGTGTGATTGACGTCTCGTTCTGGACGATTGCGGAAGCGGTGTTGATCTATCTCGGTATTCCGTTCCTCGCGGGATATCTGTCGCGCCGCTTGCTGACCGCGAGCAAGGGCAGGGACTGGTACGAGAATGTCTTCCTCCCGAAGATCAGCCCGATGACCCTGGCCGCCCTTCTGTTCACGATCGTCGCCATGTTCAGCCTGAAGGGCGGAGACGTGGTCCGCCTGCCGGGCGATGTGGTGATGATCGCCATTCCGCTGACGATCTACTTTCTCATCATGTTTCTTGTCAGTTTTTGGATGGCGAGGTCGGTGGGGACAGATTATCCGCGCACGACAGCGGTTGCCTTTACTGCGGCCGGCAACAACTTCGAGCTGGCCATCGCGGTTGCCATTGCCGCGTTCGGCCTGGCGTCCCCGGTCGCATTTGCGGCCGTCATCGGCCCGCTCGTCGAGGTGCCTGTGCTGATCCTTTTGGTACAGATGGCACTGTGGATGGGCCGCAGATATTTTGCCAAATCGGCAGGAAGCCCGGCCGTGTAGCGCTCCTAGCGGGCACCGAAGGACGCACGGACCCGGCGTACTGGTTCAGGCCGGACGGCTCGCGAGATGATCGCCAGACTTTTGACGGCGCTCCAGTCGCGCAATCCCGACGAAGGCGACAATCGCACAGGCCCCGAGCGCTGTTGTGATGGTCAGTGACCACAGCGTGCCGAAATGGGCCATGGCAAACGACAGCGCAAACGGTGCGGTCGCGGACAGGATCAATCGTGCGGCCATGACCTTGCCCTGCAGCCTGCCGTAGCCAGCGCTGCCAAACAGCATCAGCGGCAGGGTGCCGGTGACGATGCTGAAAAGACCGTTGCCCAAACCGAAGACAACGGCAAACGCCATGGCGCCTGTCACCGACGGAGCGGTGAGGGTGAGGATCAATACACCCCCGGGGATCAACGTGGCGGCAATCGTTGCCAAAGCCAGCGGCGGCAGATTGCCGCCGAGCACCATATTGGCAAACCGGCTCAGCACTTGTGACGGACCAAACAGCGTGCCGACAATGGCGGCAGTGGCCCCAAGGCCAAGACCCGACAACAGCGGCACCATATGCACCAGGATCGCCGCACTGACGAGAGATTGCAAAGAGAACCCCACCACCATCAGCTTGAACCCGAACTGCCGGACGTCCGGGCTGAGGCACCCTTCGACGACTTGCGCCGTGCCGTTCTGTTTCTGCGACTTCCCCTGGGCAAGGCCGTAGGACAGCCAGGCGTGCAGAGGCAGGCAGACGAGCAGATTGAGCCCGGCAAACACCAGGTAGACATTCTGCCAGGACAGATGGGCGTGCAGAGCCGTTGTGATGGGCCAGAAGATCGTCGAGGCGAAGCCGGCGATGAGGGTCAGATAGGTGATGCTGCGCTGGGCGGTGCGGGGGCTTGCCTGCACCAGCAGCGCAAAGGCCGCGCCATATTGTACGAGATTGGCGGCGATCTCGATCACGATCAAAGCGGCGACGAAGCCGCTCTTGCCCGGCGCATAGGCACAAGCGACCAGCGCTGCCGCGGCAATCGCGGATCCGGCCGTCATCACCCGTCCTGCGCCAAAATGATCAATGGCCCGGCCGAGCCAGGGAGCGGTCAAGCCGCCCAGAAGAAGTGCCGCCGAAAGTGCGGCAAATATCCACTCCGTCGACCAGTTCAGGTCTCGCGCCATATCGGGTGCAAGAATGCTGAAGCTGTAATAGAGAGTTCCATAGCCGATGATCTGGGTGAGGCCCAGGGCAAGGATAGTGCCGATCGGCGGCCGCTCGCTCATATCGACTTCAGATCCACGCGCTGTTCGAGCTTTGCGGCCTCTTCCTTCCTCTCGCTATAGCGGTCTGTCAGGTAGTCGGACGCATCGCGGGTCAGCAGTGTGAATTTGACCAGTTCCTCGCAGACATCGACGACGCGATCGTAGTAGGCCGAGGGTTTCATGCGGCCATCCGTGTCGAACTCCTGCCATGCCTTGGCAACCGACGACTGGTTCGGAATGGTGATCATCCGCATCCAACGACCGAGAATGCGCAACTGATTGACCGCGTTGAAGGACTGCGAGCCACCGGAAACCTGCATGACGGCAAGCGTCTTGCCCTGCGTCGGTCGCACCGAACCGGTCGTGAGGGGGATCCAGTCGATCTGCGCCTTGATAATGCCGGTCATCGCACCGTGCCGCTCGGGGCTGACCCAGACATGGCCTTCCGACCAGAGAGAAAGCGCCCGCAATTCCTGAACCTTCGGATCCGTATCGGGTGCGCCATCTGGTAGGGGCAAACCTTCGGGGTTGAAGATCTTCACCTCGCATCCAAGGTGCTCGAGGAGCCGTGATGCCTCTTCCGCCAAAAGACGGCTGAACGAAATCTTCCGCAGCGATCCATAGAGGATCAGGATCCGCGGCTTGTGCTGCGAATAGGGTGGGCGAAGTGCCTCAAGGTCGGGCTGGGAAATAAGATCAAGCGAGGCGGCTGGCAGATCAGCCATTTGGATACTCCATCGAAAAAAATTGAAACGTTCGCATTTGGGGCTCCTATAACGCAGACCCTGCGAGTTCTGTAGGCCCGCAACCGGCATCAGATTGGCCCGAACAACAGTTCTCCATCAGGAAATGGGCGAGGCCGTTGAGGGTCTCGAAATTCGCGCTGTAGACGATGGAGCGTGACTCCCGCTGAGCGCTGATCAGGCCCGCATGTTCCAGTTCTTTGAGATGAAAAGAAATGTTGGAAGGCGACACGTTCACAGCGTCGGCAATCATACCCGCCGCCAGTCCGCCCGGGCCTGCGACGACGAGCTTGCGAATGACCTGCAGTCGGGTCTGCTGTGACAGTGCGCCAAACGCATCAAGGACCTGTCGCTCGTTCACCAGTTCGTTCCTTGTCCAATAGTGATCAGGCGCGGGCGCTTGCCCGGCTTTCAAAGCCCTGTAAAGGCTATAGAACAATAATTATTCAAGACTTCAAGGATTATTGAAATATTGGCCGAAAACAATCTGCGTGACGAAGCCCGCGCGCTCGATCCCAGAATTCCATTCGGTCTCTCAAGCTGGTCGCAGGGTAGGGGCCGAGCTTTATAAAACCAAGGCTCGAAGCCGCAGCGAAGCTCGCGTTCCGAACGGTTGTCTTGTCGCGTGGACGCCAAACCGTTCGGACGCTTTCCAGTCAGCCTAGCGGGCTGGCGGAAATTCCAGCTTCTTTACGTCGTAGCCGAGTTCGCTCGCCTTGCGCACCATGCGGTTGAGCTTGGATTTCGATGGTACGTTTCGCGAATAGATCCACAGGTCCGACATCGACGGGTTGGCGCTGATGAACCAGGATTTATCCGGCGATTTGTAGAGCACGCGGTAGGTGAAGGTGATGAACAGTGGATAGCGGACGCGCATCGTTGCGTTCGTCGTTCCGTAATCCTGGATCTTCCCGGTCCCATTGATCGTTTTGAGGCGACCGTTTGGAGTATCGACACGACAACCGTCTTCGACCATGACCGTGTCAGGCGTTTTGCCCTTGCGGTAGGTGGAATAACCGGCAACACAGCCGTCGGTCAGGAACATCGGGGTCCTCCCGATTTCCAGCCATGTCCCCTGGTAATGATCCGGCCCGACTTTGACGACATCGGGAGCGGCGAGGGCCTGCGATACGACGCCGATCGCGAAAAGGCATGTGATTAAGTGCAAGCTGAGATGTCTGATAAGATTGTGCATATGCTCATCCTGTCGGTTGCCGATCCCGCGTGATCTCGAGGCAACCGTACTCCCCGCGGAAGTACTCGCAGTTGCCAAACGGAACCACACATCAGCCGCATCCAGGGTCGCCGAGACATGCGCCACAGGCACAACCAGTTTGTTTGCCGGCCAACGATGTGGATCTATGGCTGCGACGGGCAAAATCAAGCGCGTTGCCACGCGCGAACAACTGCTCGGCTGGTCTCGATCCAATGGCGCGGCTTATCGGGTTGGCCCTATCGCTTGGTAAGCAAGATTGCGGCAAAGGGCTCCGAGTTGACGTTCGTGAGAGGTTGACTTAGGAGGGGCCGCCGTGACGCTTGATGTCCTCGTCTTGCCCGCTGTCACAGCGTTGCTGCGATCAGACCTGCCTCGTGGACATCCTGTGGCCAGACCATCATAGAGCCGCGCCAGTGTAGGCGTTTGACAAGCCGGATTTTACACCATGAGTGCCCAACCCGAAGTCGCTGGTTTTTACGACGCGCGTAGCGGCAGCATCCAGTATGTCGTAAGCTGCAAGGCCACGAAGAAATGCGCCATCATCGATCCGGTTCTCGACTACGACGAGAAATCCGGAAGCACGGCCACGCGTCACGCCGATGCGCTCCTTTCACATATCCAAATGCAGGGACTGGACGTCGCGTGGATCCTCGACACGCATCCCCATGCAGACCATCTCACCGCAGCAGCATACCTCAAGTCGAAGACCGGCGCGCCGACCGCGATCGGCGCCGACGTGGTCAAGGTCCAGGCGCTATGGAAGGACATCTACAATGCGCCGGCGATGCCAACCGACGGATCCCAGTGGGACCGGCTGTTTTCGGATGGCGACCGGTTCATGATCGGTGAGATCGAGGGCCGCGTCATGCATTCGCCCGGCCACACACTGGCATCGATCACGTATCTGGTCGGTGATGCGACCTTCATCCACGACACGCTGTTCATGCCCGACAGCGGTTCGGCCCGCGCCGATTTTCCCGGAGGCAGCGCTGAAGATCTGTGGTCGTCGATCGAGGCAATCCTGAACTTGCCCGACGACACCCGGCTGTTCACCGGCCACGATTATCGTCATGGCGGGCGGGAAGCGCTCTGGGAGAGCACCGTCGCGCAACAGAAGGCGCAGAACATTCACCTCCGGTCAGGGCGTGACGAGTTTATCCAGTCCCGCATCAGCCGTGACAAAACGTTGCCGTTTCCGAAACTGATGCTGCATGCCCTGCAGGTCAATCTGATGGCAGGAGAGCTGCCGCCAAAGGAGGCGAACGGCGTGAGGTACCTGAAGATCCCGATCGACGCCTTCCCTGTGGCGGCCTGGTAAGACATTTTGTCGGCGCCAAGCCTCACGAAATAGTGCGGCCGTAGGCGGTTTGATGCTTTTCAGAAGGGGATAATGTTTGCATATTGTCTCGGCAGACGACGATACAGTCGTCGGCAACCCTCGGTATAGCTTGGAGGAGCGATTACATGAAGCGGACGTGGCCTGAGGAATTCGACTTCATACTGGATGGGGCTGAGGAGGTTTCGCTGGAGGTTCCAGTGGCCCGCAAGGGAGATGTTTCGCAGGGCGAAACGGTAACGCGCCATGCTCTTAAGGTCCGTCTCACGCAACAGGATTACGAACGTGTCTGGCCGTTGGCGGAAACACGCTATCGTCTTGGCGGTAGCCGTACTGGCAAAGCGATCACGCTGATCGCCAACAATCCGCACTACCAGCAATGGCACCCGGCCGACGGAGGTTCGGACGCAGGCGATGCCGAGGGCGGCCGATCCTATGCGACCCGCTATGTGGTCGTGTTCTTCCTGCTCGACGTAGTGCGAGAGACTGCAGACGCCTGACCTCTTGAGATCGCAGCCGGCCTAGAAACCCGACTGCACATGAGAGAAAATCTCGACAACGAGAAGATTGAGTTGGCCGCCTATGAACGGGGCGGCCACTGCCAGCGCTACAAAGACAGCAACAATTTTTGGCGCAAAGCTCAGCGTGCTTTCCTGGACCTGCGTGAGAGCCTGGACAAGGCTGATAACCAGGCCGGCTGCCATCGCGGTGAAAACCGCGGGCGCTGAAGCAAGGAGCATTGCCCAGACAGAGATCCGCAGGATCTCCAACGCGTCTGCTTCTGTCATTTCACACCAGCATTGAATGTATATTGGGCGGCGAGACCGCGTTTCGTATCTGCCTTAATACAGATTCGGCGGTTATCAGAGTTAAGTATTGTTAAGATGCGTAAAACGTCTGGACTGCGATAAAATAACGTACAATTTGCGTATTGAAGCAGAGACGTAATGCGGAGATGCTTAGCCACCGCAGCTTATATCTTGCTTGTATTACTTCTCGCTTATGTGGCGCCGGACTCGGTTCGGTCCATGAAGATACGCGATTTTATTCAATGGTGGTTGGAGGCGTTATGGACATCGGTCTGTCGGGAGAAGTTCTTCCCTTCGATGAGGGCGACGCCGCCGATCTACTGAAGGTTATGGGGCACCCCGCACGGTTCAAAGTCCTTTGTCTGGTGCAGGATCGGGAGCGCGACGTGCGTTCACTCGCAAAGGCGGTGAATCTCAGCCAATCGGCACTCTCTCAACATCTGAAGATTCTCAGGGACGCGAACCTCGTCTCGGCGCGTCGACAAGCGCAGACGGTTTTCTATCGCTCTCACGAGGAAGGCGTCCGCCAGGTTCTTGACTGTATGCAAAGCATATTCTGTCCCGTCGCAGAGACTCACGAAGCTGTGGCGGTTGCCTACGCTTAGACCCTACGCAATGACCTTGACGATGTCCCAGCTCTCTTCTGTCAATATCGACCGCTGTCTTGAGAATGCAATGAGCACGCTGCCGGTCATAGCAGCGCTTACATGCGGCATGAATTTTAAGGCAAAAACTCGTATTTTTGGCTCTATGCTTGACGATTGCCAGATTTAGCCTCGGTCAAACGATGGCGCAGCTTAAATCAAGTTCTGCTACTATAGCATAGGGCGAACTATTAACGGTTTTTTATCCCCTGAATCCTAGATTTGTGGTGCCAGATAGGCGCCGTGGCGCCGCATACCCATGAGGGTTTTATGGCCGTGAAGATCAGGAACAGCCGCCACCTGACAGTCTAACACCTGTTCGGTAGACATCTGGGTTTTTGAGCCCCCTTGCTTGCCCCGCGATGGCTTCGAAGCACGCGCGCCGGTGATGGACTGCGTTCCCGTCAGCAACAGATCGCACTCGCTTTAGCGGGCAGACCAACCATGCCTTGTTACCAAGGGACCGCAGCAGGGGACATACATGAGTACGCAGAAATCAGCACAGGCAACGCTTAACGACCGACTGGACTTCGCTGGTCTTGGTGATCCACAGCGCAGGACACTCGCAGCATTGGCGCCCATCATTAACGGGTCGCTCGATAGCGCGCTCGATGTGTTTTACGCCAAGGTCCGTCATCACCCGGAAACCTCCAAATACTTTTCCGGTGAAAATCACATCACCCAGGCAAAAGGACGACAGGCTCGACACTGGGAAACGATTTCCTCGGCAAAGTTCGACGAAGCCTATGTTGATGAAGTCACCATGATCGGCAAAGCCCATGCAAGGCTTGGGCTTCAACCGCGCTGGTACATTGGCGGCTATGCGTTGATGATCGAGAACATCGTGCGCGCCGTCATCGATAACGAGCTCGGCAGTTTCCTGGTGCGCGGCAAACGCCAAAAGATCGGAGACGACGTAACGACGGTTGTCAAAGCGGCCCTCGTGGACATGGATTACGCGATCTCCGTCTATCTCGACGTCCTTGCGGACGAGAGAGCCAAGGCCGAAGCGGAGCAGGCGACGCTGAAAGCGGAACAAGACACAGCGCTCTCAGCCCTCGAAAGTGCGTTGAGATCTCTCTCCGGCGGTGATCTGACCCGGCCCTTGGAACAGCCCCTCGCGGTCAGTTTCGACGGGCTCAAGCATAATTTCAACGATTCCGTATCGAGCCTCAACGGTGCTCTTTCCGAGATCTCAAGCACGGTCGGCTTCGTTCTCTCGCAGTCGGCCGAAATCGCCACTGCGACCGACGAAATGGCAAAGCGCACCGAACGGCAGGCCACGGCGCTTGAAGAAACAGCGGCAGCGCTAGAGCAGATCAGTTCAATCGCGCGGCAGTCTCAAACCCGGACGACAGAAGTCCAGGCGGTCGTAACGGCCTCTGCAACAGAGGCAGCAACGTCCGGAGAAATCGTAGAGCAGGCCGTCAAGGCGATGAGCGACATTGTCGAGTCATCCAAACAAATGAACGACATCATTAGTGTCATTGACGAAATTGCGTTCCAGACGAACCTCCTCGCACTCAATGCGGGGGTCGAAGCAGCCCGTGCCGGTGACCAGGGGAAAGGCTTTGCGGTGGTGGCGCAGGAGGTGCGGGAGCTCGCGCAACGCTCAGCCCGGGCCGCCAAGGAAATCAAGGATCTCATCTCGAGATCTTCTCAGGATGTCGCGCGCGGCGTCGATCTTGTGAACACAACGGGCAAGGCATTGAGAAGCATCGGCAGACAGGTGCAGACGATCGATGAACACATGGTATCGATTGCCATGTCGTCGCGCGAACAGGCGACTGGGATAGCTGAAATCAACTCTGCCGTGGGCAGCATGGATACAATCACGCAGCAAAACGCTGCCATGGTGGAAGAGACGTCTGCGGCGACGATAAAACTCTCCAACGAGGCCGAGAGACTTTCCGAGCTTGTCGCCGGGTTCAAAACGACGCCAAGCGCGGTAGGGCAAAGCAACGGTCGGGCGCATGCGCCTGCAGCTTCGCCTGCGCGACAAATGATCCAGTCGCTTCCTGGCAAACTACAGCGGTCGAAGGCGGCCAATGAAGGCTGGTCGGAATTCTGAGCATGGCGACCCGGTACGCCACATCATGAGGGTAGTTTTGTGAAAATGCTGATCGCAATACCACTCGCACTGCTGGCTGCCGGGCTCTCCACCGCACAAGCGCTCGATAAACTGATCCTTTTGGTCAGGAGGAATCTTGGGCACCTGGACATCGGCAATACGGCGCAGTTCGATCTGGTATTGCTCACGTTGATTGCGGGTCGTCGAGGGTATCGGTCAAGACAGCAAGCAGCCGGGGCCGAATGGACAGAGATGACGGAAGTCGTCGAGTTTGTGACTCGTATTGTGGACGCAAAACTAGCTGGAGGTTTTTCAGCCGCGAACCTCTCCATCGGGCGAGGTTGAGGCGAGGGAATGATGACAGACAGAACCTGCGACATGCAATATCGGGTGGATCTGCGGTTCTTGCCGTCACCGGTCGTCCTGCTGTGGCAATTCCCTAAAGCGAATAAGGGTTAGGCCGATGCTTTCGGATGAACGGGCGGCAGCCTCACTCTTTTCCAGTGTGACACAGGGCGGAGATGGGCTGGACGGAATGTTGCAGACGCTGTTTCACATCTCTCC
Organism: Neorhizobium sp. DAR64860/K0K1; assembly: GCF_050500205.1. NCBI lineage: Bacteria > Pseudomonadati > Pseudomonadota > Alphaproteobacteria > Hyphomicrobiales > Rhizobiaceae > Neorhizobium > Neorhizobium sp. DAR64860/K0K1. The sequence continues at coordinate 356,546 of NZ_CP191458.1, read as the reverse complement.
GCTTGCCTATGCCATTTCGATGGCCGGGCCAAACTCCGTTTATGTGCGGGTCAACCAGGCTTACATGGACCTCGTCGGGATGAACGAAACGGCACTGGTTGGTCGCAAACTGACAGATGTCGGCCTGATCGTCGATGGCTCAGACCGTGTTGCCAGGATCAAACTCCTTGACGAGGTTGGGTATTACTCCGCGCAGTCGGGCAAGATCCGGCATCGTGACGGGCGGGAGATTTCCGTGATGATCTCCGCACGCCGGATCACGATCGGAAACGACCTCTACGATCTCGAGGCGCTGACCGATGTCACCGAACAGACGAGCGCGCAAATCAGACAGGAAGAGGCGTTGCGAGCCGCGGCCGTCACCGATAGCCTGACCGGGCTGCCGAACCGTCTTGGGTTCGAGCAACGGATCGCTCACTTTATCGAAGATCGCGCCAACCATGAGGAGTTCGGGCTCGCAATCTTCGATCTCAACGGCTTCAAGATCGTCAATGACATGCACGGTCACCCGGTCGGGGACGAGTTGCTTGCGGTTATCGGGAAAAGGCTGTTGTCGTCCCTGAGAGCGGGCGAATTCGTCTCGCGGCTGGGCGGTGACGAGTTTGCCCTCCTGTTCCAGTCAGACATGGGAGACAGTGAAATGCAGGAGCAGAGGCTCGCCGTGATGATGGACACTGTGCTGGCCGCCGTCACGATCGGAAGCAAAACGCTGAGCGTCGGTGCGGCGCTGGGTTTTGGCTTTGCAAGCGAGGTCAAGTGGTCGAGAACGGCTCTTGTCGCTCTCGTAGATCGGCGCATGTATCACGCCAAACTGACGCGGCGAAGTATTGCGATCCTCGGGCCGCCGGAGGCCTTGGCAACGGCCAACGGCTGATGCCACCCATGGCGACGTGTAAAGACCCTGCCAGTTACGAACCGGCAGGGTCTGATGTCGTGGTCTAGCGGCGGACAGCCTTGACGTCTTCCGCAGTGACCGGCGGAGCGTCGTTATGCCAGGCCTGGCGCAGGAAGGTGGCAAGTGCTGCCGCTTCTTCGTCGTTCAGGCGGTCGTTATAGCCCTGCATGCGCACGCGCATGGGACGGTCCTTGGTCGAAGGCAGTTCCGCTCCGTGCAGCATGACATCCAACAGGCCCTTTGAAGACTTCGCGGTAACCAGCGAATTTCCGTCAAGCTCCGGGAAGATTTCCGCGGCACCCTTGCCGTTGACAAAGTGGCAGCCACCGCAATTGTCGAGATAGAGGCGGGGACCGAGCGGCATATCCGCTTTGGCTTCCGTCAGCATTTTCTCGGTGTCGGTAACCTCGGCCTTTTCAGGCGCCGCCGAAGGCGTTGCCGGTGCCGTGGAACCACCAGTGCTGCCGATCTTCTTGAGGTAGGTTGCGATCGCCAGATTGTCCTCGGGCGTCATGTATTGCAGCGAATCGCGCACCACCAGCATCATCTCGCCGGTTGCCGTGGAATGCGCGTTGCGGGCAGTCGTAAGATAGGCCGCGAGCTCTTGGGTGGACCATTTCTGCGGTGCGCTTTGCGGGCCGCGCAGGTCAGGTGCCGTATAGCCGTCGATCTCGCCGCCGGTCAGGAAGGCAGCGCTGCTCTCGTCGGTACCGTCCTGTGCCATCAGCAGGTTGCGCGGGCTGTGACAGGCGGCGCAGTGTCCGGCGCCCTGCACGAGATAGGCACCGCGGTTGAACTGCTCGTCCTGCGAAACAGGTTCAAAGCCCGGCTTGCCCAGCGCCAGCCAGTTCCAGGCGCGAATGCCCCAGCGCTGGTTGAACGGGAAGGACAGTGCCGTTTCCTCGACCTTGTTGGAAACTGCAGGCACCTCGGTCATGAAATACTGGTAGAGGGCCTGGATGTCCTGTTCCGTCAGCTTGCGATAGTTTTCGTAAGGCATGGCCGGGTAGAGATGCGCACCGTCGTTGCGAACGCCGTCGTAGAGCGCCGCGCGGAAATCATCGAGCGTGTAATTGCCGATGCCGGTTTCCTTGTCCGGGGTGATGTTGGTGGCCCAGATCGTGCCCATCGGGCTGTGGATCGGCCGGCCGCCGGCGAAGGGCTTGCCGCCCTCCGCGGTGTGACAGGCCATGCAGTCACCGGCCCGCATGGCGTATTCGCCACTGCCTGCCGGTGCTTTGTAATCAGCCGGGAGCTGGGCAACCGCGGCAGTGCGCTGGACCGGCACGAAGATGAAGGCGAGAAGGCCGACGACGCCGAGAACGGCGAGGATGAGAATGACGCGAAGAAAGGTTTTCATCGTTGCGCTCCTCACACCAGTGGCCGCGGATTGGACAGGTACTGCGTCCGGATCGCATGCGCCGCCCAATAGGCCAGGCCGCCGACCATGCCGGTCGGGTTGTACTGGGTGTTCTGCGGGAAGGCGCCGGCGCCCATCACGAAGATGTTGTGCTTGTCCCAGGCCTGCAGATATCGATTGATTGCCGAGGTCTTCGGATTGTCACCCATCACAGTGCCGCCCACATTGTGCGTCGTCTGGTAAGGACGCACGTCGTACATGGCGCCGTCCTTCTTGAAGCCTTCCTGCATTGAGGTCGGGTTCATCGACTTGGCGATCGGCTCCATCTTCGACTTCATGAACTGGGTCATGCGGATGTCGTTCGGCTGCCAGTTGAACGTCATGCGCATCAGCGGACGACCGTGGCGATCCTTGTAGGTCGGGTCGAGGTCGAGATAATTGCCGCGATAGGACATGTGTGAACCGTGCGAGCCGATCGACATCGAGTGGCCGTACCACTCGCCGATGCCCTTCTTCCAGCCGGCACCCCAGGTCGGCGTGCCCGCGGGCAGCGCCATGGAGCGGATCGGCTGACCGTTGGACTGGCCGGCACGCCAGTAGGCGCCGCCGATAAAGCCTTCACGACCGAAGTCGATATTGTCCATGCCGAAATCATCGATCGACATGCCGTTGGCACCGGTGCCGATGAACGGATTGAACACCTCGTCCTTGAAGAACATCGTGTAGCCGCCGTTCATCTGGTAGGCATAGCTGCGACCGGTGACGCCTTCGTTCGTTGCGGGATCAAACGGCTGACCGATGCCCGAGAGCAGCATCAGATGGACGTTGTGCAACTGGTAGGCGGCCAGGATTACCAGATCCGCGGGCTGGAACACCTCTTCGCCGGCCTTTTCGTCAAAATAGGTCACGCCGGTCGCGGTTTTGCCGTCGGGCGCCATTTCGATTTTCAACACTTCCGCATGGGTGCGGTATTCGAAGTTCGGCTTGCGCTTCAACGCGTCGAGAATCGCCGTCTGCGGCGAGGATTTCGAATAGTTGTAGCAGCCGTAGCGCTCGCAGAAACCGCAGTGGTTGCAAGGGCCCATCTGCATTCCGTATTCGTTGACATAGGCCTGCGAGGCAATGCCGCCCGGGCTTGGAAACGGGTGACAGCCGGCAGCTTTCGCGGCTTCGGCAAATTTGGCTCCGTCCCAGGTCACCGGCATAGGCGGCATCGGGTATTCGCGCGAGCGCGGTGCCTCGAACGGATTGCCGCCCTCGATTTTCTTGCCATTGAGATTGCCGGCCTTGCCGGAAATCCCCGCGACATGCTCGAACCGATCGAAAAACGGCTCCAGCTCTTCGTAGCTGACGGGGTAATCCTGCAGGTTCATGTCTTCCGGAATGATGCCGGCGCCCCAGCGCTCTTCCACATGCGAGCGCAGACGGTATTCCGAGAGCTGCGGACGCCAGTTCAGACCGTTCCAGTGGGTGCCTGCACCGCCCACACCGATACCCGGCAGGAACGAGCCGAGGCTGCGATAGGGCAGGGCGGCTTCATCGACGTTGCGACGGATCGTCAGGGTCGAATTGCGCGGCTTTTGCATCATGCCGAGACGAACGCCGTACTTCAGCTCGTCGATCATGTTCGGATACTGAAAGTCCGGAACGGTGTTCTGGTCATGGCCGCGTTCGAGCGCAACGATCTCCAGACCCTCGTTGGCGAGTTCCATGCCGAGGATCGAGCCGGTCCAGCCGAGACCGACGATGACGACGTCCTTCTTCTTTGCCGTGCGTGCCATCGTTATGCCCTCTCACCGGAAATCGAAACGGGACCGAGCGGGTAGGCGACGTTGTGCTTCAACACCCACTCCTTGTAGCTGCCGCGGGCACCTGGGAAACCGATATATTTCCAGGCCTGCATGCCGTGATTGCCGCCATACATCGGGTCTGCGAAGTAGCCCTCCTTGGTGTTCTGCAAGAGGATCGTGAAGAAGTCGCGCAGTTCGGGCTTGATCTTCATCTCGTCTTTCTGGAGGGAGGTCAGGGCCTTGTCCTGAGTTGCGGCGTCAAGCTCGGCAAATATCTTGCCGTGCGTCTGCTGACACCATGCGTCGAACACCGGGATACCCTGCTGATAGATTTGCAGCGGCGTCAAAGGCGATTGCCAGCCGCGGAACGGATGGGCTGCGGCATCGTGCGGACCTTCCATGTACCAGTCTGCCGCCTCACCGAATCCACCGGCCAGTTCCTTGTCGATAAAGACGGGGACGCGGGCCTCGATGGCACCGGGACCTTCGCCTTCGGAGGGAATGAGCCGCGCCGTGGCAGCCATAACGAAGGCCCACTCAGTGGGCTTGAGACAGACCGGCTGGTATTCTTCGATCGGTGGCGGGGCCGGCGGGGTCTCCGCCTTCGCCTGCATCACCACGCCGACGACGGCCGCACTTGCCGCCGAAGCTTTCAAAAAGCTACGGCGGGACGGTAACCCCGGGACATCTCTCATTGTATCGCTCCTTGGTGTCCCGACAGGGGGCCGGAACCGAATAGGCTGGAAACGTGAGGCACCCGTCGCTGCGACATATGGCCTCATTCGTTGCTGACCTTTAAACCCGCAAGGTTTGAGTATGCAATGCTTATGAGGTACGATTTATGAGAAAAATTTTGCGCTAATTAGCGATGCTGCCATGCGTGCGCACAAATGCCTACCTCTGCGGGAAGTTCGTGGCTTGCTCGACTTCATCGAGTATTATTATCAATTGTCAATTTGCCGGCGGATCGCTGTCGGCGTTCGAAATTCAGGTGGCGGGATCCGCAGGACCGGTCCGATAAAAAAGGTGGGAGGGCCACGGCCGGTTGCCGACGTCAGTGGATTGTCGGTGTTTTGCCGGAATACGCGTCCTGGAGGATCACGATCAGCCGCGAGGCAATAGCCCGTATTTCAGCTTGCTCCGATATCGAGAGATCGGCCTCGCTGCGAGCAAGAGTTTCCAGCGCTGCCGTCGTGTCGTTGACCATCCGGGCGACACCCATCCGGCTGAGCGGGCTGAGGCGCCAGTTCAGATGCCGGATGATACCGGCGAGATCGCCAAGCCGCTGAGCGCTGAAACGCATGTTCCTATCCCGTACTCACTACAATTCAGGACAAGGATGAGCGCTAACCCGTCAAAATTTGGTTACAGCGATTTGGTTACCGCGACGGCGCCAGTACGACCGGAAACGGACGCATAACGACGCAGGCTCTAATTTAGCATTAATCCTTCATTAGTTAGTTGCCTCTAAAATTCGGGTATCAGACCGTCGCGGTCGTGCCGTTGCTTCAGATGGAGGGGGTTCGTGATGAAATTCGAAGTTTGCCTGGTTACCGAAAGTGCTCTCCCATGACTGTAAAGTCTTCTGTCAGCACCCTTTCGGACCTCAACGAGATCGCCGTTCTGCGCAACAAGGCACGCGCAATCGACCGTGCGCAAGCGGTCATCGAATTTGATCTAACCGGCACGGTAAAGAACGCTAACGAGAACTTCCTTTCCCTCATGGGCTATTCGCTGGCCGAGGTGCGTGGCCGACATCACTCCATGTTCTGCGAGCCGGAGATCGTCGAAGCTCCCGAATATGCCGCGTTTTGGAGTGATCTGGCGGAGGGCAAGCTCCACGACGGAGAGTTCAAGCGCATCGGACGCGGCGGACGCGAGGTGTGGATCCGGGCGAGCTACAATCCGATCCTCGACGACAACGGCGTGACCATCGGGGTGGTCAAGTACGCGATGGATGTCACAGCGACCAAGTCGGTAGAGGCGGAACTCCTGGGAAAAGTAGCGGCGATCGACCGCGCAATGGCCGTGATCGAATTCGACCTCGAAGGCCACGTCCTCGCAGTGAACGAAAATTTCCTCACCCTGATGGGATATGCTCGGGAAGAAGTCATCGGTCAGCATCACCGGATGCTGTGCGGAGCCGACCAAACCCGAACACCCGCCTACAAGGCAATCTGGCAGAGGTTGGGGCGCGGCGACTATGAGAGCGGAGAGTACCGTCGTCTCGCCAAGGGCGGAAAGGATGTCTGGATCCAGGCGACCTACAATCCCATCTTCGATCTCAACGGCAACCCCTGCAAGGTGGTCAAGTATGCCTATGACGTGACTGCCAGCAAGATCCGGAACGCCGAGTTCGAAGGCAAGGTCAACGCGATCGGCCGGGCCCAGGCCGTCATCGAGTTCGACTTGCACGGCAATATCCTTGACGCGAACGAGAATTTTCTTGCCGCCGTCGGCTACTCACTGGAGGAAGTCCGGGGCAAGCACCACCGGATGTTCTGCGACCCTGCCTTCACGCAGACAGCGGAATACGCTTCCTTCTGGGACCGGCTTGGACGTGGCCAGTTCGAAGGAGGGGAATACCGGCGCCTCACCAGAAGCGGTAACGACATATGGCTTCAGGCGACTTACAATCCGATCCTCGACCTCGCAGGCCGCCCGATCAAGATCGTAAAGTTCGCCTCTGACATCACGCAGGCGAAACTGCGCAACATCGAGTTCGAGGGAAGGGTCGACGCGATCTCGCGGGGGCAGGCGGTCGTCGAATTCGATCTCGACGGACATGTCGTTTCCGCCAACGAGAACTTCCTACGGGTCATGGGATACTCACTTCGCGAAATCACGGGGCAGCACCACAGCATGTTCTGCAGCCAGGATTACATCGTCTCGGAAGACTACCGGGATTTCTGGCTGCGTCTCAACAAGGGTGAATTCTTTTCGGGGCGTTTTGCCCGCGTTGGAAAGTATGGCCGGGAAGTGCACATTCAGGGGATCTACAGCCCGATCGTCAATCTGCGGGGCGAGACGGTGCGCGTGGTGAAGTATGCCAGCGACATCACCGATCAGGTCAAGCTCGAGCATGACATCCGTTCGAAATCGCAGCAAATGACCAGCATTGTCGGAGAACTGTCCGGATCGATCGCGGAAATCACCGCTAACACCCGCACGGCCACCACGCTTGCGTCCGAGACGCAGGGCAATGCGGAACAGGGTTCAGAAGCGCTGGGCAGCGCGATCGCGGCAATCGATCTCATCCAGAAGTCCTCCACGGAAATCTCCGATATCGTCAAGGTGATTGGCGAGATCGCCAGTCAGACCAACCTTCTCGCCTTCAACGCGGCAATCGAAGCCGCAAGGGCAGGGGAACATGGGGTCGGGTTCTCGGTCGTCGCGGGCGAGGTCAGGAAACTCGCCGAGAGAAGTTCGGAAGCTGCGCACGAGATATCCAAGCTCATCCAGGAATCGACCATGCGCGTCAACCAGGGAACGGACCGGTCGCAGCATGCGAGACTGGCTTTCGAACGGATCGTCGGCAGCGTGAACAAGACCGGCGAGTCCATCCGGGAGATTGCGCAATCGACGGATGCTCAGCAGCGTGTCTCAAGGACTGTTGTCGAGCTCATCAATGACCTGACGTCATCGACGGCGCAACAGCGCAAAGTGGGTTAACCCATGAACCAGATGGTCAGATCTCTCGCGATGCCGGAAGTGCTGAGAGGCAGTCGCCCTGCAACGCAGCAGTTCGGCCTCCTGCGCATTGGCGAGGCGATGCTTGCCATCAATGTCGAGAATATCCGAGAAGTCGTTCCGGCGCCCGGTGGGCTATCGAATGCAGGCATCGCGGCAACCGGCTTGTGCGGGTTGTTCGAATTGAGAGGCAGCACCATCCCGGTTATGGATATCCGACCGATGCTCGGCCTGCCGGCGACGGAGGCCTACGGCGCCGTGATTCTGGTCCTGCGGGTAAGACAGAGGCTGATATGCATTTTTGCTGACGAAGTGCGCGGCATCGCGACAGAAGACGTCGCGGCACTCGATGAACTGGGCGTGTCGCGACCCGCTGTACAGGGACCTTTGGTCACGCATTCATTCTTCCACAGCGGAAAGGTAATCTCGGTCCTGGCAGCGGAGCGCATCTTGGCGTTGCCGGGAATTCCGTCGGTGCAAGAGCCAGTCGCGGAGGCGGTCGCAAAGACGAGCTCGAATGCGAAGCCGCTTCTGCTGTTCACGTGCGGCGCGTTTTCTTTCGGCGTTGCGGCCGGGGTGGTCGAGGCCACCGCGCCGACCGCGCAGTTGAAGGATTCGCCGATGAAGACGGAGACCTGCCTCGGTGTCATCGATCATCATGGCACCCAGGTGCCGGTTCTTGATACGCTTCGGGTGCTTGGCATGGGCGTCCTGTCGGAACGCAAGCAGTCGTCCGTCCTCGTCCTGCGTTACCCCGACGACCGGCTGCTGGGCTTTGCGCTCGATACCGTCGTCGATATACGGCCGATACCGTTGGGCGACATTATGGCGATGCCTGATAATGCCGTAGAGACCGGGTCTGTTCTCAGCGGTGTCTATTCCGTCGACGGACGGACATTGTTTCTCGTCCTCGACGAGCGCACAATGATGAGTGACGATGTCCTGCTGATGTTTTCGCGACTTTCATCCACCAAGCCCAAGACAGCGGCGGCCGGTCGAGCGCCGGGGCAGCGCGGAGACGCGTTGCTGCCATACTTGGTCTTCAGAGCAGGGGGAGACATGGCAACGCCGGTTGCCGATGTCCGGGAGATCGTCGAGATGCCGGAAGACTACGTTTCGTTGAACAATGTCGGACGCGGCACGATGGGCCTGTTTGTCCACCGTGGCACAGCTATCCCTCTCATCTCCCTTGCCAGACGGCTCCGGTTGCCTGCAGTTCCTCCCGGCCAAGAAGGTCGCGTTCTTCTCGTGTCGGACGGCCTCAAGACGACTGGCCTTGTGGTCGACAGTCTGGCACGGATCGAAATGGCCTCGAAATGTGCGACAGGACCGGACGCTACGGACTCCAGCGGGTTCGAGCACCGGATCCTGGGAGACTTCATGGTTCGGTCAGCGGACGGGCGGCTCCTCCCATATATCGACCTCAGAAAAGCCCTCGCTTGAAAGAGCCCGACTGTTGGTTGCAAAATCCAAGGTTGAGTCTTTACCTTTTGTTAACGCTGAGACGCCAAAACTCGTGTTGACGATCTTCCAACGGATTCTGATATGCCCGTCAGCGCGCTTTCCATTCTTGATCCAAACGCTCTCGACGACTATTGCGACCTGCGTTCGGTGCCGAAGCATCGTCATTTCGGAAAAAACGACATCGTTGACCGCCTGCGGTTGGCGGTTCCATTTGACTACATCTCCATCAGCGGTCTCGACGTCGACCACTACAGGTTCGGTCAGGGTTTTTCGATCGACACCGACATGCCTCCTGCATTCCTCGACGCCTATGACGCGGATCGCCTCTATCTGACCGACCCGTTCGTGCTAGCCGCGAAGGCCTCGAACGTGATCGTGGTCGAGAGCGAGGTCTACGCGGAAACTCCGCCGCCGCAGAGGCTCGTTTACCTCCAACGAACCTTCGGCCTGCACAACCGAACGCTTATCCCGATCCTCAGGAACGATGTCATTTACGGAGCGATCTGTTTTTCCCGCTCGACACCGTTTGACGAAAAAGAGTTGATCTTCCTTTCGCTGGTAGCGGAATCCATTCACACGGCTGTCACCAAGCCGCTGATGGATCGCTTCGCTGCCCACCAGCTTCGGCTTTCCAAGGGTGAAATTGCCTGCCTGACCCAGGCCAGTCTTGGGCTTACGAGCGAGGCGATTGCGGTCGCGACCGGATACCAGAACGATACGGTCAACAGTTACATAAAGTCGGCCGTGAAGAAGATCGGCGCGACCAACCGAACGCAGGCCATTGCCGAAGCTATACGCCGCCGGCTCATCGCATGATCGCATCGGCTTAGCTAAAAAGCGATCTGCCACAGGGCGCGGTCATCTTTTCGACCGTAAGCGCCTGAGGCAACAGCAAAGAAGTAAGAATTGAGCGATACGTCTCGTAACGTCTCTTTCTACTCCAATTCTCATTTCAAGATTCACCTAATATAAATGCCTCCGCCCTAGAATTAAGGCGTCCACAGCGTTGAACACGCAATCGGCATGACGCCGATCTGGGAGGAGCGCGCGGTGTATTCCACCACGCATGCCCCGATGGGACGCTGGCCAATAGGCACCCCCCGTTTTGACAGCTTGTCGCGCGCGCCGCGAGTCTACTTCGTATCTTGGAGTTTCAAGTGATAAACCGCATCATGATCGCAGCCGTCATTGTCGCCGGCGCGCTGCTTCCTCTTCAGGCGACGGCGCTTGACTTGCCGAAAGGCAAGGTGGTGCTTACGGTGACTGGCACCAAGCTCGATCATCCCAACGTCGGTGGCAAAGCCCAGTTCGACATGCCTATGCTCGAAGCCCTTGCGGGCCGCACGGGTGAAATGGAGACCCCCTGGACCGAAGGCGTGGTCAAGTTCTCCGGCCCGCTTCTGCGGTCTGTACTCGAGGCAGCGGGGGCCCATGGCAACAAGCTCAAGGTCATTGCGCTCAACGATTATGCCGCTGACCTGCCGATGGAAGATGCAACCTCGCTCGACACAATGCTCGCCACCCGCATGGACGGCAAGCTGATGTCTGTCCGCGACAAGGGCCCGCTCTTCCTCGTGTATCCTTTCGATAAGGACCAAGGTCTGTTCAACGAGAAATACTTCTCCCGGTCGGTCTGGCAGATCAAGGATATCGAGGTCACTGAATGATCACTGCCGCCCAGCAGAGTGGCGATATCATCCGGAAAGCCAGCAAGGCGACCGTCGTGCTGCAGTGCTTTGCCGTGTTGCTGTTGCTGGGCCTCGTTTTTCTGTTTGCCGATATCTCAAGGAAATACTCCGCCCTGCAGGACGGCATTCGCGAGAACGCTTTGTGGTCCGTCTACCAGCTCGACCGGGAAGCGCGCCGGTTGCACGAGACCCTGCACATCATGCTCGTTGAAAACGACCTGACTCCGGAGCGCATCAAGGCTCTCGGGACGCGCTACGACATTCTGTACTCGCGAATGAACATTCTCGACAAAACCTCGTTCGAGACAAAGTTCAAGCTGGATGCGGCTGTTGCCGAGCAGGTCACTGCCATTCGCGACGCGGTGTTCGGTCGCAGCGCCGTTTTCGACAGACTGGCCGCAGGCGACCCCGTGGATCCGGTGCAGCTAGAGACAGCAGATTCAGAGTTTGAGAGGCTGGTAGAGAACACGGAAAAACTGCTTCTCTATACGAACAGCACCGTCAGCATCGAACGGGCTGAGGCTCGGGACGCAGTCCTTGACCTTCAGATGAAATCGGCGGGTCTCGTCGCACTTCTTGTCTGCTGCGTGGTATTCCTCATTCTTACGCTGCGACGTCAGCTCAAGTCAGTTCAGCTTGCCGGTCTCAGCCTGGAGGCGATTTCGAACCAGCTGAAGGAGTCATATCTCGCGGCGGAAGCCGGGAACCGCGCCAAGTCCCAGTTCATGGCGACGATGGGACACGAGATCCGCACACCTTTGAACGCCATTCTCGGAACTGCGGAACTACTGGAGTTGTCCCCCCTACCGCCGTCAGTTGCACCTGGCCTGCAGACCATCAGGCGTTCTGGTCAGGCTCTTCTCGAAATCATCAACGAAATCCTCGACTTCGCAAAGATCGAACACGGAAAACTGGACGTCGAGACCCGCGCGGTTGACGTTCGGGCCGTCGTCACAGCCACGGTCGAAATGGTACGAGACAGAGCAACTGAACATGGAAATCGCATTGCGCTGGAACTGCCGACCTCGTTCACCACGCCGGTCATATCATCGGACCCCACCCGTCTGCGTCAGGTTCTTCTCAACCTGTTGAGCAACGCCATCAAATTCACGAGCGAGGGCACCGTCACGTTGCGCGTGCTGGAGATTGGCGAGCCGCAAGACGCACAGCTGAGGTTTGAGATTGAAGATACAGGCATCGGGATCGACGGTGAAGGTCTTGGCAAGCTATTCCAGCCGTTCTCGCAGGTCGATGCGTCTATCAGCCGGAAATACGGTGGTACGGGACTGGGACTGACCATCTGCAAGCAGATCGTAGAGGCGCTGTCGGGAACAATAGGTGTCAACAGCCGCAAAGGCGAGGGCAGCATCTTTTGGTTCGTAATCCCTGCCAACCCGGCCGAGAAGGGTCTTGTCGACGCCTTGGCGGCAAAGGCTGCGCCCCAACAGTTTCAGGCATGGAATATCCTTCTTGTCGAGGACAACGTGATCAATCAGCAGGTCGCGGCCGGGTTTCTCGCCCATCTCGGCCAGTTGGTCACGATCGCGAACGACGGGCTGGAAGCCGTCAAACTGGCGGAGACGACCCGCTTCGATCTCGTCCTCATGGACATGCAGATGCCGAGGCTGGACGGCATAGAGGCTACCAAGCAAATTCGCGCTTCCAACGGCCTTAGCCGGAATGCTCCCATCATCGCCATGACCGCGAATGCTTCTGACGACGACAGGCGGCTTTGCGAGGAGGCGGGGATGACGGGGTTCCAGTCGAAGCCAGTCTCGATGCATCAGCTTCGGGGTATCATCGGGTCTCTGGAGGCGGCTGCGGAAACTGCTGTGGAGGCTGTCCAAAGTCCGAGCATCGATAACGCGTTCGAAACCCGGCGGTTGGAGATCGTGGAGGCACTGGGCGAAGAGACGTTCGACGAACTCCTGTCGAGCTTTTTCGAAGACGCAAGCCTACTCCTCACTGATCTTCACTCCGCCTTGGCCGTCAATGACCACCGTCATACCGATCATCTGCTGCACACTCTGAAGGGCGCAGCAAGCAGCGTCGGTCTTCAAGACGTGGCTGACCGGTCTCAAGACCTCCGTCATGCATCAATCACCGAAACCGTACTTGCAGACCTTGAAGACACAGTCACCCGCTACAGGCAGCTCCTTGTCGCATAAGGGACGTTCACATGCGCATTCTACTTGTCGACGACAATAAAACGAACCTCTCTCTCCTGACGAGACTCGTCGAGAAACTGCCGGACTGCGTCGCCATTCCCTATCTTCATCCCGAAGACGTGCTGGCAGATGCTCCAGCGCTCGAATTCGACATCGCCGTCATCGATTTCCAGATGCCTGTCTATAGCGGCATCGAGCTATTGACCGAACTCGTTCGCTTCGAGAATTACCGCGACAAGCCCGTGGTATTTGTCACGGCCGATACCGATACGGCGACGCGCATGGCGGCGCTCAATGCAGGCGCGATCGACTTTCTGACGAAACCCGTGAACCCGTTGGAGTTTCAGGCCCGGATCAAGAACCTGGTCGCCCTCGTGGACGCGCGCAACAAGCTTGCCGACAAGGCCGAGTGGCTTCGTATCGAGGTCGAGAAAGCGGTCGTTGAGCTGCGTGCCCGCGAGGAGGAAATCATTGACCGCTTGACTATCGCAGCAAGTTACAAGGACTTCGAGACGGCCCGGCACACGCGGCGCGTAGGCCTTTACTCCGAGGCAATCGCGCGGGCCTACGGCATGGAGGCGCGGGCTTGTTCCGACATCAGGCTTGCCTCGCCGATGCACGATATCGGAAAGGTCGCCATTCCCGATGCCGTCCTCCTGAAGAACGGCAAGCTGACCGAACAGGAGTTCGCGGCCATGCAGCGACATACGGTCGTCGGCTGCGATATTCTCCGGGAATCGAAGTCGAGTCTTCTGCAGCTTGCTGCGGAAATTGCTGGCAGTCATCATGAACGCTGGGACGGGCAGGGGTACCCGTTCCGTCTTTCGGGTGAGACCATTCCGGTTTCCGGCCGCATCGTCGCTATTGCCGATAATTTCGATGCGTTGACGAGCGCAAGGCCCTACAAAGAGGCGTGGAGCGTGGATCGCGCCGTAGCCCACATACGTGAAAGATCGGGGAGCCACTTCGACCCCCGCTGCGTCGCTGCCTTCGACAAGGCATTGTCCGTCATTCTCGAAATCATGGAGACCGATCGCAGGGAAAGCCTGCTTTCAGTGCCTACAAGCTGCATCCCGGTTCACGCTGGGTGCTCGCAGTCGAAGGAATCCTTTGAACGCTGCCGCCGCGCCATCAGCGATGCCCGCGTGGAGAAAAATGACGGTCCACTGACTGTTGCAATGATGACGTCACCAACAACACAGAACTACGAACTCGAAAATCAACCGACCGCTTTGCAAGGACGATGAAATGAACACTTTGCATCCTTCCAATTCTGCACGTTCCGGTGAGACCCTGGAAATCATCGCGTTCCGCCTTCACGACCAGGAGTTCTGCGTCAGGACGGTGACGATCCGCGAAATCCGCGGCTGGGGCCCTGCGACGCCGATCCCGCATTCACCCAGAGAGGTTCTGGGAGTGATGAACCTCCGCGGTGCAGTGATTCCGATCATCGACCTCGCCTGCAAGCTCGGTATGCGGAGTACCGAACCCAATGAGCGGAGTGCGATCGTCGTGGCGGAAGTCCACGGAATGGCCTTTGGTCTTGTTGTCGACCGGGTCTCGGACATCCTCACGATTCCCGTCGAAAACATGCAGCCTGTGCCTGACATGAACGCGGGTGCCGCGACGAGCTATTCCGACGGCATCATCGTCCAGCCCACAGGAATGATCTGTTTTCTGAACCTGGAACGAATGTTCGAAGGTTTGAATACTGCCGGCCTCATCGCCGCCTGATAGCTGCGCCGTTCGCACTCATCCGCCTAGACGCTCCGTGACTGTCAGATGACGGTTCGGTGCACGACCAAACTTGGCTTGCGGAAGCAGGTACAACCTGAAACGCAACTTACGCCTCAATCGCACAACGTATGAGTATTTGATTAAGACGAATTGCTGATTTTCGCATCGTAACCACAGTTTAACGAATCTGCCCTACAAATCGAGGGAGTGGGTAGGCGCTCGTCTTTTGTCAGCGCGAGACCGATTTCAGGATTTGCACTGCCCGGTAAACGGCAACAATTTTAGTTTGGGCCAATCGTCTAGAATTCCTTTTCCGATTGACCCCTGCGGTACCGGCGAGCAAGACGCCTTGCCACTGCATACGGTCAGTTTTTCCAAAATCCAAAATCTGCGACCATACTGACTTCCGGCCCGTTGTGCCGGTGGCAGGTCGATGCCCGATGAGAGGTTGAAAATGTTGATACGAACAAAGCTTCTAGCCTGTCTTTTCGTCCTCGCTACGGCGCTACTGTCGATGGCTGGTTTTGCTTTCTATGCACTCGACGAAGAAGGCAAGCTTGCCAATTCCATCGTTGAAGATCGCGTCATCCCCTTGGCACAGTTGAAGCAGGTCGCCGACAGTTACGCGGTAAACATCGTCGATACGGTCCACAAGGCCCGCGCGAGAACGTTGACAGCCCGGCAGGCGACCGAAAACATCGAGACCGCCATGAAGGTCATCGACCTGCGATGGCGCGAATATCGCAACACGAAGATGACAGCCGAAGAGCAGGCGATCGCCACGACCTTCGAGGCGTCTCGCTCAGCGGCCGATGCAAAGCTGAAAGGCCTGCTGACCCTGATTGCATCCGGCGATCTGGATGCCTTGGGACGCTTCGCCGACGCCGATCTTTATCCAACAATCGATCCGCTTGGTGGTCCAATCGACGAACTGGTGAAGCTTCAGCTTCGTGTCGCAGCCGAAACGCTCGCGACAGGAAAGGAGATGAAGGCTAGCCTGACATTGGTCATGGCGATCATTGCCTTCGCGGGTCTTACCGTCGTGGCGATTTCGGTTTGGACGGTTCGTTCTGCGGTTATCCGGCCGTTGACCGAGATGACGAGGGCCATGACCGAGTTGGCGGGCGGCAAACTTGACGTGCGCATCTTTGGAGAGGGCCGCCGCGACGAGATCGGCACAATGGCAGGCGCCGTTGGTGTCTTCAGGCAAAGTGCGAAAGATCGAGCTCGTCTTGAGGCCGAGGCCGATGCAAACCGCAGCGTTTCAGAGCGGGAGCGTATCGAACGCGACCGGATCAGAGCCGCCGAAGCCGAAGCGATGGAGTTCGCTGTCGATAACCTGAAACATGGTCTCGATCAGCTTGCGAATGGGAATCTCGTGCATCGGATCGATGCAGCATTCGTTGCGCAGCTTGATGTGTTGAGGACGAACTTCAACAGCTCCATGGAAAGGCTCGAGCAGACCTTGCGCACTGTCGGCCAGAACGCGCAGACGATCGCGGCGGGTTCCAACCAGATCATGTCGGCCGCCAATGATCTTTCGAAGCGCACCGAGCAACAGGCTGCCTCTGTTGAAGAAACGGCTGCGGCCCTTGAGCAGGTCACGACCACCGTTGCCGGATCGAGCAAGCGTGCCGAAGCCGCTGGTCGCCTTGTCACCGAGACAAAGGACAGTGCCGAAAAGTCTGGCGACGTCGTCCGAAAAGCTATTTCGGCAATGGGCGAAATCGAGCGCTCGTCGAACGAGATCGTCAATATCATAGGGGTCATCGATGATATCGCTTTCCAGACAAATCTGCTGGCATTGAATGCCGGCGTCGAGGCGGCGCGCGCCGGGGAGGCCGGAAAGGGATTTGCCGTCGTCGCGCAGGAGGTCCGTGAACTTGCTCAACGCTCTGCAAAGGCGGCGAAGGAGATCAAAACCCTGATCAACACCTCAGGCGAGCAGGTTCGAAACGGAGTTCAGCTTGTTGCAGAAACCGGAAAATCGCTCACTGAGATCGTCTCCCGCGTCCAAGACGTCAGCGTCAATGTCACCGCCATCGTCGAAGCGGCCAAGGAGCAGGCGGTCGGGCTCAAGGAAATCAATATGGCGGTCAATACGATGGACCAGGCCACGCAACAGAATGCGGCCATGGTCGAACAATCGACTGCAGCCAGCAACAGCCTTGCCCGCGAAGCAGATAACCTTTTCACCATGATTGGTCGGTTCACGTTGAGCAAAGGACATGACCTTCAACCTCGAACCGGAAACGCCAACGGCGCGCCCCATATGCCGTCCCCAGCCAGAAAGCTGATGGCGAGAGTGAACAGCTCTTTTCCAACAAGTGCAGCTGTCGCCGAGGCGTGGGAGGAGTTTTAGCCGCGGTCTGGTAAGGCTCCAAGGTCGGCCGGGATTACAAGCTACCGAAGGTCGCGGCTGAACTAGGATTTGCATTTTTTAAACCCGCGGCCACTGCTTCTCACGCTTCGTCTCTCACGCGTCGGCAAAGATAGCCGGGAATGGCGTGCTGATATCGGCACTTCAGAGGCGGCACGTTGAACCGTAGCGGACGTATCTACCGTCTCAGCCAAGGCCGCTAAGCCTGCTACACGCCATCAATATCCGTTGGTTCCATAATGCATATTATCTGATAACTGGGTGATGCGCTGTGTTTGGGTGACTCGGGTTTTCCACGTCGCTGAAACTGCATCTCCCCTTCGCTTTGACGACAGCGCACGGTATCGCTACCGCGCGCTGTCGACGTCATTCGAAGTTGCTCTGATGACCGTCATTAGGTTCACTTGAACCCCGACGACCCCGCACCCCGCTGGTGACTAGTTCCGCTTGGCGCGCCCGGGCTGTGCATTGCTGTCTTGCAGCAAAGTCGCCTGATCGGCGACAATCGCAGACGCCTCGTTTTTCAGGACGTCCTTGGCATTCTTGCGCGCATCCTCAAGAGCGATCTCCGCACTCAAGCTACGTTCGTTTGCTTGAAGACCATCGTCTTCGCTGCCGACCAGGCCATTGTTGATCTGCTCGCGAGCCTTCAGACGACTGGCGACGGCTGCGAGTTCTGCCCGGCGTTCGGCCTCGTTGAGCGAGATGACCTTTTTCTCGCGCTGCTGCTTCAGTTCGGCAGCGTCCTCGATGAACCGCTGGAAATCCGGGTCATCCTTGATTCGGGCTTCGTGCTGGGTCTGCAGTTGTGGCAGAACCGATGCGACATTTCCGACTGCGGCATATTTGGCAGGCTTGATACGTGTCCATGGCAGGGCATTGTCATAGCTCGCCTCACCCAGCGTCTTCGGGTCAGAAAGGCCCGGGAGGCTGATATCCGGCGTCACACCGCGAAGCTGGGTCGTACCGCCATCGACACGGAAGAACTGGGCGATGGTCAGTTTCAATTCGCCGTATTTCGATTCGCTGCTGCGCGTCGCCTGATCGAGATCCACGACGGTCTGCACGGTTCCCTTGCCGAAGCTGGGCTCGCCGATCACAACGCCGCGACCATAATCCTGGATAGCTGCAGCAAAGATCTCGGAGGCCGAAGCCGAACCGCGGTTGATGAGCACGCCGACCGGGCCCGCCCAAGCGGGAGCAGACCGATCGTCCTTCAGGATTTCAACCTTACCCTTGGCATCGCGCTGCTGTACGACCGGTCCCTTGCCGACAAAGAGCCCGGTGAGTTCAATCGCTTCAGACAGGGATCCGCCTCCGTTGTCGCGCAGGTCAATCAGGACGCCATCAACGTTTTCCTGTTTGAGTTCAACGAGCAGCTTGGCGACATCGCGGCTGGCGCTCTTGTAGTTCTTCTCGCCTTTGCGTCTCGCTTCGAAGTCCTCGTAAAAGGCAGGCAGAGTGATCACGCCGATGCGGCGGGTGACACCTTTGTCCTCGACCGGAATAATGCTTTTCTGGGCTGCCTGTTTTTCGAGACTAACCCGGTCGCGCACGAGGCTGATAACCCGGTGGCTTCCGGTCTCACCGGTATCTGCAGGCAGCACGTCCAGACGGACGACAGAATCCTTCGCGCCACGGATCATCTGCACAATTTCGTCGAGGCGCGTACCCACGACGTCCTTCATCGGGCCATCTTCACCTTGCGCAACGCCTGCGATGCGATCGCCGACAGCGAGCTTGCCGGAGAGCTGCGCCGGGCCGCCAGGCACGAGTTCACGGATCGTGGTGTAACCGTCGCGTTCTTGCAGAACCGCGCCGATACCGACGAGAGACAGGCTCATGGAGATGTCGAATTCAGCCGCTGCCCTCGCCCCGAAATAGTCCGTGTGCGGGTCAACCGACGTCGTGTAGGCAGCCATGAAAGACTGGAATACATCGTCGCTCTTATAACGGTAGGTCCGATCAAGGACGTTCTGGTAGCGCTTGTCGAGCGTCTCGCGGATCGTCGCGTCTTGGGAGCCTGCCAGTTTCAGGCGCAGCCAGTCGCTTTTCACACGCTTGCGCCACAGGTCGTTGCTTTCCTGTTGCGACTGCGGCCACGGCGCGTCGTCTCGCAGCACGGAATACTCTTCCCGCTGGGTGAAGTCGAAACCCTGCTTCAGCAACTCACGTGCATAGGTCAGGCGCTCTGAAACGCGCTGCGAATAAACGTTGAAAATCGAGAAGGGAAGCTTCAGGTCCTCGTCCTCGATCGCATCGTCGATCTTCTTGCTGTTCGCGGCAAAGCTGTCGATATCGGATTTGAGAAAAAAGCTCCGGTCCGGATCCAGCGACTTGATGAAGCTGTTCATGATCTTGACCGACAGCGCGTCGTCCAGCGGTACGGGCTTGTAGCTGTAGCGGCCGAGAAACTGTGCGCTGATATTGGCCGCCTGTGCCTGCCGATCGAGCGGAGCCAAGACGGGGGGTGTGCCCGGTTCCAAGGCATAGGCTGCTGGTGCGATGGCAAGAAGTAGACCAAAGAAAGAATATCTCAGACGCATTCCGCTATGTTCCAATTGCGATGTCGGTTCGTTTTGCGCAATGGTGGTGCAACAATGATCGAGTTTTGGCAACTGTCTGGGTGTGCAATATTGCGTGTCCATCGCAAGAACCAGGACGAACGGCGTGCGCGGAGGGCCCCTGATTTCTGAAGAATGCCGTTCGCGGGCGTTCGGTCGTCAGGCTTCAATACATGATCTTCTGAAGACCGCGCGGCAATCTATTCATGCATTCCGTGCCGTCAGAGGTCACAAGGAACTGGTCCTCGATCATCAGGGCACCAAAGCCATTCCCGTAGAAGGGCGTCTCGAGCGCCACCACCATGCCCGGCTGGATCAGTTCCTCATTTCCCATCGAGAAAAATGGCCATTCCTCGATGCCGGCACTGCCGCCGACCGAGTGCCCGAAATGCCCACGATGATATTCGCTCAATCCCCCACGACGGATGGCGGCCGTGACAACCCGATGCACCGCGCCGAATGTATTGCCGGGCCGGATGTGCTCGAGGCCCGCTTCAAATGCCTCGAGGAGGATCTTGTCGAGATCGTTCGCGAGCGGCGACGCCTCGCCATAGACAAAGGTTCGTGCGCTATCGGAAGAATATCCCTCCACCAGCGTTCCTACATCTGCCTTGATGAGCGCACCCGGAACAACCGTTGCGTTCGCGTCTGAAAGATCCGGGCCAACGGAGATGTAGTCCCATGACCCGGACAGGCTGACGCCCTTCCCGATTGCGAACGCCTTCGCGCCGGATTTCCAAGCGTCGGAAAGCGATTGGACAGAGGAGCCAGTCCGTATGGCCTCGACCATTCTGACAATGCCTGCCTCTGCCGCATTGACCGCAAGACGCAATCGAGCGATCTCGACCGGCGTCTTCACCGAGCGCAGGCGGCGCAGAACCGGAGATCCATCTGTCAACAAGGCGCGGGGCAGATGGTGCTTCAGCGCGGCAAAATCGGCGGCGGGCATGAACTCCATGTCAACGCCAAGACGAGCCTCAGATAGACCGCGCTCGCGAAGCAGTTCTCCCAGCAGGCCGAAGGACACTTCGCGATCAAAGGTTTCAGGCCTTTCCCCCGTCGCCCCACCTCGGCGATAGCACTGGTCGATTTGCGCGATGGAGCCGGCGTCCGATGTATCGACGGTGTCGATCCAGATCCGATGACTGCGCAGCTCGACATCAGGTGCGGATTTGCGGATGCTTGTAAGGGCGTGATCGCTGACGACGGCGGCAAGCGAGAGCCCCGCATCCGCCGGAACAAAAGCGATTGCTGCCCCTGCCCTGCCCCACATCGTTGCTACGCCAGCGGGTGCGCCGATTGCGTAGCGGAATCCCTCGGGTTGGAATAGCAGCAGGCCATCAAGATCGGCCTCTTGCATCAATCGCTCTGCCCTGTCCCGATCGATATCGCCCACTGCCTGCCCCCGTCGTCCGTAAAGATGCACCCCATGACATGGCGCACCGGACATCGGCCGGTCAAGATGCGGCGGCTTAACCCGTCGGCATATGTGTTTGTCGAACGTTCGATCCCGGTAGCGTCTGGGGATTGCGAATGTGCCGGGGATCGCGCAGCAGCGAGATCGAGCACACGATCAGTACGAATATGCCCACGAAAATTAGACCGGGCCGAAGACGAAAACTGTTCACCGAGTATAGGCCTTGTTGCTTCTCACTCAGGCAATGATGACGAACGAAGCTGACTCCCAGCTGAAGGGTGGCCGTTGGTCTAGGGCATTCAGGTGCGTGTCAGGATCCGATGCAAATCCGTGGCAATCGATATCGCCGAGGATCAACCAGTGCCGATCTACAGTCTGTCCAGAACCGCACCTCCTTTCTTCCGCCCGCGGATGGGTAGCGTTACCCTGGCTGTGACAGGTGCACTCTATCTGGCGGCCTTTACCAACCGGATGTTTCTCACGCGGGCTTTCGCCTATTTCGACAGTCACCTTGCCTTTGCTGCCTTCATACTCGGTCTCGCATGCCTTTTCGCAGCATTGATCGTATCGTTGTCGCTCAAGTATGTCCTGAAGCCGGTTCTGGTCTTTCTCTTCGTGAGCGCTGCTGCGGGCTCCTGGTTCATGGACAGGTTCGGAACGATCATCGACGTCGACATGATCCGCAACGCCGTCCAGACGACGTCATCCGAAGCCGGGCATCTGTTGACACCGGCCTTCGTGCTGCACATGGCCGTTTTCGGCATCCTGCCATCGCTTCTGGTCTGCTGGGTCAAGATCGAACACAGGCCGTTCTTCGGCAAAGTCTTGTGGAACAGCGCGGCAATCGTTCCACTTCTGCTGGTCGCGCTCGCCTGCGGAATGAGCAGCGCTCGCAGCATTGCCTCGGTCACGCGGCTCCACAAAGACCTGATGATGACACTTAACCCCTTCGTGCCGATCGGCAATGCCATCGGCTTTGCCATGGCGACCGGCGAGGACGAAACCGTCGTCGTGAAATCGCTCGGGACCGATGCCCGCGTCATTGCCCCGACATCCTCCGGCCGACCGCGCGTCGTGGTGATCGTTGTCGGCGAGACGGCCCGTGCCGAGAATTTTTCGCTTGGTGGCTACGGCCGCGACACCAATCCGGAGCTCGCCCGCCGAGACATTACCTACTTCAAGGAAACATCAAGCTGCGGCACGGCAACAGCGGTTTCCGTGCCCTGCATGTTTTCCAACCTGACACGGCGGGGCTATTCCCATCGTGCCGGCCTCGCGAACGAAAATCTGCTCGATGTCCTCGGTCACGCGGGTGTCAAAACGGAGTGGTGGGACGACAACACCGGCAGCAAGAACGTTGCAAGCCGTACCGCCTACCACTCGTTTTCCGATGCAAACGATCCCCGCTACTGCAAAGACAGGGAGTGCCTCGACGAGGGAATGATCGCGGCACTCGATGGCTGGCTCTCGACAGTCAAGGGCGACAGCGTTCTGGTCCTCCATCAGATGGGGAGTCATGGCCCCGCCTATTCTGAGCGCTATCCCACGGCCTTTGCCCGCTTCAAGCCGGAATGCCGCAATGCTGAACTGGGCAATTGCAAAACCGACGAGATCGTCAACGCCTATGACAACACGATCCTTTACACGGACCACATCCTCGCGTCGGTTATCGACAGTCTGAAGGCGCGTCAGGACGTCATCGCTCCAGCCATGATCTACATGTCCGATCACGGCGAGTCGCTCGGTGAGCATGGCCTTTATCTGCACGGCGCTCCGTATGTCGTTGCGCCATCGCAGCAGACCCACGTGCCCTTTGTGCTGTGGCAAGGGTCGGAGTTGAAAACCACGACCGATCCGCAATGCCTCTCTTCCCGAGCGGCTGCACCCGCCTCACATGACAATCTGTTTCACACCGTACTCGGAATGATGTCCGTTCGGACTTCGAGCTACAAGCCGGACCTTGACGTAATGGCATCATGCCGGCGGGTGAGAGACAGTAGCGGCGTTGCCAGCGCGCGTGCAGACTTCTGACCCGTTCGACACTGGTGGTAGTCCGGTCAGACAGTTCTTCTCGACATCGCTTGCTGGGTTGGCAACAGGACTCTCGTGCTTCGCTTGTGTGCGCACGATTGTCGCTCCACTTCCTGAGATTTCCGGCTATCCTCGTCTCCGGATCGCCGAAGCGAAATGGCAAAGGGATGGAGCAGACTGCTTGAGAGTTCTTCTGGTCGAGGATGACGTGACACTCGGGGAAGCAGTGCGCGACCATGTGGTGAGCGCCGACCATGCCGTCGACTGGACCAAGACGCTTGACGCTGCAGAGAGCGCCCTCTCGACGACCGGCTACGGTCTTGTCCTTCTGGATCTGCGCCTGCCGGATGGCAGCGGCATCGCGCTTTTGAAACGCCTGCGCGCCAAGGGTATTACCACGCCGGTAATCATTCTGACGGCACATGACCAGATTTCAGATCGCATCGAAGGATTGAACAGCGGTGCAGACGACTACCTCGTGAAGCCTTTCAACCTGGGTGAGCTGACGGCGCGCATGTTGGCGGTCAGTCGCCGGTACAGCGGCCGTCCGGTTTCGCTTCTTCGCGTGGGCGATCTCGAGATCGATGCGACCGACCGCCGCGTTACCGCAACGGGCACCGTCATCGAACTTTCCAGCCGGGAATGGGCCGTGCTTGACGCGCTGTCGTCTCGTGTCGGTGCGGTCGTTTCCAAATCACAGATCGAGGAAGCGCTTTACGCCTTCGGCTCGGAAATCGAGAGCAATACCGTCGAAGTCTATGTCAGCCGCTTGCGCAAGAAGCTTGGCCGCGACCACATCACAACACTGCGCGGAATTGGATATCGGCTAGGGTAGATCGATGAGCATGCTTCTTTCCAAGTCGGCGCCTTCCATGACCCGGCGTCTGATTTTGTGGCTGACCGTGGTGATGGCGTTTCTCTGGCTGCTTGCCGTGGGCCTCGGCCTGGTTGTGATGGAAGAGGAGCTCGCCGAAATTTTCGATGGCACTCTGCAGGATACGGCCGAGAGACTGGTTCCTCTTGCCGTCGACGACCTTGAACATCGCAGCCTCGTCGGCGCCTCCCCCCAACAACTACAGACCGCGAGTTCGAGCGGCGAACGGGAGTACCTGATCTATCAGGTGAGAGACACGGCCGGGCGGATCCTGATCCGTTCCCATGATGCGCCGGCAGAACCTTTCGAGGCGCCTCTGAAGGCAGGGCTGTGGCGAAGCGACACCTATCAATTTTATACCGCGGCGAATGGCGATCGGAGTGTCTTCGTGCAGGTCGCCGACGCTTTCGAAAACAGAGAAGAAGCGCTTCGCGAAGGCGCCATGGCACTGTTTCTGCCACTTCTGCTGCTCATTCCCGTCTGCGGAATGGCGATCTGGTTCGTGGTGCGGCGAGCTGTCCGTCCCGTCGGTGCGTTGCGCGAGGAGATCGAAACCAAGGACGGCGGCAACACCGAGCCGATCGACGCGACGGCGCTTCCGAAAGAGTTGATGCCGATTGCCGCATCGGTCAATCGGCTGATGCAGCGGCTGCGCACAGCACTTGATGCAGAGCGTGAATTTACCGCCAACAGCGCCCACGAGCTGAGAACGCCGATTGCGGGCGCGCTGGCGCAGACTCAGATGCTGGTCGCCGAACTTGTGGGAAGCCCTCATCGCCGGCGTGCCGACCAGGTTGAAGCCTCATTGACGCGACTGAGCCACCTTGCGGAAAAGATGCTGCAGCTGTCGCGCGCAGAAGCTGGCATCGGCCTCGCCGACCACGCCGTCGATCTCGGTCGCGTTCTGGACATGGTGGTGACCGATTTTCAGCGCGGCATGGCGGATCCGCAACGGCTTGTCCTCCACCATCCAGCCGGCGCGCGCCTGACGGCGCCGGTGAGCGAGGATGCGTTCGCAATCGTGCTGCGCAATCTGATCGAAAACGCACTCATTCACGGGACGCCGGATAAACCGGTCGAGGTGTTTCTTGAGGATGGTGGCCCGGTGCGCATTACCAACGGATCGCCGGTTATGAGTGCGATTGAACTCGCCGCCATTCGCAAGCGCTTCGGGCGTGGCCGGACCGAAGCCGAAGGCTCCGGTCTCGGTCTTTCCATTGTGGACCGACTACTCGGTCAGATGAACGGACAGTTGATCCTCGCATCTCCGGCGACAGGACGCTCCGACGGTTTCGAAGCGCGGATAGAACTGCGCCATCTCTAGGCGATCGACGAGCTCGTTCACATCGGAGGCACGACGCCGTTGGTGCCGACAACGACCCGGCCGCTCGACATGGAGCCATCGGCCGCCTTTTCCGACGGCACAAACACAGTCGCGCCTGCCTTGATATCCGCTTCGACTGCTGACGCGAACGTCACGATCGGTGTGCCCTCAGGGATCGAGATCTTTTTCTCCTGGCCATTGTACGTCACGGTGACTGTGTGGCCATCGACGGATTTGACCGCATCGGCAACCGTCGCATTGGTCATCGAGCTGTTCGGCTTCAGATCCCAGGCGTAGCTGCCTTCGCCGGTGCCTTTCATCGCCGCCGGGAAGATCAGAACTTCAAGAGCGCCGTCACCGCCATCGGCAGTCGGCAGCGAGGCGATCCCTACAAAGTCACCAGGCTTGATGTCATCGATAGAGGCCTTGGCAACGCTCGACACCTTCCAGTCATCCTTGAGCATGATCTTGGCATTCGTGCCTTCGCGGGTTTTGACAGACAGGGTCTTGCCTTGGAGGCTCTCGACTGTACCGCGGACCCGGACGGTGTCTGCCGCAAAGGCCGAAACACCGAGCGTGACGGCGATCAGTGCGCCTGAGAGTATCGTAAAGCCGGTTCTGGAAATGGAGGACATGGTCTCTTCCTTTTTGAAACCCTTAAGGTCGTGTCGTGCTGCCGGTGGATTCGGGTTGGAAATCCTCCGACCTTCGCCGAGCGCGGCACGATGCCGGCGCGGAATTGTTGTCGCGCAGAGGCGACAGATCAGCCCCTCGCCCTCATCGGCCACCTGACGATGCCCGCCGCAAACAGGGCGATCCAGATCAGAACAGGCTGCAACGGCAATCTGACCATGTGATAAAGCCACTGCCACTGCGAGGCATCTGGCGCAGTCAGGCTGGTAACTGCGTGCTTGATATTGGCAGGAAAGACGCAGGCTGCGTAAAGCGCCAGGCCAATGCCTGCATACCGACGCGACCAAGGAATAAGCAATCCGATCGCGCCTGCGATCTCGCAGAGGCCCGTTACAAGAATCACCTCCGGTGCATCAGGGACCCAGCTGGGTGTGATGCTGAGAAACGGCCGCGGCACGGTGATATGCAGGACGCCCGCTGCGGCATAGAACAGGAAGAGGCCCAACCGGCACCGACGGCGCCAGACGGTCAGGTCCTGTCCCTCGCGTTCCCTGGCGGGTTCAATCCTTTGCATCTGCCGCTATCCGTCGCTCCACCGACCTTGCAATGGAGGCTAAGTCCTTGCGTCGGCCCGCAACGCTTTCTATGGCAGCCACCGCCAGATCCCTCGCGATGTAGTCGGACTTGTGCCCGAGCTTGTGGACGACGATCAGTTTTGCGCCGCGGATATCGCGCGCCAGATGTTTGGCATGGATTTCGGGAGATACGATCTCATCGGCATCACCGGTGATGATCACTGTCGGCGCCTTGATCTTCGGATATTGTCGCGAGGCGGTACGTGCCCAGTCGCTGAGCGCCGAGATTTCCCGCGCATTATGGCGAAATGCGGTTGGGCTCAGCGCCTGAAATGCATTGGTCTCGGCAATATAGCCGGCGGGGACAGGGTTGGGAGAGAAGACTGCGCTCGCCGCACCCTTGATCGCCAGCAGCCCCACCGGTGGAACGACCAGTGCGCTGAAGACCTGGCCCGTGAAAGGGGCTGTGGCTGCAGAATAATACCATGCCACGCTTCCGTCCCAGGGGTAGACCGCCGGCGAGAGGAAGACGAGACCGGACACCATGTCCGGATGCCGAACTGCAAATGCCGCGGCGATGGCGCCCCCGAAGGAATGGCCGACGATAATGGCCTTGCCGATCCCCCGCTTCCTCATCAGTTGCGCGACGGCATCAGCCTGGCCATCCGGAAGGATATTCTGTTCGCCTCCGATATCGGAACTGCCATGTCCCGGTCGGTCGACGAACAGCAGTCGCGCCCTGCCCTGCAACGTCTTCCTGAACGAAAAGAGGGGATCTTTGAGGCTCGTGCTCGCACCATGGAGAAAGACGATCGGGGGAAGATCCGCTTTTTTGTCCGGCTCGATCAGAACGCTGTTGAGTTTGTAACCGCCGACATCGATCCGGACCGCTTGTGGCACATGGTCATCGGCCGTCACCTGCCGCGCGCCGACGATGCCGAACGCCGCGAGCGCAAACCCCAGAAGCAAGACAATCTTTTGCATTAGTCCTCAATGCGTTTCGCCGAAATGAGCATTTCGCTCCTACTACGCGCGCGGGACAAGGAAAGTTTCAGTCCGGAATGATCAAAGGCGCAAGAGGCGCCCATAGTCGCAACACGCCGCGTTTGACAGCGGCGACGACGGGCGCGTTGCGGCGGATCGCATCTTCGGCCGTTTCTGCGGCAACAAGAATGAATTCGGCCTTCGCACCCACAGCGATCGGTGGCGCCAGCATCCCGATGATCTTCTCCGCATCCGTCGAAACCATCTCGAAAACGCTGTGCATGTCGGCAGCCGTCGAGAGCTGATCGAGATTGGCGTAGAGACCTGCCATCCGAAGCAGTGAGGCGTCGCCGTACGGGGTGAACGGGTTTTGCACATTGTTGGTGGCGAGCGCGACATCCACGCCGAAGCGCTTCATCTGGGCTGCCGGAGCGATGCCGCGCGGCCGCATCGGGTTGTCGCGCGATCCGTTCAAAAACGCGTCTGTCGCGGGCAAGACGACGAGAGCGATACCGGCCTCGGCCATGCTCCGCGCCATCCTCTCACGCTCGTCAGGGTCGAAGGCTGCAAGCTTCGTTGCATGGCCGACAGTGACACGCCCACCCCAGCCGAAGGCTTCGGTCTGCCTGATGATCTCGGGCAAAATGGAATTTCCGGGATCGAGATCGAAGTCGGCGTGGAAGTCGACATCAACGTTGTAACGACGGGCAAGGCCGAAGATGAGCTCGACATGGGCAACGGGATCAGGGTCCGTATAAGGACATCCGCCAATCAGATCCGCACCCATCCTCATGGCTTCGTGAAGAAGGTCGATGGTTTCAGGCTCGTTGGTCAGGCCTTCCTGCACGAAGGCGCAAAGCTGGACGTCGATGAGACCCGACCATCTGCGCTTCAGCCGCAGCAGACCTTCCAGACTTCGAAGACCTGCGCGTGGATCCACCTCGACGAAGCTGCGCATGCGCTGCGTACCCGCACGCACAGCCAATTCCAAGACTTGCGCGCCGCGCGCTTCGACATCCTCTGCGGTAAAGCTGCGTTTCGCTTGCGCCGTCAGCCGAACGGCTTCAGCAAGGGTCCCCTCGCACAGCGGGCAGCGGCCAAGGATCATCGCCTTGTCGAGATGGACATGCGCATCCGTCAGTCCCGGCAGGATCAGCACCCCTCCAGCATCGAAACGCGGCGACGATAGCTGTGCGGTCTGCTCTCCGATCGCGACTATCACGCCGTTCGAAACACTCAGCGACATGCCTTGGCGACCGTCCGCTAATCTCAGATTGTCGATGATAAAAGTACTCTGCCCGACAACGCTCATGAGACCACGCTGAGTAAACCGCTTCACAAAGACCAGACGTCGTTACCCGCCCATCACCCAACAATGCAAATATCCCATGTCGCAGTGCAACGCGAGTGTTTCTCAGAGCGACTGCGGGGAGTTGCGTTGGCTGTGTAACGGTCGGGAAATCGGCTTGTTGGGACGATTGCGCGTCGCAGTCTAGCTCACTGGCTCACAAAGTCTGGAGGTTCGCAATTTGGGCTAGAGCATGATTTTCATTGTTTCACGGTTTCGTGATGGCCGGTCTGAAATCCGGGTTCGATAGGGCGAGATGCTCGTTGATGCAGTGGATCTGCGATGGATGAGCGCGCTTCGGGAGATTTTCCGGCCCATGCAAATTGGATTTTTTGATGGACATCCACATCTCTCGCTCTACAAACAGGTCATGGACGGGCTGCAGATGCGCATAACGAATGTGCGTCTGAAGCGCGCTTTTAGTGCGTGACGTCTGACTTGATACAATCCTCGCGATACGCTGATCGGATTGGTTCTTCGCCGGCGATGGCTATATCGCCCAAATAAAATACACGGACGACCTCTGGCCGGAAAGCCTATGCTTCCGCCTTAGAGTAGATCCGACTGTCTAGGAGAATGCCCGCGCTACCGAGCCCGGGCCAAATTTTTAATGGCTTATGCAACTGAAAATGACGCGCCGCTCGAAGCGACACCGACCAAGATCAGTCTAAACAACGTCTACAAAATCTTCGGCGAGCGGCCTGACAAGGCCTTGGACATGATCCGCGCCGGCAAGACAAAATCCGAAATCCATTCAGCGACCGGTTGCTCCGTCGGTGTCAACGACGCGAGCTTCGAGATCAAAGCTGGCGAGATTTTCGTGATCATGGGCCTGTCCGGCTCCGGAAAATCCACCCTCCTTCGTCTGCTGAACAGGCTCATCGAGCCGACATCCGGTGCGATAAAAATCGACGGGCGTGACATCACCCAGATGTCGCGCAAGGAACTGATCGATCTGCGGCGCCGCGATATCAGCATGGTGTTCCAGTCCTTCGCGCTTCTGCCCAACCGTACCGTGCTCAACAACGCTTCCTTCGGTCTCGAGGTCGCAGGCGTCAACGAAGCCGAGCGTCGGCAGAAGGCTCTCGTTGCTTTGAAGGCCGTGGGCCTCGACGGTTACGAGGACAGCCTTCCGGATCAGCTGTCCGGCGGCATGAAGCAGCGCGTCGGCCTTGCCCGTGCTTTGGCCAGTGAACCGACCATTCTTCTCATGGACGAAGCCTTCTCGGCACTTGACCCGCTCATCCGGACCGAGATGCAGGACGAGTTGGTCCGTCTTCAGTCCGAACAAAGCCGCACGATCGTCTTCGTCAGCCACGATCTCGACGAAGCCATGCGGATCGGCGACCGTATCTGCATCATGCAGAACGGCAGCGTCATTCAGGTAGGCACGCCGGACGAAATCGTCATGAGCCCGGCCAATGATTACGTCCGCTCCTTCTTCCGCAATGTTGATGTCAGCCATGTCTTCAAGGCCGGCGATGTTGCCCGCAAGACCCAGGTCACGATCATCGACCGTCAGGGTGTATCGGCCGCCGCCGCACTCGAACGCATGAAGCACTTCGACCGCGAATACGCGATCATTCTTGGTCGCGACAAGACCTACCAGGGAATGGTCAGCCAGACATCGCTTGTCGAAAAGCTGCGCGCCAAGGCGGATGATCCCTACCGCGGAGCGTTTCTCACCGGGATCGAGACAATCGCAGCCGACGAACCGCTGTCGAACGTTCTCGGCACGGTCGCCGCCAGCGCCTGGCCGGTCCCCGTCATCGATGACGCCAAGCGCTATCTCGGATCGATCAGCAAAACGACGCTGCTCGAAACGCTCGACCGCGCCAGCTGATTTCCATTCACGACCTTAGAATTGTTGCAGCGCCCTGCCGGTCCACGATGCAGGCGGCGCTGTAGCCGGCCAGAAACCGGAGACAGACATGAATTTCAACATCGGCGACGGCATCGATACAGCCGTCAACTACATCCTCGACAACTTCTCCCCCTTTCTCGATCTGATCGCGTCGGCGATCGGCTTTGTGACCGGGACGATCCAGGATGCGCTGCTTGCGCTCCCGATGCCCGTCGGCATTGCCATCTTTGTCGCGCTATCCCTCTGGCGGGTCGGCCTCGGCTTCGGCCTGCTGACCGGCATCGCACTTTGGCTGGTGGACCACATGGGTCTTTGGAGCGCCATGATGGAGACGCTTTCCCTGGTGATCGCGTCCACGCTGATGGCGATGATCATCGGCCTGCCGCTCGGCATTGCCATGGCGCGCAAGGATAGTGTCGCAGCCATCGTCCGGCCCATCCTCGATCTGATGCAGACCATGCCGGCGTTCGTCTACCTCATTCCGGCAGCGATGTTCTTCGGGCTTGGAGCGGTACCGGGTGCCATCGCCACGGTGATCTTTGCAATGCCGCCTGTCGTGCGACTGACCAATCTTGGCATCCGCCAGGTACATCACGAGTTTATCGAGGCAGGCAACGCGTTTGGCTGCACCTCGACGCAGCTTCTGTTCAAGATCCAGCTTCCCAATGCCCTGCCCTCGATCATGGCCGGTATCAACCAGACGATCATGCTGTCGCTGTCGATGGTCGTCATCGCTTCGATGATCGGCGCCGGCGGGCTCGGCAACACGGTTCTGACCGGTATCCAGCGCCTGGATGTGGGCACGGGCTTCGAGGGCGGTCTTGCCGTCGTCATCCTGGCCGTCATTCTCGACCGGATCACCCAGAGCCTCGGCCAGAAATCCAGAAAGCCGAACGCCCTCTGGCGCGCGCTTTTCAAGAGAAACGAGCGTGAGGACATGGTGACGGCAACCGCCTGATCCAGTCCTTCGCCGAACCGTGCGGGTGATGAACCCGCAATTGCAAACCTCCCAAAAAGGAGACTACATGTTCAAGACCCTCGCAACCCTCGGGCTCGCCGCCACTCTCATCGGTGGATCTGTGACCGCAACGATGGCGCAGGACGCCAAGCCGGTAAAGATCGGCTGGTCCGCTTGGTCCGATGCTGAATTTGTCACCAAGCTCGCCGCAAAGCTCATCAAGGATGAACTCGGCACGGAAGTCGAGCTGGTACAGTCCGATGTCGCTCCGCTCTACCAGGGTGTCAGCCGCGGCGATCTCGACGCGATGATGATGGCCTGGCTGCCGCAGACCCATGCGGACTACTACGAGAAGGTGAAGGACAAGGTCGAAACGCTCGGTACCGTCTATGACGGCGCAAAGCTGGGCTGGGTCGTTCCGGCCTATATCCCGGAAAGCGAGATCGCTTCGATCGAGGATCTGAAGAAGCCTGAAGTGCAAAAGAAGCTTTCCGGCATCGTGCAGGGCATCGATCCGGGCGCAGGTCTGACACGGTTGTCAGAAAAGGCCGTGAAGGATTACGGTCTCGACGACTACAAGCTGCAGATCTCCAGTGAGGCGGGCATGCTGACGACGGTCGATCGCGCCATGCGCAGCGAAAAGTGGTTCGTCGCCACGTCCTGGAGCCCCCATTGGATGTTCGGCAAGTACAAGCTTCGTTACCTGACCGACCCCAAGAAATCGTTGGGTGAAGCAGAGCATGTCGACGTTCTCGCCCGCAAGGATTTCAAGACCGAAAATCCGAAGGTTGCCGGCTTCCTCTCGCGCATGAAGCTGCCGATCGCTGATCTCGAAGCGGGGATGTTTACCGCGCAGGAGACGTCCTACGACGAAGCGGTCGCAAAATACATCAAGGACCATCCGGATCAGGTCAAGGCCTGGGTTGGAGAAGAAGGCTGACATAGGCCTCGGGCTTCGCGGTTATCCGCGGAGCCCTTTTGCTACTTGATGCCAGCGTCCAGTTGTTAGGAGCAGACGATGTTTATTGACGGAACGGATCTCGACCAGGCTACCGGCGATACGCTCGGCGGGCGTATCTCCCTGGCACGCGATGCGACTGATCTTTCGGTAGATGATGCTGCCCACATGTCCGGTGTTGACCGGAGTGTCTGGGAGGCCTGGGAGAACGACCGTGACGCACCGATCGCAACCGATCTCGAGATCGTCGCACGCTCCCTGCAGGTAAGCCTCGGCTGGTTGATTACCGGCCGCGGTGTCGGGCCGAAGTGGGACAGCTAGACTGTCAGCGTTGAAGCTCTACCAGAAGCGGAATTACCGCACGTTCAGGCCCGTACGACGAGCTGCAACCCGCTCGACGGCGGACAGCGTGTCGTAGATGAGGATCGCAAGAGCGCCGACGATCAGGCCGCCTTGCAGGATAAAGGCGAGGTTGTTGGCCTGCAGGCCGGCGATGATGACTTCGCCCAGGGTTTTTGCGGCAACGGTCGAACCGATCGTGGCCGTGGCGAGACTGATCACGACCGACAGACGGATACCGGCGAGGATGACGGGTGTGGCGAGCGGCAGCTCGACCTTGAACAGCCGCTGCAACCCGGTCATGCCTGTCCCGCGCGCCGCCTCCATGACAGACGGCGGAAGGGTCGTCAGCCCCGTCAGTGTGTTTTCGAAAATCGGCAGCAAACCGTAGAGAAAGAGCGCGACCAGCGTCGGTTTTTCACCAAACCCCAGCGTTGGAACCGCGAGCGCCAGCACCGCTACTGGCGGGAAGGTTTGCCCGATATTCACGAGGCCCCGCGAGAGCGGCAAAAACTCGGCGCCGATCGGCCGCGTCACGAGAATTGCCATGGGAACAGCCACAAGAATCGCTGCTGTCGTGGCGATGGCGACCGTCCTCAGATGCAGAAGCGTGAGTGTCAGAAGACTTCCCTGATTGTAGATCGCGGGCGCATTCTGCTGAACCAGCGGGCGCAGGATGGGATCGAACGATTCGGGCATCAGCAGGAACGTCAGCAGAAGAACGAGCAGTAACGCCCGCAGCATGAGAGGAAGCCACGCTCTCATGCCAGACCCGCCGCGCGCTTCGAAAGTCCTTCGACCGAAACAGAGCCGATGATCCGCCCATCGGATGCGCGAACAGGCAATGCCTGCTGTCCCGTCCACAAAAGCTTTGATAGCGCTTCTCGCTGGCTCATGTCTTCGGACAGTGGTTCCCCTGTCGCTTGATTGGGCTCGACGGCCTCACCGATAGTCTGCATCGACAGGAGCCGGAACGGCCGCTCCGTATCACCGATCAGGGTCTCGACGAACGGGGTCGCAGGCTGTCGAACCAGCTCGACGGGCGCGCCGTATTGAACGACCTTGCCCTTGTCCATCACCGCAATCCGGTCCGCCAGATGAAAGGCCTCGTCCATATCGTGCGTGACGAGAACGATGGTCGTGCCGAGCACTTTTTGAATGCTGATAAGGTCCTGCTGCGCCTTGGCGCGAATGATCGGGTCGAGAGCGCCGAACGGCTCATCCATCAGGAGCACGTTGGGTTCAGCCGCAAGTGCGCGTGCCACGCCGACGCGCTGTTGCTGCCCGCCGGAGAGTTCATGCGGAAAACGCGACGCGAAATCGGCGGGGTCGAGCTGGAAGAGTTCGAGCAGCTCTTTTACTTTGGCGTCAATGCGGGGCCGGTCCCAGCCAAGCAGACCCGGAACAGTGGCGATATTCTGCGCGACGGTTCGATGCGGAAAAAGCCCGTGTCCCTGGATCGCGTAGCCGATCCTGCGCCGCAGTTCGAACCCCGGCAGGTCGCGATTGTCGACGCCGTCGAGCTTGATGGTTCCGGAGGTCGGTTCCACGAGCCGGTTGATCATCCGCAGAAGCGTGGTCTTGCCGGAGCCGGACGTTCCGACAATGACCGTTACCGTGCGCGGTTGGATCGTCATAGTCACTGTGTCGACAACCGTATTGTCGCCGTAACGCTTGGTGAGGGTCTCGATTTCGATCATGCGGCTTTGCCTCGAGTGCCAACAGGGGCGTTCAGTTCGACGAGTGCGTCCAATACGGTGGCTGCGGTGAAGGCGAGCACGACGGTGGGTACGGCGCCCAGGAGCACAAGATCCATTGCCGTCTGGCCGACGCCCTGGAAGACGAAGACGCCGAACCCGCCGCCGCCGATCAGGGCCGCAATGGTCGCAAGCCCGATATTCTGAACCAGAACGATGCGGATACCGGTCAGGATGACGGGCATGGCGAGCGGCAGTTCGATGCCGAACAGGCGTTGGCGCCCGGTCATGCCGACTCCGCGGGCCGCCTCGTTTGCTTCCCGGGGCACGCCCTCAAGGCCAACGACGGTGTTGGCGACAACAGGCAACAGGGAGTAGAGGAACAGCGCGACGAACGCGGGTGCAGCGCCAATGCCGCGTATGCCGATCGCGGCCGCACCCGGCACGTTGATGGCGATCCAGCCGAGCGGCGCGATGAGAATGCCGAACAGGGCAATCGACGGGATCGTCTGGACGAAGTTCAGCGTGTTGAGAATGCCGGAACGCAAGGACGTGACTCGGTGGGCAAGAACGCCGAGGGGAAGACCGACGACGACGGCTGCAATCAGCGATCCGATCGCCAATGTCACATGTTTTCCCGCTTCCTGCCAGAAGACGTCGGCGCGGCCCGCATATTCCCTGATGATGGAAAGTCCGTCCCAGAGACCCGAAGACAGGACGACCGCTATTCCCGCTAGGCTGACCGCCAGCAAGGCGATCCGAACGACGGGCGTTGGCCGCAGTCTGGCGATCGCATCGGCGGCGAGCAGAGCGAAGGCAAGCATCAACAGCCAGGCACCGGAGGCCGGCGAAACACGAGCATAGGTATTGCCGTCCGGCGTCAGAAACGACGCGGCGGAACCGACGGAGATGGCAAGTCCCGCGAGAACGGCCGCCGCAGCCGACAGCCTCAGATAAAGAGGTGTTTTGAAGAGTGTGATGAGGATCGCGACGCCGATAACGACGACGAAGGCGATCGACGTGGAGGGCGGCAGGGATTCCCAGAGAGACTTCCCCTGCCCCGGCACGATCCGGTTGGGACGGAAAATCATGAGGGGCGCGAAGAAGGCAGCGTAGACCGCCAGCAGCGCCACGACGACACCCAGCTTATCGAGGCGAAGCTTCAATCCGATCCTCCTTGGCCCCCGGGTGATGCATCCCGCCCCTGAGGGTGGAATGCATCATACAGCCAGCTTTACTTCAGAAATCCGTTCTTCTTCAGGAAGTCTTCGGCAACGGCCTTCGGCGGTTCGCCACCGAGCTGCACGCGGCCGTTCAATTCCTGAAGTGTCACAAGGTCAAGCTTTTCGAAGACAGGCTTCAAAAGCGTTTCGATCTGTGGATGCTCCTTCAGAACCGCTTCACGGATGATCGGAGCCGGCTGGTAGACCGGCTGGACGCCCTTGTCGTCTTCCAGAACGACGAGACCTGATGGCGCAATGCCACCGTCCGTGCCGTAGACCATCGCCGCATTGGCGCCGTTGGTCTGGTTTGCAGCTGCTGCGATCGTAGCAGCGGTGTCGCCGCCGGACAGCGTGATCAGCTGGTCGGACTTCAGCGTGAAGCCGTAGGTCTTCTGGAAGGCCGGAAGGGCTGCAGCCGAGTTGACGAATTCCGAGGAGGCAGCCAGAACGACCTTACCGCCGCCAGCAACATACGAGCCGAATTCGCTGAAGGTCTTGATCTTGCCTTCGTCCGCGACTTCCTTGCGGATGGCGACCGCCCAGGTGTTGTTTGCCGGAGACGGGGTCAGCCAGACGATCTTGTTTGCATCGTAATCCAGCTTCTTGGCCTCAGTATAGGCCTTTGCCGCGTCCTTCCAGGCCGGGTCTTCGGCTTTTTCGAAGAAGAACGCCGCATTGCCGGTATATTCCGGATAGATGTCGATTTCGCCGGCGGTGATCGCCTTGCGCACGACAGGTGTGGCGCCGAGCTGAACGCGATCCGTCGTCTTGATGTCGTTTGCGTTCAGGATGGACAAAATGATGTTGCCGAGGACGCCGCCCTCGGTATCGATCTTTGAAGATACGACGACTTGCGCCGATGCCGTGGCCGCAGATGCGGCAATGGCGAATATGGTTCCGATCACGATCTTGGGCAGGTGCACGGCCGGTATCTCCCTGTTTACAACTAGTCTTGCCTGGCGCGCCCAACCGCAATCGTCCGGACGCAAACGCCTATATATGCCGCCGGTTCAAGAAGAATAGTGGAGCAACGTCACGTCAGTCATTTGCTCTATGCGTCATCCTGAAACCGAAGCCCTATGCCGTCTCCGGATCCGACAGCCGCTCGGAAACGACTGCCCGGCGGGAGGAACGATCGCGCCTTCTTCGAGTTATGTCGATGCCGCCCCTAGCATCCCTTTCAGCGAACATTTCGGAGGCCCACCCATGGCAGACAACATCAGCAATCCTGAAGGCAAAGGCCCTGCAGGTGGTTGGGGCTCGGTAAAGTCGATTTTCCGGATCTACGGCGAGAGTTCGCCTCCACCAGCGTTTCTCGAAACGTTGTCTCGCCAAAACAAGCCGGGCGGATTTATGTGCGTCTCCTGCGCCTGGCCAAAGCCTAAGAACTATCACCCCTTCGAGTTTTGCGAGAATGGTGCCAAGGCCACCATGTGGGACCTGACCAACTCCCGTTGCGGACCTGATTTCTTCAAGAAGCATACGGTGGAGGAGCTGAAGGGCTGGAAAGACCACGATCTGGAGATGATAGGTCGCCTGACCCATCCTCTCCGCTTCGACCACGCGACCGGACAATACGTGGAGGCCACCTGGAACGAGGCTTTCCAGAAGATCGGCGCAACGCTAAAGCGCCTGGAGAAGAAGAGTGTAGTCTTCTATTCGTCGGGCCATGCCGGACTGGAAGCATCCTACCTCTATGCCTTGCTGGCACGCGCCTACGGCAACAACAACCTGCCGCAGAGCTCGAACATGTGCCACGAGACGACGTCCGTCGGCCTCACCAAGGTCATCGGCTCGCCGGTCGGTACTATCGTCTGGGAAGATTTGGAAAAGACCGACGCCTTCTTCTTCTTCGGCCAGAACCCGGGCACCAACAGTCCACGTTTCCTGCATCCGCTGCAGGAAGCCAAAAAGCGCGGCGCGAAGATCGTCACATTCAACCCTGTCATCGAGCAGGGTCTCGTGTCGTTCGTGAACCCGCAAAATCCGCTCGACATGGTCACGGGCAACGAGACCAAGATATCCGATCAGTATCTGCAGGTGCAGGCCGGTGGTGACGTCGCTGCCATGCTGGGTCTTTGTAAGACCGTCGTCGAGGCCGATGATGCGGCGGTTGCCGCTGGCCGGGCGCGTGTTCTCGATGTCGATTTCATCGCCGAGCATACGACGGGCTTCGACAAGTTCATCGAATGCGTGCGCGATACGCCTTGGTCGGACATTGTCCGCGAAAGCGGGCTCACGGAGGCTGATCTGCGCGAGGCAGGCGCGACTTATATTGCCGCCAAGCGCGTCATCGGCGTCTATGGAATGGGACTGACCCAGCACTCGCAGGGCGGCCTCAACATCGCGATGCTGGTCAACCTTCTCCTCCTGCGCGGCAATATCGGCCGCGAGGGGGCTGGTTGCTGTCCGGTGCGTGGCCACTCGAACGTTCAGGGCCAGCGGAC
Organism: Neorhizobium sp. DAR64860/K0K1; assembly: GCF_050500205.1. Classification (NCBI taxonomy): domain Bacteria; kingdom Pseudomonadati; phylum Pseudomonadota; class Alphaproteobacteria; order Hyphomicrobiales; family Rhizobiaceae; genus Neorhizobium; species Neorhizobium sp. DAR64860/K0K1. Next base: position 318,138 of record NZ_CP191458.1, on the reverse strand, counting down.
CGTCGGCATCGCCGAAAAAACCAAGCTCATCCCGATGGACAAACTGAAGGAACTGTTCGATTTCGATCCTCCAACCGAGGACGGAACGCACATCGTCGATGCGGTCAAAGGCATGATGGCGGGAACCATTCGCGCCACGATCTCACTCGGCGGCAATCTGCTTCGCGCCGTGCCGGATCAGGTCGATATGGAGCGGGTCTGGGCCGAGCAGGAGTTGACTGTCATGGTCTCGACCAAGCTCAACCGCAGCCATCTGTTTCCGGGCAAGGAGGCCTGGATCTTGCCATGTCTTAGCAGAACCGAGATCGACATGCAGGCGACCGGAAATCAGTCCGTCACGACGGAAGACAGCTTCTCCCACATTTCCGGTTCGATCGGAAAGCGCACGCCGGCATCCAAGCAACTCCAGAGCGAACTTGCGATCGTGACCGGCATCGCCAAGGCAACCCTCGACCATAACCCGAAGCTGAAATGGGACGAATGGACGCGGGACTACAGCCTCGTCCGCAATCTCATCGAGGCAACCTACCCCGACGACTTCAAGCATTACAACCAGCGCATGTTCGAGCCCGGCGGCTTTTACCGCGGCAATGATGCGCATGACCGCAAGTGGAATACCGAGGAAAAGAAAGCGGTCTTTACAACGCCGCATCAGCTCAACGCGTTGTCGTTCGAGGATGCGCCTGGTCGGTTCCGGCTGATCACGATGCGATCCAACGACCAGTTTAACACAACGATCTATGGCTATTCGGATCGATTCCGCGGCATCGAGGGTACGCGAGACGTGCTTCTCATGTGTCCGGAAGACATCGCTGCAGCAGGACTTCGGGAAGGTCAGGTCGTATCGCTCGTCAGTGACTTCGAAGACGGCAAACACCGCGAACTCGGCGGGCTGACGGTCAGAGCGCACAAGCTTCCGCGCGGCACGATCGGTGGGTACTATCCCGAATGCAATGTGCTGAACGCAATCGACCATCACGACGAGATGTCCAAGACGCCGGCGTCCAAGGCAATCCCGGTAAAAATCGTCAGCCACTGATTCCAAACGCGGTACTGTCTCGGTACAGTGCCCGCCACGCCAGGTAAACCCGGTTTGGCGGGCACATTTCGTTCTGCTCAGGCGCTTTCTATTTCGCCAAGAAAAGCATCTCGATTGTTCTGCACGACTGCCAAAAGGTAATCGGCGACGGCACGTACACGGGGAATGCGGCTCATGTCGCGGTGGCGGACCAGGTAGTAGTGCCGGGTCAACTGCACCTCGCGGGACAGCACCAACTCGAGATCCGGCTGACGGCGCGCAATGAAATGCGGCAGGATGCAGAGTCCCTGGCCCTGAAGCGTCGCCGTCAGTTGCGCCGAGATGCTTGAGCTCTGAAACCGCGGCCGGATCCCCGGATGGACGTCGCCCAGATAGTCCAGTCCCGGCGCAAAGATCATATCCTGGATGTAGCCGATGAAGGGGTGTAGCAGCAGGTCGTCGCGGCTTTTGATCTCCGGTCGATCGGACAGGTAGGATTTTGCGCCGTAGATGTTCAGCCGATAGTCGGTGATCTTCTCGATTTCGTAGGGTCCGCCCTTCGGCGGATCGAGCGAGATGGCAATGTCGGCCTCCTTGCGCGACAACGACATGATCTGCTGGATCGTCACCAGCTCGAGCGAGAGATTGGGATGCTGGACGGTGAAATCACTGATCTGATGCGCGAGGAAGAAGTTCGCAATTCCTTCCGGAGCACTGAGACGGACGACGCCCTGGTGAGCAGCGCTCCCCGAGAAGATATCCATCTGTAACCGGTCCGCTTCCGCCTCCATGCGTTCCGCCGCTTCGATGAAGCGTTGTCCAATTCCCGTTAGGACATAGCCGCGCGGATTGCGCTCGAAAAGCTTGATCCGGAGACTGAATTCCAGTCGGTCGATGCGGCGCGATACGGTGGCATGGCTGGTGCGCAACTGCCGGGCCGCGACGGAAAGCTGCCCGGTTCGGGCGACGGCCAGGAAATATTGAAGGTCGTCCCAGGTGAAGTTCGGGCTGGCTGTCATGTCGGCGGTTAGCGCTCCAATGTCCCTATCTGTTCAAACGCTGTCACGTGTCTGTTCAAAATTGAACAGAGGCTGTTTGCAATTAATAGCGCGCTCCTCCTTGCGTCAACGTTCGTTTTACTCGACCATACCCACAGGAGGGGCTGCTTTGAGGAGGGTGGCCCGCCAAATTTGAACAGACTCGCGCGCTGTTATCTCTGGGAGGAGACCTTATGCGAAAGACGTTTGTGGCGTCCGTTGTTACACCGCTGGCCGTATTGCTCGCCAGCAGCACTGCATTTTCCCAAACGGCATCCGACGGCAAGGTCAGGATCGGTATCCTGAACGACCAGTCCGGCGTGTATTCCGATTTCGGCGGCAAGTCGTCCGTTGAGGCTGCAAAGATGGCGGTCGAGGATTTTGGCGGCAAGGTTCTGAATGTTCCGATCGAGGTCATCGACGCCGACCATCAGAACAAGCCCGACATCGCCTCCAACATCGCCCGCCAGTGGTACGATACCCAGCAGGTCGATACGATCATGGACCTGACAACGTCGTCGGTCGGTCTCGCGGTCCAGGCGCTGTCCAAGGACAAGAAGAAGATCACCATCAACACCGGTGCGGCGACCACTGATCTCACGGGCAAGTCCTGCACGCCCTACGGCTTTCACTGGGCATATGATACCCACGCGCTTGCGGTCGGCACAGGCGGTGCGATGGTCAAGCAGGGCGGTGACAGCTGGTTTTTCCTGACCGCGGACTATGCATTCGGCTATTCCCTCGAGCAGCAGACCAGTGACTACGTGAAGGCCAATGGCGGCACGGTCGTCGGTTCGGTGCGGCATCCCCTGTCGAGCCAGGATTTCTCATCCTTCCTGCTGCAGGCGCAGTCATCAGGCGCGAAGGTGATCGGGCTTGCCAATGCCGGTCTCGACACGGCCAACTCGATCAAGCAGGCGGCCGAGTTCGGTATTGTCCAAGGCGGTCAGAAATTGGCGGCGCTCCTGTTCACGCTGGCCGAAGTGCACGGGCTCGGACTTGAGGCAGCACAAGGCCTGACGCTAACGGAAGGCTATTACTGGAACCTCGACGACAAGAGCCGCGAGTTTGCCAAGAAGTTTTTTGCCCGGACCAACAAGATGCCGAACATGGTTCATGCGGGCACCTATTCTGCCGTGACGCAGTATCTCAAAGCCGTGCAGAAGGCCGGTACGGACGAGAGCGATGCGGTTTCCAAAGCTCTGCATGAAATGCCGGTCGACGACTTTTTCGCGCGCGGCGGCACGGTCGGAGCCAACGGCCGAATGATCCACGACATGTACCTGCTGCAGGTAAAGAAGCCTGACGAAAGCAAGGAGCCGTGGGACTATTACAACGTGCTTGCCACCATTCCCGGCAAGGAGGCCTATCTCGACCCGGCCAAGGCCGGTTGCGAGCTGGTGAAGTGAGCGATGGCAGTCGCATCGATCTCGACTAACGAGCAGCCACGGGTGGTCTTGTCCGCCCGTGGCCTGTCGAAGAGCTTTGGAGCATTCGCAGCCGTCAAGAATGTCGATCTCGATGTTCACGACGCCAGTGTCCATGCGCTGATCGGTCCGAACGGCGCCGGCAAGACGACGGTGTTCAATCTGCTCACCAAGTTTTTGCAGCCGACGGCCGGTTCGATCACGCTGATGGGCGCCGACATCACGAAACTGCCACCCGACAAGGTGGCGCGGATGGGGCTGGTCCGCTCGTTCCAGATCTCGGCCGTGTTTCCGCATCTGACCGTGCGTGACAATGTCCGCGTCGCATTGCAGCGTCCGAGCGGGTTGTCGACACAGTTCTGGCTGCCGCTCTCCTCGCTCGACCGGCTGGATGCCCGCGCCGACGAGCTGATCGAGACTGTGGGGCTGAAACGCGAGCGAAATGCGCTGGCTGCCGACCTTTCCTACGGTCGCAAGCGGGTACTGGAGATTGCCACGACTTTGGCACTCGATCCCAAAGTGCTGCTGCTCGACGAGCCGATGGCCGGCATGGGCCAGGAGGATATCGGCACCGTGTCCGCCATCATCCGCGAAGTGGCGAAAACCCGCGCGGTGCTGATGGTGGAGCACAATCTTTCCGTCGTTGCAGATATCTGCCACCACGTCACGGTGCTACAGCGCGGCGAAATTCTGGCCGAGGGCGATTACGCGACGGTGAGCCAGGATCCGCGTGTCCGCACCGCTTACATGGGCACGGAGGAGGCATGATGGCACAACCGCTGCTTCAGGTTTCCAATCTCAATGCCTGGTATGGTGAAAGCCATGTCCTGCACGGCGTCGACATGACGGTGCACGAGGGCGAAACCATCACCATTCTCGGTCGCAACGGCGTCGGCAAGACCACGACGCTGCGCACGATCATGGGCATCATCCGCGAACGGCGCGGCGAGATCCTGTTTTCCGGCCAGGACATGTCGCGGGTTCCATTGCACAGAACCGCCCATGCGGGTCTCGGCTTTGTGCCTGAGGAGCGCGGAATCTTCTCGACGCTGACGGTCGAGGAAAACCTCATGCTGCCACCGGTCGTTGCGCAAGGGGGAATGCCGCTCAGCGAGATCTACGAACTATTCCCGAACCTTCACGAGCGCCGCTCCAGTCCCGGCACGAAACTCTCCGGCGGCGAACAGCAGATGCTGGCGATCGCCCGGATCCTGCGCACCGGGGTAAAACTGCTTATCCTCGACGAGCCGACGGAAGGGCTAGCGCCTGTCATCGTGCAGCGCATCGGCGAAGTCCTGAAGACGCTCAAGGACCGCGGCATGACGGTGTTGATGGTCGAGCAGAATTTTCGCTTCGCAAGCCGAGTCGCTGACCGGTTCTACCTGATGGACCACGGAAAAATGGTGGCCAATTTCCCCGTCGGCGAGCTGCCGGAGCGGATGGACATGCTGCATAAGGTTCTGGGGGTTTGAGCATGGTCGCAATGCAAACGGATCACCGCACGGACGACCTGGCAACGCGCTCGCGTCCAGTTTCGGTAAAATCAGACGACGCCAGGAGCGCCGCACCATGACCATGATTTTCGGCATTCCGCTCCAGGCTTTCCTCGGACAGCTCCTGATCGGCCTGATCAACGGCTCTTTCTACGCACTTTTAAGCCTCGGTCTTGCGGTCATCTTCGGGTTGCTGCGGGTCATCAACTTTGCCCACGGCGCGCAGTATATGCTCGGCGCTTTCGTTGCCATGCTGATGCTGCAGTATTTCGGCATCAACTACTGGTTCGCGCTCGTTCTCGCACCTCTCGTCGTCGGCCTGTTCGGAGCAATTACCGAACGCTTCCTGCTGTCACGGCTTTACAAACTGGACCACCTCTACGGCCTGCTCTTCACCTTCGGATTGGCGCTCACCATCGAGGGCACGTTCCGGTATCTCTACGGTTCGTCGGGCCAGCCCTATTCGGTTCCGACGCAGCTTGCCGGCGGCACCAATCTCGGCTTCATGTTCCTACCCATCTATCGCGGCTGGGTGGTGGTCGTCTCCCTGGTCGCCTGTATCGGCACCTGGCTTTTGATCGAAAAGACCAAGCTCGGCGCCTATTTGCGGGCAGCCACGGAAAACCCGATCCTGGTGCAGGCGTTTGGCGTCAACGTGCCGGTGCTTTTGACACTCACCTACGGGCTCGGCGCGGGCCTTGCCGCCTTTGCCGGCGTTCTGGCGGCGCCGATCTACCAGGTCTCGCCGCTGATGGGGTCCAACATTATCATCGTGGTCTTTGCGGTCGTCGTCGTCGGCGGCATGGGATCGATCATGGGTGCGATCCTGACCGGCTACATGCTCGGAATCGCCGAGGGCCTGACGAAAGTGTTTTATCCGGAAGCATCGAGCATCGTGATCTTCGTGATCATGGCGATCGTGCTGCTTCTGCGGCCAGCCGGTCTTTTCGGCCGGGATGTTTAGGGAAGGATGCCAGAGATGAGCGACATCATCCACACCGCCGCCCCGCCGCGCATCGAGAGATCGGGCACAGCCACGAAAACCTACGCGATCTTCATCGGGTTGGGACTGGTGCTGCTCCTTGTTGCACCGCTGTTCTTCTACCCGATCTTTCTGATGAAGCTTTTGTGCTTTGCGCTATTTGCCTGCGCGTTCAATCTGCTGTTGGGTTACACGGGCCTGTTGTCCTTCGGCCATGCGACGTTCTTCGGCGGAGCCGCCTATTTTACTGCCCATGTCGTGAAGGTCTGGGGTCTGTCGCCGGAACTCGGCATTCTCGTCGGTGCATTCGGAGCGGCCGTGCTTGGCCTGATCATGGGCTTCTTTGCGATACGGCGGCAGGGCATCTACTTTGCGATGATCACGCTTGCGCTTTCGCAGATGTTCTTCTTCTTCTGCCTGCAGGCGGAATTCACGCATGGCGAAGACGGCATCCAGTCCGTGCCGCGCGGCCACCTGTTCGGCTTTATCGATCTCAGCGAAACGACGAACATGTACTATTTCGTGCTGGCCGTCTTCTTGATCGGCATGGCGATCATCTGGCGGTTCATCAACTCGCCCTTCGGCATGATCCTCAAATCGATCCGCGAAAACGAGCAGCGCGCCATCTCGCTCGGCTATTCCGTATCCCGCTACAAGCTCGGCGCCTTCGTCATGTCGGCGGCGCTTGCCGGGCTTGCCGGCGGAACCAAGGCGCTCGTCTTCCAGTTCGCGACGCTGACCGATGTCGGCTGGCAGATGTCCGGCGAGGTGATCCTGATGACGCTGCTTGGGGGCATCGGCACGCTGATCGGACCGATCTTTGGCGCCGGGCTTGTCGTGGCACTGCAGAACTACCTCGCGACCTCGGAATTTCCCGTCACGATCATCACCGGCGTGGTCTTCATGGTCTGCGTCCTCCTCTTCCGGCGCGGCCTGATCGGGGAATTCTACGCCTCGCGGCTTGGCCGAAAACTGGGCTTCGAGCATCGCCGCTGATTGGCTGAAGATCATGGAAACCTACGACTACATCATCATCGGTGCCGGAAGCGCCGGCTGCGTTCTTGCGAACCGCCTTTCGGCCGATAGCCGCAACAGCGTGCTGCTGCTGGAAGCCGGCGGGACCGACAACTATCACTGGGTGCATATCCCGGTCGGCTATCTCTATTGCATCAACAACCCGCGCACCGACTGGTGTTTTGCCACCGAAAAGGAGGAAGGCCTCAACGGCCGCTCCCTGTTCTATCCGCGCGGAAAGCTGCTCGGTGGCTGCTCCTCGATCAACGGCATGATCTATATGCGCGGCCAAGCGCGCGATTACGACCTATGGCGGCAGATGGGATGTGCCGGCTGGGGCTGGGACGACGTGCTGCCGCTGTTTCGCAAGAGCCAGGACTTCTACAAGGGCGGCGACGATCTGCATGGCGAAGGCGGCGAATGGCGGGTCGAAAAGCAGCGTCTGCACTGGGCGGTGCTGGACAGTTTCCGCAAGGCGGCGGAACAGGCGGGCATCCCGATGATCGAGGATTTCAACCGCGGCGACAACGAAGGCTCAAGCTATTTCGACGTCAACCAGCGTTCGGGCATTCGCTGGAACACCTCCAAGGCGTTTCTGCGGCCCGCCATGAAGCGGCCGAACCTACGCGTCCTCACCAAGGCGCATGTCCGCCGCCTGATCATCGAAACCGGTGAGGTGAAAGGCGTCGAGTTCCAGCAGAATGGCGTGTCGCAGGTGGCTCATGCCCGTCGCGAGACGGTGCTTTCGGCCGGCGCGATCGGGACGCCGCATGTGCTCGAACTCTCAGGCGTCGGACGCGGCGAGGTTCTGGCGGACGCCGGGGTCGAGATGGTCAAGGAGGTGCGACAGGTCGGCGAAAACCTGCAGGATCACCTGCAGCTACGGCTGGTCTACAAGGTCACCGGCGTGCCGACGCTGAACGAGAAAGCCTCTCGCTGGCTCGGCAAGGCTGCGATCGGGCTGGAATATGCGCTGAAACGCTCAGGACCTATGTCCATGGCTCCAAGCCAGCTCGGGATTTTTACCCGGTCGGGTCCGGACAAGGAAACGGCTGATCTCGAATACCATGTCCAACCGGTCTCGCTGGACCGCTTCGGGGATCCGGTTCATGCTTTTCCGGCAATCACCGCAAGCGTATGCAATCTTCGCCCCGAAAGCCGCGGTTCCGTGCATCTGAAAGGCCCGGATTTTGCAGCAGCGCCGGCGATCCGGCCGAACTATCTTTCGACAGCTGCCGACCGCAGTGTCGCGGCAAGTTCGATCCGGCTGACCCGCAACATCGTCGCGCAGCCTGCTTTCGCCCGCTACCAGCCGGAAGAATACAAGCCGGGACCGGCGTACGACACGGATGCAGATCTGGAGCGCGCTGCCGGCGAAATAGGAACGACGATTTTCCATCCCGTGGGCACGGCCCGGATGGGGTCGGATCCCGATAGCGTCGTCGATCCGCGACTGAAAATGAGAGCACTCGGCCGGCTGAGAATTGCCGACGCATCAATCATGCCCGCCATCACATCGGGCAACACGAATTCTCCGACGATCATGATTGCCGAAAAGGCGGCGGCGATGATCTTGGCGGACAATCGGTAAGGGGGGACTATGAGCAAGGTTGCATTCGTTGGACTTGGGAACATGGGCGGGCCGATGGCGGCCAATCTCGTCAAGGCGGGACATGACGTCTGGGGCTTCGATCTTTCGGAGGCGAGCAGGAATGCCGCAAGCGCGCATGGCGTCAACGCGGCAAGCACCCTCCCCCAGGCTGTGCTGAATGCAGACTGCATTATCACCATGCTGCCCAAGGGCCAGCATGTCCTCGCCGTCTGGTCGGATCTGGCATCCGTGATCCCCGAGGGAACGCTGCTCATCGATTGCTCGACCGTGGACGTGGAAAGCGCCCGCAAGGCGCATGCTCTGGGAAGCGCGATGGGTTGCCTCTCTCTCGATGCTCCGGTGTCCGGGGGAACGACTGGCGCGGAAGCGGGCACGCTGACATTCATGGTGGGCGGCTCGGAGAGTGCGTTTGCGTCGGGTAAGGCTATCCTCGAAGCCATGGGCCGCAAGATTGTCCACTGCGGCGGCGATGGTGCGGGTCAGGCTGCAAAGATCTGCAACAACATGATCCTCGGCATCTCGATGATCGGCGTCTGCGAAGCGTTCGGTCTGGCTGAAAAGCTGGGCCTCTCGCATCAGGCGCTGTTCGATGTCGCCTCGACCTCATCGGGCCAGTGCTGGTCGTTGACGACCTATTGCCCTGTGCCCGGTCCCGTGCCGACATCGCCTGCCAACAACGACTACCGGCCTGGTTTTGCCACGGCGCTGATGCTGAAGGACTTGCTGCTGTCGCAAGAAGCAGCACAACAATCCGGCGCCGCGACACCGCTCGGAGCCCACGCGGCCGACCTCTACGCCCAGTTCGAGGCAGCCGGACACGGCGGCGAGGACTTTTCCGCCATCATCCGGATGCTGCAGGAGATACCGCGGGAATAAGATGGTTTCGGAGTTGGAAGACTGTCATATCCTGCAATTTCAGCTGGATATGCCTGTCAGTTCCTTCTGAACTTTAAGCAGTGACGGAATATAACGGTCAGCGACAGCCTGCATCGGCTCTTCCGATGCGGCGAGCCCGATATTCAATGCGGCGACAACCTGGCCGCGGGGGCCGAATAGCGGGACGGCCAGAGAGCGGAGGCCGATTTCGACCTCCTGATCGATGCAGGCATAGCCGCGATCACGGATGCGGAGCAGTTCGCCCTTGAGTGTTTCGATGTCGGTCACGGTCTTTGCGGTCCTCGCCACGAGCGGCTTTGATGAAAGAAGATCTTCTGCCTGCTCGACAGGAAGTGCTGCCAGCATCACCCGCCCCATAGAGGTGCAGTAGGCTGGAAGGCGTGAGCCCGGCATCAGCGAAATCGACATGACCCTGCGCTGCGCGGCCCGCGCGACGTAGACGATGTCACTCGCATCAAGAATGGAAACGGATGTGCTTTGGCCTGTCTGTTCGGACAGGTCATCGAGCCAAGGCTGCACGATCTTCGGAAGTGGCATCGCTGCCAGGCATCCCGTTCCCAGTCGCAAGACGCGGGGCGTGACGGTGAAGAATTTTCCGTCATAGGCACAATAGCCGAGTTCGGAGAGCGTCAGGAGGCATCGTCTCACCGTCGCGCGATCATAACCGGTGAGCTGTGAGGCTTCGGCGATGCTGAGACGCGGTCGCTCGGCAGAGAAGGCTTCTATGACCTTGAGGCCCTTTGCCAGCCCGCCCATCATGTCTCTCGTCTTGACGTCCAACAGAGCCTCGTTTTGTGCGATAATCGTACAAAGAGACGATATCGCACAAATGGTTTGCCGTCCATCCTTATGGGATTTAGTTGTTTCTGCAGCGGGAGCGGTTTGCGGAGGATACTGATGGATAAAACAATTCGGACTTTGGCTGATGCCGTGTCCAAGATCACCGACGGTGCAACGGTGATGATCGGTGGCTTCGGAGGCTCCGGTGCGCCGATCGAACTCATCCACGCGCTGATCGACAATGGTCCTAAAAACCTGACCGTGATCAATAACAACGCCGGGAACGGACGCATCGGTATTGCGGCGATGATCGATGCGGGCATGATCGCGAAGATGATCTGCTCCTTCCCTCGCTCGTCCGATCCGCGCGCCTTCACCGATACTTATCTGGCCGGAAAGATCGAGTTGGAACTCGTCCCCCAGGGCACGCTTGCCGAGCGGATCCGCGCAGGTGGCGCCGGCATACCGGCCTTCTACACGCCGACGGGTTATGGAACGGAACTCGCCGAGGGCAAACCAGTCGCCGAGTTCGATGGACGACATTATGTGCAGGAGCGCTGGCTCAAGGCCGACTTTGCCATCGTCAAGGCGCATCTGGGCGACACCCATGGCAACCTCACCTATCGCAAGGCCGGCCGGAACTTCAATCCTCTGATGTGCATGGCGGCGACCACGACCATCGCCCAGGTCTCGCAGATCGTTGAACCCGGCGACATCGACCCCGAACACGTGATCACGCCCGGCATCTTTGTCGATGCGGTGGTCGAGGTTTCAAACCCTCAGCAAGAAGAAGAACTCATCCGGGCCGGAGTGGCCTATGCCGGAGGAATGAGCGCATGAGCGGCGAAACTCAGACACTGGACACCCGCGAAGACATCAAACTGTCGAACACGCAGATCGCTTGGCGTGCCGCGCAGGATATCGAAGATGGCGCCTATATCAATCTCGGGATCGGTTTTCCGGAAATGGTCGCCCGCTATCAGCCGCCCGGCAGACAGGCGATCTTCCATACGGAAAACGGCATCCTCGATTTCGGCGAGCCTCCGGCAGCCGGTGAGGAAGACTGGGATCTGATCAACGCGGGCAAAAAGGCCGTCACGGTCAAGCCCGGCGCGGCTTTCTTTCATCACGCGGACAGCTTCGCCATGGTGCGGGGCGGCCATCTCGACGTTGCAATCCTCGGCGCCTATCAGGTGGCGGAAAATGGCGATCTCGCCAACTGGCGCGTCGGCTCCAAAGGCGTGCCGGCGGTCGGCGGCGCGATGGATCTGGTGCATGGTGCCAAGCAGGTTTTCGTCATCACCGAGCATGTGACGAAGGACGGCAAGCCGAAACTTGTCTCCAAATGCACATTTCCCCTGACTGGCGTCGGCTGCATCACGAGGGTCTATACGAGCCATGCGGTGATCGATATCGCGGACGGCCGTTTTGTCCTGCGTGAAAAGCTCGCCGCAATGACCATCGAGGAATTGCAGGCGATGACCGGCGCGCAGCTCCATGTGGACGGCGCTGTTGCCGATCTTGTCGTACCGGCGCTTTGAGGAGAGATCGATGACCGAAGCATTTATCTGCGATTATATCCGTACCCCGATCGGTCGTTTCGGCGGCGCGCTGTCATCGGTCCGTGCGGACGATCTGGGCGCTGTACCTCTTAGGGCACTGATGGAGCGAAACGCTGCCGTCGACTGGGAAGCGGTCGGCGACGTGGTCTTTGGCTGCGCCAACCAGGCGGGCGAAGATAACCGGAATGTCGCGCGCATGTCGCTGCTGCTTGCCGGCCTGCCTGTTTCCGTATCCGGCACGACGATCAACCGTCTCTGCGGATCGGGCATGGATGCCGTGATCACCGCTGCCCGCGCCATCAAGGCCGGCGAAGCCGACATTATGATTGCCGGTGGCGTCGAAAGCATGAGCCGTGCGCCATTTGTGATGCCGAAGGCCGAGACCGCGTTTTCGCGCAACGCCGAGATCTATGACACCACCATTGGGTGGCGTTTTGTCAATCCGCTGATGAAAAAGCAGTATGGCGTCGATTCCATGCCGGAAACCGGCGACAACGTCGCGATCGATTATCACGTCTCTCGCGAAGATCAGGACGCTTTTGCACTGCGCAGCCAGGAGAAAGCCTCGGCAGCTCAGCAGAACGGCCGTCTAGCGCGCGAAATCACACCCGTCAGCGTCCCGCAACGCAAGGGCGATAGCATCATTGTCGACAAGGACGAGCATCCCCGTACGACAAGCCTGGAGGCATTGGCCAAGCTCAGGCCGGTGAACAAGATCGAAGGCGGCACGGTCACGGCCGGCAACGCATCCGGCGTCAATGACGGGGCAGCGGCCCTCATCATCGCCTCGCAGGAGGCGGCCCGGAAATATGGCCTGACGCCGATTGCACGCGTCCTCGGCGGCGCTGCGGCTGGTGTTCCGCCACGGGTGATGGGCATCGGGCCTGCGCCAGCGACGCAGAAACTTTGTGCACGCCTCGGCCTGTCGCCGCAGGACTTCGGGATTGTCGAGCTGAACGAAGCCTTCGCCTCTCAGGGCATCGCCGTTTTGCGCGAGCTCGGAATCCCAGATGATGCAGAGCATGTTAACGCGAATGGCGGCGCCATCGCGCTGGGTCATCCGCTCGGCATGTCCGGAGCACGCATTGCCGGAACCGCGGCACTGGAGCTGTCGCTGGGGAGTACGCGATACGCGCTTGCCACGATGTGCATCGGCGTTGGCCAGGGGATAGCTCTGGCTTTGGAACGAGTTTAGGGGGATTGCAGCCGGAGCTCGAAGACAATTCGACGCCTCCGGCAACCATTGGCGGCGGTGACTGTTGATAAGCGAGGCGCACGGCAAGAACACAAGCCGGATAGCGTCTCCCCCTCGAAAACTCGTAAGGATCGGCAGCATGAACGAACCGCAGGAGTTTGCGCACAGCACCAATGGAGATCGGTGGTTTATCGAACCTGATCCCGACAACCATCGCGCAACCGTCACGCACCGTGGCAACTTGCCGTCCGGTGGCCACGAAACGCGGATTCCAGTGGACGTGTTCTTAAGTCAACACCCACGTGGCCCCGAGCACGACGCGCTTGAGCGGATGCTATCTGCACTTCCCGTTAGAAACTCCACGATTGAGACTGGGACTGCGTCCGGCCTGTCGATGCTGGCCCATCAGTATCTGCGTCTCGGTGGCCGTCGCAGCGCTACGCGTGCATGGGGAACCGATACCAAAGAAGCTGAAGATTTCTGGAACGAGAATATCGCTGTGCTCGACACCGTGGGAAGGCGTGAAGTCGAGACGTATCTGCCCACGATCGGAGGTCCGTGATCTCTGGTCGACTATAGCGGTAGTCGGAGCCACGGGCATGAAACAAGATCGGCCGCGCAGGCTGCGGGCCGAGTTCATTCGAAGTCGGGCTGGTGTCAGGCCTTCTTGGCGCGTTTGGCAATCAGGGCAGCAGTCGCCGAGGCGCGGTCTTCAATTTCTTTTGCAAGGCGCGCAGCCTTGAGCCGAGCCGTCTTTGAGTCACGTTCGGCGACGTGTGCGTTTAATTCTGCGACCGCTTCGACGCGGGAGAAAAACTGGGTCTGGGTCTGAGCAAATGCGGCTTCCGCACGCTCGCGCGACTTCGACATTGTTTCCGTCATTTCTTATCCAATCCTGGCGGTAGACGCCAAATAAGAAGGCCGAGCACGTATGCTCGGCCCTCACCAACTGCTACTTCGACAGTGCCAGTACATCCGTGGTCAAAGCGAAGCAAAAATCGAATTAAGCAGCCTGAAGGTTGCAGGCCGACATCTTGCCCGACTTTGCGTCGCGCTCAAGTTCGTAGCCCAGCTTCTGGCCTTCAACGATTTCGCGCATTCCGGCGCGCTCGACTGCGGAGATGTGAACGAACGCATCAGCGCCGCCATCGTCAGGCTGAATGAAGCCGAAGCCCTTAGTGGAATTAAACCATTTTACTGTGCCGGTGGTCATAGTGAACCCTTTCAAAGCATAGAGAAGATATCTGCAAAACGAGATCTTGCAGAAGGTGATAGCGATTTGTTTTGAAGAGGAAGTTCGCTCAGGCGCTTCGTTCGAAGCGCAATAACCAAAGATCAGCAAGCAAAATATCGATAAACCACAAATAGCGGCTACGCTCCCGAAAGTCAACTTTTAGTTTCCCCGGCCCGAGTGGAGCGCTTTCGAAGAGGCTGAGCGAGCGACAACGGAACCGATTGTGGATCAGCTTGTTTCTGCTCAGAACGCTAGACTGGAGATCAAACCATGCAAGAAACACGTCGCCCGACACCTCCCCATCCCGCCCAGCATCAGGATCCGCCAGGCCAGACCGCATTGATGGATCCGGCGCCGGATCATGGCGAACACTCCTACAAGGGCAATGGTCGTCTTGAGGGCAAGGTCGCGCTGATCACCGGAGCCGATTCAGGCATCGGCAAAGCTGTGGCGATCGCATTCGCCCGCGAAGGCGCGGATATCCTCATTTCGTACCTCAGTGAACACGAAGACGCTGAAGACACGGCGAAGTGGGTGCGCGAAGCAGGCCGCAAGGCAGTGGTCGTTCCCGGAGACATCAAGTCGGAGGAGCATTGCAACGCGCTCGTGAAGCGCACGGCCGATGAGCTCGGAAAAATTGACATCCTCGTCAACAATGCCGCCTTCCAGCGCACCTATGCCACCATTACCGATATCACTGCGGAAGAGTGGGACGAGACGTTCCGGACCAACATCTACGCACCATTCTACCTATCGAAGGCGGCTGTCCCTCTGATGAAGCCGGGTAGCTCGATCATCAACACGACGTCGATCCAGTCGCGTCAACCTTCGCCACAGCTTCTCGCCTACGCCTCGACCAAGGGTGCCATCTCCAACTTCACGGCTGGTCTTGCCGAAATGGTGGCAGAACATGGGATCCGGGTGAATGCCGTCGCGCCGGGCCCGATCTGGACGCCTCTCATTCCCTCGACCATGCCGGCTGAAAAGGCGGCGAAGTTCGGCGAGCAGACCTTGCTCGGTCGTGCGGGCCAGCCAGCCGAATTGGCAGGTGCCTATGTTCTCTTGGCGTCCGACCTTGGCAGCTACATGACTGGCGCCGTCATTCCGGTGACCGGCGGCGAGATCATGATCTGATCCGTTCATTGTCGTTCGGTTTCGGGAAGGCTCGCTCCTCTCCCGAAACCGCTCTCGAAGAGCGAGTTTCGGTACCCATAGAAACACGAGCCGGATCAGAGGATGTCTCGATCCCCAAACAAACAAGCAAGGAAAACCCAATGGCCGATCATTCCCAGTCGCCTGCTGCCGCTTCTCTTCTTCGCGAACAGGCAGCACAACGCGCCCGCACTCCAGACGAAGTCCTGCAACAGGGCCTCGAGGAGACCTTCCCGGGTTCCGATCCTGTTTCATCTTCGTCCACTGCCACAGGCTTTGGCGGCCCGAGCACGAGTTCAGACGAACCGCTTGTCGATGAAGCGCTGGCATCGGTCCACGACCGCGACAACTCGGCAACTGCCAAAGCACGAGATACGCTGACAGCCCTGCGCGCCGAGCTCGAAAGTTTGAAGGACAGAGCCGTAGAGCCGGCAACCTACCGCGAGTACGCGAACGAACCCCGCCTTATTGTGGACGACATCAAGCGCGGTATCCAAAGATCTCCAATCGGAGCCGTTGGGCTTGCGGCGGCTATCGGATTTCTGTGGGGCATCACGCGATAGCCACGTTCAACCATAAGTATTTGTGACGAAAACTGGAACACCCTGCATTTCCGCCCGTTCGTTCACTAAGAGATTACGCAAAAGTGTTCATGAACGGAGAATGGAAATGGCTTTCAATGTTCTGATTGTCGAAGATCAGCCAATTATTGCATGGGTCTGGAAGACGCTGTCGAAGCGTTGGGGCACCATTCGATTGGCGTGGCGAGAAACAGAGCGGAAGCCACGTTGCTTGCTGCCACGGCGGATATGGCATTGGTCGATGTCAACCTCGATGACGGTCCAACCGGGCCGGGCATCGGGCGCGACCTCGCAATCGCCGACATCACCGTCTTGTTCATGACGAGCGATCCGGGCGCGCTGGGGGCGGGCGTGAAGGGAACGCTTGGCGTGATGGAGAAGCCGATCCTCGATCTCGAGGTCGTGAAAGCAATCCAGTACGTAGCGGACAGACGCGCCGGGATCGAGGGCACGTGCCCGCCGGACCGCCTCAGAACGTTTCCCGTCACAAAGCAGTAAGGACCGGCGTCGTCCCGATATAGTGTCGGGGCGACCATTAGCCGCTCGCAGCGCGTCGTCTATCAATTATCCGTCGTGTGCCCGAATAATATGGAGGAACGCGTCGCCATAGCGCTCAAGTTTCGCTTGCCCGACGCCGGATACACCAAGGAGCGCGTCGTGGGTTGTCGGCCGCTGCGTTGCAAACGCGATCAGCGTCGCATCGGCGAATACGACGTAGGGAGGGATCGCCAGATCCTTCGCAATCGTCATTCTCATCTTGCGCAATGCCTCAAACAAGACCGCGTCGGTTTCTCCCAACTGCGACCTTGGGTTTTTCGAGCCTGCCGTTTGCCCTCGTGGCGTCTTGCGGCCGGTCACCGGGTCCTTGCGGAAACGGACGGTCCGCTCGTGGCGGAAGACATCGCGTGCCGAAGGCTCCAGTTTCAAAGCTCCGAAAGCCTGGTGATCGACGCGCACCAGGCCTGCGGCAAGAAGCTGGCGATAGACAGACTGCCACGTCTTTTGTGCCAGATCCTTTCCCGCACCGAAGACCGGCATGTCCACATGGCCAAAGCGACGTGTCTTTTCGTTGTCATTGCCGAGCAGGACATCGATCAAATGGCCGGTACCGAACCGTTCCTCTGTTCGATACACAGCAGCGAGCGCCTTGATGGCGGCCTCGGTTCCGTCCCAGGTGTCCACGGGCTTGATGCAGGTATCGCAGTTTCCGCAATGCCCCGCATGCTTTTCTCCAAAATGTGCGAGGATCGCCTGTCGTCGGCAGCCGGCCGTCTCGCAGATAGCAAGCAACGCATTGAGCTTGGCGCGCTCGACCCGCTTGACGTCGTCGCCGGACGTGCCGTTGTCGATCATCCTGCCGCGCTGAATGACGTCGGCCATCCCGTAGGCCATCCAAACTTCGGACGGCAGACCGTCACGACCGGCACGGCCCGTCTCCTGATAATAGGCTTCGACTGAGCTCGGCAAATCCAGGTGCGCGACGTAGCGTACATCGGGTTTGTCGATGCCCATCCCGAAGGCAACGGTCGCGACGAGGCAGAGGTCTTCCTCTTTCAAGAAGGCGTCCTGATTGGCATCGCGAACCTCCCGGTCCATACCCGCATGGTAGGGCAACGCGCGGATGCCTTGCGCACTTAGCCACTCCGCAATTTCCTCGACCTTCGCGCGCGACAGGCAGTAGACGATACCGCTCGATCCCTTGTGATTCTCCAGGAAGCGCAGCAACTGCTGGCGCGGCTGATCCCGCTCGACGATCTCGTAGGCAATATTGGGGCGATCGAACGATGCGGTGAAGACCCGGGCATTGCGCAGGGTGAGCCTGTCGATGAGATCTTCCCGCGTATGCGGGTCGGCGGTCGCGGTCAGCGCCATACGCGGCACGCCCGGGTAAAGGTCGGCGAGTTCACCGAGCTGCCGATACTCCGGGCGAAAATCATGCCCCCATTGCGAGACGCAATGCGCTTCATCGATTGCAAACAGCGCGACCTTGGCGTCTCCGATCAACTCACGAAACCCTGACGTCACGATCCTCTCGGGGGTCACGTACAGCATGTCGAGCCTGCCGGCCGCCAGCGCGCGTTTGACCTCGCCGAACGTTTCCCGCGGCATGGAGGAATTGATCGAGGCGGCGCGGACGCCAATCTGCTTCAACGCTTCGACCTGATCGCGCATCAGCGCAATCAGCGGCGAAACAACGATGCCGACGCCGTCGCGGCAGAGAGCCGGGATCTGAAAGCACAGAGATTTTCCTGCGCCTGTCGGAAACAGCACAACCGCGTCTCCGCCCGAAACAACATGGCGAACGACAGCCTCCTGGTCGCCGCGAAAGGAAGGGTAGCCGTAAACCTTCTGCAAAACCCCGACCGGATCCGCCTGCACACCGCTTTTGCGTTCACCATCTTCGCTGGTTGATTTCGCTTGCATGAGCTCGTTCCGCCTCCATCCTTGCTCGCGAGCCATCTCACACGGCACGACCTTTGCAAAGCCCGCCGACGCAGATATCGCCACTATCCATCAAGCGGTTCGTGCCCGAATGACATTGAGGCACGAAACAAATGACCTGATAGAAAATATCAATCGACACACCCCTAGATTTAAGGGGGCAGCGGGATCGCGACCACGTTGCAAAATTAGCAAACGATAATATTAGATACCGATAATTTGAACACTTTAGGAACATTCTAAAAACCTGTCGGCACCGTTCAAAACGGATTGCCAGACGGTCATAGAGAATATCTATCATATTCTGGTCGAAGCAGTCACCATACAGCTACTCTGAAACTGTTTGCAGAAACTGCGGACAGGCCAGCTCTCATCGGCCAGCTTTCTCAGGCCTCTCGGACGCAAAATGTTCGGCTCGCGATTGCATCGCAACATCGTGATGAAACACCACCGTACGATTTGCCGCCTTCCGCGTTACCTGCCGAGCAACTCATCTCGGCAGCGACGGAACAGGCCAAATTACGATGATCCCCACACAGTTCTCCTACCCGAAGAAGGGGTTGCTGCCGCGGCTCGCAGCCATCGGCTGTGCCGTTGCGCTTGCCGGCTGCAATCTGCAGGCCGAGGAGGAAGCAAAGCCACCGCGCCAGCCAACGGAAGTTGGGATTGTGACGGCGATGACAGAAGACGTGCCGCTCGTGAACGAGCTTGCAGGTCGCACCTCCCCGTTCGAGACTTCTGAGGTCAGGCCCCAGGTGTCAGGGATCATCGAGGCTCGCTCGTTTACCGAAGGTGCTTTCGTCAAGAAGGGAGACACGCTCTACCAGATCGATGCAAGCCTGTTCGAAGCCTCGGTTGCGGAGGCACGCGCCAATCTCGAAAGTGCCAAGGCCGGCGAAGACAACGCGCGGATCGAATTCGAACGTTTAAAGCCCCTGGCGCAAAAGGGAGCGGTTAGCGAGCAGGCGTTTACGGATGCCACTGCAGCGCTCCGGTCTGCCACTGCGGCCGTCGCACAGAACAATGCGAAGCTCCAGACCGCGGAGATCAACCTGCGCTACAGCAAGGTGACCGCGCCGATCAGCGGCAGGATCGGCCGTTCGCTGGTGACGACAGGTGCGCTCGTATCGGCTCAGCAGACGCAGGCCTTGGCGACCATCCAGCGCCTCGACCCAATCTTCGTCGATATTCAGCAATCCTCGACCGCGCTTCTGAAGCTGCGAGATGCGATGGCCTCGAGCGAATTGTCCAAGGACACGGCCGAGGTGCGTTTGAAACTGGAAGACGGGCAGGAATATCCGCTTCCGGGCAAACTCCAGTTTACCGATGTCACCGTCAATCCGTCGACCGGGTCTGTCACACTTCGCGCCGAGTTTCCGAACCCCGACGCCATCCTCCTGCCAGGCATGTATGTCCGCGCAGTTCTCTCACAGACTCAGGCGAAGGATGCGATCCTCGTGCCGCAGCAGAGCGTGACGAGGAGCCCGACGGGAGAGGCAAGCGCGCTCGTGGTCGGCGAGGGAGATACCGTCCAGCGGCGTGCGCTCCAGGTCGCTCAGGCTGTCGGCAATCGCTGGCTTGTGACCGAAGGCCTTGCTCCCGGAGACCGGGTCATCGTTGAAGGCGTCTCCAAGGTCAAACCCGACGACAAGGTCAAGATTGTCGACGTGGGTAAGAAGCAGACCGCAGAAGCAACAGAGAACAAGGCGGTCCCCGCGCTATGATCAGCCGTATCTTTGTCGATCGTCCAATCTTTGCCTGGGTGATCGCGATCGTGATCATGTTGGGTGGTATCGGCTCCATCCTGACGCTTCCGGTCGAGCAGTATCCGGATATCGCGCCGCCGCAGGTGAACATCCGCGCCAATTACACTGGGGCTTCTGCTGCAACGCTTGAAACCAGCGTGACACAGGTGATCGAGCAGCAGCTTACCGGCATCGACGGCCTCATCTACTTCACGTCGACCTCCAGCGCCGAAGGCCAGGTCACGATCGCGGTGACATTCGACAAGGGTACCGATCCTGATATCGCGCAGGTTCAGGTTCAGAACAGAGTGCAGCAGGCTCTCTCTCGCCTGCCCCAGCAGGTGCAGCAGCAAGGTCTCACCGTTACGAAGTCTAACAGTGACTTTTTGCTTGTCGCCGCAGTTTACGACGAAACCGATAAGGCGAAGGATTCCGACATTTCGGACTACATTGCCGCCAATCTCCAGGAGCGGATCGGTCGCCTTCCCGGTGTCGGCGATACCAACCTTTTCGGCTCGCAATACGCGATGCGCATCTGGCTCGACCCGGGTCGTTTGTTTTCATACGGGATGATG
Source organism: Neorhizobium sp. DAR64860/K0K1 (assembly GCF_050500205.1). NCBI lineage: Bacteria > Pseudomonadati > Pseudomonadota > Alphaproteobacteria > Hyphomicrobiales > Rhizobiaceae > Neorhizobium > Neorhizobium sp. DAR64860/K0K1. The sequence continues at coordinate 297,392 of NZ_CP191458.1, read as the reverse complement.
CCGTCGGACGTCATCACCGCGATCGAGGCGCAGAATACGCAGGTTGCGGCCGGCCAGATCGGCGCCCAACCCTCCCCCGACACGCAGATGCTGAATGCGATCGTGACCGCCCGTTCGCGCCTGACGACACCGGAGGAGTTCCAGCGGATCGTCATCCGCACGGACGAAAGCGGCGCACGTGTCACCTTGGCGGATGTCGCCCGCGTCGAACTCGGACAGGAAAGCTATACGCGCTTCACCCGTTTCAACCGTCATCCGGCATCCGGCATCGCCGTTCAGCTTGCCCCCGGCGCGGACGCGCTTGAAACGGCCGAGCTGGTGAAAGCGGCTATCGATGGCGAAGCGGCAAACATGCCGGATGGCTACCGCGTCACCTACCCTCGTGACTCCACCGAGTTCATCCGGCTTTCGATCGAGGAAGTGGTGAAGACACTGATCGAGGCGATTGTTCTCGTCGTCATCGTCATGTTCGTCTTCCTGCGCAGCTGGCGCGCGACGCTTATTCCAGCACTTGCCGTCCCGGTCGTCGTGCTCGGCACGTTCGGCGTGCTCGCACTGTTCGGATATTCGATCAACACGCTCACCCTATTCGGACTGGTCCTTTCGATCGGTCTTCTGGTCGATGACGCGATCGTCGTCGTCGAGAATGTCGAACGAGTCATGGAGGAGGAGCCGGACTTAAGCCCCCGAGACGCGACGCTTCGCTCGATGGGTGAAATCCAGACGGCGTTGATTGCGATCGCGCTGGTCCTGTCGGCGGTGTTTGTTCCGATGGCATTCTTCGGCGGCTCAACCGGGGTCATTTACCGGCAGTTCTCGGTTACTGTTATCTCCGCAATGGTTCTGTCGGTCGTGGTGGCGCTGGTGCTGACTCCGGCCCTGACCGCAACGCTGATGAAACCACGCGGCAAAGAGGATGCGCCAAAGCGAACTGGCGGCCTGATCCGGCGGTTTGGGACGATGTTCGACCGCGGTTACGGCTGGGTTCAAAAGACATATCTCGCGGCCGTCACGATCGCCATCCGCAGGATCTGGCTTTCGATCATCGCCTTTTGTGCGCTGGTCGGCGCCGTCGTGTTTCTCTTCCTCCAACTTCCCGGAGGCTTTCTCCCGGTCGAGGATCAGGGTTACGGCGTGGTTCAGTACACCCTTCCTCCCGGCGCAACCCGTGTTCGCACGGTCGAGACGGCAGCCGCGATCGAAGACCACTTCCTCGGACCGGAACAGGCGAATATTGCTGGCCTGTTTACGATTTCGGGTTTCCGTTTCAGCGGTTCCGGCCAGAACGTCGGTCAGGGTTTTGTGCAGTTCAAGCCATGGGACGAACGAGTGGGCGAAGAGAACGCGGCCGCCTCGATTGTGGCGCGTGCCACAGCCGCGCTCGGGCGCTCCTTGCGCGACGCCCAGTTCTTTGCGCTGACACCGCCATCGGTGCAGGGACTGGGTCAGTCCAACGGCTTCACCATGCAGCTTTTGAACAATGGCGATCTCAGCCTGACGGAATTCAAGCAGCGGCGCGATCAGCTTCTCGCTGCGGCGACTGCGGATCCGACACTTGCGCGCGTACGTCCGAGCGGACTTGAAGACGTCCCGACGTTACAGATCGACATAGACGACGAAAAGGTCGGCGCACTCGGGATCCAGCAGTCCGATGTCGATGCAACCCTGAGCGCAGCCTGGGGTGGCGTGTATGTCAACGATTTTGTGGACCGTGGGCGCGTGAAGCGGGTCTACGTCCAGGGTGACGCCGCCCACCGCGGCGCTGTCGAGGATCTCGATGGCTGGTATGTGCGCACGGCAAGCGGCGAAATGGCACCTTTCTCTTCGTTTGCCAAGACGAGCTGGTCCCAGGCGCCGACAACGCTGACGCGGTTCAACGGGTTGCAGTCTTACGAAATCCAGGGACAAGCGGGACCGGGCCTAAGCTCCGGTCAGGCAATGGACCGTATGACGGAACTGGCCGCGGAACTGCCGGGGACGTCGGTGGCCTGGAGCAGTCTCTCGTACCAGGAAAGACTGTCCGCCGGACAAGCGCCCATCCTGTACGGGCTGTCGCTTCTCGTCATCTTCTTATGCCTTGCAGCACTTTACGAAAGCTGGTCGATCCCGTTCTCGGTCATGCTCATCATCCCGCTTGGCATCATCGGAGCGGTCTGTGCTGTCACGTTGCGCGGACTGGAGAACGACGTTTACTTCCAGATCGGCCTTCTGACCACGATGGGCCTTTCTGCAAAGAATGCGATTCTGATCGTCGAGTTCGCGGAACAGGCGGAACGGTCCGGCAAGAGCGCTTACGATTCGGCCATGGAAGCCGCCCGCCTGCGGCTAAGACCGATCCTGATGACCAGTCTTGCCTTCATCTTCGGCGTTTTGCCGCTTGCAATTTCGTCCGGCGCGGGTGCACAGAGCCGCATCGCGATCGGTACGGCGGTCATCGGCGGCATGATCACGGCGACGATCCTTGCAACGCTTTACGTCCCGCTGTTTTTCGTGCTCGTACGGCGCATCTTCAGCGGTCGCAAAGCTAAGGCAGAAAATCTGGAGGCCAAGACAGAGACCGCATAGCACCAGCATGTCCGTTATAGATGCGGCTGTCCTTCTCGCGCGGTCCGGTTAAAACCACATGATCTACTTCACAAGCGACACCCATTTTGCCGATACTCGCGTGTTGCGCATCGACCGGCGACCGTTCCCGGACATGGTCGCGCACGACGAGGCACTCATTCAATACTGGAATGATATAGTCGGCGCTGACGACGATGTCTGGCATCTCGGCGATTTCATGTCGGTACGCGGTGGCGATTGCGATGGGCTACTGGCGAAGCTCAACGGCCGCAAACACCTGATCATCGGCAATAACGACCCGGAGACCACGACGTCGGCCGGTGGCTGGACGTCCGTGCAGCACTATCATGAGCTTCATATCGACGATGTCCATCTGATCCTCTGCCACTACGCGTTTCGCACCTGGAACAAGATGGGCAAGAAATCGATCAACCTCCACGGCCACTCGCATGGCCGGCTCAAACCGCTGCCACGGCAGTTTGACGTTGGCGTCGATGCGCAGGGGCTTCGGCCGGTAACGCTGGAGGATGTCGTCAAGAAGAAGGCAGCGCCAAAGGTCGCCTCTGTCGTGACACAGGGCGGCGGATATGCAAACGGATAGAAGAGAGCGGTTTTTGTTGAAAAGGGAATTCCAACTTCTGGGCGCTGGCGCTTTGATGGTCGCGGCTGCCTTTGCCGAACCCGTCGCTGCCGAGACCGCACCTCCGGAACCAACCAAAGAGACGGAGTGCCTCTACGAGCGGCGCGACGGCGACGAAGCGCTCTGCATCGCCAAGGAGACGTTCAACGTCGATCTCTGTCACGCAATCGAACATTTTGCCACAGAACAGAAGATCCCGCCCGCCTTTTTCGCCCGCCTGATATGGCGCGAGAGCCTTTTTCGGCCTGAAGCAGTCAGCCCGAAAGGCGCGCAGGGCATCGCGCAATTCATGCCGGATACGGCCCGTCTACGCGGTTTGAACAACAGCTTCAACGTTCTCGAAGCGCTTGATGCCTCCGCGACATATCTCGCTGAAATGAGAGGTAAGTTCGGCAATTTCGGTCTCTCGGCGGCCGCATACAATGCCGGCGAAGCAAGGCTGCAGAGGTTTCTCACCTCGGGAAGCCTGCCGATGGAGACGCGGGACTACGTCTTCGCCATCACAGGCTATCCCGCGGAAGTCTGGAGAGACAATGCTCCGGCGGTTGCCGCACCCGATCTGGACCCTCAAAAACCGTTTAAGGACGCCTGCGTCGCGCTGGCGGACACTCGGCGCATCAACGATCCGGTTCTCGGTGCGTCAGCCGACTGGGCGCCGTGGGGTGTCCAGCTCGCCGCGCACTATAACCCTGGCGTTGCCGGCCGGCTGTTTGCGGCCTCGGCTGCGAAACTGCCCTCGCCGCTTAATGCCGAACGCGCACTTATCGTGCGCCAGCGCGGCGGAAATTTTGGTCGTCGTCCGCGCTACGCAGCCCGCATCGGTGAGGAAAGCCGGGCCGCTGCAGTCAAGCTTTGCAATGAAATCAAAGCCCACGGCGTTTCCTGCACGGTTCTCAAGAACCGCTGAACCGTGGACCCTGTGTGTGGGCGTCGATACCGTTTCCTGAGAAATCGTCGGCGGGCCTTACTCGAATTCCATGATCAGTTCATCAACCGCAAGGCTCTGGCCGGGCAATGCTGTCACCCGCTTCACCACGCCACGACGTTCCGCCTTCAGGACATTTTCCATCTTCATCGCCTCGACAGTCGCCAGCGTCTGACCTGCTTCCACCTGATCGCCCACGCCGACCGTGACCGAGGTGATGACGCCGGGCATCGGGCAAAGCAGCATTCGCGACATATCCGGCGGGACCTTGACCGGCATCAGGCGTGCAAGCTGCGCAACACGCGGTGAACGCACCCGCGCCCTGACATCCATACCTCGCCAACGTAGCCGGATGGCCGATCCGATCAGATCGATTTTCACTTCGGCAACTCTGTCACCGATGGTAAAACTGGCAAGTCGCTTGCCGGGCAGCCAGTCCGAAGAAATCGCGAAGCGACTGCCATCTGCAAATACGACGGCGCTTTCTGCCGATCCGGTCTCGATCGTGACCGTTTCCTCAGCGTCTGCCAGCGCCACGATCCAGTCCTTTGCCGTCACGCGGCCAGCGGTCGCAAGCGTTCCTGAGATCTGCAGCGCCCGTTGCCTGATCATCTGATGCGCAAACGCCGCGATCGCTGCCAGCGTCCGCAACGCATCCGCATCGGGTTGCACACCGGAAAAGCCATCGGGAAACTCCTCGGCGATATAGGCCGTCGTCAAGTTGCCGGAGCGGAAACGCTCCTGGCTCATGACCGCCGAGAGGAAGGGTAGGTTGTGGCCGATGCCCTCGACCTCAAAACCGTCGAGCGCAGTCGCCATCGCATCGATCGCAGCCGTCCTGTCTTTTGCCCAGGTGCAGAGCTTGGCGACCATCGGGTCGTAGTACATCGAAATCTCGCCACCCTCGAAGACGCCGGTATCGTTGCGCACGATCGTGCCATCTTGCTTGACGCCCTCGACCGGTGGACGGTAGCGGCTGAGCCTGCCGATCGACGGCAGGAAATTGCGATAGGGATCTTCGGCATAGAGCCGGCTTTCGATCGCCCAGCCCTCGAGCTTCACGTCATCCTGTCTGAAAGCCAGCTTTTCGCCAGCCGCGATCCGGATCATCTGTTCGACGAGATCGACGCCGGTAATTAGCTCCGTCACGGGATGCTCGACCTGCAGCCGGGTGTTCATTTCGAGGAAGTAGAAATTCCTGTTGCCGTCGACGATGAATTCGACTGTTCCTGCGGAGAAATAACCAACGGCCTTTGCGAGCAAGACGGCCTGCTCGCCCATCGCTTTCCGGGTCTGCTCATCGAGGAAGGGAGACGGCGCTTCCTCGATAACCTTCTGGTTTCGCCTCTGGATCGAGCATTCGCGCTCCCCGAGATAGAGCGTGGTCCCGTGCTGGTCGCCGAGTACCTGGATCTCGATGTGACGCGGTTGCGTCACGAATTTTTCGATGAAGATGCGATCGTCGCCAAAGGAAGACTTCGCCTCGTTTTTGGATGACTGGAAACCTTCCCGGGCCTCGGCATCGTTCCAGGCGATCCGCATGCCCTTGCCGCCACCGCCGGCAGACGCCTTGATCATGACCGGATAGCCGATCGAGGAGGAAATCTTTACGGCCTCATCGGCATCCGCAATGAGATCCATGTGACCCGGCACGGTCGAAACGCCCGCTTCGGCGGCGATCTTCTTGGACGTGATCTTGTCGCCCATCGCTTCGATCGCCCTGACCGGCGGACCGATGAAGATGATGCCGGCTTTCTCGAGCGCTGCTGCGAACAGGGCGTTTTCCGACAGAAACCCGTATCCAGGGTGGACGGCATCTGCGCCTGTTTTCGCGACGGCATCGAGAATACGGTCGATGACGATATAGGACTGGTCGGAAGGTGCTGGACCGATATGAACCGCCTCATCCGCCATCCTCACATGCAGCGCATCACGATCAGCGTCCGAGTAGACGGCGACGGTTGCGATACCCATCCGCTTGGCGGTCCGGATGACCCGGCAGGCAATTTCGCCGCGATTGGCGATCAGGATTTTCTTGATCATGCTTGGAGCCTCACAGCGGGATTGTGTCGTGCTTTTTCCAATGGGTCTGCACCTGCTTGTCGCGCAACGAGGCAAATGCCCTTGCGATACGACGGCGCGACGAATGCGGCATGATCACATCGTCGATAAAGCCACGCTCTGCCGCGATAAACGGGTTGGCGAACCGCTCCTCGTATTCCCGGGTGCGGGCTGCGATCTTGTCCGGATCGTCAAGCTCCGACCTATACAGGATCTCGGTCGCACCTTTAGCGCCCATAACGGCGATTTCAGCCGTCGGCCAGGCATAGTTGATATCGGCGCCGATATGCTTGGACGCCATCACGTCATACGCGCCCCCATATGCCTTGCGGGTTATCAGCGTCACCATCGGCACGGTGGCCTGCGAATAGGCAAACAGCAGCTTTGCGCCGTGCTTGATGACGCCGCCATATTCCTGCGCCGTGCCCGGAAGGAAGCCCGGCACATCGACCAGCGTCAGCAGCGGAATGGAAAACGCATCGCAGAACCGCACGAACCGCGCTGCCTTGCGCGACGAGTTGATATCGAGGCAGCCGGCCAGCACCATCGGCTGGTTGGCAACGATGCCGATCGTCTGGCCTTCCATGCGAATGAAACCGGTGATGATGTTTTTCGCAAAGGCTTCCTGGATCTCGAAGAAGTCGCCTTCATCGGCAAGTGCGGTGATAAGCTCCTTCATGTCGTAGGGCTTGGCCGCGCTATCCGGGATCAGTGTGTCCAGGCGCATCTCCAACCGCGACGGATCGTCATGAACGGGTCGAACCGGTGGCTTCTGGCGATTGTTGAGAGGCAGAAAGTCGAACAGCTGTCTGACCGCTTCCAGCGCTTCCACGTCGTTTTCGAATGCGGCATCCGCGACCGAGGATTTCTGGGTATGGGTCGTGGCGCCCCCCAGTTCTTCGGCGCTCACAATCTCGTTCGTCACGGTCTTCACCACGTCCGGGCCCGTCACGAACATATAGGACGTGTCACGCACCATGAAGATGAAGTCGGTCATGGCAGGCGAATAGACGGCGCCGCCGGCGCATGGTCCCATGATCACCGAGATCTGCGGGATGACGCCGGAAACCTCGGCATTGCGTCGAAACACCTCCGCATAGCCGCCCAAGGACGCAACACCTTCCTGAATGCGAGCCCCGCCGGAATCGTTGAGGCCTATGACGGGCGCCCCGACCTTCACCGCCATATCCATGATCTTGCAGATCTTCTGGGCATGGGTTTCGGACAGAGACCCGCCGAGCACTGTGAAATCCTGGCTGAAGACATAGACCTGGCGCCCGTTGATGGTGCCCCAGCCGGTCACGACACCGTCGCCGGCCACCTTCTGTGTCTCCATGCCGAAATCCGTGCAGCGATGGGTGACATACATGTCGAACTCCTCGAAGGAGCCCTCGTCCAGCAGGACCTCTAGCCGCTCGCGCGCCGTCAGCTTGCCCTTCGCGTGCTGGGCGTCGATCCGTCTTTGGCCCCCTCCGAGACGCGCCTCAGCCCTGCGTTGTTCCAGCTGTTCGATTATCTGCAGCATGCGTTGTCGTCTCCCATCCCCTCGTCCCCGTGCCCCAGCTAAGGCTGATGCGACAGCGGCGCGCCTTATGCCTTCGCGATCAAAGATGAAGCTGCGGCTTCGTCTAGAACTATTGCTAACCGCTTGCCGGAGATGACGCCAGCCCCTCCGATAGGCTGACTTCCGCATCCATTTCAAGTTCCCCCGCCCTCGCGGAAGCGGACAATCTGGCAGCTCAGCGAAGCATATATCGCCGCCAGGGATGCTCTTCGCGGAAGCCTAAAACTTCGCGGGCCTTGCGGTTCGAGAGCGGCGCTTCATCCCGACCCATCTCGCGCCAGACCGGCGTATCCGGACAATATTTGGCGAGGAATTCGGCGGTTGGCAGCTCGGCGGTGATCGTGTCGTTGACTGCGTTGAAGACCTGATAGCCAAGCCCGCCTTTCTCCAGGCAGAGATGGACGATCTGACCAAGGTCGCGCGCGTCGATGTAGCTCCACGCATTGCGTTTTCGCGACATCGGCTGTTCAAGGAAATCTGCGAAATTGTCGTATTCGTCAGGCTCGATCACGTTTCCGATGCGCAGAGCATAGACGTCGGCTCCGTAGCGCATGGCAAAGGCGCGAGCGGTTTTTTCGTTGACGACTTTCGACAATCCGTAGCTGTCCATCGGATCGCTGTCGTAATCTTCTTCCAGCGGAAACGCGTGGAAATTCTTGTCACCTTCGGCAAAGCAGACGCCGTAGGTCGTCTCGCTTGAAGCAATCACGACTTTGCGTACGCCGAGCTTCATGGCGGCTTCCAGCACGTTATAGGTGCCCATGACATTGGCTTCGAATGTTTTGTTATCAGGCTCGATCAGCACGCGTGGAACCGCTGCGAAATGGACGACCGCATCGGGTGCCGATGGCGGTGCGCCGTCTTCGAAGCCGGAGAACCCGAAATGCGTCGTCAACGCATTGAAGACCTGGCCGCTGTCGGTGATATCCGTGATCAGCGTATTCACGCCGGGCATATCGAGCGGTTTCAGATCGACATTCAGGACCGAGTATCCCTTCGCGAGAAGATACGATACCGCATGCTTGCCGGCTTTTCCGGTGCCGCCAGTGAAAACGATCCACTTTGTCATGTTTCTGTTCCCTTCCCATATGTGAGCCATAACCGCCATGCCGGGCGGTCATGGTAGTCCGCGGCGTCGTGATCGTCACGCCCCTCGCCGCAGCGTTACGTCGCAGCCGGCCAATCGTTGGCGGGTTCCTCGACAACAGCCTTGTCGCTGGCGCGATCAGGCTCATCGGTTTTCGGAAGCCGCAGATCGACCCCTGTCTTTGCTATGACATCGAGCACATCGCTCTGGGATGCTCCAGCTGCAACGTATTCGTCGACGAGTGCCTCAACCTTCTGGCGAAGTTCGTTTGTCCAATGGCCTTCCATCACTCAGCTCCTTTTTTAAGATCGTCTAACAACTCTATCCATACAGGTGCATGGTCGCTCGTGTGGGCCCAGCCCCGAACATGCGTGTCGACCTCGGCTCGCGAGAGGTCGTCTGCGAGACCTGGGCTCAACAGGAAATGGTCGAGGCGAAGTCCTGCGTTTCGCCCATACGCATTCCGGATGTAGTCCCAGAAGGTGTAGATGCGCTCGTCGGCATGTAACCTGCGAATGGCATCCGTCCAGCCCTGCGCGAGAAGCTCCCTGAATTCATCGCGAACTTCGGCCCGGAACAACGCATCATCTGTCCATCGCTCAGGCTTATAGACGTCGAGTTCGGTCGGTATGATGTTGTAATCACCCGCGATGACGACCGGAACGTCTAATTCTATCAGCTCGGCGGCATAGTCCTGCAGTCGCGAAAGCCACGCGAGCTTGTAATCGAATTTCGGGCCGGGTGAAGGATTACCATTCGGAAGATAGACGTTGCCGACGAGGATACCGTTCACAAGGGCTTCGATATATCGGCTTTGGACATCGTCAGGATCGCCAGGGAGGCCCTTTCGAGTCAGCAGCGGCTCTTCGCCGCGCGCTAGAATCGCCACGCCATTCCAGGATTTCTGCCCGTGCCACACGGCGCCGTAACCGGCTGCTTCAATGGCTTTGATTGGAAACTTTTGATCAGGCGCTTTGAGCTCCTGCAGACACACGACATCAGGCTGCGATTCCTCCAGCCACTGGAGGAGGATATCGATCCGCCCGTTGATGCCGTTGACGTTGTAGCTGGCTATTTTCACGCGAATTGTACCCGAGTGCGACTATCGAGTTCGCGGCCCAGCCTAAATTTGCGGTGCTGCGTGTTGGTTTTGACAAAGCACAAGTTGACAGATCGATGCCGCCTTGCGCAGTCGCCGGCAATTGCCCGGCATAAAGAAAGGGCGGCCATGAAGACCGCCCTTTCAGAATATGGATCAGATCGGAGTGTTGGTGCGGTAGCGACCGCGCTCGGCGTCGATCTGGTCCTGTGTGTAAGGATCAGCCTTGTCGTCGAACTGCGACCAGCCATCATTGGTGTATGCTGTGCGACGCTCGTTGAGATCGACAGAACGCGAACGGGTCAGGATCGCTTCAGAAGCCACTGCCTTGTCGTCATCGACCTTGGCGACGACCAGCGAACCGCCGCGGCGTACGCCTTCGGCATAAAGGTGGGCGTCCTTCTCCGACACACCGGATTCGATCATTGCACCGACGATACCGCCTGCTGCGCCACCGGCCACTGCGCCAGCGACAGCACCGGCTGCCGTTGCTGCAAGCCAGCCAGCTGCTACAACCGGGCCAACGCCTGGAATTGCGAGCATTCCGAGACCGGCCAGAAGACCGCCGGCGCCACCAGCGACGGCACCGATGCCAGCGCCTGTGCCCGCGCCTTCAGCAGCGTTGCTGCCCTGGCCTTCGATATCTTCTTTGCCGTTCTTGTGCGACACGATGCTGATGTCGTCGGATGACACGCCAGCGTCTTCGAGAGCCTTCACCGCGGCGCGGGCGTCATCGTAGCTGTCGTAAAGTCCAGTAATTGTACGCATGGGAATTTCCTCTTCGTGTTCGTTATTGTTGTTGGGACGATCAGGATTACTTCGCCATCACCACATTGCCCTGGAAGTCCAGCGCCACGTTGCCGTGCTTGCCGTCCTTGGTACCCATGGCGCGCCAGATGCCCTGGTCGTCCAGCTTGAGACCGGAGACTTCCGCGTAACCGGCTTCTTCGATTCTCGATTTTGCCTGCGCCTCTGTGAAGCTGTTCTTGCCAGCAACCGGTGCGGCCGGATTGGTTTCGCCGGAGGTGCTCACCGCTGGTGTCGTCTCGGTCGTCTTAGGCTCTGTCTGAGCCAGAACGGCGGATGCCGAAAGAAGGACTGCAGCGAGGCCAAAGCTAAGTTTTTTCATGGTGTTCCTCCAAGTTCTGCATTCACTTTCGAATGCGCGGAGGACAACCCGCGGAGCCGGATTTTGTTCCGTTGAGATTAGGCACGGCGGATCAAGCAAGGACGCGCATCCGCGTTCACCCACGATACGAACACGGTTGGCCCCGCTCTCACCAGTTGGTGAAAGAGCCGTCATCGCGGCGCAGGTGCGGCGGCTCGCTGTATTCGAAGCTCGACGCCTGTAGAAGCGATTCATTGACCTCGACACCGAGACCCGGCTCGTCCGGCGCGCGGTAAAAGGCTCCGTCCATCCCGATCTGTTTCGGGTAGGTTGCGGGGTCACCGAAACCCAGCTGCTCTGTCGGTGAGTTGCGGCATTCCAGCCAAGCGAAGTTGGCGACGGCTGCGGCAAGGTGGACGGAGGCCGCCGTGCATACGGCGCCAAGCGGCGCATGCGGCATGAGGTCGACGTAATGCGCCTCGCACCAACCGGCAATCTTCATCGCTTCGGTGAAACCGCCGACATTGCAGATGTCGATGCGGCAGAACTGCAGGAGGTCACGTTCGACATAGGGAAGGAATTGCCATTTCGACGAAAACTCCTCGCCGATAGCAAACGGTATCTCCGTCATTCTGCGCAGTGCTTCGTAGGCACCGGGCGTCTCGTCGCGGATCGGTTCCTCGATGAAATCCAGAGTGCCCCGCGGCAGCTTTTGACAAAACGAGGCGGCCTCGGCGACGCTGAGGCGATGATGGTACTCGACGCCGAGCGTTATCTCATGGCCCACGGCCTCGCGCACGCGGGTGACCCATTCGGCTGTCGTCGCGATCGACTCGCGTGGTTCGAAACGATCGCTGTTTTCCTGGCCGGTGGCGATCATCCGGATGCACCGCCATCCCCGGGCCTTCAGGAGCAGCGCCTGCTCGACCATGTCAGGTCCCGGTTCGGCAGAGGTTGTCGCGAAGGCCGGCACTAGCTCACGCTGCCGGCCTCCGAGGAGTTGGTAGACGGGCACGCCGAGCGCCTTGCCCTTGATGTCGTGAAAGGCGATATCGAGGGCAGAGATCGCTGCCGTCAGCACCCGGCCGCCCTCAAAATACTGGCTTCGATACATCTCCTGCCACAGGGCGCCGCACTGCATCGGATCCCGGCCGATCAGAAACCGGCTGTAGTGGTCGATCGCCCCGAGAACCGCCTTCTCTCGATATGACAGGCCCGACTCGCCCCAACCATAAATCCCCTCCTCCGTTTCCACCTTGAGAAGCAGTTGGTTGCGGACACCGAGTTTGGTGACATAGGGCTTTATCGCGGAGATTTTCATGAGAGCCGAGCCATGCTTGTCGGAGATCGGGTGGACTGAGCGTCAGGCAACCATCAGCGCGCCGCCCAGTTTGCACCACGTCTGAAGATCGTCTTCATCTGCGGCACGTCGAATTCCTTCGCCACATGGCCAAGCGACGAATAGAAGACGCGACCTTTGCCGTAATTGCGCTTCCAGACGACAGGCATGACAACGCCGTCGATCCAGGACGCGTGTTCGCCGTTGAACGTTGTCGTCGCCAGCACCTCGTTCGAGGGGTCGACATGCATGTAATACTGCTCGGACGTATAAGCGAAATCGCCGATCCCCTGCATCAACTCGTCGTCCGGGCGGGTCACATTGACGGTGTAGTCGATGATGTTGCCGGGATGGGCCACCCACTGGCCGCCAATGATGAACTGGTATTCCACGCATTCGCGAAACGCGTCACCGGCGCCGCCATGGTAGCCGGCGATGCCGACACCGTTTTCCACGGCGGACGCGAGGTTCTTTGCCTCCTCCTTCTCGATCTTCGACATGGTCATGATCGGGACGATCAGGGACAGGTCGTGAATGGAAGGATCTGCAAATGCTTCCGTCGTGTTTTCAAGATAGACCTTGAAACCATCTTCCTGAAGAATGTCCCTTATGACATGAGCGCATTCCTGCGGTTCATGCCCGCTCCAGCCACCCCATACGATCAAAGCTTCGCGCATATCAGTCTCCTCCAGTGTGGTGTCAGCGGGCGATCTGCCCGTCTATCAAGGATTGCGAAAGCGGTGCCGGCCGCTCGGGCTTGGTAGTGATGTCAACGGTCTGCCCCTTGTCCGCCGCGGTGCCGAAGGCTTCCATGACCTCAAGGACATGCAGAGCCAGGTCGCCGCTTGCCCGATGCGGGCGGTCGGACAGGATGGCATGAGCCATGTCCGCAACGCCGAGCGACCGGTAATTGCCATCCGCATAGGGTTCCGTCGTCGGCTGCAGCTCGAAGCTGCCGCCTTTCTTCAGCAGCTGAATGTCGCCGACGAAGTGGTTCGGATCGGGGACAATCAGCGTTCCCTCGGTACCGTAGACCTCGAGCGGCACATGCTTGTGACCCGCGACGTCGAAGCTCATGCTGATCTGCACCACGGCTCCGTTTTCAAACGCCATGACGCTCGAAACATGCGTGGGAATATGCACCGGGATCTTCTGGCCGTTGCGAGGTTCGCTGGTGATCGTGCGCTCGTTGCGCGGAGTGACCGCAAAGCCCGCGACTTTGGCAACCGGACCCAGAAGGTTGACGAGGTCGGTGATGTAGTAAGGCCCCATATCGAGCATCGGGCCGCCGCCGGCCTCATAGTAGAAATCCGGGTTTGGATGCCAACGTTCGTGGCCGGGGCACATGAAGGTGGCGGTTCCGCCAACCGGCGTTCCCAGCACGCCCGTATCGATGATCGACCGAGCTGTCTGATGCGAACCACCAAGAAAGGTATCGGGTGCCGCGCCGATCCGAAGACCAGTCGTTTTCGCGGTCTCCGCCAGCTTCTTGCCTTCCGCAAAGGTAATCCCGAGAGGCTTTTCGGAATAGGTATGCTTGCCATGCGCAAGGGCGCGAAGACCAACCTCCACATGCGCCTTGGGCACGGTGAGGTTGACAATCAGCTGGATCTCCGGATCGTCGAGCAACTCATCGATGCTGCGGGCCGAAAGGTTGAACTCGCCGGCGCGCTGCTCCGCCAGACCGTGATTGAGGTCGGCGATGCCGCGGATGTCGAGGACCGGGAAAGACGCCATCGCTTTCAGATAGGCTGACGATATGTTGCCGCATCCGATGATGCCGATGCCGAGTTTTTGCATAGTCTCCTCCCAAAGTTGCAAATATGTGGTTCGCCTGCGCTAGAGGCTCGAAGCGGGACCTGTCGTTCCCCAGGGCGACTCGTAAAGCTCGCGCAACGCGACGACCGCCGCGCCCTGCGCCCACGCCTCGTCGGTCGACTGGTCGAAAACCAGTTCGGCGACTTCGCTGATCGAGCTCGGGATCGCGCGGGAATAGGATTGCTGCAGGCTGTCGGTAAACACGGCGCCGAGCCCCAGCGTCGAGCCGACGATGATGACGCGGGGCGGACCGAACAGTGTGACGATGTTGGCAATCGCCAAGCCGACCGCTTCGCCGGCCCTTACGGCGGCGCCCGACAAGGGATTGTTCTCGGAGGCGATCAGCGCCTGCGCATGCGCCATGCCGCGCCCAAGCCGCACGGCTTCGGCAAAGTGACCGACCATTTGCTGCTCGCCGAAAATGGCTGTCTCGCCCGCGACCGCTGAAAGCCGCAGAGTCTCCTCGCATGTCGCCCCGAGCACCAGATCGCCGAGGTTATGACTGAGACCGCCAGCGCCACGGAAAACCTGGCCGTTGTGAAGAAGGGCAAGGCCTAATGTCTGCTCCAGCGAGACGATGACGAAATCGTCGAGATCCCGGGCCTGACCGAACCAGTGATGCGACAAGGCGATCGCGTGCGCATCGCTTTCGACGATGGTCGGAAGGCCAAGCCGGCTCGTCATCTCCTCGGCAAAATTGATATCCGTCTCGCGAAAGATCGGGCTGGAGCGCACCTTTCCGGTGCGATGTTCGACAACACCCGGCAGGCCCAGGCACACTGTGTCGATGTCGCTCAGCGAAATCCCGGCATCGACGATGCACCGGCGCACGCCGTCTTCGACCAGATCGCTGATGACGGCGATCGGCAACCTGTCAACGCGGACCGGAATGGTGAGCTGCGACAGAACCTCGCCGCAGAAATTCGTGAGAGCAAAGACGAGGCGGTTGGTGGCGATCTTTGCGCCGACGACGCGTGCCGCATCCGGGTTCAGCTCCAGCATCACACGCGGCCTGCCACGTGCCGCCGTATTGCGGATATCGCCCTCGTGCCTTGTCAGGATCAGCCCGTCATCGAGCAGCGATGCGGTGATAGCCGAAACGGTCGTGGTCGACAGCTGCGAACGTTCGCTGATCTCGACCCGGGAAATCGGGCCGCGCCTGCGGATCTTGTCCAGCACCGTGAAACGATTGATCGCCCGCATCAATTCTGGATCTGCAGTCTTCATGGAAAGCCGGATGCCCGTATCGCTATGACGTTTGATTCCGATATTTATGTCGGATCGCGAATTAAATAGCGTCGACGAACTGCCTCTTGTCAAGCCAATGTGAGCAAAACTTCAGCGAGTGTGGTTGACAATGATGCAAATGTCGTTTGAATTAATCCGCATAAGGGAAAAATTGAGGATGGTTGTTTCCCTTTGGAGGAGGAAGAATGACCTATCACCACAAGGCAACGTCCTATACGGGCGTTCGGATCACTGCGCTCGCCGCAGCCACTGCACTTTCGACGCTGTTCGGGACCCATACGGCAACTGCTGCACAGACGGTCGTGAAGTGGATGCACGTCGAAACCGTACCCGCCTATATCAAGACGTGGGAAGACATCGCCAAGAACTATGAAACGCAGCATCCGGATGTCGATATCCAGCTGCAGTTTCTCGAAAACGAAGCGTTCAAGGCCAAGTTGCCGACGCTTCTGCAGTCCGACGCGGCGCCTGACTTCTTCTACAGCTGGGGTGGCGGCGTTCTTCGTCAGCAGTCCCAGACGGGCGCCCTGATGGACCTGACGGAGGCCATGAACGCAAACGGCGGCGAATGGGCCAAGACCTACAAGCCAGCCGCCGTCGCCGGCCTGACATTCGATGACAAGATCTATGCCGTCCCTTACCGCATGGGGACCGTCAGCTTCTTCTACAACAAGGAGTTGTTCGCCAAGGCAGGCGTCAAGGCCGAAGACATCAAGACCTGGGACGATTTCCTGGGAGCGGTCAAGACGTTGAAAGGTGCCGGCATTGCACCGATCGCAGGTGGCGGTGGCGATAAGTGGCCGCTGCATTTCTACTGGAGCTTCCTCGTCATGCGCAATGGCGGCGAAGCGGTGTTCGAAGCCGCCAAGAATAAGGAAGGCGAAGGCTTCATGCACCCTGCGGTGATCAAGGCCGGCGAGCAACTGGCAGAGCTCGGGAAGCTTCAGCCTTTCCAGAATGGCTATCTCGGCGCCAACTGGCCGCAGACGCTCGGTGCGTTCGGCGATGGACGGGCTGCAATGCTTCTCGGCTTTGAAAATACCGAGCCAAACCAGCGCAAGAATGCCGGCGACGGCAAGGGGCTTGCTGCCGACAACATCGGCCGCTTCGGGTTCCCGATTGTCGAAGGCGGCGCCGGCAAAGCCACCGATACGCTGGGCGGGCTGAACGGCTGGGGCGTCAGCAAGAACGCTTCGCCGGCGGCTGTCGATTTCCTCCGCTTTCTGACCAGTCAGGAGATGGAGCGGCAGATGGCCTCCGAAGGGATGATCATTCCTGCGGCTGTCGATGCCGAGGAAGGCTTGAAAAACCCGCTGATGCGGGAATCTGCCGACCAGCTCGCCGCATCCACCTGGCACCAGAACTTCTTCGACCAGGATCTCGGTCCATCGGTTGGCCGCGTCGTCAATGATGTCTCGGTCGAAATTCTCGCCGGGCAGATGACCGCCGAAGAGGGAGCGCAGGCAATCCAGGACGCGACCGAACTGGAGTAAGCCGACAAGCCGGTGGCGGCAGCGCCGTCACCGGCAACGGCACTTCTGAATTGGTGCGACAAGGATAGACCGGATGAACAACATGACCGCGAAGATCAGCGGCGCCTCCGTCATGGGTGTGCCGGAAAAGGTCCGCTACAAAAGCCCGACCGCGCGTGGCCGATTGCCGGCGCTGATCATCTTCCTGCCGCCTGCCCTGCTTCTGTTCACGCTCTTTGTGATCCTGCCCATGGGCGAAGCCGCGTGGTACAGTTTCTATCGCTGGAACGGCTACGGCACGCCGACCGAATTTGTGGGCGTTCGCAATTTCGAGGTGCTGTTCAACAACGCCGCCTTTTCGACCGCTTTGATCAACAATGGCCTGATCATCGTCGTGTCCCTGCTGCTGCAGGTGCCGCTGGCAATCTGGCTGGCGGTGATGCTCGGCAAGAAGATCAGAGGCGTCGTCGCATTCCGGCTGATCTTCTTTCTACCTTATGTTCTGGCCGACGTGGCCGCCGGTCTCATCTGGCGCTTCGTCTATGACGGTGACTATGGATTGTTCGCCGCAATCGCCGGCTTTCTCGGCGTCGCGACACCGTATGTTCTAGCTGACAGGGATCTTGCGATCTACGCGGTGCTGGCCGTCGTCATCTGGAAATATTTCGGCTTTCACATGATGCTGTTCATCGCCGGCCTCCAGTCGATCGACAAGAGCGTCATGGAAGCGGCCGAGATCGACGGTGCGACCGGCTGGCAGAAATTCCGCTACGTCACCTTGCCACTGCTCGGATCGACCGTGCGCCTGTCCGTCTTCTTTGCCATCATCGGATCGCTGCAACTGTTCGACCTGATCATGCCGCTGACCGGCGGCGGTCCGTCGAACTCGACGCAGACCATGGTCACCTTTCTCTACACCTACGGCGTCACGCGCATGCAGGTCGGATTGGGAAGCGCCGTCGGCGTCGTCCTGTTCGTCATTTGTGTAACGATCGCCTTCGGTTACAAAAGGATATTCATGCGAAATGACTGACACATCGTCCACAGTCCGCGTGTCCACAGCAACGCGCCTTTATGTCTATGTTTCGCTGTCGCTGGTCGCTGCCATCGTGCTCGTCCCGCTTGTGACCACGGCATTAGGCGGCTTCAAGACGCTCGGCGACCTCCGGCTCAATCCGTTCGGACTGCCCAGCGAATGGGTCTGGTCCAACTATGTCGATATCCTGTTTGGAGAGCGCTACTGGCGCCAGATGATGAACTCGCTGATCATCGCCTGCGTTACCGTGTTCCTGACACTCGTCGTCTCGTCGATGGCGGCTTTCTGTTTTGCGCATATCCGTTTCTTCGGCTCAAACCAGCTGCTGAACTACTTTCTGATCGGGCTGATGTTTCCGGCAGCAACGGCAATTCTCCCGTTGTTCATCCGCATTCGCGATCTTGGCCTGCTCGATTCGTACTGGGGCGTGATCCTGCCGCAAGTCGCGTTCGGGCTCGGTATGAGCATTCTCCTGTTCCGCAACTATTTCCGCAATCTGCCGGAAGAGCTGTTCCAGGCGGCGTTTGTTGATGGCTGCGGCTATATCCGCTTCTTCTGGTACATATCGCTGCCGCTGTCGCGACCGATCGTGGCTACGGTCGGTATCGTCACCTTCGTCAGCAGCTGGAACAGCTACATCCTGCCGCTGATCATGCTGAATACCGAAAGCAAATATCCGTGGCCTCTCGGTATCATGGTCTATCGCGGTGAGTTCGGCACCGATTGGCAGCTGGTGCTTGCGTTTATCACGCTCACCATCCTGCCGACGATCATCGTCTTCTTCCTGGCCCAGAAACACATCATCGCAGGCCTCACCGCCGGCGCCGTAAAGTCTTGAAATGAGGGATTAGCATCATGGCATCGGTTGGCCTTACAAACGTTCGCAAGAGCTACGGCGCGCTTCAAGTGGTGCACGATATCTCGCTGTCGGTCGATGACGGCGAATTCATCGCCCTGGTCGGGCCGTCGGGCTGCGGAAAGTCGACGCTGCTGCGCATGATCGCGGGGCTTGAAGACATCAGCGACGGCGAAGTCACGATCGGCGGCACGGTGGTCAATGCCATGACGCCGCGGGAACGCAACATTGCCATGGTGTTCCAGTCCTACGCACTCTACCCGCACATGACGGTCGGCGAGAACATGGGCTTCAACCTCAAGCTTGCCGGTGTCACCAAGCCTGACATCGCCACCCGCGTAGGAGAAGCAGCCCGCATGCTGGCGCTCGAAGATCTTCTGGACCGCAAGCCCAGCCAGCTTTCCGGCGGGCAACGGCAGCGCGTCGCGATGGGACGGGCAATCGTGCGCGATCCAGCCGTTTTTCTGTTCGACGAACCCTTGTCCAATCTCGACGCCAAACTGCGCGTGCAGATGCGCACCGAGATCAAGGCGCTGCACCAGAAGGTCGGGACGACGTCCATCTATGTGACGCATGACCAGATCGAAGCGATGACCCTTGCCGACCGGATCGTGGTCCTCAATTCCGGCCGCATCGAGCAGGTCGGCACGCCGATGGAGCTCTACCGGACACCCGCCAACCTCTTCGTCGCGGGCTTCATCGGCTCACCCGCGATGAACCTTCTCGACGGCACGATCGACGGCGAAAACGACAGGCCGGTCGTTCGTCTGGCAGAAGGATCCGCAATCGACATTTCACCGCTGCGCAAGGTGCGACACGGCCAGAGCGTCAAGCTCGGGCTCCGCCCCGAACACCTGACGGCCGGCGGCGACAATATCGGTGGAGAAACGCTGCTCGTCGAACCGACGGGCGCCCAGACGCATGTGCTGTTTGAATTTGCCGGCCAGCAGATGACCGCCATCGTCGATGGAGACCATCCCGTGCGACACGGAACGCAGTTTCGCGCCGGCATCGACAAAAACCTTGTCTACGTCTTCGACCGGGAAAGCGGCGTGAGCCTCTGACGCCAATTCAGCGCTGCACGTGATCGGGCGGGTCGTCTGCCCGCGCGGCTCATCTGCGTCACAATGTCCTCGTGGTTGCAACTCATTGCATGGGTTGCCGTAACTCATTATGACCTTGGGCTGCATGATAAGCTGATAGGCGAGATGATCCGGCGTTTTGGGCAGATTAGACAGGTAGGGTTGCGCATTCTCTGCAGCCTTGCGTTTCTGTTGCTCGGATTTGCCAATTCCCATCCGACCGCCAATGCGCGCTCGATCGAGACCATCGCGATTGCGTCCTACATCCTCCCGGACGGAAGTCTGCCTGATCTTTGCCTTCCCTCGGAAGCCGGGAAAACGCATCACCATAAAGGTGAAAGCAAGATCTCCTGCGACGCCTGCCGGCATGTGACGGCATCAATACTGCCACTGCCGACAGATACGTTGGGTGCGCCGATCCTGCGCGAGATCGTTCACGCCCATTCCGGAACCGACGAAAGCCCTCCTCGCTTCGTCCTGCTGACCGGCACCTCGGCCAGAGGGCCCCCTCTTCGTAGCTGATCAGAAAGAAAACCAATTCTGCTACGTCAAAGGCGAGTACCCATGTCGACAATCCGAGCGAAATTTCTTCTAGCGGCCGTGGCATTAATGCTGCCTGGCACCGCATCTTCCCAGCACATGCATGCACACGGGACCGGCAATATCACGATCGAATCCGCCTATTCCCGCGCCATGCTGCCGGTAGCAAAGGTCGGAGGGGGTTACCTGACGATCAACAACGCCGGCGCGGCCGATCTGCTTGTCGGAGCAAAGTCGGATCGTGCCGAAGAAGTCCAGATCCACGAGATGAAGATGACCGGCGCCGTGATGGAAATGCGGGAACTGGACAAGGGCATCCCCGTGCCGGCCAAGTCTACCGTCAAGCTGGAACCCGGTGGCTATCATCTCATGTTCACGAATGTCTCTAGACCTTTCAAGGAGGGCGAGACGCTGGCGGTCACGCTCATCTTTGAAAAGGCCGGGCCGATCGAGGTCGATTTTGCCGTCGGACCGTTTGCCGGTGCGCAAAGGCCTCACGCCGCTCATGAGGGTCACAACTGATGACGAAGAACCCGTTCATGCTGGTTGCCACAACGATCTCGGCAATCTTCATCACTGTCCTCGTCGGAATCCTCTTCTTCACGTTCAAGGATGAGCCAAGAAACACCACATTCAATACCGCATTCTCCCTGATCAACGATCGGGGAGAAGCGGTCGATCAGTCGATCTTCAAGGGCAACCCGTCACTGGTCTATTTCGGCTACACGCATTGCCCGGAAGCCTGCCCGACGACGCTTTATGAAGTTGCTGGATACCTCAAGGAACTGGGTGAAGATGGCCTGCCGATCAAAAGCTACCTGTTCACGGTCGACCCGGAGCGAGACACCCCTGACATCATGAACGGCTATGTCACCGCCTTTTCGGACCGGATCACGGGGGTGACCGGAACGCCTGAAGAGATCCGGCGGGTGGTCGCCGGATGGCGCGCATTCGCGGAAAAGAAGCCGAACAAGAGTGGCGGCTATTCCATGAGCCACACGATGGATCTGTTCCTGATCGGTGCGGATGGCCGGTTGAAGGGGCTCATTCCCTATGGCTCGGATCCCGACGTCGCCATCAGCAAGATCCGCAGCGCGCTCCTGTAGTCTCACGAGCGGGGTCATAGCTCATGGCGGCCATCGAACCAACGTAGGTGCCGACAGATACGCATCGGTTCTTAAATTAAGCCATGCTAATCTATTCTTAAGCGGTCTCTGACATTGCTTTTCCGCAAGTGTGGAAAGTGCCATGATCTCTGGTCGACAAATCGGTCCGGCAAATCGGAAATCTGCACAGCAGGTTTCGACGAAAGGACCCGCGTCCGCCAAAGACAGCATCTTGTCGAAGCGACGACTTTCCGACACCCTCTCAACCGATGCGATCTGGCCGGCATTTCAGCCGCTTGTCGATCTGCAGAGCGGTGCGATCATCGGCTTTGAGGTTCTTGCGCGTTGGACCGATTCCGAAGCAGGTGCCATCGCACCTTCAGATTTCATTCCGTTCGCAGAAACCAGCAATCTGATTGGCGCTTTGACGCAAAAGATCGTCCAGGATGCCTGTCGCAAAGCTGCAAGCTGGAGGGGAGACTTTGTCCTCGCGATCAACCTGTCGCCGACGCAGTTTCAGGACCCAGACCTCTTCCACTTTCTGGCTTCGATAATCTCGGAAACCGGGTTTCCGATGAACCGGATCCATATCGAAATGACGGAAAGCGCACTGCTCGATGACGATACAGTCGTCCGGGAAAACATTGCATCGCTCAAGTCTGCCGGCATGGGCATCTCCCTCGACGACTTCGGGACCGGCTTTGCCAGCCTGACGCGGCTTCACGCGTTCCCCTTCGACAAACTGAAGATCGACACAAGCTTCGTGCGCTCCATGCAGCATGACAGCGGCAGCCGGAAAATCGTCGCCTCGGTCATTGGGCTGGGGCAAAGCCTTGGCATGACGGTTGTTGCCGAAGGCGTTGAAACCGAAGAACAAGCAGAAATGCTGAAGCGTCTTGGTTGCGACGTTGGACAGGGGTGGCTGTTTGGCAGACCTGTCGACGGTGATGCGACAGAACGGCATCTCGCTGTCAGCAAGCAGAAGCCACTCACGGAACGCCGCGGAACCGGCTCGCTGTTCCAGCGGGTCCATCAACTGGAAACGCTCTATGAGGCGGCACCGGTCGGTCTCTGCTTTCTCGATTCAGACTTGCGCCATGTCAGTGTAAACAATCGGTTCGCTGCAATGCTGGGATTAACGCCCGAGCAGATGATCGGGCTCACCGTTCACAGTTTCATGCCGGCACGAGAGGCGCGCCGGGTCACCAAAGATCTTCAGCGAGTCCTTGCGGGCGAGCCTTTGATTGTGGACGAATATCGTCCGCCCGGAAGTGAGAACATTCTCCTCGTGGTGAACCAGCGGGTCGATGACGACGCGGGCGAGCCGGTCGGCATTTCGGTCACGGCGATCGATGTTACCGGTCACAAGTCGATGGAAAAGGCGCTGACCGAGACGGAAGACCACGCACGATGGTCGATCGAACTCAGCCCGAACATTCCCTGGTCGAGCGATGCCGAAGGCATTGTCAATTTCATGGGGCCAACGCCAGACCCGACGATGTCCAGGATGCGTGACCGGATCGCGGACTGGTACGGTCGGATGCATCCGGACGACAGTTTGCGGGTTCGGCGGGAATGGCTTGGATGGCTGCCATCCGGCGACCCATTCGAAACCAGGTTTCGCATGCGTCTGCACGACGACAGCTGGCGATGGATGGTCAGTCGGGCAAAGCCTCATCGCGATGCGACCGGCAAGATCGTGAAATGGTACGGCACCATCACCGAGATCGTGCCCACGGAGGTCCCGCTGGACGGGAAAGTATCCGTGAAGGCTCCTCATGTCTGGCATGATCCGGACCAGGCTGATGTCCTGCCGACGCAACACTTGATCTCGATGCTGATGAGGATGTTTGAGTCCGCGCCCATTGCCATGGCCATCACGACGAGCGACACGAAAACTTCGAGCTACGTCAAAGTCAACGATGCCTATCTGAAGCTCACCGGCCTGAAATGGGACGAGATCAACGGAAAGAAGCTGATTTCCGAGGGTGCCGCGATCGACAATCCCGCCCGCGACAGACGGCACCGGCTGTTGCGCGAGGACGGCGCCTACGAGCTCGAAGATGTTGAAATTGCGCATTCGGATGGTACGATCATCCCAACCCTGATTTCCGCGCAGCGCACGATCGTCGATGGCGTTTCATTCGATGTGGAGGTCATTGTCGATGTGTCTGCCCGCGTCAGGCAGCAGCGCGCTATCGAAAGCGCTCTGAAAACCTCCGCGCAGACCGATGCCCTGTCAGGTCTCCCAAACCGAGCCTGTTTCGATGAGGTTGTTGCCGGAGAGGTTGCCCGCAACCTGCTCAATGACAGAAAGCTCGCCATCGCCTACATCGATCTCAACGGCTTCAAGATTGTCAACGACAGTCTGGGGCATTCCGCAGGCGACGAAGTCCTGCGAACGATCTCGGCGAGACTTCGCGAAAGTTTCCGAGCGACGGATTTCATCGCCAGGGTCGGAGGAGACGAGTTTGCTATTCTTCTCGACATGGATCGCAAGTTTGCGGGCGATATGCAGACGCATATTCAGGAAACGATGGAAAGGGTGTTCAAGCCGATCCCCATCGATGGCCAGGTGACATTCACGGGTGCCGCGGTCGGCGTTACGTTCCTAAAGGCCGAAGACACGCCGCAAACCTATGTCAAACGCGCTGACGACTATATGTATCTGGCGAAAGCCACGGGAAAACGGGTGGCCGTCGTGTGTTTCGGTCAGGTTCTCGATCCCCCGACGACGCATAAAGTGGACCGGACGAACGGTGTTCGCGACGGCTGACGTGTGTCGACGGCCGAACTATCGGCAGCCGATATTTCGAGGTGTTGTGCCAAGCCCTTTCATGCAGGGCAGGTCTGATACCTATCCAGACTGCCTCTGGTCGACGTCAGTCCGGCGCGACTGACGACGGAGGCCGGATTGTGGCGGCATCGTCGACCGCTGCATCGTTCTCTCCACCAAACGCGGCATCAGCCTGCTGGTTGACCTTGGTCACATCGTCGCTTTCCTGATCCGACATGTCGGCTGGATGCTCGGAACGCTTCCAGTGATCGTCATGGGACCCTTCAGGACGGCCTTCTTCCTCCCACAGTCTGTAGGCCCGTTCGCGCTGTTCCTGTTCTCTATCGGTCATGGTTGCTCCTCCTAAGTTGCGAAGACATAACCAGCGGACGGGCCCCGGGTTTCCGTGAGGCGGATGACATAGAATAAAATTTTTGTCAGCTCGCCGCGCAGGCTCTGCCGGACAGCGATCGCAAGCGATTGACAAAGGCCGTTTCTTTGTCCAACCTTGGCGTCATTCCGAGGGGAGCATCGAACGGTGCTGAGATGGCGGTGAGCCGGACCCTTGAACCTGATCCGGGTCATACCGGCGTAGGAACGGAAACGGCGCAATACCGCACCTCTTTCTTATTCTCCGCTCGCCTGGATCTCCATGATGTCAAGGTCAGGAGATCAGCCATGCTTACGCTCTCGAGAAATCCCCGAATAGGACGAATGCGGTTCGACGGTTTGAACCCGCGTCGCTGACATGCAGTCCCGGTTCGCAGCCCTCGGGCTTTTTCTGCTACTGGTAAGCTGGCAGCTTGCCGTTCAGGTTTTTTCACCGCCGCGCTATCTTTTGCCGTCACCACTCGCGGTGGTGCAGGCATTGGTGGGTCAGAGCGGCTTCCTCGCCCACCACACGCTCGTCACCCTGAGCGAAATCCTTGCAGGTCTCATCGCAGGCAGCATTTTCGGTGCGGCGGTTGCGTTTCTCGTTGTGGCATTCCCGCGGGCCGGCAGGCTTGCCTGGCCGATCATCCTTATCCTGCAGACCTTTCCGGTCTTCGTGCTGGCACCCATCCTGGTGCTCTGGCTCGGTTTCGGCATGGCGTCGAAAGTGATGATGACGACGCTCGTCATCTTCTTCCCGGTCGCCTCCGCCTTTGCAGATGGCCTGAGGCGGACGGAACCAGCGATTCTGGAAGCCGCCGCGCTGACAAGAGCGACGCCCTGGCAGATCCTTGTGAGGCTCAGAACACCGATTGCGCTGCCGGCGCTCGTGTCCGGTCTGCGCGTCGCCGTGCCGCTCGCGCCGCTGGGTGCCGTGATCGGCGAATGGGTCGGGGCTTCAGCCGGGCTCGGCTTCGTCATGGTTCAGGCGAACGCCCGCATGCAGACCGACACCGTTTTCGCAGCCATGACCATCCTGGCCCTGACCAGCGTCGCGCTGCGCCTGGGTTTCGACCGTCTCGTAAAGGGACACCCCCATTGGGCAATCGAGACCGAACCACAGACACAGTTATCATCGTGAGGAGAGACAACCACCCATGAAACGCATGTTTCTGGCCTTTGCCATTGCCATATCCGCCAGCATGAATGCATCCGCAACGCATGCCGCAGAAAAGCTCACCATCATGCTTGAATGGTTTGTGAACCCGGACCATGCGCCGCTCGTGATTGCCGCCGAAAACGGCTATTTCAAAGCCGCCGGCCTCGATGTCGAGCTGGTGCCTCCCGCCGACCCGTCGACGGTGCCTCGCCTCGTTGCCGCCGGCCAGGCCGATATCGGCATCCACTACCAGCCGAACCTGTATCTCGATCGTGCAGCCGGCCTGCCGCTCAAGCGGTTCGGCACGCTCGTCGAAACGCCCTTGAACACGGTAACGGTTCTCGCGGATGGCCCGATCAAGAGCCTCAAGGATCTGCGCGGCAAGAAGGTCGGTTTTTCGGTGACGGGTTTCGAAGATGCGATGTTGAAGCGCATGCTCGAAGGCGAAGGCGTTGCACTTACCGAGGTCCAACTGATCAACGTCAATTTCGCCCTCTCGCCGTCGCTGATCGGCGGCAAGGTCGATGCCACGCTTGGCGGTTTTAGAAACTTCGAAATGACGCAGATGCGGATCGAAGGGCACGAGGGTCGTTCCTTCTTTCCGGAAGAACACGGCGTCCCTGTTTATGACGAGCTGATCTTCGTGACGCGCGACGCGCTTGCGACAGATCCCCGCCTCCCCCGCTTTCTCGAATCCGTCGAGAAGGCTGCGATCTTCCTGACCAATCACCCGGACAATGCCTGGAAGCTGTTCATCAAGGCCTATCCCAACCTCGACGACCAGCTCAATCGGCAGGCGTTCACCGATACGCTGCCACGTTTCGCCAAACGGCCTGCAGCGCTTGATCGCGGCAGATACCAGCGTTTCGGTGAGTTCATGGCAGCGAGCGGCCTCATTCCGCAGGCGCCGCCGGTCGAAGACGTGGCGATCGAAATCCGGTGATGACAATGAACAATTACCCGACGCCGCAACAGGCCGGCGATCTTCTGGCACGTGTGCGGGCCCGGCGCCCACGCGTCCATTGTCTGATGAACACGGTGGTGCAGAAATTCGTCGCCGATGGTCTCACCGCGATCGGCGCCATTCCGTCGATGACCTCCTCCCCGGATGAAATCGTCGGTTTCGTCTCGAAAGCGGATGTCCTCGTCGTCAATCTCGGTACACTGGATGCAGACCGTCGCAAGGTCATCGACCTGGCCGTCGATGTTGCAATTGATCAGGGGAAACCATGGATCCTCGATCCCGTGCATAGCGATTATTCCCCGGTCCGGCTTGAGTTTGCAAAGACATTGATCGCCCGCGGGCCGACGGCCCTTCGCGGCAATAGCGCAGAGATGGCGCTGTTCGGAGACATAGGCGAAAAACTGACAATCGAGACCGGTGCTCACGACCGGCTGACCGATGGCACACGCACCGTCACTGTCCGCAACGGCCATAGATGGATGGCGGATGTCACCGGGACCGGGTGCCTTTCAGGCGGCATCATCGCTGCCTTTCTTGCCATCGAACCGGATGCACTGGCTGCGGCCGCTGCGGCCTTGGCGACGACCGGTGTTGCAGCCGAACAGGCCGCCGAGCACGCGCGCGGCCCCGGCAGTTTCGCCGTTGCTTTCCTGGATGCGCTGTCAGCGCTCACGGCCGAAGAGCTCAGCCTGCACGGAGGGATCGACCATGAGATTTGATTACCGACTGAACCCGATCGTCGATGCTGGTCTCACCGATGTCGGCGACCTTGCGGATCTTGCAGCAAAGGCCGCGAGAAACGGCGCGACGCTGATCCAGTACCGCGACAAGACCGGCTCCACTCGGCAGATGATCGCCATGGCCAGCGGCATCAAGGCCGCCCTCGAAGGCACCGGCGTGCCGCTTGTGATCAACGACCGCGTCGATGTGGCGCTCGCTGCAGGCGCCGACGGCGTGCATCTGGGCGCTGACGACATGGATGCCGCGATCGCACGCCAACTGCTCGGCCCCGACGCCATCATCGGCCTCACCGTCAAAACACGTGCCGATGCGGAACGCGCCGGCCGGGCGCAGGCGAGCTATGCCTGTATCGGCGGGGTATTCGAGACCTTGTCGAAACAGAACCCCGATCCACCGGTCGGCCTCGACGGTTTTCGGGATCTGCGCGAACGGTTGCGAAAACTGAATCCGACCCTCCCGGTCGGCGCGATCGCGGGCATCGGGCTGGAGCAGGTGCGGAGCGTCATCGACGCGGGGGCCGACGGTGTCGCGGTCATTTCGGCAATCTTCCGCGCACCGGACCCTGCAGACGCCTGCCGCAGTTTTCGGCGCCGGGTGGATGATGCTCTGAGCGAGGTGAAACGATGACATCCGTTGCCATGACAATCGCCGGCTCCGACAGTGGCGGAGGTGCCGGCATTCAGGCCGATATCAAGACATTTTCCGCACACGGTGTGTTCGCGACCAGCGTAATCACCGCCGTGACCGCCCAGAACACGCGGGGCGTGAGCGCCGTCGAAGACATCTCGGCGACGATGATCCGAGAGCAGATGCGCGCAGTGCTTGCAGATATCACGGTGCATGCGATCAAGATCGGCATGGTGTCCCGCTGCGAAACAATCCACGCGGTTGCCGGGGGGCTGACACACTATAACGGTCCCGTCGTCCTCGATCCCGTCATGGTCGCCACCTCGGGCGATCGGCTGCTGCGCGAGGATGCGATCTCGGCCCTCATCGCCAGCCTCGTGCCAAGAGCGACGATCGTGACGCCGAACCTGCCGGAAGCAGCACTGCTGACCGGCATGCCTGTTGCGCAAACCCGATCGGATATGGTCCGGCAGGCAGAGATGATCCTGAACGCCGGCGCCCGTGCCGTGCTGATCAAGGGCGGTCACGGGTGCGGCCCCGACAGCATCGATCTCTTGTTCGATACGTCAGGCGTGACGGAGTTTTCTTCTCCCCGTGTCGATACGAAAAACGACCATGGCACCGGCTGCACGCTTGCGGCGGCCATCACCGCCGGCCTCGCCCGCGGCCTGTCGTTGCATCAGACCGTTGGCGCTGCAAAAACATATCTTCAGGACGCTTTGATTGCCGGAAAAGCTCTTTCTATCGGCGGCGGGCATGGCCCGGTCCACCACTTCCACAGGTGGTGGCCGGCATGAGCTTGGGAATCGCGGGGCCTGCGAGGGCCGGACGCATGACGCAATTCGCGTCGCGACTGGCCTCGCCGGTTGCCCTCCTCGTCATCTGGCAGATCGCCAGCATGACGGGACTGCTGTCGCCGCGCATTCTTGCCGGACCGAGCAACATCATCGCAACGGCCGGACGCCTCATCGCGTCCGGCGAACTGATCAGCGGTCTGATCGTATCGTCCCTGCGGGTGCTTGCCGGCTTTTCGATAGCGCTCGTCGCCGGGATTGTTCTGGCGCTGATCTCCGGTCTGTCGCGTCTTGGAGAAACGATCATCGACCCACCGATCCAGATGCTGAAGGCCATGCCGTTCCTGGGTCTTCTGCCGCTGTTCATCCTCTGGTTCGGAATCGGCGAGATGCCGAAGATCGGGCTCGTCGCCTTCGGCGCCATCTTTCCGATCTATCTCACCCTTTATGGCGGCATTCGCGGCATTGACAGGAAGCTGATCGAGGCGGGGCAGATGATGGACCTCGGCACGACAAGCATCATTCGCCATATCGTCATTCCTGGCGCCCTGCCCTCGCTGCTCGTGGGCGTCCGATACGGCCTCAGCGTCGCCTGGCTCAGCCTCGTCGTCGGCGAACAGATCAATGCCTCCAGTGGTATCGGATACACGATTTCCTATGCCCGCGACTTTATGCAGACAGATGTCATCGTCGTCTGCCTTCTAGTCTACGCCATCTTAGGCCTGCTGACCGATGGTCTCGTACGCATGATCGAGGCTTATGCGCTGCGCTGGCGTCCGGTGGTGTTCGGTTGATCCCCCTCGTCGACATCAGGCAACTCACCCGCTCGTTTGGCGGCGCGGCCGTTCTCGACGGCATCGACCTCGCCATGGCGCCCGGCGAATTCGTCGCCCTGCTCGGCCGCAGTGGTTCCGGAAAAACCACGCTGCTGCGCATTCTGGCAGGGCTCGATACCTCTCCAGCCGAAAAGCTTCAGCTGACCACCCGCCGTTCAGTGGTTTTCCAGGAACCGCGCCTGCTGCCGTGGAAAAGCGTCATCGACAACGTCGCGCTCGGTCTGCTCCACCCGGATGCGCGAGCGCTGGCGACCCAGGCACTGGAGGAAGTCGGCCTGTCGCACCGGCTCGATGCCTGGCCGCTGACGCTCTCGGGCGGCGAGGCGCAACGATCGGCGCTTGCGCGGGCGCTGGTCCGCGAACCTCAACTGCTGCTGCTGGACGAACCGTTTGCCTCCCTCGACGCGCTGACCCGGTTGCGAATGCATGAGCTCGTCCTCGCGTTGTGGCGCAAGCATTGCCCGGCCGTGCTGCTCGTCACCCATGATGTCTGGGAAGCCGTCGCCCTTGCCGACCGTATCCTGGTGCTCGACCAGGGACGTTTCGTGCTCGAAATCAAGGTCGATATCGACCGCCCCCGCCGCCGCGACGACCCCAGAACAGGCCGTATCGAAGCGGCGCTTCTGGAGGAGCTCGGCGTCCTTCCCACGCAAGACTGACTTCCGTACCCAAATAGCAGATCGGACTAAGCCATGATCACCAAGCGTATTCTCCTTGCCGCTGTCACCCTCGTCGCTGCCGCAGCCGTGTTCGCCCCCTCTGTGCAGGCAGCCGATCCGGTGGTGCGGATCGGCTGGTTGCGGGGACCCAACGACATCACGCTCGCCAAGTCGCGGGGCACGCTGGAAAAGGCGCTGTCCGAAAAAGGCATCAAGGTCGAGTGGGCGGGTCCCTTCCCGGCGGCGGCACCTGCTTTCGAAGCGCTCAACGCCGGCAGCATCGATATCACCGCCGGCAGTTCGACCTCGGCGATCGCAGCCCTCTCGGCCAGGATCCCGCTGGTGATCTTTGCCTATCAGAAGATGGCGTCAGGCTCTGAGGGTATCGTGGCGACGAAGGGTTCCGGCATCGCCACCATCAGGGACCTCGCGGGCAAGAAGGTGGCCGTGAACCGCGGGGGGACGGGAGAGTATCTGCTGATGCGCGGTCTGGAGACGAACGGCATCGATCCTGCAAGCGTCGAGCGAGTCTACCTAAGTCCCAGCGACAGCGGCCCGAGCTTCGCCCAGGGCCATGTCGACGCCTGGGCGACCTGGGATCCGTTCCTGACCATCGCGGAAAAGGCCTATGACGGCACGGTCATCGCCGATGGCGCCGCCATCAGGTCCGACAACGCTGTCGTTCTTGTCGCGAGCCGCGAATTCGCCAAGGACAAGGCCGATCAGCTGCAGCTCGTCTTCGATGTCATCAAAGCGGAAAACGCCTGGGCAGTTGCCAACAAGCCGGAGGCCGGGGCGATCTGGGCGAAGGAAATGATTGTACCGGCAGAACTCGGGGCGAAGATCGGCGAAAACAATGCGGTGCCGACGACAGCCGTTTCGCAATCGGCCGTAAAGCAGATCAACGCCGTCGCTGAGTGGTACGCCAAAAGCGGAATCATTCCGGCAGTGCCCGACATTGCTGACGGCGTCGTTGAGCTGAAGTAAGTCTCGACGGGCTCGCCCGGCCCCTGCGTCGCTCGGGGTCGATTGCCGGCAAAATCGTTGCTGCCCCGTGCGCGATGAAGCCATGCATCGAAAGTCCGTATCAGATGGGAAGATGGCCTCCCGGGAGAAGGCGATATTGCGATCGTTTCACCCGGGAGACCAGGTTTCAGGCCACTTCGCAGATATCGAGGATGGTCAGCATGTAGACGCGGATCATGTCGAGGAAATCGACGATGTCGACGCGCTCGTCCGGCATGGTGTTGTAGCGACCGCCGGGACCGCAGACGATGCCTTCCATGCCAAGCTCATGGTAGAGATGACCGGCATCTGTGCCGTAGAAACGCGTCGGCGTGATCGCGCCGGTCGGCTGCTGCTCCCCGCGGACAGCCTCATAGGCCGCGTTGATCGATGTGACGATGCGGCTATCCGGCGAAACTTCGAAGGGCGGCATCAGCGGGCGGCCCTCGATCATTTCTGGAACCAGCTTTGCCTTCAGGCCCGGGAAACGGCCTTCGAGTGCATGCAACTCATCGGCCAGATCGGCGAGAACGCCTTCCTGCGTCTGGCCCGGTGCATAACGGCACGACCCTTTGAGGCGAACGAAGTCGGCCACTTGCGGCGGACGCCATTCCTCGAGGTCGCGACCGAGCGCGCCGTGGACGACGCCCACATGGCCGCGGTTGATCGAGCGATGCACATCGCTTCTGGCGCCGCTGAAGGTCATCGCATTGATGCGCGGAATGATATCGCAGGCGGCGGCAATCGCGTCGACGGATTCCTCGCGCTTCGACAGGTGGCGGGTGTCGCCGGTCAGCTCGATGACATAGCTCAGTGCTGCCGCATGCATGGTGACGGCAACGAGATCGCTCGGTTCGCTGTTGATGAAATAGTCGGCCTTCACGCCGCTTTTGATGGCAGCAAGTGTGCCAACGCCGCCCTGCAATTCGCCGACGACGAAGGTCAGGATCACGTCGCCCTTGAGCTTGACGCCCGCCTCGAGCAGCGTCTTTACCGCACAGAAATAGGCGGCATCGCCGGCCTTCATGTTGGAAACGCCGATACCGTAGATGAACTTGTCGTCGATGAGACCGGCATAGGGGTCGACGGTCCAGCCCTCGGTGACCGGATTGGTATCGAGATGGCCGTTGAACAGCAGGCTCTTGCCGCCGCCTTGGCCTTTCAGGCGACCGATCGTGTTGAACCGCCGACCGTCGTCGAAGGGCTGCAGCTCGGCTTCGACGCCGATCTTTGCAAGCTCAGCCGCCATCCAGCGCGCCAGAACCTTCTCGCCTTCGGTTTCCGAATGGCTCTTGTGCTGAACCATCTTCGACAGAAAATCGAGGCAGGCCTTTTCGTCGATCCGATCCACGAGGGACTTCGGGTCCATTGTCATGCTCCTTGATGCGGTATTACTGGTATTGAGCGGCGGCGCGCGGCACCGCCTCGATCAGGCGGCGGGTGTATTCCGCCCGGTCGGGACTATCGATCTCGGACGCCTTTACCACCTCGATCAGGTCGCCGCGATACATGACGGCGATCCGGTGAGCGATCTGGCGGATCAGGTTGAGATCGTGGGTGATGAACAGATATGCGGTACCGCTGGCCTTCTGCAGTTCCAGCAGAAGCTCGACGACCGAAGCCTGCACCGAAACGTCGAGCGCAGACGTGATCTCGTCGCAGATGACCAGCTTCGGTTTGGAGGCAAAGGCACGGGCAATCGCCACGCGCTGTTTCTCGCCGCCCGAGAGCTGATGCGGATAGCGGTTTGCGTGGGTGCGCGGCAAGCGCACTTGCTCCAGCATGTCGCCGACCTGTCGCTCAAGGTCGCTGGCATCGCCGAACAGTTTTAGCGGACGAGAGAGGATCTCGAAAATCTTCTGACGCGGATTGAGCGAGGCATCCGGGTGCTGGAAGATGATCTGCACGTCCTTGCGATAGGCATTGTCCATATCGCCGAGATTGCGGATCTCGCGTCCTTCGAACCGGATCTTGCCCTCAAACCGGTTGAGACCGGTCATCGCCTTGGCGAGCGTCGATTTGCCCGAGCCTGATTCACCGACAATGCCGAGGATTTCTCCAGGACTGATGCTGAGGCTGATCGCATTGTTGCCGGTCACGCGCTCGGTCTTCCGGCCGGTCAGGGCCGAAAGAAACGGCTTGCGACCGAAATGGACGCTGACATTCTCGACCTCAACGAGCGGCTTGTCCGTCGGAGCGACATCATCGTTCACCAGCCGGCGGGAAGGATCGGGCACCGCGTTGATCAGCTCGCGGGTATAGTCCTGTTGCGGATTGGTGAATATCTCGCGGGTGGTGCCCTGCTCGACGATCTCGCCGCGCTTGATGACGGCGACGCGGCCAGCGGTCCGGGCGACCAGCGCAAGGTCGTGGGAGATGTAAAGCGAGGCGACGCCTGTTTCGGCCTGCAGTTCGACGAAGAGATCGAGGATCTGGCGCGAGGTGATCACGTCGAGTGCCGTGGTGGGCTCGTCGAAGATGATGCATTCGGGATTGCAGGCAAACGCCGAGGCGATGACGACACGCTGCTTTTCGCCGCCCGATGCCTCATGTGGCATGCGATGCATCATCTGTGCCGGCGTCTTCAGGCCGACATGCGCAAGCCGCGCCTCTCCTTCCGTCCACGCCTGCTGCCAGGACAGGCCGCGGTGGCGAACGAGGACTTCGGCCAGCTGTTTGCCGAGCGAGAGGGTCGGATTGAGCGATGTGCTCGGATCCTGGAACACCATGCTGATACGGCGTCCGCGAAACGTTTCCATTTCGCGCTCCGCCTTCTCCAGCAGATTGTCGGAGCCGAGCAAGATGCGTCCGCCGGGCTCGCGGGCGTTCTTGGGCAGGTAGCGCATGATCGACCATGCGAGCGACGTCTTGCCCGATCCGGATTCTCCGACGAGGCCAAGGATCTCGCCGCGGTGGATGGCAAGGTCGATGTTCTTCAGCGCGTGAAACGGGCCGTTGGTGGTCTCGTAATCCAGCGAATAGTTCTCGATTGTGAGAACTGGGGTATCGGGCGAAGGGTGTTCGGTAGTGGTCATGATTTTCACCTCAGGCCCGCGGATTGAGGGCATCGCGGAGACCGTCGCCCAGGAGGTTGAAACCGACGGCGACGATCGCGATCGCCACGCTCGGCCAGATCAGGATGCCAGCGGAAAGATGCATGTAGCGGCGCGCTTCCGATACCATAAGTCCCCATTCGGCAGCCGGTGGCTGGGCGCCGAGACCGAGAAAGCTTAAGGTCGCAAACAGCATCACCGCGAAGGACACGCGAATGGTCATCTCGACGATGATCGGTGCAATCACGTTCGGCAGCATTTCGCGGCGGATGATGTAGCCGGCACTTTCGCCCCGTGCGACGGCCGCGTTGACGTAGTCCTGCTTTCGCACCGACAGCGCAACGCTGCGGGTGATGCGGGCCATGCCCGGCGCAAAAGCGATGGCGACGGCGACCAGCGCATTGACGGTGCTGGAGCCGAGAAGGTTGACCACCAGAAGGGCAAACAGCAGGCTCGGTATCGACATGACGGCATCGATGGTGCGCATGATCAACTCGTCCGCACGACCGCCGAGAAAGGCGGAGGCGGTTCCGATCAGCGCCCCGATCAGGGTGCCGACGATGGTGGCGAGAACCGCCATGACGACGGTGGCACGCGCTCCGATCAGAAGCCGGCTGAAAATATCGCGACCATACTGGTCGGTGCCGAGCCAGTAGGTGAGGCTCGGACCTTTATAGCGTGCAAGAGGTGACAGCTTTTCCGGATCGTGCGGCGCGACCAGAGGACCGAAGACGACTACTAGCAGCACGAACACGACGAGGAAAATTCCGATCGCGCCCTGCGGCGTCTTCAACAGACGTTTCGTGAAATCAATCATACTGGATCCTCTTGTCGAGCCAGGCATAGAGGATGTCGGCGATGAAATTGACGATCGAATAGGTGGCAGCCATGATCAGTACGCCGGCCTGGATCGCCGGCAAGTCGCGGGCCTGGATGGCGACGATCAGCTGGCGTCCGATGCCCGGAATGGCAAAGATCTCTTCCACGACGATGACGCCGCCCAGAAGATAACCGACATCGAGCGCGACAATGGTGATGGTGGGAAGAAGCGCGTTGCGCAGCGCATGGCGGCGCAGAACCTGTACACGGGAAATGCCCTTCAGCCGGGCGGCGCGGATATAGTCGGTATGCAGCACGTCCACCAGTTCGGACCGAACCATGCGCGAAACATGGGCAATTAGGATGATCGAGATGACGCAGACGGGCAGGACGAGATGGGCGATCCCGCGGGAAAAGTCCTCGGTCAGCGGCACGTAACCGGTCGGCGGCAGCCACTTCAGCCAGTCGGCGAAGAACAGCACGGCGACAGTTGCCGTCACGAATTCCGGAAGTGCGACGCCCGCATAGGAGATCAGGCTCACCACCATGTCGGCGACCTTGCCGCGGCGGATGGCGGCGATAATGCCGAGCGGGATCGCGAGAACCAGCATCAGGCCGATCGACAGGAAGGCCAGAAGCAGCGAACGACCGAGCGCTTCGAACATGACCGGACCCACCGGTTGGCCGGTGCGCAGAGATGTTCCGAGATCACCCTGAACCACATGCCACAGCCAGGTCAGATACTGCTGCCAGATCGGCGCGTTCAGGCCCATGGTCGCACGCAGCGCGTCGAGCGCTTCCTGGGTCGCGTTTTCGCCCAACATCATGACGGCCGCATCGGCCGGCAGGACCTGGGTTATGGCAAAGACGATCAGCGACACGACGAACAGCGTGTAGACGATCATCACCAGCCGCTTGGCTATGTAATTCGGGGACAGGGTCGTGTTCCTCTGACAAGAGAGCCGGACGCCTGGCGGCGTCCGGCAGGTTTTAAGATCAGCCGCGCTTCGGTGCGTCTGCTGTCAGCGAGACATAGTCGAGACGGAACACGGATGCGCGCGGATGCGCTTCGTAACCTGAAACCCAGCTGCGCTTAGCCGAGAGGACGTCGAAGAAGGACGGAATGATCGAGGGAACTTCCTCGTTCATGATCTCCTGTGCCTTTGTGTAGAGCTCGGTCCGCTTGTCGGTGTCGATCGTTCCGCGCGCTTCGTTGACTAGGGCATCGAAGGCCTTGTTGTTCCAGCGCGTCTCGTTCCAGGAGGCATCCGACGTGTAGAGCAGCTTGAAGATGCCGTCAGGGGTGGGCTGCATGTTGTAGAAGCCGACGTAGAACGAACCCTTTTTCCAGACCTGCTCGAGGTAGGTCGCATGCGGCATCGTCTGCACGTTGATGGTGATGCCGACTTCCTTGGCCATTTCCTTCAGTGCAACGGCAAGCTGCGTGCGGACCGCGGGGCGGTCGGAGGCGACAAGGGTGGCTTCGAAACCGTTCGGGAACCCGGCCTCGGCAAGCAGCTTCTTGGCTTCCTCGATGTTCTGCTCGCGCTGCTTCACGCCCTTGAAGAACTGGTAGGAGCCGTTGAGCGGCGTGTCGTTACCCTGCGTTCCGAAACCTTCGGTGACGAAACCGACCATTGCTTCCCGGTCGACAGTCAGTGCGATGGCGCGGCGAACGCGAGGATCATTGAACGGCGCCGTATCGCAACCGAAATTGATGTTGCAGAACTGGCCGGACGGCGTGCGCAGCACATCGACGCCATCGCTGCCGTCGAGGCGCAGATATTCGGTCGGCTGGATGGTGGAGACGATGTCGACATCGCCAGACATCATCGCGGAACCTTCAGCGGAAATGTCCGGGAAGACCTGCACTTCGACGCGGTCGAGATAGGGACGAGCCGGGTCGTAATATTTCTCGTTGCGCTCGACGACGATCAGGCGATCGGGCTCATAGGAGACCAGCTTGAACGGACCCGTACCGACGGCCTTGGTCGACAGACTCTTGAGGTCGCCGGTGGCGATCGATGCTGGAATGATACGGGCGCTCGTATAGGCCATGGAAACGGGAAGGTCGGCATAGGCGCCGGTCAGCTTGAACATGACGGTTGCGTCGTCGACGGCAACGATATCGGCGATCGGACCGACATTGTTACGGCCGGGAGATGCTGTTGCCGGATCAAGGATTGCCTTGAAGGTTGCGACGACGTCCTTGGCCGTGAAGGGCGAGCCATCGTGGAAAGTGACGCCGGTGCGAAGCTTGAACGTCCACTCGGTCAGCGCCTCGTTCGGTGTCCAGCTTTCGGCCAGATCCGGCTCGACCGACATGTCGACCTTGAGACGGGTGAGGTTGCTGTAGAGCAGCTCGGTCACCAGGTATTCCGGGTTGACGCGGGTCAGAAGCGGGTGGATGACGCTGACGGCCTGGTCGACGGAGATTTTCAGCGTACCGCCCTTGGCCGGTGCTGCGGCCTGGGCAGAGCCCAGCGATGGCGTTGCGAGAATGGCGGCGGTGCCGGCCAGGAAGAAGCGGCGTTTCATTTCCAGCATGTTTATCGTTCCCTTTATGCTTCGATGCTGCTTGGTATGGTTATATGCGACTTTCGGGCATGGCCTCGGCAGCGAAATCCGCCGCGAGATAGGCGAGAATGCTTTTTGCGAGTGCGATGATGTCCTGTCGGGTCGTGTGCTCTTCCGGGCTGTGGATGCAGCTTTCCGGGCGGCCGAGGCCACCGAGCAATACTTCAGGGCCAAAGCCGGCCTTCTGGACATAGCCGAAGTCCGAACAGCTGGCGGCGCCCCATTTCTGAAAATCGTTCGGCTCGTATCCGAAGCCGAGCGAAAGCGCCTGTTGCCAGCGCGGCCAGTGCGGGCCATCGGGATCGTCGGTCGGGATCAGATGACCGACAAGATCGACTTTGAGCCCGAGCTCTGTCCCTTCGATGCAATTTCGGATCGTCGCTTCGATCTCGGCGCGTGCGTCCTCATAGCTTTCTTCCGGGGCATATCGACGGCTGACGAGGATCTTCACCTCGGCCGGAACCTGCCCGCCCGCTGTGCCGCCGTTGACGGCGGATATGGTCAGCTGTGGCCGCAGCGGCCCGGTTGCATGCGGCGGCGGCGCGAGCTTGGATGCGCGTTTGGCCACGTCAGGCTTCAGCGCTGCGAGCGCATTCAGAACCGGCAAGGCGCCCTCGATGGCATTCACACCCGCGCCGGTGCGATTGCCCTCGCCGGCATGGACCGCATGGCCGGTAATCGTGACCTGCAGGTTGAAGATCCCGAAGCAGCCCGCCCAGATGCGTGGTGCGGCCGTTCCGTTGAAATTGAGGATATGCCCCTTGAGCATGCCCTGTTCCGCGAGATAGCGAATGCCGGGATACAGACCGCCTTCTTCATCCGTGCACAGGAGCAGCATCGGATCGTAAGCGAGAGAAACGCCGCATTCGCGTGCCGCCCGAAGCGCCAGAAGCGTCGCAGCGATTGTGCCCTTCATGTCGGCAGCACCAAGCCCGAAAAGGTCATCGCCTTCGACCGTCAGCTTCAGCGGATCGCGGCTCCAGCCCGGAGCAACCGGAACCGTATCGACATGATAGTAGAGACCGCAGACAGGCCTGTCCGTTTCGCGCCTTGCAACGAGATTGATGCGTTCGCCGGACGCCGGTCCGCCCTCGACATGCCAGAGGTCGTGAGGCACCGTCACGCGCTCGAATTCGAAGCCAAGCGGCATCAGCAACTCGGTCATCAGATCGGCAAACGCGCCATAGCCTTCGCCCGGCGGAAAGGTGGTGTCGACCGCAACCATCCGTGCAAGATCCTGCACGGCCATCTCGACATCGCGGTCAATCGCTGCCATGGCAGACGTCAGGGGCTCAGAAGTGGTGCCTGGTTGCTGTAGGCTCATCTCGGTCGTCCTCCGCATTCCGGCAGCCTTCACAACTCGGCCCATTAATATAAACTATATAGTAATACAGCGTAGATCGGCATCACGTGTCAACTCCAAAGAAGAGGCAATTCATTGCCTGATAATTCAGCAAATGCCGCCCGACTGAGCGACCTGTCTCTGCCTCTCTATGAGGTCGTGAAACGACAGATCACCGAGGCGATCATGATCGGCGCCCTGGAACCCGGCTCCGTGCTGCCGAGCGAGATCGCCCTGGCGCAAACCTATGGCGTTGCTGTCGGAACGATTCGACGCGCCCTGATGGATCTCACCAACGAAGGACTTTTGAGCCGACGCCGCAAGACCGGGACCGTCGTGACCGGACGCAAACCGCAGCACGGATTGCGCCTGTTCTTCCAGTATTTTCGTCTTCACGGGCTGGACGGCTCGCTGAGCAAATCCGTTACCAAGGTCACGTCGCTGGAATTGGGTGAGGCTTCGGACGAAACAGCGGCGAAGCTGCAGATTGAAACGGGCCGGCCGATCGTGCATTTCCACCGCGTCCGCTATATCGACGACCGGCCAATCATGCACGAAACATTGACGCTGCCGCGCGAGCGCGTCCCCGGCTTTCCGCAGAAGCAGGAGGACATCCCGCCGCTCTTCTATCTGCATCTCCTGGAAAACTACGGGATCCGGATTTCGGCGATCCGTGAACAGATCGGCGCGGACCTGGCATCGGAGGATGATGCACGCTGGCTGAACCTGACGCTTCCAGCCGCAGTCATGACGATCGACGAAGTGGCCTACGACCAGATGGCCGTGCCGGTGCTCATCTCTGCGCACCGGGCGACGACTGCGGACCACCGCTACGTCAACGAGATACAGTAAGCGCGCGATCAAGCTTCAACACTGAAGCGATGAGCTTCGCTACATTAGCGCAACGTCTAGCAAACCAAAACGAGATGGCGAAACCGCCGCGAGCGTGATCCAGGCTCGCGGCGGTAACAGCTTATTTTCAACGGCTTGGAGCCTATTGTTAACTCAGAATTCTTCCCAGTCCGCAACCGCCAGGGCAGCGGAAGACGAGGCGTTAGCGATCTTGCGCGGCATTGCGACGGCTGCAGGGCGATCCGAAATGGGCTGTGCGACCGGTCTTGAAGCGACGGGGCGATGGGCGATCGGATTGCGCTTCTGCAATGTCTGGGCCGGGGCCCGATCGTTGTCGAAATTGAACTGTTCGAGCAACTGGAACAGCGCGGCCGCTTCCCTTGCCATTTCATGGCTCGCAGCTGTCTGCTGCTCGACCATCGCGGCGTTCTGCTGTGTGCCCTGATCGACCGTGTTGATCGCACGGTTGATTTCGGTCAGCGCGGTGGACTGTTCGCGTGACGTTTCGACGATCGCGGTGATGTCGCCGTTGATACCTTCGACATGGGTCGCGATCTCGCGAAGGGCGGCGCCTGCCTTCGTGACAAGCGAGACGCCGTTTCCGACATGCGTGCTGGAGGCCGTGATGAGTGTCTTGATTTCCTTCGCCGCTGTCGCAGAGCGCTGCGCGAGTTCCCGCACTTCCTGCGCAACGACGGCAAAGCCTTTTCCGGCCTCCCCTGCGCGCGCCGCTTCAACACCGGCGTTCAGCGCCAACAGGTTGGTCTGGAAGGCGATTTCGTCGATCACGCCGATGATGTTCGAGATTGCCTTCGACGACGCTTCGATCTGGTCCATGGCACCAATCGCTTCACGCACCACGTCACCGGAATGGTTGGCATGCTCCTTCGTGCGGGCAACCAGTTGGCCGGCTTCCTCGGCACGTCGGCTGGAATCCTTCACGGTCGTGGTGATCTCTTCCAGAGCAGCTGCGGTCTGCTCGACCGATGCGGCTTGCTGTTCGGTCCGCTTCGCCAGATCGTCCGCCGATGTGCGAACCTCATTGGAACCGGCCGAAATAGCCTTCGCGTTTTCGGCAACCATCACCATGGCCTGCTTCAGCTTCTGCGACGCCGCATTGAAGTCGGTCCGCAAGCGCTCCAGTGATGGAATAAACGGCTTTGCAATTTGCTGCGAAAGGTCACCGTCGGCGAAACGCGTCAGGCCTTCTGCGAGGCGCTCGACGTTCTCGACCCGGCCGGTAACATCGGTGGCAAACTTGGCGACCTTGATGACCTTGCCACTGGGATCGAAAACGGGGTTGTAGGAAGCCTGGATGTAAACGCTACGGCCGTCCTTGCTGATGCGGCGGAACTCGTCGGCAACATATTCGCCGCCGCGCAGGCGCTCCCATAACTGCGTGTATTGCGGGGATGCCGCTTCGGTCGGGTCCATAAAGATCCGGTGATGCTTACCCACGATCTCGTTCAAGGAATATCCGAGCGCCGACAGGAAGTTGTCGTTGGCGGTGAGGATTTCACCCTGGGGCGTGAATTCGATGGTTGCCTGCGCGCGGGAAACAGCTGAAAGTTTGGCCGCGCTGTCGAGCCCATTCATCTTTGTTTCGCTGATGTCGTTAGCAAACTTGATGATCTTCAAGACCTTGCCGCTGGCATTCTTCACCGGATTATAATTGCCGCGGATCCAGATTTCCTGGCCGTTTTTCGCAATGCGCTTGAATTCGCTGCACTCGAACGTGCCGCCCTTAAGCTTGCTCCAGAAGGCTTTGTATTCCGGCGTTGCAGCGTAATCTCCGTCGACAAAGATCCGGTGATGCTGACCGATAATCTCCTGCTCGCTATATCCCATCAGATCGCAGAAGTTTGTATTGGCTCGCAATATGCGTCCTTCGGTATCGAACTCGATGATCGCGAAGGACAGGTCTAAGGCTGAAAGGATTTGATTAGAGTTTGCGCCGAAAAAATCGAACATTACGAAGCCTTGCAATACAGGTGATTGGTCAACCTTCATCGCAAACAATTGTTAAATTAGTAATTAAGACTTGGCAAAAAACAAGAATAAGCCTTTGTAAAAATACATTTAAGCGTTGATCAATAATATATTCCTATTACCTAATTTAGATTGGGTAGTCTCACGTTCAGGTTGCCGGAAGTAGAGGCGAGCATCCTGCGCGGCGTGCCCTTCCTGCCGCCATCAGTCCATCTTTAGCAATCGATAACCCTCTCTCGACAAACAGTCACGTTCCGGGGCTTGGCATCCATTGCCTGGAAACGTTTGCGGTTTACCTCTCGGTCAACTCCGAACGGTAACCGACCATGAACGCTGTGACGTCTATCCTCCACACATTGGAACCTCATCCGTTTCAGCTTCTCAACACCGAGAAAATACTAGAGATGTTGCCGCGCCCGGTCTTGGTTGTCGGATCCGATGGTCTCGTCGTCTACGCCAACAAGGCGAGCGAAGTCTCATTCGGCGCATTTCCCGGGGGCGCCGTCCACGCGCTTTTTACGGGCTTGGGCACAGACCTGCCCGACACCAGCTGCGCCCCGGTTTCAGTCACGTCCATCCATAGCGGTGAGAGCTTCGATGCCGCGTTCGTCTCTTTCGACGACGGGCAGTATCTCGTTGACCTGCGACCTGCATCGCAGAACCAGGGCATCGCCATCAAGACCGATGTCGACGAACTGACGGGCCTTGCCAAGCGGAACGCCTTGCTGTCGCACCTGTCGTCCGCTTTGAGCAACGGTTTTAAATC
The DNA here is from genome assembly GCF_050500205.1 of Neorhizobium sp. DAR64860/K0K1. Taxonomy (NCBI): domain Bacteria; kingdom Pseudomonadati; phylum Pseudomonadota; class Alphaproteobacteria; order Hyphomicrobiales; family Rhizobiaceae; genus Neorhizobium; species Neorhizobium sp. DAR64860/K0K1. The sequence goes on along the minus strand of NZ_CP191458.1, from coordinate 254,515 downwards.
TTCATCGATCGCCGTCCACTGCCTCGATCTTGACCGCTTCAAGAAGGTCAACGACACGCTGGGACATGCAACAGGCGACCTTCTTTTGAAAAAGGTGGCCGACCGCCTCAAGGCCGCGTGCCGCAAAAGCGATGTCGTTGCGCGTCTTGGCGGGGACGAGTTCGTGATCCTCCAGCAAGATGTCGATGATCTTGCTGCGGCCGAAAAACTCGCTTCGCGGATCGTGGACCTTGTCGGCCGCACCTATGTTCTGAACGGTCACACAATCAATATCGGCGCAAGCGTCGGGGTCGCCTTTGGCGCTGATGCGCTCCAGCCAGACGACCTGCTCCGCAACGGTGATCTTGCTCTCTATGAGGCAAAGAAGGCCGGGCGCGGACGTTACCGCATGTTCGAAAGTGGGATGGACGCTCTACTCCTCGGACGTCGGGAAATGGAGATCGATCTCCGCCGCGCGCTGGCCCTGAAGCAGTTCAAGCTGAACTATCAGCCGTTCCTCGATGTCTCGACCAAACGCGTGGATGGCTTTGAGGCCCTGCTCCGCTGGGAACATCCCGTCAAAGGCAACATCCCGCCTCTTTCCTTTATCTCGCTTGCGGAGGAAAACGGCCTGATCGTCAAGATCGGCGAATGGGTGTTGCGCACGGCCTGCCTGGAGGCCATGTCCTGGCCGAATGATATGATTGTCGCCGTCAACGTCTCGCCGCTTCAGTTCAAGGCGGACACACTGCTGGAAACGGTCGCATCGGCGCTAAGGCACTCGGGATTGCCAGCCCATCGCCTGGAAATCGAAATTACCGAGGGCGCCCTGCTCGATGACACGGATAACGTCATCCAGACGCTGAATGCCATGCGCGCGCTTGGCGTCAGAATCTCCATGGACGATTTCGGCACTGGCTATTCGTCCTTGAGCTACCTGCAGAAGTTTCCGTTCAACAAACTGAAGATCGATCGCTCGTTTGTTGCCTGTGACGACGCAGACAGCGAGGCGATCCTGCGATCAATCGCAAGTCTCGGGACGAGCCTCGGGTTGTCGATCACGGCTGAAGGCGTCGAGACGGCGGAACAGTTGGCGCGCATTCGTGGCGAACGCTGCACCCATGTGCAGGGCTATCTGACGGGACGGCCCATGGGCACGGATCAGATTCCGGCGTTCCTGGCACAACACATTTTATAAAGGGGAACTGGTAATGGATAACAGCTTGTATCGCCTGGTCTACTACAGCCGCAACCAGATCGGCGACGATGGCGCGGCGTTTAGCTCAAACGTCGACGAGATCCTGGCGAAAAGCCGGGTGAACAATCTGCGTGACGAGATCACCGGGGCGCTTCTGTTCAACGCGGGCTGCTTCGCCCAGGTTCTGGAAGGTCCGCTCGAGCGGGTGGAAGCCGCATTCGAGCGCATCCAGCAGGACGAACGCCATGGCGAAGTTTCGCTGCTGGCCGTGGACCCGATCAGCCATCGGTATTTCCCGAACTGGGCAATGGGTTTTATCGGGACATCCGAAGCCCACGCAAAGCGCTTCGCCGACGTCGGCTCGTCAAGCGGTTTCGATCCGTCGCGGCTGAGCGGCGAGCAGATCCACACCCTGTTGCGAGACCTCGCAATCGAAGAAGAGGCGGCCTGATACCAGTACGGCCTCCTCTTCCAAGACAATCGCTTCCTGCTGAGCGTTGCAGTGGGGCGTGATCGGACGAAGCCTTACTTCTTCGGAGGATCGACCTTCTGCTGGTAGCGACCCACGATCTCACCCTTGCCGATCACATGACCGGCCACTGCGGCGAGAAGAGCATCCCGGTCGGATGTCGGGGGAAGATCCAGCATCTTGTCGAGCGCAAGCACCTGGAAGTGATAGTGATGCGCCGGGTCGCCGGCCGGCGGCTTCGGTCCGAAATAGCCGTGACTGCCGGATGTGTTGCGGCCCTGAAGGACGCCTTCCGGTTCAACGAGTCGGAGCTGTTCCTGCAACCCTTCCGGCAGCGACGTCACCGTTGCCGGGATATTCCACGCCAGCCAGTGAACAAACGGCTTGGTCGGTGAGGAGCCTGGATCCTCCACGATGATCGCGTAGGAGGCAGCCTTCGGGACGGTCTTCCAGCTGATCGCCGGTGAGACACTCTCGGCATATTCGCTATGACGCTGCGGCATGAGTTCGTCGTTGTCAAAAGACGAGGACGAGACGGATACGCTGCCTTCCGTCTTGGTCTCCGGGCGATCCATGGCAAGTGGCACATCGATACCTTTGGCGGCCTGCGCCTTCATAGGTTCAGCGGGCGCAGCGGGCTGCGCTTGTGCCTTTTGCGCGTCGCCGGTGTAAGCCACCCTGTAGATGACACCGTTTGCATCGTCGGCCATCAGCAAGGCGCCATCCTTGGCGACGGCCAGTCCGACCGGTCGTGCGAAATGCGTCTTGCCACCATCGCTGAGGAAGCCGGTGACGAAAGGTTCGAAGGATTTCGGCTTGCCATTTTCGAAGTGAATGCGAACAATCTCGTATCCGGATGCCGGGTTACGGTTCCAGGATCCGCGCATGGTGGCAAACGCATCGCCCGAGAACTCGGCCGGAAACGACGTTCCGCTGTAGAACTTCATCTGCATGGGGGCTGCGTGTGCCGTGTAGCCGAGTTTCATCGGATCGCTCTGCGCCTTCCACTCCTCCTTGGTCACGCCGCCGACCGGTGTCGACTGCGGATAGATGTCGCCTGCTCCGTAAACATGCGGCCAGCCATATTGCTTTCCCTGTTCGATGAGGTTGAGTTCTTCTGCCTGCACCTCATCACCGAGGAGATCGATGCCATGGTCGAGCCCCCAAAGTTCACCGGTCTCGCGGTTCCAGTCGTAGCCGATCGTGTTGCGAAGGCCGGACGCGAAGATGGTTCGGCTCTTGCCATCAGGGGTCGCCCGGAGCACCGTTGCGTTTTCGGCATTGCTCTCATTGCAGGCGTTGCAGGTGGAGCCGACGCTGATGTAGAGCATGCCATCAGGACCGAACTCCATGACGCGGTTGGGATGCTGTCCGGAATCCGGCAGATCGCCAATGATCATTTCAAGTGGCCCGAGCGTGCCGTCGTCCTTGATGTCCGCGACGAACACCTCTTTGACCGTGACGAGATACAGCCTGTTATCCTTGATTGCCAGACCGTGGGCCTGCGCACGCGCTGCCACTTTCACCGGAGCGCCGTCGGCCTTGCCGTCGCCGTTCTCGTCCTTCAGCAGCAGCACGTCGCCTTCCTCGCGGCGGCTGACATAGATATAGCCCTTATCCGACACGGCGATGATGCGGCTGTTTCCGAGACCCTGGGCGAAAGGCTCAACGGTGAAACCTTCCGGTGCCTTCAAGGTGGCGATCCGCTCCGCGGTTGCCGGAATCTTGTTTGGCTTGAACACGTTGGTCGTGATCTGGACTTCGGTTCCATCGCCCTGCTGTGCATAGGCTGCGCTGCTCAAGAATACCGCGGTCGCGACTGACGCGACGCCAAGAAGTCCAAATTTCATCACTGTATCTCTCTCGTTGACTCGCCCCGTAACCAGCAACCGGAGCCATAGTTCCTCCACCGAGACGCGAAGCGAGAGCACAGCCGTGGTTTGAGACGTCAAATCGAACGAGTGCGCGGTGTCATCCTTTCTGTGGCTTTGGCAAAGGGTTGCCAAACAGATCCACCGGATCGGGAACCGCCGACGCGATCGCCTTCTGGTCGTCGGATAGTCTGCCACCAAATGAGCGTGAACTGTTCGGCCTTCCGGCCCACAGCACCATTTCGATCTTTTCTCCGGCCTTGATATCTCTGTGAGCGATGAAATAGCCGCGGTGGTCCGGTGCGCGCTCGTGGCCGGCTTTTTCATTTTCGAATAGGCTGACATCGCCGGGCTTTGCCTCGTAGCGCATCGTGACGTCCCTCTTGTCTTGTCGTTACCGGTCCCATGGCGGGATAAATCTGCGGTCGTTATAGGCGGACAGGAAACCGGAATGGATGGGGTCGAGCCAGTTCTCGTCTTTCAGAAAGACAAGGGCATCATGAACGAGACCGCCACCCGATGCCTGAACCTTGAGCATTGCCCGGAAACTTCCCTCTTCACCAACGTCTTCCAGTTTATCCAGAACCGGCAGATCGTCTTCAGGGACTTCAAACAACTCCCCTGTCACCTGCAAACCGGTTCCCGGTTGTTCGAGCATCATCGGCCCATAGAATGGTGCTGCTATCAACAGTGGGTAGGGCTCGACCGTCACTACATCCCCGATATATTCCGAATTCCCAAGCCCCTTATCATGAAGCGCAAAGCCTCTTTTCAGGGTGCCGTAAATGAACACTTTCACATGGTTCTCCTATCCGTGAGGTCGAATAACCCGCTCGTCATCGACCTGTTCCGTGCACGGCAACGCGGCATCCGGTCGCTGATGTCTCACCGTCATGGCGGCCTGACCGCGTGAAGAGAAAACGCAAAGTTCGAAGGGAACAGGGCGCGACAAACTAAGTTCTTGCAGCCTGATAAAATTGCTGAAGCGAGAATGGCAGGTTCATGTGAGTATCGTTGAGTCCCGAAATGAAAACGCCCCCTCTCCCCTCCCCGCATCCGAACAGACCCCGCATCTGAAACTGCCGCCGGGTTTGGTGGCAACCCGGCTTGAGGCATCGCTCCGGAGCTCCGGTCGTTCGCTCTGCTACGTGGCATTGAGCGAAAATGCTGCGCAAAAAATAGCGGATGCCATGGCAGCGCTCTTTCCCTCGGTCCAATTCATTGTTCTGCCGCCTTGGGACTGCCTTCCCTATGATCGGGCGCCGCCCTCGCGGCACTGCATGGGTCGACGCATGGACGCATTGCGGATATGGGCCAGGCCCAGCGACACGCCGCGACTGCTGCTGACATCGATCGACGCGACGCTGCAGCGCATTCCGCCGGCGGGGGTCATCGCCGATGGCCAGATCGAACTGGTGGTCGGCGAGCCATTCGATCGCGAGGCATTCCTGAATTTCGTCAGACGATCAGGCTATGTGGAAGAGGGCGTTGCCGACGATCCCGGCGAACTGGCGGTGCGCGACGGGATGATCGACATCTATCCCGCCGGCGCCCCGGGCCCAATGCGCATCGTCCTGTCGGAAGACGATCACGTGACCGAATTGCGTGGGTTTGACCGCGTCTCGCAGCGAACCGAGAGCTACCTTGAACGGTTGAGCTTCGGTCCGGCATCCGAAGCCATACTCGCAGACCTCATTCCGGAAGCCCCTGCTCCAAAATCTGAGACGATGGAGCGCCAGCTTTCCCGCCTTTACCCGGACATGGTGACGGTTTTCGATATCCTCGGCAATGCCGCTTTGACTGCGGCTCCGGGCGCAGCAGACCGGGTCGCACGGAATCTGGAAATCATCGACGACGCCCGCCAGTCCCGCACGGATTTCGGTGAGACCGGAACATCCTCTCCTTGCTCGTTCTATCTTGACAGAGAGGAGTGGGAAGAGCGCTTCACCGGCGTGCAGACCAGCGCACTGGATCTCGAACAAGGGGGTGACCTGCCTTCCGGGGCGTCGGATGCGGACCCGCGCAAGGCACTGGTCAAGTTTGCACAGGAACGCCTGGGCGATGGAATGAAGGTTGTAATTTCCGGGCATGGCAAGGCATCAGAGGCGCTTTGCCGCCGTGTCGCGAAAGCAACTGGCGTATCGCCTCGGTCCGTCGACAGCTGGACGCAGGTGATGGACGCCAAATCCGGCGCGCTTTTGAAGCTCGCCTGCGCCCTCGATCACGGGTTCCTCGACGTCGCGCAAAATGTTGCTGTGATCGCCGCGGGCGATGAACACCGACATGTTTCAAGTGCAACTTCCTTTCTTGCCGAACCAGAGCTTCGGATCGGCGACGTCGTCGTCCACGAAGATCACGGCATTGGAATTTTGAAAGATCTGGAAAGCATCGCCGTTGCAGGCGTCGCGCGTGACGCTGCCCGTCTGGAATATCGCGAAGGTGCTTCCGTGCTTGTTCCGATGGAAGAATTCGGAAAGCTGTGGCGCTACGGTTCCGAACCCGAGGCGGTCTCGCTCGATCGTCTTCACACCGACGCCTGGCAAAAGAAGCACGAGAAGATCGTCGCGGACATCAAATCGACGGCGCGTCATTTTTCGACCATCGCAAAGCACAGGCAGGCCTCGCCGGCCGAGACGTTCATTCCCCCCCGCGCCGAATTTTCAGCCTTCATCCGACGGTTCCCTTTCGCCGAGACACCAGATCAGGCCGAAGCCATCAAGGCCACGCTTTCCGATCTCGCGTCCGGGCATGCCATGAACCGCCTTGTCTGCGGCGATGTCGGCTTCGGCAAGACAGAGATCGCACTGCGCGCCGCAGCAGCGGTAGCACTTGCGGGCGGCCAGGTGGTCGTCATCGCCCCAACGACTGTTCTCACACGTCAGCATTTCGCCACCTTCAAGCGACGCTTCGAAGGAACAGGCATCTCTGTCGGAATGTTGTCACGGCTCGTCAAGCCAAGCGAGGCGAAGCAGGTCAAGGCGGCGTTGGCCGAGGGTGAAATCGACGTTATCGTCGCGACCCATGCGATCCTTGCAAAAGACGTGCGCTTTGCGCATCTCGGGCTTTTGATCGTGGATGAGGAACATCGGTTCGGGCTCAAGGATAAACGGGCCATGAGCGCGCTCGCGCCGACCCTCCACACGCTCGCCATGTCGGCAACACCTATCCCACGCACCTTGCAGTCGGCAATGGTCGGAGTTCAGGAGGTCAGCCTCCTGACGACTCCGCCCGCCCGGCGCCGACCCGTTCGCACATCGCTTGCAGCATTCGACAACGCATCGATGCGCACCGGATTGATGCGCGAATACCGCCGGGGCGGACAAAGCTTCGTCGTGGTGCCGCGCATCGAGGATATCGAAGCCGTCGAGGCGATCCTGCGCAAGATTGTTCCCGAGCTCTTGGTTAAGGTCGCGCATGGCAAGATGCCGGCGGCGACGATCGACGAAGCGATCGTCGGTTTCGCGGACGGCGATGGCGATGTCCTTCTCGCCACCAACATTATTGAAAACGGCCTCGATGTGCCACGCGCCAATACGATGTTCATCTGGAATGCGGAGCGGTTCGGTTTGGCCCAGCTTCACCAGTTGCGTGGACGGGTCGGCCGTGGAGGCGCGCAGGGCATGACCACGCTTCTGACGGAAGAAGGTGCAGAACTGCCCGAGGAAACGCGCTTGCGGCTTTTGACACTCGTAGAGAACGACCGCCTGGGCGCCGGGCTTGCGATCAGTCTGCGCGATCTCGATCTGCGCGGCGGGGGCGACATCGCCGGCGAGGATCAGGCTGGGCATATGAAGGTCATCGGCATTGGCCTTTACCAGAAGCTCCTCGCGCGTGCAGTCGCGAAACTGGGAAAACGACTTTCGGCCACCAGAAAGCGCGCAATCCTGCATCTCGACGTCGCGGGCACGATACCGGCGGATTACGTGCCGGATCCGGCTGTCAGGCTCAATCTCTATGCCAGACTTCTGCGGGCATCCTCACAGCGCGACGTGAATGATCTGGAAGAAGAGTTCGAGGATCGCTTCGGCGAATTGCCGCAGGAGACGCTGCTGCTGTTGCGCACAACCAGGCTGCAGCTTGCAGCAGGCCATCTCGGTATCGCCAAACTCGAAGCCGGACCGAAGGCGATTGCGATGACCATTGCCAAGATGCCGGCAAGGGTGATTTCGGCCCTGACGAAGAAGATTGCGGCAATCCGGCGGGAAGACCGGCTGATATTTGAGACGGTCGCCCAGACCTGCGACGAGCAGCTGAAGTTCTTCGAGCGACTCATTCTGGCGGCGCGAAGGCCTTGAGGCTTTACGGTTTGACTTGATCGACGATAGCGCGGGCCCGTACTGTGGGCCCGCGAATTTTTGTCAGAACCCCGCGTCGGAGGCTGACGATCTGTCAGTCTCGCGGAGCGCCTCCTGTCCCCGCATATCGCGCCTCTGATACCTCAACGTGCTCGTCACGTTTGTTGTCCGCATACGCCGTGCTTTCACCGGTGTTGCCAAACTTGTCCCTTATCCCGTCGGACATTACGTACCTTTCTAGTTGCTGATTGACGGAACACCCCGAACAAGCCAAGAACAAGCAACGCCGCGGGAACCCACTTGGAATGAAGCCCTTACGTATGCAATTGTTCGAGATGAGCGACCACGTCCGCGCTTCCCCGGGAAAGCGCTGGGGAGTGGCGGTTGCAGCGTTCGGGCTTGCGCTCTACGCGCGGTTTCTCTGCGACCATCTCCTGCCGCCGGGCTTCCCGTATCTGACCTTCTTCCCCGCGGTAATCCTGACGACGTTTCTGGCGGGCGTCTGGCCAGGGGCCGTTTGCGCCGTGGCCTGTGGCGTGGCTGCCTGGTACTGGTTTATACCGCCGTTTGCGATGTTCGAGATCAACGGGTCGGTCCTCGTGGCTCTGACCTTCTACGCGTGCGTGGTCATCGTGGACATTCTGCTGATCCAGGTCATGCACAAGGCGGTTGATGATCTTCAGGAAGAACGCCTGCGCAGCGAAGACTTGGTGCGCGAACAGCAGCGCCTTCTTGCCGAGCAAAAGGAACGGGAGCGCCAACAGCGTGTGTTGCAGCGCGAATTGTCCCACCGAATGAAGAACACGCTGGCGATGGTTCAAGCCGTCGTATCCCAGAGCCTGCGCAATGCAACAGACGTGAAGCTTGCCGGTGAAATGGCGTCGGCCCGCATCGACGCACTTGCCCGGGCACAGGATACGCTGACGGCAACGAACTGGTCCGCAGCAGATGTCGAGACGATTGTACGGACATCCGTCGAACCGCACCAGGACAGCCCCGACCGCTTCGATATCTTCGGGCCTCCGATGGTGCTCGAAGCACAACCTTCCATGGGTTTGGCACTGGCAATCCATGAACTTGCGACAAATGCCACCAAATATGGCGCGCTCAGTACGGCCGACGGCAAGGTCGAGATCCGCTGGACGGCGCCCGGCGAAAACGGCTTTGCCTTCACATGGATCGAGAGCAAGGGGCCGGCCGTGAGCGAACCGACGCGGCGCGGCTTTGGCTCCCGCCTGATGGAGCGCGTTGTGCCGACCTATTTCAACGGCGTCGCCAACGTGGACTACCGCACGGATGGTTTGCACTACCGCATCGAAGGCGAACTTCTTCCGAAAGAGCCTCAGCCTCTTCAGAGCTGACGCAATATGCGCCATTGGCCGGTTGCGACAACGACGACGATCGACCCAATCACTATTCGACAATCATATAATTCTAGTTCGATTATAATAATCAATTATATTGCAGCGCAGCAGGTTCGGTGGAACACTGGCGTCAACAAGGGCCGCAAAGGCCTGGAGCCGCCAGTAGGAGAACATCGATGAAACCATCTATCAGGGCCGGCTTTGTCGGCTTAGCTACTCTGCTTGCCTGCACGCCAGCCTACTCCCTCGGAGACACGATCAAGACCGCGATCGACGCGACCTTCGCGCCGCACGCCATGCCAACCCTCGACGGCAAGATCGAGGGTTTCAACGTCGATATGGCGAACCTGATCGGCGAACGTCTCGGCAAGAAAGTCGATCTGACCGGAGCGCAGTTCTCGGGTCTTATCCCGGCGCTGCAGGCCGGCACCTATGACTTCCTTGTCGCACCCGTCACCGTGAACAAGGAGCGCGCCGCGAACCTTCTCTTCACCGAAGGCTTCATGGACACCAATTTTGGCTTCGTCGTGCCGGCCAATGCGCCTAAATACAAGACGCTCGAAGACTTCAAGGGTAAGACGATCGCCGTCAACAAAGGCTCGGCCTACGACAGCTTCCTGCGGGAGAAGGAAAAGGAATTTGGCTGGAAGGTCGAAAGCTACGGTACCAATACCGACGCTGTGGCAGCCGTCATCGCGGGACGCGCCGATGCCAACCTTGCCGGCAATACTGCCGCTGCATGGGCGGTCAAGAAGAACCCGCGCCTGAAACTTTCCTTCGAATACGAAACCGGCCTCGTCTGGGCTCTTTCCTTCCGCAAAGGCGACGAGCAGAACCGCGATCTCGTCGATCGTGCGATGGAATGCCTGAAGCTAGACGGCTCGATGGCGAAGCTTTCGGTCAAATGGTTCGGCGTCACGCCAGAAGCTGGCACCACGATCGTCACCCCGACCAAGGGTTTCGGGACGCCGGGCTTCGATGGCTACAAGGACGACGACCACAAAGCCTCCTGCGATAACCTGAAGTAACGCTCTACAGCACGGGCAGGCGCTCAGTAGCCTGCCCTCCCCCTTGATCAGACAGGATGCGGCAGCCGGCCGCCAACCGACTCTCCGATGGAGATCACGGTTGAGATCCAGCCGGCAAAATCTGTCCGCATCGTGCCTGCCGGAGGTTCCACAATGGCCAATCGCCCAATGCTCGAAGTCGTCGCGCTGGAAAAGCGCTTCGGTACCACCACCGTCCTCAAGAAGATCGACCTGAGGGTCGCCGAGGGCGAACTCGTGTTCGTCATCGGGCCATCCGGTTCCGGCAAGAGCACGATGCTGCGCTGTTGCAACCGGCTCGAGCAGCCAACATCGGGCGATATCATCGTCAACGGACGCAACATCATGGCCGGTACCCGCCGCGATCTCGACCGGATGCGGCTGCAGATCGGCATGGTGTTTCAGGGCTTTCACCTCTACCCGCATATGAGTGTCCTCAAGAATGTCACGCTTGCCCAGCGGAAGGCGCTGAAGCGCTCGAAGGCAGAAGCCGATGCCCGGGCGATGGACATGCTCGAACAGGTCGGCCTGGCGCACAAGGCCGACGCCTATCCCGGTGAATTGTCGGGCGGCCAGCAGCAGCGGGTGGCGATCGCCCGCTCGCTGGCGCTCGATCCGAAAGTCATGCTGTTCGACGAACCGACCTCGGCACTTGATCCCGAACTGGTCGGCTCCGTCCTCAAGGTGATGAAGGACCTGAAATCCAAGGGCATGACGATGGTCGTCGTCAGCCACGAGATGGGCTTTGCCCGCGAAACCGCCGATCGTGTTGTCTTCATGGATGGTGGTGTCGTCGTTGAAGAGGGCACGCCGGACGAGCTGTTCGGCAACCCCAAGGCCGATCGCACCCGCGCGTTCCTTTCGCGCGTTTCCGGGTAACGGCGATGGACCGGTTCCTCGAAACCTTCTTCAACCCGGTGGTGATGGCAAAATATACGCCTGACATCATTGCCGGCATCTGGGTCACCCTGCAGATTGCCGCAGCGGTTATCGTGGCCGGTATCCTTGCGGGCCTGGCGCTCGCCTGCCTGCGCAGCTATGGCGTCAAGACGCTCAATTTCTTCATAATCTGCTATGCCGATATCTTTCGCGCCCTGCCGCCTCTGGTCGTCATCCTGATCCTCTATTTCGGGTTCCCGTCGATCGGCATACAGCTGTCCGGCCCGATGGTTCTGTTCATCGTTCTGGCGGCGACCCTTGCAGCGTTTGCCGAAGAGATATTCTGGGCCGGGTTCTCGTCTGTCGAAAAGGGTCAGTGGGAGGCCGGCATCGCAACCGGGCTCGGTTTTACCCGCACGCTTGCCTATGTCGCGCTGCCCCAGGCTGTCCGCCTCGCAATCCCGCCGCTCGTCAACCGCGTGCTGGCCATCACCAAGATGACCGCGCTCGGCTCGGCCATCGGCGTTTCGGAAATCCTGTCGAGCGCCACGACGGCGCAGAGTTTTTCCGGCAGTGCCACGCCGCTCACCATGTCGGTTGTCGCCTATCTGGTGATTTTCCTGCCGATGGTGGTCTTCGCCCGCTGGATGGAAAGCCGGACCGCCTGGAAGAAGCGATAGGAGGCTGACATGGATATCTTCATCGACCAGTTCTTCAATCTCGACATCATGCGCCAGTCGTTGCCGTTGCTGATGTCCGGCCTCTGGATGACGCTCAAGCTGTGCAGCGCCGTCATTCTGCTGGGCCTGATCGGCGGCCTGTTCGTAGCACTCGGCAATATGAGCGAGCGCCGCTGGCTGTGCTGGATCTCGACCGCCTATACCGATCTTTTCCGCGCCCTGCCGCCGCTGGTGCTCCTCATCTTCATCTATGCCGGACTGCCCTTTGCGGGGGTCAACATCTCGCCGTTTTACGCCGTCGTCATCGCCTTCCTGCTCAACAACTCCTCCTATTACGCCGAGGTCTATCGCGCCGGTCTGATCTCGGTCGCCAAGGGACAGTGGGAGGCTGCCCAGTCGACGGGCTTGAGCCCTGTGCAGACGCTCGCCCATGTCGTTCTGCCGCAGGCCGTCCGCAACGTTCTCCCGGACCTGCTGTCCAACACCGTGGAAGTCGTCAAGCTCACCTCGCTTGCCTCCGTCATCTCGCTGTCCGAGCTTCTCTACAATGCCGGCATGGCGCGCTCGGTCACCTACAATGCCTCGCCGCTGGTGCTGGCTGCTCTCATCTATCTCGTGCTGCTGTGGCCGCTGGTGCGCCTCGTCAGTCATTTCCAGCGGCGCCTGGCCGCCTGATCGCTTTCGAAAGGAAACTCCAATGACCATCATGAAGATCGCAGGTGCCCAGCTCGGCGCCATCCAGAAAGACGACAGCCGCGAAAGCGTCGTCATCCGCATGATTGCGCTTCTCGATGAAGCCGCATCCAAGGGCGCAGACATGGTCGTCTACCCGGAGCTGGCGCTCACGACCTTCTTTCCCCGCTGGTACATGGAAGACCAGGCCGAAATCGATTTCTGGTTCGAGACGGAAATGCCCAACGCCGCCACGCAGCCGCTGTTCGATCGCGCCCGCGAGCTCAACATCGCGATCACCTTCGGCTACGGCGAGAAGACGCCGGACGGACACTATTACAACACCTCGATCGTTACCGACCGGCAAGCCAATATCGTCGGCAAGTATCGCAAGGTGCATCTTCCCGGTCATTCCGAATACGATACCGAGCGCGCCTTCCAGCATCTCGAGAAGCGCTACTTCGAACCCGGTGATCTCGGCTTCAACGTCTGGCGTAACGAAGGCGTCATCATGGGCATGGCGATCTGCAACGACCGCCGCTGGCCGGAAACCTTCCGTTGCCTTGGTCTGCAGGGCGTCGAGCTGGTCACGATCGGCTACAACACGCCGTCGGTGAACAGCCAGATGAGCGCCGAAGGGTTGGAAAAGCGGCTTTTCCATTCCGACCTTTCCATGCAGTCCGGAGCCTACCAGAACTCGACCTATGTCGTCGGCGTCGCCAAGGCGGGCAATGAGGACGGCCACCCGCTGATGGGCGGCTCGATCATCGTCGATCCGGACGGCTTCGTTCTTGCCCGCGCCGTGACCGAGGAGGACGAGCTCATCATCGCCGAATGCGATTTCTCCAAATGCGACTTTGGCAAGAAGACGATCTTTGATTTCGAGCGTCATCGTCGTATCGAGCATTACGGTCGCCTGACGAGCCAGACCGGCGTGATCATCGAAGTGTAAGGAAAGACCGACATGACAGCGTTTGATATGGTCATCCATGGCGGTCGCATCGTCACCGCATCCGACATATTCGATGGCGATATCGGCATCGTCGACGGTCGGATTTCGGCGATCGGCGAAAAGATCGCCGGAGGAACCCGCCGGATCGATGCGGGCGGCAAGCTGGTCGTTCCCGGCGGCATCGAGGCGCATGCTCATATCGCCCAGGAAAGCTCCGCGGGCGTGATGACCGCCGACGACTACTATTCCGGTTCGGTCTCCGCCGCCTTCGGTGGCAATTCGTCGTTCATCCCGTTCGCAGCCCAGCATCGCGGCCAGTCGATTGCCGATGTCATCGCAACCTATGACGGTCGTGCCGCGCCGCACTCGGTGCTCGACTATTCCTACCACCTGATCATTTCCGACCCCTCGGCGGCAGTTCTTGCAGAGCTGCCGGGCGTGTTTGCCAAGGGCATCACGTCGTTCAAGGTCTTCATGACCTACGACCTCATGAACATCGGCGACGGCGGCATGCTCGATATCCTGACGATTGCCAAAACCCATGGGGCGCTCACCATGGTCCATGCCGAAAACAACGACATGGTGAAGTGGATGAACAAACGGCTCGCGGCGGCAGGGCTGACAGAGCCGAAATATCACGCGATCAGCCGTCCTGAGCTTGCCGAGGAAGAAGCAATCAACCGGGCCGTCTCTCTGGCAAAACTCGTCGATGCAGCCCTCTTCATCGTCCATGTCTCGACGGCGGGCGGCGCTGCGATCGTCCAGCGCGAAAAGCTGGCCGGCACGAAACTGTTTGCCGAAACCTGCCCGCAATATCTGGCTCTGACACGCGATGATCTCGACCGGCCCGGCATGGAAGGGGCGAAATTCATCTGCTCGCCGCCGCTCCGCGATTCGGCAACACAGGAAGCGCTCTGGCGGCACGTACAATCAGGCACGTTCGAGAGCGTGTCCTCCGACCACGCGCCCTACCGTTTCGATGCCAGCGGAAAGTTTGCCAACGGCGCGGATGCACCCTACCCGAAGATCTCCAACGGCATGCCGGGCATCGCCATGCGCCTGCCCTATCTGTATTCAGAGGGCGTCACGAAAGGCCGCATCACGCTGCAGCAGTTCGTTGCGCTTTCGAGCACCAATGCCGCCAGGACATTCGGAATGGCCAAGAAGGGATCGATTGCACCGGGCTACGATGCCGATATCTGCATCTGGGACCCGGAAGCCCGCCGCAAGGCAACGCTTGCCGATCAGAACGACAACATGGACTACACACCGTTTGAGGGCATGGAGATCGAAGGCTGGCCGGTCCTCACCATGAACCGCGGCGATGTCATCGTCGAGAACGGCGAGTTGAAGGCGGACCGTGGTCGTGGTCGTTTCATTGCCCGCAGCCCCATCGACCTGACCGGCAAGCCCGGCTACCGTGCCAAGGAATTCGATCCGGCGCAGAATTTCGGCGTGGAGATCGCCCCATGAGAACCGTCGGCCGGATCCTCGTCATCAACCCGAACAGTTCGGAAAGCGTCACCGAAGGCCTGCGCGAGGCGCTCTCCGGAATGCAGTTTCCGGCTGGTCCCGTTATCGAATGCGTCACGATCGATGAGGGTCCGCCCGGCGTCGTCACCCAGCGCCATGTGGATGAAGCCGCGTTGCGCACTGCCGACCTGATCGAATCCCGGCCGGATGCATCAGCCTATGTGCTCGCCTGCTATTCGCAGCCCGGGCTGGACCTTGCACGGTCGATCACCACCAAGCCGGTCTACGGCATCCAGGATGCCGGCGTACTGAGCGCCCTGGCGCTTGCAGATCTCTTCGGCGTCATCGCAGTCGCCGAAGGTTCAATCCCCCGTCACATGCGCAACCTTCGCCGCCTCGGCGTCGATGGCAGGCTTGCCGGCGAGGTCGCGCTTGAAGGCGCAATCAGCGTCGCCGACAGCGGCCATGGAGAGGAAAGCTATGCGGCTCTCGTGAAAGCCGGGCTGAAACTGCGGCACATGGGCGCCGGCGCGATCGTGCTTGGCTGTGCCGGCATGTCCGGCCACCGCCGCAGACTCGAAGATGAGCTCGGCATCCGCGTGATCGATCCGACCCAGGCCGCCGTCGCGATGGCGCTTGGCGCAGTTCTCACCTGAACGCCATGACCGAAACCGAGCAGAAGCCGGATATCTCGCTGCGCCTCCTCGAAATCTTCGGGGCCATGATGCGTTGCGAAACGACCGTGGAGGCAGCCGAGCAGCTGGGCATCTCGCAGCCCGCCGTTTCGAACGGCATCCGCCAGCTGGAAAACCAGCTCGGTATAACGCTGTTTGAGCGCCTGCACCGGCGGCTTGAGCCAACCGAAGAAGCCACGCTTCTGTTTGAAGAGGTGCGGCCTGTCTTCAGCATGCTGCGCAGCTTTTCCGCCCGCGCCCGCTCGATCCGGCATGGCACATCGGGACGGCTGCGTGTCATGTCGACGCCGCCGCTTGGTAATACGGTCGCACCGGTGGCGCTCGCACGGTTCCTGAAGGATCGTCCGGATGTGTCCGTCGCTTACGATGTCCGCCGGCTCGAACACGTCATCGAAGCTGTGCAGAGCGGGGCCGCCGACGTCGGTCTTGCGATCGCGCTGGAACGGCATCCGTCTGTGAACGTAGAGATCCTGTCGCGCACCCATATGGTCGCGCTCGTGCCGAAGGACCACCCGGTCGCTAGTCGGCAGGAGGTGACGGTCAGTGATTTGTCCGAACACGGTTTTATCGGCCTCGAAGCGGAATCGCGCATGGGCCAGATGCTGCGCGATGCCTTCGATCGCGAGGGCATCGATTACGAGCCGCGGGTCGAGGTGCGCTATTGCGCAACGGCTGCGGTTCTGGCCGGAGCTGGCGTCGGGGCAGCGGTTGTCGATCCCTATAGTGCAGCCCACCAGTCATTGCAGGGGTTGGTGCAACTGCCCTTCCAGCCACCCCGCGAAGTCGCGGCCGTCCTGATTACCCGCAAGGGCATACCGCGCTCGCGCCTCTGCACGGTTTCATCGCCGAACTCAAGCGAGCCGCCGGCGATGTGTTTTGAATTCCCGACATACTGAAGGAGATTGTCTTGTCCCGTATCGTTTATTTGAATGGCGAATGGCTGCCCGAAGCCGATGCAAAGGTCTCCGTCTTTGACCGCGGCTTTCTATTCGCAGACGCCATCTACGAAGTGACCGGCGTCATTGACGGCAAGCTTCTCGAATACGAGGGCCATGCCTCCCGCCTGAAGCGCTCGATCGGGGAACTGGGTCTGGACCTGCCGATTTCGGCCAGCGAACTTCTGGAGGTTCATCGCGAGATCATCCGCCGCAATGCACTCAAGGAAGGCCTGATCTACCTCCAGCTGTCGCGCGGCCCCGCCGATCGCGACTTCGCCTTTCCGAAGGATCCGACACCGACGCTGGTTCTCTTTACCCAGGCAAAGTCGGTGATCGAGAACCCCAAGCTCGCAACCGGCCTGTCCGTCGCTCTGCTGCCCGACTGGCGCTGGGAGCGCCGCGACATCAAGACCGTGCAACTGCTTTATCCCTCGATGGCCAAGATGCAGGCGATGGAGAAAGGCGCTGATGACGCCTGGCTGGTGGAGGACGGCTTCGTCACGGAGGCAAGCTCGGCAACCGCCCATATCATCGACAAGACTGGCAGGCTGATCACCCGCCCGCTGTCGAATGCAATCCTGCACGGCATCACGCGCGCAAGCGTGCTTGATCTCGCCGAAAAAGCCGGCATTCCCTATGACGAGCGCGCCTTCACACCCGATGAAGCGATGAATGCCTCGGAGGCCTTCATCACATCCGCCACCAACTTCGTCATGCCGGTCACCCGCATCGACGGTGAACCCGTCGGCGACGGCAAGCCGGGGACTCTGACGCTCAAACTGCGCGAACTCTACATCGCCGACAAGATCGCCAGCGCAATCTAAGCGCCGCGAGGCCGCCGTAACAGCGGCCTCCGCAATCTCCGGGTCGCCTTACTCGATCCTGAACACCACGTCGTGGGTAGCAACGAAGAATTCGCCGTCAGGTGTGACCCAGCCGCGAAACATGCCGTCGGTGTTGTAAGGTGTGGCGATCGTTCCGTCGGCTCCGACGGCCACAAGTCCGGCACCGATAGCGTGCGGCTTCAAGTCTTCCATGATCACCGTCGACGCCGCCTGCTCCACGGTTTCGCCGAGATAGCCGATGCGGCTTGCGACCTCATGGCCGACGGCATAGCGGATGAAGAACTCGCCCTTGCCGGTGCCAGATACAGCGCAGAGACCGTCGCGGGCATAGGTGCCGGCGCCGACGATCGGGGTATCGCCGATGCGACCGACGGGTTTGTTGTTGTAGCCGCCGGTGGAGGTTGCGGCCGCTAGATGTCCGGCACTATCAAGCGCGACGGCACCCACCGTGCCGTGCTTTTCGGATTCGCTCGCCGCTGCAGCCGTGCCGGCCGCCGCATGCGCCTTCATCGCAGCCAGCGCTTTCACGCGTTTCTCGGTGGTGAAGTAATCGGGTTCAACTACGTCCAGCCCCTCGACCTTCGCGAACTCGTCGGCCGCGTGGCCGCCCATCAGCACCACTTCGCCCTTTTTCATCACCCGCCGCGCCACCTTGACGGGATTGCGGATGCGCCGCACCAGTGTCACGGCGCCTGCTTCAAGCGTCGCGCCATCCATGATCGAGGCGTCGAGTTCGTGCTCGCCGGCGGCATTGAGGGCTGCGCCATAGCCGGCATTGAAATGGGGGCTGTCTTCCAGCACCACGACCGACGCCTGAACAGCATCGAGCGCCGAGCCGCCGGTGCTCAGCACCGCCCATCCGGCTTTCAACGCATGACCGAGATCGACGCGCGCCGCTTCCCATTCCGCCTCACTGAGGCCGAGCTTTGCCATCACGCCGCAGCCGCCATGGATCGCCAGTGCAATCTTGCCCATGATCTTCTCCTTCCCATGAATAAAAAAGCCGGGCAGCAAAACTGCCCGGCCAAGTTTACCTCCGGTTGGCGTGGAGGCTATTTCGCAGGCCTGATGTTCATGGCCAGTGTGTCTTCGTCCGAACGCGGCACGATGGTGATGGTCTTTTTCATGCCCCAGGCGGATACGATCGAAGCGATCGAAAGATTGGGGCGATCGGAAGCAACCAGCGCGTTGGCGTCCTTCAGGTACTGTTCGCGCTTGCCCGCATCCATCTCGACACCGGCCGCCTCGATCAGCTTGTCCGTTTCGGGGTTGGAGTAACCGCGGATGTTGAAGGCGCCGAGCTTCTTGGTCGGATCGTTGGTGTGAACCAGCGATGAGAGCGTGTAGTTCGCCTCACCGGTCAGCGTGCCCCAGCCGGACATGGTCAGCGAATAATCGCCGCGCGTGTTGGCCGGGAAATAGACGGCGCCGGGCTGTGCGTTGGCTTCCACCTGGATACCGATCGCGGTCAGCATCTGGGCGATCGTCGTGCCGGTGTCCTTGTCTCCCGGCAGGCGGTCGTTGGTGAAGGAGAACGTCACCTTGAAACCATCGGGATAACCGGCGTCGGCGAGCAGCTTCTTTGCCTTCTCGACATCGGAAGGTGCGGGCTTCACATCCGGATTGTAGCCGAAGATGTTCGGTGTCACGAGCTGCGACTGGACGGTGCCCATGCCTTCCATGGCAATCTCGGTGATGGTTTCGCGATCGATCGCAAGATCGAAGGCTTCACGCACCCGGGGGTCGATGAAGGGGTTTTTCGGCAGCGGCGAGCCGTTCTTGGCGCTCACCTGCGGCGACTTTTCGCGGAAGTCGAAAGCCATGTTGAACAGGTAGACGCTGTCCTGGCGAACGATCGTCAGCTTCGAATCCGTTTCCAGCGTCGGCACGTCGGATGCCGGAATACGGGCGATCAGATCGACCTGGCCGGCCTTCAGCTGTGCAACGCGGGCGGCGTCGTTGGGAAGCTCCTTACGGATCACCTTGTCCCACGGCTCCTTGCCGCCCCAGTAACCGTCGAAGCTCTGAAGAACCAGCTGCTCCTTCGGCGTCCAGGACACGAACTTGTAAGGACCGGTCCCGATCGCGGCCTTGCCGGAATTGAAACCTTCCGAGGCCTTTTCCGCGCTGTCGGAATAATCCTTGGCAGCGATGTGCGACACCACGAACAGACGGATGAAATCGTTGGGCAGGGTTGGCGCCGGTCCGTCCGTCTTGACGCGGATCGTCAGCGGATCGACGATTTCTACGCCCTTGACGCGGCGGACGTAGATGGTTGTCGGGTTCGGGCCGGCGACTTTCGGAATACGCTCGATCGAGAATTTGACGTCCTCGGCGGTGAAGTCCGAACCGTCATGGAATTTGACGTTAGGGCGCAGCTTGAATTCCCAGGTCGTGTCGTCGATCGCGGTCCAGCTGGTGGCAAGGCCCGGCTCGAGTTCGAGATTGTTGCCCGACTTGATCAGCGAGTCGTAGATGTGCTTCATCGCCTCGGCGTGAGTGCCGGCGGCGGTGAAATCGGGATCGATCGACAGCGGACCGGCGCGCACGCCGATGGTGAGGTCGGCGGCAAGTGCTGCGCCCGAAACGCCGCCGAGCAAGCCGGTGGCGAGCACGATGGTGCGGAATGTCTTGGAAGCCGTCATTCTTCGTTCTCCTCTATTGTTGTCATTGATGGCCAGTTGGGTGAATCGACGACGACCTTGGCGAGCAGTTCCGACAACATCAGCTGTTCGGCAGGCGTCAGCGACGAGATCATGGCTCTCTCGCGCTCCACCATCGGCTGCATGGCCTGATCGACGATGCGTCTGCCCTCCTCGGTGATGTAGAGGACAAAACTTCTCAGGTCCGCCTGGTCGATTTCGCGACGGACGATGTTCTTGTCGATCAGCTTCTGGATCGCCCGGCTGATCGTGTTCTTCGGAAAGCCCGAGGAATTGCAGATGGCACTGGCCGTCAGTCCGTCGGACAGGCCGAGCGAATAGATGACGACGAATTCCGGCCGCGCCAGGCCGTGTTCCTTTTCGATCAGTCGGTAGATCGGCTCGTTGAACTGCAGCGCCAGAAAGTTGAACCGGAACGACAACCAGCAGGGGTTCTTCCACAGTTTCACGGATACCAGGTCCTCGACGCCATGCGTGCCGGCGGCGGCTTTTCCGCCCTCTCGCAGCAGAGTCTCCAGTGTCGGTCCACGCGTCTGTCGCACTCTTCGGTCGCTTTCGAGCTTCGTGAGGTTTAGTCCCGTATGGAACTTGACGATCGTTTAAATGGCTGTCAATTTCTTTTTTTAGTCCCGTATGGAACTTTGCTTCATGCGACACAAAGCATCGGAAAGCACAAATATTGTGCGTCCGTGCGAAAAACAGAACGTTCTTTGCGCAGTTGCACGAAGTTTGAGAACGAGGGTAGCGAATTGAAGATTGCCGAGATGAACTGGATGCAGGTCGAAGAGCGCGTCGCAAAAGATGATCGCTGTATTTTACCGATCGGCAGCGTCGAGCAGCACGCCTATCTCAGTATCGCGACCGATATGATCCTGGCTGAAAAGGTCTCGGTCGATGCTGCCGAGCCGCTCGGCATCCCGGTCTTTCCGGTCGTGCCTTATGGCCTTGCCTCCTCGTTCGCAACGTTTCCTGGAACGCTGACGCTATCGCTCGCCACCTATATTGGCGTCATCGAGGATCTGCTCGACAGCATTTACCGCTCCGGTTTCCGGCGCATCCTGATCGTCAACGGGCATGGCGGCAACACGCCGGCGACGGTGGTGATTTCCGAATGGCTGAATTCCCACCCCGACGCATCGGTCAAATTCCACGACTGGTGGCGGGCGCCACAGACGCTGGCCAAGGTGCAGGAGACGGATCCGGCCGCATCGCACGCGTCATGGATGGAGAATTTCCCCTGGACGCGCACCACCGACGCGCGTCAGCCGACCACCGCCAAACCGCAGATCGACTACGCAGCGCTTGCACGCGTCGGCGCTGCGCAGAAGCGTGAACTGCTCGGCGACGGCAATTATCACGGTCTCTACCAACGCCCCGATGAAGACATGGCTGCGATCTGGGAGGTCGCCGTTTCCGAAACCCGCGCGCTGCTGGAAGGCGACTGGCACTGACCGCCGCCTGACGCACGACGCATTTTCGAACCCCGCACGAGACGGGAGAACAGGGAACGAATGTTTGGTTTCATCCTGCAAAGGCTGTGGCAGGCGCTGATCGTGGTCCTTGCCATGTCGGCACTGGTATTCTGCGGCGTCTATGCTGTCGGCAACCCGATCGACGTGCTGATCTCGCCGGACGCGACGCAAGACATCCGCGCCGCCGTCATCGCTCAATACGGTCTCGACCAGCCGCTGTGGCAGCAGTATTTCACCTTTGTCGTGCGTATCCTGCACGGCGATTTCGGCCGCTCCTTTGTCTACAACATGCCGGTCAGCGAACTGATCTTGACCCGGCTGCCTGCAACGCTCGAACTGACGCTCGCCGCCGTGATGTTTGCCAGCCTCGTCGGCATTCCGATCGGAATGTATGCCGGCTACAAGCCGCACAACCCGATCTCGCGTGCCATCATGGCACTTTCCATCCTCGGCTTTTCCGTCCCCACCTTCTGGTTCGGCCTGA
Organism: Neorhizobium sp. DAR64860/K0K1; assembly: GCF_050500205.1. NCBI lineage: Bacteria > Pseudomonadati > Pseudomonadota > Alphaproteobacteria > Hyphomicrobiales > Rhizobiaceae > Neorhizobium > Neorhizobium sp. DAR64860/K0K1. The sequence goes on along the minus strand of NZ_CP191458.1, from coordinate 232,540 downwards.
TGCTGATCATGGTGTTTGCCGTGCAATGCGGCTGCATGCCGGCCGGCGGACGCGGCGAGACCGCCAGCCTGTTCGGCGTCGACTTCAGTTTCCTGACCGGTGATGGCCTTTCCCACATGATCCTGCCGGCGTTGAACCTCTCACTGTTCAAGTTCTCGCTGATGATCCGTCTTGCCCGCGCCGGCACTCGCGAACTGATGCTGAGCGACACGGTGAAATTCGCCCGCGCTGCCGGGCTTTCGGAGTTCACGGTGCTGAGCCGCCATGTGCTGCGGCTGATCTCCATTCCGCTGGTCACCGTGTTCGGCCTCGAACTCGGCTCGACGCTCGCCTTTGCCGTCGTCACCGAAACGATCTTTTCCTGGCCGGGCCTCGGCAAGCTGATCATCGACAGCATCACCTCGCTCGATCGACCGGTCATGGTTGCCTACCTGATGTTTGTCGCCCTCCTGTTCATCGTCATCAATTTCGTGGTCGATCTTACCTATGCGCTGCTCGATCCGCGTCTGAGAAAGGGGCGTGCCTGATGCGCGACACTCCACTCTCCCGTTTTCTAAATGAATTCCGCCGCAACAAGGTTGCCACGGGCGCTGCGGTCTTCGTGTTCGTCATCGTGTTCATCGCCCTGATTGCGCCGCTGGTGACGCCTCAGGATCCTTACGACCTCGCGCATCTGGTGCTGCGAGACGCACGGCGCCCGCCGGGCTATGTCGGGACCGGCGGCTACACCCACTGGCTTGGAACGGACTCGCAAGGCCGCGACCTTCTGTCCGCCATCATCTACGGACTGCGGATCTCGCTGCAGATGGGCATCATCGCCAGCGGCACCGCGTTCGTCATCGGTGCCGTGGTCGGCTGTGCCGCCGCTTATATCGGCGGTCGCTTCGAAAGCCTTGTCATGCGCATCGTCGACCTGCAGCTGTCGTTCCCGGCCATTCTGCTCGCCTTCGTCATCGCCGCCATTCTCGGCCAGGGTCGCTACCAGCTGATCCTCGCGCTGATCTTTGCCCAATACGCCTATTTTGCCCGGACCGCCCATGGTGCGGCGGCGGCCGAACGGCAGAAGGATTATGTCGAGGCGGCGCTGTCCATCCCGCTGTCACCCTGGCGTGTGGTGCTGCGGCATATCCTGCCCAACTCGCTGCCACCACTGATCGTGGTCGCCACCGTGCAGATCGCCAGCGCGATTTCGCTTGAAGCAACGCTGTCCTTCCTCGGCGTAGGCCTTCCGCCGACCGAGCCGTCGCTCGGCATGCTGATTGCCAACGGTTTCCAGTATCTGCTCTCTGGTCGTTACTGGATCTCGATCTATCCCGGCCTGGCGCTGATCATCTTCATCGTCTCACTCAATCTCGTCGGCGACCAGATCCGCGACCAGCTCAACCCGAGGCTCCGCCGATGACCGATACCGTGACAACACCGGCGATACCGCTTCTCGAAGTCACCAATCTCAAGACCTGGTTCCCAAGCGGGCGCAGCGAAGTCAAAGCCGTCGACGGCGTCTCCTTCTCGATCGCGCCGGGAGAGGTGCTGGGCCTCGTCGGCGAGTCCGGTTCCGGCAAATCGATCACCGGCTTCTCCATAATCGGCCTGATCGACGAACCCGGCCGCATTGTCGAGGGATCGATCAAGCTCGAAGGTCGCGAACTGGTCGGCTTGCCCGCCCACGAGCTTCGTGCCATTCGCGGCAAGACCATTTCGATGGTCTTCCAGGACCCGATGATGACACTCAACCCGGTCCTGAGCATCGGCATGCAGATCAAGCTCGCGCTGGAAGCTCACGAAAATATCGGCAGTGCCGAGGCCCATGAGCGGGCGATCAAGGCGCTGGCCCAGGTTCGCATCAGCGACCCGGAACGCAAGGTGGATTTCTTTCCGCACCAGTTTTCCGGCGGCATGCGCCAGCGCGTGGCGATTGCGATAGCGCTTCTGCACCGACCGAAACTGATCATCTGCGATGAACCGACGACGGCACTCGACGTGTCGATCCAGGCTGAAATCCTCGCCGAGATGAAGGAACTGGTCTCCGAACTCGGCACGGCGCTGATCTGGATCAGCCACGACCTGGCCATCGTTTCCTCGATCGCCGACCGGGTTGCGGTCATGAAGTCCGGCAACATCGTCGAGATCGGTCCGGCGCTCGGTGTGCTCACGAAACCGCAGCACGACTATACGCGCGCGCTGCTCGACGCCCTGCCCTCGCGCGCCAAACCCGGCGAACTTCTGCTGCGCGGCAGCGGTATAGCAGACGCGGCGCCACCGCCGCGCAAATCGACAACCGCCAATCTGCCGCCTCTCGGCAGTCCCTATCTGGTCATCGACAATGTCGTGAAACGCTTCGAAAAGCCGGCCGGGTTGTTCAGGAACCTTGCGATCAAGTCCGGCCTGTCGCAGCCAACAAACGTGGTCCACGCCGTCGCCGGCGTCTCGCTGACGGTCAACCGTGGCGAAGTTCTGGGGCTTGTCGGTGAATCCGGTTCCGGCAAATCGACGCTGGGCCGGATGGCCGCCGGTATCACCGTGCCGACATCGGGCACGATCCGCCTCAACGGCCAGCCCGTCATGAGCCCAGGGAGAGCGCCGAAGAAGATCACCACACGCATCCAGACGATCTTTCAGGATCCGTTTGCCTCGCTCAACGGCCGCATGCGCATCGGCGACATCATCGCCGAGGGGCCGCTCGCCCACCGTCTGGTGAGCCGTGCCGAGGCGGCGGTTTATGTCGGACAATGGCTGGCGGCCGTCGGTCTCGATCCGAGCTTTTCCAACCGCTTTCCGCACCAGTTTTCTGGCGGCCAGCGACAACGCATCGCCATTGCCCGAGCGCTCGCCATGCAGCCGGACGTGATCGTCTGCGACGAGCCGGTCGCCTCGCTCGACGTGTCGATCCAGGCGCAGATCATCAACCTTCTGATCCGACTTCGCGCCGAACTCGACCTGTCGCTGGTCTTCATCAGTCACGATCTGTCGGTGGTGCGCCACCTCTGCGACCGCGTCGCCATCATGTACCAGGGCCGGATCGTCGAGGAGGGCGAAGCCGCCGCCATCTATGCCGATCCGCAGCATGCCTACACGCAGCGACTGCTGGCGGCCGTACCGGTGCTGCCGCAGGCAGCCGAATGACTTAAACGGAGGACGGGATATGGAACCCTGGGAATGGGACGAAGCGACCTGGCGCGGCAAGGTCGACAAGGTGCGGGCCGGCCGTTCGCTGAAGCCGAAGACCTGGAAGAATGGCGCCCGCTGCGCCGTCGCACTCTCCTTCGACAGCGACCATGAGACCAACGAACTGCGCGACGGCGGAGAATCCATCGGTCGCCTGTCATGGGGCCAGTACGGCAATCGCCGCGGCGTGCCGCGCATTCTCGAAACGCTGAAGGCGGCCGACGTGCCCGCCACATTCTTCGTGCCGGCGGTTGCAGCCCTCCTTCATCCGGACGAGCAGAAACGCGTCATCGCAGAAGGACACGAGATCGGCCTGCATGGCTGGATCCACGAGGTGAACACCAAGGTCCCGCCGGACAAGGAGCGCGAACTGCATCTGCGCGCCGCCGATACGCTGGAAAAGATCACCGGCATACGTGCCGTCGGCATGCGCACGCCGTCCTGGGATTTTTCCGCCGTGACGCTGGAGATCGAACGCGAACTGGGTCTACTCTACGATTCATCCTTGATGGCCGACGACGATCCCTATGAGCTGGTCGAGAATGGCGTACCGACCGGCATGGTCGAGCTGCCAGTCGAGTGGATCCGCGATGATGCCGTCTATTTCAACATGAACCGGTTTAGCGCCCACCGCCCCTACACGCCGCCGCCGGCCGTTCTCGACATCTTCAAGCGTGAATTCGACCGTGCCTACCAGGAAGGCGGCCTGTTTCTCCTGACCATGCATCCGCATGTCTCCGGTTACCGCTCGCGCATCTTCATCCTCGAAGAGCTGATCCGGCACATCAAGCAGCACGACGACGTATGGTTCGGCACCCATGCCGACATTGCCCGCTTTGCCAAGGAGAATGCCGATGGCTGACACGACCCGCAAAGTGGCTCTCGTCACCGGTGGTGGCCGCGGCATCGGTCGCGCCTGCGCGCTGGATCTGGCAAAACACGGTTTCGATATCGTTCTGGTCGATCTGATCGAGGACGATCTGGCTCGAACCGCCGGCGAAATTGCCGCTCTCGGCCGCCAGGCACTGACCTTCGTCGCCGACGTGCGCGACTACCGACGCGCCGCCGAGATCGTCGCCGAGGTCGATGCGAACTGGGGCCGTATCGACGTGCTGTTCAACAATGCCGGAAAGCCGATGCCGAAGGGCATCGAGGAGATCACCGAGGACGAGTTCGACACGACGATCGATATCAATCTCAAGGGTGCCTTCAATTATATCCAGCCGACCGTACCCCTTATGCGCCGCAACGGCGGCGGCCGGATCATCAATATGTCGTCGATGAACGCCCATACCGGCGGCGTCACCAGCGCTGTCAGCAAATTCGCCTATACATCAGCCAAGGCCGGTATTCTCGGCATGACCCGGGGGCTCGCCAAGGAACTCGCCCCCGAAATCGTCGTCAACGCCATCTGCCCGGGTGTGATCAAGACGGAACGCTCGAACGCCATGATCGACGCCCGAGAAGCCCAACTCGCCGCCGGCATTGCTATGAAGCGCGTCGGCACGCCACAGGATGTGGCAAGCGTGGTCACCTTCCTCGCGACATCGGAGCCGAACTTCCTCACGGGACAAGACATCCAGATCGACGGGATGCAGTGGGTACGGTGAGGTAGACACGCGTAGCGGCGGCTCGACTGGCCAGTAGGGTGGTGATTGTTTCTGGTCGCAGGATCGACCATCAACCGCCTTGCAAAAAGCTGGGCAGAGGCCCTTAAAGTTCCGCTATCGCATCGAACATCGAACATCGAATGACGGCGTCTACCTTCAATCAACTGTCAACCTTTCAGCACTTGATCGACACAGCAGATAGCGGAGGTGGCCTTGATCGCCGAATGTAACCGCTTGCCGGTCGCGAGGCGCCGTGTAATGGTTTGTTTCGAAAGCAATACAGAGGTTTTCTATGGAAGTCAGATGGTTAGAGGACTTCCTGTCTCTCGGCCATTTCTTGAACTTTACGGCCGCAGCCAAGGACAGGAATATCACACAGTCAGCCCTCAGCCGCCGCATCATGCAGCTTGAGCAATGGGCGGGACTGACGCTGGTCGACCGCTCGACCTATCCGGTGCGGCTTACACCGGCCGGCGAAAGCTTTCTGCCGCGGGCTCGCAAGGCAGTCGATACAATTTCCTCGCTGCGCGAGGAGACGCTGCAAACTCACAGCGCTCCTGAAGAAGTAATTTCCTTCGCAACGATGAGTACTCTGGTCCTAACATTCTTCCCGCTCTGGATGGAGAAGGTCGAGGCACTGGGGGAGCCGTTCCGGACGCGGTTTTCGGAAGCCTATTCCTCATTTTCCGGAAATGTCTCCAAGCTGCTCCGCAACGAATGCGATTTCCTTCTGACCTATGCGCATGAAAGCGTGCCGGCGATCCGCGATCTCGCGGAGCACCCCTATCTGACGCTGGGCTCGGAACGCGTGATTGCCATTTCCGCCCCGGACGAGGCAGGGCAGCCGATCCACCCACTCACGATCGGCGGGGCGCCGGTGAATTATCTCAGCTACCGGGATAGTTCCTTCTTCGCGCAGGCGCTGCCACAAGCGATCTTCGAAAGAGCGCCTTTCCAGCTCAATACCGTCTATGAAAACGCCATGTCTGCTGCCCTGAAGGCCATGGCCGTTGCGGGCCATGGTGTGGCGTGGATCCCGGAGAGCCTTGCCGTCAACGAGCTCAAGAACAGGCAACTCGTGAGGGCTGCCGATCCTGCCTATGACATGATCGTTGAGATCAGGCTCTACCGCTCCTTCCGGCTGCGATGCAAAAGCGTCGGGCGGTTCTGGAGCCGGGCGGAGGAGGTCGGCATGCTCGCCGACCGGGTTGCCCTGCCATAAACGGCCTCAGGCAGCCGCGGCACGGCGATCAAAAAGCAACTCCAGAAATTTCAGGTCAGGCTGATCGTCAAGCCGATCGAGTTTTGCCTGGATGAGGTCGATATCCTCGAGATCATCCAGGCAATTGCCGATCTTTGCTCGACGCGCATCACCGGAGAAGGGATCGGCGAGACCGCCGCGCGCGGCTGCGCGTTGTGTTTCCAGCACTTTTCCATCTGCGAGCGTTATCGTCAGCCTGTGCGGCAGACTGGATTTGGCGGCAGCCTCTTCCTCTGCGCTGTAATGCGTCATGGAGATCTTCGTCAGCAGCGGATCGCTCGCAAAACGCCCGATCGCAGAGGGCGTAAAATCCGACAGAAGCAGCTTCTTCCTGCGAAGCGCGAGGGCCAGGCAGTATTGCATGGAAAACCGCGCCTGCATCTCGTCCCTCGGCTCCGTATAGGCAAGGTTTCGATAGTTTGCGATTCCGACATGGCATTCTGCCGAGACGATTTCGTCGATGTCGAATTGCTCGGTTTGCATGAGGTCGAGGGCAGCATCGACGATCATGTGGGTCGAACCGCAGCAGGGATGCATTTTCGGCATCACGCCTGATGTTTCGATCGTATGTCCCCGGGTCTGGGCGATATGATCGATGTCGTATCCGACAGGCTGGATGCCACCGAACATTTCGAGGAAGCCCTGCTCTCCTTCAAGAATATCGAGGCGGCCGCGTAGTCCTTGCGCCGCGAGCAAAGCGGCCTCCACGGCATTCCGTGCCGCCATGCCGGCGTGGAAGGGTTTGACCGGCGTGCCGAACTGGCCCTTTGTGCCAGATGCCATGCTGGCGCCGAGCGAAAGAGAGCGCGCGATACCGGCGGCATCGAGCCCCAGCAGCGTGGCAACGCCGGCGGCCGTGCCGATACTGCCGACTGTCGAGGTCCCGTGCCATCCCGCCGTGTAGTGGGAACCGGCGACACCGCTCCCCACGAATGCCTGCGCCTGCAGGGCGACGAGATAGGCATCCACCAGCATGCGGCCGCTCGCGCTCGCGCGATTGGCAACGGCAAGCAGCGCTGGCAGGATCACCGCCGAAGCGTGGCTCATGCCCGGACGGAAATTGTCGTCGTAGTCGAGTGCGTGTGCCGCCGTACCATTGATCAGAGCCGCGACGGATGGCGAATGCCGCCCACCGGTGACGAGCGCTGCCTCTCCGTCTGCTTGCCGGCGGAACGCATCGGCAACGGCACGCGTGCTCATGTCGTTGCGGCCAGCGTAAAGGCAGGCGACGGTATCGGCGATCGCTTCGCGCGCCAGACGGCGGGCCGTGTCGCTGCTGGTCGGCGGCGCCCAGCACCAGTTCGCTATGGTTTCGATGACGGTCATGTTCGAAGGCCCGTTGCTGGAAATGGAAAAGCAGTCCTTGCCGCGCTGAGGAGCGCGTTTCAGGACGAGGTATCGTGGGGCGGTGTCGAGACGCGATCAGGACGTATCGCTCATGGCCGCAAGCAGCAGCCGCAACACTTTTCCCATGCCGAAACGCGTGACCTCGCGCCCTTGTATTTCGGTGTCGACGCGATGGACAACCACCATGTCGAGTGCCGGGATGACGATGCAATAATGCCCGCCGGCGCCCATCGCCGCGTAACTCCCTTTCGGCGTCACAACGCCCGGCAGAAAGACACCTTCCCGCTCCAGCCACCACATATAGCCGTAGCCGCCATGGGCCCCGGCATCCGAGTAGGGCATGACGCATTCCTGAGCCCAACCGGACGTCAGAACCGAGGTGCCGTTCCAGAGGCCACGCTGCAGAAACAGTTGCCCGAAGCGTGCAAGATCTCTGCTCGACATGCGAAACGGATAGGCCCTGTGCTCACTGATATCGAAGCTCTCGTGCCAGCCATCCGGCTCATCGCCTGCAAGCGTGAAATCCTGCATGCCGATCGGTCCAGCGATACGGCGCGCGAAGGCCTCGTGCACGGTATCCCCCGTCAGCGTCTCGAAGATCGTGCCGAGTGCGTTGAAATCCCAGTTGTTGTAGCACCAGAAGGTTCCCGGCGCGTGCGAATGGCGTGGCTCCTTGATCCGCCGCATCCATGGCGTCTCGTATCCCGCGGCGTGGTAGATGCCGGAGCGTGCAGTCAGCAGGTCATAGACCGTTGCCTGCCTTTCTATATCGCTCAGCCCTTCGCGGTCGTTGATGCCGAGATGTTCGAGCGTCGCAGAAAGATCGATCCGCCCCTCCTCGACCTCGAAGCCGATCAGGGCTGCAAGAAAGCTCTTGCGCATCGAATGGCAGAGAAATTTTCGATCCGGTTCGCCTAGCGACAGCACCAACTTTCCTTGCCTGACAACCAGAAGCATATCGGTCGCCTGGGTCGCCGCGAAGGCACGCAGCGCTTCGAGACCTTTGCCATCAAATCCCGCCTCGGTCTCGCTCCCGTGCCATTCCCACTCGTTGCCTGGATTGGCGACGGACGAGGCAGCGCTCATGCCGCCACCTCCGGAGAGCGGGCAACGGCCTCGACACTCGCCTGAAGGAACTCCCGCGTATAGTCTTCCTTCGCTTCGGACTGCCGGATCTGCTGCGATGTCAGCTCCTCGAGGATACGCCCCTTGTACATCATGCCGGCGCGCTCGCAGATATGAGCGATAACGGCGAGGTCGTGGCTGACCATCAGATAGGTAAGGTTTCGCTCGCTCCGCAGACGCTTCAGGAGATTGAGGATTTCCGCCTGCACCGAGACGTCGAGTGCGGAGGTCGGTTCGTCGAGCAGCAGGATTTCCGGTTCAACGATCAGCGCCCGCGCGATCGCTACACGCTGGCGCTGTCCACCCGAAAGTTCGTGCGGATAGCGATACCGGAAGGAAGCACCGAGGCCGACGGCATCGAGTGTCTCAGCGATCCGTTCGGACTGGCGATCGAAGCCATGGATGCGCAACGGCTCCGACAAAACCTTCTCGACGATCTTGCGCGGATGCAGCGAGCCATAGGGATCCTGAAAAACCATTTGCGCGCGGCGGAAGAAATCCTTGCTGCGCTTCTTCGGCAGCTCGCGATCGGCAAGCGTCAAAGCGCCGTGGTAATCGCTGTTGAGGCCCGACAATGCCCTCAGAATGGTCGACTTGCCGCAGCCGGATTCACCGATCAGGCCATAGGCTTCGCCTTTTGCGATCCGGAACGAAACGTCGTCGACAACGCGGTTGCGCGCATGGTGCGGGCCGAAGCTGATGGAGAGACCGATCGCCTCGATAAGGGGTCTTGCTGCGATCATGCCAGAACTCCGTTGCGATAAACAGGACCGTCGAGCCAGTCGGGATCGCGCACCGGCACCGTCAGTTCGTCGGCTTTTACATCGAGCCGCGGAAGGCTCTTGAGCAGCGCCTGCGTGTAGGGGTGCTGCGCCTTGTGCAGGTCCTTCGCCGGCAGATCTTCCATGATGCGACCGGCATACATGACCAGGACCCGATCGCAGAAATCTGCCACGAGGTTGAGGTCGTGGCTGATGAACATCAGGCCGGTGCCGCGGCGCGTCACCAGTTCATCGAGAATGGTGAGCACCTGACGGCGGACCGTCACGTCGAGGGCGGAGGTCGGCTCGTCGGCGATGATCAGGTCCGGCTCGGGGATCAGCATCATGGCAATCATGACGCGCTGGCCCATGCCCCCGGAGACTTCATGCGGATAGAGCTTGAAGACGCGTTCCGGATCCCGGATCTGCACGGATTCGAGCATGGCAAGCGCCTTGGCCTTCGCTTCCGCCTTGGGCGAATTGTGATGAAGGCGATAGGCTTCGACGATCTGCTGGCCGATGCGCATCAACGGGTTCAGCGAATATTTCGGGTCCTGCAGGATCATCGAAATGCGGTTGCCACGGATCTTTCGCATGTCCCTTTCGCTGGCTGCAAGCAGATCGGTATCCTTGAAGCGCATATGACTGGCGGTGATCTTTGCAACCTTCGGCGTCAGCTTCAGAAGGGCGCGACCGGTCTGCGACTTGCCGGATCCGGACTCGCCGACGATGCCGACCTTTTCACGGCCGATGGTGAAGGACAGCCCGCGCACCGCATCGAAGCTGCGTTGCGGGGTCTCGAAGCGGATCGTCAGATCCTTGACGTCGATCAGCGGCTTATCCATTGCGGGGATCCAATACGTCGCGCAGGCCATCGCCCAACAGGTTGAAGGCAAGGCTGGTGATGAGGATGGCGGTGCCGGGAATGGCGGCGATCCACCAGCTGGTCATCACGAATTCGCGGCCGGATGACAGCATCGTGCCCCATTCCGGGCTCGGTGGCTGGGCGCCGAGACCGAGAAAGCCGAGGCCCGCGGCCGTCAGGATGATCGCGGCCATGTTGAGGGTGACGCGCACCACAACCGAAGGAATGCACATCGGCATGATATGGCTGAAGATGATGCGGAGACTGGACGCGCCCTGAAGGCGTACGGCGGCGATATAATCCGAGTGTCGAACGGTTAGCGTTTCGGCGCGGGCAAGGCGAGCGATCGGCGGCCATGAGGCAAGCGAGATGGCGATGATCGCATTCTCGATGCCTGGACCAAGCGCCGCGACGAAGGCAAGTGCGAGGATGAGGTTGGGGAAAGCGAGAAACACATCGACGATGCGCATCAGGACCGTATCCACCCATCCGCCGAGATAGCCCGCGGTGGTGCCGACGATAAGCCCGATTGGTGCGACGATGACAGTGGTCAAAAGCGCGATATAGAGGGTGATGCGGGCGCCGAACAAAAGCCGGCTGTAGACGTCGCGGCCGAGTTCGTCCGTTCCCAGCCAATGCTGCGCGGATGGAGCGAGCAAGCGTCCCGCGAGGTTCTGATCGTAAATGTCGTGCGTTGCGAGAAGCGGTGCAAACGTCGCTGCGATCAGCAGGAAGACGATAACGCACAATCCGAACAGGGCAGAACCGTTGGCGCGCAACCGCCGCCATTGCAGCCACAGTTGCTGCATGCGGGCATGCGAAGGCGAAGTCGGAACCGGCGCGCGCAGCCAGGCGCCCAATCCAGTTCGGGCATCGGCGGTACGTGCGGCTGGAGAAGTGATGGCTTTGTCAGTCATGGCGGCCTCAGCGGGTTCTGGGGTCGAAGACGCGATAAAGAAGATCGCAGATCAGGTTGAGCGTCACGAAGATGACACCGACGAGAAGCGAGCAGCCAACCACGGCATTCATATCACCGACGAGAAGTGCGTTGGTGAGGTAACGGCCGAAGCCCGGCCAGGCGAACACCGTTTCCGTCAGCACCGCACCCTCGAGCAGAAAGGCGTAGGAGAGCGCAACAACAGTCATCACCTGAACCGCGACATTGCGGAAGGCGTGGATCCAGACGGTTCTCGCCCAGGACAGGCCTTTGACACGCGCGGTGACGATATATTCCTGGCTGAGCTGCTCGATCATGAAACTGCGCGTCATGCGGCTGATATAGGCGAGCGCGCCGAAGCCGAGGATCGAAGCCGGCAGGATGATGTGGCCGAAGACGTTGCGAAACACTTCCCAATTGCCGACGAGCGCCGTGTCGATCAGGTAGAAGCCCGTGATCGGCTCGATATCGAATTCGTAGATGAAATCGATACGACCGGGCCCGCCGATCCAGCCGAGCGTCGCGTAAAACAGCACCAATCCCATAAGGCCGAGCCAGAAATTCGGTGCCGAATAACCGATCAGTCCCGTGAAGCGGATGACGTTGTCGAGCCAGGAATTACGGTACATGGCAGACAGGACACCAGCCGGAATCCCGAGGCCTGTCCCGAGGATGATCGACAGCGTGGCAAGCTCGATCGTTGCCGGGAAGACGCGGGCGATGTCGTTGATCACGGGTTTGCCCGTCGTCAGCGCATCGCCGAAGTCGAGGACGACGATGCCCTTGAGATAGACACCGAACTGGTACCAGAGCGGTTTGTCCATGCCGAGCGCCGCCGACATCTTTTCATAGGCCTCCTGCGTGGCATTATCCCCGAGGATGGAGGCAACCGGATCGATCGGCAGCATTCTGCCGATGAAAAATGTCAGAGCCGCGAGGCCGAAAAGGGTAACGAAGACCGGCAGCAGCGTCTTGCCGAGAATACTCAACACGACGAGGACCGGATTTGGCTTCGTACCGTTCCCCGCATCGCTGCGGGGAACCGAGTGGGGGATGTCCGCCATGGTGGCCCGCCTTACTTGGAGGCCATATCGTAGTAGACGCGGAAACCGTTCCAGGTCCAGTTCTGAACCTTATCGCTCATGCCGAGGATGTTATACATCTGGAACATGATCGCCGAAGGCCCCTGCTGCATCGTGTCCTTCTGCAGCTGGTAGTAGATCTGGTTGCGCTTTTCCGGATCGCCTTCGAGAAGCGCCTCCTTGATCCGCTTGTTGAAGTCTTCGTTCTGGTAGGCCGAGCGCCAGGCCGGAATCTGCGTCAGCTTGGCTTCCGGGCGGTTGTCCGGATTGTAGATCAGGCGCGAGGCGTTGCCGTGCGCATCCGGTACACTGGTCTGCCAGGCGAGCATTCCGGTCTGGAATTCGCGGCCACGAATACGGGCAAACAACTGGGAATTGGCCATGCGCTCAAGGTTCAGTTTAACCCCGACCTTGGAGGCGTTCTGTTGGATGCTCTGCGCGATCGGCGCCGAGTGCGGCAGTGTGCCGATCAGCACGTTCGCCTCGAAGCCATTGGGATAGCCGGCTTCAGTCAGAAGCGCCTTGGCCTTTTCGATATCGAGCTTGAAGGGCTGGCCTTGTTCGGCATCGAGTGCACCGGTGGCACCGAGCTGGGCAAAGCTTGCGCGCGGCACACCGAGATATTTCATCACCGACTTGCCAAGGCCGTCATAATCGATCAGGTACCGCATCGCGAGGCGCACCTTCTCGTCTTTGAAAAGCGGATCGAGCGCGTTGAAGGTCCAGAAGAACAGCTGCGGCTTCAGGACACGTTCGACCTTCAGGCCGGACTTGCCGTCGAGATCGGCCAGATCGTCCGGCGACAGGTCGCGGGCGATATCGACGTCACCCTTCTGGAGAAGCAGGCGCTGGGTGCCCGGCTCGGCGACGTGGCGAATGAGCACGCGCTTGAGCTTGGCCGCCTTGCCGTAATAATCGTCGTTGGCCTGGAGTACGATGGATTCACCGGCATTCCATTGCACGAGTTTGTAAGGCCCGACGCAGGCGGTGTTGGTGGCAAGATACTTGTTGCCGAAATCGCCGTTGACTTCGTTCTTGGTGAGCGTCGCCTGATCCAGCAGCGCCGAAACGCGGTTTGCGCCGATTGCCTGGAGGATGAGGTTTGTCGGATAGGGGTTATCGAGCGTCAGGACCAGCGTGTTGTCATCCTTGGCAACGATCCGGTCTTTCACCGTGTCCTTGGTGAAACCGTATTCGGTCAGCGTCGCGGCGTTGCCGTAACCCAGCATCACCACGCGTTGCATCGACCAGGCGAGCTCCTTGGCGGTAGCGGCTTCGCCGCTCGGGAACTTCATGCCTTCATTGAGGTGGAAGGTGATCTGCTTGCGATCCTCAGACACGTCCCAGCTTTTCGCAAGCAGCGGCACGACCTTGGATTCATCCTTGGGATCGAAGTCGACAAGCGAGTCGCACGTGTTCTGCAGGAGCTCGTTGGTGACGACCTCGCCGACCTGAGCCGGATCGAACGTGCTGATCGCATCGACATTCCAAGCCATAACAAGTGCCGAAGCCGGCGTCGCAGCGTGGGCAGGCAGAGCAATCGAGGTGAGCAATGCGGCGGCAGTGGCGGCGGCAATCGCCCGCTTATGCTTGGCAAAGTGTTTCGTCATCATGCTTTCAGTTCCCCTTGTTTTTCGAATCTTGAACGCTGATTTCAGGCCGAGGGCTTTTCCGCCCCCGGCAGTTGGATCTCAGGCAGCCTCTTTCGGGCGTGGCTGAAGAGGCGGATTGACGTCTTCCGGGATCGGGCAGACATACGCCGTCTTGCCGAGGCGAGCTTGATGATCGGCCTTGGCGGCGGCCAGCAATTCCGCGTCCTCCAGAAGTTCGATCGCCGTCCCGGCCATCATCTTGGCAGCATGAGTCATGCCCTTGTGCGCGGCCGGCGTCTTGCCCTGCGCCGTCACCTGCCAGGAATGACCCGGCGTGCCGATGGCAATCGTCGCCGTATGGGCCTGGACTGTCGGCATGATCCAGCTGACATCACCAACGTCGGTAGAACCGATCATCGGCTCGCCATGGACATCGAGCGGCACGATGAAATCACATAGCGGCGTTTCCTCGCGGCGCGGCAGGCCGGTGCGCAGATAGGCGTTGTCGATATCCTCATCGCTCAACGTCGCCTGGATTTGAGCGGCAAACGCCTTGTCGGCGGCGTCGAACGGCACAGGGCCAAGCCGTTCGAGAATGCGCTGCATCGCCTCTTCCAGCGGCCGGTTGCCAAGCAGATTGGAGACCGCGCTCATGATGGAAATTTCGACTGTCGTGTCGGTCATCATCGCCGCACCATGTGCCACGCGCTTGACGCGTTCGTTGAGGTCGAGCATGCCCTTCAGATCACGCGAGCGGATGGCATAACGCACGGCTGACTTGGCCTGCACAACGTTCGGCGCGATGCCGCCGGAATCGAGCATGGCATAGTGGATACGGCTGGATTCCGGCACGTGTTCGCGCAGATAGTTGACGCCGACATTCATCAGTTCGACGGCATCGAGTGCCGAGCGGCCGAGGTGAGGTGCTGCGGCGGCGTGTGAGGCGCGGCCGGTAAAGCGGAAATCCATGCGCGTATTGGCAAGCGACTGCGCGCGGGCGACTTCGGTGAAGGCACTCGGGTGCCAGGTGATCGCCGCGTCGACGCCATCGAAAGCGCCTTCGCGTGCCATGAAGGACTTTGCGGCACCACCTTCTTCAGCCGGGCAGCCGTAATAACGCACACGGCCCGGCGTGCCGGATTTCTCCAGCCAGTCCTTGATAGCAGTCGCGGCCAGCATGGCGGCAGAACCGAGGAGATTGTGACCGCAGCCATGGCCGTGGCCGTTACCCGGCAGGGGTTTCGGCTCGGCAATGCCTGCTTCCTGGCTGAGGCCCGGCAGTGCGTCGTATTCGCCGAGGATGGCGATGATCGGCCCACCCTCCCCCGCTTCTCCCATCACGGCCGTCGGAATGCCAGCGACATTCTCGGTTACTCGAAATCCCTGCTGGCGCAGCATGTCGGCATGCTCGGCAACAGATGCATATTCGGTATAGGCGATCTCCGGCATGCCCCAGACGCGGTCGCTGAGCGCTTCGAATTCCGCCTTGTGTTCGTCGACGAGATCCCAGATCGGCTCGCTGTTCTGCATATCAAAACTCTCCAAGAAGGCTGCTGTTAAAGGTGTTTTTGTAGGAAACGGGCAAACGCGGAAAACACGGTGCGGCGGTTGTCCAGCCGGGCGAAACCATGACCCTCATGGTCAATCCGCAGATAGTCGCAGTCATGTCCGATGCCGCTGAGGCAGGAATAGACGTCCTCGCTCTGGCCCATCGGCACGCGCGGATCGCGGTTGGCATGGACGATCAGCAAGGGTGCCTTCATGCGGTCGATGCGGTTGATCGGTGAGAACCGCTCCAGTGTTTCGCGCATCACAGTCGGATCGCCATACTCGGCAACCCGCTGCTGCCGTCCCCAGGGGCCGGTTGCGCGCAGATGGGTGAGGAAGTTGCCGACGCCGTAAAAATCCACGCCGAGCGACCAGAGGTCCGGATCTTCCGTCAACGCCGAAAGCACCATGAACCCGCCATAGGAGCGGCCGAACACGCCGATGCGATCGTCATCGACGTCCTCGCGGGCGCCGATCGCCAGCCTGATCGCCCGCAGGTCGGACACGGTATCCATCCGGTTTTCGCGATCGTCGAGTTGATGGAAGATGCGGCCATAACCGGTGCTGCCGCGAATGTTTGGGGCAACGACCATGACGCCCTGGCTCAGCAAGAACTGGACGTCAGCGCGAAAATCTGGACGCCACTGCATCTCCGGGCCGCCATGCACGATGAACAGCACGGGGTATCCCAGCAACGGAGGCGGCGACGCCGGAACGTAGACACACGCCGGGATCAAGCGGCCATCGAAGCTCTCGAACCGCTCGACAACCGGTTCGATAAAGGCGCCGCCATCGAAGCCGTTCGTCTGCGGCGCCACCAGTTGGTCGAACTGGCCAGTCGCGAGGTCGACCTTCCAGAGAGATGAGGGCTTCGACGCACTTTCCAGGGGGAAGACGAGCGACCGACCATCAGGCGTAAAGGCGACAGAGGTAATGACGCCGGTGGGTTGGTGGTCGAAACGGATCAGATTGCCACCATCGCGATCTGCAATACCGATCCGGCTCCAGCCATCCTCGTTGACCACTAAAGCGATGCGGTCCTGGCCGGGAGACAATGCCATCGCCTCTATATCGCGCCCCGCGAACTCCAGCACCGGCGTGATCTCGCCGCCATCGGCCGAAAAACGAGAGATGGCCATGAAGTCGCGGTTCTGATCGCTGATTGTCAGTCCACCGGTGCCATCCTTGAAAAGCCGGGCGGCAAGATAGCGAGCCTTGCCGTCATGCGGCATCAGCGGCGCAAGAAAGCCGGTGGCGATATCGAGACGATAAATGTCCTGGTCGTTGCCGGAGCGCAGGGATTCGCGCAGCAGGAGCGACTGTCCGTCAGGCATAAACGCAAGAACTTCTCGCATGCCACTGCCGACATGGACAACCTTCGTTTCGCGGCTCGCGATGTCGGTGACGTGGACGCCCATGTCATAGGGTGAACGAGCGTTGGAAGTATACGCAATACGCGTTCCCTCAGGCGACCAGGCTCCCCAAAGATGCACCACGGTCGTGGCGGATGTCAGCGCAACAGGCTCTGCCGTCAGGTCCGTGAGCAGCCAGAGCTGATGACGCTCATCGCCGCCACAATCCATTGTGAAGAGGATTTGCGGTCCCTTCGGGTTGAAGGCAAAAGCCCCGATGGGTTCCGGCATTTCAGTCAGCTGACGTGCCTGCCCTCCCGCAAATGGACGGATCCAGATCTGGTGAAACCCGGTGGCGTCCGATAGGTATGCAAGCCACTGCCCATCAGGTGATACCGCCGGCGATTTGACGGAGCCGATCCCGATGAATGGCAGGATCGCGGATGCGTCGATCGTTCTCGTCATCGATGGTTATGCTCCAGATTGAGGTCTCGGTTGTCGGCCAGCTGGTGCGACAGCCTCTCGGATGCGGCCTTGAGCTCGTCGAAGAGCGGGCCTTTGGTCGACTGGTGGTTGGCTTCCGTAACGATGGTGAAGCCGGCTTCGGGCCAGGCTCGATGGAGCCGCCACGCTGAAAGCATCGGCGTCACCGTGTCGTAGCGGCCATGCACGATCTGGCAGGGAAGATGCCGGATGCGGTCGATATCGACGAGCAGCTGCCCCGGCTTCAGAAACGCACCGTTGACGCAGTAGTGGGTGAAGATGCGGGCGACGGCGAGGGCCGCCTTGGGATCCATTAGGGCGGCGACATGGGCAGGATCCGGCAGGAACGTCTGCGTCTTCGCTGAAAAGCCGCGGAGGCTCAGTGCGGCGGCGGCTTCCACCTGCGGGTTTCCGCTCGTCAGGCGGCGGTGGTATGCCGATAGCAGGTCACCCCGTTCGTTTTCCGGAATGAAGTCCGCGAACTCCTCCCATTCCTCGGGAAAGATCGAGCGGACACCGTTAAACCACCAGTCGATATCGTCCGGGCCGGCCAGGAAAATTCCGTGCAGGCGAAAGCCGAGGCACCGTTGCGGATACGCCTGTCCATAGGCAAGTGCCAGGCAGCTGCCCCAGGAACCGCCGGCGACCACCCACCGTTCGATACCGAGCGCCGTGCGGACACCCTCAATATCTTCGATCAGCGCATCGGTCGTGTTTCCGGTAAGCTCGGCATGAGGGGTAGATTTCCCTGCGCCCCGCTGATCGAAAGTGATGATGCGGAACGCAGAGGCATCGAATGTCTTGATCTGCTGTGGCGAGATGCCGGCACCTGGCCCTCCATGCAGGATGACGACCGGAACACCGTCTTTGCTCCCGAATTCCTCGACATGCAGGACATGCATTTCGTCAGCTTGCACGAGATAGGTAAGGGGCTGTTGGCTTTGAGGCATTTCGATAAGCACCACGACAACGTCCAATATGCATAAAATTTATGCATGTATAAGATTTAATCATGATGTCGCGGAGAGACAGACACGTCCAATGAAAATTGGTGATGGGCCATTCCAAAGCGGAATAGTTTTACCTCGTAAGTCTCGTGAGAAGCTGCCCTTCAACTGCGAGCACTAACGGAATTGGTCCCGTTGTGGCTGCCTCGGCCGCTACCCGCCACTCATCGTATCAACAGGATGGGTTCATCGCGCACGGCATTTGATAACTTCGAAAAATTTCGAAGACCTGTGGAAAACAAAAACCAGTCGGGCTTCTAGACACCGACGGTCTTCACACAAAATCACCGCTTCACTTCCTCTGATGCAGCACCACCCCGAGTTCATGCCACTCACGACCGTCTTTGCGGATGAGGTCATCGGCCGAGGCTGGGCCCATGCTGCCGGGGGCGTAGGGTTCTGGAACCGAGCCGTCTTCTGCCCAGGCGTCCAGGAAAGGCTGGACGGCAGCCCATCCGGATTCGATGCTGTCGGCGCGTTGAAACAGCGCCTGATCGCCGATGAACAGGTCGTAGATCAGGGATTCGTAGCCCGTCGTGTTGCCGATGTCGAACCTGTCGGAATAGCGGAAATCCAGTGTCACCGGCACTGTCTCGACGGATTGGCCGGGGCGTTTGATCGAGATTTCCATGCTCATCCCCTCATCCGGCTGAACCTGGATGACGAGCCGGTTGGGCGGCAGACGACGCGTCACGTCCGTTTCGCGAAACTGGGCAAATGGGACCTTGTTGAACGTGATGACGATTTCAGTGTCGCGGGCGGTCAAAGCCTTACCCGTCCTCAAGTAGAACGGTACACCGGCCCAGCGCCAGGTGTCGGCATAAAGCTTGAGGGCCACATAGGTTTCGGTCCGACTGTCGGGCGCGACATCCTTGGTGTCCCGGTAGGCTGACAACGACTTGCCGCCGAGACCGCCCGAACCATAGGCGCCGCGCACGCTGTTTGCGGCGGCCTCTTCAGCCGAATAGACACGCAGCGCTTTCAGCACCTTGCCCTTCTCGTTTCTAATAGCCTCGGCATCGAAACTGTTCGGCGGTTCCATCGCGATCATGGCCAGCAACTGGAACAGGTGGTTCGGAACCATGTCGCGAAGCGCACCTGTCGCATCGTAGAACCTGCCGCGACTACCGACATCGACAACCTCCGCCGCCGTGATCTGAACATGGTCGATATAGGTGTTGCTCCACAGGCCCTCGATGATCATGTTGGCAAAACGGGCCGTCATCAGGTTCTGCACAGTCTCCTTGCCGAGAAAATGATCCAGCCGGTAGACCTGGGTTTCCTCGACATTCGACAATATACGGGCATTGAGAGCCTTCGCCGAGGAGAGATCGGTCCCGAAGGGTTTCTCGATCGCGACGCGCCGGAAGCATGTCTCGGTTTCCTGCATCAGGCCATGCACTGCCAGCTTCTCGACGATCGGTCCGAACAGAACGGGCGGGACGGCGAGGTAGAAAGCAGCATTTGCCGACGATCCAAGCCGCGTTTCAATCGCCTGATAGATATCATCCCTGGTGAAATCGCCGCTCATATAGGAAATGCGGGATCGCAGACTGAACCAGGCGTCGTCTTTGCGGGTCGGCTCTTCGCCGTCTGGGCTGAGATGGGTGAGGAACTCATCGAGCCGACCGCGCAGAAATTCGTCGTCGCCTTCATCGATCCCGACGCCGAGGATAGCGAGATCGTCTCCGACCAGGCCGCTGCGTGTCAGGTTGATGATCGCCGGAATGAGCAGGCGACGCGTCAGGTCGCCGGTGGCGCCGAAGATGACGAGAGTAACGGGCGGTGCTTTTTTCGGGATCACGCATAGCTCCTTCCATGAGGTCCTCACGGGGATATAGGCTTCTCGGTGCAACCAGCAATTCTCGAAAGGGAAATAGAGGCGAGTTGCGAGAAGGGTCGGCGCCGCGACGACTTGGCATCCACGCGCCGACGAATACTCACACCGGACCCGCATACCCAAGCCACCTTCCGCATCCGACAAACGCAAAATGCAAAGGAACATCGGCGAAACGGCGTTGTTTGTGAGGCGGCGAGCAATTTGGAGACCGGCATGGATCAGGCAAGCGCTTTCAACAGACGCAATCTTCTGAAACTTGGAGCCGCAGGCGCAACGGGGGTGGTGTTGTCCACGACGGTTGCCGGCGCTCAGAGCTACCCCGCACCGACGCAGGTGGACACCGGCATGGTCGAGGACGGCAAGGTCAAGTTCCCGGAATGGCGCGGGCCCGATGAGACCCCGAGCGGAAACCCGTCAGCGCCGCTTCCTCCGGAAGATAGGGTCGGCTTTGCGGTCGTAGCTCTCGGTCGTCTCAGCCTCGAAGAAATACTTCCCGCCTTTGGCGAAACGAAAAAATCGAAACTCGTGGCACTCGTGTCCGGAACGCCGGAGAAGCTATCGGCCGTCGCCCGGCAATACGGCATCGCTGAGGATGCCTGTTACGATTACGAGAGTTTCGATGCCATCAAGGCCAATCCGGACATCAAGGCCGTCTACATCGTTCTGCCCAACAGCATGCATCGCGAATATGTCGAACGGGCAGCGCGGGCAGGAAAGCATGTCCTTTGCGAGAAGCCCATGTCGATCAGCTCGGCGGACGGGCAGGAAATGGTCAAGGTTTGCGAAGAGCAGAACGTCAAGCTGATGGTGGCCTACCGCATCCAGTACGAAGCCGCCAATCTCTACCTCGCCGAAAAAGTCCGCAGCAAAGCCTATGGCCGTCTTGTCGGCATGTCCGCGATCAACGTTCAGACGGTTGCCGAAAACGGTGCCGAGCAATGGCGGCACAAGAAGGCTCTTGCCGGTGGCGGATCACTGCCTGACATTGGGCTTTACTGCCTGAACACCGCACGCTTCCTCACAGGTGAGGAACCGGTCGAAGTCATGGCGACGCAATACAGCCCCGAAGGTGACCCGCGCTATGCCGAGGTCGAGGAAACGGTCTCGTTCACCTTGCGCTTCCCATCCAATTTCATCGCCAACTGCTTCACCAGCTATGGCGCGCGAGACGACAAGCATCAGCGCCTCAATTTCGAAAAGGCCAGCGTGGATATGGCGAACGCCTACAAATACGACGGCCAGAGCCTGACTGTCACCGAACTGGACGGCGAAAAGTCCGTGCAGAAGAAGGTCGAGATCGCGCTCAACAACCAGTTCGCGGCCGAGATCGACCACATGGCGACCTGCATCATCGAGGACCGCAAGCCACGAACGCCCGGCGAGGAAGGTGTGCAGGATCATGTTGTGATGGAAGCAATCTACGAGTCAGCGCGATCGGGAGCGCCCGTGAGGCTCCAGTCCCCGGACCGCCTCGACGCTTTCCGCGGGCCACCAGCTGCGGTCGAACTCTGACGCCGGTGTTTGCGCAAGCTTGTGTCGTGGACGCGTTCACAAGTTCAACCAGCGCTCTACCCATACGGGAGATTCGCCCTATCTCCGTTTTACAACAATGAAAGAGACAGATGAAAAAGCTCGCAATTATAATCATTTCGATCATGACCGCGTTTACCGGATACGTGCCCGCGCAGGCCATGCCGAAGGCAGCGATTACCGCGGCTGCACCGGCGGCTGACGTCCAGCAGGTTCAGTACCGCAACGACAACCGCCGTTACGTCCCCCGTGGCGAGCGTCGATACAACAATCGCTACGATCGTCGTGACCGCTATGATCGCCGCAACCGTTACAGCAACCACCGCCGCCATGACCGTCGCTACGACAACCGTCGTCGCAGCAACACTGGCGCCATCATCGGCGGCTTGGCTGCAGGTGCCCTCATCGGTGGTGCGATCGCTTCGCAGAACCGCAACGGCAGCAGCAGCTGCGCAGCGCGTTACCGCTCGTATCGCGCTTCGGACAACACCTACCAGCCGAACTCGGGCCCACGCCGGGTTTGCCGCTAACATCTTCACCGGTGCGTAAATGACTGACCCCGCCAGCAATGGCGGGGTTTTCGTTTTTTTGGACCACGGCAGCGAATCGGCGGCCGTGTCACCTCACCTTCGGAGTTATTCCGAACCGCCCCGAACCCTCTCCCCGCAGCAAATGTTCGGCCAACGGGTTCCCGTGCAGGAACCTCGCAGCCGACTGGTCGTTTGCTTTGCATGAAGCCTTAACGCCATCCCGGCTATGGCTGCGAAATCGAGGAGAACACCATGGCAAGCGGTCAATTGAAAGCACTGCTCGGCGTACTCGCCGTTGCAGGATTTCAGAACAGGGACAAAATCGCGGAGCTCCTACGGGGCGTGAACAAGACCCAACCGGCTGGAGCGAACACCGCTCCGGAGACCAGTCCCCGGCAGACAAGTGGTCTTGAGGATCTGCTCGGCAAGCTTACGGGCGGCAAGGAAGCAGGTGGCCTTGGCGGAATTCTGGGAGGACTTGCGTCCGGCGGTGTCTTGAGTGGTGGTCTGGGTGACCTCCTGAAAACCTTCCAGCAGAACGGATATGGTCAGAAGGCCGAATCTTGGGTGAAGCCCGGATCCAACGAGGATATCGATGGGGATCAGCTTGCCGAAGCGATCGGACCCGAAGTTCTCGATGAACTGGCAGCGAAAACAGGACTGTCGCGAGATGAGATACTTGCGCGGCTGAGCAAGGATCTTCCTCGCGCGGTCGATGAGCTGACCCCGGATGGCAAGGTCCCCGCAGACGACCCGACATCTACAGTGTGATTGGAAGGGGCACCATCCCTTCATCCTCAAGCAAAACGGTAGATCCCTATGAAACTTTCAGACGATGCGCGTTCCATCCTGGTCTTTGCGGCCTATCATCAACTCCTCAGCGGTGACCCCGTAAAGGAAGTCGTTCTGGACGATGGTGCTGGTCATCACGCAAGCTCGAAGGGCCAGGCAGAACTCGAGGACGGCGGCCTCATCCGCATTGACGGAAAAAGAGCGGAGATTACCGACGAAGGTCAAAGCGTTCTCGCAACTGTCATCGACGCCATTCGAAACGCCACGGCGGGCTGAAGCAGAGATTAAGCTCAGCGTTTGAGGACCTGGTTTTCTTCGACCAGCCTACTACCATCTCAAGAGACAAGCCTCTGCTCTCAGGAATGAGACAGAGGCTTCGTTGCGTTCCCCTTCGGTCAGTCCTGAAGGTTTCTCGTCCGACACGCATCTTAGGGGAGCCCTGCTGCTCGTCATCCGCAGGTCCGGGTCACAGCCGAGAGATTGCCGGCCACGCTGACGCCGGTCGGCGCGATCGTGCTGTTATGATGCCACAGTACGTCATTGCTCAAGTTGTAAGCGTGCCTCTCCGCTGCCGCCTAGCTAGAGTGGTTTCAGTTGGCATAATCAAAAACCCCACACCGTCAGCGAGAACCGCGTATGGTCGAGGTGAGCAGGCATTGAAAAAGAAATCCCGCCTCGAGAGGCGGGATTATCACTTCAGTCGCCCAACGCTCACTAGCACGCAGATCCTACGCTGCGATCTCAGCCGGCGCCTGTGCGCGGGCGGATGACCTGACGCGGCGGCTGCGGACCGGTCTTGTCACCTCGGCAATGATGGATGCTGCAACGATCTGTCCGAGTTCGGCAGCACTTGTGATGCCCTGAATGAACGGACGTTTGTGGAGAAGATATGAGACAGCCGGGACGTACAGTCGCCTCACCGGTCGCACGCCCGCGATCAGCGGTCGGCACTGGTCGTCCACGTCAATCCCGCCCGTACGGCGGTGATTGCCGACCGCTGTCATCGTCTTTGCCTCGGATATCAGCCCTCGTTCGATGAGGGATGGGAATGGCAGGTCGGTCGCCGACAGAGTTTTCTGGCCGGTGGCGTCGATAAACGTATCGAAGCGCATGGTGGTACCGCCGATTTCGACGGTAGCGCCCCGTTCAAGACCTTCTTTCACGATCTCCGAGTCATCGCCAAGTGCGACGATACCAAGACAACCGCTCCGATGAAGCGCGAGTAGGCGCTCGATCGACAGGTGCGGAACGGTCGCATAGTCGTCGGCGAAAATGCTCTTGAAGTTCCGGTTGAACCGGCCAAGGTCGTCAGCGTTCATAAAGCCGACCGCCGTCTCGATGATCTCATGGGTAATGAGAATGGCGTAGCGCCACGGAACGGTGTGCTTCTGGGCATAATTCCGCTTGGCTTCGGCAAGGTTGGACGCCGCCCACTCGAACGGGTCTTCCTTGTCGCGAACCCCGTAATACGCAACGGCGAACGTGTCGACGGTCAAGCCGTCTAGACCGATAACCTTGGAATAGTCCGGATCGGCAACAGCAAGCTCCTGGCGAAACAGCTCGAAAATGTCATCGAGCAGTCCGCTGCTGCCAAGCGCGATGCGGTCATCGACCGCCTGCTGCGTGCAGATCTTCGGCTCAAGGTAGGGGATCGGAAAATAGAAATCGGCTTCGGGAAGAAGACCCTTGCGCGACATCATCACGATATCAAGAGCCTGGCCGTCCGCGTTGACGGAGTACTTAAGTTCGTCACCCTTGCTTTTGGTGAATTCACCGAACTTGGTCGCGACCGTCATGACGGCATCGATCGCACTCAGCGAAGTCCCCAAAATTCCGATCTTGCCGCTCGGGATGCTCTGCAATGCGGTCGCGGGCCATGGCGCCTCAAAGAAGCCGGGCGACGTCTCAGGTTCGGACGGAAAGCTATGTCCGGTCGCAATGACGACGTAATCGAACAGCGCCTCTGCGCCGCCATGTTCAGGGCTCAGGCACAATTTGAACTGATCACCGACAGGCTGAACGTCGTCGACGGATGCGTTCTCAAACACGTCGACCGTATGCCTGGAGGCCCGCGATGCGTCTATGATCGCGTCGAACTGAGATCTGAAATAATCGCCAACCACGACACGCGGATAGAATGCACGGTCTGTGATTTCCGAGCGAGCAACACCAATATCGTTCAGGTACTCGTCGGACTGGAGTGCCAGCCAGTCGTGGAGCATCACCGGCAGAGCCGGAACCTCGATGCTCGGTATATTCGACAGCATCGCGAGGTCGTTGATGCCCCGCTGGTAGGGTGTTCCCTTGCCGGCGACGTCGGTTCGCTCGAAAATTGCAATATCCAGAGAGGCGCTGCATTTCACAAGGTCCTGCAGTGCGAATATGGCTGTCGGACCCGATCCAATAATGGCTACGCGTTTACGCATCTAAATCTCCTGCCCCGCGGAAAGCGGCGCACATTGACAGAACAACCGACATCGAAAGATGTTCCCCATCTGTCCAGACTGAGGAAACAGCAAAGAGCCGGGTTTCACCTTGCTGATATGGGGATTCCTCCGCGATCTGCGATGTCCCGCATGTCTTCGTGTCGTGTCGGTCCGCTACCGTACAGGCGCAATATGTTGATGAGGCGCTCAACGAGTCCCATGTATTGGGGAAGCAATCACAGAGATGGATACGATGGTTTCAAGGATCAGGAGAACGCTGACCATGGGCGAACGCGCGGCCGCCTTTGAGCACACCAATGCCGTTGCGCGTGAGACTGCAGATGACGAACGGCGACGTCGGGAGGAAAAAAGCGAGCGCCTCCGGAAACTTCGACTGGCGGCAGAGCAAGGTGACAAGTCGAAGTGTTCGGCTGGATGAAACTTTTCATGCCAACCGTCATTAACGCTCCTCCACATCAAGAAAAGTGAGGAAACACGATGACCCTTCAAGGCAAAAAAATCGCCATTCTTATCGCTCCGCGCGGCACTGAAGAGCCCGAGTTCAAGCAGCCGAAAGACGCTGTCGAGGCAGCCGGTGCCACGGTCACTGTCATCGGCCTTGAAAGCGGCGAGGCCCAGACGAACAACAACGACCTCGACGCCGGGAGCAGCTATACCGTTGACAAGACGGTCAGTGATGTCTCGGCTGACGAGTTCGACGGCCTCGTCATTCCGGGCGGATGCGTGGGCGCCGACAAGCTGAGAGCCGACAAGGCGACGATCGCCTTCGTGCACGCATTCTTCCAGCAGGCAAAACCCGTGGGCGTCATCTGTCACGCACCGTGGCTTCTCGTCGAAGCAGACGTCCTGAATGGCCGGACGGTGACATCGTATCCGACAGTTCGCAAGGACATTGAGAACGCTGGTGGCATCTGGGTCGACAAGGAAGTTGTTGTCGACAAGGGGCTCGTAACGAGCCGCACCCCGAAGGATTTGCCGGCTTTCTGTGCGAAGATCGTCGAGGAATTCGAAGAGGGCAAACACCCACAGCAGGCCCGTAGCGCCTGAGTAACTACCCAGGATGCGGCTCCCCGATGGGCCGCATCCTCAGCCGGCGAGCATATTAGCTTGCGCTGGAACCAGGAGCACTATTCTGGCGTTTTTCGATTTTGAAGGAGCGCCAGATGATTGCAGCCACGCCCGTCCGTTATTCCCCAGACCTCGAAACAGTCAAACCTGATGAGCGCGAGACGATCTCGGGTCTGATCGATCAGTTCGACATCATTCTTGAAAAGACTGCCGAGGATTACGGCCATGCCGTTCGGTCCGTGCACGCAAAAGCACACGGCATCCTTGAGGGTACAATGACCGTCAAGGACGGGCTGCCGCCCGAGTTCGCGCAAGGTCTGTTTGCCAAACCGGGCGAACATCCGGTCTACATGCGTCTTTCCACAAACGCCGGCGACATCTTGCCCGACGCTGTCGCTCTTCCACGCGGGTTGGCGATCAAGGTTGTCGGCGTCGAGGGTACCCGCCTGCCTGGCGCGGACGGCAATAACCAGGACTTCGTGATGGTCAACGGCCCGGTCTTCCAGACGCCGGATCCGAAGAAATTTCTCTCCAGCCTCAAGCTCCTTGCCAAGACCACGGACAAGCTGGAAGGCACAAAGACCGTGATGTCCAGCGTGCTTCAGACCGTCAACAAGGGCCTCGAAGCCGTCGGCGTGACGAGCCCCACCATTCAGTCGCTCGGCGGCGCGCCGAATGTCGATCCGCTCGGCGAGACCTATTTCAGTGTCACGCCGTTCCGCTATGGTGACTACGTCGCGAAGTTCCGCGTGAAGCCGATCTCACCGGATCTGACCAAGCGCACCGGAACCGAAATCGATGCCAGCGTCCGCGAGAACGCCATCCGTGAGACGGTCCAGGCGGAAATGCAGGAAACGCGAGGCCTGTGGGAATTCCAGGTCCAGCTTTGTCGCGATATCGAAGCGCAACCGATCGAGGATCCGACCGTAGAATGGAAGGAAGACGAAGCTCCGTTCGTGACCGTTGCAACTTTGAGCGCCGCTCCGCAGGATAGCTGGAGCGACGCCAAGGTGCAGAAAGTCGACGAGCAAATGCGGTTCAGCGTCTGGACCGGCCTTGCAGATCACCAGCCTCTCGGCGGCATCAACCGGGCACGTAACGAAACCTACCGCCACTCTGCCGACTTCAGAGCCAAGTTCAACGGCTGTCCGTTCCACGAACCGCAGCAGTAAACGCAGGGTAAACACCGGATTTCGGCGAGATCGACGTCTCGCCGAAATTTTGCGTTTAAATTTCAAAAGAAGGCGGCACTGGCGGATATGCCGTACGGATTGTCCTCACATTCCGCTGCGCCTCGAAACGGCCGGAACTATGCGGCTCGCGGACTGTTCGCCTCCTTGAATGAAAGGAAATGCGATGAAGCCCGAAGATGAACCCAGTATCGACAAAATGAGAGACCCGCCTGAAGTCCGAAAGAAGAAGGGACTGTTAGGGCGCGGAGTGATCGTCGTGCTTGGCATATACGTGCTCGGCGCCTTCAGCCTGTATATCGCAATCGTCATCTACGGGCTCATGAGCTCGTCGTGACAGGACTGGAAGGAATGACCGTGAAGAACCCACCGGTTACCGAGGACGCCGACAAAACGCTGATCGAAAATGATGGGCACCAGCGCTTCAAGGAAAGCGTCGACACGACGCGTACTCCGGAGCAGGAACGCAAAGACGCCTCGGAGAAAACGGCTACGCCCGGATACGGCACAACCAAGTGAAAGGGCGCTGATGTCACAGAGCGGAAATCAAGGCCCGGACTGGTGGTTCGCCTGGCTGGGCCGGGACAACACAGGCACTGGCATGCTGCGGTTCCTGGCGCTGCCGCTGTCGTTCATCGTGGTGGTCGGAATTATGTTCTGGACCATCTGGCCATCGTGAATCTCTGACCAGAAGGAGAATAAAATGAGTGACGACAAAAAGACCGGAAGCGATGCGGATCGCACGAGCGAGAATGCCGACAAGGACCGTGAGGATTTGCTGAAGAAGGCCGAAAAAGGCCTTGAAGACGCCAAGGGCGAAAAGCCCGAGGGCGAGATCTGAAACGTCTCAAGCAGAATAGGTCTGGCCGGTCGCGAAACCGGCCAGACCCTCAGATCAAAACTGGCGACGCAGGCCGAATGTCACAGCATGGCTGCGGAAGTCGGTGCTCGACGTGGATCCGTCGCGGGCCTCGAAGTTGAAATCGTCGGCAGCTGTGAAACGATACCCGATATCGAACGTCGTGTTGTCGAACAGCGAAGTGTTCGTGAACAGACCGATAGCCTGCAGATTGATGCCAACGCCGGCATCAAGGTGGTAGGCGAACTGGGTGTCGGAATCATCCATCAGCGTGCCGGTACCGGTTCCGCTGACGCCCTGCTTGCGCAGTTCCAGGTTCATGAAACCTGCACCGCCGCCGACGTAAGGCGTGATCGCGCTGACTGCGCCTTCAGCTGCAAGCGGGATATCGAGATAGCCATTGACATAGCCCTGGAACGAGCGAGCGTCGCCGTAGGAGTCGATACCACCAACGCCGCCAAATCCGGAAACGCTGTGTTCGTCGACAGACGCGCTGCCATAACCAAGTTCAAGCTCGAGGCGCGGCGAAACGAAGCCCATCGATCCGAAGTTATAGCCGGCGCGCAGTGCGCTGTAGTAGCCGACGTCATACTCGGTGGACACCGACGCGGCGCCGAAATCAAAGCCTGTATCGTCAAGGAAGTTTACGGAGCTCAGCGAACCAAAGTAAAAACCAGACGTCGCCGGTGCGGCAAGCGGAGTTTCCATGGGCGCGAGATCTGCGGCAGACACCGGGACTGCGATTGCCGAGGCGAGGAGAACGGTGGCCAGGGCTTTTGAGAGAGTGTTCATGACATATCCTTTAGTGGTCCGATGCCTGATCGGTGATTCAATCCACTATCAGAGTCGCGCTGTTTGCTAACGGAAAGAGCTAATAAAGATGATCTTGCAGTAGCGACTGCACAATCACAGTTGCAAGTCCGCCACATGACTTCTGTCAAGTTCAGCAGGTCTTTTGCGCTTGGGAGCCGGCAACGTGCCTTATCCCAGACCCAAGGCTGATCTCGCTGCCGCATCGGCCTGTTCATTTCCGGAGATTCCGGAATGCCCTTTGCACAATTGAATTGTGACAAGCGGGTTGCGCTCGAGGAAAGCGTCCAGTTCGCGCCAGACATCTGCATCCGGGATTGGCCGACGACGTTCGTGCGGGTTTGATCTTACCCGCTTCCAGCCGTTGCCGCGCCAGATGAACCGCCATCGACGGCACCCTTCGACGAGATGGGCGGAATCGGTCCAGATCACCGCAGCCATTCCCGTCGCTTCGGCTTCAAGCCAAGACGCCGCCCGCATGACAGACAGCAGCTCGAACGTATTGTTCGAGCTGCCGATCGTCGTCCCCGAGGCGACATGAATCTGCACGTCGCCTTTGAAAGCGACGATCGCCCAGCCCCCAGATCGGGAAGCGGCGTCGAACGAGCCGTCGGTGTAGACCTGGAGGATATCGGTCATCGGGGAAAGCATAGCATCGACAGATCCGGCGACAATGTCCACTTGCTTGACAGAGCCTGCCGATTTCGCCCCATCCATCACGATCAGCGCCTGAAGGTCGCGAACAGCTTTCGGACGCTGTCTCCGCCCAGGGTGACGAGGTCGAACTTCCGGCCAAACAGCAGCCACTCCCAGCAGATACCCTTCATCTGCCAGTGCACGGCGCGGCTGCACGCGGCGGGAGTCCACAAGGGTGACAGCTGTCCCTTGTCTTCAGCCTTGGCAAAGATGCGCTCCATGTTTTTCGTGTGCTCAGCGCTGAGGGCGTCCATCTCCTGCAGGACAGGTTCGAACTCATGTTCGAAGTTAGTTCTCAGAAGGATCGTGAGGAGCCGCTGGCGTTGGACGTCGCTTGCGAGCATCCCAAACCAGTCGAGAGCAATGGTTTCCACCGCCGAGATCGGATCAGTATCCTCGCAACCCGAGCCGGCAGCGTCGCTCATGTCGACCCGGGGAAGCTGCGCCGCGTTGTAGAGTTGGAGGAACAGGTCGCTCTTGCTGGCAAAGTGCCAGTAGACCGCTCCTCGTGTGACACCAGCGGCAGCCGCGATTTCGTCCAGAGTACTGTTGGCGACGCCTTTTTCGAAAAAAAGCTGCTCGGCTGCGGTCAGGACGGCACAGCGCGTCTCGGCCGCTTCGGCTTTCGTTCGTCTCATCCTTGTCTCCTCTTCCCGCTCTCCCCTACTCCGCCGGTTTGGGAGCTGCCTTTTCTGCTTCGTGGTTCGGCTCCTTCACGCGGAAGACTTTCATCACGAAGACGAAGAACACGGGAACGAAGAAGATGGCCAGCAAGGTCGCCGAGATCATCCCGCCAAGCACGCCGGTGCCGATCGCATTCTGACTGGCAGCACTGGCACCGGTGGCAATCGCCATCGGGACGACGCCGAGGGTGAAGGCGAGCGACGTCATCAGGATCGGGCGGAAGCGCAGATGCGCTGCCTCGACCGTCGCATCAAACGTGGAGCGGCCTTCGGCGCGGAGGTCCTTGGCGAACTCGATGATCAGAATGGCGTTCTTCGCCGACAGACCGATAATGGCGATCAGACCCACGAGGAAGTAGACGTCATTCGACATTCCCCGAAGCATGACGGCCGCAACCGAACCGATGACCCCGAGCGGCACGACGAGCATGACCGAGATCGGGATCGACCAGCTTTCGTACAAGGCTGCCAGCAGCAGGAACACGAAGAGCACGCTGAGCGCGATCAGGGCGGGTGCCTGCGACCCCGACTGGATTTCCTGCAGCGACTGGCCGGTCCATTCGTAACCGAAACCGTTCGGCAGTTCGCCGGCAAGCCGTTCCATCTCGGTGATGGCGTCACCGGAGGAGAAGCCCGGTGCTGCCTGGCCGGCGATGCGGATCGACGGGTAGCCGTTATAGCCAACAACCTGCGACGGGCCCCGGACCCATTCGACCGACGCGAATGAGGCCATCGGCACCATGCCGCCATTGGCGTTGCGGACGTTGAGCCGCAGCAGGTCTTCTGTCTTCATGCGCTGCTTGCCGTCGGCCTGAACCTGCACGCGCTGCATGCGTCCCGCATTCGGGAAGTCGTTCACATAGGACGAGCCGAGGTTTGCGGTGATCGTCGAGTTGATGTCACCGAATGTGACACCGAACGTGTTGGCCTTCTCGCGGTCGATAAGAAGGTTGACCTGCGCTGCATCCGGCATGCCTTCGATGCGAACGCCGGCGAGAACCGGGCTCTTGGCGATTGCGGCCATCAACTGGTCGCGCGCCGCGCCAAGTGCCGTCTGGCCGTTGCCGGCACGATCCTGCAATCGGAAGGTAAAGCCGGACGAGTTGCCGAGACCCTGGATCGGCGGCGGCGACAGCGAGAACGCGATCGCATCGCGGATGCCGAAGATCTGGCCGTTGATCCTCTTTGCGATCGCATCAGCCTTATCCTCGGGACCGCGATCCGACCAGTCCTTCAGGGTGATGAAGGCGAGCGCGGCATTCTGGCCGCTGCCGGAGAAGGAATAGCCGTTGATGGCGATAATGCGCTCGACGGCCTTTTCACTGAGCGCGATCTTTTCGATCTGCGCGACGACCTCGGTGGTGCGGTCGGTGCTTGCCTCGGCCGGTGCCTGAACGTCGACGATCAGGAAGCCTTGGTCTTCGTTGGGCAGGAACGAGCTCGGCAGCTGCAGATAGGCCCAGCCGAGGCCGACGAGAAGCGCGACGTAGATGACCATGAAGCGACCGGATCGCTTGATGATGCCACCGACCGTGCGGGAATAGCCATGCGAAGCCTTGTCGAAACCGCGGTTGAAAATGCCGAAGACGCCCTTTTTCTCGTGGTGATCGCCTTTGATCGGCTTGAGGAACGAACCGCACAGTGCGGGCGTGAGCGACAGGGCAAGGAAACCCGAGAACAGGATCGAGACCACCATGGTCAGCGAGAACTGCTGATAGATGATGCCGACCGCACCGGGGAAGAAGGCCATCGGGATGAACACCGCACTCAGGACGAGCGTGATGCCGATGATGGCGCCCGAAATCTGGCCCATCGCCTTGCGGGTCGCTTCCTTCGGCGACAGCTTTTCCTGCGCCATGATGCGCTCGACGTTTTCGACGACGACGATGGCGTCGTCGACGAGAATGCCGATCGCGAGCACCATCGCAAACATGGTGAGCACATTGATGGAGAAGCCGGAGACATACATCACCGCACAGGTGCCAAGCAGCGCCACCGGGACGACCAGTGTCGGGATCAGCGTGTAGCGGATGTTCTGAAGGAAGACGTACATCACCACGAAGACGAGGATCATCGCCTCGATCAGCGTATGGATGACCTTCTCGATCGAGACTTCCACGAACGGGCTGGTATCGTACGGGATCTCGTATTCGATGCCGGACGGGAAATACTGCTGCAGCTCTGTCATGACCGCGCGCACGCCTTTCGCCGTATCGAGTGCATTGGCAGTCGGCGACAGCTGGACGCCGATGGCAGCGCTTGGCTTGCCGTTGAGGCGGCTGGAGAAGTTGTAGCTTTCGCCGCCGACCTCGATGCGGGCGACATCGCGCAACCGCACCGACGAACCATCGGGATTGGCGCGCAGCACGATCGCTCCGAACGCTTCGGGATTGGTCAGCTGGCCCTGGACGTTGATGGTTGCGGAAATCTGCTGGCCGATCGGGTTCGGCGTCGCGCCGATACGACCGGCGGCGACCTGCGCGTTCTGGGCGCTGATCGCAGCCGTAACATCGGAGGCCGTCAGCTTGAGGCCGACCATCTTGTCGGGATCCATCCAGATCCGCATGGAGCGCTGGGTGGCGAACAACTGAGCACTGCCGACGCCGGGCACGCGGCGGATCTCGCCAAGCACGTTGCGGTTCAGATAGTCGCCGAGACCGATGACGTCGGTATTGCCGTCCGTGGAGGTCAGCGACACGACCATCAGGAACGATGTGCCTGCCTGCTCGACGCGCACGCCCTGCGATGTGACGGCGCCCGGCAGGCGGGGTTCGGCGCGGGCGATGCGGTTCTGCACCTCGACCTGCGCTTCGCCGATATTCGTACCGGGTGCGAAGGTGACGTTGATGGACACGCGGCCCGACGATTCAGACGTCGATTCGAAATAGATCAGCCCGGGAACGCCGTTCAGTTCTTCTTCGATCGGACGCGTCACGCCCTGGTAGATATCGTCTGGCGAAGCGCCGGGATAGTTGGTGGAGACGGTGATCTGCGGCGGTGCGACATTCGGATACTGCGCAATCGGCAGCATCGGAATTGTCAGCACGCCTGCGAGCATAATGAAGATTGCGACGACCCAGGCGAAGATCGGCCGGTCGATGAAGAAACTTGCCATGTAACCTGGTCCTTACTTCTTCGCCGGCTCTGCAGGAGCAGCCTTGGCGTCGCCCTGCGTCGATTGCTCGGTCGCGGGCTTGTCCGCAGACCAGGGCTCAGGCTTGACGGTGGCGCCGGGAGCGGTCTTCTGGAACCCCTCCGCAATCACGCGGTCGCCGGCCTTGAGGCCCTGCGAGATGACCCAGCGTTCGCCAAGCGCACGACCGACGGTGACGCGGCGCTGTTCGACCTTGTCTTCGGCGCCGACCACGAGCACGCTCGCCTGGCCGCCGGAATCGCGCTGCAGGGCCTGCTGCGGCACGGCGAAGGCATCGCGCTCCAGACCTTCCTCGATCTGCACGCGGACATACATGCCCGGGAGGAGATCCCCATTGGTATTGGGGAATTCACCGCGCAGGGTCACCTGCCCGGTGGTTTCATCGACCGCTGCTTCCGAAAACAGCAAACGGCCCGTTTCCGGGTATTTGGTGCCGTCGTCGAGCATGAGATAGGCGTTCGCCTCGTTCGGTCCCGTCATCAGCTTGCCGTCCTGCAGCGCCTTGCGCAGGCGGATCAGATCGGCGGCCGGTTGGGTGAAGTCCGCATAGATCGGGTCGAGCTGCTGGATGGTCGCGAGGTTTTCAGAGCCAGTCGAGCTGACCAGGGCGCCTTCCGTGATCAGCGCACGGCCGATGCGGCCGCTGATTGGTGCCGTGACATTGGCGTATTGCAGGCTGAGCTCGGCCTGGGCAAGGCCGGCCTGGGCGACGGCGACTTGAGCGTCCGCCTGCGCCAGTGCAGAGATCGCGGTATCGAGGTCCTGGCGAGTGGCGACGTTCGATTTGCTGAGCTGGGTCTGACGATCGGCGGTCTGGCGAGCCTGCATCTGCGCTGCCTGCGCACTCCGAAGCGTGGCCTGTGCGCTGTCGACCTGAACCTGGAACGGTGCCGGGTCGATGCGGTAAAGCACGTCGCCCGCTTTGACGATGGAGCCCTGTTCGAAGACGCGCTCGACGATAATCCCGGAGATACGCGGGCGCACCTCGGCGAGACGGGTCGGAGCGATACGGCCCGGCAGATCGCTGGTAATCGGCAAGGTCTCGGGCTGCACCGTCACCACGCCAACGGGCGATGGAGGCGGCGCCGGAGGTGCTGCGGCTTCTTCCTTCTGGCACCCGACGAGGGCGAGGAGGCAAGTGATGGTCAGGATAGATCGCAACGCCTTAGGCATCGAGTGCTCCGCACAAGGATAGTTTACATACAGTCGGGCACGTATATAACCGGCGTCTAGTTTTGTGCAATGCACATAATCGGTGTTTCACGAAGGATTTACGGATGCTGTCAGGATTTTTCGGAGCGGTTGGAGATACACCTGTTCCTCCGTCGAAAGCCGTCGTCGTTGCAATTTCGAGCGACGGCATGGCTGACGTCGCGACGGCTGAGGACGGGCGATGAATACCGTGACCTGCCATGGACACACCATCCGGATGCTGAACATCAGCGGCACTCTTTGGATCGCGGCACCTGACGCGCTTCGTGCGTTGGGCGTCGATATTGCGCGTAAGGGTGCAAGTGTTCACCTGCAGAAGCTGCCGCGAACGGAAGTGAGACTTGTCACGTCATCCCAGTATCCGGACCTTTTCGCGGGGCGCCGCGGAAACCCGAGGATGAACCTCGTGACAGAGCAAGGGCTTGCTTTGCTACGAGAGCAATCGGGAAAGTTCTGCGCGGGATAGGCATCTCTCCCCGCCGGACCCGCGTCACCGCAGCGCCTCATCGAACGCCGGTCAGGCCACGAATGCAGGCACAGCGGACTACGAGACGCCTTTACTGACCACTCTCGGGAGCTCAGCCCACAGCCACCTCCGGTGCCTGACCTGCAGCTTTGAAAGCAATCCCTTGGATAATCTCTCCGACGGACGCTTGCCGCAGCGTCGCGCGGGCATATCTGTTGCTGGATTGAATTCGAGCAAAGGACCATCCAATGGCTGACCCGACGACATACGATACGGACCGCGGTGAAGGCGGCGAGACCCACCAGCATGTTCCGTCCGATGGCTCGCATCCTGCTCAGGCCCACCTGACGACAAACCACGGCGTTCGGATCTCCGACAATCAGAACAGTCTGAAATCCGGCAATCGCGGTCCGAGCCTGCTTGAGGACTTCGTTCTCCGCGAGAAAATCTTTCATTTCGACCACGAACGCATCCCTGAGCGCATCGTGCATGCCAGAGGCTCTGCCGCACACGGTTACTTCGAGCTCACGGAATCCCTCAAGGACGTGACAAAAGCCGACGTGTTTCAGCGTGTAGGGGACAAGGTTCCGGTTTTCGTCCGCTTCTCGACCGTTGCAGGCGGCGCTGGCTCTGTCGATACCCCTCGCGACGTTCGCGGCTTCGCCGTCAAATTCTACACGCAGGAAGGCAACTGGGATCTGGTCGGTAACAACATTCCGGTCTTCTTTATCCAGGATGCAATCAAGTTTCCCGATCTCATTCACTCGGTGAAAATGGAAGCTGACCGCGCCTATCCGCAGGCCGGTAGCGCGCACGGTACCTTCTGGGATTTCGCGTCGCTGATGCCTGAGACCACCCACATGCTTCTATGGGCCATGTCGGACCGTGGCATTCCGCGCTCGCTGCGCATGATGCAGGGCTTTGGCATTCATACGTTCCGCTTCGTCAACGAAGAGGGCAAGTCGACCTTCGTGAAGTTCCACTGGAAGCCGAAGCTCGGCGTTCAGTCGACGATCTGGGATGAGGCGCTCAAGCTTCAGGCCGCCGACAACGACTACCACCGTCGCGATCTCTGGGAAGCCATCGACAGTGGTGACTTTCCGGAATGGGAGCTCGGCGTTCAGCTTTTCGACGAGGAATTCGCAAGCAAGCTCCCCTACGACGTGCTCGACTCCACCAAGATCATCCCGGAAGAGATTTTGCCGGTCAAGATCGTCGGTCGGCTTGTGCTTGATCGCAACCCCGATAACTTCTTCGCCGAAACGGAACAGGTGGCTTTCCTGCCGTCGAACGTCGTCCCGGGAATCGACTTCTCCAACGATCCGCTTTTGCAAGGCCGGTTGTTCTCCTATCTGGATACCCAGAAATCGCGTCTCGGCACGGCCAATTTCCATCAGCTGCCGATCAACGCGCCGAAGTGCCCCATGCAGAATTTCCAGCGTGACGGCATGATGCAGATGAGCGTTCCGAAGGGTCGTGCCAATTACGAACCCAACAGCCTCTCAATGGCTGGAGAAGAAGGCGGCCCACGCGAGTGTCCCGCAACTGGCTTCCGGTCGTTCGAACGGGCGACAGGTGATCAGGAACAGGGCGACAAGCTGCGGGTCCGCGCCGAGCTCTTTGCCGACCATTACAGCCAGGCACGAATGTTCTGGAAGTCTCAGACAGCGTCCGAGCAGGCGCATATCGCGTCGTCTTTCGTGTTCGAGCTTTCCAAGGTCGAGTTCGATCACGTTCCGCCGCGCGTTATTGGTAATCTCCTGAACGTTGACGAGGAGTTGGCGCAGCGGGTCGCCGATGGTCTCGGAATCGACCTTCCGGCTGCCAATCCGGCTGCACGGGAACCGGTCGATCTCGATCCGTCGCCAGCCCTGTCGATCCAGAAGAACATGGTCGAGACGGTCAAGGGTCGAAAGATCGGCATCCTTATTGCTGATGGCACCGATGCGAAGGCATTGAGTGATCTGAAGAACGCCATCAGCCAGGCTGGCGCCACCGCATTCGTCGTTGCGCCTAAGATCGGAAAGGCAAAACTGTCCGACGGCAACGTAACGAAAGCCGATGGTCAGCTCGCCGGTTCGCCGTCACAGCTCTTCGACGCGGTCGCGGTTCTCCTCTCGAAGGAAGGCAGCGACATGCTGACCCGAGAAGCAGCAGCGGTCCAGTGGGTGATGGATGCGTTCGGCCACCTCAAGGCTATCGGCCATACGAACGAGGCCCAGCCACTGCTGCAGAAAGCCGGCGTCGAAACCGATGACGGTGTTGTCGGGATGGACGGCTTCCTGAAGGCCGCTGCAAAGCGGTACTGGGATCGCGAACCCAAGGTGCGCATGCTCGCCTAACGCAATAAATAGCCCGGCGTGTCACTGCTTTCGTGGCATGCCGGATATAGCAAATGAGGGGGTGGGAACGGACCGTTCCCACCCCCTCACGCGTTTATGATGGTCGCGATTTCGATGACCAGCTGAGTGCAGGATCCCAGTCAACGGTCCCGATCGGCTAGTTGAAGGGCCGGCTGACAGTGCGCTTGACGTCTGCCATGGAGGGGCCACGGACTGTCCGGTATCTTGCGGCGACAAGGTTATAGATACCGAACGCTGCGAGCCCGGCTGCGATGACGATGAAGATGGTCGCACCGCCCGGCAGCTCGCTCAACCAGT
This sequence comes from Neorhizobium sp. DAR64860/K0K1, assembly GCF_050500205.1. Taxonomy (NCBI): domain Bacteria; kingdom Pseudomonadati; phylum Pseudomonadota; class Alphaproteobacteria; order Hyphomicrobiales; family Rhizobiaceae; genus Neorhizobium; species Neorhizobium sp. DAR64860/K0K1. The sequence continues at coordinate 194,468 of NZ_CP191458.1, read as the reverse complement.
CCATCGCGTCAGCCATGCCGCCAGCTTGATCAGGATCGACCTTGAAGCCGGCATAGGCAAACAGGATGCCGACAACGGCAAAGACGACACCGCGGGCGACGAGACCGTATACACAGACATAAGTAAGCCAGCTGGCGTTGCTCGGGATGCTGATATACTTCTCGAATTTCCGCGTCAGGCCCTTTATCATGGTAACGACACCGCCTGCGAACAGTCCAATGCCGGCGATGATGGCGAGGTAGGAGCCGAAAGGTTGGGACATGATCCATGTCGCCAGGCCCTTCTCTCCAGAACCACCGCCTCCGCCGCCCGAAAAGACCGAAAGCCCGATTGCGTAGATCCCGAGACCGACATAGGTAACGGCGCTGCCGAGAAGGCTTGCCCGAATGACCATTCCTTTGGCATCGCTGCCATGTCCGTCACTGTCCGCCAGAGCCTGGGCAAGCCGCCAGGCCACAAAACAGAAAAGCCCGATGCCGATTATCCCGACCCACACCTTGCCGAACGGCTGATCCAGCAACGACGATATGGCCGACTTGCTTTCGGGGCGACCGCCGCCGAAGCTCGAAAACAGCGCCAACGCCGCAACCAGAAGAAAAACGACACCTCGCGCGGCATAGCCGAACTTAGCTAGCATCTCAAAACGAAATTCCTGCGGCACGCGCTTCTCCCTGGACGACGTCGGTAAAGGATCGAAACGCTCGGTACGGCATAAGGTTGTCGAAAACTACAGGTGAACCTCAAAGAAGAACCGCATCGCCTTCGTTCACATCCCTGTTTGCCACAAAGCGCAAGCTGCAGCGCCAAAGCGCAGGCCGGTCGAGCGCGCCTTGTGGCTCGCCCAAAACGAAAAAGCCTGCCGCGGGAGGAGGTGCGGCAGGCTTTTCGAAAAGATCGAACAACGGCTGGGAGGAGGAGTGCCGCTGTTCGGCCAGACGCCCATTGGGAGGAGTGGGTCGCCTGGAACACGAAGCTCTGCGGGAGGAGGTGCATTGCTTCGTTGGAAGACTGGATATTCCATTTATCCGAATGTAGAAAGGCAGCATGTTGCAGTGCAGCTATGCACAATACGCGGCACTACCTCGTTGACGGCTTGAGGATGAGTGCCCATGAGCCGCGTTCTCTCCTAGAATTTTCTGACCGGTGACGGAGCTTTGTCGGATCGGCCTGGTTTTTTCTTTGAAGCCTCAGACGCGAATGCTGCGGGCGGGTACCAGTAGCCGTCGCTGTGGCGCCGGTAGCCCTGACGGCGTTCCTTCATACCGCGGTGGCCCTTGAGCATATGCTGTTTGCCCTGTTGTTTCTGGACAAGCTGAACGTCACCCCTGGAAAGCGGCTTCGCCCCCATCATCTGGGCATTGGCAGTGGAGATCCCGGTCAGCACGAGTATGCCGACCAATCCTGTCGCGAGGTATGCAGAGTATTTCAATGTCAGCTCCTTTGATAGCAAGCGAACAACAGCAAAAGCTCCTTGCGGTTCCTATCAGGGATCTGACATTTACGTTTATTTACAGTTATTTACACTTACTGAAAAGCGCTTGATCAGCAAGCGAGAGGCGCTCAGGGATATCGGCGCGAACCGATCATATGAGATGGTTGTCACCCGAGTGCTCGTTTCCCGCTGCATCGGTCTTTGGTGTTGTCCCGGTGATATCCCGCACGACGATCGAGATCTGTGCGCTGTTTAGATGCGGCCTCTGAAGCGGCCGCGTGACACAAAGCACCCAAACCGTCGTGTGGCTTTACCGCGCGGAACATTTAGCCAAGAGCACGCGTTGGAAAGCAAATTGTAAATTAGGCATGCTCATGAACGACTCGATCTCGGCGAAAAGGGGGGCACAGGACGCCGGGGACAAGCTTCTTGCAGAGCATTCTTCCAAGGATCCCTTCTCCGCAGCATTCAAAGCAACCCGGATGCCGATGATCATCACGGATCCGCGACAGTACGACAATCCGATCATCTTTTCCAACAAGGCCTTTAGTGACCTGACCGGATATCCGGCGGACGAACTGGTGGGACGCAACTGCCGTTTTTTGCAAGGACCCGAGACCGACCCAGCGGCAGTTCAGAAGATAAGGGAAGCGATCAGGGACCAGAGGTCGATCGCGATCGATATCGTCAACCACCGGAAAGACGGCTCGACATTTTGGAACGCTCTTTTCATCAGCCCTGTGTTCGACGATCAGGGCGATCCGCTCTACTACTTCGCGTCGCAGCTTGATTTCACGGACGACAAGACGTTGGAGATGCAGTCCGCTTCGGCGCGTCGGAGAGCCGAGGCGGAGGTCGCTGCCCGAACAGCAGAACTCACCCAAGCCCTCGAGGCAAAGACGACCCTCGTCCACGAGGTCGACCACCGCGTCAAGAACAACCTGCTGACCATCGCTTCGATCGTGAAACTCAAGGCCAGGAAAACACGGGACGAAACGGTCCGGCATACGCTCCTGTCGGTCCTCAACCGTGTCGAGGCCCTTAGCACGGTGCAACGCAAGCTCTTCATGTCGAACGACGTCGGTCGCTTCGATGTCGCCGACTTCGCCCGCGATCACGTTATCGACCTTGTGGGATCGCTCGGGCGCGACGATATCCGGATCACCATGGATCTGTCACCGGTTCTTGTGCCCGCCGCCAAGGCCTCCCCACTGTCTCTGATCGTCAATGAACTCATTGGCGATGCGGTCCGACGCGGATTGAGCGTGGGCGGTGGAGAGATCCACCTCGTGGTCAATCGTCCAAACGGGCATTTCATCATCGAAGTCCGCGATACGGCCGATCCGGTCGACGTCGACGAAGAGGATAACGAATTCGGACGGCTGATGCTGGAGACGTGCTGCCGTCAGGTCGAGGCCGAGATCGAACGTGAGGTAGAGGGTCGGCGAACCACTGTCCGCATCATCTTGCCGCTAGATAGCTGATATGGAGCATAGCTTGAAAATCATGATCGTTGAAGACGAGGCCCTTCTGGCGCTTGAGCTCGAAGAAGAAGTCGAGGCGGCGGGCCATTCTGTAATCGGTCAGGCCATGAACCGGAAAAAGGCGCTGGCCATTCTGGAAGGCCAGATACCGGAATTTGCCTTTGTCGATGTGCATCTGACCGATGGCCCGACCGGACTCGAGGTCGGGCGGCACCTTGCCGACCGGGGGATCCCGTACGTATTCATCACCGGAAACCTGAAGCGCATTCCGGAAGATTTCGTCGGTGCAATCGGTGTAATCGAAAAGCCGTATACGATGAACGGCTTGAAGAATGCTCTCGAATACATCGCGCGACTTCTGCGCGGCGACATCGGGTTGAGCGTTCCACCCAGCATTATCGTCGCGCCGCCTGCATCGTGACTGAGACTGATTGAACTACCGGGAACTCCCCGCAACATTCGCCCACTGCCGTCTCGCGGCTACCTTGCACTCGCAGTTCAGAAACGGCCGACAATGACTTCGACACGGATATCCATACGCTTGCGATCGGATACACAATGAACACGGTATCCCAGCGACCGCACGAAGTCGCATTGGCAAACACGATGGACGTTGCTCTCATGGCGGAAATCTTGTCCGCGAGCGACGACTGTATCAAGGTTATCGACCTCGCCGGCAACATTACGTTCATGAGCGCTGGCGGCATGCGCGTCATGGAAATCGACGATTTCGAAACCATCCGCAACTGTCCTTGGCCTGATTTTTGGAAAGACGACGGGAACGCGGCAGCGCGCGAAGCGCTTGAGGCTGCGCGCTCCGGACGTAGCTGTAGCTTTGTCGGGACGGCGGAAACGGCCAAAGGAAACTCGCGGTGGTGGGAAGTGAAAGTTTCCCCAATCCTTGGAGGAGACGGCAAGCCCGATCGGATCCTGTCCATCTCCCGCGACATCACAGGAACGAAAAAGGCGGAACAGGCAGCCATTCGCTCCGAGCGCCGGATGAAGGAAACTCTCGAGGCTGGAAGCCTTGGGTATTGGGAGCTCGACCTCGCGACCATGGCACTCCAGACATCTGACGTGTGCCGGGAAAACTTTGGTCGTCACAGGGACCAGTCCCTCAGCTATGAGGATCTGCAGAGCGCTATCCATCCCGACGACTTGCCCCGAATGCAAGCAGCGGTGGTGGAAACCCTGGCAGGAAGCTCGGACTACGATGTCCAGTACCGCGTCATCCGTCCCGACGGTGTTGTGGCCTGGGTGCTCGCGCGTGGCCAGCTCGTCCATGATGACCGGGGGCTGGCCGTCGCGATGTGCGGCGTATCGCTCGATATCACCGAGCTTAAATCCATGCAGGACAAGCTTTCACGAAGCGAAGAGCGCCTGCAGCTTGCTCTCGGCGCATCGACAATGGTCGGCATCTGGGATTGGGATCTGAAGACGAACCTGATCTATGCCGACCCCAACTTCGCCGAGATCTATACGGTAGAACCGGGTCGCGCAGCCGCTGGCGCGCCGCTTGAGGAATACACACGGAATTTCCATCCCGACGACATGCCAGCGTTCGAAGCGGAACTGGGGCGGTTGTTCGAGGGACAGTCGACCTTCGATAACGAATACCGCATCATCCAGCCAGGTGGCGGTGTTCGCTGGGTCCACGCAAAGGGCCGTCTCATCCGCGACGCCTCGGGCGAGCCCGTGCGTTTTTCGGGTGCATCGGTCGAAATCACCGAGCGTAAGCAGGCCGAAGAAACGCAAAAGCTGCTGATGCACGAACTCGCGCACCGGGTCAAAAACACGCTTGCCGTGGTGCAGGCAATCACCACCCAGTCTTTGCGCAATGCCCAGACGGTGGACGATGCGCGCGACAAGATCCAGTCGCGCCTCTCCGCTCTTTCCAAAGCGCATGACATGCTGACGCAAGAGGATTGGCGCGGAGCCGAATTGCGCGATGTGGTGGCCAACACTGTCTGCAATATCGGGATGCAGGACAGCGACCGCATCAAGGTTCGTGGGACGACCGTCATGCTCGGACCCCAGGCTGCCATGTCCTTCGGCCTGGTACTTCACGAATTGATGACCAACGCCGTCAAATACGGTGCGCTTTCCAACGAGGTTGGCCATATCGATATCGAGTGGTCTGTCGTGCCACAGGGTGGCGAGAACAGGCTTCAGTTTAGCTGGATCGAAGTGGACGGACCAATCGTCGCCGTTCCAGAGCACAAGGGTTTCGGATCAAAACTGATCAAGTCGAGCCTGGGCTCGATGGGATCTGTTGATGTCGCTTATAATCCCACAGGACTTGTGCTGAAGATGGATGCGTCAATGGCTCAAATCGGGGCCGTGCTCACAAGCTGACGTGAAGCATCCAATTGCTATCGGCAGAAGCACTCCCCAACAGTGCTAGCTGTTCAGCCATGCGTCCTTGACGTCGGCCGTCGCGTTGTCGGGCTTGGAATCCCCAATGAAGATCAGTACCGGTCCGCTGTTCTTGCGAACCGGATCGTAGAAATCGAGTAGATCAGGATACTCGTTTTGGATGAAGCCCGGGAACGGTAGCTGGTCGCGTAGGAAATGGTCGACCACGACCTGGTCGCCGTGCACGGAGTTGGGAACGGTTCCGCAACTGCCCGGCGCAATCCAGTGATCCGGATCGCGTTTGAACCGCTCGTACAGAAACGAGAAATCGTCTTTGTTCCAGCGCATCAACGCGGTCGACGCTCGAGACTTCAAGAAATGATCCTCCATCACAACGGCATCGCCTTTTGATGCAAGCTTGCTCGCCGAGGACATGAAGATCGTGTCCAGGTCGCAGAGTATGTTGACATCGTCGGAGAGCTCGGGACGGAAAGCCTCGAATTTCGACCACCACTTCGGCCAGTCGTGGCGAAATTTGACGGTCTCGACACCGTCCATTGCCTCATCGAAATCCGTGATACAGACGATGCGATCAAGGCCCGAAATATGTCGCCTCGCCCCGCGGGCAAGGCGTTCCACCCAGATCGGCTCGTAGCGCCCCCCGGAGCGCAGGACGGTCGTCAACGTGACCATGATCAGACGACCTTGAGCAACGGGCTTGCAATACGCCGCGCATCACCCATCCAGAGCTGGTCGCAGAGCTCTTCCAGCCAGTTTGCGGCCCTGGCCGCAGCGGCCGGCTCGTGCAGAGTTGCAAGTGCTTCCGTGTCGAGCTCTTCGGCACGCTGCAGAAGCCCCCGCCATCCCTCGTAATCTCCCGGCCAGTATGGAGCGGAAACCGCTGCGCCAAGTCGGACGAGCTCGGATGCCTTGCGATGCTGTTCGGAAAAATACCGCCATTCGGGCATCACCACGAATTTCCGGGCCGCACGCGCAATCTCATGAACCGTGTTGTCGCCAGCGGAGGCCACAACGATATCGGCCGCTGCGATATGGTCCGTGACGTTGTCGACCCAGCCGAGTTCCTTCAAATTGGGGAAATCCGTCTCATGGCCTTCCCGCAGAACAGGACCGGCGACGAGCCACAGCGCATCCGGGACGGCCCGTGCGGCAATCGTCAGCGGCGCATAGGGCGTGCCGCTGCCGCCGCCACCTGTCATGACCAGCACGATCTTCTGATCCGAGGGCAGCCCAAGTTTCTGGCGTGCCTCTGCACGGGACAGAACCTGATCGCGGGTGGTGCAAAGACCGCCCGTATAGAACGTCTTGTCTCGAAGATGGCGCGGATAGTCCTGCTGCTCCATACGCTCGTCGAACGGCGCCAGAATGCCGACCATCGCTTCGTAGGATCCGATATGACCGACGTCGTTGCGGTCGCCGTGGAGGCGCATCTGAACCGTTGGGGTGGAGCAGATCCGACCCAACATTCCGATCTCCGACGACACGTCCACGACAAACAGACCAATATCGCGGTCGTCGAGATGCTCGACGATGGTGCGCATCGTTTTCCGCATCGACGGCAGGCCCAAGGGAACGCAGTGCATGACAGATGGTGTAGGCTCATCGAACAGCCGCGCGGTCGGGACCATTTCGCCGATCATGTTCGGCAACGCGACGACTTCGACGCTTGAGCTTACGGACTCGAAATAGTCCGGCCCGGCCGTCAGAACAGAGACCTGCCTGTCCTGGCTGAAATGCTCGGCAATGGCCATGATCCGGTTGGCATGTCCGCGGCCCTGATGATGGGCGAAAAACGCGATTGGCTTTTTCATACTCGATAATTCCTATGAATACAGAACGGTACCGGGCTGTCGCGCGGCCTCAATTTCAGTCGGGTCCGGAAAGCGCAGGACGTCCAGCGCATCGCCATCCTCCTCCCATCGGATCAGCCCCGCCTCGCGGAACTGGCCAAGCCAGTAGCCCATGCACCAGCGGCCATGCTTTTCCTGAAAGAGGCGGGCATTGCGAAGGATCGGGTCGAAGTTGTGCAGAGGCGGTATCAGGACCGGGTGATGCTGGTGGTAGACGCGCGCGCCACCCACCCGGTAGGTCTTTACTCCGGCCTGCTCTGCCGATGCGGCGAAGTCGGTTTCTTCTCCGCCATAACCGACGAAGCGCTCATCCATACCGCCGATCGCTTGCCACGTGCTTTTTCGCAGCGCGAAGGACAGGCCCCAAAGCTGGCCGCCATCCGGTTCCTGCTCGACACGGCCGAATTCAGGAAACCGGGGCTTGGAGACATGCGGTTTGCCGAGCTCGTCGAGCACACCGTAGTCTCCCCGGAAATCGTTCACTTCTGCAGGCAGATACAGAACTTCGCTCAGACAGATCCCGTCATGCTCGTTCAAGGCGGCAGAGTAGGATTCAACAACCGTTGGCGACGCGATGCAGTCAACATCGAGAAACATGAGTGTGTCCCCCGACGCCGCGTTTGCCGCCGCGTTCCGCGCCTTGGCAAGCGGCAAGTCCTCTCCCTCGACGAACACGTGCTTGACCGGAAACGGCAGGCTCGGCAGATCCTCGAAAGGCTCCGGCTGCATCCAGGCGATCACGAGTTCCGTCGGAAGGCACGACTGCTCCCCAAGGCTGCGCATCAGGTTGGCGAGATGTCGCTCGCGGCCACGAACCAGGGTCAGGACACTGAGAGACATTCAGCCTCCGCCTGTCTGCGGAAGTGGAGAACACCTTCGATTATGCCTGCCGCATGGGTTTCTGAGGCGATATAGGAATGGCTGAGTGCAGGAAGCGTGGCCAGTCCATCCGAGTAGTTGGCGACGATGATCGACTGCGGGATGGCCTGAAGCATCTCGATATCGTTGCCGGAATCGCCGGCGACGAACACCATGTTTTCAGACAGTCCAGCACCACGACGGACGTAGTCAACGGCCGTACCCTTCGATGCCTTGAGCGGCAGGACGTCGAGGTACCGTCGATGGCTGTGGATCACCGACGCGCGCAAACCTGCCTTTTCCAGCAGTTCCTTGATGCGTGCCACGACGCCGCTCGAGCCGTCACTGAAATAGCTGAGCTTGAAATCGCGCTGTTCGAGTGACGCCTGCGGGGTGAGGAAGCCTGCCTTGCGCAGAACTCTCTCGATGCCGCTTCGGTCCCAGTTCTCGGCGATGCGCTCGGCCCAATGCCGGTCATACTCGTAGGAGACGCCGTTCTCGCTCAGGTGATAGATCTCGGATCCGACCGAGGTGATCATGACTTCCGGCCTCGGCACATCCTCCTGTTCGAGAATGGCCATGGCGCTGTGGAAGGAACGACCGGTCGCGACCCCGAAAGACAATCCACTCTGCTGTCGCCGCCAATTGCCAAAGGCATGAAGATGCGGAACCGATCCCACCAGAGTGTTGTCGATGTCGCTGATCAGTAGCTGCGAGGGCTTTTCCGTCTTGGCTGCGGGCTTGTCGATCAGCTCCGAGAGCAGGCCGTGATACCGTTCGGTATGTCGCGCCCAGTCATAACAGGCGACAGCACGTTCGCCGGCCTTGGAGTAAGTCTGCCACGTTTCGGAGCAGCCCAGGATTTTCAGCGCGGCGGAAGCAAGACCGTCCTCGTCGCGCGGGTCTATCAACACACCGTTGCCGCAGGTCTCGACGATATCATTGGGGCCGCCGCTGTCTGTCGCGATCAAGGGCAGACCAACGGCCGAGGCTTCCAGGAGCGTCAATCCGAACGGTTCGTTGAGTGCCGGATTGACGAAAATGCCACCGCGATCGCGAGCATAGGCATAATAGGCTGGCACCAGATCCGGTCGATGCATCTTCGGATAGGCGATCTTGCCGTACAGATCGTAGGTATCGACGAGATGAAGGATTTCGCGCAGGTTGTCCGCGAGATCCGGTTCGAGCTCGTCGATTTCGCAGCGGTTGCCGGCGAGGATCACGAGGTTCGCAGCTTCCTGGAGCGCTGGCGATTTTCCGTAGGCCCGTACAAGCCCGATCAGGTTCTTTTTGGTGACCGGGCGCGCGATGGCAAGCAACACAGGCTTTTCAGGTTCAGCGAGGAAACGAGCGAGCTGGACCTCGACAGTTTCCGATGACTGGGCGCCCTGAAAAGCATCGAGGTCGCTGCCGGGCGGAAGCACGCGGATTTTGCCGGCGTCGTAGTTGTCATATCCTTTGTACTGCAGCTCAGCCTCGTCGCGCGAGGACGCAATGATCAGGGACGCCTCTGCAAGCGCGCATTCTTCCGCCGCAAGACGATGCGTCATGGATGCATCCGATGCGATTTCCGGCATGGCCGCAATTTTCACCCTGCCGAGCGAATGCCCCGTGAAAACGAAAGGGATGCCCAACTCCGTTTTGATCCGCGCAGCGACGACCGCAGCGTCGGCGTAATGCGCATGGACAATGTCAGGAAGCCCATGTTCGCGAAGGTACGCGATCAGCGCGTCGCTGAAGGATGCAACCTCCGCATGCATATCCTCTTTACTGACATAATCGGGGCGGTTGGTACGCAACCGTACAATCGAAACCTGGGGGCTCACGGCCTCGGAAGGCCGCTGGTAGTCCTCGCCGTGGCCTTCGAAGGCACGCGTTGCGATCACTATTTTGGAGTCGGTGTCAGAGGCTTCACAGGCGCCGACAAGATCCATCAAGTAGCGGATATGCCCGCCGGTATCGGCCGTTAGCCCATACTCGACATTATTTCCGCGCAGACACCCTTGAAGTGCGACATGAAGAACGAACATACACAACCTTTCTGAGCAACAAGGATACAAAATGCTAGAATGCGCACCGGAACTCCCGAAGCCGATAAGGGTTGCGCAGGTTGCACCAAGTATCTTCCCCGTTCCTCCCCGCGATCATGGCGGAACGGAGCGTGTGATCCACGATCTCTGCGTAGCGATGCAACGCCAGGGTTGTGAGGTTACCCTGTTTGCGGCATCCGACAGCACCACGCCGGTCACCCGTATCGGGTCCCTGCCGAGCCTGCAGTTTCTGGAGAGCGAACACGGCACCGTGCCGCCTTCGATACCGGCAGTGCTCGAAAGCGTGACGTTGAATGAGGTTCGCCAGCGGCTCGCCGAGTTCGATATCCTGCATTTCCACGGCGAGTTCTTTCACGCGACCCTGCTGGGCGATCAGCGCTCGAAATCGCTGACAACGATCCATTGGCGCGTCGACGAGCTTGACCGGAAGCTGTTCTTCAATGCCTTCCCCGACCTGCCGGTCGCGGCCATTTCAGCGTCCCAGCAACGTGGGATCCCAGAGGCCAACCGCGCCGGCGTCGTCCTTCACGGCGTCGACGGAGACCGCTTCGAGCCCTCCTTCGAGCCCGGGTCCTATCTCGCCTTCATCGGGCGCATGACCGACCAGAAGCGGCCGGACAAGGCAATCGACGTTGCGGTCGAGTGCGGTCACCCCATCAAGCTCGCCGGTACGGTTGACGTCGGCAATCCGCTCTATTTCGACACCTATGTCCGGCCGAAGCTTGGCGATGGTGTCGAGTATGTCGGCCCGGTCGGTGATGCGGCCAAGAGCGAGTTGCTCCGCGGTGCGACAGCGCTGCTGTTTCCGATCGACTGGCCGGAACCGTTCGGTCTGGTCATGATCGAGGCCATGGCCTGCGGCACGCCCGTGATTGCGTGGAACAAGGGTTCGGTCTCCGAAGTGGTGGAAGACGGTGTCACCGGCTTTATCGTCGAGAACGAAGCGCAGGCAGTCGAAGCGGTCAACAAGGTGGGAAGCCTCGATCGCCGCCGCATCCGCGCCCGGTTCGAGGAGCGCTTTACCGCAGACCGCATGGCGCGGGACTATATCGAGATATACAAGAGGATGCTGAAGTCGTGATGCGGACAGCCCTTCTCGCCTGGGACTACCCGCCGTCTCCAAGCGGACTTTCGACGGCGGCCAGGGAGATCGCTATGGCGCTCTCTGGCGAGGGCTGCGACGTGACTGTCTTTACGCTCGATCGCTCGGGAGCCGAGGACATAGACGGCGTTCGCGTCGTCGGTTGTGATATCTCGGATCAATCCCGTATCGGCCGCCTGCGCAAATGGGCAGCGATCGGTCACGCCGCCGCACCGCTGCGGTTCCGCCAGGCCGTTTTGCGTGATCATGCGGCAAAGCCCTTCGACGTGGTGGAAGCAACCAACTGGTACGCGCCAGCGAGTTTGCTGACGGGTCGGCACGGATTTGCGCTTGTGACGCGCAATTCGACGCCCGCTGCCTGGAGCAGGATGGCTGAGCTGCCGGTTCGCGACAAGCTGGACGCGGCTGCTGCGGACTTGCTGGAAAAGAAGCAGGCAGGGTCGAGCGCCGGGCTGATCTCCAACACGGACGAACACGGTCGACGGATCGTCGACCTCTATAAGATCGATAGCCAAATACCGCATCGGACGATCGGCCTTTCGCTGCCGCCTGAATTGCTGAAGACGGCACAGTCATCGCCCTACCCGGCTGGAGAGGAACCTGTCAGAATCCTGTTCGTCGGACGTGCGGAACAGCGCAAGGGTTTTGCAGAGCTGATTGGTGCGGTAGAAATTCTGGCCGCCGAAGTCGCTTCCGGAACACTTCCTCCGTTTCACGTCAATCTGCTCGGCGTGCCGTCCGTCGATCTGCCGTCGCAGATGAGCGCTCATGCGCGCGAACGGGTAACCGCCCTGGGCCGCCAACCCGACGAAATGCTCCACGACCTCTATCGGCAGGCTCATATCGTTGCGGCACCGTCGCGATACGAAAGCTTCGGACTGGTTTACCAGGAGGCGATTGCGTTCGGGCGGCCCGTGGTTGCGTCGGCTGAAGATCCGAGCGCGCGGGAATTCGTCGGAGCGACCGGAGCCGGGCTACTCGCGGAACGAACGCTTCCCCAGGACATCGCAGCCTCCTTGCGATCCCTTATCCAGTCGCCACAGTTGCGTGAACAACTGCATCATCGCGCCGTGCTGGCAGCCGGCCGTTTCGATAGACCCTATCTCGGTCGCGAGACCATGGCGCTCTACCGGCAGGCAATAGCCAAGTCTGGAAAGGCAAGATCTTGAAGGACGAGACAAACATCCGAGACGAAAGCCATATCGCGATCATCGGCAACTGCCCTGACTTCGTCGATGCCGGGCAGATGACGGATCGCTGTGACTGGGTCACGCGCTTCAACAATACCGCTGGGTTCATGGACGTCTCGGGGACGGCGATCTCCGAACTGGTTCTCGTCAGCCGCGGCGGACAGGCGACCGAATGGCTGGCCGACCCGGAGTTCACCAATCGCCCCGCGGTGCGGAAAGCCGCACTGATTACCTTGGTTTTTCCGCCGAGTTCGGATCCCGGCGACGAATGCGGCGCCTTGGAGCTGACGTCGTTGCTGGAGGGCATCGGAAAACGCGTGCGCTATATCGAGCAATCCGTTCACGATCAGGCCCGACAGGAGCTGGAGGCGCTGGGCGCGCCGCCGGACGCAGCCTTGAGCTCGGGTTTCGTCTATGCGTTCGAAACCCTCCTCAATCGACCGGAAGATGCGCCGCCTGTGATCGTGGCGGGCTTTTCGTTCGAAGGCTGGGACGGTCATGCCTGGGGCGCCGAAAAGCGCTGGTTCGGAGACATGCAACAGTCGGGACGGCTCGATATTCGCGGGCTGTAAACCCGTCGTCAGGATAACGGCTGGCGCGTTCTGTGGCTGTCTAAGCCGCTTGCCCGACCAGAATTTCTAAATGGACGGAACTTCGGTGGGACTCACGCCTTCTAACGCCATGAAAAACAAAATCCTGCTCTTCTCGCTTCTATCCTCAATCACATTCGGAGCCGCGCAAGCGCAGGAATTGACCGCTGAGGTGGTCAATAACGCGGATATTGCTTCTGTTCCGCCAGAGCCAGTCCAGCAGCAGGAGAAGCCTGCCCCGGATCCCGCGATCATTCACCTTCAGGTTCTCCTCGATCGCGCCGGCGCTTCCCCGGGCGTGATCGACGGCCTGGACGGAAACAATGTTCGCAAGGCTGTCGCGGGTTTCGAAGCTCTGCAGAGCCTTCCCGTCGACGGGAAAGTCGACCCCGACGTGGTTACGCGTCTGGCGGACGATCAGCATGTCATCGGTCCATACCAGATCGATCCCGATGATGCTGCAGACATCGTCGCCGAGATTCCGAAGGACTATGCCGAACAGGCCAAGATGGAGCATCTCGGCTTTACCAGTGTCGCTGAAAAGCTCGCCGAGCGGTTCCATATGGACGTGGACCTCGTGCATGCGCTGAACCCATCGGCGAAATTCGAGGCCGGCGAAACCATCTTGGTCGCCAACATCGGTGCGCCCCGCGCTGGCGTCGTCAAACGGATAGAAGCTCGTCGCAGGGAAGGACAACTGGTCGCTTACGACGATCAGGATGCTATCATCGCGGTTTATCCGGCCACGATCGGGAGCGAGGATAATCCTTCGCCCTCCGGCAAGCATAAGGTCAACGGCGTCGCCCGTAACCCGACCTATGAATACAATCCGAAAATCAACTTCCAGCAGGGACAAAACAAGTCCAAGCTCACACTCCCGAGCGGTGCCAACAATCCTGTCGGAACGGTCTGGATCGATCTGTCGGAGCCGACCTATGGCATTCACGGAACGCCGGAGCCGTCGCTGATCGATAAGGCGGGCTCGCACGGTTGTGTGCGTCTCACGAACTGGGACGCCGAGGAACTGGCCAGCATGGTGAAGCCCGGCGTGATGGTCGAATTCGAAGACTGAAGCGTTACTTCGTCACGCGCGCATAGGCGCCCAGAATGAGCCGTTCGGCGCGCAGAAGGTAGGCCTCGAGCATGGTGGATGCTTCCTGCGCGCGACCCGCTTCCAGTTCGGTGAGGATCTCGAGGTTCTGGTCGATGAACGGACCATGCAGCAGCTCCGGATCGCGCAGTAGGCCGAAGACGAGGCGCAGTTCCAGGGATATCTGTGCGTAGAAGGCCGAAAGGCGTGAGCTGTCGGCGAGTTCCACGACGGCGGAATGGAATGCGATATCGGCAGTACCGACGCTCAACCAGTCCTTCGTCTCCCGCGAGAGTGCCGCCGCCTCGACGGCCGCCCGCATTTTCGCAACGCCCGGATGGCGCGGATGCGCATTGGCAATTGCCGAGCATTCGATGACCCGCCGGACGCGGTAGATATCGATGATTGTTGCCATGCTGGGCGTCGAAACGAAAACGCCCCGATTGGCTTCGTATCGCAGCAGCCCTTCCTTGGTCAGAATGCGGAATACTTCGCGCAACGTGTTGCGTGATACCTGCATCTCGTCGCTGAGCGTCAATTCTGAAAGGTGACTGCCGGGAGTAAGCCTGCCGGAGATAACCTGTTCGCGGATACGACTGGCAACGCTTTCGGCAAGCGTCTGCACCGGCTCGCCCGGACGCGCAATCACTGGACCGTTGCCGTCTGGAACAGAAAGTACGCCTCTATCAGCGCCTTGCAGTTTGCGTTCAGCCAAGCCTTTGCCCCTCGCTCCGGATCTCGTCTCAATTTTCGGTAAAGCGCTTCGAACCCCGTCACAAGCGAAATGAGCCGAACCCGAACCCGCATGGTCCACTAAACCGTGCAAAACGCGGGTGACGCATCATTATTGCGCATTTGCCTAACTGTAGAGCAACATATAAAAATTGTTCAACACTCTGGACAGCATTGTTCGCCTTTGTTAGCGTCTAGTCAACGAGGATGAGGGCGCGCGGACAGTATGCTGACCATCGACATCAACAGTGACTTGGGCGAGAGCTTCGGCGCCTGGAAGATGGGTGACGATTCCGCCATGCTCGACGTGGTGAGCAGCGCCAACGTCGCCTGTGGTTTCCACGCCGGCGATCCGGCAGGGATTCTCAAGACGGTGAAGGCCGCCGCAGAACGTGGCGTGGCGATTGGTGCGCATGTCGGCTATCGCGATCTGGCAGGCTTTGGCCGTCGCAACATGGATCCTTCGAGCGAAGAACTGATTGGCGACGTGATCTATCAGATCGGCGCGCTGCAGGGCCTGGCCAAGGCGGCCGGGACCCGCGTTACCTATGTGAAGCCGCATGGCGCGCTCTACAATACGATCGCCATCGACGCGCGGCAGGCAGCCGATGTGATCGCCGCAATCCGGGCCATCGATCCTTCGCTGGTGCTGATGGCGCTGGCCGGTTCACAGCTGGTTGAGCAGGCCCGTACTGCCGGCCTGACCGTTGTTGCCGAGGCCTTTGCCGATCGCGCCTACACGCCGGAAGGCAACCTTGTCTCCCGCCGCGAAAAAGGCTCGGTCCTGCATGATCCCGAACTCGTGGCCCAGCGGATGCTGCGCATGGTCCGCGACGGTGTGATCGAGGCCATCGACGGAACGATGACGAAGATCGAAGCGCAGTCTATCTGCGTGCATGGCGACAGCCCAGGCGCAGTCGCGATCGCGCAGCGGCTGCGCGCGCTTCTGGAAGAGTCCGGCCATGCCGTCCAGCCGTTCGCGCCGGCTGTATAACCCGCATGCATATCGCTTTCCCGTCCATGCCTCGTGATACATCCATGCGATTTCTGCCCGTGCGCGACGACAGTGTTCTTGTCGAATTGGCCGATCTCGGTGAGGCGCTGGCGCTGTTCGATGCGCTGGATACCAACCCAGTCGACGGTATCCGCGAGATCATTCCGGCAGCCCGCACGCTGCTGATTGCCTTCGATCCGGGCGTGATCTCCAACGAAGCCCTGACGGATGCGGTCGCTGCACTCGCCGGGGGCGAGCGCAAGGCGGCTTCCGGCCCGCTCGTCGAAATCCCGGTTCGCTACGATGGCGAGGATCTTGGCGAAGTTGCTGGCATCCTCGGCCTGAGCGTCGCGGACGTCATTCGCCTGCACGGCGAAAGTGAGTATGTCGCAGCCTTTACCGGTTTCGCGCCCGGTTTCGCCTATCTCTCCGGCGGCGATCAGCGGCTTAACGTACCCCGACGCAAATCGCCCCGGACACGGGTTCCAGCCGGCGCCGTCGGCCTTGCCGGAGAATTCAGCGGCATCTATCCCAAGACCAGCCCAGGCGGCTGGCAGCTGATCGGCACGACGCCGCTTGCCATGTTCGATATCGATCGCGCACCCGCCTCGCTTCTCCAGCCGGGAAGTCGCGTGCGTTTTCGCGATATGGCGGCCGACAAAGCCTACGAAGTTTCGGCCCCTGCGAGAACTGCGACTGCTCCTGTTGCGGCAAGCTGTTCAAACTGCTCAATCGAGGTTGTGGCCGTCGGCCTGCCGGTCCTGTTTCAGGATCTGGGCCGCGCTGGTCAAGCAAACCAGGGTATCAGCGTATCTGGCGCAGTCGATCGCAGCAGTTTCAAGGCCGCCAACCGCCTTGTCGGCAACCCGATCGGCACGCCGGCACTGGAGATCTCGCTTGGCGGCTTCCGTTTTCGCATGCGCGGCCGCGGCGTGATGGCGGTGACGGGTGCATTCACGCCGATCACGATTGTCACCACCTTTGGCCAAAAGCTGTCGGTAGCCCATGGCGAGGCGATCGCGCTCGATGACGGCGACATTGTTTCGCTCGGACAGCCGACGGCCGGTATGCGCTCCTATCTGGCCCTTCGCGGCGGCTTTGTCGTGACCCCGGTTCTCGGCAGCGCGGCGACGGATACCCTGGCGCAGATCGGGCCCGCGGCACTTGGCCCGGGCGCGGTTGTCGGAATTCGTCCGCCGGTGCTGGGATCGACCGTTGCTACGCCAGAACTACCGGCATTCGACATGCCGGGCACCACGCAGACCGTAGTTCTCGACGTGGTCATGGGGCCGCGCACAGACTGGTTCAAGAAATCGGCCGTCGAGTATTTTCTGTCCCAGGAATGGTCGGTAACGCCGCAATCGAGTCGAGTCGGCATCCGTCTTTCGGGCGAAGCGCTGGAGCGCCAGAACCATGGCGAGTTGCCGAGCGAGGCGACCGTGCGCGGCGCGCTTCAGGTGCCGGCGAGCGGCCAGCCGGTCCTCTTCCTTGCCGATCATCCGCTGACCGGCGGTTATCCGGTCATTGCCAATGTCGCCCGCCATCATCTCGATCTCGCAGGCCAGATCCCTGTCGGAGCGAAGATCCGTTTCAACGCGATCAGCGCCTTCGCTCCCGGGTCCATTGTAGGAAAATACCCATGAAGAAGGTTCTGATAGCTAACCGCGGCGAGATCGCGGTGCGGATCATTCGGGCCTGCAAGGATTATGGCCTGACCTCGGTTGCCGTTTACGCGGATGCCGATGCAGACGCGATGTTCGTGGCTCAGGCAGACGAAGCCTATTCCCTGAACGGTGCCACGGCCCGGGAAACCTATCTCGACATCGACAAGCTGATCGCCGTCGCCAAGCGCTCCGGCGTTGACGCCGTGCATCCGGGCTATGGCTTTCTCTCCGAGCGCGCGGAATTTGCGAAGGCTGTCATCGATGCCGGGCTGATCTGGATTGGCCCTGCCCCTCACGTGATCGAGGCGCTCGGCGACAAGCTGCAGGCCCGCGCGATCGCCCAAAAGGTCGGCGCGCCGCTGGTTGCCGGTAGCGATGGCGCAATCACCTCGCCTGCCGAGGCCCTGGCTTTCGCACGGCAATTCGGCATGCCGATCGCCATCAAGGCGGCGCATGGCGGTGGCGGACGCGGAATGAAGATCGCGCGCGATCTCGATGAGGTCGAAGAACTGTTCTCATCGGCTACGCGCGAAGCGGTCGCGGCCTTCGGTCGTGGTGAGTGCTACGTCGAGCAGTTCCTGGACCGCCCAAGACATATCGAAGCTCAGGTTCTGGCCGACAGCCACGGCAATGTGGTTGTCGTCGGTACCCGCGATTGCTCGCTGCAGCGTCGTAACCAGAAGCTCGTCGAGGAAGCGCCAGCCCCCTTCCTCTCGGACGAGCAGCGCGAAACGATCCACGCGGCCTCGCGCGATATCTGCGCGGAGGCCGGCTATACCGGTGCCGGCACAGTCGAATTCCTGCTCAGCGCCGATGGCGTCATCTCCTTCCTCGAGGTGAATACCCGCCTGCAGGTGGAACATCCGGTCACCGAAGAGACTACCGGTCTCGACCTCGTCATCGAACAGTTCCGCATTGCCGAAGGCCTGCCGATCAGCGTGACCACGATGCCGGAGCCGCGTGGCCACGCGATCGAATTCCGCATCAATATGGAAGATCCCGGTCGCGGCTTCCTGCCGTCCGCCGGCGAGATCTCGAATTTCACGGCGCCATCGGGGCCGGGCGTACGTCTCGATAGCGGCGTCACGACAGGTTCGGTCATTCCGCCGATGTTCGACTCGCTGGCTGCAAAGCTCGTCGTCTGGGGTGCGACGCGCGATCAGGCCATTGCCCGTGCCCGCCGCGCGCTCAGCGAATTCACGATCGAAGGCGTGCCGTCCGTCCTGCCGTTCCACCGTGCGGTGCTCGATCATGCGGATTTCTCGAGCACGGACTTCCGCGTTCACACGCGCTGGATCGAAACGGATTTCGCCGAGACGCTCGAAGACGCTGCCCGCCCTGCCCCGGCATCCGCCAGCGGGCTTCTTCGCGGCCATGTCGAGATCGACGGCAAACGTGTCGAGATCGGCATTCCCGATAATTTCCTTCGCCTGCTAGGCCAGATGCCTGCGACGGCATCGAGCGCCGGACCGGACGCTGCCGAGAATGATGCCGGCGCTGTTCGCGCCTCGGTTCCAGGCCTGCTCGTGCAATGGAATGTCGAGGATGGCGCAGCCGTCCGTGAAGGCGAGGTTGTTGCCATGATGGACGTGATGAAGATGGAAACCGCCGTCACCGCACCTGTTAACGGTATCATCAGCCTACTGGCAAAGGCCGGATCCTCCCAGACTGCCGGCGCAGTCATTGCCCGTATCGCCCCGGACGACCCCGGAACCACTAGCAAGACGGAGACGCGGACATGAGCATGACCGAAAACAGCAAGCCGCTCCTGTCGGTCGAACGCCTGAGCGTCGAATTCGGCGCGAGCCGCGTCGTCGACGACCTATCCTTTACCGTCGAGGCCGGCCAGACGGTCGCGGTCGTCGGCGAGTCCGGTTCGGGCAAGTCGGTGACCTCGCTGTCGACCATGCGTCTCGCCGACATGATGGGTGCGAATTATGCGTCTGGTCGTATCATGTTCAACGGCCGCGACCTGTTGCAAGCTAGTCAGAAAGAGATGCGGTCGGTCCGCGGCAAGGAGATCGCCATGATCTTCCAGGAGCCGATGACCTCGCTCAACCCGGTCTTCACCATCGGCGACCAGATCTGCGAAGTGCTTGTCCTGCACGAGAAGATGAGCAAGAGCGCGGCCCTGACTGAGGCCGGCCGGCTGCTCGACATGGTGCGACTGCCCGACTCTGAAGAACTTCTGACCCGCTATCCGCACCAGCTTTCCGGTGGCATGCGGCAGCGTGTGATGATCGCGATGGCGCTTGCCTGCCGCCCGAAGCTGCTGATTGCCGACGAGCCGACGACTGCGCTTGATGTCACCATCCAGGCGCAGATCCTCAACATCATGCGCGATCTGCAGAAGACCCTCGGCATGGGCATGGTGTTCATCACCCATGACATGGGCGTCGTTGCCGAAATGGCAGACCATGTCGTCGTCATGTGGAAGGGTAAGAAAGTCGAGGAAGGCCCGGTTCGCGAGATCTTCGCCAACCCGCAGCACCCCTATACCCAGGCCCTGCTTTCCGCCGTGCCGAAGCTCGGCAGCATGACGGGAGAGGCTTTCCCCAAGCGTCTGCCGCTGACCATTTTGCAGGATGGCAAGCCGACCGTCGTCGGCGAGGAGCGGATCCAGGACACGGTCAAGAATGGCGCAACGCCGCTCCTGTCGGTCAAGGATCTCTACGTCCGCTTCGACATCAAGAAAAACCTGTTCGGCAAGGCCACCCATCGCTTGAGCGCCGTGCAGAAAGTGAGTTTCGACATCAACCCCGGTGAGACGCTGGCACTGGTTGGCGAAAGCGGATCGGGCAAGTCGACGATCGGCCGGACGATCCAGCAGCTTCAGTCTGCCATGTCCGGCGACATCGCCTTCAACGGCCGAACCTTCTCGTCGATGTCGGCTGCCGAACGTTTCCGCCTGCGCCAGGATGTCCAGTACATCTTCCAGGACCCGTTCGCCTCGCTCGATCCGCGCAAGACCGTCGGCTTCTCGATCGCAGAGCCGATCAACACCCACAGCCTGATCTCCGATGCCAAGGCCGTCCGCCGCCGCGTCGACGAACTGCTGGAGCGTGTCGGCCTCACCTCCGATGTCGCAACCCGTTATCCGCACGAGTTTTCCGGCGGCCAGCGGCAGCGCGTCTGCATTGCCCGCGCGCTTGCCTCCGATCCGAAGCTGATCATTGCCGACGAGGCGCTGTCGGCGCTCGACGTGTCGATCCAGGCACAGATCATCAACCTGTTCATGGATCTGCAGGCCGAACGCGGTCTTGCCTACCTGTTCATCAGCCATGACATGGCCGTCGTCGAGAAGATGAGCCACCGCGTCGCGGTTCTGTTTCTCGGCCAGATCATGGAACTTGGCTCACGGCGCCAGGTTTTCGAGACGCCTGCCCACGATTACACCCGTCGCCTTCTGTCCGCGGTACCGGTCGCCGATCCGACCGTTGCCCGCCAGTCGGCGATGATCGAGGGCGAAATTCCCAATCCGGTGAGGCGCGTCGGTGACGAGCCCGCCATCCTCGTGCACGAGGAAATCAATCCAGGCCACTTCGTCGCGAAGAGCGCCTGAAACCAGCGACACAATCGCAACCATCTGAAGAGGAACAGATCAATGACAACAATCAAACGGGGACTGAAGGCAACCGCAGTGGCGCTTGCGCTCTCGACTGCCTTTGCGTCGGCGCCTGCGTTCGCTGCCGGAAAGCTGACCATTTCGAGCCCGCAGGATCCGGGCAGCTGGGATCCGATCGATACGTTTCTCGTGCAGTGGGCAGCCGTTGCCACCAACATCTTCGACGGTCTGACCTATCGCGGTCCGGACCTGAAGCTTGTTCCGGGTCTCGCTGAATCCTGGGAAGAACTCGACGAAGGCAAGCGCATCCGTTTTAAGCTGCGCCAGAACGTGAAGTTCCACAACGGCGAGCCCTTCAACGCAGCCGCCGTCAAGTTCACCTTCGAGCGCCTTCTCGGCGAACAGGGTGCCAAGGGTCCGCAGCGTTCGAACTACATCTCGATCGAGAGCATCGACGTCATCGACGACTATACGGTTGACCTGAAGCTCAAGGCTGCCGATCCGGTTCTTCTGACCAAGCTTGCCGGTTACGGCGCGATGATCGTTCCGCCGAAATACATCCAGGAAAAGGGTGAGGACAATTTCAACCTCAACCCGATCGGCACGGGCGCGTTCAAGTTCGTATCCTACCAGCCCAAGGTCGATATCAAGCTCGAAGCCAATGCCGACTATTGGGGCGGCGCGCCGAAACTGTCGGAACTCCAGTTCCGCTTTATCGCTGAGCCAGCAACCGCTGTTGCCGAACTGCAGGCTGGCCGCGTCGATCTGGTGATCCCGCCGACCATTCCGATCGGCATGCTGCCGGTCATCGAAGGCGACAACAAGCTGGAAATCGTTTCCGTTCCCGGCCCGACCGTCGACGCGCTGCGCTTCAACACCCGCGACGGCATCACTGCCGACCCAAAGGTGCGCAAGGCGATCATCATGGCTGTCGATCGCGCCACGATCGTCAAGTCGATCCTCGCCGGCCAGGCCTCCGAGATCACCAGCTTCCAGAGCGCGCTTTCCTTCGGCTTCGATCCGGACCTCAAGGCAATCCCTTACGATCCGGCCGGTGCCAAGAAGCTGCTTGCCGAAGCCGGCGTGAAGACGGGTGCGACGCTGCAGATCGATATCCGCGGCAATGATGCGACGATGAACGAAGTGGCGCAGGTCATTTCGAGCTACCTGTCGATGGTCGGTATCACCGCCACCATCAAGCCTTACGAAACCAACGTTCTGCTGAACGACATCATCCCGCAGGGCAAGACCGGCGCGATGTTCCAGCAGAAGTGGGGCGGCTGGACGTTCGACTACGACAACACCGCCTATTCGATGTACCACTCGGGCGAAAAGTGGAACCCGTACGATAAGGACGAAAAGCTGGACAAGCTGCTGGAATCGCAGCGTCCGCTGACCGACCGTGCGGCCCGCGAAAAGATCCTGCGGGAAGTCGGCGCCTATGCGTCGGAACGCGCGCTCGAACTGCCGCTCTACAACAGCAACGCCATCTTCGGCATCAACAAGCGGGTCAAGGGCTTCATCGCGCCCCCGGACAACCGCCTGAAGCTGACCGACGTCACCGTCGAGTAGTCATCCGAAAAGCCACCCCGCCCGGGCCAACCCGGGCGGGGCCGAACTTCTCCTTAAGGACAACACAGTGGCCGGTTTCCTCATCAAGCGATTGCTACAGGCGATTTTCGTCGTCATCGCCATCACGCTCATCGTCTCGTTCGCCATTCGCCTGACCGGTGATCCGGCCGTCACGATGTTCCAGGGCGGCGGCAGCATGACGGAAGACGATCTGGCGCGCATTCGCGCAGCGCTCGGAACCGACCAGCCGTTCCTCGTCCAGTACTGGACGTTCATGAAGGGGCTGGTCACGCTCGATTTCGGTCGCAGCTTTTCCGGCGGAACGTCGGTCTCGATGCTGATCGGCAATGCCCTGCCGGCGACCCTGCTGCTCGCCTTTATCTCGATGTTCGTGTCGATCGCGCTTTCGATCCCGCTCGGCATCAAGGCTGCCACCTCGCGCGGCAAGGCCGCCGATCAGGCCATCCGCATCTTTTCGCTGATCGGCCTGTCGTTTCCCAATTTCTGGCTCGCCACCATGCTGGTCCTCTTGTTCTCCATCACGCTCGGCTGGCTGCCGCCAAGCGGCATGTCGGGCTTTTCGAGCTATGTCATGCCCGCCGTCACCATGGGCGTGATCCTGACCGCGACGAATGTGCGTCTTGTCCGCACCTCGATGCTGGAAACGCTGCAGTCGCAATACATCATGGTCGCGCGCGCCAAAGGCTTGAGCGAGAGCAAGGTTCTCTACAAGCACGCGCTGCGCAACTGCGCCATTCCGCTGATCACCTATTTCGGCCTGCAGTTCGGTGGCCTGCTCGGCGGCATCGTCGTCATCGAGCGTGTCTTCAACTGGCCGGGACTGGGCACGCTTGCCTTCGACGCCGTCGGCGCCCGCGACTTTCCCGTGCTTCAGGCCGTCATCACCGTTCTGTCGCTGATGATCGTCGGCATCAACCTTCTGGTCGACATCGCCTATGGCCTCGTCGATCCCCGCATCCGCACGGAGTAACCGGCAATGGCAACAAAAACCTCTAGCCGGTGGCGCTTCGCAAGCCTCGAATTCGTTCTCGGCATGTCCCTCACCGTCGTCATCTGCCTCGCAGTGCTGTTTTCCGACCTGCTGTTTCCGGGCGGCGCCGACAAGATCGACCTGATGGCGCGGCTCGCCAAACCCTTTGCGACCGCCGCTCACCCGTTCGGAACCGATCCGCTGGGCCGCGACGTGCTGGCGCGTGTCGTTGCCGGCGGAAAGATCTCGCTCCTGGTCGGCTTCACCTCCGTCATCGGCGCCGTCGTCTTCGGCGTGCTGGTAGGCCTGATCGCCGGCTATTACCGCGGTTTCTGGGACATGCTGGTGATGCGTTTTGCCGACCTGCAGCTCGCGATGCCGTTCATTCTGCTCGCTATCACCTTCATCGCCATCGTCGGCGGAAGCCTGACCAACACGATCATCCTTCTGATTGTGTCGCAATGGGTGCAGTATGCCCGTCTGGTGCGCGGCTCGGTGCTGACGCTGAGGGAGCGTGAGTTCGTCCTGTCGGCCCGCGCGATCGGGGTGAAGGACTGGCGCATCATCATCCAGCACCTGCTGCCGAACCTGATCGGACCGGTGATCGTTCTGATGACGCTCAATGTCGCCAACAACATTCTGCTCGAAAGCAGCCTGACCTTCCTCGGCCTCGGCGTCGATCCCACCATTCCAAGCTGGGGCGGCATGCTGGCCGACGGCCGAACCTATCTGCAGACCGCATGGTGGGTCAGCGTCCTCCCGGGCCTTGCGATCCTGCTAACGGTGCTCGGGCTCAACCTTCTCGGAGACTGGCTGCGCGACAGCCTCGATCCGACCGGCCGCACGTCCCGATAAGCAGCACGGCATTCACAAGGGTTAAGCATCATGACTTCGATCTTTGAAACCAAACTGGAGCGTACGCTCGACACGCTGGTTGCAAATGCTGCGCCCGGCGAGTCCATCGATGCCTGGACATTCGACGACACGAAGAGCCGTCGTGCCGCCGAACAGGCGTTGAAGGACAAAGGCGTCACGGCGCGGATCCGCAGTGCCTACAAGCCGCTTCTGTTTGCGTTTCTGGAAGAGATCGACCGTCAAGGCGTCACAGCGATCGAGGTGCGTTATCCGGTTCATGCCGACGCTCCGGCCAACCGTTTCCGGCTCGAAGCATATCCGCTTTCGGCACTTGTCGGAGACGCTGATATCGCGTTCGTCGCGCGGGAAGATGACGAACTGGTCTATGACGTCACGCTCACCCGCAACGGCCAGACGGAAACGCTGAAGGTTCAGGCGCCGAACCGCGTGCATACAGATGCGGTCGGGGAAACCAATCTCTCCCCGATCGGCTGGATCAGCCGCGATGGCGCGACCGGCGAGCGCTTGGAGACGGATTACGAGCGCCTGTTCAGCCTCGCAATCGACGCGATCGCAAACCACGACTGGGGCAACGAAGAACCCTATTTCGAAGAACTCAACATCGCCGTGTCGCATCCGGCAGAAGACATGCCGCTGGCTGTAGGCGACGAGGTCGTCAGCCTCCGCGAGGCGCTGCACGAGGACTTCTATTTCTCGCTGCTTGAATTCTTCCAGAAGAAATCCGGCCGTCCGCTCGGCGACCGTGGTCTGAAGCCAGGCCAGATCGTGCCGGAAATCGTGCGCAGCAACGACGAGATCAGCGTTCGTGTCGAGACCCGGCCGTTGAGCACAGGTTTTAGGGATGGCCCCGAACAGGAAATCGATACGGCCAGCGAACCACCGGCCGTTGCGCAGATGTCGAGACTGCTGTCGGAGATCGGCGGAGAGGAATTCAATGCCCGGTCGCGATCCGGTCGCGTTCTCTCGGCGCGTTACGTCAGAGGCAGCGACGCGGCAGTGATGATCAGCGGCGGCCAGCATCCGAACGAGACGACCGGCATTGTCGGCGCCATCCGCGCTGCCCGTGCGCTGAAGCAACGTGCCGGTGCCCATTTCACCATCTCGCCGATCGAGAACCCGGACGGCTACGCGCTGCACCAGCGCCTGCGGGTCGATAACCCGCGCCACATGCACCACGCCGCCCGCTACACCGCGCTCGGCGACGATCTCGAATACCGGACGGCGGAAAATTCCGGCCGGCATCTCAACGAGAAAGCCATCCGTTTCACAGCGCAGGAATTGAGCGGCGCACAGCTGCATATCAACCTGCACGGCTATCCATCGCACGAATGGACGCGGCCGCTATCCGGCTACGTGCCGCGCGGTTTTGGCATGTGGACGCTGCCGAAGGGTTTCTTCCTGATCATGCGCCACCACGCCGGCTGGACGCAGCAGGCGGAAGCGATACTCGACCACGTCACCCGGCATCTGGGTGCAATTCCCGGTATTCTCGACTACAACAATCGCCAGATCGCGCTCTACGAAACCCACGCCGGCGAGACGGGTTTCCGCATCATCAACGGCTTCCCATGCCTGTCGTCAGTGGATGATCGCCATACCGTGCCGCTGACGCTGATCACCGAATACCCCGACGAAACCATCTATGGCGACGATTTCGTCACCGGTCATACGGCGCAGATGGAGACGGTGATCTCAGCCTACGATGTCTGGCAGATGCTCAACACCTATACGTCGTGAGGTGATAAGATCCCGGCCGCTGCGTCTAGTTCGTTGCAGGCGGTTCGGTTACCCGATCTCGCCTTATGGCCTGTGAAAAATCTTGCGACATGCCCGCTGCCTTGGCTTTTTCGGCGATATGGGACTGTTGCCTCAGCACCGGCATCGGAGAGCCGGTGTCGAGGATGCCCTGATCATAGGCGTATTCGGGCAGATAGCCGTTCACATACAGGCGCCAGTCGAGAGGGACCGTGCCTCCAAGCGTTCTGACGATGGCGACAACCGCAGTCGTGCAGTTTGTCATCAGCGAGTTGTACCACTGCGGCTGGCGGGACAGCCTGTTTGCATCCTCGACATAGGCGACCAGGAGATTGCGTGCCGTCTGGGGCAGCACGTTCACCCGGTAGAGCTGGACGTCCTCGCCGCGCACGATCGTACGAACCCCGATAATATCCCGCTCCTCTGCCGCGACGATCACAAGCGGATTGCTCTTGAAGAGATCCGCGATCGGCGAAAACGCGCCTCCGCGTTTGCGGCGGACCTCGACGGACCAGGCGACGTGCTCGCCATTCGAGAAGCCGAAGCTGACCAGCATGTGGCCCATCAGCGGTCCCGACCAGTAGGACATGAAGAGATCAACCGACGTCAGCGTCGTCAGATCATACGTCTTTGTTTCCCAGTTTTCGGTGAAATCGGTATCGCTTCTCCAGGTGAAGTCTCGCACACCGTTCAGGGTCAACGTGTCGCCCGAAATCGTTCCGGTGACCTGTCGCGCAACGTCCGGCGACCAGTCTCCTACCGCTGGGGGCGCGAGCGTGAACCACCACGAAAGCACGATCGCGAAGGCCACCGAGAACACGCCCGTCGGAGCCCGCCATCGGTGGCGGATCACAGAGACGATGGTCCAGACACCGAGAGCGGCAAACAGCGCAGCGAACACCGCTCTTGCCGGGAGCGGCAATGGCAGACGGTACCACAGTGCCAGCGATGACCACGCCGAGACGAGTAGAATGACGATGAAAACGCCCGTCAGGGCGAGGAAGTGGAATGCTCGGCGCAAATCGGTGTCTCTCGGTTCAACACACGCAACATAGGGTGACAATCGACAAGTGCGACCACGCACGGACACAAGAATGAGAGAGAAGGATCAATCATCCTTCCCTGGTCTACCGCCAGAAACCGCAAGCTCAGCGCCCGCCGACGACCGCGCCTGCCAATCTGAACGGACTTGAAATGACCGATGCCGCGACGTCGAAGACGAAGGCGCCCGCCTCCGGCACCGAAACCGCCCCGCCACCCGCCTGCGCAAGCTGCGGACCCAGTTGTGCGAGATTGGCGTACCGGTCGTGCCCGACCCCATCTGCTGCCTTGACCGACGAGATGTCGATGATCCGCAGACCATAGCGCAAGGCTGCGTCGCGCACCGAAGGGCTATCAACATTGAGCGATCCCGCGCGCGGTTTCTCCCCGCTGATGAAACTGGAGATCTTGAGCGCCTTGTCGTCCTTGGAAACAAACAGCGTGATGGGGGTACGCATCCGACCGACGACCTCCAGCTGCGACCTGAACAGATCGTCGTCAATGTCTGGAGCCGCGAGCACGACGACCAACTTGTCGAGGACGTCGCCGCGGCCTTCAAGCTTCAGCTGGCGAAGCGTTTCCATGATCAGGAACCCGCCGATGCTATGCCCGAACAGGATGACCCGTTTCACATCGCGTTTGGCTGCCATCGATTTGACGAGCCAGACCAGGGTGTCACGCGAAGCCAGGGCCGCGTCACGATCCGCGAGATATCCCGCAAGGGATCCCTGCGACGGCCAAGAGAAAAGGACGGGCTTTCCATCCGTCTTGGAATCGGCGGCGACCTGCGCGAGCCGGTACAGACCCTCCTGGAACGTGTAGTTATACCCGTGGACAAAGATGCCAACCGCCCCATCCTTGTTGGGCGCGTCCGCCAACGCCAGAAACTGTTTTTGGTCGAGAGAGCGTCTTTCGGAAACAACCATGTCCGTCGACGCGTCGGGTCTACCGACAGGCCATTCGATCTTCGGCGGGCGGTGCGAGGGCGGGATTGCGACCGTGAACGTTTCGAAGGCCGGATCTGCGTTACGGCGGGACGAGTATCCGTCGCCGTCCCGCGACCGGTTCGTCGCAGTAAGGACGGTAAGCTGACGGCTGGATGCCGGGTTAACCGCGACCGGATCGAGAACAGAGGCCGAAGGCCTGTTGGCACAGGCAACGAGCTGAGCGGACACGATCGCGATAATCGCAGCCGAGATCCATCGCCGCGTCAATACGGAATACTGCATCGTAACCAGCGACTTTCGAAAGGTGAATGGTGCCGGTTGATGCCACGAAATGTTGCCGAACTCAACTGGCTGAAACCCACGCTAAATTCGCCTGCACCACCTGGCCAGTCGACCGGAACACGAGTGCATCATTCAAGCTGAAATCAGAGGTAGGCCTGGCTTTGAAGACCCCGGACGGTGCTGCCACGGTCCGGGGTCTGGTCTTTGTTACACACGGCGAATTCATGGCCGGATTAGGCTGCTTGAGCCAGTCAGTCAGCGATTTTCACGATCAGCTTTCCGAAATTGCCGCCGGTGAGCATACCGATGAAAGCCTCCGGCGCACGTTCGAGGCCGTCAACGATATCTTCCCGATACTTTATGTCGCCGGACGCGACGCGCGGGCCGACCTCATCGAGGAAGTCTCCAAAGTGGCTGATGAATTCAGTCTGGATGAAGCCGCGGATGAGAAGGCTGCGCCTCAGAACCGCCGACATGGTGATCGGAAGCCTGTCCGTTTCCGCAGATCCGGCGCCATTGTAGTGCGCGACAAGCCCGCAGACGGGGACACGGGCAAACTGGTTCAGCAGCGGCAGGACGGCGTCCCAAACGTGCCCGCCGACATTTTCGAAATAGACATCGACGCCGTCAGGGCATGCAGCAGCGAGATCGGACGCAAAATCTTTCGAGCGGTGATCGACAACGGCGTCAAAGCCGAGGCCATCTTTCACATACGCACATTTGTCCGGTCCGCCGGCAATCCCGACTGCCCTCGCCCCGGCAAGTTTCGCAAGCTGGCCGACCAGCGAACCGACAGGCCCGGAGGCAGCGGCGACAACGACGGTCTCGCCTTGCTTCGGCTTCCCGATGAACTTCATTCCGCTCCAGGCGGTCGAGCCGGGCATTCCCAGCACGCCGAGTGCCGTCGTCAGCGTTGCGCCGTGCGTTTCGACACGAGTCAGGGTATCTCCGTGGACAACCGCATTGGTCGTCCATCCGGTCCGAGCACGAACGATATCGCCGGGCGAAAAGGCTGTGTGGCGAGACTTCACCACTTCGCAGATCGTTTCGCCTTCCATAACGCCATCAATGGGAACGGGCGCTGCATAAGACTTTGCGTCGCTCATGCGACCGCGCATGTAAGGGTCGAGCGAAAGATAGAGGCATCGCAAGGTGACCTCTCCTTCTGCTGCTTCCGGGAGTTCGAAATTCTCGATGCGGAAATTCTTAGCCTCGGGCTGACCGGTCGGTCGGCTTGCCAAGACGATGCGGCGAATGGCGGTCATCCTGTGTGTCTCCTTGTCGTTGTCGACTCCCGGGTGAAGTAGTCGGCGACACCGATTTGCCAAGGCCGAACCGCGATGGGCGCTTAATTTGCTGCCACAAGCTTTCGTGGGGCAGCACAGGTCGGAATTGTGATTTGGACGGACAGACCACCGGCCGGTCTGTTTTCTGCCTTTGCGCCCCCGCCGTGCCATTCCGCCGCACGCCGGGTAATGGCAAGCCCAAGGCCGAAGCCGGAACGGGTGGTGACGGTTGAACTTTGCGAAAACGGCTTGAAGATCGCCTCCAGTTCCGTCTCCGGCACACCCTCGCCGTCGTCCTCGACGGTCACGATCAGCTTCCGGTCCAAGACCTTGGACGTCACACGGACAGCGGTGCTTGGTCCCGTGTGGGTGATGGCGTTGCGGATCACATTTTCCAGCGCGCGGTAGATCAGCTCGCCGTTGACGGAAGCCACGAATGTGTCGACGCCCTCATACTGGACGGTTACCCCGCGCGCCTGTCCCTCGAAGCCGGCATCGTCCACAATCTCACGCAGGAGATCGACAAGGTCGAGCGTCTGCCGCTCGAACCTCGGTGTATCGCGATCCGACAGCCGGGCGAGAGTCAGGATTTCGCCGACCAGTTCGTCGAGCCGCTCGACCTCGCGGCTCATCCGCTCGATCATCACCGCCAGCCGTACGGGGTTCTGTTGCAAAACGCCGATAGCAGCTTGCAGACGCGATAAAGGCGAGCGCAGTTCGTGTGAAATATCGTGGAACAGCTGCTGCTGAGCCATCTGGAGCTCCTGCAACCGGGCAGCGGTGATATCCAGATCGTGCGCCAGCGACGCGATCTCGTCGCGTTTGGCGCCGATCTTGTGGGCGATCCGCACGTCCAGTTCTCCCCTGGCAAGCGAGCGCAGCCCATAGCGCAGCTGCTCGACCGGGGTAATGAAATAGCGGGCGAGCCAATAGGCCGCAGCGGCTGCCGCAAGAAGTGCTGCCAGCCACGGAACAGCCCGAGGCCAGGTTTTAGCCATC
Organism: Neorhizobium sp. DAR64860/K0K1; assembly: GCF_050500205.1. Lineage (NCBI taxonomy): Bacteria > Pseudomonadati > Pseudomonadota > Alphaproteobacteria > Hyphomicrobiales > Rhizobiaceae > Neorhizobium > Neorhizobium sp. DAR64860/K0K1. Next base: position 163,741 of record NZ_CP191458.1, on the reverse strand, counting down.
ATGCTCGGCGCTGCGCCGGCAATTTCCAGGCGATAACACTCTCCGTCGCGCACGGCGGTCCGAACGAGCGCCTCCTCGTTTTGCTCGGCACAATCGATCGCCGGCCCGTCGGTCGTGACGGTGACCGGGATGTCGCGACCGGTCCGCCGAACCGCCGCCACCAGCCTGGCCGTCGCCTCCAGGCCATCCGACTGGAGCACCTGGGCCGCGGTCTCCAGCGTCAGGCTAAGTTCCCGGCCAGCAACCTCCTCCTCGAACGGTGATTGGAACAGCGTGCTGATCGCAAACAGGATCGCAATCGAGCCGGCCATGGCCAACCAGACGACGGTGAAGAATTTCCAGAACAGGCGATGCATGGTCAGCCTTCCAGCAACTGGTAGCCGCGGCCGCGCACGGCCTGGATCCAGGGCTGCCCATCCGGGCGGGCGCCGAGTTTCTGCCGGATGCTGCTGATGTGGACGTCGATCCGGCGATCGAACGCGGTGAGCGGCTTGGCAAACGCTCGCAACGATATCTCCTGCTTGGAGACAAGCTGGCCGGAGGAGCGGGCAAGCACTTCCAGCAGGCTGAACTCGGTTCCGGTCAGTTCCAGGGGTGCCGCCCGCCACATCGCCCTGCGGTTCGACGGATAAAGCACCAGTTCGCCCGTCCTGATCTCGTTGACGGTGCCGTCCCGCTCGGTTCGGCCCGAGCGGCGCAGGATGGCGCGAATGCGCGCGGCCAGTTCCCCCGGCGAACAGGGCTTGGAGACGTAATCATCGGCTCCGAGATTGAGGCCGGCGATGCGGTCGATATCGTCTCCCCTTGCCGTCAGCATCAGCACCGGCACGTCGCTCACCTGCCGGATCTTGCGCAGAACTTCGATGCCGTTCATCCGCGGCATCATGATGTCGAGCACGATCAGATCCGTCGAGGAGGACATGGCCTCGGCCACGCCGACGCGACCATCCGCGGTCGTTTCGACCGCGAAGCCTTCCTCTGTCAGATACTCGCCCAGCAGGTTGGTCAGCTCGGCATCGTCATCGATCAATAGTAGCTTGGTCATGCCCTGCTCTTGCTCCTTCGATAACTTCAGCTTTACGACCTTGAGGCTGCGAAGACAGCAGTTTTACCTAACTTAACCTGCTCTTGACCGACATTAACATGGCGATCCCTATACTGCGGCCTTCAGTTAAGGCGGTGTCCAATCGATGCGCAGCACTCTTTCTTCAGTTCTACCAGTCCTGGCCATCGCGGCCTTGCTTACCGGATGCACGAGCCTTGGCACTCTCAAGCCGGCGACGCCAGCTGTTGCCGCCTTCTGGCATGCGACGCTTCCGCATGGCGGTCGAACAGCCGATCTCGTGGCTTGGTGGGCAAGCTTCAAGGATCCCTCGCTGGACGCCTTGTTGTACATGGCGGACCGCGAAAACCCGACCATCGAGCAAGCGGTGGCGAATATCGACAAGGCGCGCGCCACGCTCGACAGCACCGCGTCAGGGCTTTTCCCATCGCTCGACGGCTCTACATCGGCAAGCCGTGAGGGCAATAAGGGTAACGACAATAACAGGCTGACCGCCGGGACGACAAAGAGCGGCGGGCTTGATTCCGCCTGGGAAATCGATCTGTTCGGCAAGACCAAGAAGCAGGTGCGCGCCGCTGCATCGCGGGCCGCTGGCGAAGTCTGGTCATGGCACGATGCCCGCGTTTCGATTGCCGCCGAAGTGGGCGACGACTATGTCCAGTACCGCGCCTGCCGCGAACTGGAGCGCCTCTACCGCGACGAGCTTGCCTCGCAGACGGCCACCATCCGCGCCACGGAACGGTCGGCGCAGTCAGGCTTTACGTCCACAGCTGACCTGGCGCTGGCACGGGCAAGCGCTGCTGCCTCCTCGTCAAGCCTGACGGCCCAGCGCGGCGAGTGCGAGATCCTGATCAAATCGCTCACACAATTGACGGGCGGAGACGAACCGGCGGTCCGCCGGCTACTCGATCAGGGCAAACGGCGTATTCCGCAGCCATCTGCGGTGCGGATCACTGCCGTGCCTGCCGACGTCCTGCGACAGAGGCCCGACGTCAATGCGCTGGAGGCTGAAGTCGCCGCAACGATTTCGGACGTCGGCGCGGCGAAGGCCGATCTTTACCCCAGCCTCAGCCTCAGCGGATCGATCTCGATCAGCCAGTCCACCGTGACCGGCCGGTCTGTTCCCTGGTCCTTCGGACCGGCGCTGTCGGTGCCGTTGCTGGATGGCGGAGCACGACGGGCGGCTGTGCGCAGTGCGGTTGCCGACTACGATATCGCGGTTGCGAACTATAAGTCTGGCGTGCTTGGCGCCGTTGCCGAAGTCGAGACGGCGCTGTTGCGGGTCGACACGGCGCTGCGGCGGATTGCCGACGCAAAAAGCGCTGCCGACAACTATCAGCGCTATTTCCGCGCGGTCGACCAGAACTGGGCGTCCGGGGGCGTCAGCATTCTCGACCGCGAAGAAGCTCGCCGATCGGCGCAATCGGCGGCCATCACTCTCATCGAAATCAGGCGCGACGCCGTCCAATACTGGATCGCCCTCTACAAAGCGCTTGGCGGAGGCTGGTCCATTCCGACCGCCGCTGCCTCTTCTGCACGGGAACTCAACTAATGCTTAAAACATCACACCCGCTCACGACGATGGCGCTTGCCTGCGTCGTCTGTCTTGCTTTCACCCCGGCAGGCCGGGCACAGGACGCGACGCAGACGACCGCCGGCGCGGCCGCCCTCACGGTCAGCGTGACGAAATCGGAGGTTTCCCAGTGGCCGGTGCTCATTCCTGCAAGCGGGCGCCTTGCGGCCTGGCATGAAGCAGTGATCTCCGCCGAAGTCAGCGGATTGCGGATCATCGGCATCAATGCGGATGTGGGAGCGACGGTAAAAAAAGGCGAGTTGCTGGTGCAATTCGACGCCGAAACCGCGCAGGCCGAGCTCGAGCAACAGCAGGCAAGCGTCGAGCAGGCAAAGGCCGATCTCGATCAGGCGGTCGCGAATGCCGACCGCGCCCGCGGGCTGACCGGCTCCGGTGCGATCTCCGCCCAGCAGACGACGGAGTATCTGATCACGGAGCGCAAGTCGAAAGCAGCCCTTGCGTCGTCGAAGGCCGCGCTGGCATCCGCGCAGCTGACCCTTGACCGCACGAAGGTCTACGCGAACGACGATGGCGTGATCTCTGAACGGTCCGCGTCGCTTGGCAAGGTGGTGACCGCCGGCGACGAACTGTTCAAGCTGATCCGCCAGAATCGCATCGAGTGGCAGGCGGAGCTGCCGGTCAAGCGGCTGGCCGATGTCAAGGAAGGCACCAAAGCGGTCATTCCGACGCCGCTCGGCGATGTCCGTGGCGAGGTGCGGCTTGTCTCGCCCACGAGCTCGACCGCCAGCGGTCGGGTCACTGTCTATGTCGCCCTGCAGCCCGCAGTCGGAATGCCACAACCGAAGACCGGCATTCTCGTCAGCGGCAATTTCGAATTCAGCGCCACCGATGCGCTGACAGTTCCGGCAACGGCCGTCACCCTGAGGGACGGCTTTTCCTACGCGTTCGTCCTCAACGCGACAGATCAGCCGACGGTAACCCGCAAGCGTGTCGAGACCGGCCGGCGGCAAGGCGACCGGGTCGAGATCGTATCGGGGATCGACACGACCGAGGAAGTCGTCGTCTCCGGCGGCGCGTTTCTTGCGGACGGTTCCGTGGTGCGGGTGGTCGATACGGTCGCCGAAGCCGAGACGGAGGCGATGAAGTGAATTTCTCCTCCTGGTCCATCCGCAATCCCGTTCCGCCGATCCTGCTGTTCGTCCTGATGACGGCCTGCGGCCTGTGGGCGTTTAACCGTCTCGACATCCAGAACTTTCCCGACATGGATCTTCCGACGATCGAGATCAGTGCGTCGCTCGACGGGGCCGCCGCCTCACAGCTTGAGACCGAGGTCGCGCGCAAGATCGAAGACGAACTGACGGGCCTGGCGCGGCTCGATTCCGTGACCACGACGGTTACCGATGGCTCCGTCAGCATTTCCGTCGCCTTCGAAGTCGGAAAGAACACGCAGGAAGCACTGGACGAGGTAAAGAGCGCCGTCGATCAGGCGCAGGACGACTTGCCGGAAGAAATGAACGCACCGACGGTTTCCAAACAGTCGCTGAATGCATCGCCGCTGATTACCTATGTGGTGCGGTCAGACACGCTGGATGCGGCGGAACTCTCCTGGTTCATCGACAACAACATGTCGCGTGCCCTGATGGCTGTCGAAGGCGTCGGCGAAGTTGGGCGCCTGGGCGGTGTCGACCGGGAGGTCCGCGTCGAACTCAACGCCAATCTGCTCGATGGCCTCGGTCTGTCTGCAAACGACGTCAACGGGCAGCTCGATTCAGTGCAGTCTGACCTGTCGGGCGGCAAGGGGCGGATCGGCGGCGAAAGCCAGTCTGTCCGAACGCTGGCGGCCGTCGGCAGCGTTGAACAGCTCCGCGCACTGCCGATACCATTGCCGGCCGGAAACTGGGTTCGATTGGACGAACTCGGCACGGTTACCGATTCCCACAGTGATCTCAGCTCGCTTGCCTATATCAACGGCAAACCGGTCATTGCCGCGCAGATCAAGCGGTCCAAGGGATACTCGGACGTCGCCGTTACCGACAGTATCCGCGAACAGATGAAGTCATTCGCGGCAGAAAATCCGCGAGTGACGATCGAAGAGGCCTACAACACGATCGTACCGATCGAGCAGAACTACGAATCTTCGATGCATATGGTCTATGAGGGAGCGTTGATCGCGATCTTCGTGGTCTGGCTCTTTCTGCGTGACTGGCGGGCGACGCTTTTGGCCGCCGTCGCCTTGCCCTTGTCGATCATCCCGACGTTTCTCGTCATGTATCTGCTCGACTATTCGTTGAATACGATCACGCTTCTGGCGCTGTCGCTGGTGGTCGGGATCCTGGTCGACGATGCGATCGTCGAGATCGAGAATATCGAGCGACATCTCAACATGGGGAAAAGCCCCATGGATGCAGCGATGGAAGCCGCCGACGAAATCGGCCTCGCCGTCATCGCCACCACCTTCACCCTGGTCGCCGTGTTCCTGCCGACAGCCTTCATGGGCGGCATTCCCGGCATCATCTTCAAGCAATTCGGCATCACGGCCTCCGTCGCCGTCCTCGCCTCGCTTCTCGTCGCGCGTCTGGTGACGCCGATGATGGCGGCCTACATCATGAAGCCGAGCGGCAAGGCACACGAAGAGGACGGTCGCCTGATGCGATCCTACCTCTGGGCCGTCAAAGGCGCGCTTCGTCGGCGCTGGATACCGGTGCTCGGTACAGTCGGATTTCTGGCGTTCACGATCCTGCTGCTCAGCCATCTCTCGACCGGGTTCTTTCCGGCATCCGATAGCAGCCAGACCCAGGTCACGATCACGACGCCTCCAAGCTCGACCATTGAATCGACCGACGAAGCGGCGCGAAAGGCGTCCGCGGTCATTGCCGGCGTCGACCACGTTACCTCGGTTTTCCAGGCAACGGGCACGGCCTCCACGGGCGGGATGAACAGCACCTCGAATGCCAGCACCAACAGTGCGACGCTCGTCGTCAACCTCACGTCGATCGACGACCGTGACGTCAAGCAATCTCAGATCGAAGCGGATTTGCGCAAGGCGCTGGAAACCTTGCCCGGCGTCCGTCTTGAGATCGGATCCGGCGGCAATGGTACGCAGCTGACGCTGACGCTGGCCGGCGACGATTCCGACCTTCTGGAAAAAGCGGCCGCCAGCCTCGAGTCCGACCTGCGCACGCTGCCCGGCATCGGCAACGTGACCTCGTCGGCCGCGACCCAATCGCCGGAGATCACCATCCGCCCTAATCTCGCGGAAGCCGCATCTCTGGGTGTGACCTCGAAGGCGATCGCCGACGCCATTCGGGTCGCAACGGCCGGCGCCTATGATGCGGCCCTGTCGAAGCTCAACCTGCCGGAACGCCAGGTCCCCATCCGGGTCATGCTCGACACGGCGAGCCGGCAATCGCTGGATGCGCTGTCGCTCATCCCGGTCGAGGGCAAGGACGGCAATGTCGCGCTCGGCGCCATCGCCGACATATCGCTAGGCTCCAGCCCCAGCCAGATCGACCGGCTCGACCGGTCGCGCAACGTCTCGCTCACGATCGAGCTCAACGGCCGGAGCCTTTCGGAAGTGACGAACGAGGCAGCGCAGCTTCCCGGCTACAAGAACCTGCCGCAGGGCGTGAAATTCGTCGAGCAGGGAGAGTTGAAGCGCCAGAGCGAGCTGTTCAGCAGTTTCGGATTGGCGATGGCGATCGGCATCTTCTGCGTCTACGCGGTGCTGGTCCTGCTTTTCCATGACTTCCTGCAGCCGGTCACGATCCTGATGGCCTTGCCGCTGGCTCTCGGCGGCGCGCTCTTGCCACTGGTGCTGACGGGAACAAGCTTCTCGATGCCTGCGGTCATCGGCCTGCTGCTTCTGATGGGCATCGTGTCGAAAAACTCGATCCTGCTCGTCGAATACGCGATCGAGGCGCGGCGCGCCGGTATGTCACGCTATGACGCGCTGGTGGATGCCTGCCACAAGCGGGCGCGGCCGATCGTGATGACGACGATCGCCATGGCGGGCGGCATGCTGCCCGCCGCCCTCAGCCTCGTATCCGGCGATTCAAGCTTCCGCCAGCCGATGGGCATCGTGGTGATCGGCGGCCTCATCACCTCAACCTTCCTGAGCTTGCTGGTCATCCCGGTCGTGTTCACATTCCTGGATGATCTGTTGGTCTGGCTGAAAGCGCGGTTCCACACGCGCAGGCAGCACCCCGCAGAGTAGCGCGCGTATAAGTCTGGCGGCAGCCGAAGCCGTACGGCTTTGGTGTCGCCCGGCTGGCGCGTGAACCGGGCGACACCGTGCGCATCAATGCGGATGCATGCCGGACACACGTCCGGTTTCGGTCGGGAGATAGGCCTCTCTCCCCGAGACGCTTTCGATCCGAATTCCATAGTAGACGGGTTTGTTTTGCACCCCGGCCGCTGCTGTTTTCAGTCCTCCAGGCAACCAATAGGTTGCGTTGCTGGACTGCAGAAGAGACCATGCACGCGCATACTTCGCCCATTCGGCAGCCTGGTCGAATTCCTTGAACTGTCCATTCGCGATAACGGTCCGCCATTGTTGCGGACTGGAGATTTCGTCTGCCAGAATGCAGACGGAGTTATTCTCGCGCATCCACGAGATCTTCTTGCCCTCGAGCGAGAAGCTGTAGAACCAGTCGTCCTCAATGATGAAAGAAATCGGAACCGTGTACGGGCGGCCTTCGAGGACGCAGGACAGTCTCCCCATCCGGGTTTTTGAAAGAAATGCCATGCACTCCTGATAATCAAGTTCTCTTATATTCATCCCGTCTGCCTTTCGTGAGGGCGCGCTTTCCGCTCCTCAAGCCGAAATCCTCAAATTCATTATGTCAGTGATGACGTTCAGTGGTGACGTTCATACGCTCGGGCTGAACAGATTTTGCCCCTGGCTTCTGAACCGGTCAAAGATAGCCGAAACAGTGCGAACATAGGGTCTCCCCTTTGCCGTCATCGAGATGCAGTTCGCCCGCACCGTCAACAGACCGCTCAGAGCGAACGGTCGCAGCAAGGCCAGTTCGTCGGCATAACCGGCGGCATTCTGTCCCAGATCGACGGAGAAATCGCACATCAGGCGTTCGATGATTGTCGCGCGTTCATGATCGTCCTCGACAAAGGCGTGGCCGCGTCGCGTGGGTAGAGACCCCTCCGCGATATGGCGTTTGTAAGCCTCGATACCGGATTCGGACTGCGTGTAGCCACCGGGGAGCCGCGAGATGGAAGAGCACCCGAACCCCAGCAGGGTCGGGCGATCGTCGTCCGTGTAGCCTTGAAAATTGCGGTGGAGCCGACCTTCTCTTGCGGCAGCCGCCAGTCGATCGGAAGGCGTGGCAAAATGATCGATGCCGATCGCCTGATAGCCCTCGCGGATGAAGAAAGACGCGATCGCGCTTGCCTGCTGCAAACGCTCGACGGGTCCAGGAAGCGATGCGCTATCGATCAGGCGCTGGTTGGCCCTTCGTGATGGTAGATGGGCGTATCCATAAAAGGCGATGCGATCCGGATTAAGCTCCAAGACGGAACGGCAGGTCGTCAGCAAGCTTTCCTGGGTTTGGTTCGGCAGACCATAGATCAAATCGAAATTGATGCGTGAAATGCCGGCGTCGCGCAGGTCGCGGACGGCGGCGGCCACCTTTTCTTCCGGCTGCTCCCGCCCGATTGCCTGTTGCACAACGGTGTCGAGATCCTGGACGCCGAGACTGGCGCGGTTGATCCCGAGCCGGCCGAGCGCTTGGCAAAGATCGCGCCCGAGCATCCGCGGGTCGAGTTCGATCGAATGCTCGTAGTCGTCTTCCAGGTCGAAATGCTTCTTGAGCATACCGAGAACGGAGCTCAAGCCTGCCTCGCCCAGAATGGAGGGCGTGCCGCCGCCCCAGGCGATGCGGCCGATCTTCAGCCGGGCTGGCAGGTGAGCGGCAACCAGCGCGATCTCTGCCTCCAGCGTGGTCCGGTAGTCCTCGACCGGCTCGGCCCTCCGCACCGCCTTGGCATGGCAACCGCAGTAGTGGCAAAGCTGCCGGCAATAGGGAACGTGCAGATAGACAGAGACCGGTTCGGCCGGATCAAGTTGGCCGAGCCAGGCGGCCTGTTCCTTGGGTCCCACCGCCTCGCTGAAATCCGCGGCGGTGGGGTAGGATGTGTATCGTGGAACCGGCATTTCCGCGAGACGCTCGACCATATCCGGTTTCATGCGGCCGGATCTCCGACGGCGCTGCGTTTTGGCCTGTTTGAGGGGTCCGGAAGCGCCGAGAGGCGCCGGTCTTCCTTCATCTCGAACCACATGGCGTTGAGGATGGCAAAGACGCAGGCGAGGCCGACGCCGAGGATCCAGGAAAAATACCACATGAATGATCTCCTTCAGTAAGCGTTCGGATTGCGACCGATCGAGGCCGCGTTCACTGGACCGCGCATCACGTGGTAGACCCAGGCTGTGTAGGCGAGCACGATCGGCAGGAAGACGACGGTCGCCAGCAGCATGATGAACAGGGTGAGGTGGCTGGATGACGCGTCCCAGACCGTCAGGCTCACGGCCGGATCGATCGACGACGGCAGCAGAAAGGGGAAGAGCGACAGGCCGGCGGTCGAGATGATGCCAAAGATGGCAAGGCTCGATCCAGCGAGTGCGATCTTGAACCGACGGCTGCCGAGTCCTGCCAGGGCGACGAGCGACCCGACGAAGCCGAGAACCGGCGCAATGATCATCCAGGGATATGCATGGTAGTTGTTGAGCCATGCTCCAGCCTGCGTGACGACGGTTTTCGCCAGCGGATTGGATGGACCGGCAGCTTCCTGAATACTGGTGACGACATAGCCGTCCATGCCGAAGGCGACCCACAAGCCGGCGAGCGCGAACAGGGCGACGGTGGCTGCGGCCGCCATCCGGCCAAAGCGCGTCGCGCGTTCGGCGACCGGCCCCGAGCAGCGCATGGCAATGACCACGGCTCCGTGCATGACCAGCATCGACAGGCTGGTGAGGCCAGCGACCAGGGCAAATGGCCGAAGAAGACCGAAGAAATTCCCGTCGTAATGGGCCCTCATCGTGCCATCGAGGCCGAAAGGTACGCCGAGCAGCACGTTGCCGACCGCGACACCGAAGATCAGCGCCGGCACGAAACCGCCGATGAACAGCGCCCAGTCCCAGGTGCTTCTCCAGCGCGGATCCTTGACCTTGCCGCGGAACTTGAAACCGACCGGCCGGAGGATGAGGGCCAGCAGGATGGCGATCATGGCAAGGTAGAAGCCGGAGAAAGAAGCCGCGTAGAGCGCCGGCCAGGCGGCAAAGATGGCGCCGCCGCCCAGAACGAGCCAGACCTGGTTCCCTTCCCAGGTCGGCCCAATCAGGTTGAGCAGGATGCGCCGCTCCTCGTCCGTCTTGGCCGCAAATGGCAGGAGGGCGCCAACGCCGAGATCGTAGCCGTCGGCGATGGCAAAGCCGATCAGGAGGACGCCGAGCAGCAACCACCAGATGATCCGCAATGTTTCATAATCGAGAGGTAAATGGGACATGGACCTTGCTTTCGAATGAGAGGGTCAGCGTTGCGGCGCAGCGGCGGCGCGTTCGGGAACCACTGCCGATCCGCGAATGCCGTCGATCAGCACGTTTCTTTCGCTCGGACCGGCCTTGATGATTTTGAGCATCAGCAGAACCATGATGACGGCAAGCGTCGTGTAGACCGTGAGGAAGAAGCCGAGGCTGATCGCCAGATCCACGAGGGTTAGGCCCGACGCGGCATAAAAGGTCGGCAGCACTCCCTCGACCACCCAAGGCTGACGCCCGTATTCGGCAACGAGCCAGCCGAATTCGATGGCAACCCATGGCAGCGGCAGACTGAACAGGGCGATCCACAGAAGCACGCGGTTTTCACCAAGCCTGTGGCGGGAGGCCAGATAGAAAGCCACCGCGAAGAAGACGATCAGGTAAATGCCGATCGCAACCATGAACCGGAAGCTCCAGAACAGCGTCGGCACGTCCGGCACCGTATCCCAGGCGGCCTTTTCGATCTGCTCGTCGGTCGCCGCCGGCACGTCATCGACGTAACGCTTCAACAGGAGTGCATAACCGAGGTCATGCCAGGTATCGGCAAAGGTCTGGCGGGCAGCAGCATTGTTGCGGTCGGCACGAATCTGGTCCAGCGCCGCATAGGCGGTCATGCCGTTGCGGATGCGGACTTCCGCACGCTCGACCAAGGGCAGAATGCCGGGCACCTCGGTGGAGAGTGATCGCGTGGTGATGAGGCCAAGGACGTAAGGGATTTTCACCTCATAGCTGTTCTCGCGGACGCCCGGGATGGCAAAGACATTGAGGCCGGCAGGGGCCGGTTCTGTTTCCCACATGCTTTCCATCGCAGCGATCTTCATCTGCTGGTGCTCGGTCGCGACATAGCCGCTCTCGTCACCAAGGACGACGACGGAAAGAGCCGAGGCGAGGCCGAAGCTCGCAGCGACCGCCATCGACCGCTTGGCTAGATCCAGATGGCGTCCCCGCAGCAGGAACCAGGCGCTGATCGCCATGACGAACATGGAGCCGGTGACATAGCCGGCGCTGACCGTGTGGACGAACTTTGCCTGCGCCACGGGATTAAAGATGACAGCGGCGAAATCGGTGATTTCCATGCGCATCGTATCGGGATTGAAGGTCGAGCCGACGGGGTTCTGCATCCAGCCGTTGGCGATCAGGATCCACAGGGCCGAGAAGTTGGCGCCGAGCGCCACGAGCCAGGTCACGGCCAGATGGCCGACTTTGGAAAGCCTGTCCCAGCCAAAGAAGAAGATGCCGATAAACGTGGCTTCCAGGAAGAAGGCCATCAGGCCCTCGATCGCAAGGGGCGCCCCGAAGATATCGCCGACATAGTGGCTGTAATAGCTCCAGTTCATGCCGAACTGGAACTCCATGACGATGCCGGTTGCGACGCCCAGCGCAAAGTTGATGCCGAACAGCGTGCCCCAGAAGAGCGTCATGCGCCGCCAGATTTCGCGCCCGGTCATCACATAGACGCTTTCCATGATGGCCATCAGAAACGACAGCCCCAAGGTCAGCGGAACAAAGAGGAAGTGGTACATTGCCGTCGCCGCGAACTGCAGTCGCGAAAGGTCGACAACCGTAAAGTCGATCATGTGTCTACCCGCCTATTTTCAGGTTTTCCGGTTCGAAATCCCCGGTCTGAAAGCGGCATAATCCACCGCACGGGCCCCGTGCATTGATTGCAATCAATGAGCCCTCCTGCATGCCGGATTAGATAGTCCCACGACGATCAGGGCAGTACGGAAACCGATGACCACAAGCACAGACGAGCAGGAAATGGGTGAAGATGGCGGCGACCGGAAAGCGCTTTCCGCCCTGCGCCGACACGGCGGCATCGCCCTCGGCATCGCGGTCGCACTCCCTATAATCTCCGGCCTGCTGCTGATCGGGCAGGTGCTCCTGTTGTCGCAGGTGCTTGGCCGGGCCATCGAGGATGGCGTTCCCTTAGACCAACTCTGGCCGCAGATCTTCGGTTTCGCCTCCCTCGTTGCACTCCGTATCGCCCTCTCCATTGCTGCCGAAGTGGCGGGATCGTTCGCTGCCGAAAAGATCAAGCGAACGGTGCGCGACAGCCTGACCACACGGCTGCTCGCCCCCCGTCCAGACTGGAGACAAGACCGGTCGTCCGGCGCGCTTGCCAGCACGGTCGTCGATCAGGTCGAGGCTCTGGAGGGATTCTTTTCGCGGTTCCTGCCCGCAACCATTCAGGCCGCGCTGCTCCCCATCGTCTTTGCCGCGGCCGTCATGCCGTTCGACTGGGTGGTCGGGTTGTTGTTCCTGTTCACGGCGCCGATGATCCCGCTGTTCATGGCGCTGGTCGGCTTCGGGGCGCAGGCCGCGAGCGATGCACAGGCCAATGCGCTGTCGCGGCTGTCGGAGTATTTTGCCGATCGTCTCGGTGGTCTCCTCACGCTGAAGCTGTTCGGACGAATGGAGATCGAGGCTGGAGCCATGCACGAAGCGACAGACCAGCTTCGCCGGCGGACGCTGCGCGTGTTGCGGATCGCGTTCCTGTCATCGGCGGTGCTCGAATTCTTCGCAGCGCTTGGCGTTGCCGGCGTCGCACTTTACGTCGGCCTCAGCTATCTCGGCATGGTCGACCTGCCCGGTACGCAGTTGTCGCTCCAATCCGGGCTTTTCTGTCTGCTGCTGGCTCCGGAAGTTTATCTTCCGCTTAGATCGCTCGCCGCACATTACCACGACCGCGCCCATGCCAAGGGTGCGGTCGCCGAGATCGTGCGCCAGTTCGGCGAGCTTCCCATGCCCGTGGCTGCGATAATCCCTCCGGCACCGTTGCGTCTCGTTTCCTCTGCGGTCACGATCCTTGCCACCAATTTCAGCCTGAAAACGCCGGACGGTGGATCCACTTTGCTCACATCGAGCAGACTCTGCATCCCGGCCGGCCAGCATATCGCCCTCGTCGGTCGCAGTGGCATCGGCAAGTCGACGCTGCTGAATGTGCTGGCAAGGCTTGCGCGCACTGAGGGAACAATCGAGTTCAGCAATCGCCGGCTCGATGACATCGATGAGCGCGAGCTCCGCCGGATGCTGACCTTCGTCAGTCAGAAACCGCATCTCTTTCACGGCACGATCGCCGACAATATCCGCCTTGCTAATCCCGGCGCCAGCGACGACGAGATCCGCCGCGCGGCCGATCTGGCCCTGGTCACGGCGTTCAGCGATGGCCTTCCGGACGGCCTTGCCACCGGTATCGGAGAAGGTGGTCTCGGCCTGTCGGGCGGCGAGGCGCATCGCGTCGGCCTGGCCCGCCTCTATCTCACGGATCCGTCCATCATCCTGCTTGACGAGCCGACCGCGCATCTCGATCCCGAGACGGAAGCGACCGTGCTCGATCGCCTCCAGGGGTTCGCCCAAGGGCGGACGATGATCATTGCCACGCATTCGATGACAGTCGCTTCCCGCATGGACGCGACAGTGCGGTTCGAGAACGGACATCTCTTGCCAATGAAGCCGACCCTGTCTGTCGTTTCCTCTGGTCGGGAGTTTGCCGCATGAGAGCGCTTCTGTCTTTTCACCCGCTGTTTCGGCGCCATCTGGCAGGCTTCGCCATTGCGCTTGGGCTTTCGCTGGCGACCCTTCTCGCGGGCGTTGCTCTGCTGGGCCTGTCCGGCTGGTTTCTGACCGCGGCATTCCTGACCACCGCTGCCATGAGCTTCAATCTTTTCAGTCCGTCGGCTGCTGTCCGAGGACTGTCGATGCTGCGCATCCTGTCGCGCTACGGCGAAAAGCTCGTCGGTCACGACACGACGCTTCGAGTACTGGCCGACATCAGAGAATGGCTGTTCAGACGCCTCGGTCCCGGCGTGCACCAAGCCAGCCAGACGCTCCGCAAGGGCGATGCGGTTTCACGGCTAACGGCAGACGTGGATGCGCTCGACAGTGTGTTCATCGTCGCAGCCGGTCCGCTCGTGACGGGTGTACTCACAGCAACGGCAGTGACCGTTTTCCTGTCCGTCATGCTGCCGGCAGCTGCAATCCTATATGCGGTCTTCATGGCGACAGCTCTGTTTGTCGTTCCGATTCTGCTTTCAAGCGGAACGCGCCGGCTGGGCGCCCGGATCATAGACCTCTCGACCGAACTGCGTGTGGCGGCGTTCGACATGGTCGACGGCCACGCCGATCTGATTGCATTCGGTGCTGCCGATCGGATGCGGGCACGCTCCGATGCAATCGCTGCAGATCTTTCAAGGACGAGGCTGCGTCTCGCCCGTGCCTCGGCATCGGCGTCAGCAGCAATCGCCGTCCTCGGAGGACTTGCAGTCGTCGGCACATTGCTGACCGGGCTGACGGCTCTGGAGCGTGGCCTGATCAGCGGCCCTATTCTCGTCGGCCTTCTTCTCGCCTCGCTCGGGAGCTTCGAGGCAACGGCGGCCGTCACCCGGCAGGTCGCAAAGTTCGGTAGCGCGATCGCCGCGGCGGAGCGACTGAGGAGACTGGCGGAGACACCACCTGTTGTCGTCGATACGCTCCATCCGGCAGCCCTTCCCGCCGGGGGAAGTATCTCAATCGAAGGCCTGACCTTCGGCTACGATCCGCGGCGGCCTGTCCTACGGAACCTCGATCTGACGGTGGACGCCGGAAGTAGCGTCGCCATCATGGGGGAAAGCGGCGCCGGAAAATCCACACTCGGCGCCCTTCTCCTGCGCCTCGCTGATCCCATCGCGGGAGCCGTGCGCGTTGCGGGTACGGATATCCGCGACATCGCGCAGTCCGATCTCCACGCCAGGATCGCCCTGCTCGAACAGAACGCGCCGGTCTTCATCGGCACGATCGGTGACAATCTGAGGATCGGCTGCAACGGAGCGAGCGATGACGAATGCTGGTTCGCTCTCGGCAAGGCGCGTCTCGCCGATTTTGTGCGCAGTCTGCCTGCCGGTCTGGAAACGCCGGTCGGAGAAGCCGGTCATACACTCTCCGTCGGACAGGCACGGCGGCTTTGCCTCGCCCGAACACTTCTGTCCAAGGCGGAGATCCTCGTTCTCGATGAGCCGACCAGCGGTCTCGACCGGGAAACCGAACTCTCGTTCTTCCGTGATCTCAGGAACGCGACGGTGGGACGAACCGTCCTCCTCATCAGCCATGCGCACTTGCCGTTCGGGATCGTTGACCGCATCCTCCATCTGACGGACGGACGTCTGCGCGAAGATCAGTGAACGTTGATGCCTGCAACGGCCTCCAACGCAGACATGTCGATCAGTTCGACGGTTTGCGGATCGGGCAGCCGGATCATGCCCGTATTGCGCAGCTTGGTGAAGGAGCGGCTGACGGTTTCGATCGTCAGCCCAAGATAGTCCGCTATGTCGGTCCGCGACATTGGCAGGGACAGAGGATTGGCGGAAAGTTTATGCTCCGCAGCCCTTGCCGACAGCGCCAGAAGAAAGCTCGCAAGCTTTTCGACCGGCGCCAGGCGCCCGAGAATCATCTGATTGTCACGGGCCTGGCGAAGCGCCGAGCGGGTAAAGGAATGCAGCCGGTCCTTCAGCTTGGGGTAGCGTTCCATCAGCGCATGCATTTCGCGCGTCGAGAACGAACAGAGCTGGACTGAACCAATCGCTTCCGCCGTGGAGGAATGGACGTCCTCATCCGCCAGGCCAAGATAGTCGCCCGGCAGCAGAAAGCCGGTGATCTGGCGGCGTCCATCGGGGAGCGCGATCGATAGTCGCAACATGCCTGCAGTAAGGCTGTAGGTCCGATGCAAAGGGTCGCCTTCGCTCACAAGCATCTCGTTGGGAGCAAGATGCCGAGAGGTCATGATCTTGTCGAGTTCGGAAAGTTCCTCGTCAGCCAACGCAGCACAAACAGCCATTGTGCGCACATCGCAGTTGGCGCAAGCGCTGCACGCTTTCCGCCGATGTACTGATTTCTGAGTGGTGAAAGGACTGTCGTGCGTATCTACCAATCGATCGTTCTCGTCTGCTGTCAATTCAACATAAAATATCCAGTGGGACACACAACCGATATTGCGGATGCCGACGATCAGGAACGCCCAACCATCCTGCCAAGTGTATGACGCATGTCGACGAATACAACAGTTTATCACGTTTGCGATGAGCAATGATCGCGATCGGCGTGTATGGCGGCCGCTCCGCAGCTTCGGCCTACAACTCTTTCCGACGGAGCCTAATAGGGCATGCCGACATAGTTTTCGGCGAGTGCTGTTGCTGCAGCCTTCGAGCTTACGAGATAATTGAGTTCCGCTTCCTGGATTTTCCGATCGAACTCGCCGGCTTCGGGGAAGCGGTGCATCATCGTCGTCATCGACCAGGAGAAGCGCACGGCGCCCCATACCCGTTTGAGGGCTCGCATCGAATAGGCGTCGATCGCCGCGGCTGATTTCTCTAAGAAATACTCCTGCAGCCCCTCGAACAGGTAGAACACGTCACTGGTTGCAAGGTTCAGCCCCTTGGCGCCGGTCGGGGGCACGATATGCGCGGCATCGCCGACCAGGAACAGGCGGCCGATCCGCATCGGCTCGGCAACGAAGGACCGCAACGGCGCGATCGATTTTTCGAATGAGGGGCCGACGACCATGCTTTCCGCATGCTCCGCCGGCAACCGCCGACGCAGTTCGTCGTAGAAGCGCTCATCCGACCAATCCTCGATCTTCTCGTCCAGTCCGCACTGGATATAGTAGCGGCTGCGGCTGGCCGAGCGCATCGAACACAGTGCGAAACCGCGGCTGTGATTGGCGTAGATCAGTTCGTGGCTGACCGGCGGCACATCCGCCAGGATCCCGAGCCAGCCGAACGGATAGACCCGTTCGAACGTCGTGAGACTGTGCTCCGGCACCGATTTACGGCTGATGCCGTGGTAACCGTCGCAGCCGGCGATGAAATCGCAGTCGATCCGGTGGCTGACGCCCTCTCTTTCGAATGTCACGTACGGGTTCGTTCCATCGAAGTCATGCGGCGCTACGTTTTCGGCACTATAGATCGTGGTTGCGCCGGAGGCTTCGCGCTGATCCATCAGGTCGCGGGTGACTTCGGTCTGGCCGTAAACCAGCACGCGTTTTCCTGTTAGCCCGAACAGGTCTATGCGGTGGTCGCGGCCGTCGAAGGCAAGCGAGAACCCGTCATGTGGGAGGCCGTCCCTGTGCATCCTGTCCGCCGCACCGGCACGCTCCATCATGCTGACCATGCCTTCCTCCAGCACGCCCGCCCGCACCCGGCCAAGGATGTAGTCCTTGCTCACCCTGTCGAGAATGACGTTTTCGATACCGGCATTGGTCAGCAGTTGGCCAAGCAAGAGACCCGAAGGGCCAGAACCGATGATGGCGACTTGGGTGCGCATGAAATCCTCCGTAGATCTTGGGGTCTCTTTAAGCGCACCCGCAGGCGTTTGAACAATGGACTATACGGCCAATCTATAGGACTGATGCCGGTCCGCCTTCACGCAGAAAAGCAACGCTCGCCGGACACGGAGAGCGGCAGGATGACGTCCCGACGTCTCGTACCAGGCCGTCGCGATGATGGCCTGCCCGATCAGTGCCTTCACTTCAGCGGCGAGAAGGGTAGCGGCATGGCGATCTGGCTGGTCATTTCAGGTGTCAGCCAGTCGGGACCGCCCTTCGGTGGCCACTTGCCGTCGGCGACCGATTTTCCGCGGGCGTCGGTGCGGGCGGCAAGGCTGGCATAGGGCCAGACTTGGGTGAGCCGCGGCCTGCCGTCGAGCCCATACATGGCAACGGTGAGCTTCGAATAGGCCTCGCGCCCGGGCACCGCATCGGCCCATTTTTCCGCGGTCGGCGTGATGCCGTTGATCCGGGTGTGATAGGTGCGGAACTCATAGATCGGACCGAACGTGCCGGCCTTGATGGGGGCCAGGAATTCCAGCGCGCGGTAGCTTTCCATGCTGAGCGAAACCAGTTGCTCGACGCAGCCGAAGGGGTTGTCGCTACGCAACGCCCGCTCGCGCTCGCCGTAGAGACTATCGAGACTGTCGAAGGCGCGCAGCAGGAAGATACGGTTCAGCGAGCCGATATCGGTGCCCCAGGCTCCGCAGAGGCGCCCCTCGCCTGCGGCAACCCAGGCTTCGATCCCAGGCGTTGCCTTGCCAGCGCCAAAGATCACCGTGTCGAGCGTCGCAAGTTCATAAAGGCTCATTCCATTTCCTCCTGTGAAATTGTCTCGGATACCGTGACGGGCTGGCCGGACAGAACCCGACCGGCGATGTATCCGAACGTCATGCCCGGACCGAGTGTGATGCCGCCGGACGGGTAATTGCCGCCCATGATCGACGTCATGTCGTTGCCGACAGCAAACAGACCGGGGATTGCCTCGCCGCCCGCGTCCAGAACCCGCGCCTGCGGATCGGTGCGAAGGCCAGCGAAGCTTCCGAGCGATCCGGGCACGATCTTCACCGCGTAAAACGGCCCATGGGCAAGCGGGGCAAGCGATGGATTGGGCGCGTGGTCGGCATCGCCCTGGACCCGGTTGTAGGCGGACCGGCCGCGCCCGAATTCGGGGTCTTCGCCACGCTCAGCATATCGATTGAAAGTCGCGACCGTGTCTGTGAGAGCTACTTCG
The DNA here is from genome assembly GCF_050500205.1 of Neorhizobium sp. DAR64860/K0K1. Classification (NCBI taxonomy): domain Bacteria; kingdom Pseudomonadati; phylum Pseudomonadota; class Alphaproteobacteria; order Hyphomicrobiales; family Rhizobiaceae; genus Neorhizobium; species Neorhizobium sp. DAR64860/K0K1. The sequence continues at coordinate 145,067 of NZ_CP191458.1, read as the reverse complement.
GGAATGCCGCAGACCGCGGCAAGTTCGGCCAGCGTTCGGCCTCTTTTGAGGTAGCCGGAACGGATCGCGGGGCCGAGAGGAAACGGAAACGGCTTTGCCCATCCAAGGCCCCAGCGCCGCTGTGCCTTGTGGTCGGCAATCAGCCAGGCAACGGGCGGGCTTGCCTGCGGCGTCGCATCGAGCAGCGCCTTGGTGAAGTCGTGATAACTGTCCGCCTCGTTGACGAACCGCCTGCCCGACGTTGTAACCGCGATGATGCCGGGCTTGGCGCGTTCGATCAGATGCGGGAAATGGGCAACGCTGCCATCCGGCCGTGTCACCAGCGACACCGGCGCCAACGCCATGGCCGAGGCGAGATCGGCCGAAACGGTGGCGCCGACGGTTTCCCCCAGCCGCAATCCGTCGCCCGTATTGCTGCGGGGTGCGGCCGAAAAATGCCCCTCGCCGCCGCCGGCCGATCCGGCAAGCGCGGTCAGGCGGTCGCGGTCATGCGGAAAACCACCGGTCGCCAGCACGACGCCGCGCGCCGCATGAACGATCGTATCGCCACCGTCAGTGCCCAGCCGCGCGCCGACGACCCGATCGCCATTCCGCAACAGCTCTTTTGCCGGCGCCTGTTCCATCATCGAAACGCCGAGATCGAGCGCCGAGCGCAGCAAACGGGCAACTAGAGCATTGCCGTTGACGAGATGCATGCCGCGGCGGTGCAATGCAAGATCGCGAAAATGCCGGACGAGCCGGCCCGCTGCGTACAGCCCCGAACGCGGCTTGCGGGTTGCCTTGAAGAAATGTCCGATGTCGGCACCGCTTGCCAGCCCCATGCCCCAGAGGCTGGCGACGTCGAGCGGCGGGCGGAGCTTGTCGATCCATGGACCGAGACGCCGCCCGTCATACGGGGCCGCGGTCACCGACCGGCCACCCTTCAGAGCACCGGGCGTGTCGTGGAAATCCGGCACGCGATTGCCGTCCACCCAGCGGACCTCCGTATGATCCTGAAAGAAGGAAACCATTTCCGGACCCTTGTCCAGGAAGGCCGCGACGCGCGGATCACCGTAACGGTTGCCGAGTTCGCTGCGCAGGTATCCGCGCGGCCCCTCCGGTGGTTCGTCTATTCCGGCGGCCCGCGCCAGAGGATTGCGGGGTATCCAGAGCCAGCCGCCCGACCAAGCCGATGTACCGCCGAAAACAGAAGCCTTTTCAGCGACGATGACCTTGCAGCCGTAGTGCGCTGCCGTCACCGCCGCCGCGAGCCCGGCAGCGCCGGAACCGATGACGAGAACATCACAGGTCATGGTGTTCACAGATTGCCGTTCCATCCATCCCCGCCTTACGTACATGCCCGGACAAGACAGTGGAACGGCGCGTTGCTACGCGGTCTTCCGTTCCATTCCTCTGGCCGGCTCAACCGCCTTCACGACTGCCTGAAAATATTGCGATCCCGAGGCTGCCTCGCCGAGTTCGATGGCCGCGGCCTGGAGCCGGGGTGCGAGCACCGCCATCCGCTCCGCCGTCATCCGCACGGCCGGGCCGGCGATCGAGAGACATCCGAGCACCTGACCATGGCCGTGATACCGGACCGGAACGGCCATAGCCGCCATGCCGGCGATATAGCTATCCACCGCCGTCGCGTAACCGAGCGCGCGGGCCTGAGCCAGTTGTTCCAACAGGAGCGTAAGGCTGCGCGGGGCGTTCGGTCCCGTGCCTTCCGCCTGTCGCAAAAGCCCTTGGCCGGAGACAAGCGACAGCGCCTCTTCATCACTCATCGACGAAAGCCACGCCTTACCGCCGGCGGAACTCGCCAGATGCACGACCACGCCCTGTTCCTGGCCCGGATCGTAACGGAGGCCACGTGTTGCCCCCTGCGCCACCGCCACCCAAGTCAAGCGGTCGCCATCGATGACCGAAAGCCGGATCAACTCGCCGGAATGGGCTGCCAGTTCGTCGAGCACCGGCTGCGCCACATCCGTAATGCCGGCACGGCCGAGAAACCCGACGCCCATGGCCGGCAGCTTGATAGTCAGGGCGTAATCGCCCTGCGCCTGCGCCTGGCGCACGTAACCGAGCCGCGCGAGCTCCTGCAAAGTCCGGTGTACGCCGCTTGCCGGCTGATCGATTTCGCTGGCGATCGCCGACACGGTGAGGCCGGCCGGATGATTGACCAGCAGTTCGATGATGGCGAGGGATTTTCCGAGAACGCTGCTCATGGACCCATTCCGTTGTTGAACACGGTTCCACTAAGGCTTTCGAGCGGTGAAAGGTCAACTGTGACGGACTGTCCGGTATCGGCTGCCGTGCGGATCGCATCGAGCACGATCAGGTTGGCCGTCGCGTCCCGTACTGACACGATCGGCGTGCCTGACCCGTCCATCAGATCGGCAAAATGGGAAAGCTGGCGCTCGTAGGGGTCGGCCTGGATGACATCGAGTACTGTCGGTCGCAACTTCTCAGTCCAGTCCGGCTCGCCCTTCGGTTCCCAGAGCGTCAGATCGGGCAGCGAGAGGCCAGCTTTGCTGCCGGCATAATGATGGGCGGTTACCGGATGAGCTGGAAAGCGTGCCGGATTTTCCGCCGCTGTCAGGTCCCAGGCCCAGGGGCCGACCGCGGTATCGGAAATGCACAGGGTCGCGATCCCGCCATCGACAAAGGAGAGATTGACCGCCGCCGTATCCTCGACGGCAAAACCGCGGCGCGCATGGCTGGCGATCGCCTGGACCTGCGCAATCTCGCCGAAGAAATGCCGCAGCAGATCGATTTCGTGGACCATGTTGATCAGCAGTGGCCCGCCGGCGCCCGGAGTTCTGCGCCACGCGGCCTCGAAGTATCCGGCCGGCTTGGCAAGCGAACAGGTCACGGTCGCCATCACCAGATCGCCAATCCGGCCGGCATGGATCGCCGCATGGGCTGCGCGGATGATCGGGTTATGGCGGCGGTGGTGACCGATCAGAAGCGGCAGACCGGTCTCGTCGGCAATCGCGATCAGCCTCAGCGCCGAAGCCAGGCTTTCGGCGACCGGCTTTTCCAGAAGCACAGGAATACCGGCCCGCAACAAAGCTTCGGATACGGGGAGATGCGTCTCGTTCGGAGTGGCGACGATCGCCGCGCGAGCGAGACTCGAATCGATCAGGGCCTCGGAGGACGGTAGGCAGGGAATGCCAAGCGAGGCAGCGAGAACAGAACCCGCCGGCATCGGGTCGACGATCGCCGTCAGGCGAAAACGGGGCATTCCGGCCAGCGTATCGATATGCGTGCGGCCGATGGCACCGGCTCCAATTACCGCAATGTCGATTACACGTCCCATCCAGATCCTCCCCGATCGAATGTGAGGTATCAGACGAACAACAAAAATGGAACTGGTTTTTATTATTGAATGTCATTCCATAATTTGTGATGGTGACCACAGAAGACTGGCCTGTCTCGTCTTTTGGGAGGATTGTCACATGCAACATGCACTGACGAAAGTCGGGCCAGATTACGATGTCGTCGTACTGGGAGCTGGCGCAGGAGGCATGTCTGCCGCCATCTTTGCCGCGATGGAAGGCGCACGTGTCCTTTTGGTCGAGCGCACCGAATATCTCGGCGGCACGACCTCCTATTCCGCCGCGACCACGTGGATCCCGCTTACCCGTCACGCGCAGGCCATGGGTGCCGACGACAGTCGCGATAAGGTTTCAGGCTTTCTCGATCGCGCTGTCGGCAACCACAGCTCCAAATCCGTGCGCGATGCGTTTGTTGCAGCCGGGAAAGGTGTGGTCGATGCGCTGGAAGACAAAACGGACGTCAAATTCCGTGCGCGCCCTTTTCACCCCGACTATCTTTACGAGCTGGAGGGCGCCACGTCCTTCGGGCGGGCTCTCGAACCTTTGCCGTTCGATGCATCGGCGCTCGGGAAAGACCTGCATCTCATCCGTCCGCCCATCCCGGAATTTACCATTCTCGGCGGCCTCATGGTGGACCGTGACGACATCGCCCATCTGATGAAAATCGGCAAATCGGCGAAGTCGACCGCTTACTCGGCTCGACTGATCGGACATTACTACCTGGACAAGATCCGCCATGGCCGCGGAACGCGGCTGGTGATGGGCAATGCTCTCATCGGCAGGATGCTGCTTGCCGCGCGCAAGCTTGGGGTCGCCATCCTCACCGAAACCGAGGCATTGGCGTTCACGACCGGGCCTCACGGCGTAACAGGCGTGACACTCCGTCAGAAGGATACCGAACGGCAGATTCACGTCACGGGCGGTTTGATCCTCGCCTCCGGCGGCTTTGCCCGTCACCCGACCATGCGTGCAGACAAGTTGCCGCAACCACTGCCCGAGTTTAGCCCGTCGGCACCCGGTCATACGGGCACGCTGCATGATCTCGCCTTTAACGCGGGCGCCTATCACGGCGACACGGCGGCGCAGCCGTGCTTCTGGGCGCCGGTCTCGCATCGCAAGCGCGCCGATGGCTCGATCGCGGTTTTTCCGCATTTCGTCTTCGACCGTTCCAAACCCGGCATCATCTCGGTTGGCCGCGACGGTCGTCGCTTTGTCAACGAAAGCACCAGCTACCACCTGTTCGTGTCGGCCATGTATGCGGCGAACAAGGACGGCAGCCATGTGCCCACCTATCTGATTGCCGACGCTGCGGCGCTGAAGAAATACGGCATGGGGATGATACGGCCCGGCGGTGCGAACATTGCCCCCTATCTTGCCGATGGCTACCTGACCGAGGCTGCAACGCTCGATGAACTGGCAGGAAAGCTCGGCATCGACGCTGCCGGCCTGAACGACAGCGTGGCCAGGATGAACGCCTATGCGAGGAGCGGCACGGACGCAGATTTCGCCCGCGGCACCACCGTCTACGAAAGGGCCAACGGTGATCCGACGCATGGGCCCAATCCGACGCTCGGGCCGCTCGAGACGGCGCCCTATTATGCCGTCAAACTCTGGCCTGGCGATATCGGCTCGGCCATAGGCCTGGTCGGCGACGAAAATGCTCAGCTTCTCCGCCGCGACGGATCGGCAATTCCGGGCCTTTATGCCTGCGGCAACGATTTGCAGTCGATCATGGGCGGGGTCTATCCCGGCCCAGGCATCACAGTCGGCCCGGCGATCGTGTTCGGGGCCATCGCCGCCCGTCATGCAGCCCGCCGCGCCGTCGCTGCTCGCAAGGGAGAGGCTGCATGAGCCTCGTCCTTGTGACCGGCGGAACCGGCTTCGTCGGCCTGCGAACCGTCAGGGCATTGCAGGCGGCCGGGCACCGGGTCCGGATCTTCGACCTGGCTCCCAAGCCGGAACGACTATCCGTCATGGATGGCGTCGAGATCGTCTCGGGCGACATCACCGATGCCGCCGCGGTGGCGAAAGCTGCCGATGGATGCAACGGAATTGTCCATCTCGTCGGCCTGATGACGGTCGATTGTGCCCGCAGCCCGGCGCTCGGCACGCGCGTCAATCTTCTAGGCAGCATCAATGTGTTCGAGGCGGCAAAGGCAAAGCGCCTACCGGTTGCCTATCTGAGCTCGGCCGGCGTGTTCGGACTCGACGATGCCGTCAATCCAAGGCCGATGACGGTCTATGGGGCGACAAAGCTTGCGGTCGAAGGCATGGCGCGGGCCTATCTGCTCGACCACGGCATCCCGAGCCTCGGCCTTCGCCCCTACATCGTCTACGGCCCCGGCGAGAGCGCTGGCATCGCGGCTGGTCCGTCGATCGCGCTTGGAGCAGCCGTGCGCCGCGAACCGGCTGAAATCCGTTTTTCTGGCCGCGTCGGCTTCGTTTACGTCGACGACGTGGCCCGGATCCTTTCGACCGCGATGACAGTGCCGCTGGAAGGAGCGACCGTTCTGACGATGGCCGGCGATACGGTGGAGATGACCGATTTTGTCGCCGAACTCAGTCACCAGTCCGGCTGGAACGAGATCCGGATCAGCGGACCGCCCTTGCGTATTCCCGCCGATTTGGCGTCGGACCCGGTGCCACACATCCTCGGCAATCAGCCTGTCACGACCGTCAGCAACGGCATCGCCCGGGCCTTGGCCGAACTGAAGGAGACCGCCGGTGTTGAATAGTCCAACGTTTCGCCCCCATCGTCCATTTGCCGACGACGGAGCCTATGTTTTTGTCGAGCTTGAGAACGACCGGACAAGGGTCGGATCGCATGCCGAGGGGAGGAAGGCGTGAGTATACATATAAAGGTCGACGGGGAGACCAAGCTCTTCCCGATCATCGGCCATCCGATCGGACAGGTGAAATCGCCCGCTTCGCTCAGCCAGATCATGGCCGATCGCGGCTTTAACGGCATCGTCGCACCGGTCCATATTCTCCCCGAAGACCTGGCCGGCTGGCTGTCGCAGGCAAAGAGCATGCGCAATGTCGCGGGCATCATTGTCACGGTACCGCACAAAGTCCCCTGCCTCGAATTCTGCGCCCGCATATCGGCCCGCGCAAAGGCATCCGGCGCCGTCAACATCATGATCCGCGATGGCGACGACTGGGTAGGCGACGCAACCGACGGACACGGCTGCCTTGACGGTATCGCAGCCCAAGGCTTCCAGATCGCCGGCAAGTCTGCGCTTCTGGTCGGTACCGGCGGCGCCGGAGCGGCCATCGCCTACGAAATCTTGGCGCGCGGCGCCTCGGAACTGGCCCTCCACGATCTCGACACGCACAAGCGCGATGCGTTGATCGCGCAGTTGAACAAGGCATTTCCGGGTCGTGCGCGAATAGGCTCAACAGATCCACGCGGTTTTGCACTGGTCGCCAATGCCACGCCACTTGGCATGCGTGAGACCGATCCCCTGCCGGTGCAGACGGATCTTCTGACCGCAGACCAGTTCGTCTCGGACGTCGTGACGCGGCCGGCCGTGCCGCCGCTGATTGCTGCTGCCCGCGACAAGGGCTGCGGCACCATGTCCGGGTCAGGCATGTTCGACGCCCAGGCCGTGCTGCTGGCCGATCTGTTGATGGGGACACGCACGATCGACGCCTAGGCGATCGAGACGAAGACACCGCAGGCCCGGCTTTACGCACGGGCAGGAGGGATACGGCGACAAGGGAGGAGACCTGGCCGCCGGGACGGAAATATCGATCAGCCAAGGAGGAAGGTCATGATCAGAAAACTAATCACCACGACTGCAATGGTACTGGCGCTCGGCGCAATGCCGGCGCTTGCGGAACTGAAGGTCGGCTCGATCGTCGAGTTGTCCGGACCCGGTGCCGCGGCTGGCACCAACTTCCGCGATGGCGTGAAGATGGGCTTTGAGGAAATCAATGCCCAGGGCGGCATTCTCAAGGAGCCGGTCAAGGTTCTGGAATATGACAGCCAGACCGACCCACAGGTTTCGCGCGCCATGGTCCAGAAGGGAATTGACGACGGTATCTACGCGATCATGGGAACGGTGTTCTCGTCATCAACCGTGGTCAACATGCTGGTCGCGCGTCAGGCCGGCATTCCGCAGTTCACCGGCTCCGAGGCTCCGTCCATCGTCGCCATGAAAAACCCCTACATCTTCCGCACCGCCTTCGGCTCGCAAAAGGGCGTGCCGAAACTTGCCAAATACATGTCCGAGACGATGGGCCTGAAAAAGGTCGGCGTCGCCTGGGCCAATACCGAATTCGGCAAGGGCGGCCACAAGGCTTTCGTCGATGCGATGAAGGCTGCCAATATCGAGATCGTCGTCGATGTGCCGTCCGAACAGGCGCAGGCTGACTTTTCCGCCGACGTGCTGAAGCTGAAGGGCTCCATGGCCGAAGCCTTCTTCATCTATTACACCGAAGAAGAAAGCGCCCGCTTCCTGCGCGAAGCCCGCAAGCAAGGCCTGAACAAACCCCTTCTCGGCGAAACTACTCTGATCGGCCACAAGGTCATCGAACTTGCCGGCGATGCAGCCAACGGCGCTATGGGCCATGTCGGCCTGACGCCCGATGCCGATATCCCCGCCGTCAAGGAAATGGTGGAGCGCTTCAAGACGAAGTTCAAGTACACGCCCGACCACAATGCCATCAAAGGCTACACCGCCGCCTGGACGCTGAAATACGTCACGGAAATGGTCGGCAAGCCGGACAGCAAGGCCATCGCGGAAAAGCTGCACGGTCTCAAGCTGACAGCCAAGGAGCACCCCGGCGTCCTGATGGATGTGAGTTGGGACGACACCGGCGAGATGTCGCGCGAAAGCTTTGTCGTGAAAGTCGAGAACGGCAAACAGGTGGTCCAGGCGGTGCTGCCGCCGAACTGATGCTGATCGCATGACGAGACAAGTGCCGGCGGTTCGCGCCGCCGGCACGTCGTCATCAATCCTGCACGTCACCGATTACCAGCCCGTGAGGACGACCCCATGGCCGAGTTTATCCAGATTATTGTCTCCGGTCTCGCCGCCGGCTCCATCTACGCGCTTGCGGCAGTCGGCTTCACCCTGTTGTGGCAGGCATCGCAAACCATCAACTTTGCCCAGGGCGAGTTCGTCATGCTGCCAGCGTTTTTCGTGCTGGTTGGTATGACAGTGTTCGGCCTGCCGCTATGGCCCTCCGTGGCGCTGGCGCTCGCGCTGTCGCTTCTTATCCTCGGCGTGGCCTTCAAGCGGCTGATCGTCGAACCGATGCTGCCGCACGGAACGCTGCCGCTGGTCATCGCCACCATTTCGCTGGGCCTCCTGATGAAGGAAAGCGTCAAGGAATTTTACGGCGCGACCGCCCAGCCCTTCCCTGCGATCTTTCCGCAGACGGTCTACGAGATCGCCGGTGCCAGCGTTTCGATGCAGGATATCGGCAATCTCGTTGTCTCGATGCTCGCGATCGGCAGCCTGCAGCTCTTTCTCAACCGAACACGGACCGGCCGATGCATGCAGGCCAGCGCCCAGAATCCGGCGGTCGCCGAAATCCTTGGCGTCAACGTCAAGCGCATGGTGCTCTATACATTTCTGATTAATGCCGGCCTTGCCACTGTCGCCTCGGTGCTGATCTCGCCGATCTATCTCGCCAAGTTTTCCAATGGTGAAACGCTCGGCCTCGTCGCTTTCATCGCCGCCATCGTCGGCGGGTTCAACCAGATCCGTGGCGCTCTGGTGGGCGGTCTGCTGATTGGCGTGATCGACAATCTATCGGCTGTCTACATCTCCGCCCAGTACCGCTCGGCCATGCCGCTTCTGCTGCTGATCGCCATCATCCTCTTGCGTCCGCAGGGCCTGCTCGGCACCTCGGAAGGGAGAACCGTATGATCCGCCTGAAACCGTTTCTGCTTCTGCTGGGTATTGCTGCCCTCGTCGCCGCTCCGATCGGCCAGGGCAACTACATTGTCTACACGCTGGCCTCGTGGCTGATTTTCTCGATCACCGCCATGGGTCTCAACCTGACGCTCGGTTATGCCGGCCAAGTCAGCCTGGCGCAGGCCGCCTTCATGGGCATCGGCGCCTACATCACCGCGCTGATGACACTCAACGGCATTCACTGGGGACTGGCCGTGATCGTGTCGATCGCAGCAAGCTTCGCGGTCGGCTTGCTGCTCGGCTACCCCGCGCTGCGGGTTCAGCACCACTTCCTCGCCTTCGTCACGCTTGCCTTCAACACGCTGTTGTTCCTCGTGCTGCGCAACGAGGAAGAGATAACCGGCGGGTCGTTCGGCCTTGTGGGCATGCCTCGGCCGTCGTTTTTCGGTATCACCACCGACAGCAACATCGCATTCTACTATTTCACGCTGGTCTGCTTCGTCGTGTCCGCTAGCGCCATGTGGTGGATCCTGCGGTCCCCTTGGGGTCGAGCCTTCAGGGCGCTGCGGGAAAATCCAATCCGCGCCGAAAGCCTCGGCCTTAAGGTTCGACGCCAGACACTGCTCGCCTTTGCCATCGGCTCTGCGTTCGGCGGTCTTGCCGGCGCGCTGCAGGCACCGCTGGTGCAGTTCATCGAGCCCAGCAGCTTTGCACTGATCCATTCCCTGAAAATCCTGCTGATGGTGGTGGTCGGCGGTTCGGGCTTCTTCTTCGGCCCGATGCTGGGTGCCGCCGTGGTGATTCTCCTGCCGGAACTGCTGCGCTTCACGGAAGGCTATTACCTGATCATCTACTCGACGCTGGTGATCGTCCTGATGGTGTTTTCGCCAACCGGCCTGATCGGGGCCGGCAAGAAACTCGCGGAAAGGTTCCGGCCCAAGCATGAAGCCCGCCGGGACCTCAAACAGGGAGTCCAGCTATGAATGCGGCGGCCCAGGAGGTCATTCTTTCGGTTCACAACATCTCAAAACGGTTCGGCGGCATCCGCGCCGTCCACCAGGTCAGCTTCGATGTGCATAAAGGCGAGATCCTCGGATTGATCGGCCCGAACGGATCGGGCAAATCGACGCTGTTCAACTGCATTCTTGGCCAGTCGAAGCCGACCGAGGGTCACTGCCAGATCAACGGCAAGTCCACCGATGGCGTAAGGCCTGCCGACCTGTCTCTGATGGGGGTCGGCCGCACCTTCCAGCAGCTCTCGGTCTTCCCCAACATGACGGTGCTCGACAATGTCATTGTGGCCGGCCAGGAGCACGAAGGTTCGATGCTGTCGCGCCTGTTCGGCAAATCGGATGCCGGACTGACGACGAAGGCCGAACAGCTGATCGAGTTCTTCCGGTTGACGCCTTACCGCGATACGCCGGCGGGCTCGCTCTCCTATGGCCAGCAAAAGCTGGTGGATGCCGCCATGGCCTTCATGGCGGGACCCGGCATCGTACTTCTCGACGAGCCGGCCGGCGGCGTTAACCTGACCATGCTCGGGCACCTCAAGGACCGGCTGATCACCTACAACCGCGAACACGGCACAACCTTCGTGGTCATCGAGCACAATATGGAGTTCGTCATGTCGCTCTGCACCCGCGTCATCGTGCTGGCGCAGGGCGAGATCATCGCCGAGGGGACACCGGATGAAATTCGGGCGAACCAATTGGTCATCGACGCGTATCTCGGAGGCTGACATGCTGGAAGTGAAAAACCTCAATGGCGGTTACGGCCGCATCACAATCCTCAACGGGACGTCTTTCAGCATACCGAAAGCGTCCATCACCACGGTGATCGGTCCGAACGGCGCTGGCAAATCCACGGTGTTCAAGGCGATCTTCGGGTTGCTCAACATCAATTCCGGCTCCATCCACCTGGAAGGCGAGGACGTGACGCGTAAGCGCCCGGCCGAGATGATTACCCGTGGCGTTACCTACGTGCCACAGGGCCGCAATGTCGTGCCGCAACTGTCCGTGCTGCACAATCTCGAACTCGGCGGCATCACCGCCAAGGATCAGGCGCGGGTGAAAATGCGGATGGAACAGGTCATGGACCAGTTCCCGATGCTGCGCCAGCGCAAGGACCAGAAGGCAATCGAGCTCTCCGGCGGCCAGCAGAAACAGCTTGAGATCGCCCGCGCGCTGCTGCTCGATCCGAAGCTGATCCTGATCGACGAACCGTCGATCGGCCTGTCGCCCAATCTCGTGCAGGAGGTGTTCCAGACGCTGACCCGCCTGCGCGACCAGGGCGTAACGATCCTGATGGTCGAACAGAATGCCAAGGCGGCGCTCGCCATGTCCGATTACGGGCTGGTGCTGGAACTCGGCCAGACGCGTATGTTCGACAAGTCGGATAAGCTGCTCAATGATCCGCGTGTCGGCCAGCTGTTTCTCGGCGGTCACATCGAGGATGCCGCCTGATCGATCCTCGCGATCGCATAACCTTTTCGGCGACGCGTTCTCAAGGGGACGCGTCGCCGAAATCACCGAACGCGGTCCAGCCGCCGTCGACCGGCAGCACCACGCCGGTGATCGCCGATGCCGCTGGAGAGGCTAGAAAATTGACGGCGGCCGCCACCTCCTCGGCCATGATCAGTCGCCCGATCGGCGTGCGGCGGCGAAGCGTTGGCAGATCGATCCGGCCTGCGGCCGCCAGCTTTTTGACGAGCGCCGTCTGCACGAAAGCCGGCGCAACGGCATTGACCCGCACACCCCGCCCTGCCCACTCGCAGGCCATTGCCCGTGTCATTGCAACAATCCCGGCCTTGGCAGCGCCATAGGCGTTGCGCTTGGGAAGACCGGTCAGCCCTGCAATCGAGGACAGGTTAACGATTGCGCCATCGCTACGCGCGACCATGCCACGCGCTACTTCCCGCGACATCAGAAACGTGCCGGCCAAATGCACGTCGAGGACGCGACGGAACGCCTCTATCCCCTGCTCCAGCGTTGGCAGGTGGCTGTCGCCGATCCCGGCATTGTTGACCAGCACATCGAACGGCGCTGAACCAGCGACCGATTCCACCTGCGCCTCATCGGTCACATCGCAGGCCATGCCGCGATGGACATCGCCCAATTCGGCCGCCCGCTCAGCAGCCTTATCGCCGTCGATATCGGCGATGGTGATGCGGTGGCCGCTTTGAGCAAGCGCTCGCGCAATTGCCAGGCCGATCCCGTCGGCGCCGCCGGTGACGAGGGCTTCACGCATAACCAGGCCTCGGTACCAGTCCCATCAGCGATTGCGACAGCCCCCCATCGACGAGGATGTCCTGTCCCGTGATGTAGGATGCGCGCGGCGAGGCGAGAAACAAAGCCGCGTCTGCCAGATCTTCGGGGCTTGCGATACGGCCGACGGGGACCATGGCTTCGCGTCGCGCTTTGACCTGCGGATCGGCGTAGAAGGTTTCGGAAAGCGCCGTGCGCACCAGTCCCGGGCTCAACGTATTCGAGCGGATGCCCTTCGGTCCCCATTCATAGGCAAGCTGGCGCGACAGCATCAGGATTGCCGCCTTCGATGCGGAATAGGCGCCGCTTGCGGGCTGAGGGTAGCTGCCGGAGATGCTCGCCACATGCATCAAGGCGCCCCGTCCGCGGGACATCATGCCGCGACCGAACGCCTGCGCAGTCACAAGATAACCCGTGAGGTTGACGGAAAGCATCGCCGACCAGTCGGCCTCGGAGACGCTTTCGAGCGGGCCGGGCCGCAGAATTCCGGCGTTGTTGATCAGGATATCGGCGCCTCCCTGCGCCTCGACCGCCGCCGCCGCTGCGGCAACGTCGTCTGCCCGCGACACATCACAGGGAAGCGAAAAACTGCCCGTACCCAGTTCAACAGCGAGCGGCGCCGTCTGCGCCTCATCCCGGTCGAGCAGCACGACCCGCACCCCTTGAGCAGCGAAGGCGCGTGCCAGCCCCTGACCGATGCCACCTCCAGCCCCGGTGATGACGGCCGTCTTACCCTCCAGTCCAAGCCAGCTCATGCAGGGTCTCCCTCCGCCGCCGGTGCAATGACTGCCAGAAAACGCCCGGTGATCCAGCCGAATGTCATCGCCGGGCCGAGAGTGATCCCGGCACCGGGATAATTGCCGCCCATGATCGAAGCCCGGTCGTTACCGACCGCAAACAGGCCATCGATCACCCGGCCATCCCGATCGACGACCGCGCCCTCCACTGTGGTTTTCAGTCCGTCGAACGTTCCGAGGTCGCCGATTTCCAACCGGACGGCGTAGAACGGCCCTTGCTCCACAGGCGCAACCGAAGGGTTGGGCTTGTGGTCGGGATCGGCAAGGTATCGGTTGAAGGTGGTCTCGCCGCGATGGAACTGTTCGTCTAGGCCTTGCCTGGCGCCCCGGTTGAATTCGGCCACGGTCGCATCCAGACCCGTCGCGTCGATCGCGCAGGCCTTGGCAAGATCGGTAAGTGTCTTTCCCTTCTTGAGGTAGCCGTTTCTCAGCCACGGCAGAAGCGGCACCGGCGCGGGCTTTGCGTGACCAAGACCATACTTGCGGATCGCCCGATGGTCGCAAATCAGCCACGCGCCCCCCTCGCCCGCCGCAACCATGGCAGCGCCGACATCGTGGTAGCTCTCGCTCTCATTGGTAAATCGCCGGCCATTGGACAGAACGGCGATCATGCCCGGCTTGTAGCGATCGAGCAGATGCGGAAAATAGCCTTTGCCCGGCACGCGGCTGATCGGCATCCAGGCGGCCGGCTGGGCGAATTCGGCATCGAATGCGCCGCCTGCCTCCTCGCCGAGACTGATGCCGTCACCGGTATTGCCCTCCGGTACCGGCGAAAAATGCTCACCGCCTGCCTTGAGATGGGCGTAGATCCCGGCTCGCCTCGCGAGATCCTGCGCATATCCTCCGCAAGCAAGGACTACGCCCCGCCGGGCGACGATACGGCCGGGTGACGCGCCACCGACCTCGACACCGGTGATACGACCACCGTCCTTGGTCATCCGTAGCGCCGGCGTCTCGGTCAGGATCGGAATATCGAGATCGAGACAGGCTGCGGCCAGCCGCGCTGCCAGCGCGTTGCCGCTCGTGACCTGGACGCCGCGGCCGTGACGCACAACCTCGCCGGCATGCGCGACAAGGCGTTTCATCACGTAGGAAAACGAGGTCAGCGATTTGGTGGCGTTGAAGAAATGCCGGATATCGGCATTGGACGAGTTGAACATCATGCCCATGAACGTGATCGAGCCGAGCGGCGGCCGCAGCCGCGCAAGATCGCTGCCGAGCACGCTGCTGTCGAAAGGCGCCGCCAGCACCGAGCGCCCGACATCGACGCCGCCATCCACCGTCGGGTGATAGTCCGGGTAAAGCGTGGGGACGAATTTCACCACCGTCTCGCGTTCGAACCAGTCGAGCATTTTCGGACCGGCCTCGAGAAACGCGTCGATCGTTTGCGCGTCGAACCAGTTCCCGGTCTCGGCCTTGAGGTAACGGCGCGCCGCGTCGCGCGTATCGCTCGGGTTGTTCGATTTCCCGTGCCGGTTTCCAGGTATCCACAGCACGCCACCCGAAAACGCCGTCGTGCCTCCGAACACAGGCTCCTTCTCGATCACGATCACGGAAAGGCCGTGTTTCCTCGCCGTGATCGCGGTGGCAAGCCCTCCCGCGCCCGATCCGACGACCAGCACGTCACAGACGTGCCCCTCCTCCCTCTTCGGCTCCATCCGCTTCTCCCGGTCGCGTTTGATGGAGATCTTGCTAACCCGCATACCGGGGATGACCAATGGACGCCGTCGCGCAATTGTTGCACTATTTGCCAGGGAGATAATGAGGAGGACACATGGGAAGCTTGGCCGCAGGCGGCATTCCGCTTTACTATCTCTATGGCGATCAGGGTGCCGACGTCGATCTGGACTTCCTGCATATTGAACCCCTGCGTGACCGCAGCGGGCCAAACGATTGGAGAATTCGTCCGCATGCCCATCCGGACCATATGCAGGTTCTGCTGGTCAGAGAGGGGGGTGGAACGATCCGCATGGAGGATCAGATCTCATTCATACCCGCGCCTGCCATCATGGTTGTTCCAGCCGGTATCGTGCACCAGATCGATTTTGATCCGGGGACTGACGGCTACGTGGTGACGGCCGCACTCGGTTGCCTGAAGGCAGCGTCGAGCTCGGACCCGCGGCTCGAAACGGCTGCATCGAGACCGGCAGTCTACCCGATCGAAGGAACCGGCGTCAGCATTCCGGCCGTCGTCGATACGTTTCACTGGCTGCATCGGGAATTCATCTGGTCGGCACCCGGCCGGCGCATATCGATGATGGCACACTACATGCGGCTGCTCGTGATCGTGCTGAGGCTTAACATCACCCATGACGAGACCGGTATATCCACGCCAGACCGGGGTTATGATCTGCTTTTGCGCTACAGGGCCCTTTTGGAGCGCCACTTCCGGACGGAGCGATCCTTGACCTTCTACGCGAAAGAGCTGGCGGCGACGCAGGCGCGGCTCAATGCTGCCTGCAAGGCGCGCGCCGGCAAGACCGCGTCGGACCTGCTCTACGAGCGGCTGTTGATGGAAGCCAAGCGCTACCTCGTCTATACCGAGAGCAGCGTCGCGCAGGTGGCCCATATGACCGGTTTCGACGACCCCGCCTATTTCAACCGCTTCTTTACCCAGCGTGTCGGGATCTCTCCGGGGACCTATCGCAAACAGGCGGCACGACAAGACAGCTGATCGGCTCAATTGTCCAATCTCTTGCAGGCCTTATCCATGTTCGCGGGCGGTCCGGCGTGCCAGGTTGACACGATGGGAGACGGTGATGATCCACGAATGGCGAACCTATCAGCTAAAGCCGGGCGCAACCGGCGAGTACCTCGCACTGCTTGCAGACCTCGGGCTTCCGCTTGTGACACGGCACCTGCCGCTTCTCGGCTACTGGCAGGCGGAAACCGGCCCTCTGAACGTGATCCACCATCTCTGGACCTATGCGGACTGGGCTGAACGCGAAGCATGCCGCGCCGCCCTCTCGAATGAAGAGGCTTGGGTAAACGGCTTCATCCCCCAGGCTTTCCCGATGGTGTTGCAGCAGCATAACTCTCTGGCGACGCTTGGGCGCGGATCACCCGTTTTCGACACGGCCGTCGCCGACCGTCACAGGCAGCATGGCCCACGGCCCGCAGGCACGCCCTTATTTGCCCCTGACTGTGCAGGATTGGTGACCGGGCATGCGCCGCCTGATGCGGTCGCGCTGCTCGAGCCGTTTTCCGGTTCAGTTAGAGGTCCACTTGCCCTGCTTCCACGTCACGCTGATCCGTTGAGGTTCGTCGGTGGGTATGACGGACAGCACACCGTGCTTCGCCCCTTGTCATTTTCGCCGCTATGAGCGCTGTGCAAATTGCCGCTACACCTGCGCAAATGTCTCTTTCAGTTTCAAGCCGAGCGTTACCGCACGCGCTATCATCAGGATCATCATCGCTGTCCACAACCCTTCATTTCCCCAGATCTGCTGCAGACCATAAGCGGTGGCGATGAAGATGCAGGTGGAGATGATCATGCTGTTGCGCATATCGCGGGCGCGCATGGCTCCGATCATGATGCCATCAAGCATGAAGCTGGTCACGGAAACGAGCGGCAACGCGATCAGGAAGGGAAGCAGGGCAATGGCGGCGGTACGGACATCTTCCTGATCGGTGAGGAGCGAGACGATCGATGAGCCAGCGAAGGCGTAAACGACCGAAAACAGAAACGCCACCAGCCCCGACCACACAAACGCGGCCTTGATCACCTGGGCAAGCGCCTTTTTTTGCCGCGCGCCGATGACTGAACCGACCAGGGTTTCAGTGGCGTTCGCAAACCCGTCCAACCCATAGGATGTAAAGCCGTGGAGGTTGAGAAGGATGGCATTGGCGGCGAGGATCGTGTCGCCTTCCTTGGCACCGCTGCGGGCAAACCAGCCGAAACAGAGCAGAAGGAAGAAGCTTCGCAGAAAGATGTCCCGGTTGACCGCGACCAGCCGTCGAAGCGCCAACCCGTCCAGCAGCTCTTTCATCCGCACTGCGGGATGCGCACCGAATGGCTTGATGATGAAGAGGCCTGCGATCAAGGCCACCCATTCGGCAACGGCGGTCCCCGCCCCTATGCCGGCGACACCCCAGTCGAAAACAAGAACCAGCGTGAGAGTTGCGAGCAAGTTGACGATATTAAGGGCGACTTGTAGCGCCAGTGAGATCATCACGCGCTGGCAACCGAGAAGGTAGCCGAGAAGGACAAAATTTCCGAGCGTCGCAGGCGCTGACCAGATTCTGGCGAATGCATAATCCGACGCGCTCCGGTAGACCGCTTCACTGCCGCCGAGGAATCCGAGTCCGATCTCGATGATCGGCTTTTGCAGCAGGATGATCACGGCACCGCCGGCAGCGGCGATAAGCAGCGCCCGAAACAGATGCATGCGCATGAGCGTGCTATCTTTGGCACCCCACGCCTGGGAGACCAGACCGGTCGTTGCCATGCGCAGAAAACTGAAACTCCAGAAAAGGAAATTGAACAGCACGCCGCTCAGCGCGACCCCGCCGAGAAAGAAAGACCCCGGGAGATGTCCAGCCACCATCGTATCGACAAGTGACAGGATCGGCTGAGCCAGATTTGCGAGAATGATGGGAAGCGCCAGAAAGACCATCCGACGGTTCCAGTTTTCATTTGCTCCCTGTTCCGGCAAGATGGTCATAAGCCGAAAGGGCCTAAGCAGAAGAGCTTCGCCTGCCCTCTAGTCTTGATCGACATCGTATTGCCCCCATCGGTCGGCTTTTTGTTGGACCTCATGTTGGCTTCACCAGTCCATGACGACCTTTCCGGAATTGCCGGAGCGCATGGCCTCGAACCCGTCTCTGAAGGAGTCGATGCCAATGCGATGGGTAATAAGAGGCGAAAGGTCGAGGCCGCCCTGCACGAAGGCGATCATCTTGTACCAGGTCTCGAACATTTCCCGCCCGTAGATGCCTTTGAGATTGAGCATCTTGAAGATCACTTTGTTCCAGTCGATCTCGAACCCGGTCGGCGCGATGCCGAGAATCGCAATCTTGCCGCCATTGTTCATCTTGTCGATCATGTCGCGGAAAGCAGGGGCCGCGCCCGACATTTCCAAACCGACATCGAAGCCCTCGGTCATCCCGATGCGCTTCATCACGTCCGACAGGTTTTCCTTGGACGCATCGACGACGTGGTCGATGCCGAGCTTTTCCGCAAGTGCCAGACGCACCGGGTTGATGTCGGTGATCACGACCTTGCGGGCGCCCGAGCGCTTGGCAACCATCGCACCCATGATGCCGATCGGACCGGCTCCGGTCACCAGGACGTCCTCGCCGACCAGATCGAAGGAGAGAGCGGTGTGCACGGCGTTGCCGAACGGATCGAAGATCGCGGCAATCTCGTCCGGCACATCATCCGGGATCGGCACGACATTGTCTTCGGGAATGCAGACGAATTCGGCAAAAGATCCGGGCCGGTGGACACCCACGCCCAACGTGTTGCGGCAAAGGTGTCCGCGCCCCGCGCGGCAGTTGCGGCACTTGCCGCAAACGATATGCCCCTCGCCGGAAACGCGCGCGCCGACCTGGACCTTGGTGACCGCAGAGCCCACCTGCGCGATCTCACCGCAGAACTCGTGGCCGACGACCATCGGCACCGGAATGGTTTTTTGGGCCCAACTGTCCCAGTTCCAGATATGAACGTCGGTGCCGCATATCGCGGACTTCTTCACCCGGATCAGCACGTCGTTGGGGCCGGGGTCCGGAACAGGGATATGCTCCATCCAGAGACCGGTTTCGGCTTTCGACTTGACGAGGGCGCGCATCATGTTGGTCATCGAAAAATTCCTGTCAATGAGTTGGATCGGTTCGGGCCGGGCGTCTACTCGATCACGCGCAGTTCCCTGCCGACCTCTTCGAACGCCGCAATGGCCCGGCGCACATCGTCCTCACTATGCGCCGCAGACATCTGGGTGCGGATACGGGCCTGGCCTTTGGGTACGACCGGGAAGGCGAAGCCGACGACGTAGACACCCTTTTCCAGCATCCTCGCCGCCATGTCCTGCGCCAGCGACGCATCGCCGAGCATGACGGGAATGATCGGATGCCCCTCGCCCGCCAACGTGAACCCAAGCTTGCTCATTTCATCGCGGAAGAGGCGGGAATTGGCTTCTAGCCGGGCGCGCAATGCGTCACCATTGTCGATCAGGTCAAACACCTTCAGCGAGGCGCTCGCAATCACCGGAGCGAGGGTGTTGGAAAACAGATAGGGACGCGAGCGCTGGCGCAGCCAGTCGACCACTTCCTTCTTGCCGGACGTATAGCCGCCGGATGCACCGCCGAGCGCCTTGCCGAGCGTGCCGGTGATGATATCCACCCTGCCCTCGACGCCGCAATGTTCCGCCGAGCCGCGACCGTGCTTGCCGACGAAGCCGACGGCATGGCTGTCATCGACCATGACCATGGCGCCATATTTCTCGGCAAGGTCGCAGACGCCCGCAAGATTGGCGATGATGCCGTCCATCGAAAACACGCCGTCTGTGGCGATCATCTTGAACCGGCTGCCTTCGGCCTTTTTCAGTTCCTCCTCCAGCGCCGCCATGTCGTTATTGGCGTAGCGGAAACGTTTCGCCTTGGAGAGGCGCACCCCGTCGATGATCGAAGCGTGGTTGAGTGCGTCCGATATGATCGCGTCCTCCTCGCCGAGAAGCGTCTCGAACAATCCACCATTGGCATCAAAGCAGGACGAATAGAGGATCGTATCCTCCAATCCCAGAAACTTCGAAATCCGGTCTTCGAGCTGCTTGTGCTCTTCCTGCGTCCCGCAGATGAAACGCACAGATGCCATGCCGTAGCCGTAACGATCCAGCGCGTTCTTGCCGGCTTCGACCAGTTCGGCGTTGTCGGCAAGGCCAAGGTAATTGTTGGCGCAAAAATTTAAAACCTTGCGACCAGATGCGACTTCGATCTCGCCGGCCTGTTTGGAAACGATCACCCGCTCGGTCTTGTAGAGACCCGAAGACCTCAGACCCGCAAGTTCGGTGGAGAGATGTGCGAGGAATGCGTTGCTCATTGTGAATGCAACCTTGTCTGCCTCCGACGCATCAGCGTCGCGGCTTGGAGAAATTCGGATATGGGACAGGAGAAGCGCGTTGACGCTCCTGCCTCCCCTGCCTCGACCTTAAGCTGCTCGGTCCGTTTGCCGGACGATGAAGCAATGATCGAAGGCTTACGATGGTCACGCGGCCGAGGGTGCAAACCCGTTTTGGCAAAGGGTCTTTAATTCATCCAATGACATTACGTCTAGATCAAGCGCGTTGAGAAGATCGTTCTCAGCCGCGAAATCACGCCCGTACATCGCCGAGAAGATCCGGACACCGGCTTCGTGGAGCCGGTACCGTCTCGTGACATGGATCCTGCGCGTTGCAGCAAGGCGCGCGACGTACGTGCGCCGAACCACGCCGCACATCTGAATACAACCGTGTGTTCAGATGTCCGGTAGGGTGCATTCCCGTCTTGTGGTCGGCGGCTGGCAGCGCAATGACCAACATGTTTGCGCCGTACCCCTGGGCGGCCGCTTCGGTCACAGCCGTGGTGTTGAAAGCGCCGCCGATAGCCCATCGGCTACAAGAAGATTGTCCCCACACCCGAAGCAGACCAAAGGATACTGCCATCTACTTGCTACTCACCGAAAGCTGGCACTGCAATTCAACGCACTAGCCGGAAAGGCCAATGCAGTTGTCTGATACCCACTGCGTTTTTTGGAACGATAACCGCGTCGGTCTGTTGTAGGGCCACATGCAGGGAGTGGGACATGCGCAAAGTACTCGTGGTGGACGACGAGGTGTTGATCCGGATGACGGTCACAGACGCCCTGGAGGATGCGGGGTTCGAGGTCATAGAAGCCGGCACGGTGGACGAGGCCCTGGACAAGATTGACGACGGGACCATTCACTTCCTGTTCACGGATATCCAGATGCCAGGCCTTCTGACGGGTGTGGACCTTGCCCACGAAGTCGCCGCTCGCTTCCCTCACGCCGGGATCGTGGTTGCCTCCGGTCGCATCACGCCCGGTGAGATCGATCTGCCATCTTCGGCACAATTTTTCTCCAAGCCGTATGACCTTGATCTGATCGTTGCGCGCTTCGAGTCGATGTCGAAAAGCGCTGATCAGCGCGCTTCATCTAGCCATGTTTCCGAAACAAGCGGACGCTAACTTATTCACCGGCAACCGAGGCGACCGCGCAGACGTTCAACGACAAAACAGCTGCGCGTTAGCCCGTCGGTTTTCCGGCGCGGGCTTGCGGCCGGGGCCTTTTCCAAGCGGTCAAGAGGCAAGCCGGCTCGTGTCGATGATAAGCGTGACCAGCGCTCCGTCCGGTGTCCAGTTATAGGAGATCGTTCCTCCAAGGTGAGCGGACATGGTACGGTCCAGCATTCTGCTACCGTAGCCGGCCGGGCCCTGTGGGAAGACAACCTCGGGCCCGCCCTGCTCGATCCAGGTCACCATCAGATTGTTCTCCTCGACCGATCCGGACACATCCAGTGTTCCGGTGCCGACTGACAGGGCGCCGTATTTCAGTGAATTCGTGGCGAGTTCGTGGATCACCAGCGAGAGGCCTGTGGCTGCCGCCTCTCCCACGCCCATCCTTGGAACTGCTACCCGAATACGGCCAGCAAACGCCGCCGTCTCGTCATAGGGGGAGAGCAAGATCGTGATCAGGTCACCGAGAAGAGCGGCCTTGCCCTGCCCGCCAGGTAAAGGCCGGACAAGGTCGTGAGCACGGCCGAGAGCGGTTAGCCTTAGAGTGAGCTGTGAGGTCATATCGGCGATCGAACTCGAGGACCGGGATGTCATCTGCGTCAGCCCTGACGCGATGGCGAGCAGGTTCTTGACCCGGTGGCTCATTTCTCCGGCGAGAAGCTCATGCCCTTCTTCAGCCTGCTTGCGGCCTGTGACATCGAGAAAGATGCCGGTCATCTGCCGAGCCAGAATATCCTCATCGCTCCCCTGACCGCGTGCTGAGATCCAGCGAACTTCAACATCGCTCATGATCCTGAAGTCGATCTCGTAAGGTCCAACGACGGCACGTGTTGCCGAGAACGCTGCCCTCACACGATCGCGGTCGGCCGGATGGACCTTGGCCGACAGGTCCTCAAAGGACAGGACGCCATCGACCTCCAAATCCCATAGTGCATATCCACGCTGGTCCATCGTGAACGCGTCCGTATCGACGTTCCAGGTCCACAGCGCCACGCCTGCCGCCTTGATCGCGCGTCGCAGCTGACCGGATGTCCACTCGGTGTTCTGGTCCATCAAGATGGCATCCTTAAAGGTCGGACTTGCGGGCGCGCATTGCGATCAGGCCTGCGGATGCCTTGGCGATGTCGTCGGCATCCTTCGCGAGGCGTGCCTGCCGCAGCCTTTGTGTTTTCGTCTCGCGCGCCGCAACGAGGGAGTCCATTTCCGCGACGGCGTGATTTCGGGCAAAGAACTGCGTCTGCGTGTTGCCGAAGGCAATCTCGGCCTGCTGTCTGGATTTCGAATGGGTCTGTGTCATGGATTTTCCTGTGGTTGAGCCTGCTTTGAGCGAGCCAACAAAAAAGGCCAGGCTATAAGCCCGGCCTCTCAGATAACTTGGTGTCGTCGGTGCCAGTACATCCGTGGTCAAGGACGAAACCAGGTACGATTAGGCAGCCTGAAGGTTGCAGGCCGACATCTTGCCCGACTTCGCGTCGCGCTCGAGTTCGTAGCCAAGCTTCTGGCCTTCGACGATTTCGCGCATTCCCGCGCGCTCGACGGCAGAGATGTGGACGAACGCGTCAGCGCCGCCGTTGTCAGGCTCGATGAAGCCGAAACCCTTGGTGGAATTAAACCATTTTACTGTGCCTGTGGTCATGATGAACCCTTTCAAAGCAATGTTGAGTGACCGTAGGACCGAAGCCGAACGGATGAGTGTAACGATTGATTTTGAGAGGGAAGTTCGTTCAGAGCGCGGTGCCAATCGCGCGGTAACCAAAGTTCAGCAAGCAAAAGATCGATAAACCAAAGATAGAGACGAAGGGGTGCCAAGTCAACCTTTAGTTTTGACCTGCTTTGCAGAACCTTCCCGCACGACGAGTTTCCTTAGGGCTTGTCCGCCAACTGCCCCGCGCATACAGTCTGAAGAGGATGGTTGTGTATGCCAGCGTCCAAAAGAACTTGCCTCCGTCCGCGACGCACCGACGCTCATAGACTCTTTTCGGCCAAACTTCTCGCGCAGCCAAGGGAAACCGAAGCCAACAGGCCCCGTCCAACACTAACAGCTCCAAAGATTGCGACCTTCCTTTGATCGACCCCCTTCACATGACAGCGCTTAAACGACTTGGTTGGTCGGACTTCTTTTCGGATCAGCTCACATCCGATGAAGACGAACTCGCGCCGAGGCGCATTGCCTCCGTTCACCGGTCGCGCGTGGAGGCTATTGATGCCGGTGGTCCGGCCGCCCTCGAGCTCCCAGCCAACGCCAACACCGCCGATTTCGCGGTCGGCGATTGGATCCTCGCCGACCCGATCAGCGGCATGCTGGTTCGCCGTCTCGAACGGAAAACTCTCTTTCAACGACGTGCGGGGAACGACACGATCCCGCAACTGGTTGCTGCCAACGTCGATACCCTGTTCATCGTGACGTCCTGCAACGCCGAATTCAACCTTTCAAGGTTGGAACGGTATCTGATCCTGGCCGAACAAGCCGGGAGCAACCCGGTGATCGTCCTGACAAAGGCGGACACGACCGAAGACGCTGACGTCTTCCGGGTCCAGGCGCAGGGACTGCAGCCTGGCCTGCCCGTTATCCTCCTGAACGGACGCTCGGTAGAGGCACGCGAACTCCTGGCGCCGTGGTGCGGCGAGGGACAGACCTGCGCGCTCGTGGGATCGTCGGGCGTTGGGAAATCAACCCTGGTCAACTCGCTCGTCGGGTCTCAGTCGGACACACAGAAGACCGGCACGATCCGGGAATACGACTCGCAGGGCAGACACACCACGACGGCACGATCGCTGCACGCGCTACCGGGTGGCGGATGGGTGATCGATACACCCGGGATCCGGACGCTGTATGTAAGTGATGTTGCCGACGGTATCGATGTCTTCTTTTCCGATATCGCCGAACTGGCATCGCAGTGCCGGTTTCGCGATTGCAGCCATGTCCACGAACCCGGATGTGCCGTTCAGGCTGCAGTCGCAAGCGGAGAACTTGCAGGCGATCGTCTCGACCGGTGGCGAACCCTGGTCACCGAAAATCGGGACAGGACGCCGGTCGTCAGCGGTCCACACGGCAACAAGATCTACAGAAGAAAGCGCCACTAGGCGCGACCTGCCGCATGCTTGGCCGAAGCGCTTTGTTGAAGGGATGAGCCGCGGAGCGTGCAGATTCGTGACGCTTTACCTCATCGGCTCGTTGCCCGTGATAGCCGACGCTACACCGTCCCCGATGTTTGAGAGCCGCTGATGGGGTGCCGGATCGTCATATCGCGAAAGGCGCATATTGCAGTCCGATGGTGCCCAGCCATGCCCTCCCTGATTGTATCGAGATGGATCGGTGGAAACCGCTTTCATTTGTGCTCCTGCAATAAAATTACTCCAGGCACCCTGATCGCGACACCATGGTATTCGCTGCTCGGTTTACCTGAACGTAAAATGTCGCTGCTTTCTCGATTCACGGTCTGGCGCGGATGCAAGGTCAGGATACCCCGGCTATCGCCTCTACAGGACCCTGCAATTATGAGGTTAGTCGAGGCGCGCGGATATACACTCCGCATTTGAGTCGAGAGCAAAAAAGCCTTGCGGTTCCGATATTTCTGGCATTCACTCGCCCAATCGGACGGAAAACCAGGAGGATAACGGTATGTCATCTCGTCTCATGCGTGCGGCTGCGGTCGCTTTGCTCGGATCAACTCTGCTGGCCGGGGCACCGGCATTTGCTGAAACGGTGCTTCATCGTGGCAATTCCGGCGAACCGCAAACGCTCGATCAGGCCCAGACCTCGATCAATATCGAAGCCTTCATTCTGAAGGATCTTTATGAAGGTCTGACGATCTACGACGCGGCGGGCAAGATTGTACCGGGTGCAGCGGAGTCGTGGAAGGTCTCCGACGACGGACTGACATACACGTTTAAGCTGCGTGAGAATGCCAAGTGGTCCGATGGCTCGCCCGTCACGGCGCAGGATTTCGAATTCTCGTTCAAGCGCGTGGAAGATCCGAAGACCGCCGCGAAATATGCGAACATCCTCTACCCGATCAAGAACGCGGAAATGGTCAACACCGGCAAGGCCGATCCGAAGGAACTCGGCATCAAGGCCGTCGATGACAAGACGTTCGAGATCACCCTCGAGCGCCCGACCCCCTTCTTCCTTGAACTTCTTGCTCACCAGACTGCCCTGCCTGTCTCCAAGGCAAGCCTTGAGAAGAACGGCGCCGATTTCGTCAAGCCAGGCACGATGGTGTCGAACGGGGCCTTCCAGCTCGTCAGCCATGTGCCGAACGACAGCCTCGTTGTCCAAAAGAACCCCAATTTCTGGGATGCCGCCAACGTCAAGCTCGACAAGGTGATCTTCTACCCGATCGACGACCAGGCCGCATCCGTCCGCCGCTTCGAGGCGAAGGAAATGGATCTCGTCTACAACTTCTCCGCCGACCAGATCGAGCGGCTGCGCTCGGCCTACAAGGACCAGGTGCACGTGTCGCCGACGCTTGCGACCTATTATTACGTCTTCGATGGCCGCGAGGCTCCCTTCAACGACGTTCGTGTCCGCCAGGCCCTGTCCATGGCCGTCGACCGCGATTTCCTGGCCAAGAAGATCTATAGCGGATCGCAGCTTCCCGCCTATTCGCTGGTGCCGCCGGGCATGGCGAACTATGGCGAACCCGCCAAGGCCGATTTCGCAGAACTTTCCCAGCTCGACCGCGAAGACAAGGCGATAGAACTGATGAAGGAAGCCGGTTACGGTGAAGGCGGCAAGCCGCTCAATATCGAGGTCCGCTACAACACCAACCCGAACCACGAACGTGTCGCCACCGCCGTTGCCGACATGTGGAAAAACACGTTCGGTGCCAAGGTGACGATGAGCAATCTCGATGTCTCCTCGCACTACGCCTATCTCCAGGAAGGCGGCAAGTTCAACGTGGCACGTGCCGGTTGGGTTGCCGATTATGCCGATCCGGAAAACTTCCTCGCCTTGAACCTCTCGACCAACAAGACCTTCAATTACGGGCATTACGAGAGCAAGGAATTCGACGATCTGATGAAGAAGTCGTATGCGGAAACGGATCCGGCTGCGCGATCGAAGATCATGCATGAGGCGGAAACAATCCTGATGCGCGACCAGCCGATTGCTCCCTTCCTGACCCAGGCCGATCTGTGGCTTGTTTCGGACCGCATCAAGGGCTGGCAGGACAATGCTGCCAATGAACACCTGAGCCGCTTCCTGAGCGTTTCCGAATAATCGACACGGGATGGCGTCCGACAGCGTTTCGGACGCCATCCCGCAGGAGACTACTGCATGCTGTCTTTTATCCTGCGCCGCCTCGCGAGCGCCGTCCCGACGCTGTTCATCGTCGTGACGATTTCCTTCTTCCTGATGCGTTTTGCTCCGGGCGGTCCCTTCAACCTGGAACGTCCGCTGCCACCCGCAACGATGGAAAACATCATGCGGACCTACCAGCTAGACCAGCCGTTATGGCGTCAATATCTCACCTATATCGGCAATGCCGTACAGGGTGATTTCGGTCCAAGCTATATCTACAAGGACAACACCGTCGCGGAACTGATCGGAAAAGGCCTTCCCTATTCCATTGAACTCGGTTTCTACGCTCTGCTTCTGGCCCTGATTGGCGGCGTGACGCTCGGCACGATCGCGGCCCTGCGCCAGAACAGCGTGCTCGATTTTTCCATCATGACGCTTGCGACGATGGGTACGACGATCCCAAATTTCGTCGTCGGCCCGGTTTTGACGCTGATTTTCGCAATTCTTCTTGCGCTGTTGCCGGCCGGTGGCTGGGGAGATGGTTCGTTCTCGTTCCTGCTCCTGCCGATGATCGCACTGGCGCTGCCGCAGCTCGCCGTTTTCGCCAGGCTGACGCGCGGCTCCATGATCGAGGCGCTGCATGCCGACCATATCCGCACCGCGCGCGCTTATGGCCTGCCGGCGCGGATCGTCGTCATCACGCATGCCATGCGCGGCGCCATGCTGCCGGTCGTCTCCTATCTCGCACCCTGTGCCGCCGCATTGATGACCGGCTCGGCCGTCGTCGAGACCATCTTCACCATTCCGGGCGTCGGCCGTTATTTCGTGCTCGGCGCGCTGAATCGTGACTATACGCTGGTCATGGGCACCGTCGTTCTGATCGCCATCTTTGTTATCGTCTTTAATCTCCTGGTCGACCTTCTCTACGGCCTGCTCGATCCGAGGGTCCGTCATGACTGATATCGCCACCGATCCGGCTTCCACCCCGCCCCAGAGCACAAGCCGCAGTCTTTTCCAGCTTGCCGCCATCCGCTTCCGTCGCAACAAGGCGGCGATGGGCGGCTGCGTGATGCTCGTTCTGATCGCGCTCTTTTCCTATCTCGGCCCACTCTTTGTGCCGCATAGCTATGACCAGGTCTTTTCTTCCTATGTGACGGTGGCGCCAAGTCTCGAGCCGCGGCCAGACGAGGCATCGCTGGAGGGCGCCATGCAAGGCGTCGCGACTCGGGCCCGCGTCAACCTCGACGCGTTCGAGGTGACGGGCCAGATCTTTTTCGCGACCATCAGCGCCGAGGATCCGATCGACCCACGCACGACGCGTTATTTCGACCGTGCCAACGAGTTCGACGACACGAAGGTAGTAGCGACCGAAAAAGACGGGCGCGTTCTCAAGGTCGAAGGGAATGTCAGCCGGGAATACTTCCTGTTCGGCACGGATCCGAACGGCCGCGACCTGCTTGCCCGTGTCATGCTCGGCGGCCAGATCTCGATTGCCGTCGGCGTGCTGGCCAGCCTCGTCTCGCTTGGCATCGGCGTGCTCTACGGCGCGACCGCGGGTTATCTTGGCGGCCGTGTCGACAATGTCATGATGCGCTTCGTCGAGATCCTCTACTCTCTCCCCTTCGTCTTTCTTGTCGTCGTCCTAGTCGTCTTCTTCGGTCGTTCCTTCATCTTGATCTTCCTGGTGATCGGCGCTGTGGAATGGCTCGACATGGCGCGCATCGTGCGAGGCCAGACGCTGGCGCTGAAGCGCCGGGAATTCGTGGGCGCTGCGCAAGCGCTCGGCCTGAGCGACTGGCAAATCATCCGCCGGCATATCATCCCGAACACGATCGGACCGGTGATCGTCTTCGTCACCGTCGTGGTTCCGAAGGTAATCCTCCTGGAAAGCTTTCTGTCTTTCCTCGGGCTCGGGGTTCAGGCGCCACTGACCAGCTGGGGGGCTCTGATTTCGGAAGGCGCCAACAATATCCAGTCGGCACCCTGGCTCCTGATCTTTCCCTCCATCTTCTTCGTGGCAACGCTGTTTTCGTTGAATTTTATCGGCGACGGCCTGCGCGACGCGCTCGACCCGAAGGATCGCTGACATGACCGATCAAAAAGACACCATTCTCTCGATCCGCGACCTGAAAGTGAATTTCACGACGCCGGATGGCACGGTCAATGCGGTCAAGGGCATCGGGTTCGATGT
Source organism: Neorhizobium sp. DAR64860/K0K1 (assembly GCF_050500205.1). Taxonomy (NCBI): domain Bacteria; kingdom Pseudomonadati; phylum Pseudomonadota; class Alphaproteobacteria; order Hyphomicrobiales; family Rhizobiaceae; genus Neorhizobium; species Neorhizobium sp. DAR64860/K0K1. The sequence goes on along the minus strand of NZ_CP191458.1, from coordinate 116,163 downwards.
CCGTGCCGGCGAGACGCTCGCCGTCGTCGGCGAAAGCGGCTCCGGCAAGAGCCAAACGATGATGGGCATTATGGGCCTGCTCGCTGGAAACGGCACCGTCACTGGCTCCGCCGCCTATCGTGGCAAGGAACTGGTCGGACTGCGAAATAACGAGCTCAACAAGATCCGCGGTGCCAAGATCACGATGATCTTTCAGGAACCGATGACCTCGCTTGATCCGCTTTACACGATCGGCCGCCAGATCGCCGAACCGATCGTCTACCACCGCGGCGGCAGCCGGAAAGCGGCCCGCAGCCGCGTGCTGGAACTCTTGGAACTGGTCGGCATTCCCGATCCCGCCCGCCGCATTGACAGTTACCCGCATGAACTGTCCGGCGGCCAGCGGCAGCGCGTCATGATCGCCATGGCGCTTGCCAACGAACCCGACGTCCTGATCGCCGACGAGCCGACGACGGCGCTTGATGTGACGGTCCAGGCGCAGATATTGAAACTGCTGCGCTCGCTCCAGGAGCGTTTCGGCATGGCGATTGTGCTGATCACCCACGATCTCGGCATTGTCCGGCATTTTGCCGAACGTGTCGTCGTCATGCGGCGCGGCGAAGTGGTGGAACAGGGAGCCACATCACAGATCTTCGAGGCTCCGACTTCCGCCTATACCCGCATGCTGATCGATGCCGAACCTCAGGGTCGCAAGCAACCGCCAGCGGAGAACGCACCGATCATTCTGGAGGGACGCGATGTCACGGTCGATTTTCCGATCGGCCGCGGACTTTTTTCGAAGGGTCCAAAGAGTTTCCGGGCCGTCGACGGCGTCACCGTCAAGCTCAGGCAGGGCCAGACGATCGGTATCGTTGGTGAGTCCGGCTCGGGGAAATCGACGCTTGGGCGCGCGCTGCTCCGGCTTCTCCACAGCGATGGTCATTACCGCTTCGACAAGACCGACATCTCCGGCTTCGACCGTCGGCAGATGCGGTCCCTGCGCAAGGAGATGCAGCTCGTCTTCCAGGATCCCTTTGGGTCTCTCTCGCCGCGTCAGACAGTCGGCGAGATCATCACCGAAGGTCTGCTCGTCCACGAGCCTTCGCTGAACAAGTCGGATCGAGACCGGCGTGCGATCGCCGCCCTGACCGAAGTCGGGCTCGATCCCCAGGCGCGCAATCGCTACCCGCACGAATTTTCCGGCGGTCAGCGCCAGCGCATCGCGATTGCCCGCGCGATGATCCTCAAGCCGCGTGTGGTTATCCTCGACGAACCGACCTCGGCACTCGACCGGTCCGTGCAGGGACAGGTGATCGACCTGTTGCGCAAGCTGCAGTCCGACCACAACCTTTCCTACGTCTTCATCAGCCACGACCTTGCCGTGGTCAGGGCCATCGCGGATCATGTGATCGTCATGAACAACGGAAAGATCGTTGAGGAAGGCGATACGGACGCGATCTTTGACGCCCCGAAGGCCGATTACACTAGGGCGCTGATCGGAGCCGCTTTCAGCATCTGAGTCGCCACTATCAGCAATATGCCCACCGTCGTTGTCTTCGAACCGCGGCGCAGTGTGGAGAACGACACGTATCCGCTGATCGCCGTCGGGGCGCCATGGACGGCTGCCCGGATCATGGGTTGGTTCCGTCGTGTGAGTTGCCGGCATGAAAGGGCACGGCTGCAGCCGCCCATCACGTCCCCACAAGAAGGCGTGAATTATTCAATCAAGAGGTCATTGCTTCCGGTTATCTTCTTGCGTCACCGTCCCAATATTTCTAGGAAAATTGTCGGATGCGCGGAGAAGCTCAATATGGCCACGCGCGGACCGGACGCGCCCTCCCTCTTCCACCAGTCATGGCATTGCCGACGGTTTGAGCGGGTTCGGCGCACCATTAGCACGCGGGTCGGGAGGTCCGCATCCCAGGAGACTGACATGACATTGAAGACAATCACTGCGGCACTCGCTGCCACACTCGCATTCGCCCCGCTAGCCTACGCTGACATCACGGTCGGCCTCATCGCGCCGCTGACCGGCCCGGTTGCTGCGATCGGCGCGCAGATCAAGAACGGCGCGGAAACCGCGGTCGAGGAAATCAACAAGAAGGGCGGCGTCAACGGCGAGAAGCTCGTGCTTAAAATTGTCGATGATGCCGGCGAACCCAAACAGGGCGTATCTGCCGCCAATCAGCTGATCGCCGACGATATCCGTTTCGTGGTTGGCCCTGTCACATCGGGCGTCTCTATCCCAGCCTCGGTCGCGTTTGCCGAAAACGGTGCACTGATGGTTACCCCGACAGCCACTTCGCCGGAACTGACCGCGCGTGGCCTTTCCACCGTGTTTCGCACCTGCGGCCGGGACGACCAGCAGGCGGACGTTGCAGCAAAATTCGTGGTCGAGAAATTCAAGGACAAGAAGATCGCCATCCTCAACGACAAGGGGCAGTATGGCAAGGGTCTCGCCGATGCCTTCAAGGCATCGCTGAATGCGGCCGGCATCACGGAAGTCTTCAACGACGCGCTGACGGCGGGCGACAAGGATTTTAGCGCGCTGGTGACACGCCTGAAGTCGGAAGGCACCGAAGTCCTCTATTTCGGCGGCTATCACCCGGAAGCAGGCCTTCTGGTGCGCCAGATGAAGGATGCCGGCATGAATGTGCAGCTGATCGCGGGTGACGGCCTTTCCAACAGCGAGTTCATCACCACCGGCGGCGACGCAGCCAACGGCACGATCTTCACCAACGCTGCCGACGCGCTGAAGAATACCGACAGCAAGGCCGCGGCCGATGCGCTCATTGCAAAAAAGATCCCCGCCGAAGCCTTTACCCTCAACGCCTATGCAGCCGTCGAGGTCATCGCCGCCGGCATCGCCAAGGCTGGCAGCACCGACGACGCTGAGGCAGTTGCTGCCGCGCTCAAGGATGGCACCGGTATCAAGACTGCCATTGGCGAACTGACCTACGGTGAAACCGGCGATCTCAGCTCGCAGAGCTTTTCCGTCTACAAGTGGGAAGGCGGGAAGACGGTTGTGGCCGAATAAGGCCGCTCCGGATCTGTATTGCGACGGGCGCCCTAGGCGCCCGTTTGCTTGCCGTCGGTGCACTATCCGTCGATTGTCGCCCGAAGCGACGGCGGATGCAACCAGGTCTCTTTTCTCAAAGTCACTGATTTGGCGACAAAAATCGCTCGTCATGCGCGTCACGCGTTCACCCTGCATGCGAAAAGAATAAGCGTCGAAATCGAGAATCAGCGGGGACGTTTGCGCTCCCTACGTCATGGTCTGTTCCAGCCCATAGCAACGTGTATCGAAGCCTTTTCCCAGACCGCGAGATTGGCCTCTTGTCATAATGCTCTTGTCGCGTGTGATTTGCGGCGATAGTAGTGCATGGGACAGCTGCCTTCGGGCAGCTTGCCTGGGAGGGTTTGAAATGTCTGGTCTACTCGCCGTGTCGCGCGCTATCGACGCGATGAACACGCTTTTCGGTAAAGCCGTTTCATGGCTTTTGTTGGCGGCAGTGCTGATCAGCGCCATCAACGCAGTGACCCGAAAAGTCTTCAATCTGAGCTCAAATGCCTGGCTCGAGGCGCAATGGTACCTTTTCTCCGCAGCCTTCCTGTTGGCGGCGGCCTGGACATTGCTGAGCAGCGAGCACGTCAAGGTCGATCTGGTCTATGGCCAGCTCCCCAGACGGGCGCAGCTTTGGATCGAGGTGTTCGGGACAATCTTCTTCCTGATGCCGTTCTGCCTCGTCACCATCTACCTGTCCTGGCCGATCGTCATCGCCAAATATGTGAGCGGAGAGGTCTCCAACAATACCGGTGGGCTGGTGCTGTGGCCAGTCTGGGCCATGATCCCGATTGGTTTCGGCCTGCTGGCACTCCAGGGACTGTCGGAACTGATCAAACGGCTAGCGATCCTCAGCGGTGCGATGCCCGACGCCGTCGCTCTCGCCGACGCCGAAGCGCAAGCGCTCTAATTCGTAGCAGGATACGCTCATATGTTTGCATTCTTTGCGGAAAATCTCGCGCCGATCATGTTTCTATCACTGATCGTCGTGTTGCTGCTTGGTTATCCGGTTGCCTTCGCACTCGCCTTTGTCGGCTTTGTCTTCGGTTTCATCGGCATCGAAATGGGCCTTTTGCCCATCAACCTGTTCGGAGCGATCCCTGACCGCATCTTCGGGCAGATGTCGAACGAGACACTGCTCGCCATTCCGTTCTTCACCTTCATGGGGCTGATTCTCGAGCGAAGCGGAATGGCCGAGGATCTGCTCGATACGATCGGCCAGCTGTTCGGCCCGATCCGCGGCGGGCTCGCCTTCGCGGTCATCTTCGTGGGCGCCATCCTTGCAGCCACCACAGGCGTCGTTGCGGCCTCCGTCATCTCGATGGGCCTGATCTCGCTGCCGATCATGCTGCGATATGGTTACGACCGACGGGTCGCGGCCGGCACGATCGCAGCGTCGGGAACGCTTGCCCAGATTATTCCGCCCAGCCTCGTGCTGATCATTCTGGCCGACCAGCTCGGCCGGTCGGTCGGCGACATGTACAAGGGCGCACTCGTGCCCGGTCTCATGCTGGTTGCTGCCTATACCGGCTACATCATCCTGATGTCCTTTCTGCGTCCGGCAAGCGTGCCGGCTCTTCCCATCGAGGCGCGATCGCTTCGTGGCTGGAAGCTTGTGGCCAAGGTCATCACCTCGCTCGTGCCGCCGCTCGTGCTGATCTTCCTCGTTCTCGGCACAATCTTTATCGGCCTTGCGACGCCGACCGAAGGCGGCGCGATGGGCGCAGTCGGTGCTCTGCTTCTTGCAGCCTTCAATCGCAAGCTTACGCTGGCGATGGTCAAGTCGGCCCTTTACGCGACGGCGAAACTGTCCTCCTTCGTGATCTTCATCTTGCTCGGCGCGCGCGTGTTTTCGCTGACCTTCTACGGTGTCGACGGTCACGTCTGGGTAGAGCACCTGATGACGTCGATCCCGGGCGGCGAGATCGGCTTCCTGATCGTTGCCAATCTGCTCGTATTCTTCCTGGCCTTCTTTCTCGATTATTTCGAGCTGGCCTTCATCATCATCCCGCTGCTGGCACCGGTTGCCGATGCGCTCGGCATCGACCTGATCTGGTTCGGCGTGATGCTGGCGATCAACATGCAGACGTCGTTCATGCATCCGCCGTTCGGGTTCTCGCTGTTTTACCTGCGCTCCGTCGCTCCGACACGGGCCTACAAGGATCGCATCACCGGTGCGACAATCCAGCCGGTCACATCCGGCCAGATCTACATGGGCTCCCTGCCCTACCTGGCGATCCAGCTCGTCATGGTCGTCGTCGTCATCGTCTTTCCGGGTCTCGTGACCCACTACAAATCAGGATCTGCCGTCGTCGATCCATCGACGATTGAGCTCAACGTACCGATGCCGGGTGCCGATGGCGCTAACCCGTTTGGAACACCGACCCAGCCATTCGGCGCACCGGAGCAGTCTTCCGGCGATCCCGCCGCCCCGGCCGTTGATATCCCTGCACCAGATTTCGGTTCCCCGACGCCAAGCTTCGGCGCACCGAAAAACTAGACAAACGCTTTGATCGCACAGCGTGCGTTCGATACTGCCGAACCTGAGGAGGAGGAAACGCAATGACGGAAACCATCAACAGACGCAATTTCCTGACGAAAGGCGCAGTCGGAGGGGCGGCAACAGTCGCCGCGACCGCACTCGCCGCACCGGCGGTTGCCCAAGAACTGCCGAGCATCAAATGGCGCCTGACTTCGGGCTTCCCGAACAACCTCGACACGATTTACGGCGGCGCAACCGTCATGGCGGAGACACTGTCGAAGATCACCGACGGGAAATTCCAAATTCAGGTGTTTCAGGCCGGCGAACTCGTACCCGGACCGCAGGCGATCGATGCGGTGAAAGCGAACACCGTCGAGATCGCTCATACCTGCGGATACTATTTCACCGGCAAGGATCCGACATTTGCGATCGGCTCGACCATCCCCTTCGGTCTCAATGGTCGTCAGCAGAACGCCTGGCTTTACCACGGCGGCGGCAATGAGGCTTATAACGAGTTTCTCTCTGCCTATGGCGTGGTTGGCATCCCCGGCGGGGCCACCGGTGCCCAGATGGGTGGATGGTTCCGCAAGGAGATCAAGGGCGTCGCCGACCTCAAGGGCGTCAAGATGCGCATCGCCGGTGTCGCCGGCGAAGTGATGTCTCGGCTCGGCGTGGTGCCGCAGCAGCTACCGGGGGGCGATATCTATCCGGCTCTCGAGCGCGGAACAATCGACGCGGCCGAGTGGATCGGCCCCTATGACGACGAACGCCTCGGCTTCTATCAGATTGCGCCGAACTACTACTATCCGGCCTATTGGGAAGGTGGCCTGACGATCCACTTCTTCATCAACAAGGCACAGTATGAGGGTCTGCCTCCCGCCTACAAGGCCGCACTCGATGCCGCCTGCAAGGCGGCGAACATCAACATGCAGGCACTCTACGATGTGAAGAACACCGCAGCGATCCGTTCGCTCGTCGGCAAGGGCGTCAAACTGCGACCGCTGCCACGCGATGTCATGGATGCAGCCTACAAGACGACGTTCGAACTCTACGCGGAATATAGCGCCAAGCACCCGGCATGGGCAAAGATCTATCCGGGCTGGAAGAAGTTCAGGGACGAGTCCTTCGAGTGGTTCCGCGTCGCCGAATACAGCTATGACAGCTACATGTACTCTGCCCAGGCCTCGGGCAAGTAACAAAACCGGAGGTCGGCTTTAAGGCCGGCCTCCGCACTCACGATCAATTGGCACCGAAGAGACAGGTCTATCGTTGGGATGTCCAGGTGGTCCTACCGTCACATCGCAAAAGCCGCGGCCGGGACGGCATGATCTCGCGTGACGATCCCATGCTTTCCCGGCCACCGGCCTTCAGAACTGATCGGATTTTCCTAAACCGCGGCGTCACCCAGAAGGATCTGCAGCTTGACGTCTGACGGGTTGCCGGCTGCTGCCCTCTCGAAGGCCTCAATGCTCTTGTCGAAATCGAAAGTCTCGGTGATCAGCGGATTAAGGTCCACCTTGCCGGATGCAATCAGCTGCAGCGCCCGGTCGAAGATATTGGCGTAGCGGAAGACCGTCTCTATCCGGATTTCCTTCGAGATCGCGCCTGCCACGTCGAACGAAACCTTGTCCACCGGCAGGCCGACCATCACGATAGCTCCACCCGGGCGAACGAGGTCGAATATCCCGTCATAGGCCTTCGGGCTGCCGCTGGCTTCGAAAACAACATCGGCGCCCCAGCCGTCGGTTTCCCGTGCGATGACCTCGGCGAAGCTTTCCTCCCCGATATTGACAGGGGTGATACCGGAATACTGGGCAGCGATGGCGAGTTTCGGTGCGCTGAAATCGGAAATGAACACGCGGCTGCACCCACCAGCGAGCGCCGCCAGAGCGACCATGATCCCGATCGGGCCGCTTCCGATCACCGCCGCAACATCGCCGGGGGCGATGCGGGCACGCGCTGCAGCCTGCATGCCAATGGCAAATGGCTCCACCATCGCGCCTTCGGCGAAGGACACGTTGTCGGGAAGCTTGTAGGTGAACGCCGCGGGATGGACAACTTCGGATGTCAAAACGCCATGGATCGGCGGCGTTGCCCAGAACCGGACGCTGGGATCGACGTTATAGATGCCGAGCTTGGATGCCCGCGACGAGAGGTCCGGTATTCCCGGTTCCATGCACACCCGGTCTCCAACCTTGAAACCGGAAACGGCCGAGCCGACCTCGATCACCGTGCCTGCCGCCTCATGTCCCAGAACCATTGGCTCACGCAGCACGTACGGTCCGATTGCGCCGTGCGTGTAGTAGTGTACGTCGCTGCCGCAGACGCCAACCGTGTGAATCTTGATCTTCAGTTCCGAAGCTCCGACCGCCAGCGGCAGGTCAATGTCTCGAAGGGCGAGAACGCCCTTTTCTTCCAGTACCAAGGCTTTCATCATCGGATCCTTTTGCTCGATGGGCGCCAAATTCGGCGCATCGGTTGACCTAGGAATAGCGACCGGTTTGAAAAAGAAAAGTGCTGTTTGGTGAGATTTTCAGCAGCTATCGCTTCTTTCTTGCGCGTATCGCCCCTTCGCCCCCAAGGTCTCGCTCTCCCCACCAAGCAGTCCATCCGTTTGTTTTAAAACGATAAAAACAGAATTTTTGCTCACCATAGGGACACCTTCAGCCTACAATGAAGGCATGTTGACATTTGTCGAAAACTATCTGACAAATGTCACGTGCTGGCCGCTGGAGGGCGGTTAACCCAGACAGTGATTGGTCCGACGCTCATCGAGCGGAAGGATCATCGGAGGAAATTAGCGTGGAATATCTGCTTGAGGTGGAAGGACTGAAGAAGTCCTTCGGCGGCGTTGCCGCATTGCGTGAGGGTCGCTTTCAGCTGAAGCCGGGCTCGGTGCACGCGCTGTGTGGCGGCAACGGCGCCGGAAAGTCGACCTTCCTCAAAATCCTCATGGGCATTTACAAGCGCGATGCCGGCTCCATTCGCCGTCGCGGTCAGGACGTCGATTTTTCAGGCCCAGCCGAAGCGCTCGCCTCCGGCATCGCGATCATCGAACAGGAACTGAGCCCTGTCCCTCATATGACCGTGGCGGAAAACATCTATCTTGGTCGCGAACCCTCCGGGCGCTTCGGCGGCGTCGACTTCAAGACGATGAACCGTAACGCCCAGCGGTTGCTGGATCAGCTCGAATTCCAGATCCGTCCCACTCAGTTCATGATGAACCTTTCGGTTGCGCAGATGCAACTGGTCGAGATCGCCAAGGCGCTCAGCCACGATGCGGAAGTCATCTTCATGGACGAGCCGACATCGGCAATCGGCGAAAAGGAAGCGCAGCAGCTCTTCAAAACGATCGAACGGCTGAAGGCCGCCGGCAAGGGTATCGTCTACGTCTCGCACCGCCTGTCAGAAATCTTCCAGATCGCGGATGCCTACACGGTGTTCCGCGACGGCTCCTATATCGGCTCGGGTGACTTGGCTGATATCGACAGGCCGAGCCTGATCAAGATGATCGTCGGTCGGGAACTGGGCGAGGAATATATCAAGACCAACACGCCGACGGAAACGGATGGCCTACAGGTTACGGGGCTGACAGCCGCCGGCAAGATCGACGACATTTCGTTTTCGGTTTGCAAGGGTGAGATCTTCGGGATCTACGGACTTATGGGATCCGGCCGGTCGGAAATTTTCAACTGCATCTTTGGTCTCGATCGTCTCGATAGCGGCGAAATCAGGATCGATGGCGCGCCGGTCAAGGTCAGCAAGCCGGCTGACGCGATGGAGCACGGGCTCGCTTTCGTTACCGAGGACCGCAAGCTGACCGGGCTCAATCTGACCGATAGCGTCAGAGGCAACATTGCGCTTGCCAGCCTGCCGGAACTCAGCCCCAATTTCGTCATGCGTCGCCGCGGCGAGCAGGCTGCCAGCCGGAACATGATCGAAAGATTTGCGATCAAGGCGGCCCGCGACACGATGCCGGTCTCGGGCCTGTCAGGCGGCAATCAGCAAAAGGTCGTCCTGGGCAAGTGGTTCCTGCGCAATCCCAAGGTGCTTCTGCTCGATGAACCGACGCGTGGCGTCGATGTCGGCGCCAAGCGCGAGATCTATCGCATCATCTGCGAATTCGCCGAGGCCGGTGGAACCGTAGTGATGATTTCATCGGAAATCGACGAAGTGCTGGGCATGTCCGACCGCATCCTCGTCATGCGCAACGGTCGCTCGACTGGCATCTATCCGCGCGCGGAGACAGACGCGCAGGCGTTGGTGCACCTTTCTACGTGACGGGCCCGGGTCACTGGGCCAGACGCGCATTTTCAAGATTCGATCGGCATGGGAAGAGGTAAGAACAGTGTCCGCCACAGAAAACAAGCCGGCAGCCGCATGGTTCGGTTCGGATAACCGCAAGTTGCTCATCCAGGAATACGGCATCTTTCTCGCCTTCCTGCTCCTGGCATTCATCCTGTCGGTCTCCAACGAGTACTTCCTCACCGCCGGCAATATCTCGAACGTGCTTCTACAGACATCTATCAATGGGGTGCTGGCGATCGGCATGACATTCGTCATCCTGACCCGGGGCATCGACCTCTCCGTCGGCTCGGTCGTAGCGCTCGCTGGTATGGTGGCCGCGAGCCTTGCGACGACTTCAGCGACCGCCGGCGTTGCGGGCGGCCCCTATCCGGCATTCGTCGCGTTCGCGGCGGGCATTCTCGTCGGTCTCGCATGCGGCATGGTCGTCGGTGTAATCGTCTCGCGCTTCTCCGTCCCCGCCTTCGTTGCCACCCTCGGCATGCTGTCGGCGGCACGCGGCATGACGCTGATCTATGGCGGCGGCAGACCTGTCCCGGCGCTTATCCCGGATTTTCGCTGGCTTGGAACCGGCAACATTATCGGCATCCCGATGCCGGTCGTCGTTCTCGCCGTCGTCTTCATTGCCTCTTGGTGGGTTCTCAACCGCACGCGCTTTGGCCGCTATATCTACGCCGTCGGCGGCAACCCGCATGCCGCCGTGACTTCAGGCATCAACGTCACCCGCATCAAGTTCGCCGTGTACTGCATCTCGGGAGCACTTGCGGGTCTTGCCGGTATGATCCTTGCCGCTCGCACGGGCTCCGGCCTGCCGCAGGCCGGTGTTGCCTACGAGCTCGACGCCATCGCGGCCGTGGTCATCGGCGGTACCAGCCTCTCGGGTGGTGTCGGTCGCGTCACGGGAACCCTGATCGGCGCGCTCATTATCGGCGTCATGAACAACGGTCTCGATCTGCTCGGCATCGAATCTTACTACCAGCAGGTCCTCAAAGGGGCGCTGATCGTCGGTGCGGTCATGCTGGATCAAAAACGCAATCAAGGGGCCTGACCCCAGAACAATTCGGATCGCGAAACGGTCCGACATGTACCGCGCGTCAAAACGGCGACCGGACATTCCGTGGAGGAGAAGAAAATGAAGAAACTTTTGCTTGCTCTCGTCGCCAGTGCGGCGATGCTTTCGGCACCCGCAATGGCGCAGGACAAGAAGCTCAAGATTGGCGCGACCACCTATGGTCTCAATGCTGAATTCATGCAGATCTGGTCGGCGGCTCTGAAGGAACATCCGGCCGTCAAGAGCGGCAAGGTCGATGTCACGGTGTTCGATGGCCGATATGACGCGCTGGTCCAGCAGGAACAGTTCAACACGATGATCACACAGAAATTCGACGCGATCATCTTCGTGCCGATGGATATCGAGGCCGGCGCGACCGCTGTGCAGATGGCCCATGATGCCGGCATCCCCGTTGTCGGCTCCAATGCCCGCGTCAATTCCGATCTCCTCACATCCTATGTCGGCTCGAACGACGTGGAAGCCGGCGAGCTCGAAGCCAAGGCAGTCTTGGACAAAATGGGCTGCAAGGGCAATCTCGTCATCATCGAAGGCCCGATCGGCCAGTCCGGCCAGATCCAGCGCCTGGAAGGCAATGAAAAGGCACTCGCTGCCTGCCCGGACGTAAAGGTTCTCGAAAAGCAGACCGGCAACTGGTCGCGCGCCGAAGCTCAGACCCTGATGGAAAACTGGCTGACATCCCATCCGGGCCAGATCACTGGCATCATCGGCCAGAACGACGAAATGGCACTCGGTGCGATCGAGGCAATCAAGGCTGCAGGTCTGAAGGTTGAAGACTTCGCGATTGCCGGCGTCGATGGCGTGACGGATGCGATCAACTCGGTGAAGCGCGGCGAGATGGCTTCCATCCTGCAGGACGCCAACGCCCAGGCTCAGGGCGCTCTCGACGTCGCCATCAAGGCCGCCAACAAGGACTACAAGCCCGAATCGAAGATCTGGACCCAGTATCCGGACATGAAGTGGGCGGATGGCGCCGAGAAGGACTACCTCGTGCCTTGGACGCCTGTCACGAAAGAAAACGCCGACAAGCTGCTCGAGTCCCGTAACTGATACTTTTCGTTTTCGATCCAAGGGAGGGGCGGTGACCGCCGCCCCTCCCGTCTCCGTCGCAAAGGCTTGAAGACATGAGTGATACCGCTCCCCAGATCGACCTGAATTTCCCCCTGAACGGCAAGATTGCCGTCGTCACCGGCGCCGCATCCGGCATCGGCGCTGCCGTCTGCGACGCGCTGACCGAAAAGGGCGCGACCGTCGCCGTGCTTGACCTCAATGCCGAACTGGCCGCAGCAAAAGCGGCCGAACTCGGTGGCGCATCGAAATCCTTCGTCTGCGATGTCTCGCAGGCATCTTCCGTCGAGAAGGCGATCGCGGGCGTCCTCGACACCTTCGGCCACATCGATATAGCCGTCAGCAGCGCGGGGGTCGTCTTCCTCGCTCCGGCCGAGGATCTGTCGCTCGATTACTGGGATAAGACGATCGACATCAACCTGAAGGGCACTTTTCTCTTCACGCAGGCAGTCGGAAGGGCGATGATCGCCGCTGGCAAGGGCGGCAAGATCGTCAATCTCGCCTCGCAGGCGGGCACCGTCGCAATCGAGGAGCACGTCGCCTACTGCGCCTCCAAATTCGGCGTCATCGGCATGTCGAAGACCTTCGCGGCCGAGTGGGGAAAATACGGTATCTGCGTGAATACCATTTCGCCAACAGTCGTGCTGACGGAACTCGGAAAGAAGGCTTGGGCCGGCGAAAAGGGTGAAAATGCGAAGAAGCGTATCCCGACCGGCCGTTTCGCCTACCCGCAGGAAATCGCCGCAGCGGCAGTCTTTCTGGTCTCCAATGGTGCGGACATGATCAACGGCGCCGATCTCCTGATCGACGGCGGTTACACAATTCTCTGAGGACAAACCATGCAGCGTTTCGTCAATAATCCTGATCTTGTCGTCGAAGATACGGTCAAGGGCTTCGTCAAGGCCCATTCCGATATCGTCCGGCTTGCGGAAAACCCACGTGTCGTCGTGGCGAAGAATGCGCCTGTCAAAGGCAAGGTCGGCATCGTCACCGGCGGCGGTTCGGGTCATGAACCCGCCTTCATGGGCTACACCGGCAAGAACATGCTGGATGCGGTGGCCATTGGCGAACTCTTCTCCTCACCGACGGCCAAGAGCTTCTCTGACGCATTCCGGGAGGCAAATGGAGGCGCAGGAGTGGTGTGCCTTTACGGCAATTATGCCGGCGACAACATGAACGTGAAGATGGCAACCAAGCTTGCCACCAAGGAAGGAATCGAGGTTTTGACGGTCGTCGCCAATGACGACGTCTGCTCGGCTCCCCTGTCCGAGCGGGAGAAGCGCCGCGGGGTCGCCGGCGAGATCTTCATGTGGAAGATCGGTAGCGCCAAGGCCAGCCAGGGCGGTTCGCTCGAGGAGGTTCGCGCCGTCGCGCAGAAGGCGATCGACAACTGCCGGTCGATCGGCGTGGGCCTTGGCCCCTGCACACTTCCCGCCGTCGGCCATCCCAATTTCCAGATCGAGCCCGGCACGATGGAAGTCGGCATCGGCCACCATGGCGAGCCTGGGGTGCGGGTCGAACCGCTCAAAAAAGCCGAAGACGTTGCAAGGGACATGGTGAAGATCGTGCTCGACGATCATGACCTGCCGGCCGGCGTCGAAGTCGCCGTGCTCGTGTCAGGCCTCGGCGCGACGCCGCTCAACGAACTCTACATCCTCAACGATACGATCGAAACCGAGATTTCCGCGCGTGGCCTGAAGGTCTACAAGACCTTCATCGGCAACTATTTCACGTCGCTCGAAATGGTGGGAGCGACCCTGACGGTCATGGCGCTCGACGACGAAACTAAGCCGCTTCTCGATCTCGAGACGCGCTGCACCATGCTGCTTTAAGGACCTGGCGATGCAGACTTTCCTCAATGCCCACGCGGGCGATATCGTGATTGCGATCGCCGACCGCATCATCGAAAACCGCGCCTATCTCAGTGAGATCGACGGCAAGATCGGTGATGGTGACCACGGCGTCAACATGGCCAAGGGCTTCGGCATGACGTCCGAGCGCCTCAAGACCCAAGACGTGTCGCTGGCCGAAGCCTTCGATACGCTCGGCACTGTGTTGATGACGGAGATTGGCGGCTCTATGGGTCCGCTTTACGGCGTGATGTTCACCGAGTTCGCAGAAACGCTCGAAGGCAAGGATGTCGTTGACGCTCGCCTCTTCTCGACAATGCTTCATATGGGCCTTGCCGGCATTCAGTCGATCGGTTCTGCCAAGGTTGGCGACAAGACGCTGATCGACGCGTTCGTGCCGGCCATCGAAGCGTTCGACAGCACGGTCGCAGGCGGACAGTCCTTTGCTGACGCGCTGGCGGCGATGACCGAAGCCGCCGACAAGGGACGTGATTCCACCATCGACCTCGTCGCGAAGATCGGGCGCGCCAGCCGTCTCGGCGAACGCTCGCTTGGCGTTCTCGATGCCGGTGCCACGTCATGCGCCTTGATCCTCAAGGAAATCGCGAAGGGCGTGTCAGGCAAGTTGCAGGCGCCCTGAACTCAGCAAACCTCCCCCAGGACCGGGCGACCTGCCTTTTCGGGCAGGTCGCCGTCGAATTCCAGAAATAAGAAGCCAACATCGATAAATTGTCCTAAAAAATTCCGGCGGCCCGGATAGCTCGGCCCCGTATCGACTGTCGGAGCACGTTTCGGATTGACACCAGTGAAGACACAGCAGTCCGGCAAGGCGATGATCGGCACCAACGATGTCGAACACGCCCGCGAGGGCATGTCTCTGAGATATGGCGACGACCCCCTCGTCTGGGCCTGCTGGCTCTATTACGAGGATGGTCTTACCCAAGGCGATATTGCTGCCACGATGGGTGTGTCGCGCGCCACGGTGAACAACTATCTCGCAGAGGCGCGTGAGCGCGGCATCGTCAACATCGCCATCGAACCCGCCCGGCTTGCGTCACTGACCATCGCGCGCGAACTCAAGCGGCATTTCGGGCTCGTCGACTGTCTTGTCGTCCCCAGCGAAGAAACCGGCAAATCGCTGATCGAACGGATCGGTGCTGCCGGCGGCCAGGCATTGCAGCGTCTGATCAAGTCGGGCGATACAGTCGCCGTTTCCTGGGGGCGCACAATGCTTGCGATCGGCGAAGCTGCCCATGTTCCCGGATTGCAGGATGTCACGGTCATTCAGGCGGCGGGCGGAACACGGGCAAGCTTTTCCTATACGCCGGAGCTTTGCGCAGCGGCTGTCGCCGGGGCCGTTGGCGGCAGGCTCGTCAACATATCCGCCCCCGCCATCCTCTCGTCTCGAACGATGCGTGACGCTCTGTTGGAAGAGCCGCTGGTGGCCGATCAGTTCGGCATGCTGTCGCGTGCCAACAAGGCACTTTTTGGCATCTCGTCACTGAGGCCGAATTCGACCATTCACACAAGCGGCTTTTTTGAAGACGTGGCGCTGCAGGATTATCTCGCGAAGGGCGCCGTCGGCGCCGTCTCTGGCCGCTTCATCGACGGCCAGGGGCGTCCGGTGGCAGGGCCGCTGGACGAGCGCCTGATCGGCATGTCACTCGACATGCTCAAATCGGTCGGCCTCCGCGTTGCTGCGGCCGGAGGATTCGACAAGGTGCCAGCGATCCTCGCTGCCCTGCGCGGCGGCTATGTCAACGTGCTGATCACCGATGCGGCGACCGGACGGGGTATTCTGAATGCCGACGGCGTGACCGTGATCGACCAGATGCTTGCGCAGCGCCCTCGCTCGGAAAGCCCGTCTAGCCAAGGGACAGGGACGCGGACGCGCAATCGCGTGAAGAAGTTCCTCAATGATCCGGATCATGTGGTTGAGGAAATGCTGGAAGGCGTCGTTCGGGCGCATCAGAAACATCTGATGCCCGCCGGAAAATCCAACCGGGCGTTGATAGCCAGGGAAGGTCCGCGGCCCGGCAAGGTCGGTCTTGTCATCGGCGGCGGCTCCGGTCATGAACCCTGCTTTCTCGGCTATGTGGGAAAGGGGCTGGCGGATGCGGTCGCCGTCGGCAATGTCTTTTCCTCCCCGCCGCCGATGCCGATCCTGCATTGCGCCCGGGCCGCTTCGGGTGATGCCGGTGTGCTTTTCGTCTACGGCAACTATGCCGGGGACGTCATGAACTTTGAGATGGCGGCAGAAATGGCCGAGGCCGAGGGCATCGCGGTGCGCACGGTCCTGACCACCGATGATGTCGCCTCGTCCTCCATGGAAGACCGGGACGGCCGACGTGGTGTCGCCGGCAATTTCTTTACCTTCAAGATCGCCGGTGCAGCCTGCGACCGCGGTCACTCCCTCGACGCGTGCGAAGCACTGACACGCAAGGCCAACTCCCGCACATTCACGCTGGGTGTCGCACTCGAAGCCGGCTCTATGCCGCAGACGCGCCGTCCGAGTTTCGAGATCGGGGAAGACGAGATGGAGTTCGGGATCGGCATCCATGGCGAACGGGGTGTCAGTCGCGAGAAGATCGAGAATGCCGACGCGATTGCGGACAAGATTATCGATCGCATATTTCACGAGATGGGGGCGATCGCAGGCAGCCGTGTCGCCGTACTGGTCAACTCCTTCGGTGCAACGCCATTGATGGAGCTCTATATTCTGTTCAGGCGTGTCGAGCAGAGGCTGAAGGCCAAGGGCATCGAGATCGAAGCAAACTGGATTGGCCACTACTGCACATCATTGGATATGGTCGGCGCCTCGATCTCAATCCTTCATCTCGATGACGATCTGTCTACTCTGCTCCATCATCCCTGCGACACTGCGGCGTTGAAAATAGGGTAAGGCAGGGCTTTCAATGGCACAGTGCAACAGTTGGAGGGAAATGGTGCACGGAAATGATGCGCGCTTACTCAGCCGAATGTTCAATAAGATCTCCGATGCGATGGCCAAGGAGAAGGATTACCTGACCGAGCTTGATGAGGCGATCGGAGACGCCGATCACGGCATCACGATGTCGCTTGGCTTCAGCGCTGTTGCGAGTGAATTGTCGCGGAGCGATCTAGACAGCATGACTGCCGCCGAGGTCATGGCGGCTGCTGCGACCACGTTTCTCGATGCGGTAGGCGCATCCACGGGCCCGCTCTATGCGACCGGCTTTCTCCATGCATCCGATCGTATGAACGCACATCGACCTCTCGATGCCGCTGGCCAGGTCGCGATGCTGAGAGCCATCACAACCGGCATTCAGCAGCGGGGCAAAGGGATGCGCGGAGACAAGACCATGCTCGATGCCTGGATGCCGGCAGCCGATGCGGCGGAGGCGAGATCCGGCGAACCCGGACACATTTGGTCCTCGGCCTGCGAAGCGGGAGAATTGGGCGCCAAAGCAACGCAATCCATAATCGCGCTTCGTGGTCGCGCCGCAAGACTGGGCGAACGCTCGCTTGGCCATATCGACCCGGGCGCTGCCTCCGCGGTCGTGATCCTCAAGGCGATGCGCGAAACCTTCGACGGGACGGCATCTGGCTGACAATTGGGGACGTTGGCCGAAATCTTGCACGAGCATGTGAAGATGTTTGAGGAGCGCGTCTCTCACTGTCACTTCGTCCATCGCGGTCACGATGACCCGAGCACGCGGCTGGGGGTGTCTTGGTGGCTGCAGATCAAGCTAAAGATGTCGTGACAGCTGGAAGCTTCTTTTCACCAACCAGCACGGATCAGCCTCATACAAAAGCCGCCGAAAGGATTTCTTCGGCGGCTTTTACGGTTCACTCTCTGCGTGTGCTTTGGGAGGTTAGCCGGGATGCCGTGAAGCTTATGCCACGCGTCTGGAGAAGGACGAGGTCACTCGGGTCATCAACCGGTTCGAAGGAGCTGGAGAGTCGCCGGATTGATGCGAGTGGTGAATGCCACCTGCCACTGATCCTGTCTCGAACATACCAACGAGCTGGAAGAGCGTTTCGGCTTCTCTCGCGAGAGAATGGCTCGCTGCGGTGGATTCTTCCACCATAGCGGCATTCTGCTGCGTCCCCTGATCCATCAACGAGACGGCATGGTTGATTTCCTTGATACCCGTAGACTGTTCGCGCGAAGCTTCCACGATCGAGAGGACGTTCACGCTGATTGCCTTGACCTGATCGACGATCTGCCCAAGCGCCTCGCCCGTTTCGCCGACAAGGGAAACGCCGCTTCTGACATGTTCACCGGATTTGGCGATCAGGCTCTTGATGTCCTTGGCGGCGCTTGCGGACCGTTGCGCAAGTTCGCGAACTTCCTGCGCGACGACTGCAAAGCCCTTGCCGGCGTCACCTGCCCGGGCCGCTTCCACGCCCGCATTCAGTGCCAGAAGATTGGTCTGGAACGCGATTTCGTCGATGACGCCGATGATGGTGGAGATCTCGTTGGATGACGCTTCGATCGCATTCATTGCGTTGATTGCGTTCGTCACCACGAGGCCCGAGTGCTCGGCGTTCTTGCGCGTTTCACTGACCAGGCGACCTGCTTCTTCTGCGCGACGCGTCGTGTCGGCAACCGTGGTGGTGATCTGCTCAAGGGCTGCTGCGGTCTCCTCGACAGATGCTGCCTGCTGTTCGGTGCGCCTTGCAAGGTCGTCAGCCGCGGAGCGGATCTGGTTCGAACCGGCCGAGATCGCCTGCGCGTTGCCGCTGACGTCCACGATCGCATCTTCGAGACGCTCGATCGCACCGTTAAAGTCGACGCGGATCTTGTCGAGGCGTTCTGCAAACGCCTGGTCGATCCGATGGTTCAGCTTGCCATTCGCCATGGCACCGAGGCCAACGGCGAGCGTATCGACTGCGAACTGCACTTCGGCTGCTTCTTCCGCCTGACGCTCGTGCTGCTCGAGGCGCTGACGTTCGGACATCGAACGGTTAGCCTGCGCTTCCGCTTCCATGCGCAAGGTGTCCTGCGCGTTCTGCTTGAAGACGGCAACAGACTTGACCATGTCGCCGATTTCGCTTCGATCTGCAATGGCATCGATTTCAGCCTGTGCGTTGCCGGCCGCGAGCTCACGCATCGTCTGCACGATCCGCGTGACGGGACGGGTGATGGAGCGGGTGACGATGGTCGCGAGAACAGCAACGACCGCCAGAACGCCCAGCGAGGTGAAGACCGAAATCAGGAAATTCCTGTGCTGAACCGCAGCCGAAGCGGACGCATAATCCTTTAGCTCCAGACCGGTCTGGTCTTCCACTGTCTTCAGCGCGTTGATGCGGTTGGTCGAAGCCTTATACCAGTCTTCACCGGAAATTCCACCCATCTGTCCGCCGAACGGAGCCTTCAGCGCGACGCTGCGCTGCTTCTCGACAAGCTGACCGGCATCACTCGCAAGGGCCGTCTGAAGCGCGGCACGCTGCGGTGCGCCTGCATAGCTGTTGAAATCCGCAAAGTAGACGTTCTGCATGACGCCAAACTTCACGAACTGCTGATATCCTTCCGGCGAGAAACTACCGGCCGCGAATGCTGCAGTGCCGATCATGCGTTCCTGACCAGCGCGTTCCTTACCCTGCAGAAGAGCCGAGTAGGCAACAATCCGGTTTGAGATCGTGCTGTCGCTGGTGAGCGAACTCATGGATCCGATCAGTTTGATGAGGCTACCGATCGTATCCTCGAAATAGGACGCAATATCAGGCACGCCTGCCTTTAACGCCGTAACCTCGTCACGCATTGTCTTGAGCTGGTCGAGCTTGGCTTGGGCCGAGAGCGCAAGCTGCTGCAATTCAGGGCCACCCGGAGCTTCGCTCGTCGTCAGGTTCAAGGCCTTGAAACTGGCGAGTGCTGCATCCGCTGCGAGACGCTGCTTCTCCAGGAGCGACCCGAACTCACCGAGGCCCTTGGCACCGACGAAACCAGCGGAAGCACCGCGCTCCTTCTGGATTTCATGGATGGCTGAGCCAATAACGGGCGCCATCGAAGAAATTTCGGCGACAGATTGCGCTTCCGAAGCCTGCTCAAGGCGCTTCATATTGTCCTGTACGACAGCAGCGATCAACGCAATGGTCGGGATCGACGCTACGAGAACGACCCGCGTCCTTATTTTCAAATTTCCAAAAAACCTCACGTAGGCCTCGATATCTTGCTGAATGAGCTGCAGGAAAACTGCCAAGGCTCAATGGTAGGACGATACCGATCCTTATAGAGAAAACGTATTGAGGCTTGGTTACCGTGCCTAGAATCTCATCGATGACAATTGATATCAAAGGCAAGTGTCCAAAATAGCGATTAGTCGATTGTCAGCTGGTATTCTCCGCCACCGGCATCAGTACGTCACCATCGCTGATTTGCGGGACGTTGAACGGAACCAGCCATCGCTCGAGGTACCCGACAAGCGAGCCCGGTTATCGATCTGCAGTGTCATTCGGCGGGTGTTATCGGGATACCCATACTCAGCTTGATATCTATCGCCGGCAAAAACGAGGTCCAGTTTGGTCAAGGCATTTCACGCCTCCGGCTCTGGCCTGATCGTTAGCTCTGCGCCATACGCCTGTCGCAGATCGTTCTGACCAGGCTGACGGTCGGTCGCCTGGTGCAACAGCGTCGAGGTGTATCCCATTTCGCGCGTTCCCTCGATCAGAGTGATGTCAGCATTCCCGGGATTGTCCGAACGTTCGAACCAGTCGACAGGATGCTGCAGAAAATTCATCTCGAAGGCTCGGTTGGTGACACCATGGCCGACGATCACCACGTTGTCGTGGCCGTGTCGGGCCTCGTGCATGATCGTCTGCAGGAACAACCGCATGCGCTGTGCAACATCGGCGCGGCTTTCACCATCTGGCGGCCGGGCGTAGAATTTACCGCTGTTGCTACGCAGTCTCGCCCACTTCTCGAATTCGTCGGGAAACTTTTGCTTCCGCTCGGCGTGGTCATAGATTTCAGTAAAGAGGCCGAAATCCTGCTCCCGCAACAGATAGTCCTCGCGCACCTTGCCAATGCGTTCGACAGGCAAGGCTTCAAGGAGCGCGTCCTTGCTTTGCCGTGTCCGCAGGAACGGTGAGTACCATACGCGCAGCGTTTGCACCCCCCGCCCGGTCAGGCCGGACATATAGGCCGCGATCACAGCCCCGGCTTCGGCGGCCTGGCGATGTCCCCACTGCGTCAGCGGTACGTTGTGATCTCCAAACTGGCTGTAAGCCCGTTCGTCGAGGTTACCGAGGGATTCGCCGTGGCGAACAAGAAAAACGCGCATCAGCCATCCCGCTGCATAGGTTTAGATCCGACGGCTACCATGGGCGCGCGCCTGACGATCAGCAACCCAGTCGGCAAGAGCAAAGCTTGCCTGTTATCCCTTGATGTCAGATCGGTCGCGACAACAAGTCGACTGAGCGAACAAGCATACGCCATATATTACATCTCGATCTGCGAAACGTGGTTGAGGGCGATCAGCCACCTTCCTTCGCGCTTGCGCATCAGCCGCGTGTTCACTCCCGTCTGATTTCCCGCTGGGCGGATCAGCTGGTAGTTGCTGATGAGCTGGGCTGCGTCGTCGCACAGGATTTCGATGCGGATATTGGAAAAGGTCAGCTGACCTTGCGAGCCCTCGGACCCGCCATAATCGCTGATGTAATGGTCGAGCGTCGCCTGCCAATCCTTCTGGACGCGGCCGCGGGAAACAAAGACGACATCCGGGTTGGCAAAGCCAGCCATGTAGCCATGAAAGTTGCCGGTATTCCACGCTTGTTGCATAACGCCAATGACGTCGCGGATGGCCTGTTTTTCATCATCCTGCGTCATCATGAGCCTCCTTATTATCCAGCGGATCATTGTCCTGGATGGTCTTTACCTTCTGCTGCTGACGCCTGACCAAAACCTCTTGCGCGGCCGAGACCAGATGCCGCCTCAGTGCGTTTTCGGCGGCTTTCGCATCCTGCTCGAGAACCGCGTCAACGATTTGCTGATGCTCGTCACACGATCGTTTCAGACGCCCCACGTCCTTCAGCTGATATTTCCGGAAGGGAGCAAGCTTCAACCGCAGCGTTTGCGCTGCACTGATCAGATCCCTGTTGTGGCAACCCTGAAACAGCAGGCTGTGAAACTCCGTGTTAACGGCGTTGTAGCCAACGTGGTCTCCATCCTGTGCGAGGCCGTTCATCTCACGATGCATGGCTTCCAGCTCAGCCCGTTCGCGCATCGTCATGCGCTGGGACGACAGCCTGCCGCATGTCGCTTCCAGTTCCGCCATGGCCTCGAACATTTCGTCGATGCGCTCCGTGGAAATCTGGGTGACAATGACGCCCTTGAATGCTTCCCGCTCGGCCAGTCCCCGGCCGCACAGGATGCGAAGAGCCTCACGGACGGGCGTGCGAGACACCTGGAACTGGACCGCGAGAGAGTTCTCGTCGAGCCGCGATCCAGCAGCAATTTCCCCTGTGATCACAGCTTCTTCCAGCTGGTCGGCGATAACATCGCTACGAGCTTTTTTCAGTGGCGTCCGTCCATCCAGCATAGGTTTCCTTCCCCACAAGGTCACACACCATCCTATCGCGACGAAAGTAAATTACACAACTGACTTGCCATGCGCCCGAATAATATACAATGTGTCCACAGAGGACGGGATTGTATCCCAAAGGGACGTTGGAGGCAATTTGCGTGGAGATAGACAATGGTCCTGTCTCCGCTGCCGCCTTCACACGAGGAGTGAGTGAAGCAAATGACATTTACCACCCGACCGGAACTGCGCGGCACCTTTGGGGCAGTTTCGTCGACGCACTGGCTGGCTTCGACCGTTGGTATGTCTATTCTCGAAAAAGGGCACACGGCGTTCGATGCGGCCGTGGCAGCTGGTTTCGTACTGCAGGTGGTGGAGCCGCACCTGAACGGCCCCGGCGGCGAAGTTCCCATTATCGTCACCCCAGCGGGCGCCGATGCTCCTGTTGTCATTTCGGGTCAGGGCCCATCTCCTGCGAAGGCGACCATTCAGTATTTGAAGGAACTTGGTCTGGACATCATTCCCGGGACAGGGCTTCTCGCAGCCTGTATCCCGGGCGCTTTTGGCGCATGGCTCACGCTTTTGCGAGACTACGGACAGGCTGAACTCGAGGAAGTTCTTGCCCCGGCGATCTACTATGCAAGGACTGGTCACCCGCTGGTGCCGCGCATCGCAAACACGATCGCATCGATGCAGGAGCTGTTTCAGACGCACTGGCCAACATCGGCCGCCGTCTATCTGCCAGGCGGTGCCCTGCCCCAGTCGGGCAAGCTCTTTCGCAACCCGCACATTGCCGACATGTACCAACTGATCCTCGATCAGACGAAATCGGCCGGCAGCCGCGAGGCGCGGATCAATGCCGCACTAGATTTCTGGTATCGCGGACCGATTGCCGAGCAGATCGAGCAGTTCTGCGAAACGCAGGAAGTATGGGATGTCTCAGGCCGACGACACAAGGGCCTGATCACAGCGCAGGATATGGCAGACTATACGCCATCGATCGAGAAGCCGGTGTCGGTAACTTACGGCGATTGTGAAGTGTTCAAATGCGGACCTTGGTCTCAAGGGCCGGTCCTCTTGCAGATGTTGCAGATCCTCAAGGGAACCGACATCGCGGACCTTGACCCGATGGGCTCAGAGTTCGTGCATCTCGTTGTTGAAACCGCGAAGCTTGCCATGGCTGATCGCGAGGCCTGGTACGGCGATAGCGTCGACGTACCGATGGCGACACTCCTGTCTGCAGATTACGCCGACATCCGTCGCGCTCTGATTGGTCGCTCTGCATCTCTTGAGGTGCGTCCAGGCTCGCCTGACGGTCGCAACCCCAACCTGCCGCCCCTGCGCGCTGTGGGTACAATTATGCAGCCCGGGCTTGGCGGCGGCGAGCCGACGGTCGCGCGCGAGCAGCCGTTGGCCAACGACCGGCAGGGCGAACCGGCGCTGACCCGCGAGGGTGCTCAGCGCGGCGATACCGTGCAAGTCAGCACGATCGACCGATGGGGCAACATGGTTTCTGCCACGCCGTCCGGCGGGTGGTTCCAATCAAGCCCCGTCATTCCAGGTCTCGGCTTCAGCCTCACGACCCGCGGCCAGATGTTCTGGTTGGAGGAGGGTCTCAACTCGTCGCTGATGCCATCGACAAGACCCCGCACGACCTTAACGCCCACCACCGTCTTCCGCGATGGCAAGCCCTACATGGCGTTGGGAACTCCGGGCGGAGATCAGCAGGACCAGTGGCAGTTGATCATGCTGCTGCGCCACTTGCACAAGGGAATGAACCTGCAGGAGGCGATCGATGCTCCGTCATTCCATACCGATCACCTGCCGAGCTCCTTCTGGCCGCGAGAAATCAGCCTCGGTGCGGTGACGCTTGAATCGCGCTTCTCCAACACGGTCTGCGAGGATCTGGCAGCACGCGGACACAAGATCACAGTGGGCGACGCATGGTCGGAAGGGCGTCTGTCGGCAGTTGCCCGCGAAATGGACGGTGACGTTCAACTCGTAAAGGCCGGCGCCAATCCGCGGGGCGTACAGGGCTACGCCGTTGCCCGATGAATGAGACTTTTCGAATAAGAGAGGGAATAGCGATGAAACCACACTATCTCGCACTGGCCGCCACACTGGCGCTCGCAGGCATTCAAGCGACAGCTGCCCCAGCGGCCGCACAATCGACGCTCAATATCGGCCTTCAGGACGATCCGGATACGCTCGACCCCGCAACCAACTGGAGCTTCGTTGGTCGCCACGTTCTTCAGTCGCTGTGTGACAAGATCGTCGATATCGATGAGAAGGGTGAGATCATCCCGATGCTGGCTGCCAGCTGGAAATGGGGTGACGACAGCAAGACGCTGACGCTAAAACTGCGCGACGATGCCGTCTTTCACGACGGAACCAAGGTCGACGCTGCCGCAATCAAGTACAATCTCGAGCGGGCTCTCAATGCTAAGTTCTCGCGCCGCAAACCTGAAATCAGCTCCATCAGCACCGTCGACGTAGTCGATCCGACAACCGTCCAGATCAACCTGAAACAGCCATCGGTACCACTGCTGGCAGCGCTCAGCGACCGCGCGGGCATGATCGTTAGCCCGACTGCAGCTGAAAAGCTCGGTGAGAAGTTCACCGATGCTCCGGTCTGTTCAGGCCCCTACACCTTCGCCGAACGCGTGATCCAGGACCGCATTGTCCTTGCGAAATTCCCAAAATACTACAACGCCGACAAATACCACTTCGATCGGCTCGTTTATCGCGGCATGCCCGACTCGAACGTGCGGCTGCTCAACCTTCGTTCCGGCCAGCTCGATGTGATCGAACGGCTCGCTGCGACCGAAGTCGAAGCCGTGAAGGCGGATTCATCGTTGGCCGTGGAGCCGGTCGTCGGACTTGGATATTACGGCGTGACATTCAGCATTGGTGGCGAGGGGGCTAACCTCGATGCCGGCAAGAAGGCAGCAATCCGCGAGGCGTTCAGCCTTGCAATCGACCGCCAGGCCATCAGCGATGTCGTATTCGACGGTCAGGCGAGCATCGGCAACCAGCCGTTCCCGCCGTCAAACCAATACTACGATAAGAATTTCCCGCTTCCGGAGCGGGATCTGGACGCTGCCAAGAAGAAGATGCAGGAAGCCGGCGTCGAATCCGTCGATCTTGAACTTCTGGTGCCCACCGATGCCGAACGTCAGCAGGTTGCCCAGCTCATCCAGGCGATGGTTGCCGAAGTCGGAATTAACGTCTCGATCAAGCCGACAGAGCTGATGACCCTGCTCGACGTTGCTCGCCAGGGCAAGTTCCAGTCGCATCTCGTCGGATGGAGCGGACGGGTCGATCCAGACCTCAACATCACGCCGATGCTGTCTTGCGGTGCTCCGACCAATGACGCGCATTACTGCAACGAGGAACTCGACGCGATCCTGGCAAAAGCCCGCGCATCGGGAGACGTCGAGACCCGCAAGGCAGAATACAGCAAGGCAATCGCGATCCTCCAGAAGGACCTTCCGATCGTCTACATGTATCATTCGCAGTGGATCTTCGCGCACAATTCCAACATCACCGGCCTTGCGCCCGCTCCGGATGGCATCATCCGCCTGAGTGGTGTGAGCCGGAAGAATTGATGGCTTAAGGCTGTAATGAGCACCTCACCTGATCTCATCCAAGACAAGTCAGCCCGATCGGATCGGGCTGACGACCACGCGGCCCTGGTGCTGCGGGTCGATGATCTGCGTGTCGTCTTTGAAGACGACACGCGTACCGTCACTGCCGTCGACGGCGTTAGTTTTGACGTTCGAAAAGGGCGCACGCTCGCGATCGTCGGCGAGTCCGGCAGCGGCAAGAGCGTGACCTCCCTGGCCGTCATGCGCCTCCTCCCCGAACACACAGCACGCGTGTCTGGCAGCATCAATTTCGCCGGTCGCGAGTTGCTCGAGGAAACGACGAGCGGTATGCGCAGCCTGCGCGGCAACCGGATGGGAATGATCTTCCAAGAGCCTATGACCTCTCTCAATCCGTCCTATACGGTCGGCGAGCAAATCAACGAAGTCATCCTGCGTCACCGACAGATTTCGAAGAAAGAGGCGACAGAACGCGGCATCGCCATGCTGAAGCTTGTGCGTATCCCATCACCGGAAACGCGTTACCGCCAGTATCCGCACAATCTCTCCGGTGGCATGCGCCAGCGCGTGATGATTGCCATGGCGCTTGCCTGCGAGCCGGAACTGTTGATCGCCGACGAGCCGACGACGGCCCTGGACGTGACGATCCAGGCTCAGGTCCTCGAACTGATGGGGGAACTGCGGCAGAAGACCGGAACGGCCATCGTTCTCATCACCCATGATCTTGGCGTTGTCGCGGAATCCTGCGACGACGTGATCGTCATGTATGCGGGTCAGGTTGTCGAGCAATGCTCGGTCGAAGACCTCTTCACCTTTCCGCAGCATCCTTACACCGTTGGTCTTCTCGGTTCGTTGCCGCGCCTGGACGAGAAGCGAGAACAGCTTGTCGCCATCACCGGCACGGTCCCGGACATGGCCAACCCACCGTCCGGCTGCCGGTTTCGGGCGCGATGTCCGTTCAGCATCGACAAATGCGCCGAGATGCCCACCCTGATGGAAATATCCCCAGGTCACCTCAGCCGCTGCTGGCGTGCGCCATTGCAGGACCTCGTCCCATGAGTGAAGCCCTCTTGAAAGCCAAGACGCCGATCATCGAGGCGCGTCACCTTGGCAAGAATTTCGTCGTCAAACGCAGCGTCTTCGGCCGGCCCTTGGCGTCCGTCGGCGCTGTCGACGACGTGTCGTTGTCCCTGATGCCCGGCGAGACGCTGGCAATCGTCGGCGAATCCGGTTGCGGGAAGTCGACGCTCGGCCGGTTGTTGATGCGCCTCATCCAGCCGACCGACGGTCAGGTCCTGATCGATGGTCAGGATATCACCAACATCAGCCATGCGGCGATGCGCCGTCAGCGCCGGCATGTGCAGTTGATCTTCCAGGACCCTTACGCTTCGCTCAATCCGCGCATGACGATTGCCCAGACAATCGGCGAACCGCTGATGCTGCACGATATCGTGCCGCCAAACGAGCGCGCTCGACGCGTTGCGGAACTGCTCGAAATGGTCGGCCTTCGTCCAGAGCAGGCCAGCCGATATCCGCATGAATTCTCCGGCGGCCAGCGTCAGCGCGTGGTGATTGCGCGTGCGCTTGCCTCCGAACCGAAGGCAATCATCTGCGACGAGGCCGTGTCTGCCCTCGACGTGTCGATCCAGGCGCAGGTCCTGAACCTTCTGAAGAGCCTGCAGAACCGATTGGGTCTGGCGTTCATCTTCATTTCGCACGATCTGAGCGTCGTGAAACACATCGCCGACCGCGTTGCGGTCATGTATCTCGGCAAGATCGTCGAGATCGGGACGTCGGACGAAATCTTCGCGACCCCGCGCCATCCCTATACCAGGGCGTTGCTGTCTGCCATTCCGGTCGCCGCCCCGCCCAGCCAGCAGCGTTCGAAGGAAGCGCGCCTGCATGGCGATCTGCCAAGCCCGATGTCGCCTCCGCAAGGTTGCAGGCTGCATACGCGATGTCCCCACGCGCGACCCGAATGCACGGCGGTCAGCATGGCGCTCGATGTTGAGGCAAGCGGCCATGCGAATGCCTGTGCGTTCTGGCGAGAGCTACCCGAACTCGATACGGCCGAGATCACCCGCGAACCTCGCGATCCGAAGCTGGAAAAGCTGTTTGCGGCCTTCGAAGCGATGGCGGCAGCCCGGATGACGCCCACGCCCTCCTCAACCGTGACCGGAGGCTAATTCCTTGACCTCGCTTCTTGCACGTCGTCTGCTGCAGCTCATTCCGACCATCGTCTTGCTGTCGCTGATCATCTTCTCGCTCCAGCATCTGCTTCCTGGTGACCCGGCGCTTGTACTTGCGGGTGAAAGTCCGGACGAAGCGACGCTAGCCGCAATCCGCGCCCAGTATCATCTCGATCAGCCCTTGCTCGTGCAATATCTCTACTGGGTGAAGGGCGTCCTGACCGGCGACCTTGGGCAATCCATGCGCCACAATCGCCCGGTTCTCGAACTTATCCTTTTGAAGCTGCCCGTGACACTGCAGCTCGCCGTGATGGGAATTGTCCTTGCTTTGGTGTTTGGCATTACCGGAGGTGTAATTTCGGCGCTGCGCCAGAACACTCCGGTCGATTACGCCACCAATGTCGTCTCGCTGGCCGGCATCTCGCTGCCGAATTTCTGGCTTGGCATCATGCTGATCATGTTCTTCTCGGTGTACCTTGGCTGGCTTCCTGCCTCCGGCTTCGTCAGCCCGTGGGAAGACCTGAAGATGAACCTGATGACGACGATCATGCCCGCCTTCGTTCTGGGCACCGGGATTGCCGGCGTCATCATGCGCCATACCCGCGGCGCCATGCTGCAAGCGCTGGAAAGCGACTATGTCCGCACCGCCCGGGCCAAAGGTCTAAGCGAGTGGGTCGTCGTATTTAAGCACGCAATGCGTAACGCGCTGACGCCTATCATCACGCTCGGTGCGCTGGAGTTCGGCGCCCTGCTATCCGGCGCCGTGCTGACGGAACAGATCTTTACGATCCCCGGCTTCGGGAAGCTGATCGTCGATGCGGTCTTCACGCGCGATTATCCTGTGGTCCAAGGCGTGGTGCTTGTCACCTCGCTGTTCTACATCACCCTCAACCTGCTGGCCGACATCGGGTATATCCTTGTTAACCCGAGACTGAGAGGCTGACCGTGCCAACGATCGCAACGACCAAACCTGCTGTCTCCCCCAAGATCAGCCCCGTCACGAACTTTTTCCATGGTCGCCTGTGGCGACGCCTGTCGAAGCGCAAGAGTGCGCTCGTCGGCCTTTTCGTGGTGCTGTTCGTGGTGGCCGTCGCCATTCTTGCCCCCCTGCTTGCACCCTACGATCCGGCATCCCAGAGCTGGACGGCGGTTCGCAAGGCACCGTCAATGGCGCATCTGTTCGGCACGGACGAAGCTGGCCGCGACATACTTTCCCGCATCATCTGGGGCACCCGCGCTTCGTTGCTGGCAGGCCTTACATCGGTCGGGATCGCGATGGCAATCGGCGTGCCCCTCGGGCTTGCGGCAGGTTTTCTCGGCGGCGTGGTCGATGGCTTTATCAGCCGGTTTACGGATGCCATGCTCGCCTGTCCGTTCCTGATCCTTGCAATCGCGCTGGCCGCTTTTCTCGGTCCAAGCCTGACGAATGCGATGCTCGCAATCGGCATCACCGCCATGCCGCTCTTTATCCGACTGACCCGGGGTCAGGTTCTTTCGATCCGGGCCGAAGAGTATATCGAAGCGGCAAGTGCCGTGGGCAATCCACGTTGGCGGATCGCGGTTCGCCATATCCTGCCGAATATTCTTCCCCAGTTGATGGTACAGGCGACCCTGACGATCGCATCCGCGATTATCGCCGAAGCCAGCATGTCCTTCCTCGGCCTCGGCTTGCAGCCGCCGGCACCATCCTGGGGCTCCATGCTGAATTCCGCCCAACGGTTTATGAGCAACGCTCCCTGGATGGCGCTATGGCCGGGCATGGCAATCTTCATGACCGTACTGTCGTTCAACCTGCTCGGCGACGGTCTGCGCGACGCGCTTGATCCACGCTCCCGGTAGGACGGCATGGGCAGCGTCGTCTGGCCGGCCCATGCGCCCTAGCGGGATCATACCGGAGAAGCTCATCCCGGACCTCTTGCGGGGCTGCGGCCATCAAGGCCGTATCGTTTGGGCCACAGCTTACGACGTTGACACGGATGCCTTTCGGAGCAAACCCGTTGGCCCAGGTGCGGGTGAAGGAGCGCACATCAGTCGTTGTGGCTCCGTAAACGCCATATCCTTTGGTCCCGATGTCGCCCGCGCTGGAGCCGATCAACACGATCGTCCCGCTGGCTTGCCCGAGATCGTTAGAACCTGCGCCGCGAACTTCGGCCGTTCACCGGCTGAATTGAAAAGCATGAGACCGTCGGAAACCTCAATAATCCGGACCTCATCACACCCGCAGCGCGCCGGGGGTGAGGCCGTCTTCCCGGCGCATGATGGCCGTCAGGTGGCTTTGGCTGGAGAAGCCGCAGGTAAGTGCGATCTCTGCCAGGGGCAGCGGTCCGTTGACGATCAGTGCACGGGCCTCGTCGAGGCGAAGTCGGGTGAAGTACTGGTGCGGGCTCGTTCCCGTTCGACGCCTGAACGAGCGAAGCAGCTGGCTCGACGAAAGCCCGACCAGCGAGGCCAGGTCCTCGAGCCTGACACCGAGTGTCATATGCGCCTGCATGTGATCGCGCACCTGCCGGAACTGCCGGTCAGACAGCCCACCCAGATCCTTCTGGGGCCGGGCTACGCCATATTGCCGGATGAGGTGGATGCCAAGCAGGTTGAGGAGCGAATCAAGCTCGAGGCCGGCCATCGTGCCATGCGTGCCTGAACGCAGCTCTTCACGCAGCATGCCGCCCAGCAGTCCGACGCGGCGGTCGACGACCGGCAAGGCATCCGCGACGACGGTTGCGGCCGGCAGGTCGAGGTCGGACTGGGCGAGACCGTCAAGCCATGGCTGCGACAGCGAGAATGCCGCCACTTCCTTGGGCTCATGCCAGCGCGCCCAGTAGTCTGCGCCTGCCGGAACGATTTCACAGCATCCGCTCGCAGCCGAGGCGGTGCGGATCCGCGTCCCGCCAAGGCGTGACTCGCGGTTGCTGAAGGGCTTGAACGACAAGAGCACGAGATGATGGGGGATCGACTGGCTGATCTCGCCTGCGTTCCGCCGGTTCCACGCCGCCGTCCCGAAATCGGACCGGACGAGCCGACCCCAGTTCGGCACCGGCGTGTCGGCAGTGGCGACATGCGGTGCTTCGGGCGGAATGGCATCTGACATGGCTGTTTCCCGTCCAGCGTGCGGATTTACTAACAACGATGCGCGTATCCTGAAAGCCGCACCCCCTCCATGTCGCCTATTCCTTGATCATCAACAAGGAGAAAGACAATGACGACCAGCGACATGATCAAAAATAACGACGGCCAGGTTGCAGTGGTGATGGGTGCAACGCGCAACCAGGGTCGGGCCTATGCCGTCATGCTGGCGCGCAACGGCTGCCGCGGCGTGGCCGTCCACTATCACGGCGAGGCCTCCCGCGGCGAAGCGGAAGAAACTGCCGCCGAGATCAAGCATCACGGTGCCGAACCCCTCCTGTTCAGCGCCGACCTGACCCAGGTCGCCGATGTCGCGAGATTGTTCGACGCGGTCGACAAGTCGTTCGGCCAGCTCGACATCGTGGTGAACACGGTCGGCAAGGTGGTCAAGAAGCCATTTGTCGAGATCACCGAGGCCGACTTCGACCAGAGCTTCGCAATCAACAGCAAGGCGGCGTTCTTCTGCATGCAGGAAGCCGCAAAAAGGATCGCCGACAACGGCCGTATCATCAACATCGGCACGACGCTGCAGGCGGCAACGACCGGGCTATACGCGATCTATGCGGGCTCCAAGGCGCCGCTCGAACACTTCACGCGCGCGCTTGCCAAGGAGATCGGCCACCGAGGCATCACCGTCAACACCGTAGCACCCGGCCCGCTCAACACCTCCTTCTTCTACCCGGTGGAAAGCGCGGAATCCAAGGCCTTCCTCTCCGGCATGAGCCCGCAGAACCGGCTCGGCGAAATCGACGAGATCACCCCGCTGATCGAGTTCCTGGTCAGCCCGGGCGGCAGTTGGGTCACCGCGCAGACCCTCTTCATCAACGGCGGCTTCATCGCCCGCTGATCCCTCGACTGCACAACCAAAGGCTGATGGCGCATCGATCAGGCCGTCAGCCGGCATCCAACCCGACTGAGGCGCAGCGAACTTGATCAGGTGTGGCCCGCTATCGCGACCCATCCTATCTTTTGGTCTGCATGCCCGCGACGAACCACATGGTCGGTTCATCAGCAGCGTTGGGATCAGGCGGCCGTTCTTGCTATGTCGCAAATGCTCAGAGTAACTGCCTTAAGCAGCTGTTCGAATACCTAAGGGTGCAGGAGCAGCAATGCACATCCATTGATCTGTTAGACACCGTAAATTTTGGGCGACTGGCCCTATACTCTGGAGGTATGCCGCCATCAGAGAGATTGGCACCTTGGGGAGAGAGAGATGCATCCGGCCGAAACGTTCGAACTGGTTTTCACCCTGCTTCTCGCGATCCTCGCCCTGCACTGGTTTGCCGAACGCGCCAAGCTTCCGCCATCTGTCGCCCTTCTCGTCGGCGGCGGGGCCCTGGCCTTCCTTCCCGGACTGCCGGTGATCGAGCTGGATCCCGAGCTGGTTCTCGTGCTTTTCCTGCCGCCGCTCCTGATGGACGGGGCCTATTATACCGCGCTTGCCGCCTTCCGCCGCCACAGCGCCGGCATTCTGTCGCTGGCCATCGGCGCGGTCGTCTTCACCACCCTGGTGGTGGGACTTGTTGTCCACTGGCTGGTCCCGGCGCTGCCCTGGGCCGCCTGTTTCGCCCTTGGCGCCATTGTTTCGCCACCGGATGCCGTCTCGGCACGGGCGGTTCTGCAGCGCGTTAAGCTTCCCCGCCGGCTGACAACGCTTCTCGAGGGTGAAAGCCTCCTGAACGACGCCAGCGGCTTGGTGCTTTTCCGCTTCGCTGTCGCGGCAGCCTTGACGGGGAGTTTTGATGCCGTGGATGCGAGCCTCGAGTTCGGCTTCCTGGCGATTGGCGGCGTCGTAGTCGGCGCCGTCGTGGGTGGGGCCTGGACCTTCCTCCTCCGGCGGCTGGGCGACGAGACCCTGATGATCCTCGCCTCCCTGATCCTCGGCTGGGCCGCCTATCTGGCTGGCGAAGCGATCCACGTCTCGGGCGTCATCTCCACAGTCACTGCGGGCCTGGTTTTCGGCTGGTACCAGCACGTCGTCTTTACCGCGAGCGTTCGCATCCGCGCCGGCGCCTTCTGGCACGTCATGGTGTTCCTGATGGAGGCCATGATCTTCATCCTCATCGGTCTTTCGCTGCGCGGCGTGCTGGAGCGCGTCGGGGGATTCGAGACTGTCCTTGCCACCATGGCGGTTCCGGTCGTGGGCGTGATCGTCGCGATGACGCTGGCGCGCTTCGTCTGGATCTTCGGCTGCGACGCCGTTCTGGCGCTGCTCAACCGGCTCGGATTTCCCATCGACGACCCGCTCGGCCCGAGGGCCGCGACGGTGATGAGTTGGGCGGGCATGCGTGGCGTGGTCACCCTCGCTGTTGCCCTGACCGTCCCCGAAACCATGCCAGGTCGCGACCTCATGCTGGTCGCAGCCTTCGCCGCCATTCTCGTCACTGTTCTCCTCCAGGGGACGACGCTGGGGCTGGTTATCCGCGCGGCGAACCTGTCTGATCGGGGCGTGCGCCCGGCATTGAGCCTTGCACAGGCGGAAGCGGCGGTCGCAGCAGCCCAGCTCGTCGCCGTCCGGTCGCAGGCCTATACCGACGACGGAACGCTTGCCCATCCGCGATTGCTCGAGGGCTTCCAGCGGCGAGCCGACCAGGCATTCCAGAACGCGGACGATGAAGACACTTTCGTAGACGAGATCACGGCCCACTACGACCTCGTCCTCGAGGCGGTAAGGGCCGGCCGGGCCGAACTCGTGCGCCTTCATCGCGCCCACCAGATCAGTGACGAAACGCTGCATGACCTGGAGCGGGACCTCGATCTGGAAGAGCTATCGGCGACAGCCGCGAAATCCCTCTGACATGGCGCTTGCGTCGTTTACCTCTGTCCAACGCGCTGGACTTAGCGTCCTGCTGATGTCCCTTCTGATGCCGGAGCCCATGACTTAAAACGAGCGCATCACCGGCGATCGACTGCAAATGAAGGAACTATGGTTTTGGAAATCGGAATTGACAGTTTTGCGGCAACCGTCAAGGGTGTCAGCGACATGGATCGCATGGGTTTCCTGCTCGACGAGATCGAGATGGCCGATACGTCTGGCCTCGACGTGTTCGGCATTGGTGAGCACCACCGCAGCGACTATCTCGACAGCGCACCGGCCGTCATCCTTGCCGCCGCCGCCGCGCGGACGAAGTCGATCCGGCTGACCAGCGCGGTAACGGTGCTTGGCGCCGCAGACCCCGTCCGCGTCTTCCAGGAGTTCGCGACGCTGGACCTCATCTCGCGGGGACGGGCTGAAATCGTCGTCGGTCGGGGATCCTCGATCGAGGCCTATCCGCTGTTCGGTCTCGACCTCAACGACTACGATGCCCTGTCGGAGGAAAAGCTGGAACTGCTGCTCGCCCTGCGCGACGAGACCAATGTGACATGGTCCGGCCGGTTTCGTGCGCCACTTGACGGCCAGGGTGTCTACCCACGTCCTGCCCAGCCGAAGATGCCCATATGGCTTGGGGTTGGCGGCACGCCGCAATCCTTCGCCCGTGCCGGGATCCTTGGTCTTCCGCTGATGGTGGCGATTATCGGCGGGGAATTCCGGCGGTTTCGATCGCTGGTCAATCTCTACCGGGAGGCCGGAGCACGCGCCGGGCACGCGCCCGAAGCACTGCGCGTCGGCATTCATGCGCTCGGCTTCGTGGCCGAGACGGACCGCGAGGCGGAGGATCGCTTCTTCCCCGGCTGGCAGGCGATGTTCACCAAGATCGGCCTCGAGCGTGGCTGGGCACCGTCGACGCGCGCGCAGTTCGACAACCTGGTTCGGCCCGGCGGCGCGTTCCTCGTCGGTGATCCCGATACGGTGGCGGCAAAGATCCGGCAGACGTCCGAGGACCTCGGCGGCATCGACCGGCTGACGTTCCAGATGAGCTCCGCGGCAAGCGACCAGCCGGCGATGCTGCGGTCGATCGAAATGCTCGGCCGCGAGGTGAAGCCACGCCTCTCGGCCTGAGCAAAAGGTCGTTTCTCAAAGCGACGGTTGCCGAGGCGGCCTTTCCGTATCCGCCGGAGGACAAGGCGACGAAAATGCGGGTTCCGACCTACTGAGCCAAAAGGCGCCTGGTCCGTCGGTTATCCGCACGCGTTGCAGGCGGCGTTCAGCCTGAGACTCGGTACCTTTGCGCAAAGTGCGCGAAGGCCGAAACCTGTTTTTCCAGGAAGTGACGGGTTTCGGCATCGGTCAGTTCCAGCGTTTCGCTGTGCACCTTGGCCGCGACATGCCCGATCATGACCTCCGGCTTGTTGAGAACGGCGGCATCCAGATAAACGAGGATCTGTCGGAGATGGTACTGAGCCCGGGCGCCGCCGAGCATGCCGGCTGACGCCGTCTGGATGGCCACCGGCTTGCCGGCAAACGGCTGGTTCGGCAGCCGTGAAAGCCAGTCCAGCGCGTTCTTGATGCCACCCGGGACCGAGTAGTTGTACTCGGGCGTGACGATGATTACGCCGTCGGCGAGACGGATCGCCTCACCCATCGCCGTCACCTCCGCGGGGAACCCTGCCGCCTGCACATCCTCGTCGTAGAGCGGGAACGTGCCGACCGAGCCGAGTGCCGTGATGGTCACGCCCTCGGGGGCGAGAGACGGCAGGGAGCGAGCGATTGCAGCATTGTAGGATTTATGACGCAGGCTTCCGAGAAGGGTCACGAAGTGCAGCGGCTTGGGTTCAAACATGAAGGCTCCAAATGAGAATGCTGACGAAAAGGCGGATCAAACGGGATCAGAATCCGGATTGACCACTTTCGGCAGCTCGATGATGAGATAGTCGAGAAACGCGCGCACCGATGGCAGCACGTAATCCCGGAACGGCAGGACTGCAGTAATCTCCGCCTTGCCGGCCAGCCATTCCGGCATGACCCTTCGCAATCTGCCCTCAGCCACGTCTTCCCGGCAGATGTAACCGGGAAGCGCCGCGATCCCGATGCCGTCTGCCGCAGCCTGCTTCAGCATGATCAGGTCGTTGCCCGCCATGCGTGGCTGGACGGAAAGCACCCGGTCGCCGATCACGGGATGGCTGAGCTTCCACACCGTTGCCTGCCCGGGACGGTGCATCGCTAGAAGGTCATGCTCCGATAGGTCGTCCGGTGTCTTCGGTTCGCCACGACGCTCGAGATAGCTCGGTGCTGCGAAAATGAACCAGGGCGCCGGAGAGAGCGTCCGCTGCACCAGGGCCGAATCGGTCATCTGCCCCTCGTGAGCCCGGATCGCGAGATCGAAAGCGCCGCCGATGATGTCCGTCTGCTCGTCGCCCGTGTGCTGGACGAGCTGGATTTTCGGGTGGTCGATCGCGAACTGCGGTATGATCTGCCGCAGGACATAGATCGAGGTGGCGATCGCCGTCGTGAACTTGATGACCCCCGTCGGCTCCTCCAGCCTCTGGCGCACCGCGTTCTCCGCGATGTCGGCGTTTCGAAGCATGACAAGCGCGTGGCGATAGAAGAGAGTGCCCGCTTCGGTCAGCGTCTGCACCCGTGACGTTCGATTGATCAGCCGGACGCCGAGGGCGGCTTCAAGCTGCTGCAGCCGATGGCTGAGTGTCGACTTCGCAACGCCCGTGCTGCGGCTTGCAGCTGTCAGGCCGCCGCTGTCGACGACCTGGACGAAGGTACGGAAATCATTGAGGTCGAGCACGGGTTCAGTCCCTTTACGAGATCGGCGCAAAGACCGCCAAAGGCCGTTTTTGATGGGCCGATTCCAAGGAGACCACGACCAGCATTAGAGAGACGCCCTGACAAGCGCAACCCCGAGATGATGGGCCAGCCCTCTAGATGCCGCAGCAAACGCCGAGAGGTTGATCCCCATCACCACCTCCGAATCGATCCCATCCACCGGGACGAACGACGCCTCGAAGCGGATGCTGGCTTCATCGGCGCTCTCGCCGGGACGAACCTGGATCTGGTTCGTCTGCTCGCTGACCGGGATCGGAAACGTCACCATCTGGTAGGTGAGATGATACGCCCCGTCATCACTGGCTATCAGCAGCTCGCGGACGGTCGTCCCGTCGGTCGTGACCAGCTCCCGTTCTCCGTCGGCGACCTGACGGCTTTCACGGGCAATCGGGTTCCACGAGGCGACCGCTGCGAAATCGCGAACGACGGACCAGATCCGTTCCGGGCTTGCGGCAAGGGTCGCGGTATAGACGGCGACATAGCTCTTGCTCATACCCGTGCTCCACCGTTGGCCAGAACGTGCTGCCCCGTCAGCCAGCGTGCCTGGTCGGAAGCAAGGAAGGCGACGACATCGGCGATCTCGTCGGGTTCGCCAAGGCGTCCGAGTGGCGACCCGGCCGCAATCCGGTCACGCTCTTCCTGCGGCGCATCCTTGATGAACTCGGTGTTGGTTGCGCCGGGCATGACCGAGTTTACGGTAATCCCGCGGTGACCCAGCTCTATCGCCAGAACCTCGACGATCAGCTTCGATCCGGCCTTCGAGGCCGCGTGCAGGCCCATGCCCTGTGCCGTGAACGCGGTGGTCGAGGTCGAGATGTCGATAATCCTTCCGCCGTCCCGCACCCGCTTGGCCGCCTCCTGGAGCACGAAGAACGAGCCCTTGGCATTGAGACCAAAAATCCGGTCAAAATCCTCTTCCCGGACGTCGACGACCGGCACGCCAATGAACGGCAGCCCGGCATTGGCAACGACGATGTCGAGGCTGCCGAAGGCCGTATCGACCTCGTCAAACAGCCGCCGGATGTCCGCCATATCGGCCACATCGGCCTGGAAGGGACGCGCCACGCCGCCGGCCTCCTCGACGGCCCGCACCGCTTCCGCCGCTTCCTCCGGACGGCTGCGATAATTGATCGCGACCGTTGCGCCCTCGCGGCCGAGCCGTTCACCGATCGCCCGGCCGATGCCGCGCGATGCACCGGTGATCAGCGCCACCTTGCCTTTAAGAGATGTCATGAGAATGCTCCTTCGTATGTGGGCGATGATGGGCGAGACCGTCGGCTTGACCGTTCGGTCCGATCGATCAGGCGAGGATGCGCGCGGCGATCCGCTCGGCGACCATGATGGTGGTGACGTTGGTCGGAACCGATGGGATGTCTGGCAGGATGGAGGCGTCGACGACGCGGAGGTTCTCGGTGCCGCGCACGCGCCCGAAGGCATCGACGACGGCGGTCTCGTCGGTGTCTGTCCCCATCGGAACCGTCGAGGTCGGATGCTGGTAAGCCGCGATGTTGGCGATGATATTGGCGCGCAGGTCCGCGTCGCTGTGCACGCCGTCCCCCGGGGCCATCTCGTGATCGACCATGCCCGCGAAAGGCGCGGTTCTGCCGATTTCGCGGGACAGCTTGACCGCCTCCAACATCCTGTCGAGATCGCTCGGGTCGTTGAAGAAATTGTAGTGGATGCGCGGCGCAACGCGCGGGTCTCGCGAGGCCAGGCGGAAGCTGCCGACCGACTTTGGCAGCGTCACCGCAGCCGCGAGAATGATCGCGCCGCCCGTCGGGCTCGCCTTCGGGTCGATGAAGTGGGTCGCGGATACCTGGAGGTCGAGATCGCCGCCGGTTGCGGACGATGAGCCCGTCCAGACAAGCGCACCGGCTGCGGGGCTCATGGCCCTGTCGGAGGCCTTCAGTGCGTAGACGTTGTAAAAGAACGGATGGTCCTGGAGACGGGATCCGACCGGCAGATCCGCCAGAACAGGGATCTCCAGCGCGGGGAGATCGCCGGCAGGCCCGATGCCGGAGCGCAGCAGCATGGCCGGGCTTCCGAACGCCCCGCCCGACAGGATGATCTCGCCGCCGGTCAAAACCTCTCCCGTCACCAGCCGGACGCCGGTGGCCCGATTGCCGCTGAAGACAACGTGATCCACTTCTGTCTCGCCGCGGATGGTGAGGTTCGGGCGGGCGCGAACCTCCTCGGTGAGATAGACGATGCCGGTATTCATCCTCCTCTCGTCGACGACGTTGAGCGGATAGGCCCCTGCCCCGTCCGCAGCCGCGCTGTTAAAATCCGAAACGTCAGCCAGACCCAAGGCCCACGCGGCGTGAACGAAGCCGCGAGAGGACGCGGTCAGTTCCTCGAGGGTTCGCTGCCGGACCGGAAAGGGGCCGGATCGACCATGCAGGGTATCGTCGCCGGTCGGGGTGTTTTCCAAAGCCTTGTAAGCGGCCGACACATCGTTCCAGGACCAACCTTCGATCCCGCGCGCCGCCCAGCGTGCGAAGTCGGACGGCCGTGCCCGCATGGCGACCGTACCATTGACGGCGGAACTGCCACCGACGACCCTGCCCCGCGGCAATGGAATGTCATGGCCGAGCTTTGTCGTGTCGTCGCTGTGATAGTGCCAATCGAAATCCGGAGTCCCCACAGTGCCGGCATCGGTCAGGCTCTGCGGATAGGCGCTCGGCGCGAAATCAGGCCCCGCTTCCAGCAACAGTATGGTGCGATGAGGATCGGCGCTGAGGCGCGTCGCAAGCACCGCTCCGGCGGACCCACCTCCGACGATGATCACGTCGACCGGTGGCGCTTCGGCATGGGCGTGCGCCAGGCCGATCAGGACAGCGCCCGTTGCTTTGCCGCTTCCAGCCATGAAACGTCTCCTCGTCATTGCCACTTGCGTGGAATTTGTCCCTGATGGAGCGCTATGAGCGCTTCAGACGACGCTCCACTCCTATTTCAGGGAAGTAGCGAATACGGGATTGTGCGAACAGCGGGCCCATCCCGGAAGCTGCGTTCAACAGGATGGACGACGCACACCGACGACGTGACGACGCCACGAAGCTAGGCCAACAGTCTGAACTGAGCAATGCAGTGCTTGACGACCGAATTTGAGGCGCAAGGCGGAGGCATTTCCGCTGTCGGTCAGGAGCGGTAGATTCTTACCCGGTGCGACAGGCCGGCGCTGTTCGCCTCCATTTCAGTTGGAGCGTCCTCGGGATCGCTTAGGTCTACGCGACCTCAAATGTAACCTTGGCGTATGCGCCACCGTCAGGATTGTTTCCGACCTCCAAGCGGGCATTGTGGCCTTCCGCAATCGCTTTGACGATCGTCAGACCAAGCCCTGAACCGCTTGTGCCACGACCGCTGAGCCTCTCGCTTCTCCAGAACATGTCGAAAGAGGAGTGCTGCGCATAGTCTGGTAGTCCTGGACCCTTGTCCTGGACAGAAATGAACGACCGCCCCGTGTCATCCACCCCGGTATGAACATCGATCGGCCCGAAATTGCCCGCGTATCGCCGTGCGTTTTCCAGAAGAGCGAGGATAGCCTGGCGGAAACGGTCCGGATCGATCATTGCCGGTGCGGGCGCAAGGTAGGTTCGGAAATTGACATCACCGCCTGCGGAGATCTGGAACAGGGTCACCGTCTCCGAAGCATGCAAGGCCAGGTCGGTCGCCATGGTCGCGGTCACAAAGTCGATCGTGCCTGCCAGTGAGAGCGTGTTCAGCTGGTCCACCAGCCGCGACATGCCCCGTGTCTGCGCCAAAAGCGCACGCAACTGGGCTTCGCTGACGGGAATGACGCCGTCAGTCATGCCTTGCAGATTGCCCTGCAGCACCGTCAGTGGTGTGCGCAATTCGTGGGCCACCGCGCGCGTGTTGAATTTCAGGCGGGTCTCCAATGCAAGCAACTCGCTCGCCATGCGATTGATGGTGATCGCAAGCGTTTCGACTTCCTTGGTTGCGCCCGGTTCGACCGTGACCTGAAAATCGCCCTGCCGGATCTTTTCGGCTGCGGCCGTCAGGCGGGTGAGCGGCGCGACGAGCCGGTAGGCCAGGACGACGCCAATGCCGCTGGTAAACACGATCAGCAGAAATCCGAAACCTAAAACACCCTCGACAGGGGACGCCTCGGTCGCCTCTTCCAGTGTCGGATAGAGCGGCGCGAGTGCCGCGAGATCGCTCGGTGCGGGGATCTCGCCATTGTTGATGCTGACCCAGGCACGTTTCGCATCGGGGGGCAGCGCGTCCAGTGCCGATAATTCGGCATGATCGATATACCAGTCGGTCAGGATATAGAGGAGCGCGATGGTCATCAGTTGAATGACGGAAACCAGAGCCGCCGTCAGTGTTGATAGAGCCGGTCTAGACAACTGTCGACCTCGCGAAACGATAGCCTATCCCGCGCACGGCAACGATAAAGCCGTCCAGGCCGCAACTCGCCAGCTTTCGCCTGAGGTTGGCGATATGCGTATCGACGGTTCGATCGAGCGCATCGCTTTCGGGCATGCACGCGTCCAGCAAGGATGCTCTTTCGAAGGTCTTAAACGGCGACCGGACGAAACAAACGAGAAGGCGAAACTCCGTTGCGGTCAGCGGCAGTTCGACCCGGCCTTTGTCCGTCGAGGCAATCGCGATGTGGGACTCCAGCTGAACCTCGACCCCGTCGTGCCGGACAACCTCATGAGCGCCAACGCCTCTGGTGCGCTTGAGGACAGCGCCCACCCGCGCCACTACTTCCTGCGGGTTGAACGGTTTGGTGACATAGTCATCGGCGCCGAGCTTCAAGCCGAGCAACTTGTCGGTACTGTCATCCATCGCCGACAGGAAGATGACCGGCACGCTCGAATTTGCCCGGACCCTCGCCAGAAGATCGAAGCCATCGATGTCAGGCAGGCCGATATCGAGCAGGATCAGGTCGGGCTGCAATCTCTGGACATGGGTGAGAGCCGTAAGGCCTGTCGAAGCCTTTACCGTCCTGTAGCCGGCTCTTGCGAGATATTTTTCAATAAGGGAAGCAATCTCTTGGTCGTCCTCGACGACCAGCACGAGCGATGAGATCATCGTCAAACTCTCTGACTTTGACATGCTCTTCTCCGGTTCTCGGTCAAATCTTGATAATCCGGCGAGAGAACGTGGTCCTCACAGAGGAACCACCCATGGACGTAACTGATCTCAACCACGCTCAGAAAGCAAATCCGAAGACCGTTGAAGACGAAGCACACCGTTTGCTTCCAGAGGCGCTTATGCTTCTGGGTTTTGTATCGCTGATCTTTGCGACTGTGCCGGAAATCGACCCGATCGTCAGTCGTTATTTCTGGGATCCCATCGCGGGCTTCGCTTTCGAGGAATACAGTTTCCTCATTGCGTTTCGTGACCTCAACAGGCTTCTGCCTTGGGTCGTGATCGGGTTTGCAATCGTGCTTTTGCTTGCAAGTCCTTTCCTCAGGAACCCGAAATACTCAGCCGCACCGCATAAGTTGTTATTCGTGCTGACGTTCTTTGCAGCAGGTCCGGGGCTGGGCGTTCAAGTCATCAAGATGCTGGTCGGGAGGGCGCGTCCAAGAGCACTCGACGAATTCGGCGGCAGTGCGATCTTTACCCCTCCGTGGCAGCTCACCGACCAATGCGTCAGGAATTGTTCCTTTATCTCGGGAGAGGCCGCAAGCGCCTTTGCGCTGCTCACACTTGTCGTGTTCGTCACCCCCAGACACCGGACAACTTATCTCGCAGCGGTCGGCATTGTCGCGGCAGCCTTCTCATTCAACCGAGTGATGTTCGGAGGCCACTTCCTCTCGGACGTGGTGATTGCCTGGAATGTGATGTTCGTTCTGGCCGTGCTCCTCTGGCAATTGTTTTCTCAAAACGCACCTCAGATCGACGCACTATTTAAGAGAGATCCGTGCCGAACGTAAGTCTTCGTCGAGATCGCATCAGAGCGCGGAGCTAGGTCAAGCCAAATCCGATCGTGCGTCAGTTTTCACACACTGCGTTGGTTGCAAGGACGAACGACACCGGCCGGCGTCGCGGCAGGCCATTGAAGTTACTGCCACGTGGCGCACGGAAGTAGAATGTAGCAACTTTTGCAAGTCTCGGCGCATTCAGGGCCTATCCTTTGTTTGCCGCTCCCTCCCAGCGACGTCGCTCAGCATCGCTCAAACGCTTCCAACCCGATGCTCCTGCCCTTCCTGGTCGAAACTTTGACCGTGTTCTCCGGCGACCGTGCCGAACACCTCTCCGACCCCGATCAACACAGGCTCTTCCACGCCGACCATGCGCATGGCATCGCCAAGGCTTGCGAGCGGACCAGCCCAGCGCTGTTCGTGGGGGCGGCTGACGGAGGATACCACGACGACGGGCGTGTCAGCTGTCATGCCATTGTCCATCAGGCGCTGCTCGATCTGGCCTGCCATGCGTCCGCCCATGTAGAACACCGAGGTCTGGTTGGGTTTGGCGAGCGAGGCCCAGTCGACGGTCTGGGGCAGTTCATGATCCCGGGAATGCGCCGTGACGAAACGGACCTGCTGGGCGTGGTCGCGGTTGGTGAGCGATGTCTTCAGCGACGCGGCCATGGCCGACGCTGCGGTAATGCCCGGCACCACGTCCACGGCGATGCCCTCGCTTTGCAGACGGGCGATTTCTTCGCCTGCCCGCCCGAAGATCATCGGGTCACCGGATTTAAGCCGGACAACGCGTTTGCCGTCCTTTGCGAACCGCACCATCATGTCGTTGATGTCATCCTGGCGACAGCTCTCCCGTCCGCCTCTCTTGCCGACGAGGAACCGCTTTGCCTCACGCCTCGCCAGTTCCAGCACCTCCGGCGAGACAAGATCATCGAACAGGATGACATCGGCGGCCTGCAGCGCCCGCATGGCCTTGAGCGTGAGCAGTTCGGCATCTCCCGGCCCCGCACCGACCAGGGTCACCGATCCCAAACTCGGAACCGAAGCGATCTGCTCGGCGGTGGCCAGCAACCGGTCCGCGGTATCTTGCGCTGGTGGCTCGTTGGTCGAGAGGCTTCGGGCAACGAAACGCTCCCAGAAAAGGCGTCTTGCCGGACCTGGCGACAGCCGGCGGTTGACCGCCTCCCGCAGCGACTGCGCAAGGCTTGCCCATTGCTTCAGCGCCGGCGGCAGCAGTGTTTCGATCCGCTGGCGGATCGCCTGGGCCAGGATCGGTGCCGCTCCATCCGTCGAGATCGACACGATCACTGGCGACCGGTTGACGATCGAGCCGAACTGGAACTGGCAATAGGCAGGCTTGTCGATCACATTGACGGGGACGCCGGCCCCGCGCGCCGCGCAGTAGAAGGCCTGCGCCTCGGCTTCGGTCTCGCAGTCGGCGAGCGCCAGCGATGCCCCGGTGAAGATACCGCAATGCCAGGGATGGTCATGATGCGTCAGACCGGTCCGCTCCACCAGCGCCTTCATCGTGTCGCCGAGCTCTGAGGTTTCGCAGAACAGCTCTACCTCAGCGCCGCAGGCCTGCAGAAGCTCTGCCT
This sequence comes from Neorhizobium sp. DAR64860/K0K1, assembly GCF_050500205.1. NCBI lineage: Bacteria > Pseudomonadati > Pseudomonadota > Alphaproteobacteria > Hyphomicrobiales > Rhizobiaceae > Neorhizobium > Neorhizobium sp. DAR64860/K0K1. The sequence goes on along the minus strand of NZ_CP191458.1, from coordinate 71,774 downwards.
TCCAGGCGGCGCCATCCGATCCGCCCGCCATGACCGCCCGCTTGCCCGTAAGGTTCCAGAAGACCGGCAGCTTGGCGAGTGCTGCGATGCGTTCGTTTCCGTCACTCTGCTGCAAGGGTTTGCGTCGCATCCAGGATCCTCCTGATTTCGGGGCGGCAGGAGCCGCAATTGGTTCCGGCATTCAAGGCTAGGCCGACAGCTTCCACAGACCGGCAACCGCGATGGGCGGCGGCACTAATCTCATTGCTACCGACCGAAAAACAAGAGCAGACGATCGCGCCCTTGTCCGGTCGCCCCGCTGCCGGACGGCCGGCTATGAGCATGGAACGGGTGCGGCTGTCTACATGCCGCTCCTTCAGCTGCTCGACCGCCCATTGCCGCGATACGCTGACCGGTTCAGATGACACGAACAAGGCTGCGAGCAGATGCTCTCCGCCAAAGGCGAGCAGGCGGTGATCCCCGGCCTGCCGGTCGAGGTAACCGGAGAAGTCCTGGCGCTCGTCGAGCCGCAAGCTGCGCCGCAACCAGTCCTCCCAGCCATCGGCGGGCGGATCGCCTGCAAATTCCAGTCGGTAACCGCCTTCGGTTCTCGCGATCGCCCAATAGGCAAACGGGAGGTCGAGCGGACGCTTCGCCGTCACCAGGAAGCCATGCGCTTGCGCCTCGTTGCGGGAAACGGAAACGCGCGCCAACTTTAAGGCAGGCTGGCCGGACACCGGATCGACGCGGCGTGGAACCAGCGTATCGACGCGGGCACCCGGCGCCGTCTCGCCGGTCCAGTGCATGGGAACGAAGACTGAACCCCGCATCTGCCGTTCGGTCAACAGGGCGCGCACGATGATCGACCTGCCGTTTTCGCCTTCGACATGCACGAGGTCGGCATCGCCGATACTGACGTTCGCCGCGTCCGCCGGATGGATCTCGCAGAAGGGCTCCGCGATATGGGCGGAGAGCCGGGCACTCTTTCCCGTGCGCGTCATCGTATGCCAGTGATCGCGGATCCGGCCCGTATTGAGGGTGAAGGGAAAGCGGCCGTCCGTCTTTTCCAGCGCAGGCGTCGCGACCGGCACAAAGCGGGCCCTTCGATCGGCGGTGAAGAAACCACCATCGCCGAAGAAACGAGCAAGAGTTGATCCGTCACCGCGCGACGGCCACTGGAACGGATGGAGGTCGTCATAGGCGCTGTGGCTGATCGCGGCATGGGCGCCAATATCAAAATCGCGCTCGCCCTCGTTCTCGAAGGCGGACAGGGCTGCATGCTCGGCGAAGATCTCGCCCGGAGCGCCGTAATCGAAAGCCGGGCCGAACCCCATACGCTTAGCCACCTCAGCCATCTGCCACCAGTCGGCGCGGGCCTCGCCCGGCTCAGATAGGAACGGTCTCTGCCGGGAGATCCGACGCTCAGAATTCGTCACCGTGCCGGATTTTTCGCCCCAGCCGGTGGCCGGAAGCAGGACATGGGCGAGACGGGCCGTATCGGTATCCTGCTGGATGTCCGAGACCACCACGAAGGGGCATGCCTTGAGGGCCGCCTTGACCGCATCGGCCTCGGGCATGGAGACAACCGGATTGGTCGACATGATCCAGATCGCCTTGATCCGTCCGTCCGCCACCGCCTCGAACATGTCGACGGCCTTCAGGCCGGGTGTGTCGGCGATGGTGGGTGAATTCCAGAAGCGTTGCACCCGATCCCGGTGCACCGGGTTCTCGATCGCCATATGGGCTGCGAGCATGTTGGCGAGACCGCCGACTTCGCGCCCGCCCATGGCGTTCGGCTGGCCTGTCAGTGAAAAGGGTCCCATTCCGGGCCGGCCGATCCGACCGGTTGCGAGATGGCAGTTGATGATGGCGTTCACCTTGTCCGTGCCGACGGCAGACTGGTTGACGCCCTGGCTGTAGCAAGTGACGACCTTCTCGGTTTGTCCGAAGAGACGGTAGAACTGACGGATGAGCATGCCGGACACGCCCGTCGCCTCCGAAAGGTCAGAGACAGAGCCAGGTGCCGCTGCCATCAACGCTTCAGGGAACCCGGATGTGTGCCTTGACACGTAGTTTTCGTCCACCGCTCCGGTCTCGGACAGATAGGTGAGCAGGCCGTTGAACAGGGCTATGTCGCCATCGGCGGCCACGGCCAGATGCAGATCGGCGATGTCGCTGGTCGCGGTTTTGCGCGGGTCGATCACCACCACCTTCATGGAAGGCCGGGCAGCCTTGGCCGCCGCCAGACGCTGGTAAAGGACAGGATGGCACCAGGCCATGTTCGAGCCGACCAAGACCACCAGATCCGCCAGCTCCAGGTCCTCATAGCAGGCCGGGACGGTATCGGCGCCGAAGGCGCGGCGATGACCGGCAACGGACGAGGCCATGCACAGGCGTGAGTTGGTGTCTATGTTGGCGGAGCCGATAAACCCCTTCATCAGCTTGTTGGCGACATAATAATCTTCGGTCAACATCTGCCCGGAAACATAGAAGGCAACGGAATCTGGGCCGTGATCGGCGATGGCCCGCTGGAAGTTTGCGGCAACGAGATCGAGCGCTTCGTCCCAGCCGGCTCTTTCGCCATGAACTTGAGGGCAAAGTGCGCGACCGTCCATATCCAGCGTTTCGGCCAGCGCCGAGCCTTTCGAACAAAGCCTTCCGTAATTCGCGGGATGGTCAGGATCGCCCGACACGCTGATCTTGCCCTCGTCGTCGACTGCGGCGATCACGCCGCAGCCGACACCGCAATAGGGGCAGCTCGTCTTGGTTACACCGGACATGGTGGCTTCCCGCATCTCACCAACTATTGTAACCGAGATATTTTCCGCTCATGCGGATCTCAATGCGGTCGCCCTTCGGATTGGCAACCTTCTCCACCACCATGTCAAAATCGATGGCGCTCATGATGCCGTTCCCGCATTTCTCCTGGATGAGTTCTTTCAGGGTCTCACCGTAAACTCCAACGATCTCGTAGAGCCGGTAGATGCAGGGATCGGTGGGGATATCGCGACCCCAGACCTTGGTTGGGAACTCGGCCAAGACGACAGCACATTCCTGGGGGAGACCGAGATCGCGCACCAGAAGATCGGCCTTCACGCGCGGCAGCGCATTCATTCCAAGGCAGGCCGAGGTAACAAATACCTCGCTCATGCCGATCCCTTCGGCAATCGAGGCCCAGCTCAGGCCGGCCTGCCGCTTCTTCTCGTAGATCATCTCGGTCACGTCTGATTTTGACAGCATCATTGCCTCCTTGGGAATATGCAGGATGGGGGTGTTCACTCGGCCGCTTCCAGCCGTCTCTCCAGGAGGATGGACAATTCGCCGTCCGTGTTGCGCAGCGGCAGTGTCGCCACGGAGCCTTCGTCGGCGCCGAGTGCGCGGCCGCTCTCAAGCGAGATCACCCAGTTGTGCAAGGGGCAGGTCACGGCCTTGCCATGCACGATGCCCTGGGAGAGCGGACCGCCCTTGTGCGGGCAACGGTCCTCAATTGCAAAGACCTCGTTTTCGGCCGTGCGAAACACGGCAACCTTGCCCTGCGGCGTCTTTACGCAACGCGCCCCGCGCAGCGGAATGTCGTCGATTCGACCGATCGTCATCCAGTTGCTGTTCATGGCCTCACTCCGCTGCCTGGTTGTAGCTGATGGTCGCCATGGGCTTGAACTCGTGCTTGTCCTTGCCCGAGACACGCTCCGACCAGGGGTCGACCTGGGCGAATGTCTGGGAGAAGACGAAGCGGTCGTAGTAGGCACCGCGTTTTTCGGGATCGCCCATGATCTGGCGGCGGATCTCGTCATGGCCGATGCGTTTGGCCCATTTGTAGATGCGCTCAAGGTAACGGCCCTGCTCGCGATACATCTGGGTGAGCGCCACGATATGCTCCAGCGCCTCATCCTCGGTTTTCACCAGACCCAGGACATCCGTGCCCTTGATGTCGAGACCGGCGGCACCGGCGAAATGGATCTCGAAACCGCTGTCGACGCAGATCACTCCGATATCCTTGCAGGTGGCTTCGGCGCAGTTGCGCGGACAGCCGGAGACGGCAAGCTTCAGTTTGGCTGGTGTCCACGAGCCCCACATGAACTTCTCGACGCGGATGCCGAACCCGGTCGAATCCTGGGTGCCGAAGCGGCACCAGTCGGAACCGACGCAGGTTTTTACCGTGCGCAAGCCTTTGGCATAGGCCTGACCCGAGATGAATCCGGCCTTGCCGAGGTCGGCCCAGACGGCCGGCAGATCTTCCTTCTCGATGCCGAGCAAATCGATGCGCTGGCCGCCGGTCACCTTCACCATCGGTATTTCGAACTTGTCGACGACATCGGCGATGGCGCGCAGTTCCGCGGCGTTCGTTACACCGCCCCACATGCGCGGCACGACCGAATAGGTGCCATCCTTCTGGATGTTGGCGTGCACACGCTCGTTGATATAGCGCGACTGGTAGTCGTCGGCATATTCGTCCGGCCAGTCGCAGACGAGATAGTAGTTGAGCGCAGGCCGGCACTTGGCGCAGCCGCAGGAGGTCTTCCATTCCAGTTCCTGCATGACGGCGGGAATGGTCTTCAGACCCTTGGCCTTGATTAGGCGGCGGACGTCGTCATGGCCAAGTTCGGTGCAGGTGCACATTGGCGTGACGGCGGCCGGATTGTAGGCATCGCCCAGCGTCAGCGCCATCAGCTGCTCGACGAGGCCAGTGCAGGAGCCGCAGGATGCGGATGCCTTTGTGTGGGCGCGGACGTCATCCAGCGAGGTCAGACCCTTGCCGGTGATGGTCGTGGTGATCTTGCCCTTACAGACGCCGTTGCAGCCGCAGATTTCCGCATCATCCGGCAAGGCTGCAACGGCCGCCATAGGGTCCAGCGGAGACCCTCCCTGGTAGGACTGGCCGAATATCAGGGTGTCGCGCATTTGCGAGATATCGGTCCCGCGTTTCATCAGGTCGAAGAACCAAGAGCCATCCGCCGTCTCGCCGTAGAGTACCGCGCCGATGATGCGATTGTCCTTCAGGACCAGCCGCTTGTAGATGCCGGCGGACGCATCGCGCAGCACGATTTCCTCGCGGTCCGGCGCTTCGGCAAAATCCCCTGCCGAAAACAGGTTGATGCCGGTGACCTTGAGCTTCGTGTTGACGACAGAGCCATGATATTCGCTGGTACCGCCGATGAGGCGATCAGCAAGAACCCTTGCGGCCTCATAAAGGGGCGCAACGAGCCCATAGCAGATGCCGCGATGTTCGGCGCATTCGCCGAGCGAAAAGACGTTCGGGTCAGAGGTCATCATGCCGTCATCGACGACGATGCCGCGGTTGACGGCGATGCCCGCATCCTTGGCAAGGCTCGAGGCCGGGCGGATGCCGACGGCCATGATCACCATATCGCCGGTGATGACGCGGCCGTCGTCCAGTTCGATACCCTCCACCTTGTCGGTGCCGAGGATCTGCTTGGTATTGGCCTTGGTGATGATGTCGATGCCGCGTTCGGTCAGCGCCTTTTCGAGCAGATAGGCGGCAGGCGGATCGAGCTGACGGTCCATGATGGTCGGGTTGAGGTGAATGACGGTCACCTCCATGCCCTGCCGCTTCAGCCCGTAAGCAGCCTCCAAGCCCAGCAGCCCGGCGCCGATGACGATGGCGCGGCCCTTGGCGCCCGCAATCTCGACCATCTTCTCGACATCGGCGAGATCGCGGTAGGCGAGAACGCCGGGCAATTGGTGACCCGGAACCGGGATGATGAACGGGAGAGAACCGGTGGCGATGACAAGCTTGTCATAGGCTGCGGTGATGCCGTTGGCCGAGGTGACCGTCTTCGCCTGGCGGTCGATCTCAGTGACCCTTGCACCCTTGTGCAGTGTCACGCCATGGGTGGCGTACCAATGGTCATTGTGGATGACGATGTCGTCGTAGCACTTTTCGCCGGACAGAACCGGCGAGAGCATGATGCGGTCATAGTTGACGCGCGGTTCGGCGTTGAAGATGGTCACGTCGAAACGACCGGGGGCCTTTTCGAACAGCTCTTCCAGCATGCGACCGGGCGCCATGCCGTTGCCGATGATAACGATCTTTTCCGTCATGTCGGTTACTCCGCAGCTTCGACGAAGCGGTGACGTTCGTAGAGGAACTTCAGCACGGCTTCGCGGGACTTGAGGTAGGTTCGGTCGGCCGCGAGCGCGATGCGGTCGCGCACCCGCGGGATGGGCACGTCAAGCACTTCACCGATGCGGGCGGCCGGGCCGTTGGTCATCATGACGATGCGGTCGGAGAGCAGCACGGCCTCGTCGACGTCATGGGTGATCATGATCATCGTGTTGCCGAGGCGGGAATGGATCTCCATCACCGCATCCTGCAGATGGGCGCGGGTAAGCGCATCGAGCGCACCGAAAGGTTCGTCGAGCAGGAGGATCTTCGGTTCCATGGCGAGCGCGCGGGCAATCCCGACGCGCTGCTTCATACCGCCGGAAATTTCGGAAGGGCGCTTGTCCTTGGCATGCGCCATCTGGACGAGGTCCAGGTTGCGCATCACCCAGTCATGCTTTTCGGCCCGCGTCTTCCTGCCGGCGAAAACCTTGGAGACCGCAAGATTGACGTTTTCATAGACGGTCAGCCACGGCAGCAGCGAATGGTTCTGGAAAACGACGGCGCGTTCCGGGCCCGGCGCATTGACCTCTACGTTTTCGAGCAGGACGGCACCGGCGGAAACCCGCGTCAAGCCGGCGATCAGGTTCAGCAGGGTCGACTTGCCACAACCGGAATGGCCTATGATGGAGACGAACTCGCCCTTGTCGATGGTGAGCGAGATGTCCTTCAGCACCTCTGTTGTTGTGCCGGCGCGTTCGAAGTTCTTGTCGACGTGATCGATTTTCAGGTAGGCGCTCATGGCCGTCTCCTCAATTCCTGGCGGTGCCGCGGGTGACGATCGAGCCGAGCAGGCCCACCAGCTTGTCGAGGACGAAGCCGGTCACGCCGATATAGGCGAGCGCCACGATGATGTCGGTGAGGCGCGAGGAATTCCACGCATCCCAGATGAAGAAGCCGATGCCGACGCCGCCGGTCAGCATTTCCGCGGCCACGATGGCAAGCCACGACAGGCCGATGCCGATGCGAAGGCCGGTGAAGATGTAAGGGGCTGCCGCCGGCACCATGATGCGGATGAAGAACTCGAGCTGATTGAGGCGCAGCACCCGGGCGATGTTGCGATAGTCATCCGGAATGTTGCGCACGCCGACGGCGGTGTTGATGATGACAGGCCAGATCGAGGTGATGAAGATCACGAAGATCGCCGATGGATTGGAATTCTGGAAGGCGGCGAGCGAGAGCGGCAGCCAGGCAAGCGGTGGCACCGTCCGCAGGATCTGGAAGATCGGGTCGAGACCCCGCATGGCCCAGACCGACTGCCCGACAAGGGCGCCGAGGAAGACGCCGACCACCGCTGCAAGCCCGAAGCCGATCGCGACACGCTGAAGCGAGATCAGCACGCGCCAGGCAAGACCTATGTCCTGCGGCCCGAAATCGAAGAACGGATGGGCGATGAGGTCATAGCTGTCGATCCAGACCTGCGATGGCGGTGGCAAAGTAGCGCCAGCACCGGAGCAGGCGATCTGCCAGATGGCGAGGAGCGCGATCAGCACCACCAGCGGCGGCAGTACGTTGCGACAGACGGCAGTGGCGGCATGCCGGATGTTGAGCTTGCGGGCTGAGGGCTGCACCATCATGACAACGGTCGCGCTTTTCTCCGACGCCGCCGGCGTTTCTGGCGTTGTCGCCTGGTCTGACTTGCGGGCTGTTGCAGTCATGGTGATCCCTTCAAGTGATGTTCGTTCTGGACAAAACAGGCCCCCCATGCGCTGCCGCGTGAGGGGCCGCTGCTTCAGGCACTTGCCTTGATCGTCAGGCTCTCGAGATAGGCCTTCGGGTTTTCCGGATCGAAGACCTTGCCGTCGAAGAAGGTCTCTTTTCCACGCGAGCTCGACGCCGGAATGTCGGCGGCAGCAATGCCCAGATCGGCTGCTGCCGCGCGCCAGATGTCCTCGCGGTTGACCTTGTCGACCAGCGCCTTGATGTCGGTATCGGGTGCGAACTTGCCCCAGCGGACGTTCTCGGTGAGGAACCAGGCGTCGTGGCTCTTGAACGGATAGGAGGCATGGTCCTTCCAGAACTTCATCTCCAGCCCGGTATTCTCGACAAGGCGCCCGTTGCCGTAGTTGATGGTGCCCTTGAGGCGGCCGGCGACATCCTTCGGCGGGACGTTGAACCACTGGCGCTTGCCAAGAATGGCGGCCATCTCTTCCTTGTTGTCCATGCTGTCGGCCCACATCTGGGCTTCCATGACGGCCATCATCAGCGCACGCGCGGCATTCGGGTTCTTCTCGATCCAGTCGGAGCGAAGCCCGAGCGCTTTTTCCGGATGACCTTTCCACATCTCGCCGGTGGTGCAGGCAGTGAAGCCGATACCCTGGTTGACGAGCTGCTCGTTCCAAGGCTCGCCGACGCAGAAGGCGTCCATGTTGCCGACCTTCATGTTCGCCACCATCTGCGGCGGCGGCACCACGATCGTCGACACGTCCTTGTCCGGATCGATGCCGCCGGCGGCAAGCCAGTAGCGGATCCAGAGATCATGGGTGCCGCCGGGAAATGTCATGGCGACCTTGATCTCGCTGCCGGCAGCCTTCTTGGCGGCAAACGCCTCCCGCAGCTTGGAAGCATCGAGCTGGACCCCGGTCCCGGCATATTCCTTGGCAACCGAAATGCCTTGGCTGTCGAGGTTGAGGCGGGCAACGATCGACATTGGCACCGGTACGTTGTTCTGGGTCACCTTGCCGGTGGACATGAGATAGGGCAACGGGGTGAGGATATGCGCACCGTCGATGCCGTTGGCGGCACCGCCGAGCACGAGATTGTCGCGCGTCGCGCCCCAGGATGCCTGTTTGAGCACTTCCACATCCGGCAGGCCATGCTTGGCAAACAGGCCCTTTTCCTGCGCAATGATCAGCGGCGCGGCGTCGGTAAGCGCGATGTAGCCGATCTTGAGGCCGCTGACTTCCGGACCTGCCGAGGCGGCGAAGGCGCCGGACGGAAATGCGGCGCGCACAGCACTTGCCAGAGCAACGGCAGAACTGATCTTCAGGATCTGCCGGCGGTTGATGTTCATTCCTGTAGTCTTCGTCATAGCGTTGTGCCCCTCTGGTGTGACGGAGATCCGGAAACAAAAAAACGCCGCGTGCCCGTCTGCCGGGTCCGGGCGATAAGCGCCGGACGGCAAGGGAGCATGCGACGTCGGTGTCGGATGGGTATTTGCGCCTGATCGGGCGCTCATCTGTCCTGCGATCGCCATTGACCGCGGACAATTAGATACAAGCAAACATCGTGCCAGCTCGACATCCAGCCATCAACGAGAACTATTAGCTCGCATTTTCCGGCAGTTGCCGAATGCGCGACCAATCGCGGCGAAAACGGCGCTGCACGTTATGAAGCCTGACTTTCGATGCAGATGCCTTAGCTTTGCGCACCGCGCGATTACGCTTCGGTCACGTCGTCGCCTGATGACGTCGAGCGAACCGCAAAACGCTCCGCATAGGCCTGCACATCACGAGGGTCGAAAATCTCCCCGTCCATGAAGCCATCATATCCCGATGCACTTCGTTCGCCCGGCTCATCCGGGGTGGCAGCGTTTGCGCCCAGCGCCATCTCGTAGAGGTCGGGCCGGAAGGCGCTCCTGACCCGTGCCATGCCTTCTTCGCTGAAATCAGCCTGCCCCCAGCGTATCATCTGGCTATAGATCCAGCTTGCCTGGTCCGGCCGCGGATAGTTTGCCGCCTTGCCATGGTAGAGAAAATAGTCGGGAACGACTCGCGTCGTACCCTGCGCATCCAGATTGAACTCTCCGCTCAAGACGCTTCGAATAATGCTCGTTGGCGCAGCGATATAATCAGGAGAGCTGAGGATCTCTGCGAGTTCGTTGTGATTCTGGGCGTCGTCGCACCACCGCGCCGCCCTGTCGAACGCGACGATGAGGCGCGACACCGTATCGGCATTGGTCTCAGCCCAGTCCGGCCGCATGCCCAGCACTTTCTCCGGCGCCAGAGGCCATATGTCCTGCTTGGCCGCGACGATTCTGCCAGTCCCGCGTTCAGAGGCGATCATATTCCAGGGCGCACCGACGCAAAATCCATCGATCGCGCCTGCCGAAAGCGCATCGGATGTCAGCGGCGGCGGCACCACGACCAGCTTGACGTCGCGGTCCGGATTGATGCCGCCAGCTGCCAGCCAGTAGCGGAACTCGTAATTGTGCGAGGAAAACGGATAGGTCATGCCAAGCGTCGGCATGGCTTCGCCGCGGGCGCGCATGTCGGCGAGTAGAGCCGCGAGAGCCTTCGCATTGGCAAGCGCGCCCGCATCATCGGCAAGCCCCGTCAACGACTTCATCCGCTCGAAGATCCGCGCCGACAGCGTGATGGCATTGCCGCCGCGGCCAAGCGAAAAGGGTGTGATCGTCGGCGAAGGATTGGATCCCAGCCCCAGCATGGAGGCGACCGGCATCGGCGACAGCATATGGGCAATGTCGAACTGACGAAACGCCAGCCGGTCCCGCACATTGGCCCAGGTGACATCCCGTACCAGTTCGAGACGCAGTCCCTCCCTTTCCGCAAAGCCGAGCTCGGCTGCAACGATCAGGATCGCGGCATCCATCAAAGGGATGTATCCCGCGCGCAGAAGCCTCTGCTCCTTGCCGCGGACACGTGACGGCGCTTTGACGGCGCTGTCGCCAGATTGCGTGGAAACACGATCACTCACCAGCATTCTCCGATCGATGCCGCGCTCAAAGCAGCATTCCTGCAGCCGTGACGACGCTTTGCGCGATGTCTGCCAGCTTCTTCTTCTCGTTCATCGCCGTCTGGCGTAGCAGCGCGTATGCCTGTTCTTCGCTCATCCCCCGCATCCTCATCAAAATGCCCTTGGCCCGCTCGATGACCTTGCGCTCCTCAAGCGCACTGCGTGCCTCGGCGAGTTCGCGCTGCAGCCGGCTGAAGGCATTGAAGCGGCTCACCGCCATATCGAGGATCGGTTTGATCCGTTCTTTCTTGAGGCCATCGACCACATAGGCCGAAACCCCGGCATCAACAGCAGCCTCGATCGCCGCCGTATCGGATCTGTCCACGAACATGGCAATTGGCCGCGAAATCATCCGGGTGAGCTGGAACATATGCTCCATCATGTCACGATTTGGATTTTCAATATCAATGATGATGACATCCGGATCCATCGTCTCGATCAGCCGCGCCACGCCCTGCATTTCATGGATGACCCTGACATTCAGGTGCCCCGCCTCGTTCAAACCCTCTTCGATGATCGAACCCCGGATGGCGTTCTCGTCGATGACCAGGATCGTCAGGTCGGTGGTGATTTTTGATCTGCTCATGCCGGGGCAACAGAGCAATGGCATGCGAGATGCAAGCGACCCACGCTTGACGCAGCCCCCCGACCCCGGAGCAAAGACGCACTCCTGTTGCTCACGACGATCAGGGTTTGCCTTACTTCGAGATCGCGTACGGCAATAACCGGCAACACAAGTGCTTTGGTCCTATCATGGCGCAAAAATGCGCTGATCGCTCTCATTCCGATGCAGCTCAGCGCAATCACGGTGCATTGGATGGGCGCGTAAACTGCCAATGACGTCTCCCGGCTCACTATCTCCCGGTCACACGCAATTCTTAGGCCATGTGTCTAGTTGGAGTGATGGGACATCGGGCAAGGACCAAGCTTTTCGGCGCTATCTCCTCTTCGACACTAGGAAGATGCTTTGGAGGGAAGCCCGATTGATCGCGCGTGGCTTGGTGACCCTGCTCCGGACAGGAGCCTCCATCGAAAATTTAGTCTGCTTTCCCTCGGCGCAGGCTAACAGACTGGAGCTTATCCATATGCAAGTCCCTAAAAGCGAACTTCGAAACTTTCGTAGGCTTGCAGTCTAACAGATTGACTTCATACCAAAATCTGCATCAATCCCATGACCGCGATGGATACAAAAAACGCGGCAATCGGTTCGAGGAAAAAGCGCTTCTGAATACCTAAATAAATACGCGCAGGACGTGTTATTCTGGATAAAAGAGAGAGTACTGGGTTTTCGTTGTATTGCCGCCTGACGCGGGGGGAAACAAAACAACCCATCGCTGCCGTCTCGGCACGAAACGTATTCGGCTGGTCTTGAATATACCGGTTTGAGGCCAGTGCGACCGGCGGAGTCGCCGAGCTGCTCAAGCAAACGAAAACCCGTGACGCGCGGCAAGTCTTGCCTTGGTGGCGCGAAGTTCCACCGCAAGACGCTCCGGGTTCCAGTCTTTCTGCGCCGCCATGCGATCTGCCATCGCATCTAGATCGCGTCCGCTGAGGCGGCCGGTGATGGCAAGCGCCGTGCGGCGCAGCACAAGATCGTCCAGATGCGCCACCTGCTCATGGCCCGTAATCCAGGCCAATTCATCAAATGAATAATCCGGTGCATCCGCCAGCATGGTGGGCGTATTCCCTTCGGCTTCCAGAATGGCAAGCGCCGTCGTGCCATAACGCGATAGCAGCGTGTCGGCGCGAGCCTGATCCACGCCGGTCCTTGAGCAGGCCATGTCCAGCCACTTGACCCGCTCGTTCTCGCGCGGAAAACCGCGTCCTCCTCCAATGGCCAAGCTTTGCGTGCTGATGCGGCGCGTCTGCTGAAGCCGGACCAGAACCATGTCGGTCACTTCCTCGGCAAAGCCGCGAAATGTCGTCCACTTGCCGCCGACGAGCGAGACAATCGGCCACGGTCTCTCCCCCTCCGGCTCGATGACCGGTGCCGAATGATCGCGGCTGATGAGGCCGGGGGCCGTGCTATCGGAGGCCGGGAGCGGGCGGATGCCGGCATAGGTATAGACGATCTGTCTGCGGTCGAAGGAAAGACCCGGCAACAGGCCGCTGAGGCTCTGCAGCAGGTAATCGATCTCGGCATCGCTGCAGGTGACCTGATCCGGGTCGTCGTCGCGAATATCTGTCGAGCCGACCAGCGCCTTACCGAGATAATCGAACACGAGGCAGATGCGCCCATCATCCGCCTCGAAATAGATCATCCGCCCGCCGAGCGTTTCGATAAGATCCGGATGATCGAGAAGAATGTGGGACCCCTTGGTGCCGCCGATCAGGCGGGAGGTTACACCCAGATCTTCATTGACCCGGTCGATCCAGGGGCCGGCGGCATTGATGACGAGGCGTGGGCGAATATGCTGCTCGTTCCCGTCCTCATCGACCAACACAACGGCCTGCCCGTCCCTGCCCCCGATCCGCGTATAATTGAGGGCACGCGACGAAGCACTTGCTCGCAGGCCATCCTCGACGAGTTCCAGCACCAGCCGTTCCGGATGACTGATCTTGGCGTCGTAATAGAGGCCGGCCGCCACAATGCGCGGCGTGAGCGCCGGAATGGTGGCGAGTGCCCGCGCCTTGCTCCACAGCGAATGGCGCGGCATCATGCGATGACGCGAGCCATAGAAATCGTAAAGCGCGAGACCAATCTTCATTAGCACCGCGCCACGGCTTCGCGGCGCCGTTGTAGAGCCGAAGAGCGTGCGAAGTGCTGCCGGAATTCCTTTGAGCCAGGAGAAGATGGGGATCACCGTCGGCAGGCGGCTGACGCAATGCGGCGCGTTCTTGAGGAGAAGATTGCGCTCCAGCGTCGACTGCGCGACAAGGCGAAACTCGCCCGTCTCAAGATATTTGATGCCGCCATGGATGAGGCGCGAAGGGGCCGCCGAGGTGCCGGAACCGAAATCGGCCTTGTCGGAGATGACGCAGGTCAGCCCCTGCTCGCAGAGATCGCGAAACACCCCGGCTCCATTGATGCCAGCGCCAAGGATCAGAACGTCCACGTCTTCAATATCAGTCATTTTCCGTCACCAGCTTGAGGCTAACACCGGCCGCCCGTAGGGCATCGGCTGTTTTTACGGGAAGGCGATCATCGACGTAAACCACGTCGAACTCTTTGAGATCGGCAAAAAGGTGCAGCGCCACCCGGTCGAATTTCTCCGAATCCACCATCAGAACCTTGCGCACGGCGGAAGCCATCATCGCCTGCTTGACGCGCACGACGAGCGGATCCTGGATCATTGCAGAGGTGCCGCTGATCGCCGACGCCGAGCAGATCAAGAGATTGACGCGCAGGCGCGACAAGGCGCTTTCGCAGAGATGGCCGATAAAGGCGTGATAGGTCGGGTGATATTCGCCACCGAGACAAATCAGCTTCAGCTCATCAACCCCGCTCAGCCGTTCCGAAAGATCAAGGCTGTTTGTGACGACGGTGAGCGGCCTCACCTCCGTGATATGCGGCGCGAGCGCGTTGACGGTGGTGGAATCATCGATGAGGATCACGCTCCCCGGCTCGATCTCGCCAACCGCAGCCCTGGCCAGCGCCGCCTTGGCGGCAAGTGAGCGGGTCTTGCGGAAGCTGAACAGGCTCTCATAGACGCCTGACGGCTGGGCGCTGACGGCACCATGCAGCTTGCGCAACACGCCCTGCCTTGCCAAGTCCTCCACGTGCCGATGGATCGTCATGCGCGAGACGCCGAATTCGGTCACGAGATCGTCGATACGGGCTTCGCCGCGCTCAATCACATAAGCGGCGATGGCCTCGCGGCGGGTATCAGCGGTCATTCCGCGCCCTCCGAACTGAAGGCTTCGATACGGGGCCAGAGCGGCGCAAGCGCCTTCGCCAGATCGCTATGCAGGCCATACCGCTCGTCGAGCGCCTTTTGCCGTACAGGGTCGGGATGGTAGTCGTGGCCGATGGAGGCCAGATCGCGCGGATCATCCGTCGGGGAGGAAAAAAGCCCGATACCGGAGCCAGCACAGAGTGCGGCTCCCCAGGCTGCGGCCTCTTCGGTGTCCGTGACGGTCACCGTCATCCCAAGCACATCGGCAAACAACTGCGCGAAAAGCGGATTGCGGGAGATGCCGCCCGTCAGCTTTGCCGTCTTCATCTCAAAACCCTGGCGTAGGTCGCCCACATGAACCCGATGGTTGAAGGCAATACCCTCGATCACCGCCCGCAGCATGTCGGCCCGGCCGTGCCAACCGCGCAGGCCGAGGAATCCGGCGCTGGCCGTCGATCCATGCGGAGAGCCGAACAGGTAGGGGTGAAACAGCACCGTCGAGGGACGCTCGATTGCTTCACCGATTTCGCGGCCGAGACGCTCATGGATGGAAGCACCCTCGACCTCTGCCGCCTTCTGGTCGGATTTACACAAGCGGTCGAGGAACCAGTCATAGTTTGCCGCAGACGCCGGCGAAATCGCCATATTGTTCCACTCGCCGAACCTCAACCCGTTTCGGCAGAACCAGCGGGCATCGACCACGGGACGCGTCGAGACAGTCTCGTTGATGGAATAGGTGCCGGCCACCACTGCCACCTGACCCACGCCATAACCGCCGATGCCGAGCGACGAGGCCGTGACATCATGTAGGCCGGCGACAACAGGCGTTCCGGCGACAAGCCCGGTCAAAGCCGCTGCCTGCGGTGTCACGCCACCGATCACCGCATCCGGCAGCGCCACCTCCGGCAGAGCGCCGGAAAGCGCGCCGAGGCAGTAGAGCTCGAGGATGTCAGGCGCGTAGGCCTGCGACGCTACTTCGGTGAAGGAAGTGCTGGCTTCCGTCAGGTCCGTGCCGATCGTGCCGGTCAGGCAGTAACGCAGCCAGTCCTTGCAGGCAAACGCCGTTCCGATGGCACCAAACCGCTCAGGTTCATGCTCTCGGATATGGGCCAGAAGTGATGCCGGCGCGGATGCATGCGGCCGCTGGCCGCTCAAGGCCAGCGCCGCCTCTGCCGTGCCATCGCCATCCCAGCGGGCAACGATGTCGCCGGCGCGGCTGTCGAGAGACAGGATGCCGTGGCCGAGCGGATTGCCGTCGCGGTCCAGAAGGTAGAGCCCGTCGCCATGAGCGGTTGCGGCCACCGCTGCGATCTCGGATGCCGGCCGGCCGCTTTCGGCAATCGCGTCCGAAATGGCCTCGGCGGTTGCCGCCCAGAGGCCTGCCATATCGCGCTCGACATGGCGGGCTTTTGTCATGATCTGGGGAATACGTCGCCGCGCCACCGACAGGACGGCACCCGTCTCATCGAAGACAACCGCCTTGGTGACGGTGAGGCCATTGTCGATCCCAAGCAGACAGGGCATCGGAAGCTCCGAAAAAATGCATCGCGTGGTCGAAGATCCGCTTGTCTGGCCGGCGCAATGCGTGAGATGTCAGGCGCCCGGCCCGCACGGGCAGACGGCCCGCTTCGTTAGAACGAGCACTCTACTGTTAACTTCACAGGATGTACTGTTACAAATCACTCTTTGTATCATCCGCATTGCCGTTTGGTGCGGCAACGACGAGATTGATGCCTCGCGCGCGCAGCCGCTCAATGGTGCGCGGAGGCGTGGCGCTGTCGACGATGACCACGTCGAATTCATCCAGCGATCCCATGGCATGCAGCGCGCGCCGCTCGAATTTGGTATGGTCGACCAGCAGGATGCGGCGCGAGGCGCATTCGAACATGGCCCGCTTGATGTCCACCATATCCGGAGACTGGTGAAACAGCATGTCTTCACTGATGGCGGATACGGAGAGAAACACCTGATCGGGGCGCAGGCGGCGGATCTCGTTGGTGGTCACGGGTCCCATGAAGGCATTGCACCAGTTCTGGAACTGCCCGCCAAGACAGAGCAGCGTCAGGTCGCTCACCTCACGCAGGGCATTGATCATCGTGATGGAATTGGTAATCGCCGTGAGCGGCACGCGCGCTGAAAGATGCGGCACCATTTGCAAAACGGTCGTGGAATCATCAAAGAAGATCGCCTGCCCCGGCTGGATAAACTCGGCAGCAGCAGCAGCAATGGCGCGCTTTTCGGATGCCTGCCGCGTGGATCGATAGACGTCACTGGATTCGATGAGGCTTGTCGGTGCCGCTGAGACAATGCCGCGTGTCTTGCGGAGCAGGCCGCGGCTCACCAACTCATCGAGATCGCGGTGAGCGGTCATCAGACTGATGCCAAACCGCTCGGTCAGATCCTCGATGCGCATCGTGCCCTCAGCCATCACGGCCTCGGCCACCAGCTGCCTTCGAGCGATCTGGCGGGCTTGGCGGCTATCGCTGGAAATCTCCTCGCCCATCAGGCGCTCGAGAGGACGTTCCTGTTGGTCGCGCATGCTTATTGCCCACATCTCCCGGAGAACCGCGCGAACTGGTGAACGCACATCTCCATGGCTCCGGTCTGTCGCACCGCTGCTCGCTCACAGGGAACATCCGCACGCCATACGCGCCTCTGGTGCAATCGACATCTAGCACGTCTTCAGCGGGGCGCCACCGGTTGGAATGACTTTCCCGCAAAGAAGAGCTGAAATCGCAAGAGGTCGGGGCCGCAGCGAGTGCGGCCCCGGATAGATCGTATCCGTTTACTGCGAGAGCGTGAACGGGCCGGTATACTTGTCGACGTTGTCCTTGGTGATCAGCAGGCAATCGAAGAGCTGCTTTTCGGTGGCAGCGCCGGTCTTGCCCGTCTTGATGAAGGAATCGGCCTGCTTCACGGCTTCGGCCGAGAAGACGGCAACCGGCTGGAGCACCGTATACTGCATCTCGCCGGACTTGATGGCGGCAACCGCATCCGGCGAACCGTCGAAGCCGCCGACCTTGACCTTGTCGAGCTTGCCGGCTTCCTTCAGCGCTGCAATCGCACCCAGCGCCATTTCGTCATTGCCGGCGATAACGCCGTTGATGCTCGGGTTGGCCTGAAGCAGGGACTGCATCTTCTGGTAGCCCTGGGTGCGATCCCAGTTGGCCACTTCCCTGCCGACCTTCTTCATGTCCGGATACTGGGTAATGACGGTTTCGTAGCCGTTAGAGCGGGTCGCGGCATTGTTGTCTGCGGGGTTGCCGAACAGCTCCACATAGGTGCCCTTTTCGCCGACCATCGAGATCCAGGTTTCGGCACCAAGCGCTGCCCCTTGCGCGTTGTTGGAAACGAGCTGCGCCTTGGCAAGACCTTCCTGGTTGATCTCGGCATTGACGAGAATGACCGGGATACCCGCGGCAACAGCCTTCTTCACCGCGCCGACCGAACCATCGGCATTGGCTGGATCGAGGATGATGGCGGCCGACTTGTTGGTGATCGCCGTATCGATGAGGGTCGATTCGGTGTTGGTGTCGCCCTTGTGGGCGGCGACATTCGCCTTGTAGCCAAGGCCTTCCGCCGTCTTCTTGGCAACTTCACCTTCGGTGCGCCAGTAGGGGTTGGCCGGATCCGTGACGATGATCGAGATCAGGCCGTCTGCCATGGCAGCTGTCGTCATGAGGCCTGTCGCGACGGCGGCAAGCATGAATTTCTGAAAGGATTTCAACATTTTCTACTCCCATTGGAATGTTGCAGTCTTCGCCTCTTCAGGCATCCTTTCCGCGGTACCCTCCCAACAGGCCTTTGCGGACAAGTTCTTGGACGTCAGCCCTTGCGTGCGCCGGAGCCGTACTGAATTGTGTTCATGAGGACGGCCAGCACGATAACCGAGCCGGTGAAAACGGTCTGCCAGTAGGACGAGACGCCGATGATGACCAGGCCATCGGAAAGGAAACCGATGACGAAAGCGCCAAGCATCGTGCCGCGTACCGTGCCGCGACCACCGGTCAGTGCCGCACCGCCGACAACCACAGCGGCAATTGCCGTCAGTTCATAGGTGCTGCCGGCTGTCGGGCCAGCAGATGTCAGCTGTGATGACAGCACCAGCCCGGCAATGGCCGAAAGGATACCGGAGAGCGTATAGACGGTGATCTTGACGCGTTTGACCGGCACGCCGGAGAGATCTGCCGCCCGCTCGTTGCCACCAGATGCATACAGCCAACGGCCAAAAGCCGAGCGGGCAAGCATCAGGCCGGCCAAGAGGGCGATCACGGTCAGAACGATGACGGAGATGGGGACGCCAGCCAGACGGTTGAAGCCAAGCCAGTCGAAGCCGGTATTGCCAAGTTCGGGACGGCCCGACAGGTTGTTGTAGGTGAGGCCATTGGTCTGCAACAGCGCGATACCGCGGGCAACATACATGACGCCGAGCGTTGCAACGAAGGCCGGCACGCGGAACCAGGCGACCAGGATGCCGTTGATGGCGCCAACAAAAGCGCCGAACAGGCAGGTCAGCACCACTACCGCCCAGACCGGCGGGTAAAGGATGACGCCGAAGGCCGAAAGCTCGACGCCCTGCATCATGGCGCCGGCAACGACCCCGCAGAGTGCAAGGATCGAGCCGACCGACAGGTCAATGCCGCCGTTTAGGATCACTAGCAGCATGCCGATGGCAAGGATACCGTAAATGGCGACATGCGAAGCCATGATGAGAAAATTGGCGACGGTGAAATAGTTCGGCGACAGGTAGGAAAACACGGCAATGATGAGGATCAGGGCGAAGAAGGCGCGCCCCTCCAAAAGGAGTTGGCCGATGCTCATGCCGCCAGCTTTGTCGACTTTGGCAGTTTCGGCTTTCGGTGCGATGGCTTGGTTCATGGTCTAGAATTCCCCAATTGACGGCATCAGGCAGCCACAGACTCACCGGAGGCAGCCATGATCTTTTCCTTGGTGACGCTCGAATCGAACTCGGCCGAGATGCGACCCTTGTGCATGACGATGATGCGATGTGCGACCGACAGGCACTCGCTGACTTCCGACGTGGAAAATACCACCGCCAGACCGGTGCGCGCGCGCTCTGCCAGAAGCTTAAACACTTCTGCCTTGGCGCCGATATCGATGCCGCGCGATGGCTCGTCGAGCAGGAGCACGGTCGGATCGGTCGCCAGCATCTTGCCGATGACCACCTTCTGCTGGTTGCCCCCCGAAAGAGAGCCGATGGGGGCGCCACCGCCAGACGTTTTCACGGTGACCTTACGGATGGTATCGGCAATCAGCGACTGCTCGATCCGCCGGCTGGTAAAGAGGCCGCGGGTGAAATTCATGATCGATGCGAGCGACATGTTTTCACCGACGCTCATGGTCTGCACCAAGCCATCGCGCTGGCGGTCTTCCGGCACGAGCGCTAGACCACAGGCAATGCGATCGGCAATCGACAGCGACGAGATTTCCTCGCCCTCCAGAAAGATACTGCCGGATTTCGGCTTGAGGCGGCCGGCCAGCGTTTCCAGCAACTCGGTGCGCCCTGCCCCCATCAGCCCGTAGATGCAGACGATTTCGCCGGCCTTCACATCGAGCGACAGGCGGTCCACTAGGTTGAAGCCGGCATTGGGATCGGCAACCGTCAGATCGACCACCGAAAGCGCCGTTTCTCCAAAAGCATAACCTGACGGCGGGGATCCGAGATCATAATGTTCGCCCACCATGTTGCGCACGATCCATTCCAGATCGATCTCGGCGCGCGGCGCATAAGCGGTCATGGTACCATCGCGCAGCACGACGGCGTGATCGGTGATTTCCAGCGCTTCTTCGAGATGGTGCGAGATATAAACGATCGATACGCCCTTGGCTGTGAGATCCCGAATAACCTTGAACAGCACCTCGACTTCGGCCGCCGAAAGCGCCGAGGTTGGCTCGTCCATGATCAGGATGCGGCTGTCGATTGACAGCGCGCGGGCGATTTCCACGATCTGCTGCTGGCCGAGACGCAGGTCTTCTACGGGCGTCAGCGGGTCGATGTCTTCTTCCAACTCTTCGAGCAGAAGCCGCACCTGACGCTCTTCCTCGGCAAAATCTACGCCCGTGGCGCCCTGGATCTCGCGGCCCATGAACACGTTGTCGCGCACCGAAAGATTGGGTGCCAGGCTGAGTTCTTGGTGGATGATCGAGATGCCGTGGTCACGCGCCTCGGTCGACGAGGTAAAGTTCACACCCTCGCCATCCAGCACGATTTCACCCGATGTCGGCTGAACGACGCCAGACAGGATCTTCATCAGCGTCGACTTGCCGGCACCATTTTCGCCGAACAGCGTGGTGACCTGGCCATAACGGATATCGAAATTCACGCCCTTAAGAGCATGGATGTTGCCATAAGACTTGGCGATGTTGCGCGCCGACAGCACGACATCGCCGCGGCGGGGGCCTTTCGTCTCTGGCTCGCTCATTTCACATCCACTTTCACCGGCGTGATCAACCAGTTTTTCGGGTTGACGAGGCGAAAGGCGCCGACGACGTCGACTGTCTTGCCCCTCAGCGCCGACGTATCGATCGGATCGAGCACCGAGGCCTTCATGGCGCGGTTGATGGCCGAACCGGCGTCCTGGTATTCGATCTGGTTCTTGAACGACCCGAAGGCGATATCGCCCGGCGCATCGCGCAGATCTGTGCCGTTGATGGCGGGCCCGGTCTGCATGCGCAGCTTGATATCGGCCGGCATTCCGGCGACAGCCACCTCATAGATGCCGGACTTGCCTTCCCCCACGACACCGGAAAATTTGACCATCATCACCGTACCGGTCGTAGACGCGGTGCCGTATTTCTTGCCGGCAGCAGCCTTGTCGGCAAGCACTTCCGGCGCGATCGCCACGGCGTCGGCAGCCTTTTCCACCACCACCGACTGAACACGCGGAAATTCCTTTGTGCCGAACGTATCGGGCGAAAACGCCTGCTGGCGAACATCGGCTTCCGACCCGACATGGACAACCGTCGTGTCGAGCGCGATGGCAGACAGAACAAGCAGGCCGGCACCCACAAGGACGACACCCGTGCGCTTCGACGATTGCTTGGCTTTGCGCGCACGCAATGCGGCGACTGAAGATTGGAGGGTGCTCATGAGCCGGCCTCGCCTTTCGCCCGATGTTGAAAGAGTATGGAAAGAAGCAGGAAGGCAGCCCGAAGCCGGGCCTTCCTGATCGGCGGGAAACGCGTGCAGCGCGCGGCGTAAAGCAGCATGGTCTCCTCCCATTCTTGATAGCCGCAGCGCCTCCTCCAGGCCCTACGATCGCTTCATCCCTCTACGCTATATTCACGTTATATAGGTCGTCAAGTATGTTATGTTGAAGACAGGTTCTTTTTGAGAGATCGCTCACGCAGAGGTGAGATATTGCACGGGATCGACGGCACATTCGCCAGCTCCGGAGGCCTTCCAGGCGCGCCGGCCGCCGATTGTGCAAGTCGCCCGACGCTCTTGCAGGGCAAAGCACTCTTGCGGACCGACACAACGCACTTGCAGCAATGTCTTCAACTTAAACAAAAATCCGCAAACCACGATGTGTTCGCGCTAAAGTCTGCCGGTGGCCGAGGCGAGCGTACCAGCGCAAAAGACTGTCGCATGTAGCGAGACAGCGCCGGCCGCACGCAAGCAACGAAAAACCTTATAGCTTTCTAACATATCTGAAAAAAACTTCCGCGTCTGCAAAAAAAATCATGTTTCTTGTTATCATTGTGATATGTATTATCAACGTGCGAGCGATCCGGGGTGAGGAATGCCGTCGACAAGATGCAACGGTATCGCGCGGAGGAGGATGAAACTGCATGAAGACTATCTCCAAGGCGCCTTTGTGCGTCCCTGTCCATGCGACGATCCGCGGTATGCGCCATGCGTGATGTGATCATCGGCATTGATGCCGGCACCTCGGTCATCAAGGCGGTGGCCTTCGATCTGGCAGGCCGGCAGATCTCGTCCTCCAGCGTGCCCAACAGCTACCTGTCCGGTTCCGATGGATCCGCGACGCAGCCGCTCGACAGAACCTGGGCCGATTGCACGCGGGCGCTACGCGGTCTTGGAGAGCAGGTCACGGATCTTGCCCGTCGGACGGCAGCGGTTGCGTTGACTGCTCAGGGCGACGGTACATGGCTTGTCGACCGCGATAACCGGCCCGTTGGCGATGCCTGGCTGTGGCTCGACGCCCGCGCGGCCCCGACCGTTGATGTGCTTGCCGCAAAGACTGAGAACCGGGCGCGTTTCGAACTGACGGGTACAGGGCTAAACACCTGCCAGCAGGGTGCGCAAATGGCGCATATGGACCGGTTTTTTCCAGAACTTCTCGATTCTGCCGACGTTGCCCTCCATTGCAAGGACTGGCTTTATCTCAACCTCACAGACGTGCGCGCCACCGATCCGTCGGAAGCAAATTTTACCTTCGGGAATTTCCGCACGCGCGGTTATGAGGACCAGGTTTTTGACGCGCTGGGTCTTGGCCACCGCCGCCATCTGCTGCCTGAAATCATCGAGGGCACGCAGACCCTCAATCCGCTGACAGCGACGGCGGCAAAACAGACGGGTTTGCTGGAGGGCACGCCCGTCTGCCTCGGTTACGTGGACATGGTGATGACGGCGCTGGGTGCCGGCGTTTATGGTGGTACCGGCGATACCGCCTGCTCCATCGTCGGCTCGACCGGCGTCCACATGCGGGCAACCAATATCGCCGGCGTACATCTCAACGCCGAAGGCACCGGATATGTCATGGCGCTCCCCGTACCGAATACGGTCGTGCAGGCCCAAACCAATATGGCCGCCACCCTCAATCTCGACTGGGTCTTAAGCCTTGGCACAGACCTGCTGCGCGAGATGGGACAGGAGATCACACCACGCGACCTGATGGGCCGTATTGAGGGCTGGCTTGAAAAATCCACTCCCGGCCAGATCGCCTACCATCCCTATATTTCCGAAGCTGGCGAGCGTGGGCCTTTCGTTAACGCGCAGGCCCGTGCCGGTTTCATCGGCCTTTCGGCCAGTCATCGTTACCCGGATCTGGTGCGCGCCGTGGTTGAAGGTCTCGGCATGGCGATGCGCGATTGTTATGCGGCGATGGGCGGCCTTCCCTCGGAACTACGCCTCAGCGGCGGCGCGGCGCGCTCGCGCGGTCTGCGCGCGGTTCTCTCAGCTGCGATCAACGCGCCGGTCCGCGTCTCCGATCGTGAAGAGGCAGGCGCTGCGGGTGCCGCAATGATGGCAGCCGTTGCCATCGGCGCCTATCCCGACATGAACGCCTGCGTTGGCGAATGGGTGACGCCGCTGCTTGCTGCACCGGAGACCCCGAACGCAGAACTTGCCGCCACCTATGATCGGCTGTTTCCCGCTTTCCAATCCGCGCGTCACGCGCTTGTTCCCGCCTGGACGAGGCTGGCGGCGGCCCGCGATGCGACACTTCAGAGGAAAAAGACATGAGCACGCAAACACAGATGATCGATCTGTTCGTCATTGGCGGCGGCATCAATGGCGCCGGGATGGCGCGCGACGCTGCCGGCCGCGGCCTCAAAGTGGTCTTGTGCGAGAAGGACGATCTGGCCGAAGGCACGTCCTCCCGCTCCGGCAAGCTGGTGCATGGCGGTTTGCGTTATCTCGAATACTACGAATTCCGTCTGGTGCGCGAGGCGCTGATCGAACGCGAGGTGCTGCTGAAGGCCGCCCCGCACATCATCTGGCCGATGCGGTTCGTTCTGCCGCATAGCCCGCAGGATCGCCCCGCCTGGCTGGTACGGCTCGGCCTCTTTCTCTACGATCACCTCGGCGGCCGCAAGAAACTGCCGGGTACCCGTACGCTGGATCTCACCCGCGATCCCGAAGGCGCACCGATCCTCGACGACTACACCAAGGGGTTTGAATACTCCGACTGCTGGGTGGACGATGCGCGCCTGGTCGTACTGAACGCAGTGGATGCCGCAGAAAAGGGCTGCGAGGTTCTGACCCGCACAGCCGCCGTCACCGCACGGCGCGAAGACAGCGCCTGGTCCATTACCACGAAGAATGTTCTGACCGGCGAAACTCGCCAATTCCGCGCCCGCTGCATTGCCAATTGCGCCGGCCCGTGGGTATCGGACATTATCGGCCGGGTGGCCGGCTCCAACTCGGCGCGCAATGTGCGCCTCGTCAAGGGCAGCCATATCATCGTGCCCAAATGGTGGGCAGGGCCGCAGGCCTATCTGGTGCAGAACCACGACAAGCGGGTGATCTTCATCAACCCTTACGAGGGAGACAAGGCTCTGATCGGCACCACCGATATTGCCTATGAAGGCCGTGCCGAAGAGGTGAGTGCCGACGAGCGGGAGATCGAGTATCTCCTGTCTGCCGTGAACCGGTATTTCAAGGAAAAGCTCCGGCGCCAGGATGTGCTGCACACGTTTTCCGGTGTGCGGCCCCTGTTTGACGATGGGAAGGGCAATCCGTCGGCCGTCACGCGCGACTATGTCTTTGATCTCGACGAAACGGGCGGCGCGCCGCTCCTCAATGTGTTCGGCGGCAAGATCACCACGTTCCGCGAGCTTGCCGAGCGCGGGATGCAGAAGCTGACCCAGGTCTTTCCCACAATGGGGGGCAACTGGACGGAAACGGCGCCGCTTCCTGGCGGCGACATGCCCAAT
Source organism: Neorhizobium sp. DAR64860/K0K1 (assembly GCF_050500205.1). Lineage (NCBI taxonomy): Bacteria > Pseudomonadati > Pseudomonadota > Alphaproteobacteria > Hyphomicrobiales > Rhizobiaceae > Neorhizobium > Neorhizobium sp. DAR64860/K0K1. The sequence goes on along the minus strand of NZ_CP191458.1, from coordinate 46,499 downwards.
GCTGACTACGAGAGTTTTGCCAATACCTTACGTGATCTTTATCCGTGGATGCCGCGTGCGCTTCTGCAGCATTACGGCCGCCTTTACGGCACGCGCACGCGCCAGATTGCCGGCACGGCAGATAGTCTTGCAGATCTAGGCCGGCATTTCGGTGGCCAGCTTTACGAGGCGGAGGTGCGCTACCTCGTGAAAAGCGAATGGGCACGCACAGCCAAGGACGTGCTCTACCGCCGCACGAAACATTACCTGCACTTGACTGAGGCAGAACAGGCTGCCTTTACCGCCTGGTTTGACGAAGCAAATCTCGCCAGTGCCGCCTGAGACCGGAGACCGCCCATGCCGCTGACGCTTTCCCTCAACACCAACCCGCTGGTGAACCGTTTTGCCGAGCCGGCCGATCTCATCGAAACGGTGGCGCGCGACCTGAAAGTCCGCGACCTGCAGCTGACCCATGAGTTCATCAACCCGAGCTGGCCGGCGCCCGTCATCCGCCGCCTGACGCGGGAGATGGGCACTGCCCTTAACCGCACCGGCGTTCGCGTGACCAGCGGCATGACCGGACCCTATGGCCGCCTCAACCATTTCGGCCATCCGGATGCCGATGTGCGGCGCTATTATATCGACTGGTTCAAGACCTTTGCCGATATCACCGCCGATCTCGGCGGCACCTCCGTCGGCACGCAGTTTGCGATCTTCACCTATAAGGATTTCGATGATCCGGCCCGTCGCGAAGAGCTGATCAAGATCGCCATCGATTGCTGGGCCGAGGTGGCGGAACATGCCAAGGGTGCCGGCCTCTCCTTCCTGTTCTGGGAACCGATGAGCGTCGGGCGCGAATTCGGCGAAACGATCGCAGGCTGTCTTCACCTTCAGGATCGGCTGACATCAGCGAATATGGCGATCCCGATGTGGATGATGGCCGATATCGACCACGGCGATGTCACCTCCGCCAATCCGGACGATTTCGACCCTTATGCCTGGGCCCGCGCCGTGCCAAAAGTGTCGCCGATCATCCACATCAAGCAGAGCCTGATGGACAAGGGCGGTCACCGGCCGTTCATCGCCGAATTCAACGCCAAGGGCCGCATCCATCCCGAGCCGCTGCTCGAAGCCTTTGCGCAAGGCGGCGCGGAGAACAACGAGATCTGCCTAGAACTGTCCTTCAAGGAGCGCGATCCGAACGACCGTCAGGTGATTTCCCAGATCGCCGAAAGCATTGCCTTCTGGGCACCCCATATCGAGATTGGCATCAAGGACCTGCATATCTGATCCGATCTCATCAGATAGCGGCTCTTGCAGGAAACGGCGCAGAGGGCGAATTGCAGGAGATCCTTGTCTTGACCAGCCTGACGACAGACAGCAGCAGAAGGAAGAGCAATGGCCCGCCGCAGTGACAGCGATCCCGAAGAAAGCCTGGCGATCCGCGCGGCCTGGCTGCATTACGCTGGCGGACTGACGCAGGCTGCGGTGGCAAAACGGCTCGGCGTGCCCTCTGTTAAGGCGCATCGACTCATTGCACGCGCGGTGGCCGACGGTGCCGTCAAGGTCTCGATCGATGGCGCCATCGTCGAATGCGCCGAACTGGAAGCTCAGCTTTGCGATCGCTATGGGCTCGCTACCTGCGAGGTGGCGCCGGATCTGGGAGAGGACGGCCTGCCGCTTCGCGCGCTCGGCCTTGCCGGCTCCAGCTTCCTGCGCCGCACGATCGAGGGTGGCGATTACAAAGTCATCGGCCTTGGCCATGGCCGCACACTGGCTGCTGCGGTGCGCCAAATGCCGCGCTTTGAAGCGACCGGCGTGTGCTTCGTATCACTGCTTGGTGGGCTCACCCGCAATTACGCCGCAAATCCGCATGACGTGATGTATAATCTGGCGGAGAAGACCGGGTCGCAATCCTATGTGATGCCAGTACCCTTTTTTGCCAACTCTGCAGAAGATCGCGAAATCCTGCTGGCCCAGCGCGGCGTGCGGGAAATCTTTGACATGTCGAACGGTGCCGGCCTCAAATTCGTCGGCATCGGAACGGCAGACGCCAGCGCACAGCTTGTTGCCTCCGGTATGATCGAACGGCGGGAAATCACGGAAATCGCCGCCGTCGGCGCTGTCGGGGAAATGCTCGGCCACTTCTTCGATGGAGATGGCCGCGTCCTCGAAACGACGCTCAGTGCCCGCACGCTCTCGGTCGATCTCGAAACGCCTGAACAGACCCGCATCGTAGCAATCGCGGGCGGGTTGCAAAAGCTTGCCTCGATCCGCGCCGTACTGCGCAGCCGCCGCCTCAAAGGCCTGATCACCGACGAACCGACCGCCCGCGCGCTGGTGAGCTGACAAGAGGATTTACAGGCACATCTGACGATTGCAGCCGAACAACTGGAATAAAAACAGCCAAAGCCACGTGCGCGGATTGGCATCAGTTGGAAGATGAACAAGGCAATGGCAAAGGCGAAACCTTTGTCGAGGGCCGATAGCCGCTGACCCGATGCGTGATCCCCCATTCAGCGTTTCGTCATTTCGCCTTTCAACTCCATGCGCGAGGCGACGGCCTCGCACGCGGAGACCTGCGGGAAGATTGGAGCGGAGAACATTGCACTGGGCCAACGAGCGGCTTGGACCGGCGAGTTCTCAACCCGGTGTTGAAGGAGTGCAACCTCCACATCGTGGAACTGGATTATTCCGGACGGCGCGCGCCTGCGGGTTTCCCAAAAGTATACCGGCATTGTATCCCTCCGGTGCGCGGCGGCGTTGTGCGTCACGGCATTTCCAGTGGGCAGGAATCAGTTGTTGTTGACCGTGGTTCCGACCGACATACTGCTTTTGCGGATTATGTCGGAGGGGTCTTGCCGACGCTGCGGTAGGCGTTGCAATCTTCGCCTCCCCTTCAACGGCTGGCTTCAGCCGAATCTTCCGCGCGGCTCGTTTGGGCGGTGGCAACTCTTAGGCTTTGGCAATTTTACAGGCGCCGTGTTGGCCGTCGGCGTAGCCGCGGCCTGGCTGGGGGAGAGGGCATCAACACGCGAACCGCTGGCGTGACCGATGATGTGGCAAGCGCTCTTTCCTCTATGTTGTTAGGCAAGATCACGAGCAGTAGCCACTTTCCGTTGCATTGCTGACTCATGCTCGCAGGTTAGATCCTGCGCTCGATGGGCGGCATGACCACATGAAAAGGCTGGTAAACTGAACCGCTGGATGCAAATTAGACAGATCGGATGACGCCTTTTGTGAAAATGAAACATCCAAATGGTCGATCGTCCGTAGTCGCGACAACAGCAAATGCACCAGCCGCCACATCGTAGAATCTCGTCCTCTCAACGGGCTGGAAGCCAACCTCCCGCTGCTCTATTTCGTTTACTATTTTTTCGACATCGTCATGAACCGACGTGCCGTAGCCGAGGTCGCCGTCAGGGACCATTTTCACAACGGGCTTTTCGAGGAAATCGTCGACCGGCATCAGCTTCAATATATCGGTGATGATTGAAACGAGAGGGACCCCTACAATCTGCAAGACGCGTTGATGACGGGAATATGCTGGATAATTGGCATCCACCACTACGAGACAATCACCATGCCCCATTGCTGCGAGTGCCCAAAGAACGTCTGGACTCAGATGCTTCGGGATATTTCTCAACATTGTCATACTATTCCAGTCATCCCTGAAGAGTTGCTTCGATCATGTCGTGGTCGAGATTGTCCAGGGAAGAGACTGGCAAAAAATCGAGTCAGTGGCAATGAAATCTACCTCTCGTCTACAGATATGGCGTCTTTTGCGAACGTCAGCCAGGGACCGAAACAGGATGCTGGGAGCGTTGGCCGGAGCGCTTTCCGTATCTCCGACATTGCCAAAACGACGAGGGTTCAGTCCAGTCGGTTGACCGCCTTTCACGCCAAACACACAGAGCGCCGGCCGCGCCTTGCCATCCTAGACGCTCAGCACGATGAACTCGAAGCACGCGTTAGAAGGTGGTCTCGGCTCGCCTGCATCGACGTGCTGGCGGACGATTATCTGTAATAAATCGCCGGACTGAAGTAGCAGTCCAATCCCCAATGTCGAGGTTGCCATTCGCGTCCTGATCCAGACGGTGGTAATTTGCGAACACCCGGCGATAAGCCATCATCCCTGCAGGTGCATAGTTCAATTGCCAACATCATTGGCTTTGAAGGGCGGTCCTCGATGTTATGGAGCAACATTTAATGGCGACCGCTGGCAACGTTCTCATGGCGCGGCTTGTGGCTGCCGAGATTGATAAGCGGAAAAAACGCAAAAAACTCCTCGACCGTTATGGCGAGGAGCTCCAGAGCAAATATTTGAAGTGCTCGAATTTACACGTTTTGTTGGTTGCGGGGGCCTGAACGCACGGAGACTTGTAAATCGGAGGCCTTGATAGGTATCGAACCTTCGACTTGCTATTGGGATCGAGCTAACTCGCCGAAATTGCTCAACACCTCACGAGATCCAACAGTGTAGGCTCCCGTGCGGTGTTTCCTGCCCAGGATAAGGCAATGCTGGTCCAGCCAGACGTTCAAAGACAGCAAAACCGGGAGGTGCGGCATCTGTTGCCAGAAGCGGGGACGAGAATCCTGAACGCTTTTCTCGACCTGTCCTTTTAGCGAGGGTGCTAAGCCTCTCACCTTCAGGTACTAACGTCGAGACCCGACCAAACGGAAAAAATGCGGCTTCGATCGATTGACCGTTTTATCGGCCGTCTTGCACGGGAACCGCTCCGATGGCCAGACATGATGGTTGGAGTGATTGATGCGATATAGAGTATTGACGGGCTTGTCGCCCCAGCGGTTCATCGTGCTATGATCAACCTCGAAGGCGGGTCCGCGAACATTTCTTCCAAGTCCCGATAGCTGAGCGGGTAGCGCAAGTACCAGGCAACTGCCTGTACGATCAGCCACACCTCGAAATGCCTCCCTTTGAAATCATCTTTCGACTGGCGCTTCAGCTTCTCGGCAATGGCATTCGGGATCATGGCTCGCTCCGCAACTTTCGGAGCGGCAAAGTCCATACCTATGGTCAACATACGGTTAAGCCCGAAAATTTGAGACAGGGACCGGGATGGTGCTGCGCCAGATCAGCTTGCCCTTGATCGGCCGGTCTATGCCGCGCTCGATCGTCTGGCTCGGCTGGTCAAGATTGAGCACACTCAGTGTCTCCTCGACCATCAGGTCGACCGGCTGGCGAACGGTCGTCAGCTGATACGGCGCTCGCCGCCCCTCGGGAATATCGTCGAAGCCGGCCAGCATCAGATCCTGAGGGATCTTTACGCCGAGCTTGAACCGCAGCGCGTCCATGGCGCCCATGGCCATGATGTCGTTGACGCAAAAGAGTGCGTCCGGACGGCTCTGGGTGTTTGCCGAAAAGTGCTTAAGTGCTGCCGCGTAGCCACCGTCATAGCTGGAACGTCCCTCTAGCACGGCAATATCGCTTCGCCTTGCGCCACTTTCCAGCATCCGCTCGATAAAGCCGCGCACCCGGTCCTGGCTTGTCGTGCCCTTCGGATCGCCGGCGATCACCGCAAATTTCTGTGCGCCGGCGGCCAGAAACGCCTCGGCGATTTGCCGGCCCCCGCCGGCATTGTCGCACCGCACGCAGGATGCATCGCTGCCGGGAATGTAGCGGTTGAATAGAACGATCGGTATGCCGCGTTCGTGGCAGATGTCGGTCATCCGGGTCGAGGCCTGCGCCGCTGTCAGGATGACGCCATCGACCTGATACTTCAGGACCTGCAGGATAGCAGCGTCGCTATCGGCATTGCGGTCGAGCGTGAAGATCAGCACTTGGCGACCCTCTTCCTGCAACCGGTTGCTGAACGCATGCAGCACATGGACATAGAAGGGATTGCTCATATCGCCGAGGATCAGCGCGACGATATTGCTGCGCTTCGTCGTCAGACTGCTGGCGATCGAATTGGGCACATAGCTGAGCTTGGCCGCCGCCTCGAGCACCTTGTGACGGGTGTCGTCGGCAATGCTCGCGCCCGGCGTAAAGGCGCGAGAAACCGCAGACTGCGACACGCCTGCCAGCGCCGCCACGTCGAAAGATGTCGCCCTGCTTGTCGTCCGCGCCATCATCGCTCCCTTGGCATACCTTGCCCGCTACCATCCACATGCTTTGCCGCCCGGCGCAAGCTGCGACCGGCTCATCATGCCGGATGACCATGCTAATGCGCGCCGCGCGGGCGCTGGATGGTCCGGTAAACTTGTGCCCCTCAATTGACAAGGGCAGCCTGTTGCTTCAGCATTGCATGCGTATTCATTAAATCAATCTGGATCAGGTCCAGCACCGACAATGGCTTTTTCCAATGCGCCATGTGGGTATGGTGAGGCAGATCATAGTCTCGCGAAAGCCGCCACTCCATAGACTACAAAAAGACTCCTAGGAAACCCCATGCAGCCTTTCGCCTTCAACACCACCCGCAGCATTCAATTTGGCGTCGGTGCTCTGTCCCGGATCGGCGAGCTGGCTGTTGCGACTTTCGGCACGCGAGCCATGCTGATTACCGACCCCGGCATGATGAAGACCGGCATTGTCGAGCGCGCAATACAAGTCTTAAAGTCGGCCGGGATCGAACTCACGCTGTTTGCCGAGGTTGAGGGCGACCCGCCCGAAGCGATCATTCTGGCGGCCACCGACCGTGCCCGCTCAGCAGGCGTCCAGGGCGTCATCGGTCTCGGCGGCGGCTCCTCCCTCGATGTGGCAAAACTCGTGGCGCTTCTGGCCGTCGGCAATGAAACCCTTGCGCAGGTCTATGGCGTCGGAAATGCGAAGGGACCGCGCCTGCCGCTGATCCTCGTTCCGACCACTTCCGGCACAGGCTCGGAAGTGACGCCGATTTCGATCGTCACGACCGGTGCTGCCGAAAAGATGGGTGTCGTTTCGCCGGTCCTGCTGCCGGATGTGGCACTTCTCGATCCCGAACTGACCTATGGGCTGCCGCCGCATGTCACAGCCGCCACCGGTATCGATGCCATGGTGCACGCCATTGAGGCCTACGCCTCCGCAAGCGCCAACAACAACCCCCTCTCTCGTGGGCTTGCGACGCAGGCGCTACATCTGATGGGGAGCGCACTGTTGCGCTCCGTGCGCGACGGAAAAGACACCGCGGCACGCAGCGACATGCTGCTCGGATCAATGCTGGCAGGACAGGCCTTCGCCAATTCGCCGGTGGCAGCCGTGCATGCGCTTGCCTATCCGCTGGGCGGGCATTTTCACATACCGCATGGATTGTCCAATGCACTCGTTCTTCCGCATGTGCTGCGTTTCAATACCGTCACCGCTCACGCCGCCTATGTCGATCTTGCACCATACGCCTTCCCGCAACTGGCAGCTCTGCAGGGACAGGAGCGGGTTTCTGCATTCTGCGAAGCTCTCACCCAGCTTTCGGTCGACTGCGGCCTGCCGCAGCGCCTCCGGGATTTGAACGTCACCGAGGACTGGCTGCCACGCCTGGCGAAGGACGCGATGAACCAGACCCGATTACTGGTCAACAATCCACGCCCCATCACCGAGGCCGATGTAATGGCGATCTACCGCGCAGCCTATTAAGCGGCAGCCGCAGCGGGCCAGCTCACAGCAATGATTGCATGCGCATTCACTCTGGTTTAGACAAGCACATTGCTATGGGAGGAATGATGCCGATGACCGCAGATACACTCTATGACAAAGTCTGGCAGAACCACGTCGTCAAGGACTACGACGACGGCACGTCGCTTCTCTACATCGATCGGCACCTCGTCCAGGAAGTCTCCAGTCCGCAAGCGTTTGCCGGTCTAAGCGAGATGAACCGGCCGCTCGCAAGACCCACAGCGCATATCGCTGTCGCCGACCATGCGGTGCCCACCAAAAACCGACATCGGCCACTTGTGGACGGACTGGCTGCCCAGCAGGTCGCCCGCCTGATCGAGAATTGCGATCGGTTCGGCATCAACTATATCGGCATGAACGACGATCGTCACGGCATCGTCCACGTCATCGGCCCGGAACTCGGCTTCACTCTTCCGGGTGCGACACTTGTCTGCGGCGATAGTCACACATCCACCCACGGCGCCTTCGGGGCGATCGCCTTCGGCATCGGCGCCAGTGAATGTGAATGCGTATTCGCCACGCAGACCCTGCGTCAGAAGAAGCAGAAGACGATGCGGGTAATACTGAACGGCGAACTTCCGCCCGGCGTCGCGGTTAAGGACATCATCCTGGCGCTGATCGCCCGCATCGGCACGAATGGTGGCGTCGGCTTTGCAATCGAATACGCGGGTCCAGCCATCGCCAAGCTGTCTATGGAAGCGCGCATGACGCTTTGCAACATGTCCATCGAGGCCGGGAGCCGCGTCGGCATGGTCGCGCCCGACGAGGTGACGATCGCCTATGTCAAAGGCCGCAAATTGGCACCTGTTGATGCCCAGCGGGAGGCCGCCTCAAACCATTGGCGAGGCCTTGCGAGCGATCCGGACGCAGTTTTCGACCGTCAGGTGGAACTCGATGTCTCGCTCCTGTCGCCGCACGTCTCCTGGGGTACCAATCCCGGCGAAACGAGCCCGGTTCTTGATCGCGTGCCTGATCCGGCGGCTGAGACCGATCAGGCCAGGCGCGTCAAGATGGAGCGCAGCCTTGCCTATATGGATCTAAAGCCCGGCACCCCGCTGGAAGAGATCACCATAGACCGGGTATTTATCGGCTCATGCACCAACGGCCGGCTTGAGGACATGCGCCTCGCCGCTTCGGTCCTCAAAGGCCGGAAAATTGCAGCGACGGTGACGGCGATTGCAGTTCCGGGCTCCGCAGCGGTTCGCCTCCAGGCAGAGGCCGAGGGACTAGACCGGATTTTCAAGGATGCCGGTTTCGAATGGCGGGACGCCGGCTGTTCGATGTGCGTGGCGATGAACGACGACCGGCTGAACCCGGGCGAACGCTGCGCATCTACCTCCAACCGCAATTTCGAAGGCCGGCAGGGACAGGGTGGCCGGACCCATCTGATGAGCCCGGCGATGGCCGCTGCCGCCGCCGTCGCCGGTCATTTGGTCGATGTCCGCAAACTGGGAGCAGAACTCTGATGCAGAAATTCACCACCCTCACCAGCGTCGCCGCCCCGCTGCGCGAAGCGGATGTCGACACGGATGTGATTTTCCCGGCCCGCTTCCTGCTGCTCTTAGATAAGGCCGGCCTCGGCAAGCACCTCTTTCACGAACGGCGCCACGCACGCGACGGCACGAACACGGACTTCGTCCTCAACACACCACCCTTCGATCAGGCTCGCATTCTGGTTGCCGGCCCGAATTTCGGCTCCGGATCGAGCCGCGAGCAGGCGGTCTGGGGCCTGACGGATTTCGGCATCACCTGCGTCATCGCGCCGAGCTTCGGCGAGATCTTCTATTCCAACTGCTTCAAGAACGGCGCCCTCCCCGTCGTCGTCGCAGGCGATGCCCATGAGCGGGTCATGGCTGCCGCCGAAAGCGGACAGGCGCTGACGATCGATCTCGAGACGCAGACTGTTTTACTCCCCGATGGTGAGGCCATCGCCTTCGACATCGATCCCTATCGCCGCCGGGCACTGATGCTTGGCCTCGACGAGATCGGCAGCATTCTGGAGGACGACGGCGACGACATCAGGGCCTTCGAGGCCAGACACAGGAGCGGCCAGCCGTGGTTGTTCCTCGACGACGGACGGCTTGAGCGTCTGTTTGCCGAAAGTCATCCGGGCTAATCGCCCGACGTCATGAATGGCCGGTTGCCGGCCTATCGAACATCAGGAGAAAACCATGAGCAAACCAAGCCTCAAGGCAGCACTGGCATCCGGGCAATTCGTTGTCGCCCCCGGCATCCACGACATGATCACCGCCGTCGTCAGCAACAAGGTCGGATTCGACTTCGTCTACGCCTCCGGTTACTGGATGACTGCGTCGGCGCTCGGCCTGCCGGATGCCGGCATTGCCAGCTACACGCAGATGGTCGACCGCGTCGCAACGCTCTGCCGGACGGCAAATGCCGGGGTCATCGCCGATGCCGACACCGGCTATGGCGGGCTGCTAAACGTCCACCACACCGTGCGCGGCTACGAGGAAGCCGGCGTCGTGGCGATCCAGATCGAGGATCAGGAATTCCCAAAGAAATGCGGCCACACGCCGTTCAAGCGGGTGGTGCCGATGCTCGACATGGTCGAGAAGATCAAGGTCGCGGTAGAGGCCCGCCGCAATCCGGAAACGCTGATCATCGCCCGCACGGATGCCCGCCAGACGGATGGGTTCGAGGGTGCGATGAAGCGCGGCCTTGCCTATGGCGAGGCAGGTGCGGATGTGGTTTTCCTCGAAGCGCTGGAAAGCGAAGAGGAGATGCGCGAGGCGTGCCGGCGCATCTCAAAGCCAATGATCGCCAATATGGCAGACGGCGGCCGCACGCCGATCCGCTCCAAAGCGGAATTGCAAGAGATGGGCTATGCGATGGCGATCTTCCCGGCCGCCACGGGCCTTGCCGCTGCGGCGGCTGCCGAGGCCGTTCTCAACGTGCTAAAATCACAGGGCACTTCGCTGTCGCCGGACGTGCCACTGTTTAATTTCGGCGAATTCAATTCGCTGATCGGCTTCGACGAAGTCTGGGAATTCGAGCGTCGCTGGGCGCGCCCAGAGAAGGCTGCCGAATAAGGATAACTGAAAGCGCGATGCCAGAGGCGCTGCACTAAACGCAAAGCCCGGCTCCGACATGAACACCTGCAGCAGGTGGCCATGTCGGAGCCGGGCTTTTTCGTATCCGTGTCAGGCGCTGGTGTCTTGGACTGGCATCGCCCGGCGTGTTGGCACAAACGCCGACAACAGCAGCAGGGCGAGGCCGATTGCGCTGACCGCATATTCCAACGAATCGCCGCCGAACTCTGCGAGCGGCGCGATGACAAGCAGGCCGATGACAAGCCACGTGATGCGCACGGGAAGCGAAAGCGGCCGCATGCTGTGGCCGACAAGGCCGCCGGTCACCAGCACAAGTGCGACCAGCGAACTGCCGAACACGTAGCCGATGTGAAACCAGGAGCCGACCAGTAGAAGTCCCGGCTTGTAGATGAACAGGAACGGCAGGAAGTAAGCGATCCAGCCGAAACGGAAGGCCTCGACATCGGTTTTCCCCTTGGATGCGCCGGCTAGGCTTGCCGCGGCAAAGCTTGCAAGCGCGATCGGCGGGGTGATCATCGACAGGATGCCGTAGTAGAGGACAAACATGTGCGCGGCGATCGGTTCGATGCCGAGTTGGACCAATGTCGGCGCCGCCAGCGATGCCAGCAAGAGATAGACGCCGGTCGTCGGCAACCCGAGGCCGAGGATGATGCCGATGACCGCCGTCAGGACGAGAAGGCCAAACAGGCTCTTGCCGCCAAAGTCGAGAAGGTACATCGACAGCGCAAAGCCGAGTCCCGTGGTCGAGAGCAGGCCGATGATCATGCCCGAAACGGCCGTGATGAGCAGCACGTCACAAGTCGACCGTCCGGTCTCGATGATCGCGTTCAGCACCTGCATCGGCGTCATCCCCTCCTTGCCGCGCCGAAGATAGCCGGCCGCAATTCCGCCGATGGCGAGAGCGAGGATCGCCCAGACAGCGGCGACTTCCGCACGCATGTTCCAGTTGAAAATGCAGAACAGCAAGACGGCAAAGGCGAGGATGGCAAGCCAACCCTGCTTCAGCACGGTAAACAGGCTGTGACGCTGCAGCCCGCCGAGCGAGGGGATCTTGTCCCGCCGTGCGATGAAGTCGATCTGCACATAGAGCGACAGATAGTAGAGCACCGCCGGCAACAGCGCGGCCAGCGCGACGGTCTTGTAGGAAACCTGAAGAATCTCGGCCATCAGGAAAGCTGCGGCGCCCATGACCGGCGGCATCAGCTGCCCGCCGGTCGAGGCGACGGCCTCGATGCCGGCTGCCTGCGCTGGCTTGAAGCCAGCCCGCTTCATCAGCGGGATGGTCATGATACCGGTCGACATGACATTCGAGACGGCGCTGCCCGACACCGTGCCGAAAAGAGCAGAGGCGGTGACGGCCACCTTGGCGGAATTGCCCGGGCCTCGCCCGGCAACCCGCATGGCAAGCTGGGTGAAGAAGTCGCCGCCGCCGCAGGCAATCAGCAGGCCGCCGAACAGAACGAAGACGACGACGACGAAGGCGGCAATCTGCAGTGTCTGGCCCCACACCGCAGACGAGTCCGTGCCGATGAAGCGCAGCACATCGGCCGTTGCCATCGGCCGCCCCTGCAGCGCACCGGGCACCCAATCCCCGAAGACCGCATAGGCAAACAGCAGCGCAAAGATGATGATCAACGTCCAGCCGACGACCCTTCTGAGCGCCTCCAGGCTGAGGACCGTCACCGCGATGCCGAGCAGCAGTGCTTCGGTCGGATAGCGATGGGTCGCCTCCGACAGCACCGGAAAGCGCACGAAGACATAGAGGCAGAGCGCGAGCGACAGATATCCCGCGATCCTGTTGGCGATGATAGTGCCCGGCGCCTCATCGCCGGTGCGGCGGAAATAGACCACCGCCAGCGAGGCCCCGAACATCAGGGCGACGACCTGCTCGGGATAGACCAGAAGGCCGAACCGCTGCGGCAGGGCTGTCACCCAGACAAGCGCCAGGAAAGGCACGCTGAGGGACAGAATGCGAGACAGGAGATCCATCTTCACCGGACCGCCAAGATCGCCTTCTTCCAATGTGACCGTTTGCATTGAAATGCCCCTACTTGCCGGACCAGATGCCGACGCTCTTGTAGAATTCGACCGCGCCGGGGTGGTACTCGACCGTTGTCACATGGGCGAGTTTTGCAGGATCAAATTCGCTCCAGATCGGGCCCGCAGCCTGCAGGCTTTGCTTGCCGTCGTAGAGCGCCTTCGTCAGCTTCACGACCGTTTCATTCGGCACGTCCGCATTGGCAAACAGCGTGTAGTCATAGAAGAAGATCGTCGAATCCGGCGACATGCCGGGAGATGCAGCAAGCTGGCTGCCCTTCTTCAGCGAGGTGCCAGGAAGGTTCTGCGCCAACACCGTCTGGTCGCCGTCCTTGTAGTTGAGGAACAGAACGCCGCCGGTCGAGGCTTCGATATCGAGAACCGACTGCGATCCGGCGGTCGCGATGGTGACATCCGTCAGGCCATCCTTGAGCGCTTCGAACATCGCCGGGAAATTCGCCGTCGGAACGCTGGAGACGTCGTCATATGTCAGCCCGGCCGTCTGCAGGGACGCACGGATGATGAAGTCACCAAGGGAATTTGCAGGAAACCGTGGTACGCGCTTTCCCTTGAGGTCCGCCATGGTCTTCATTCCGGATTTCTCGGTTACCATCAGCCCGGCGTTGAACGGAATAAGGGAGGCAACCATCCGAAGGTTCGGATTGGGCTGGCCCTCCGACATGCCCGTGCCCGAAATCGCGTTGGAGGTCTGCGGGAAATTGGCGATGCCGAATTCGACGCGGCCGGAATCGACCAGGGGCAGATACTGCGACGTGTTTGCCATCACCTGAGGGCGGACCCGAAGGCCCGATTTTTCGGAAATCGTCTTGGCTAGAGCGGTCGCAATTTGTTCGGTGGCGCCGCCCTTGGTGGTGGCAAGGCCGACGGTCTGGGCCGAGGCGGCAGCAGACAGGCTTGTTGCCATCAGCAGTGTCGCAAATATCGTTTTCAGCATTTCAGATTCCCCTCCATGGGAGTTTTATCCGGACGTGCTTTCCTGCCGCCCGCTGGATTGACCGGCACGACATGCGTGCCGGCGTCGCGTTTCACTTGCAGGGATCGGCCGGCGCTTCGTCGAACTTCGTCCACTGGCCGCCCTTGATCTCGATGACGTAGCCGGGCAGTTCCGCATCATGACCGGCAAAGCAGATGTTGTTGCCGAGAATGCCGGAGAATGTGAAACCCTGCATCGCGGCGTTCACCGCCTCCCGTTCCTCGGCAAGCTTTGCCGGGTCACCGGTGACTTTCGCCTTCTCCATGATCTCTTTAATCAGGAAGAGCGTGTCATAGGTCTGGGCGTCGGAATGATGCGCGCCGGCCTTGTGGATGCCGCGCTTTTCGGCCTCTGCAACAAACTTGTCGTTGAACGCCTGGGACTGCGGGCTGAACCCCTTCCAGAAGCCGGCAACCAGCAAGGTGCCCTCGCCTTCCGGTCCAAACAGTGCGACGACGTTCGGGTCGGCGAAGATCTGCGATCCGACAATGCGCCCCTTAAACCCTTGGCGGCGCAATTCCTTGATCACCTTGGATGCCGAATCCGGCGTTGCGGCAAGCGCCACGAGGTCGGGATTGGACTGCATGATACGGGCGGCCTGCGCCGACATGTCAAAGCTCTTGTATTGAACCGCGATCGGATCTCCGTGCTTGATGCCCATCTCTGCCAGCAGCTTAGGATAGAGTTTTGTGCCGGCGGCGTTGGAAACAACTTCTTCGGAAATGTAGACGATCTCGGCCGTATCAGACTTGATGCCCTTCGCCTTGATCGACTTCAGCAGACGGCGGAACTGTTTCTCTTCGTCTTCCGAAAGGCGCCAGCTGTAGGTCTTGCCGTCGGTGAGGCCCGGCGTCGACGCAGAGCTTGGCATCATCAACACCTTCAGCCGTTCCGCATCATTGAAGGCAACCGCCGATTCACCGGAGGAGAACGGACCGAGGATCGCCAGGACGCCGTCGTCCTGCGCCAGCTTGCGGGCACCTACAGACGCCTGCTTAGGGTCGGATGCGGTATCAAAGCGGACGAACTCGACCTTCTTGCCGTTGATACCGCCGGCCGCATTGATTTCTGCCAGCGCGATGTCGGCGGCCACAACGGCCGGCTCGGCAACGCCTTTGAGGAAGCCTGCCGTGGCGACGATATTGCCGATCTTGATCGTGTCCTCGGCCATGGCCGTACCGGATAGAAGGGCGGCTAGAGCGGCAGCGGTAACTAAGCGAAACCTGGACTTCATGGCACTCTCCTGGGGTTATTCGGGTTCATTCCTCCGGCCGGATCCACGTGGAAGGCCGGTCATTGGTTAAGCCGCGGCATGGCCTCCGAGATAGGCCTCCGTCAGCGCCGGATTGCTTGCCAAGGCCTCTGCCGTATCAGCAAGCACCACGCGTCCGAGTTCCAGCACATAGCCGCGGCGCGCCGTCTCCAGCGCCATCGCGGTGTTCTGCTCGACCAGAAGGATGCTGATGCCGTCCTGATTGAGCTCCCTGATCAGCTCGAACAGATTGTTGACGAACAGCGGCGACAGGCCGAGCGATGGCTCGTCGAGCATGATCAGCTTCGGCTGGCCGACAAGCGCGCGGCCAATCGCCAGCATCTGCTGTTCGCCGCCGGAGAGCACGCTTGCCTTCATGTCGCGACGTTCCGCCAGATTTGGGAAGCGTTCATAGACCTTTGCGATGTCCTTGCCTGCTCCACCATCGTTGCGCAGGTAAGCGCCCATCAGAAGGTTCTCGTGTACCGTCATGCTGACGAAGATCTGTCGGCCTTCCGGTACCAGCATCATGCCGCGACGCACCCGCTCGGCCGGCGACAGATGCGTCAGCGTCTCGCCACCAAACCGCACCGAGCCACCGCTCGGTTTCACCGCACCCTGAAGGGCGCGCAGCAGTGACGTCTTACCGGCACCGTTGGCACCGAGCACGGTGACGATCTCGCCTTCCTCAAGGTCCAGATCGACGGATTTGACCGCATGCGTCCGGCTGTAGCGAACATCAAGTCCACGCACTTCAAGCAACATGAGCGGGGCCCTCCTGCACGGCTTTCGCATGCCGCGGACCGAGATAGGCCTCCAGCACCAGCGGATTTTCCTGAACGGTGGCAGTGGGTCCGTCATAGATCTTGCGACCGAAATTCAGCACCACGGCCTCGTTGCAGAGACGGCGAACGAGGCCCATGTCATGCTCGACGATCAGGATCGTGATCCCTGTGGCCGAGATGCGCTTGAGGAAATCCGTCAGATTATCCGTCTCTGCGCCATTGAGGCCGGCCGCGGGTTCGTCAAGAAGCAGCAGTTTCGGCCGGGCCGCCAGTGCCCGCACCACTTCGATCTTCTTGCGCACGCCGTAGGGCAGTGTTGCAACAACCTCGCCGGGATAGGCGTCGAGCCCCATCTGGTCGAGCAGCGATTCTGCCTCTTGCCGCCAGGCCGATCTGCCGAAGATCGACAGGGGCTTCAGCATTTCGAGGACGCTCCCGGCGCGCGCCTGCTGGCCGAGCATGACATTCTCGATGACCGAGAGATGCGGCATCAGGCGGATGTTCTGGAAGCTGCGGGCGATGCCGAGACCGACCCGCTTGCGCGACGCGATGGACTGGATCGCCTGCCCGTCCATGAGAATGTCGCCCTTGTCAGGCTGGTAGAAGCCGGAGATGAGGTTGAAGACCGTGGTCTTGCCGGCGCCATTGGGACCGATCAGAGCCAGACGCGCGCCGGTTGGCACGTCGAAGCTGACATCCGAGATGACCGAGAGGCCGCCAAAGCTTTTCGACACGTTGTCGAGGCTGAGGATGGAATGTGTCGCAGCGCTCATGCCTCAACCCTCCCGTCGGCCTTGCGGCGCGGCTTAACGAGCGAGGTCACCCTGTCGACCATGCTGCGGGTGATCAGCCCTTCAGGGCGGAACATCATCATCAGCACCGTCAGCACGCCGAGCACGACGAAGCGCCAGCTCTCGTCCGGCGGCGAAAGCGATGCGGTTTCACCGAACATCGAGACGACGGAGGCCTTGAGACCCGGCAAGACGCTGCGCATCAGTTCGGGTAGCAGGGTGAAGAAGGTGGCACCGATCAGTGGACCGAACGCAGTCTGGGTCCCGCCCAGCAGCACATAAAGGAGCACGTAGATCGACAGCAGGGCATTGAAGCTCTGGATCTCAACGAAATTGAACGTGTGGGCGTAAAGCGCACCGGCAAGCCCTGCAAGCGCACCACCGGTCGCGAAGGCAACGACACGCACGCCGCGGATGCTGACGCCGAGCAGATCGCTCACCACGTCGTCGTCATGGCAGGCCCGCATGGTGAGCCCGAACCGTGTCGACATCAGGTAGAAGACAAATAGGGTGACAAGCACTGCGGCGATGACCGGCACTTGGTAGTCGAGAAACTCAGGCACCGACAGGCCCATGGCCCCGCCCAGCGTCTCGCTGTTGAGGATCGCTCCGGCGATGACTTCCGCCAGAGCGAATGTCGCCAGCACCAGATAGACGCCCTTGGTGCGCAGCAAGGGAAAAGCGATCATCGCGCTAACCAACCCGCCAACCAGCATGGCGGCCGGAATGGTGGCCCAGGCCGAAAGTCCGACCGCTGCCGACAGGAACGCCGCCGTGTAGGCGCCCAGTGCCTGGAAGCCCGCACCGCCCAAGTTAAGCTGTCCGGTCGCCACGGGCAGGAAGATGGCGTAGGCCATGATGACGTTGATCGAAAGAATGGTGAGGATACCGGTCCAGTAGCCGCTCATGATCAAAGCTTCCCCTTGCCGATGGAATGGTGGCCCAGCAGGCCTTGCGGGCGCACGAACAGGGTGACCAACAGCAATCCCCAAACCATGACCTGGACGCTGTCGGCACCAAAGAAGTGGATCGTCAGCATTTCGGTGACGCCAATGATAAGGCCGCCAAGTACGGCGCCCCAGATCGAGCCCAGTCCGCCGATCACCATTCCGGCGATCGCCTTTGAGCCGATATCCTCACCCATCTGCGGTGAAACCTCGCCATAGTTGATGGCAAACAGAATGCCGGCCAGACCACACAACAGGCCGGTCAGCATGAAGATGATGGGAACGAGACGCTTCGCATCGACGCCAAGGATATTGGCCGCATCCGGGTTTTCCGCAATCGCCCGCAGCCCCCGTCCGACCCGGCTGCGCTTGATGACCCATGTGAGCACGGCAACGATTGCCAGCGCCACCACCAGGCTGATCACCTGCGGCGCGCGAAAGAACAGCCCACCGACATTGACCGTCGTCTCCCAGCTGATCGCCGAGATACGCTGGCTTTCCGTGCCGTAGCCGATACGGATGAGGTTTTCGATGATCAACAGGAAGCCGAGCGAGCTGACCAGCGGGATCGCGTGCTCGGTGGAATCCCCATATTTCGTCTTCATGTAGCGGAAGGTGAAGCGCTCGACCAACAATGACGCGGCAATTGTCATGACAATTGCCGCGATAAGCGCGATCGGCCACGGCAATGGGCCCGTCAACCCGAAGGGAACGCCCCATGTGGTCAGTGCCCATGTGGTCATTCCGGCCAGCATGAACAGCGTTGGGATCGTGAAGTTCAGGAAATTGAGCACGCCGATCGTCAACGTGAACGCCACGGCCACCGTCACGTAGACGCTGCCAAGCATGACGCCGTTCAGCAATTGCTGGATTAACAACACAGGGCATTCTCCTTGAATTTGTATACAAATGAATTGCTAATCAGCAAACAATCCCGACCTGCAAGACACGTAACGACCGCCGGCATTGCCGCCGGAACAGTCGATCAAATCTGGAGAAAACCTCGAGCGGCCCTCTTTGTATCCGTCTTCATACACTCAGTTCCCACTGCTGGGCACCTTATGGCGCCTCGTTTGTTTAGTTTTTGTGCAGTCAATCCAGTCGCTGCCCAATCAAAGGGCTAATGCGACCTGATCGCCGAAACCTCACCGGCTCCAGCCTCTTCCCATTGCGACATTTGTGAATTTAGGGCTTTAAATGTCGTGACATGTTGTACACACTGAGTTAGCACTTGACCCTTGTCAAGGGAAACATTGGCGGAGAAAACTGATAATGAAGGCGAACAAAGATCGCATTCTGATCGTCGGCGCAGGGCCTGTCGGCCTCGTGGCGGCATGCTGCCTCTCCCAGGCAGGCATCCCGGTAACGGTCGTCGAAACGAGCCGGGATTTACCCTCGGACCTCAGGGCATCGACATTCCATCCGCCGACGCTCGACATGCTCGATCGCTTCGGGATCGGCGAAAAGCTCGTCGAACGTGGCCTGATCTGCCCGCAATGGCAGTTCCGCGACCGTCAGGAGGGCGTGATCGCCACATTCGACCTCGGTGTTCTGGCAGGTGAAACGAACCATCCCTACCGGCTGCAATGCGAACAGTGGAAAATGTCCGAGGAATTGCGGGGATTGATCGAGGCGGACAGCCAGATCGAGATGATCTACGGCGCAAAGGCAGTCGATGTTCGCCAGGACGACGACAACGTAACGCTCACCATAGAATATGCGGATGGCGGGCGCACCGAACTCGCGGGGCGCTACCTGATCGGCTGCGACGGTGCACGCAGCAATATCCGCAAGGCGCTCGACATCTCCTTCGATGGTCTGACCATCCCGGAAATCTTCCTGTCGATGTCCACCTCGTTCAAGTTCGACGAGGCGATCGAAGATCTGACCTCCATTGCCTACCTGACCGATCCGAACGAGTGGGCTGTGCTTTTGCGGACGCCGTCGCTGTGGCGGGTCTTGCTGCCGACAGATCCGAACCAGACGGAAGAGGAAATCAAGTCGCCAGAGACGATGGAGCGGCGGTTGCAGGCGCTCTGCCCGAAGCCCGGCACCTACGATATCGTTCACGCGACCGCCTACCGCGTGCACCAGCGCGTTGCCGCGACCTATGTGGCGGGACGCATCTTCCTCGCGGGCGACGCAGCGCATCTTAACAATCCGCTGGGTGGCATGGGAATGAACGGCGGCATCCACGATGCCGTCAACCTCTGCGACAAGCTTGTCGACGTGTGGACCGGCAAAGCGCCGCTTGAGATCACCGAACGCTACAACCGCCAGCGCCGCAAGGTGGCGATCGAAACGGTGCAGGAGCAATCGCTGCGCAATCGCCGGATGATGGCCGAGAACGATCCTACCGCGCGGGCCGCCTATCACGACGAGATGCGCCGCACCGTTGAAGACCCGGCGGCGCTCAAGAATTTCCTCATGCGCTCGTCGATGATCCAGTCTCTGCGCGATCTCGAAAGCGTCGCCTGAGGGCACACCCGACATTTGTCACTTCAATAAAGGACTAGCAAACATGGTGGACAGTCTCGGATACCGACAGAAATTTGGCGTCATCGCTCCCTCGACCAATACATCCGTACAGCCGGAATTCGACTCTCTGCGGCCGGTGGGGGTGACCAACCACTTCTCGCGCATCACCATCCCGGACGATCCGGTGCATAGCGACGAGGACTTCCTGGCACTCATCGACAACATCCGCTCGGCCATCATGCAGTCGATCGATTCGGTAATGACCTGCAGCCCTGACCATCTGGTGATGGGCATGTCGGCTGAAACCTTCTGGGACGGTCTCGACGGTTCGATAGAACTGCAAAAGCGGGTCGAGGAACGGGCCGGCGTCAAGGTCACCATGGGCTCCGATGCCTGCCAGGCGGCGCTTGCCAAATACGGCGACATCAAGCGGATCGGCGTGGTGACACCCTACATGCCGGTCGGCGACAAGCAGGTCGTCAAGTTCTTCACCGACTGCGGATACGAAGTGGTGCACCTCAAAGGCCTGCGCTGCCCCAGCCCGATGCAGATCGCCCATGTCAGCGAGAAGGAACTGCGCGACAGCATCAACGAGGTCAACGATTCAAGCGTCGAGGCGATCATCCAGGTCGGTACCAACCTTGCGATGGCGCGTGTGGCCGGTATCGCCGAATTCTGGCTCGACAAGCCGGTCATCGCCATCAACACAGCCACCTACTGGTATGCGCTGCGGCAAAACGGCATCGACGACAAGGTGCAGGGTTTCGGCTCGCTGATGTCTCACTACTGAACCGGCGGAGGCTTGGCCATGCACTACGATTTCATTCCGATCACTGAACGAAAGCCGCTCCGCTGGCCGAATGGCAAGCGCATGGCCATCATCCTCACCACCAATTTCGAATATTGGGATCCGGTTCGTGACACGCCGAAGCCCTTCTATCCAGGCGGCCCGAGCATCGTCGGCGGAGACCTGCCCGGCAATGTTTACGACAACGCCAACTACACCTGGCGGGAATACGGTCAGCGGGTCGGCGTGTGGCGGATGTTCGACGTCTTCGATGCGGAGGGCGTCCCGTCAAGCTGCACGGTCAATGCCAAGATGGCGCTCGAACGACCGCAGGTCGTCCAGGCAGCGCTTGACCGCAAATGGGAGATCGTCGCCCATAACTATGTGCAAAGCGAATTGCTGACCGACAACATGCATGACGAGGCGGCCGAACGCGAGGTGATCCGCGCGACGCTGAAGGTCTACGAAGAATTCTGCGGCTTCAAGGCCAAAGGCTGGCTGTCCAGCTCGCTGCGCTCGACCTTGAACACCATCGACATCCTGGCGGAGGAAGGCCTGACCTTTATCTGCGACCTGCTGAACGACGATCAGCCCTATCTCGTCAATACTCGCAGCGGCAAGCCGATCGTCTCTGTGTCTTACACGTCCGAGGTCAACGATTTCAGCTTCCTGCGCCAGGGTCTCGGCGCCGAGGGTGGCCTGCAGATGTTCAAGGAGCAGTTCGACTGGCTGTACGCCGAAAGCGCTGCGACCGGCAAGTTCATGAATGTCGGCCTCCATCCGCACGTCATCGGCCAGCCATACCGCATCCGCGCTTTGCGCGATTTCATCCGCTACGCCAAACAGTTCGACGACGTCTGGTTTGCAACGCGGCAAGAGATCGCCGACTGGTATCTTGCAAATCACCAGGATCACATCGGAGCAGGTACGGCATGACAGACATTCCGGAGGACGAACACCCGGTTGAACTGGACGACGCGGATCAGCAGCGGCCGGTGGAAAAAGCCTATCAGGGGATCCGTGACGCGATCCTCGGTGGACGGCTGAAACCTGGCGACCATCTTCCGGAAGAGATGCTGGCGTCGATGACCGGCACGAGCCGAACGCCGGTTCGCGAGGCACTTCGGCGGCTGGCGGCAGAAGGTCTGGCGACGGTCAGCAACCGTCATCGGTTCGTTACCCATTTCACCGCCGAGGAAGTGTCGATCATCTTCGACATCCGGGCGCAGCACGAAGCCTATGCCGCTTCGATTGCCGCCCAGAAGATCACGCCCGCCGAACTCGACAGACTTCAGCAGCTGATCGACGCCATGGCGGAGATCGAAAGCGACAGCGGCAATGCCATGCTGCAACGCTTCCTCGATCTCAATACGCAGTTTCACACGGTCATCATCGTCGCCACCCGATCGGCCCAGTTGCAGCGGCTGACGGCACCGGCCGCCGCCCTGCCGCTCATTCTTGTCAAGCAGTTCGTCATGGACCAGAAGGTCAATGTCGCCCGCTCCAATGCCCAGCACCGCGACATCCTTGCCGCCCTCACGGCCCGCAACAGTGAGTGGGCCGCCGCTGCAATGTCCGGTCATATTCTTTCCACCAAACCGAGACCGCGCGACCACGGTCGCGGACCCAAACGATAAAGACGAGGAACACCCTTGTGTCGAAACTCCGCGACGAACTGACCCGCAAACCGCTCCGCATCAGTGGCTATGTCAATGGCGCCTTCACGGAGCCCAAAGCCGTCGAAGAAATGCCGGTCATCGACCCTACGACCGAGCAACGGGTGGCAACGCTATACGAATCGTCTGCCCACGAGGTCGACCGCGCGGTCTTGAGCGCCCGCGCCGCCTTCGACAAAGGTCCGTGGGGACGAGCAACGGTTGCCGAGCGCCAGGCCGCGCTGATGGCCATCCACGACGCGATACTTGCCCATGCCGACGAGCTGGCGATGCTGGAAACCATCAATACCGGCATACCGCTCAGCCAGACGCGCGCAGTCCACATTCCGCGTGCCGCTTACAATTTCCGGTTCTTCGGCGAATATATCAACCAGAGCGGCGGCGATGTCTTCACCCAGGAACCTGGGCTGATGAGCATCGTCACCTTTGAGCCGATCGGCGTCTGCGCGCTCATCGGCCCCTGGAACATGCCGCTCGGACTGACCGCCATGAAGATCGCCGGCGCGCTCGCGTTCGGCAATGCCTGCGTCGTCAAACCGTCCGAGCTGACGCCGCTCACCGTGACGCGCCTGTTCGAAATCATTGCCGGTGTCCTGCCGCACGGCGTGATGAACCTCGTCAACGGTCGCGGCCAGGTGACCGGGACGGCGTTGGTTTCGCATCCGGGCATCGACATGGTGTCGTTCACCGGCGGCACCGTCACCGGCGCGGCGATCCTCGGGACGCTTGCCAAGGGCATCAAGGGTTCTGCCATGGAACTCGGCGGCAAATCCGCCAACATCGTCTTTGCAGATGCCGATTTCGACCGCGCGATCGATGCCGCGCTGATGAGTTCGTTCATGAACAATGGCCAGATGTGCCTGGCGGGCAGCCGCATCTTCGTCGAACGATCAATTGCCGATCGCTTCGTCGACACATTCACCCGCCGTGTGAAAGCTCTGAGGATCGGCGACCCGACCCTGCAGGGAACAGAGATCGGCCCGATGATCAACCACGCCCAGCGCGAGCGCATGGCGCGCTATGCGCAAAGCGGCCTGGCGGAAGGGGCAACGCTACTGGCTGGCGGCGAGCGGTATTCCAAGGTGAACGCCGGATACTATTTCGAGCCGACGGCGATGCTCGCACCCACCAATGCCCTGTCGATATGCCAGGAGGAGATCTTTGGCCCATTCGCTGCCATTCAGGTCTTCGATGACGAGGAGGAGGTCATCGGACGCGCCAATGACAGCGATTTCGGCCTTGTCGGTTATGTATGGACGCAGGATCTGCAGCGCTCCATGCGAACAGCGTCGGCGCTGAGAACCGGGACGGTTTTGGTCAATACACCGATCGTCCGGGACCTACGGACAGGATTTGGCGGCTACAAGCAATCGGGCCTCGGGCGCGAGGGAGCCAAGGGCTCGCAGGCAATGTTCACGGAAATGAAGACTACCATCATTGCCCGCGAGCCACGCAGTATGCCCCGTCTCGGTCTGGCGGAGGCCTAATGCGATGACTCATGACAATACGTCTCTGGTCGGACGACGGGTGCTCGTGACCGGCGGCTCGCGCGGGTTAGGTCGGGAAATGGTCCTGGCGCTGGCAGAGTCCGGCGCCTCGGTCGCGGTTCTCGGTTCACGCCCCGGCCAGGCTCTCGACGACACGGTTGCCGAAGCACGACGGGTTGGTCGTGGCGACGCAATCGGACTGACGGCAGATGTCGGCGACTACGCGGCCTGCGCGGCGGCGGTCGCCCAGACGGTCGAAGCTTTCGGGCGCATTGACGTCCTCGTCAACAACGCAGGCCTTGGCATGCGCCGGGTCAGCGAAACCTTCAACACGAAGCCCACACGGTTCTGGGAGACAGACCCGGCAGCCTGGCGGGACATCGTCGACGCCAATGTCAACGGCGTCTTCCACATGGCGCGTGCCGCCGTCCCGGCAATGGTCGCCAAAGGTTTCGGCAAGGTGATCAACATTTCGACCAGCGACCAGACCATGGTCCGGCGCGGCTACGCTCCGTATGGCCCCAGCAAGGCGATGATAGAGGCCGCTTCGCGGGTCTGGGCCCAGGATCTCGAAGGGACCGGCGTCGATGTCAACGTCTACCTTCCGGGGGGCGCGGCCGACACCGATCTCTTGCCGCCGAGCCCCGATAAGAAGGGTGCCGATGGCAATCTGCTTCCGGCTACCATCATGCGCCGGGCAATCCTGTGGCTGGCGTCCGACGCCTCCAACGGCATGACAGGGGGACGCTATATCGCAAGGTTCTGGGATGACGCCCTGCCGGCGCCTGATGCCGCAGCCGCCAGCCGCTCTCCGTCGGTCGACAAGCCGGCCATCATGTAACGGGATCAGCTCAATGCTCACCTTCGGCGATGCGACGATCGACACAATGACCGACCTCGATCCCTTTGTCCTGCCCGTCGATCTCTTGTTTCCGGGCCGATCGCTCGAAGTCCTGCGCGCCCACGCAGCGATGCTCTCGCCGCACCATGTGGACTTTGATGCCGAGACCATTCTGCTTGGCGTGCACAGCCATCTGTTGCGGGTCAACGGCCTGATGATCCTGATCGACACCTGCATCGGCGAACACAAGCAAAGGCCGCGCCGCGCAGACTGGCATCAGCGACAGGCGACAGGCTATCTCACCCCTCTGGCGGCAGCTGGCCTTCGTCCGCAGGACGTCGATATCGTGCTCTGCACACATCTTCACGCCGATCACGTCGGATGGAACACGCAGCTGGTCGATGGGCGCTGGGTCCCGACCTTTCCCAAGGCGCGCTATCTCATCGGCCGCACTGAATTCGACACATGGCAGGCCGAGGAGGCAAAGGCGCCGGGCCACCACAACCACGGAGCGTTCAACGACAGCGTGCTTCCGGTCGTCGAGGCAGGAATTGCCGAATGGGTCGACGATGGTTTTGAGCTTGGCCGAAACCTGTCGCTGATGGCGCTCCCCGGTCATACGACCGGACAACTCGGCCTCTGCCTCTGCGAAGGAGCGCGCAAGGCTTTCTTTTGCGCCGATGCGATACATAGCCCCGTTCAGGTCTATCAGCCGGACTGGGCCAGCCGCTTCTGCAGCGATCCGGAGATCGCCATTGCCACGCGCCGGACCTTGCTCGATCGTGTTGCCGGCACCGACGACCTGCTGATACCGGCGCATCTGCGACAATATTCGGCGATGAAAATTGCCCGAACACCGGATGGTTTCGCACCTGATTGGGTGCCATGAGCGCGGTGAGACGCCAAGCAACCGGCAGGCGGTCAATCGGCCTGCTTCGGCTTGCTGCGATAGATGCGCATGACATAGGTCATCTGGTCTGCCGGATGCCAGTTGAACGATGCAATCAGCACGCCGCCTTCCGTCACGTAGCGGCGAAGCAGTTGCAGCGACCAGGATCCCGGCTTCAGACCAAGCTGGCGAATGAAGTCCTGCGGCATCGGCAGGGCGCGGATCTCCTGCACCGCCTCTTCGATCGTGCCATCGGCGTGCCGCTCCAACAGCTCAAAGAACGGTCCCTGGTGGCCCGGAAATTCCGCAACGACGTGTTCGAAGCGCTTCGGCACGTAGCTCTGCACGTAACAGATCGGCTTGCCGCCGGGTTCGGTCCAGCGCACACCGTTGATCAGGATCCACTCCTCGCCAGCCAACCCGCCGATCAGATCCGCCGTTTCCCGATCAAGCACGACGGGCTTGACCTCCATGACGACATAGAAGGTCTCGATGGCAACCTGGAAGAGTTCGTCAAGCGACCCGAACGACTGCGAGAACGTGGAGCGGGAGGTATCGGAGATCACCCGTGTGCCGATGCCCTGCCGGCGTTCCACGTAGCCACGCTCGCGAAGATATCGAAGCGCCTCTCGGATCGTCGTGCGACTGGTGTTGAACTCGGCCGAAAGTTCGAACTCCGCGGGCAGCAGGCTGCCGATCGGATAGACCCCCTGGATCAGCCGCTCCTCGAGAATTCTCTGGATCTGCGCATAGCGCGGCAAGCCTTCGGCAAACTTCTCGGCAGGACCAGCAGGCTCTTGTGCAGTCATCGGTTCATCCGGTCTGGCGTTTCAGGCATGCAAATCATCCGGCTTCCCTACAACAGTTTGTCGGCCGGCGACACGGGGTCCCTGCATAACGAGGTAGGCATCGGACGTGTTAACACGCGCCGTAATGTATGGACAATAAAGCACATCTAGGTAACAGTCATTACGACATATGGAGTCTATCATGAATGACCGGCACCGGTCCGTGTACAGCTACAGAGCCAAGCTCGGGCTGATAACGCCGCCCACCAACACCGTCAACGAGGCCGAATGGTCGGTCATGATGCCGCCGGGCGTGACGTTCCATACGCATCGCATGCCGCTTCATCCCGACACGACAAGCGTTGAAGGCAAGGCTGGCCTGATGCACGACCTGCAGGGCGTTTTCACCATGCTCAAAATGGCGCGCGTCGATGCCGTTGCTTATGCATGCACGGCGGGCTCAATGATCAATCCGGTGCAATCGCTGCCAGACAGCCTGACATCCTCGGCCGGCGTAACGGCGGTCACCACATCGGCAGCGATCGTCAAGGCGTTGCACATGCTCGGCGTCACCCGCCTGTCGGTCGCGACGCCCTATCACGACGCCCTCAATCATCACGAAACCGAATTCCTTACGGAAAACGGTTTCATCGTCGAAAACCTGGTCGGCCTCGGCATTGGCGCAACAGGCGCGGCCGACTATGTGCGCATCGCTGAGACGCCGCTGGCGACGGTGGCAGCCCATGTGCGCGATACGTTCGTGCCGGGCAGCGAGGCCATCCTTATCACCTGCACGGATTTCCCGACATTGCCGCTGATCACGACCCTGGAGGCCGAGTTCGGTGTTCCGGTCGTCACCTCCAACCAGGCGACGTTCTGGTCGATGCTGCGGGCAGCCGGCATTGACGATCGCTTTGAAGATTTCGGCCGCTTGCTGGCCGAGCACTGACATCCACCCAAAAAAGACAATCATCAGGAAGGAATACATCCCATGGCAGATCCACGACTTCGGCAGGCCCTAGAGGCCAAGGACTTCATCCTCGCTCCCGGCGTTTTCGATCTGATCTCCGCGCTGATTGCCGACCGGAGCGACTTCAAGGCACTTTACGTCACCGGATACGGCACGGTTGCATCCTATCTCGGCCTACCGGATGCCGGCATCGCCACCTACCGCGACATGGTCGAGCGTATCGCCCAGATCGTCAAGATGACCAAGACACCGGTGATTGCCGACGCCGACACCGGTTATGGTGGCCTCCTCAACGTCCGCCATACGATCCGCGGCTACGAGGACGCCGGCGTCAGCGCCATCCAGATCGAGGACCAGGAATTCCCGAAAAAATGCGGCCACACGCCGGGCCGCCGTGTCATCCCGCTCGAAGACATGGTGCGCAAGATCAAGGTGGCGAGCGACGCCCGCTCCAGCCGCGACTTCCTGATCATTGCCCGCACGGATTCGCGCACATCACTCGGCCTCGACGAGGCAATCCGGCGGGGCGACGCCTACCGGGAAGCTGGCGCCGACGTAGTGTTCGTCGAATCACCCGAATCAGAGGGCGAAATGCGCACGGTCTCCGAGCGGATTGATGCGCCGCTCTTTGCCAACATGGTCAATGGCGGCCGCACCCCGCTTCTGTCGGCCGATCGGCTGAAGGAACTCGGCTATTCGATCGCTATCCATCCGGCTCTTGGCTTCCTGGCTGTCGGCGCGGTGCTCGACAAGGCCTTCAAGGATCTGAAAACAAACGGCATCACCTCGCCGGACATCGATCTCTATTCGTTTGCCGAGTTCAACAAGCTGCTCGGCTTCGAGGACGTCTGGGAATTCGACCGCCGATACGCTGAAATCTGAAGGAACGACCATGGCCCAGGATCTCGATGAGAATTACAAAATTGCCTACGACAACAAGGTCGGCTTCGGCCGGTCTCCGGCGCTGGTCCTCATCGATTTCGCACAGGGCTATTTCGATCCCGATTGCGTGCTCTATGCTGGAGTGGACCGGGCTTTGGCATCTGCTCTGCGCATTCGCAAAGTCGCCCATGAGCAAGGGATACCCGTCATCCTCACGGAAGTGACCTACCAGAAGGGCGGCCTCAACGGGGGCCGCTTCTTCGAAAAGGCGAAACCGCTGTCATGTTTCGTCAACGGCCAAAAGACTGCCCAATTCGCGAAAGATCTTGTGCCACAGGACGGCGAGATCATCGTCTCGAAACAGTATCCATCCGCCTTCTTCGGCACATCGCTTGCCTCGACACTGACGGCGATGGGCATCGACAATGTCATCCTGACGGGACTGACGACGAGCGGCTGCGTGCGCGCCTCCTGCGTCGATTCCATGTCGCATGGCTTCACCACCAGCGTCGTGCGCGAAGCCTGCGGCGATCGCCACCCGGCACCGCACGAAGCAAACCTGTTCGACATGAATGCCAAATATGCGGACGTGGTCTCGGAAGATGAGGTCATCGCCTTCTTCCGTACGATCGGGCGGGAGGCCAGCCGATGACCGGGGCGCACGCTAAAAGACGCATTGCCGTGCTCGGTGGTGCCGGTGGCATCGGTCGGGCGCTCGTCCAGCATCTGGCCGCTACCGGAGACGAGGTCACGGTCCTGGATCTTCCGACATCGCTCGACCGGCATGCGCTTGGTGTGCCGGGGATTGCCATCGACGTCTGCGACGAAAGCTCCGTGCAACAGGCATTTGCCGAACTCGCAAGGCAATCGGGGACAATCGACGGCTTCGTCAATCTCGCCGGCTACAACACGGCACTGCAGCCGATCGGCGACATGTCGAGCGCCTATTTCGACGAGATCACCGGCGGCAACCTGCGCGGCGCATTCTTGACCGCCAAGGCTGTCCTGCCGCTCATAGCAGACGGAGGGTCGGCGGTGATGATCGCCTCCGGTCTGGCCTCGAATATCCGACCCGGATACGGCGCCTATTCTGCTTCCAAGGCCGCCGTAATTGCGATGATGAAAGTTTTCGCTCTCGAAAACGCACCCCGCGTTCGCTTCAACGCGGTGGCACCCGGACTTGTCGACACGGCGTTCCTGCGCGGCGGAACGGGACGGTCAGATGAGGCGCAGGCGTCCATCGTGCCGCTCGATGCCTACCGCACCGCAACCCCGATGCAACGCCTCGCGATGCCGCAAGACATCGTCGGTCCGATCGAGTTCCTTTTGTCGCCGGCCAGCGGCTTCATGACCGGCCAAGTCCTCTGGGTAAACGGCGGCGGTTACATGCCGTGACCGTTCGTCGGTGATCAGGCCCTGCCGCGAACCATCAGCTTGCCGGGCAGAATTCTCGTCACCGTTTCGCCGCGATCCGTCTCGTCGCCGGTATGGATGATGGTCATCACCTCGTGTATCATCCGAGGCACCGGCTGGCGAATGGTCGTCAACCTGTAGGATGTCCAGCCAGCCATCGGGATATCGTCGAAGCCGATAATCGAGAGCGCATCCGGCACCGCGATACCAAGCTCGCGCGCCGCATCGATCGCCGCGAGCGCCATGATGTCGTTGCAGCAAAACAGCGCGTCCGGCCGCTCCCTGCTGGACAGCATGGCATGAGCCGCGACATAGCCACCACGATAGGTAAACCCGCCGCTGGCCTCGGCAAACACACCGTGCCCGGCTTCTTGCAACGCCTCCCGAAATCCTTCAGCCCGGTCGCGATGTGTCGAGGTGTCGGCGATGCCGCCAATGAAACCTATCCGGCGGCGCTTACGACCGAGGAGGAAAGTCGCGACATCGCGGCCGCCGGCATGATTGTCGCAGGAGACTGAATTGACGCGCACGTCGCGCTGGATGCGGTTGACAAGCACGACCTTGATGCCGTGCTGGCGACAGGCCTGGGCCATGCCGGACGTCAATCGG
Source organism: Neorhizobium sp. DAR64860/K0K1 (assembly GCF_050500205.1). Classification (NCBI taxonomy): domain Bacteria; kingdom Pseudomonadati; phylum Pseudomonadota; class Alphaproteobacteria; order Hyphomicrobiales; family Rhizobiaceae; genus Neorhizobium; species Neorhizobium sp. DAR64860/K0K1. The sequence goes on along the minus strand of NZ_CP191458.1, from coordinate 16,214 downwards.
GCCGACGTCACAACAAGCGCCCTGGGGCGGGCTGCAAGGATTTGCGGCGTCAACCGGTCCATGTCGATTTCTGGCGCGATCGCGTAGACAAGCAATTGCCGCTCGACGGCCTGGAGGGCATTGGCCAGCGTTTCGAGAACCTGCGGATAGAAGGGGTTGGAAAGATCGCCGGCAACCAGGGTCACGGTTCCGGCAGATATGACTTCTGCGCTCCGTCGCGCCGGACTCGAGTAGCCCAGTTGTGCCGCGACCTGCAGGATCAGTTGACGCTTTTCGGCATCGATGGGCGACCCAGGTGCGAAGGCACGCGAGACGGCGGACATCGACACTCCGGCCTAGTGGGCAACCTGCTTGGCTGTCGGTTTCTGTCCCATGAATTATTTTCACACTTGGATGAAATCTCGCAATCGATGTCCCTAGCATATTACCTCGATCATCAAAAGGGAGAGAAACATGACGATCAGACATCTGAAACGGGGCAAGCCAGAAACCGAACGCGCCGAAGACGACGCCAAGGTTCGGACGCTCGTAGAGACAACGCTCAAGGACATCGAGACGCGCGGCGACGCAGCGGTGAGCGCTCTTGCCGAAAAGTTCGACAACTATGCGCCGCCGTCCTTCCGCCTGTCTGCGTCGGAAATCGAAGCGGCGATGAGCAAGGTTTCGGAGCGTGAGCTTACCGATATCCGCTTTGCCCAGGCGCAGATTCACCGGTTTGCCGAGGCGCAGCGCGCGTCGATGACCGATCTTGAGATCGAGACCATGCCCGGCGTCATCCTCGGTCACCGCAACATCCCAGTCCAGTCCGTCGGTTGCTACGTACCGGGAGGCAAATTCCCGATAGTCGCCTCCGCCCACATGTCGGTGCTCACCGCCTCCGTCGCCGGCGTTCCGCGCATCGCCGCCGCCGCACCTCCCCAAAAAGGTGCGCCTCATCCGGCCATCGTGACCGCCATGCACCTTGCAGGTGCCCATGAAATCTACGTGCTCTGCGGTATCCAGGCGATTGGCGCGATGGCGCTCGGTACGCAGACCATCCGACCCGTAGACATGCTGGTCGGTCCCGGCAACGCCTACGTTGCTGAGGCGAAACGGCAACTCTTCGGCCGCGTCGGGATCGATCTGTTTGCCGGGCCAACGGAAACCATGGTCATTGCCGACGAGACGGTCGATGCCGAAATGTGCGCGACCGATCTTCTTGGACAGGCCGAGCACGGCTACAATTCGCCCGCCGTACTGGTAACCAATTCGGAAAATCTCGCCCGCGAGACGCTCTCCGAAATCGAGCGTATCCTGACGATCCTGCCGACCACCGACACCGCCTCAGTCTCCTGGCGAGACTATGGGGAGATCATCGTTTGCGACACCTATGAGGAAATGCTCGACGTTGCCAACGACATCGCGTCCGAACATGTGCAGGTGATGACTGACCGTGACGACTGGTTCCTCGACAACATGCATTCCTACGGCGCGCTGTTCCTTGGGCCCCGCACCAATGTCGCGAACGGCGACAAAGTGATCGGCACGAACCATACGCTGCCGACGAAGAAGGCCGGGCGCTATACCGGCGGCCTCTGGGTGGGTATGTTCCTCAAGACGCATTCCTACCAGAGGGTCACTACGGACAAGGCGGCAACCGAGGTCGGTGCCTACTGCTCACGGCTCTCGATGCTGGAAGGGTTCGTTGGGCATGCCGAACAGGCCAATCTGCGGGTGCGCCGCTATGGCGTCCAAAACGTCGCCTATGGTGAAGCGGCAGAATGAGCGGGCTTTTCGACCTCACCGGCAAACGGGCGCTGGTCACCGGTGCCGGTCGCGGCATCGGCAGGGCGATTGCAGAGGGGCTGGCTGAAGCCGGCGCTGAAGTTATCCTCTGTGTGCACGCTCGAAGACCGAAATCGACGCAGCCTGCGCAGAGATCGAGCGTTCGGGACACCGTGCTCTGCCAATGGTTGGCGATGTCACTAACATTTCGGCTTCCGCCAGCAGTTAGACGCCGAACCGTCCTTCGACATCTTCATCAACAATGCCGGGACCAATCGTCCAATGCCTTTGTCACAGGTGACCGAAGAGGATTTCCACGCAGTGTTTGACCTCAATGTCAAAGCGGCCTTCTTTGCGGCCCAGGCAGTGACGGGCAAAATGAAGGCCAACGGCATCAAAGGTTCGATCGTCAACATGTCGTCGCAGATGGAACATGTGGGAGCAGCAAACCGCACGCTTTACTGCGGCTCCAAGTGGGCGCTTGAAGGGTTTACGAAGGCACTGGCCGTCGAGCTTGATCCGTTTGGCATTCGCGTCAACACGATCTGCCCGACCTTTATCGAAACGCCAATGACGGCGCCGTATTTCGAAGACGAAGAGTTCCGGCGAACGACGCTGGCAAAAATCAAGCTTGGCCGTCTAGGTCAGCCGGCGGATCTGGTTGGCGCGGCGATCTTTCTGGCCTCCGATGCGTCCTCGCTGATGACCGGCGCATCAATGATCATCGATGGAGGCTGGACGGCCGAGTGAACCCGCAGCTCTCGTCATGACGGCAGGTCCTTCTTGGCTTTCACCATGCGCATTAGCATCTCGTCTCGCCAGGAACGTCGGGCCAGCAGCCCAGACGGCGGCAGTATATTGCGTCGTTCGGCATCGGCTCTTTGCACCGCATCCGCCGTCCAGCCCCGATCTGCCTGCCGCTGGGCTGCAAACCCTGCATACATCGGCCCAAGGCGCTCGGCGTAGTCGGCAAGACCATTGGGCGCATTGAGATCGATCGTCTCGAACGGCCCCATGAAGGCCCAGCGGAGGCCGAGACCATCGCGAACCGTACGATCAATATCCTCCGCCGTCGCGTAGCCTTCGGCAAACAGAGCGAACGCCTCGTCCAGCAACGCGCCCTGAAGCCGGTTGAGGACAAAACCCGGAACCTCGCGCGACAAGGACACTGCCGATTGGCCGACATCCTCCATCAGCGCCCGGGCACGCATCGCCATCTCGGGTGCCGTCCAGGGCGTCGGCACGATTTCGACTAGCGGAATGAGATGTGGTGGATTGACGGGATGCACCACCATCATCCGCGCCCGATGGACACAGTCAGCATAAAAATCGGACCCCGGAAAACCGGAAGTCGAGCTGCCGACAAACGCATGGCCCGGCAGTGCGGCGTCAATGGCACGGCTGACCTCGCGCTTTACGTCGATGCGCTCAAACGCAGATTCCTGCACGTAGTCGCTGTTGGCCACCGCGTCCGCGAGGGTTTCGGTAAAGCGAATGCGCGACAAAAGCGCTGTCGGATCATCGCACAGGCCGCCGGCACCGAGGTCGGCAATGGCGCGTTCGATCTGCGGCCGAATAACCACCTCGGCATTGTCGCGCGCATCATAAATTGCGACATCCAGACCCGCGCGGGCAAACACAATTGCCCATCCCTGCCCCACAAGGCCTGCGCCGACAACGGCTATCGTCCTGATCTCGTCCATGCTCTTTCCTCCCCGGATCGATTGACATCGTCAGCGCCGAGACCTCAATCCTGCAATGTCGGCTGTGGACTGGAGTGGCGCCGCCAAGCACCGTAGGCAGCGCCGGCAATCGAGAGGGCGATCAGAGCGAGGATGCCAATGGAGATAGGCCGCTCGATGAGCGGCGACAGGCTTCCGCCGCCGAGCTGCCAGGTGCGCACCAGATTGCCTTCCATCATCAACCCAAGCAGCAGGCCGATCACCATCGCGACAACCGAATAGCCGTAGCGCTTCATCAGCACACCGAGGATCGAAAACGCAAGCAGGGTAAATGGTCCGCTGATGCTCGACGTCAGCGTGTAGGAACCGAGTGCCGTGCAGATGACGATCGGCGGCAGCAGATATGCCAGCGGCACCCGAACGATATAGACAATGAAGCGGATGAACAGCAGCCCGATGACAGCGAGCATCACTGTCTGGATCAGGTTGCCGGCAATGATGGCGTAGACGACATCCTTCTGATCGGAAATGAAGCGTGGGCCGCCGGTGACATTGTGCATGGAAAAAGCACTGAGCATGATGGCGGTCGCCGCACTTGACGGAATTCCGAGCGCCAGCAGGCCAACCATCGAGCCGCCTTCCGACGATGAATTGGCGGATTCGGCGGCCACGACGCCGTCGGGATTGCCTTGCCCAAAGGATTGCGGGTTTTTCGAGAACCGCTTCGTCACGCTATAGGAAACCAGGTTGGCAATCGATGAGCCGAGGCCCGGGATGACGCCGAGGCCAGCGCCGAGCGCCGAACCGCGGAACAGGGTGCCGAGATTGTGGCGAATGGAGAAGAAGCCGCTGATGATTTCGCGGATGCTGACATTGCGGTTCTCATGACCCTTCACGAGATAGTCACTCTTGACGAGAAGAAACAGCTCGGACGCGGCAAAAAGCCCAATCATCGCGGCGTTCGTGTCTATACCATCAAGCAGGTAGAGCGAACCGAACGTACCGCGCTCGGTGCCAGCCGAGCTCATGCCGATCATAGCAAGCAGCACGCCAAGGGCGCCGGCGGTAATGGCGCGCCAGAACCGGCCTTCCGTCATGAGGCCGATAAGCAGTAGACCCACGACCGCCACTAGGAACAGTTCCGCCGGACCAAGCCTCAGCACGATATGCGACAGCGGCTCCAGGATGACGAACAGCATGATATAGCCAAACGCCGTACCGATCGTTGAAGCGCTGAGCGCAAGGCCGAGCGCCTTGTTGTGCTGGCCTTTCTGGGCCATTGGATAGCCATCGAAACAGGTCGCGATGGCCGCCGACGTTCCCGGCACGTTCATCAGAATGGCCGGAATCGAGCCGCCGAAACCGCCGCCGGTAAAGATCGCCGTCATGAAAAGGATGGACTCGAGAAAGTCCATATACAACGTCATCGGCAAGAAGATCGCCATGGCGATGGGGATCGACAGGCCCGGTATGGCGCCGAAAACGAGACCGATGAAGATGCCGAGCGGCACGACCACCCATGCCATCGGCATGGAAAACAGCGACGTGAAAGCGGTGAGAATTGCAGGAAAATCAAACATCCGGCTACTCCATGAAAAACGAGTGGACCGGAACACCCATCGGATGCTGGAGGATCCAGACAGGGCCAAAACCCACCAGCAGGGAATAGAGCGCAATCACCAGAAGATTGCGCTTGCCCATCAGGAACATCGTTGCTGCACAAAACAGCACGCCGGCAATGTCGAAACCTATGGTTTCTAGGCTGAGCACATAGAGCGCAAGCGCCAGACAGCCGATCGGAACACCAAAGCGCTGCCGCAGGGACCCGTCGCTCTCCTCCTGCGGCCCGTCCGCATCCCGTTCCGGATGGCGAAAAAGGCCGAAGGTGATCGACGTGATGAGAACGAGGGCGAGCACTGCCATCGGCGCGATCAGCAACATGTTCAACGTCGTCGGGCTGGCCACCCAGGCGTTGTGGGCAAACCAGACGACGAAGCCGAAGAAGATCAAGAGCAAGCCGAGATGGCCTGCCCTGTTGGCTGTGATGTTCATGGGATCAATCCTGCCGCAGGTTCAAAGCTGCGAAAAATATTGCTCGAAGATCGCATAGCTTTTCTGGAGCGATGCCGAGGTCGCTTCCGGCCCGAGCCAATCTCCACCTATCTCACCCTTGGCGACGAAATCACGAAAATCCTGGCGGTCGAGCATGCGGCGATAGGCTGCAACCAACTGCGCGTAGACTTCGGGGTGCTTTTCGACAAATGTCTTCTGAACGGACAGGCAGCGCAGATCGGCCGCCAACACTGGAACTTCGACATTAAGGGGCTTCAGCGCTTCGTTGATCGTCGGCGCCGGCCAGCGGGCATCGTCGCGTTCCTCGCGGTAGACCGCAAGAGGACGCACCTGATCGGAAATCACGTTGCTGCCCAGCGCCGAGATGAAGGTCATGGTCGCCTGGTCGCCGGCGATTGCCGTACGCATCGGCCCGCCGCCGTCATAGGTCACCCAGTTGACGTTATCCTTCGGGATCCCAAGCTTCTCCAGCATGATGACTGCCGAAAGATGGCCGCCATCTCCTGGAATAATGGCACAGCTCACCTTGCCCGGATTGGCACGAATATCGGTGAGGAGCGCTTCAAGCGTCTCGTAGGGCTGGGCCTTGTTGACGAGAACGACATAGTAATCCTGCCACTGGCCGTTGATGTGGTGGAAATCATCCCATTTCAAACCACCCTGCCCGCGCAGCACTGCCGAGATGAGGTAGGGATTGATCGGTGCCACCATGGCGATCGAGCCGTCGTCCTTCTGACGCGAAAACCAGGTAAAGCCAAGCGTACCGGAACCGCCCGAGCGGTTGACCACGGTCACCGGCGTATCCCCCAGTTCGGAAGGCAGGAACTGCGCGATGGCACGGGCGAGACGGTCGGCCGAACCACCCGTATCGAAGGGGACGAGAAGCGTCAGCTTGTTGTGTGCATAGCCTTCCGCAGCATAGGCGGGCATGGCACCGAAACCGGCCACAAGTGGTGTCGCACCAGCGACCTTGAGTAACGTACGACGCGTGAATTGCATGTTTTCCTCCACAGCAAAAAGCAAGATCCGATTGAGGTGCCTCCACACCAACAGGCCTTCAAAAGAGCAGCGTTGTATGCAATATGTCAACCTTCGATGATTGCATGAAAATTTTTCACTGGGATCAATTCACCTATGACGATCAGTAGAACGCCTGATATCACTGCAAAACAGCCATCTAAGCCCATAACTGGCGGAGAGACGGCGATGCAGCGCGTTTATACATACGTTCGTGATTGCATACTATCGGGCCGCTTCGAATCGAGGGATCGATTGAGCGAAGTCAGCATCGCAACAGACCTTGGGGTCAGCCGCACGCCGGTACGAGAGGCTTTCCGCAATCTCGCCGCGGATGGCTTCATTGAACTAAAACCGCATGTGGGCGCCATGGTTCGCCCGTGGAATTTCGACGAACTCAATTCAAGCTTTGTCATCCGCGCCGACATCGAAGCGCAAGCCGCCTCCCATGCAGCAAGGCGGATTACCAAGGACGAGATCGATGAACTTGCTGCCTTATGTGACCTCATCGAACAGACCGGTAACGATAGCGAAACACCCGCGCCGCAGTCGCGCAGCACGCTAAACCGCCGCCTGCATTTGCGCATCCTGCAGATCTCCGGGCTGGCGCATGCGGAACGTGCGGCCACCCAACTGATGGACCTGGCTGTTCTGACGATGACCTTCAACCAGTTCGACGCGGAAGAAGTGCGCCGCAGCAACAGCGACCATCGCGTGCTGCTGCGCGCATTCCGGCTGAAAGACGACCTCCTTGCCTACGCCATCATGCGTGCCCATATCCTGACGGCGGCCGGCGTCCTGCGTGAAAGACAAGACGTCACGCAAGCGGACGAGAAAGCGTGCGACCGATCCGCTTTGCGATAGACGACCAAGAGATGTGTGCAGACGATCGCATCGAGCACAACGTTGGTGCGCGGATCATTATCGGCGCAGCATATGTGATGGGCACCTGCAATAACTGGTTCGCCCCACGATGCCTTTCAAACATAATTTAGCTAGTCTTTGAGCACGGTGGGTTTGCATTTTGACAGCCGCACCTATCGTTGGGCTGCGGCTCAGCTAGGGTAAATATCTTGATAGGCATCTGGCCCATTAAGTCTCCAGCGCAACGGCGGTGTCGACCGGCGGACTAGCCCGTTTCGAGATTCAATCCATAAGACGACGGGACAAACAATTTTATCTCGATCAGATCGCGGTCTGCCTCGGAGGCATCGCCGCCGAGCGGTTAGTGCTGGGAACCAAAAGTAATGGCGCGGGTGGCGATGATCGTTCTGACCTCGGAATGGCAACAAGACTGGCGACACTTGTCGAGACCCAATCCGGCATGAGTGAGAGCCTTCGTTTCAGGAAAGCGACCAGTGAAGACTGAATAGCCCCGAGTTTCCTAGACACCCTCGGGTTAAGTTTTCTGCCGCTTTTCGAACTCTACGGGCGACAGCATCCCGTTTCTGACATGTTTGCGCTTCGGGTTGTAGAACATCTCAATGTAGTCGAACACGTCCTGCCTGGCTTCGTCTCTTGAGCGATAGACCTTTCGGCGTATCCGCTCCCGCTTCAACAGATTGAAGAAGCTCTCAGCGACGGCATTGTCATGGCAGTTGCCCCGTCGGCTCATCGAATGAACCAGATTGTGGTGCTTCAGGAACGCTGCCCAGTTCATACTGGTGAATTGCGATCCCTGATCCGAATGCACCAGAACCTTTTCCTTTGGCTTTCGCCTCCAGACAGCCATCAGCAACGCCTGCAGCACGACATCCGTTGTCTGACGGCTCTGCATCGACCAGCCGATAACACGGCGGGAATAGAGATCGATCACCACCGCGAGATAGGCGAAGCCTTCGTTGGTCCGGATGTAGGTGATGTCCGTGACCCACGCCTTGTCCGGAGCAGCAACGTCGAATTGACGGTCCAGAGTGTCGTCGATGACAATGGAAGGCCTGCCGCCATCAACTCCGGGACGGCGCTTGTAGCCGATCTGAGCCTTTATCCCGGCAATCCGCCTCAGACGCGCAACCTGGTTGGGGCAGCATGTCTCGCCGTGATCGAGCAGGTCGTCATGAAGCTTGCGATACCCGTAGACCCTGCCGCTCTCTTCCCAAGCCGTCTGGAGCAGATCAATCTGCCGCTTGTCCTCACAGGCACGCTTGCTCAAGGGCATCCGAAGCCAGGCATAAAACCCGCTGGGATGGATGCGGAACAGGCGACACATCATTCGCACCGAGAACCGCTGTTGATGCTGGGCAACGAACGCGTACTTCACTCATTGCCCGGCAGACGATGTTTACATCGTCGAGAGGGGTGCATCCCTGGCGAAATACGCGGTCGCTTTTTTTAATATGTCGCGCTCCTCCGTGACCCGCGCCAGTTCCTTTTTAAGCTGCCTGATCTCTTCGGACTGGTCGTTACCCTGGTTCCCAGACGCCAAAGAGAACTTCTTCTTCCACTCATAAAGCGAGTGCGGGCTTACACCAAGCCGCTGCGAAACCTCCGCAACCGGATAGCCCCGTTACGTGATCTGACGCACCGCGTCGCGCTTAAACTCTTCGCTGAAATTCGATTTGCTCATGGTGATCTTCTTGCCTCAAAATTAGGAAAGAAGGCGTCTACAAATCTCGGGGCTATTCAAAGCTTTGCCGCGACTGGTCTGTAAAGGAACTGCGGGAGATCTTTGCCCCGAACCCGAATTCACAGCGAAAGGCCGCTCAAGTCCACTGTCCACATAGAGATTTCCTTGGCTCATCCATGAGTGCGATCAGCTAAAGCCATGATGAGCAACCCGCTGTTACGCCGACTGCGACCAGGCTCAGTCCAGAACTAACACCCCTGGCCGACAGCGGTCGCCGCCTGGTGCAACGACTACAACGATAATCGACCGCACTCGGGCCTCAGCTGGCTGACACCGGCCGAGTTCGCTCAAACCAGCAACTCGCGACGTGGTGCGGGCTCAAGCAGCCGGAATGGCTCCGCTCCGCAACACACCGCTACCGCACAAAATGCAGAAACCGCAAACCGCTGGAACGAACTCAAAACTGGATAAAACTTGGGGGCAAGGTCACCGCCGCCCAGAATAACCTGCTGACCCGGATCGCTTGAGGCGAGATCGACACGGAAGACAAACGCAAAAAACTCCTCGACCGTTATGGTGAGGAGCTTAAGAGTAAATATTCGGAATGGTCGAATTTGTAGATAAATTTGGTTGCGGGGGCAGGATTTGAACCTGCGGCCTTCAGGTTATGAGCCTGACGAGCTACCGGGCTGCTCCACCCCGCGCCAAGCGAATTTGGCGTTGCCAAATTTCGCGTCTGCATCACAGCGAAGCTGTGATGCCTGTGCCGGAGCAAATCCTTTAGGATTTGTCTCCTGTCAGGGACGCACCGGCTACAGACCGAACGTCCCATTATTTCGTTAAACCCCAGCAACGACAAAAGGCCGCTTTGGGAGCGGCCCTTGGTTTGGCCAGGGGCCGGTTTGTTATGTGTGAGAAGATTGTTTGGTCCATCCTTATGGATGGCATTGCCTTTAATAGACCTGGCAGCGACCTACTCTCCCGCGTCTTAAGACGGAGTACCATTGGCGCAGGGGTGTTTCACGGCCGTGTTCGGAAAGGGAACGGGTGCAGCCACCCCGCAATGACCACCAGGTCGATTAAGGGCAATGTATGCGTGGCAATGGGCGACCATTGCAACGCTTTATCGAGAAGCTGGCGGAGGCGAACCCCCGTTTGTCTTAATTGAACACGTCTTTGTTTGCCGTCTGGTTTGTCGGAGCGTAGCTCCGCAAGGCCAGAGGCCGTCGCCGAACGTTCGGCGGCCCGTCCGGAGCGTTTTTCACGCGTCAGGACAAAACAGATGTCATCATCGAGGTGCGCAGCACCTTGATGAGCATAGTCAATGAGAACGATGAAGCCAATCGGGCTATTAGTAAGGCTAAGCTTCATGCATTACTGCACGTCCACACGCCTCCTATCAACGTGGTCGTCTTCCACGGCCCTGATAGGGAATACTCGTTTTCAGGTGGGTTTCCCGCTTAGATGCCTTCAGCGGTTATCCCTTCCATATATAGCTACCCTGCTATGCCGTTGGCACGACAACAGGTCCACCAGAGATATGTCCATCCCGGTCCTCTCGTACTAGGGACAGATCCTGTCAATATTCCTACACCCACGGCAGATAGGGACCGAACTGTCTCACGACGTTCTGAACCCAGCTCACGTACCGCTTTAATTGGCGAACAGCCAAACCCTTGGGACCTGCTCCAGCCCCAGGATGCGATGAGCCGACATCGAGGTGCCAAACAACCCCGTCGATATGGACTCTTGGGGGTCATCAGCCTGTTATCCCCGGCGTACCTTTTATCCGTTGAGCGATGGCCCTTCCACGCGGGACCACCGGATCACTATGACCGACTTTCGTCTCTGCTCGACTTGTCAGTCTCGCAGTCAGGCGGGCTTATGCCATTGCACTCGACGACCGATTTCCGACCGGTCTGAGCCCACCATCGCGCGCCTCCGTTACTCTTTCGGAGGCGACCGCCCCAGTCAAACTACCCACCATACACTGTCCCGGATCCGGATAACGGACCGCGGTTAGACATCCATGACGATAAGGGTGGTATTTCAAGGATGGCTCCACGAGAACTGGCGTCCCCGCTTCAAAGCCTACCACCTATCCTACACATGCCGACACGAATGCCAGTGTAAAGCTATAGTAAAGGTGCACGGGGTCTTTCCGTCTAACCGCAGGAACCCCGCATCTTCACGGGGAATTCAATTTCACTGAGTCTATGTTGGAGACAGCGGGGAAGTCGTTACGCCATTCGTGCAGGTCGGAACTTACCCGACAAGGAATTTCGCTACCTTAGGACCGTTATAGTTACGGCCGCCGTTTACTGGGGCTTCAGTTCAAAGCTTGCACCTCTCCCTTTAACCTTCCAGCACCGGGCAGGCGTCAGGCCCTATACGTCGTCTTTCGACTTCGCAGAGCCCTGTGTTTTTGATAAACAGTCGCTACCCCCTGGTCTGTGCCACCCCTTTCCACTTGCGTAAAAAGGGGTCACGCTTCTTCCGAAGTTACGCGTGCAATTTGCCGAGTTCCTTCAACATAGTTCTCTCAAGCGCCTTGGTATGCTCTACCTGACCACCTGTGTCGGTTTCGGGTACGGTCTATACGGTGGAGCTATTTCCTGGAACCGCCCCGCTGCACATCCAATCCAATAAGGAGGTACAACTTACGCGATCCGTCACTACCACCAGGCCCACGAATATTAACGTGGTTCCCATCGACTACGCATTTCTGCCTCGCCTTAGGGGCCGGCTAACCCTGCTCAGATTAACTTTAAGCAGGAACCCTTGGTCTTTCGGCGAGGGGGTCTCTCACCCCCTTTATCGTTACTCATGTCAACATTCGCACTTCCGATATCTCCAGAGGCCCTCACGGGTCCTCCTTCACAGACTTACGGAACGCTCCGCTACCACATACACTTGCGTGCATATCCTCAGCTTCGGTGCATGGCTTTAGCCCCGTTACATTTTCGGCGCAAAGACCCTTATTTAGACCAGTGAGCTGTTACGCTTTCTTTAAATGATGGCTGCTTCTAAGCCAACATCCTGGTTGTTTTGGGATCCTCACATCCTTTCCCACTTAGCCATGACTTGGGGACCTTAGCTGGAGGTCAGGGTTGTTGCCCTCTTCACGACGGACGTTAGCACCCGCCGTGTGTCTGCCGACTAGTACTCCTCGGTATTCGGAGTTTGGTTAGGATCAGTAAGACGGTGAGTCCCCATAGCCCATCCAGTGCTCTACCCCCGAGGGTATTCGGTCGACGCTCTACCTAAATAGATTTCGCGGAGAACCAGCTATCTCCGAGTTTGATTGGCCTTTCACCCCTAGCCACAAGTCATCCCAATCTATTGCAACAGATGCGGGTTCGGCCCTCCAGTTGGTGTTACCCAACCTTCAGCCTGCTCATGGCTAGATCACTCGGTTTCGGGTCTAATGCATCTAACTAAATCGCCCTATTCAGACTCGCTTTCGCTGCGCCTACACCTACCGGCTTAAGCTTGCTAGATACACTAAGTCGTTGACCCATTATACAAAAGGTACGCCGTCAGGCCCCTTACTAAAAAGAGCGCCCTCCGACTGCTTGTAGGCATCCGGTTTCAGGTTCTATTTCACTCCCCTTGTCGGGGTGCTTTTCACCTTTCCCTCACGGTACTTGTTCGCTATCGGTCATGCACGAGTACTTAGGCTTGGAGAGTGGTCTCCCCATGTTCAGACAGGATTTCACGTGTCCCGCCCTACTCAAGGACAATGTCTGTTCTACGCTTACGGGGCTATCACCCACTCTAGCCAGGCTTTCCAACCTGTTCAGCTTTATTCAACATTGCCACTGGCCTGGTCCGCGTTCGCTCGCCACTACTTACGGAGTCTCGGTTGATGTCCTTTCCTTCAGGTACTTAGATGTTTCAGTTCCCTGAGTTCGCTTCTTGTCCCTATGTATTCAAGACAAGATACCTTATTAACAATACCTAGAAATCTAAACCGTCCCGAAAGACGACTTAAACTTTCTAGGTATTTAAGGTGGGTTGCCCCATTCGGAGATCCATGGATCAAAGCTTATTCGCAGCTCCCCACGGCTTTTCGCAGCGTATCACGTCCTTCTTCGCCTGTGCATGCCAAGGCATCCACCAAATGCCCTTAAAACACTTCATCGTTCTCATTGCCAATGCTCATCAATATAGCTCACCCCAGAGGAGCAAGCGGAAGGGCTACCTTTTACAACCCAACCTTCTCATGATGCCATCAACGTGTTCGATCAGGCCACTTTATTGGAACCACGCCGAGCGGTTCACTTGTGTCCTGATCTTTAAGACCAGCTTCTCGAGATTAAATCCGGGTCCGCGCGGTTAGCAAACGGACATCAATAAGTCGTCAGAGGTGGTTTAGGGCCAAGCCCCAAAACACCAACAACGACCGACCAGAGTGACATGCTTCCTACCTACTCCAGCTCTTCCTCCAGATCCGACCGGCTAGGTCATCCTTGGTATCATCAGAACCGGGCTCGGACATCTTTGAGGTAAAACCCAAAAATACCTGGAAGCATCCAGATCAATCTTCTCTTCACAATTTTGCAGAACAGGCAGCACTCCTAAAAGTGATGCAAACTTTTATTTCTTCAGA